>CP070682.1:2145765-2159572 GCA_020352595.1 bacterium | reverse complement strand
GAAGTGACCTTCTTTCCCCTGAAGAGGCCGAGTACCGTCTGTGTGTTGCCCACGTCGATGCACAAAAGCAGGTCTTTCATCGCGGACACTCCTTACCGTTGGAGTCCTGGGCCTGAAGTTCAGCGTTCAGCGTACGGAATTCAGGAGGGACATCCACTCCGATGGTGACGGGGGATCTGTAGTACCCCCGGCGCCCTCTCCTCTGGACTCCAGACTCCAGACTCTAGAATCTAGAATCTAGACTCCGGAATCCGGACTCTCTTCCAGTTCTCCAGAGTAAACCGTGACGGTCCCATCCCTGGTCTTCATCACCAGGCCCCCGTCGTCGGCGAGCCTGAGTGGTGTGCCTCGAAGCTCTCTGGCACCGTCCCTGAACAGATAGGGGACGCCCCACAAGGCGAAATCCGACCACCTGTCGGCAGCCTCCTTCCAGGCGTCTCCTTCCATATTGGTGGTTAGGCTCCGGAAGTTTTCCAGGACACCCCGGGCCAGCGCGTCCGCATCCACGTCCCCTTGAAAATCTCCCAGAAAACCGATCTTGTCACGGATCTCGTCGGGAACCGCCTCGGCAGGTCTCCTGATATTGACACCGAAACCTGTCACCACCCATATCGCTCGGCCCCCTTCGCTTCTGACCCGGGAAAGGATCCCCGCCACCTTCTTCCCGTCCAGCAGGATGTCGTTGGGCCACTTTGCCTGGACCGGTATCCCCAGGTCCCTGACCGCCGTCAGCACCGCGAGGGAGGCCAGGATAGGTATCCTGGACATCCGCTCGACGGGGAGGTCAGGCCTTAAGAGGACCGACATGTAAAGGTTGCCGGCAGGCGACCACCAGGAACGTCCCGCACGCCCCTTTCCTCCGGTCTGGGTGTCGGCGAGAACCACAGTCCAGTGCGGTGCTCCTTCCTCTGCAAGCGCCGCGAGGTGCTCGTTGGTCGACGAGATGACTGGGAGATGATGGGTGATCATTCCGCCTTCCGATGCCTTATCTCCATGGCGATGTCGGCGGCCGGTGCGGAATGGGTCAGGGCCCCCACAGAAAGGAAATCCACGCCGTAGATCTTCAGATATTCCTCAAGGTTCTGCAGGCTGATCCCCCCCGAGACCTCGAGGCGCACCCTCCCGTCGTTCACGTGAACTGCCCTCGCGACCTCCCCCGGACTGAAGTTGTCGAGCATGACCACATCCGCGCCGCTCTCGAGGGCCTCCTCCAGTCCCCTGATGTCCTCCACCTCCACTTCTATGGACATGCCCGGAGGCGTCTTCTTCCTTGCCAGGCTCACGGCCCGGGCAACGCCGCCGCAGGCGGCCACGTGGTTGTCCTTGATGAGGATGCCGTCGAACAGCCCCATCCTGTGGTTGGAGCAGCCCCCCACCCTGACAGCCCTCTTGTCCAGCCAACGCCAGCCCGGGATGGTCTTGCGGCTGTCGAGAATGGCAACCACACCTGCCGCCTTGTCGGCGTAGCGTCTGGAGAGGGTGGCTACTCCGCACATGCGTTGCAGGAAGTTCAGCGCCGTCCTCTCGCCGGCCAGGATCACCCTCAACGGACCGCTGACTTCGGCGATGATGGTTCCCGGTGCGACAGCGTCGCCGTCGGCGGCAAGGGGGCGGAAGGACGTTCCTCGTCCCACACGCTCGAAAACCAGGCGGGCCAGGTCGAGGCCGCAGCAGACCATCTCCTGCCTGGCGATGATGTCCGCCTCCCCCGGATCTTCAGGTCCCACGGTCGCCAGGGAGGTGAGGTCTCCTACTCCCACGTCCTCTTCTACGGCCAGGTCGATGAGGCGCAGCACCGGGTCGGGAAGTTCAGGCATCGAGCCGCTCCAGGTTTTCAGAGAGCTTTTGCCTCTGGGCCACAAGTTCATCGCGGATGTCCCTGTTCTTTTTCACGACGTCCTGGGGGGCCTTTTCCAGGAACTGCGGATTGCCGAGCTTCTTCTCAACCCTCTCGAGTTCCTCGGCGACCTTTCTGAGCTCCTTCGACAGCCTCTCCCGCTCGGCGGTCGCGTCCAGCTCCTCGGCAGCAGTGATGAGCACTTCCTGTCCACGGACAACGGCGGTGGCGACACTCTCCTCAACGTCCCTGGAATCCACGATCACGATGGTGGAAAGCCGCGCCAGGCGGCAGATGAATTCCGACGACTCCTCCACACCGCGGGCGATGTCCGGGTCACGGCAGACCACTGTAGCCTTGACTTTCCTTGCGGGTTCAATGCCCAGTTCTGTCCTGAGGTTGCGAAGTGCCGTGATGAAGTCCATGACGAGGGCGAGGGTCTCCTCGGACCCGGCATCCCTTTCCGTGCTGCGCGCTTCAGGAAAGGGCGCCACCATGATGCTCTCGCCTTCCACGGGGAGACGCTGCCATATTTCCTCCGTGAGGAACGGCATCAGGGGGTGGAGCAGGCGCAGGAAGTTCTCCAGGACGAAACCTGCCGTCTGCGTCGTCTCCCTTCCGGCGGCCTCTCCCCGGTCGCCGTACATGAAGGGCTTGGCGAGCTCGAGGTACCAGTCACAGTATTCGTGCCAGAAGAACTGGTAGAGAAGGCTGGCCACCTCGTTGAAGCGGTAGCCGTCCAGGGCTTCCCTGGTCAGGTCGATGGTGGCTGCGAGCCGGCTCCTTATCCACCTGTTGTGGATCTCCACCGCCCCGGGCGGATCGAGGATCCGCTTCGAGGCAGCGGTGTCGAGGTAGGAAAGGACAAGTTTGGACGCGTTCCAGATCTTGTTGATGAAATTCCGGTATCCCTCGATCCTGTCCTCGGCGAGCTTGATGTCCCGGCCCATGGCAGCGAAGGCGGCAAGGGTGAATCGAAAGGCGTCCGCACCGTAGCGGTCGATCATGACGAGGGGATCGATGACATTGCCTTTGGACTTGCTCATCTTCTGGCCCTCCGCGTCGCGAACGAGGGCGTGGATGTAGACATGCCGGAAGGGGACGTCACCCATGAACCTGAGGCCCATCATGATCATCCGGGCCACCCAGAAGAAGAGGATGTCGAATCCCGTAACCAGGCAGCTGGTGGGATAGAACTTGGCCAGAGTGGCCGTCTCCTCCGGCCATCCCATGGTGGAAAAGGGCCAGAGCGCCGAAGAGAACCAGGTGTCGAGGACGTCCTCCTCCTGCCTGAGGTCTGCGCTTGAGCAATCGGGACAACGGGTTGGCTCGTCCACCTGGACGATGACCTTGCCGCAGTCCCCGCAGTACCAGACCGGGATCCTGTGCCCCCACCAGATCTGGCGGGAGATGCACCAGTCCCTGATGTTGTTCATCCACTCGAAATAGGTCTTCTCCCAGTTCCCGGGTATGATCCGAATGCGGCCTTTCTCAACGGCTTTTATGGCTGGTTCGGCGAGCTCCTTCATGCGCACGAACCACTGCCTGGAGATGATGGGCTCGAGGACCGTGTGGCACCTGTAGCATCGGCCGACGGAGTGGGTGTGGTCCTCCACGCGCACCAGATACCCGCCTTCCTCCAGATCTTTCACGAGCCTGGTGCGGCACTCGTATCTGTCCAGACCCTCATAGCTCTCACCGGCCTCGTGGGTCATCGTCCCGTCCATGGAGATCACGGCCACCTTGGGCAGGTCGTGCCTTTCACCGATCTCGAAGTCGTTGGGGTCGTGCGCCGGCGTCACCTTGACCGCTCCCGTACCGAAGTTCATGTCGCAGAACTCATCCGCGATCATGGGAATGTCCCTTCTGGTCATGGGCAGATGAAAGCTCCGGCCAACGAAGCCCCTGTACCTCTCGTCCGCAGGGTTGACCGCAACGGCCGTGTCCCCCAGCATCGTTTCGGGGCGTGTTGTCGCCACAACGACTTCCCCGCTGCCGTCCACCGCGGGATAGCGGATGTGGTAAAGATGCCCTCTGGTCTCCTGGTGCTCGACCTCCAGGTCGGACAGGGCTGTGTGGCAACGGGGACACCAGTTGATGATGTAGTCCCCCTGGTAGATGAGTCCCTCTTGGTACAGGCGGACGAACACCTCACGGACCGCCCTGGACAGGCCCTCGTCCATGGTGAACCGTTCACGCTCCCAGTCGCACGAAGCCCCCAGTCTCTGCAGCTGCCCCAGGATCACACCGCCGTATTTTTCCTTCCACTCCCAGACCTTTTCAATGAAGCGATCTCGCCCGAGGGCGTGGCGATCAGTGCCCGTGGAGTCCAGTTCCTTTTCCACGACGTTCTGCGTTGCGATACCCGCGTGGTCTGTTCCCGGCATCCAGAGCGTCTCGCATCCCAGCATCCTCCTGTACCTGATGAGGATGTCCTGAAGCGTGTTGTTCAGGGCGTGGCCCATGTGCAGGGATCCGGTCACGTTGGGCGGAGGGATGACGATGCTGTAGGGTGGCCGGCGGGACCCCTCATCGGCATGAAAATAACCCTTCTGCATCCAGAAGGCGTACCAGTTCTCCTCGGATCCTGCCGGGTCGAAGTGTCTGGGCATCGGTTGGCTAATCTTGGACCTCATGTGGTGGTTTCTCCCCGTTCATACTAAAAAGAGGGCCTCCGGTTCCCCGTAAGCCCTCCTGGTGCGGTTTTTCGGCTGGATCAGGTACCGCCCTTGATCCTCTCGATGGCTTCCCGGATCAGGGCCTCGGCCATTTCAGGCACGACCTCCCAGGCGATCTTCTCCACTTTCTCCTCGATGATCCTCCTCACGGCGGCCTCGTCAAGGCCGGCCGCACCGCCCGGTGCGCCGGGTTGGGCAGCAGGGACGCCAGCTGTCGGAACCGGGCCCGTCGGTCCGGGCTGCTCAACTGCCGGTGGAGGGGAAAGTTCCGGCGCGGAGGCGGGTGGTTCCTCGGCCGGAGGCTGAAAAGGGGGAGGCCCTGCCGGCGCAGGGGCTGCTGCCTCCGGTTTCGGCGCGGGTGGAGCAGGCGGCTCGACATCAGGGATCATCTCGAAAAACGGTTCGTCGAAAGCCGCGGGAGCTTCGGGCTCGGGCGGTTCAGTTTGCACCGGCGCCATCATATCAGGGGTCATGGTCTCGCCGGTGACCAATGGCTGGTCCCCCGCCGGTTCCGGCACGACGAAGGATGCCTCGGGACTGGGGGCTCCTCCCTCGAGGAGAGACTCCTCGATGTCGAAGGTGACCTCCTCCACAGCGTCCTCGAGACCGCCGGGCTCCATGGCTTCCACCGCACCTTGGGTGTCAAAACCGAAAAAGTCCTTCTCCCTGTCCTCGACCCTGCTCCTCTCGTGGGGCGGCTGCATATCGGCCTGGCGGGATGGCATCTCATCCCCAGGGGCCGGCGCGGTTGGCTGGACGGCGGCTGTTGTTTTGGCCTGCTGACCCTGCACGGCCTGCGGGGGCTTGGGGGCCGGTGCGGGTACGTGTTCGGGCCTGTCCAGGCCCACGTCGAAACTGCCCACATCGATGACTCCGGCGTCCTCGAGAGGTCCGAATCCCGGCGCGGGGGAACCGGACTCTCCGGAAACTTCCGAAGTCGCCTTTTCTCCACCCGTGTCGCTCAGGATGTCCCAGATGTCAGGTTCAGCGGCTTCAGGTGAGGGCTGGGCTGGTGCCTTTTGCTGGGCAGCGGGAGGCGGCTCGGGAGCCGCTGGCTGCTGGGGAGGCTGTACCGCCTCGGGCTGAACGGTCTCCCCAGTCAGCCCCCTGACCTTTTCTATGAGCTCGGCCGATTCAAAGGGCTTGGTTATGAAGTCATCCGCGCCCACCGATCCGGCCTCATCGCTGTCGAAGGCCTCGAAGGTCCCCGCAAGGAGAAGCACCGGGATGGAACTGGTTTCCTGCTGCCCTTTGACCGCCCTGCAGAGCTCATAACCGTTCATCTGGGGCATGATGACATCCGCCAGAACGATATCCGGTTTCCAGCTCTTCATGGTCTCGAGGGCTTCCGCCCCGGTCCCCACGGATTTCACCTCGTAGGGTTCATCGGCAAAGGTGAGTGCGATCACCTTCTGGATGGTGACACTGTCATCGGCGACAAGGATCCTTTTCATGTCTTTTCCTCCCCCCCTGTCCAAGAGCGCAACCCCTCGGGGGTGAAAGGGGCATGGGTTCCATCGGACCTTCCGTCCAGGTCAGGACGTGAACAGTTTGCCGATATCGAGGATAATGTACTCCCCTCCGGTTCTCTTGAGGAGTGCCGTCACGGCTCCCGTCCCGGCGCCCAGATCACCTTCGTAAGGGACCACCTCCTGCTCACCGGCCGACAGCATCATGACACCTCCCATTTGACGGACCCGGAAACCCACAGGTCCCCCGGGTGAGGCAGCCACGATGACGAGGTTCCCTGATTCCCCGCTCCTGTCGCCCAGGAGATCCAGGAGGGAGAAAACCGGTAAAACGGTGTGCCCCCGGTAGGGAAGGAGGCCGAGCAAGGGTCTCCTCGCACCGGGAACCGGCATCACCGCATCCGCGCTCACCACCTCCCTGATCTCGTCAATGGGCGCGGCAAACCTGTGTTTACTGATGCTGAAGGTGATGAGCCTCTTCTCACCCAATGCGGCGGTTCCCTCTATCTAATGAAATCAACCCGGAAAGGTCAAGTTCCAATACCGGCCGATCCTTCCAGAACCGTACTCCTGCGAAAGGGATGTCGGTGTAGGGCCTGGCCGCATCCGGAAAAGGGCTGATGGCGCCCGCTGACTCGATGCCGAGGACCTGGTCGACCATGAAGGCTCTGCCCGTGCCGCCCCCTCGCACCACGACGATCTGGGCCGCATCCCCCGACTCCTGCCCGGGCAGGATCTTCCCGACGGGAAGCCAGCGTCTTCTCGATGATATCCAGCGCGTGGCGGAAGGGTCCCTCGAAAGGACTTCCTCGGGCACCCCGGAACCCGTCACGGCGCGGTCGGGACCCAGGATCTCGTCGATTTGGGCGAAGGGCAGGCTGAGCAGGTAGGCACCCACGCGCACGATAACGATCCTGTCAGCCATTTCGAACGAAGTCTCCCTGCTTCGGTGTCATGGAGGGAAACTATCACCTGCCATGATTTCCGTCAACCGAAGTCTTGGAAAAGAAACGGAAAAAGGAGCCGGAAATGGAACTGAGTCTTCCTCATGGCCATGAGCGTGTGGTATAGAGTTACCAGTACACAGTGCACGATGCACTGTCCTCCGCGATGGGAACAGGATGCTCCGGACACCCTGCACTCTGCCATGGGGCTGACCCGCATGCCGTACAGGATCTTCCGCTACATCCTCGGAAAGTTCGTCTCCACCTTCCTGGCGGCCGTCGCCGTGCTGACCGTTCTCTTTCTCATGGACCAGGCATCCAGGCAGGTGGAACAGCTGGCCCCTCTGGCCCACAGCCTGAGGGATTTCGTCCTCTCGTTCCTCCTGCTGGTTCCACCCCTGCTGGCCTACACGGTGCCCCTGGCTTTCCTCGCCGCCATGGTCTGGACCCTCGAACAGATGAAGCAGGACCGGGAGATCACGGCAATCCTTTCCACCGGGACCTCTCCCCTGGCCCTCATCATCCCGTTCATGGCGGCCTCAGCGGTAGTTTTCATCCTTTCGGCCCTCATCACCGTCTACGCAGGGCCCTACAGCTTCGCCAGATACAATCTCCGCCTTGGCGAAATGGCCCGTCGGAGCTTCCTCAACGACCTCAAACCCGGGACCTTTTTCAGTGGGGTTCCTGGAACGCTCCTCCTTGTGGGAGGTTACGAGAGGGAGTCGGGCAGGATCGACGGACTGCTCATGTTCCGCAGCGACCTTCCCGAGAATCAGGCCGGAGAGATGATCCTCGCGGAAAGGGGCCTGATCCAGCCGCCGGAACAGGGATCGGACGAGATCATCCTTCGTCTGGAGAACGGGACCATCCACCCCGTGGCCGCTCCGCGGGAGGATTATTCCTCCGGCTCCTTCCAGGGGCTCGTTTCCAGAGTGAGGAACCGGACGCCTGACGCCAGGCTTAACTTCAGACAGTTGATCATGGCGGCATCCGGCGCGCAGATCAGGTCCTGGCTTTCCGGTGCTCCCATCGCGGAGGATGAAGCCCGGAACGCCACTTACATCATCGAACTCAACCGTCGCCTGGCCATGCCGGTGACGGTGCTGCTGTATCCCTTCATCGTTTTCCCGGCGGCCATCTCCACGGGACGCCACGGAAAGGTGGCGGCCTTCTCCAGCAGCCTGATCATTTTCCTGCTGACCTATTTCCTCTATTCCGTTGGATCGAGAATGGCCATCCAGGGCCTCCTTCCCGCCGTTCTGGGGGCCTGGCTGCCGGACCTGGTTCTCCTGGCCGCAGGGTTGGCGGTTTTCGTACCCTACACGCTGGCCCAGAGGAAAGGCAGGATAGTGCTGCCCGGAGCGAGACCGTGAACCGCCTGGGACGTTACATAATCCGCCGGTGGCTGCTCTCCTTCATCCCGGCTCTGCTGATGCTCGTGACGGCCTATCTTGCCGGAGACACCGCCTTCACCATGTGGGAACTTCTCAAGCAGGGGCTCTCTCCGCCCGTCATCGCCGCCCACTTCGCGCTGAAGGTACCCACCATGGCCTACCAGATCACACCCATCGCGGCGCTCCTGGCCACCCTCCTCACGCTGACGGGGATGAAGCGTTCGGGAGAGATGACAGCGGCCTTCGCCTCTGGCGTGAGCGGAACGGGGTTCAGCCTGCCCATCCTCGCGTGCGCCCTGACCGTTAGCCTGGCCTCCTACTATCTTAACGAGACCCTGGCTCCAGGTGCCAACAGGGTAAGCAGGGATCTGGTCAGGAGCCGGTCCGGACCCGGGTCCTCCGTCGTGGGCACCGAGCGCATATGGCTCCTGGAGGGTAGCCGGGTCATCCACATACGGTCCGTCCAGGAAGGGGGAAAAGTGCTCCTGGAACCGACGATCCTGCAGTTCGAGGGCAAGGGTCTGAGAAAGCTGGACCTGCGCATGGACGCACCCGTGGTTCGCTGGGAGAACGGCCAGTGGGTAGCCGAGAAGACCTTCCTGAGACGGTTCGAGGAAGGCTTTTTAACGCAGACGGAGGTGCTTTCCGATACCCGTCTGCCCATGCGCATACGGCCGGAGGAGTTCTACCGCGTCCGCCGCAAGCCTGAGGAGATGAGCAGGGTGGAACTCGTCAGGTACGTCGAGAACCTCCGCCTCGCCGGGCTGCCGTTCAGCTGGCATCAGGTGCGCATATACCGCAAGGCCTCCGCGGCGGCCCTCTCCCTCATCTTCACCGTCATCGCTCTGCCCGTGGGCTTCGGGGTCCCCATACGCGGGGGAGTCCCCCTCGGCATCGGCCTTAGCCTCCTCCTGACCATTATTTTTTGGTCGGGCTTCTCCTTCAGCCTCTCCCTGGGCTATTCCGGCCTCATCCCGGCCCCAGCGGCCGCCTGGGCGGCTCAGGCGGTGGCACTGGTCCTTGGGTTGGCCGCACTGTGGCTGGTGAAGCGACCGCGGTTGACCTGAAACCAGGGCGCAGGGCACAACAAATCCATTAATCCTCGCCTTGAGCGGTGGGAAGAAGCAGACCTGAATAATGGGAAAGCCGGGACGTGCGTCCCGGCTCTATCTGATATCTGAGATCTGAGATCTGAGATTCGCTTTACGTGCCCATCTCCCAGGAGTCGAGATAGTTGATCTGCTCCTCCGTCAGGGTATCGATCCGGGCCCCCACCGCCTTGAGCTTCAACCTGGCGATCTCGTGGTCCATCTCCCTCGGCACTGGGTATACATCCCTTGAAAGGCCTCGACCCTCCTTGACCATGTACTCTGCCGAGAGCGCCTGGTTGGCGAAGCTCATGTCCATGACGCTGGAGGGATGCCCCTCCGCGGCAGCCAGATTGATGAGCCGCCCGTCCCCCAAAACGTAGACGCGCCTGCCGTTTCTCAGCAAGTGCTCCTCCACGAAGGCACGCATCGACCTCCTGCTCTCGGTGATCTCCTCCAGGCCGTCCAGATCAAGTTCCACGTTGAAGTGGCCTGAGTTGGACACGATGGCTCCGTCCTTCATGACCTCGAAGTGCTCCTTCCTGATGACATGGATGTTCCCGGTCACAGTGCAGAAGAAATCCCCCAGAGGAGCGGCCTCCTCCATGGGCATGACGCCGAACCCGTCCATGAGGGCCTCCAGGGCCCTGACGGGATCCACCTCGGTCACGATGACCCTCGCGCCCATTCCCTGGGCTCTCATGGCCAGACCCCTTCCGCACCAGCCGTACCCCACGACCACGAAGTTGGCCCCGGCCACCAGGCGGTTGGTGGCGCGGATGATGCCGTCGATGGTGCTCTGTCCGGTGCCGTAACGGTTGTCGAAGAGGTGTTTTGTGTCTGCGTCGTTGACGGCGATGATGGGATACCTGAGCACGCCCGCCCTCGCCATTGCCTTCAGGCGGATCACCCCCGTGGTGGTCTCCTCCGTGCCCCCCAGGACGTTCTCGAGCAGATCCGTTCGCTCGGAATGCAGAACGGAGACGAGGTCGGCACCGTCGTCCATGGTGATGTGGGGCTTCGTGTCGAGAACCGACTGGATGTGGGCGTAGTAGGTTTCGTTGTCCTCGCCCTTGATGGCGAAGACGGGGATCCGGTCATGTTCTACCAGCGAGGCGGCCACGTCGTCCTGGGTGCTGAGGGGATTGGAAGCACAGAGCGAAACCTGGGCCCCGCCGCTCTTGAGGGTTTTCATGAGTTGGGCCGTCTCGGTGGTGACGTGGAGGCAGGCGGCCACCCTCATGCCCTCCAGCGGCTTCTCGCGGCGGAACCTGTCCTCGATGAGGGCCAGAACCGGCATGTTCTGGGCAGCCCATTCGATACGCAGCTTCCCCTCTTCGGCGAGGTTCGAGTCCCTGATATCGGACTTCATGGCCCCTAACCCCCCACCGCAGACCGGATGGCATCCACCTTGTCAGTCCGCTCCCAGGTGAACTCCGGTTCCTCCCTGCCGAAATGCCCGTATGCGGCCGTCTTGAAATAGATGGGCCGGAGAAGGTCGAGGGCTTCGATGATATCCCTCGGTCGCAGCGGAAAAACCTCCCGCACACCCCTGGCGATGATATCAGGGGACACTACGGCCGTGCCGAAGGTGTTGATCATCACCGAGACCGGGTCGGCAACCCCTATGGCATAGGCCATCTGGACCTCGCACTTCCCGGCAAGGCCCGCTGCCACGATGTTCTTGGCGATGTAACGCGCCATGTAGGAGGCTGACCGGTCCACCTTGGACGGGTCCTTGCCGGAGAAACAGCCTCCTCCGTGGCTCCCCTGGCCCCCGTAGGTGTCCACGATGATCTTGCGTCCGGTCAGGCCGGTGTCCCCCATGGGACCGCCCACCACGAACCTGCCCGTGGGGTTGATGAAATATTTGGTCTGGGCATCGAGCATTTCGGCCGGCAGTGTTTTTCTGACGACCTCCTCGATGATCCCCTCACGGATCTGCTTCTCGGTGACGTCGGGGGCGTGCTGGGAAGACACCACCACCGCCTCGATCCTGACAGGGGTGTCCCCCTGGTATTCGATGGTTACCTGGGATTTGCCATCGGGTCGGAGGAAGTCGAGGACCCCCTTTTTGCGGACCTCCGTCAGACGCTTCGTCAGGAGATGCGCGTAAACAATGGGCATGGGCATGAGGACGTCGGTCTCCGTGCAGGCGTACCCGAACATGAGCCCCTGGTCGCCGGCACCGCCGGGATCGACGCCCATGGCGATGTCGGGGGACTGCCTGTGGATGGTGGTCAGGACACCGCACGATTCCCAGTCAAACCCCATATCCGAACTGTCGTACCCCACCTCGCGGATCACCGACCTGGCCACCTCCGGTATCTCGACGTAGGTGTTCGTCGTGATCTCACCCGCCACGATGACAAGTCCCGTGGTGGCCAGCGTCTCGCACGCGACACGGCAGCCGGGATCGTCCTTGATGATGGCATCCAGGATGGCGTCCGAGATCTGGTCGCAGACCTTGTCCGGATGTCCCTCGGTGACGGACTCGGAGGTAAAAAGAAAATCGGTCATGCTCATGAAACTGCTCCCTTCACAGGTAAAGGATTGTAAGTGATGCAGGCGAACAACTCTTCTTGATATCAGAACCCCATGCCGATCACAAGCCTATTTGCCGTTCTCTCCGAACCCGGCCAGCACGAGATCCCTGAGGGCCCTGGAAGCCTCCTCCTCGTCAGGGCCGTTCACCTCGATGGTCAGCCTTTCACCCCTTGCGGCAGCAAGGGTGAGGATTCCCATGATGCTCTTTCCGTTGACCCTGTTGCTGCCCTTGGTGAGCCAGATCTCGCTCTCGTAGTTCATGGAAATTTGAACGAATTTGGCGGCCGCCCTGGCGTGGAGCCCCAGTTTGTTGGATATGACGACCTCTACCAGGACCACGGCAACCTCACTCTGACTCCCAGCCATCCCAGGCACAAGGCCACCGCCAGAAGGCAGACCAGCACCGAAAGGGTCCTGGCCCTCCTGCGGAAGAGAAGGAAAGCGATGAAGAAAAGGCCCAGGGATATCCCCGGCTTGTCCGTCCCGAAGGCCACGGCGCCGGCGATAAAACCGCATCCGGCCGGGATCAGCTTCTCTGAAAGCCTCGAGATGGTCCTGCTGTTGACCCTGGCGACGCCTCCATGGGGATCCGCGGCACTCCGGTATCCTTCGGCCAGATATCGCCATCTCGCCGGGATCTGGATTAGGTTGAAAACCAGGAGGAACACCGGAGCGGCGGCCCACGGCCATATCAGGGAGACCGCCATGGCGAGAAGGATGGAAGCCGGCCGTACCTTGCCCCAGTAAAGACCGTCCCCCACAGCCCCCAGTGGTCCCATGAGGCTCCGTCTGACGGCGGCAGCCTCCTGCCCCTTGCCCTCCTCTTCCAGCTTCGCCACGGCACCGAGGATGTAGGGGGCGAAAAAGGGGTGTGTGTTGAAGTACGCCAGATGACGTCGACAGGCCGATTGAAACCCTTCACCGCTCACTTTTCTCAGCCAGGGGACGATGGCGAAGAAGAACCCGAGGCCCTGCATCTGCGGGAAGTTCCATGATCCCTGGATGGCCAGAGTGCGCAGGAAGAACCGTACCCTTTCGTAACGGCTCATGCTCAAAGGAGGTGTCTCCAGATACCGACCGCGCATCCCAGCAACAGGCCCGCGGCAAAACCTGTCCAACGGGCGTTCTGGGTCCTTTCGGCGGCCAGGCCGGCAAGTCCTGTGATGAAGGGAACCATGGCCGCCACGGTCAGCAGGCCCGGAGACGACACCAGCCCGCCCAGCGTCAGTCTGAAGAGCGGTTCGAGCACCGCTACAAGGAGAAGGAAGGCGGCACTGTGGTAAAGACCTGCCCTCAGAATGGAGAGTATGTGGCCGAGTCGGGCAAGATCGGCTCTTCCGAGGCGGACAAAGACCTCTGCCCGGTGGAACGTCCTCTCGTTGCTCCTTCTCCACAGCACGTCTGCGAGCCGGTCCACGGTGAAGGTTGGAATGGCCACGACCACTGCCGCTGAAAGGACGTAGGTCCCCGGGGAAATGTCGCGGTTGATGGCATAAAGGAGAACTGCCATGAGAGAGGGGTAAAGCGGCTTCTCCGGTATGAAAGAGCCGACGGGGAGAGACCTGACGAAGAGCAGTTCGTAGATAAGACCCGCGATCACGCCTTCGGCGGGGCATCCCAGGATCAGTCCGAGCAGCGGCGCTGCGACGATGGGTCTGGATATCTGGAGCTGGCCCAGGGCCGTCCTGTCCACTGCAAGGATCCCGGTCAGGACCGTGGACAGGATGATGGACCAGAGCACACTCACCACCCGTGTCCTCAGGTTTTCGTGATGTAATGGATCAGGTCGAGGGACCTGCCGTCAGGGACCTCCCTGGCCTCCACAGTGATCCCCCTGCTCACGAGGTCCC
>CP070682.1:2142730-2145665 GCA_020352595.1 bacterium | reverse complement strand
TCGTCATCATGACGTCGGTCAGACGATATATCGGCGGCAGATGGTCAGGGGATGAGCGAGGGGAATTCCTCGAGGTCAAGACTGTGGACCGGAACAGGGGAACCTTTTGCGGCGTCCCTGCCAAACAGGGTTTCAGGCACAGGTCAGGCCTTCCCCCCGGATCAGGACTGGATTATAGTTGGAGGCCGCATCAGGAGGCGCACCGGTGGACCTGACCGTCCTGACCGTCTTCATCCTCGTTTACCTGGCCATGATCCTGGGCCGGATCCCGGGCCTCGCCCTGGACCGGACGGGGGCCGCCCTGCTGGGGGCCATCGCCCTCATGGCAGCGGGGAGGGTCTCCCCGGAGGACGCGTGGAGCGCCGTTGACACCCCCACCATGGGCCTGCTCTTCGCCCTCATGGTGGTCAGCGCCCAGTTCCGGATGTCGGGATTCTACTCCCGGGTCATCCGAAGCCTGGGTGCCCTCCCCCTCTCCCCGCTGCGTTTCCTCGGTCTCCTTGTGGCAGTGGTGGGGGGCCTGTCGGCCCTCCTGGCCAACGACATCGTCTGCCTCGCCGCCGCCCCGGTCCTCGTGGGGATCTGCGGAGCCCGCGGCCTGAACCCCGTCCCCTTCCTCGTGGCCCTGGCCTGCAGCGCCAACGTGGGCAGCGCTGCCACCCTCATCGGCAACCCCCAGAACATGCTCATCGGGCAGGTCCTGGAGCTGTCCTTTGCCGGCTATCTGGGCTGGGCGGCGGTGCCGGCAGCGGTGGGGCTTTTCCTCGTCTGGGTCCTCATCGCGGCCCTGGCACGCGGGAAGTGGCACGCGGCTGCGCACGTCGTGGAGGACAGCGCCCCGGCTTTCAACGCCTGGCAGACGGGCAAGGGGCTGGCCGTCCTCGGCATCCTCCTCGGCCTCTTCCTCTTCTCCCCCTGGCCCAGGGACGTCGTGGCCCTGGCCGGTGCGGGCCTCCTCCTGTGCTCGAGGAGGATGCGCTCAAGGGAGATCCTGGGCCTCGTGGACTGGCAGCTGCTGGTGCTCTTTTTCTCCCTTTTCGTGCTCAACCGCGCCCTGCTCGACTCCGGCACCATGGACCGAATGGGCATGGCGCTGCTGGGCAGCGGCGTGGACCTGTCAAACCCGGCCTGGCTGTTCGGGACGTCGGCGGTCCTCTCCAACCTGGTCTCCAACGTGCCGGCCGTCATGCTGCTGCTCCCCTCCGCCGTCCACCCCGCCGCCGGCCCCGTTCTCGCCCTCTCCTCCACCCTGGCGGGCAACCTGTTCATCGTCGGCTCCATCGCCAACATCATCGTCGTGGACCAGGCGGGGCGCATGGGCGTGGGCATCGGCTGGCGCGACCACGCCTGGTACGGGGTGCCGGTGACCCTGGCCACACTCGCCTTCACGGCGGCCTGGCTCCTGCTCGCCGTGGGCGCCTGAATCTGGCAGGGTGCTGAAAAAGTCCCTCGCGGACTTTTTCAGCGTCGGGTTGCCTGGGGCGGCCCGGCGCAACCCTCGCAGATCCTCCGTGTTTTTACAGCTCGGATCTGGGTCCCGCCATGGCGGGACACCCGCGACGCCCTGTCAGGCTGCGTATTTCGGAGTTTTTCAGCAGCCTGGTAGAACAGGACAGGGACCGTAGGGCTCACTGGCGCGCGGGGTTCCCCGCCGCCGGGCTTCACTCTCCCGCACGGGAAGGGCCCCTGCCGGCCACTTTCTCCACCAGGTGATGGACGGCCACGCCTGCGGCGAAGCCGAGGGCCATGTTGACCGCCACCGACAGCACCACCGTCACGGCTGCCGGAAGCAGCTGGCGCCAGCCGGAAAGGTCCCGGGCGAAGCGGACCAGTTCGAGCCCCACCATGAGCATCATGGCGCCGATGATGGACATGGGAAAAAGCACCAGCAGGGAGGCAATGGACCCCGCAAGGAACAGGCCCATGGAGATCTCAAGGAACCCCTCGATGATGTTGGCGCCGCCCGTGCGCGCGCCGAAGTAGTACTGGGCGGCCAGGCCTCCGGAACCGTGGCACAGGGGCATGCCCCCCAGGAAGGGGACCGCCAGGTTCATGATCCCCATGTTCCAGGCCAGGCGGTTCTCGGGTACCGGCCGCTCGGGCCAGTACTGCGCGATGAGGGCGGAGGTGGCGATGACGGCGTTGGCCGCGGTGAGGGGGACCTGGGCGAAGCCGGCCAGCACCAGCGACCGCCACAGGTCTGCGGGGGCGAAACCGTGGAGGCCAGGCAGCCGGAAGGTCAGACCCTCTATCCGGGCGAGGTCCCCCCTGGCCAGCATGATGGCCAGGCCCATGATCATGAGCAGGAGGGCCGCGGGAGCGTAACGGCTGCGCCGGAAGACGACCACAACTGCCACCGCGGCGATGCCGACGACCCATTGCGTCTGCACCATCTGCAGGGCCTGGATCCCCAGCAGGATCCCCAGGGAGACCTGGATGCCACGGACCACGGCCCTGGGGGTGACGCGGGCGACGAGGCCCATGAGCCCGGTGGCGGCGAAGAGCACCCAGACGAGCCCCATGGCGAAGGCCGAGGCGTACACCATGGAAGGGCTCCATGCCTGGGCGATGGCCATGACGGCCAGCACCTTCATGGGCTCGATGGGCATGGGAAGGCGGTAGACCAGACCGGTGACGATGTTGGCCAGCCCCATGGTCACCAGCAGCCCGGTGGGATCCAGGCCGCACACCGCCATGTAGCCGACGGCCAGGGGGAACAGGGTGCCGAAGTCCCCCATGGAGCCGGCCAGTTCACTCAGGTTGAACCGGAAATCCCCTATCCTCAAGGCTTTTCGACAGCCTCCGGAAAAAGCCGGCTCCCTCGTGGGGGCGCCGGTGACGGGCCCACCGGGCAGCCGCCCCTTCGGTGGGCCGGGACAATGTCAGCCGGTGAGCCTGGCGGCGATGGAGGCGACGTGCCTGCCCTGGAAGCGGG
>CP070682.1:2128755-2142630 GCA_020352595.1 bacterium | reverse complement strand
CCGAGAGGTCTTCAATACCCGCCTTGAGGGTGACGGTATACGTGGTGTTGTAGGCGAGGGAATGACTGGGGATAATCCTTATGTAGGAACCGTATGGTTCCGCTGAAAACCCAGGATCTGGGTAAACCACCACACGGTCTTGAATGCTGCCTGGATCAATAGCTTCCGAAAATATAACATAGGGGAATTGGACATCTTCCTCCTCGGGGTCATAGAAATGAGCCGGCACATCAGTGGCGCTGTCTGCAGGCCATGTCCTGACTACATATGGAAACGATGATGGTGGCGCTGTTCTAAAAGAGAAGGTGAAGTCGGACGCCAGGGCCTCCCCCTGGAGGTCAAGGGCTGTGTTATCGATGGTGATCGTATACTCTGTATCGCTGGCCAGGTCACTGGGAAAGTCCACATCCAAACGACTAAACCCGATTGTAAGATCCACTGTGATATCAGGCTCGATGGAAAAGGCCGATACGACGCTCGAGGCAGACATGGCCTCGGAAAATTGGACGTTGCAAAAGTTAAGGTCAGTCTGAACAAAGACATACGTATTATCCGGCCCTGCTTCCACAACCCTTGGCGGACTCACCTCAGGCACGGTGGAAAAGTCGAGGCTAAAATCTTCCGGCAAAGTGCCTCCATTCACAGCCGATGCACCTGCCCCAATGGTCAGGGTAAAGTATGAGTCGTAGGCAAGGGCGGGACTGAATCCCACCTTGAGTAGCCGGGGGCCGATCCATGAAAGGGGCGCGACCACGGCCGAGTCGAAGGCAAAGGCCGATTCGACACTGTCCTGGGACATGGCTTCGGAAAAGACCACGAGAGCGTCGATGGTGGTCGGGACGAAACGGGCATTATCCACCGGATAGGTGCCGACAATGACTGGGTAGGACGTGGTAGTGGTGTCGCCCGTGTTGAAGGAGAACTGATATGGTGCTGCCAGGGTTTCATCCTGGAGATCTTCTGAACCTGCACCGACAGTGACCGTGTAGGTAGTATCGGTGGAAAGGTCGGGACTGAAATCAACGGCAAGGATGCGGGGGTCCTCCCATGTGAAGGTGGTTGTGCCACCGGCGGGTGACATGGCGAAAGCCGCCTCGACGCTGGCGGGGGACATGGCCTCTGAAAAGAGCACCAGGGCCTGGATGTTGGTCGGCGTGTTGGTGTCACCGGATGCCGGGAAAGTAGCAACGACAACCGGAGGGCCGGCTACTAAGGGCGGTGGCGGTGGACCTGCTGGTTCTCCCTCGCCTCCCCCAAATACAGGTGTTTCTCCGGCACTAGAGCAGTAAACCAGGAACAGCGTTCCTACGATCCCCATAACCGCCAGGAAAGAGTCCAGAAAGGCCTTTTTTCCCCTCATAATGCACCCCCAATATGAGTCAGGACCCTGGAATCCGCTTGTTTTTCGGGTTTAAGCGCATCTTGCGCTTTGGAATTTCGCGGCGATCTGGTGTTATTATAGCAAACAAATGGAACTGGCGTCGTATCGGCCCCTTCGGACAGGGCCCTTCAGCCAGTGAGCACGGCAGAGGTTCCTTCCATAAAGGAATTGGCGTGGTCGCCTTGATCCCATGGCTGCGGATCCCTCTCTGCCTGACCACCGGGAGGATCAGACCGCCAAACGGCAAAAGGGCGTGACTGTCATAGTCACGCCCTCCCGCACTGGCTGGCGCCCGGAAAGTTTTCCAACTCTTTCAGCCTCGGGCAGCGGGGTCGAGGGTCCCTTGCAGCACCCTTCCCCCTCATGCCCGGGAGGCCACCTCCTTGTCCTTCTGCTCCAGGGCCCGGTAGAGCGACGGCCAGTTCTCCCTGAGGCTCTCGTGGGAGAAGAAGATGGACTGGCACGACTCGCAGAAGAACCAGTCCTGGCCGTTGACGCGCTTGCTGGTGATGACGGCGTCGCAGTTCGGGCAGTCGGTGGTCAGCTTCATCTTCAACCTCCTGTCGCTCATGTTCGCGTCTGACCCCACCGCCCTTCCTTATAGCAAGGTTCCTGCCGAAGTTAACAATTTCTTATTTTTCTAGTGGTTGCGAGGTTTCCCCTCGCCAGGGAGCGGCCCGGGTGGGAAGTTCCTTACCCATTTTCTGAAATGGTTGTCCTAAAGTGTGCCCGGAAAGTACGTGATGCGGGCCGCCAGCCGCCGGGAAAACCGGCCTTCTGGCGTATCAGGCGGCGGACGCGAAGCTCTGGATCTGGCTCAGTTCGAAGGGTTTGGGAAGGAAACCGTCCACGCCCAGCGTCCGGATGTCATCCATGACCATGTCCGGTTCGGCCGCGGTGATGACCACGACCCTGGATGAGAGACCCATCTGCCGGATCTCCCTGAGCAGCTGCAGGCCGTGGTAGCCCGGCATGAAGCAGTCCAGGAATATGAGGGATGGCTCGACCCTGCTCAGGACCTCCAGGGCCTGGTAGGCGTCGGTGGCCGGCATGACCAGGTAATCGTCCCCCAGAAACATCTCCAGGGCATCCACCAGCGCCTCGTTGTCGTCCACCACCAGTATGGTCTTCTTTTCGTCCATGATGCCTCCTTCGAGCAGCACATCGCTGCGGTTTGCGTTATGGGAGCTGCAAGGGGGGGGCGCCAGTTTTTTAGCAAGAATCGAACCAACAGGTTTTTATGGGAAAAAGCCCTTCTTTTCACGCATTACAGGGTTGTGGGAGCCTCAGGGAACCCAATTTCGCGCCGCCATTGCACACGATCTTGTGCAACTGCAGCAGGGGGTGAGCATGTTCCAGGTCCCCGGCCGCTCAGGGCATGGGAAGGGTGACCAGGAAGGTCGTGCCGACGGCTCTCCCGGTCTCGACCCTCACTGTCCCGCCGAGGTCCTCGATGATCTTGTTCGTGACGGCCAGGCCCAGGCCCGTTCCCTTCTCCTTGCTGGTGAAGAAGGGGTTGAAGATGTCTCCCACCTGACCCTCCGGGATGCCCGGGCCCGTATCGGTGATGGAGATCTCCGCTGTCCGGCCCCCTCCCTGGGCCCGGGCAGCCCCGGCCTCGATGGTCAGGCGCCCTCCCCCCGGCATGGCCTGGATGGCGTTGAGGACGATGTTGTGCAGGGCCCTGGTGAGATAGGACTCGTCGGCCAGCACTCTGGGGCTGCTTTCCCGTCCCGGGCAGCTGATGACGATGCCCCTCTTTTCCGCCTCCGGCTCCAGCATCTCCAGGACATGGTCTATGACGCCGCGCGTCTCAACGGGATGTATGCTCATGCGCGGCTTGCGTACCAGGTCGAGCAGGTTCTCCAGAAGTTCGTTTACCCTGTCGAGCTCCCTGGGTACGATGCGGCCGAACTTCTCCCTGAAATCCTCCCTGCCGTACCTTTCGGGGAACATCTGGACGAAGGCCCTGACGGCGGTGAGAGGGTTCTTGATCTCGTGGGCCAGACCCGCCGCCAAAGTCCCCATGGCCGCCAGCCGGTCGGCCCTGCGCACCCTCTCCTCCAGGAGCTTTTTCTCCGTCAGGTCGTCGAAGAGGACGAGGAGGCCCATGGCCGGGCCCTCCGCCTCCATGATGGGGGCCGTCGTCACCTCGATGGTGCGCTCCTGGCCGTCCATGGCGAGCCTTATCTCCCTGGAGGCAGCGGCCCCCGCGGTCCGGAGATCCTCCCGGGTCGTGAGCGTCACGGGGCTGTCCTCCCCCCATATGTCACCGGGCGTACGGCCCAGAACGGCCTGGCTCGAGACTCCCAGCACCTGCTCGGCCCTGCGGTTGAAGGTGACGATCTTACCCTCGCCGTCCAGCGTCATGAGCCCGTCCGTGATGGACAGCAGGACGAGGTCGCTGAAATACTTGAGCTCCCTGATCTGCCTGAGGTTTTCTTCCAGGGCCTGTCTGGCCTCCCTGATGCGCAGCGTCATGGACCTGAAATTCTCTGCCAGGTCCTGGACCTCGTCCCCGGTCCTGACGTCGAGATCCACCTCATACTCGCCCTCGGACACCTTCACCGTTGCGTTGACAAGGTCCTTGAGGGGGACGGTGATCCTCCTGGTGAACATGGCCGCCAGCACCCAGCCCAGCAGGATCCCTGCGCCACCCAGGAAAAAAATGGAGAGTCTCGTCCGCGCGATGCGGGAGTATATGGCATCCAGCCGGAGACCCAGCCGTACCGTACCCCACCGTGTTCCGGATCCCGCCATGGTCACGGCTACCAGGATGTCCAGCCCCCTGGTCTCCTTTCCCAGGACAAGGTGGTCCGTGACCCTGAAATCCCCGCCACCGAAGGCCTCCGGCTCCAGAGGGGGAACGTGTGTCTCCGCGTCCGGCTTCCCCTGGCCGGAAAAGGCGGCCACTGCGCCCTCCTTGTCGTAGAAGATCACGTAGGCCACATCCGCATCCCGGACAGCCTCCTCCGCCTTCTGCTCGAGACCCACGTAGTTGTAGTTGAAAAAATCGTTGGAAGAGGACGCCGCCATGCTCCCTGCGAGGGCAATTCCCGCGCGCCGGGCCTGGAGGAACATTTCCCTCGTCATCTGACGGGACACCAGCCAGCCCACGAGGGCGATGACGAGGGCTATGGTCACCCCGAACAGGAGGGTCAGTCGTCGCCGGATGGTCGTGCGGCCCATGTTCGGTGGGGGATCAGGGCGCTGTGCCGAGGGTGACTCTCATCAGGGGCAGGTAGGGCGTTCCCGTGGCTGGAAGCTCGATGTTCCTGACGTTTTTCTGGAATGCCACCTGTGTGGAGAGAAAGATGACCGGGACGAGGGGCGCATCATCGAGGACCTTTCTCTCGGCCGCCCTGTAAAGGGAGGTCCTCTTGATGGCATCGGTCTCACCGCGGGCACGCTTTATGAGGTCATCCACCTCCGGGTTCCCGTACCCGGTGAAGTTGTGGGAGCCGCCGGTTTCCACGATGCCGGGCAGAAGGTCATCCGGGTCGGGGATGTCCGCGTAGATGGCATACCGGTACATGTCGTATCGCCCCTCGGCGATGCCCTTCCTGAACTCCTCCCAGCTTTCAACGAAAACCGGCTTTACGGGGATGCCCAGCCTGGCAAGGTCCTGCCGGACCATCTCCAGTTCCTTCTTCGCAAGGTCGGAGTGGGACGCCGAGGCCAGGGTCAGTTCCCTCAACCCCTTGCCCCCTGGATACCGGGAGTTGGCCAGGTGCTCCGCGGCCCTTCGGGCGTCCAGGACAGCCAGGGCGTTTTCCGGGCTGTACCCCGGGGTCCCCTGGGGGATGATCTGCATGGCGGGGGGGTACTTGGAGGCCATCACCTCCCTGGAGAGGGTCTCCCTGTCGATGGCCAGGAGGACGGCCTTGCGCAGATCGGGATCGTCCAGAGGGGGCTTGCGCAGGTTCAGGCCGTAAAACAGGAGGGAGATCCTCGGACGGACCAGGACCTGATAGCCCTCTGTCCTCAAGCGCGACAGGTCGGCGTTGCCCGGGAGGGGGCATCCGGACAGGTCTCCCTTGAGGAAATCCGGAAAGGCGCGCTCCCTCTCCTCGCCGGGGTAGAACACGAAACGGATCTCATCCAGCCGGGGCGCCCCCCCGAAATAGTCCCTGTTGGCCGTGAGAAGCACCGTCCCCTCCTTCCAGGAGTGGAAGCGGAACGGCCCCGTGCCCACAGGATGGCTGTCCAGGGGACGCTCCGGGTCCAGGATCATCCCCTCGGGAACGATCTTTGTGATGGGCATGGCGAGGGCGGAGAGGAAAGGCGCATAGGGTTCCACCAGCTCCACGGCCACCCGGGTGTCCGAAAGTGCCCGGATACCGCTGATGCCCTTTGCCTTGCCCTCACGAAATTCCCGCGCTCCCTTGATCCTGTACAGGAACTCCTTGGAGGAGGTCCTGTTCTCCTTGTCGAAAAGCCGGGAAAGGGATGCCACGACGTCGCGGGCTGTGACCTCCCGGCCGTCGTGAAAACGGACACCTTTCCGGAGGGTGAAGACGTACTGCATGCCGTCCCGGCTCACCGTCCAGTTCTCCGCGAGCCCGGGCACGACCCTGAGGTTCCTGTCGAAAGCCACGAGCCCATCGTAGACCTGCTGCACGATGTGGTAGGTGTCGACCAGCTCCTCCTTCACCGGATCGAGGCTGGAGGGGACGTAGAAAAGGGGAAAGCGGAAGGTGCCCCCATCCGCGGCGGCCGAGCCCGACGAGATGAGGCATAGGGCAGCGATGGCGGCACATGTCAGGGCGCTGTTGAATCTCGTCTTCACTCCGTATCCTCCGGGAAAGGGAAGCTCGGGGCTGCAATACCATCATCCCCGAGCAGGACGGCTTCTGTCAACTCCGGGGCGGTGGTGGGCACGGGTCCCGGACCTTAATTCCCTGCCGTCCCCCTGAAAAAAACGGGAGGTGGCTGCGCCACCTCCCGCCTTTCCCCAAGCTCCCGCGTCAGTGCACGTATTACGGACCTCCGCCACCGCCGTCGGCAAGAAGAACTGTGGCCCAGGTCATAATGGTCATGGACACAACGAACATCGCGATCAGAAACCTCTTCATCTTAACTCCTCCTTCTTTAAAAAATGAGTTTTAGCCAGCGGTTTCCTGTTTTAGAGCAAGACCTTTGCCAACGGATGCGCTGGAGCCTAAGAGTCTGATTTTTAAAGAAAAAGATAGAAGCAGGTTCCCGCAGGAAAGGCAAAGTTGCACACGAACGTGTGCATATTCTGAGCGTGAGGGGGGTTGTTCAGGGAATTTGTCTAAATTTTACGGGAGCTTGCATATGTTGCACACGAATGTGTGCAGGTGTAGAGATGGGCGGCCGGCTCAACTCCTCCTCGTGCTCAGGCCGTGGATCGCCATCTTCTTGAGAAGCGTGTTCCTGTGGATGCCGAGGGTCCTGGCAGCCTCTGACTGGTTCCACCCGGCCTTCCGCAGGGCGCTGAGGATGTACATCCTCTCGAACCTGTCCCTGGCCTCGAGGAGGCTCCTGCTGGTGGTCGTCAGGTCCCCGTCGCCCTCCACCTCCGGGAAGATCACCTCGCTGGGAAGGTCCTCGATGCCTATGGGACGGTTCCCGGATGAGAAGGCCACCAGCCTCTCGAGCAGGTTCTCCAGTTCCCTGATGTTGCCCGGCCAGTGGTAGGCCTTGAGCACGTCCATGGCCTCCGCGGTGACGTCCGCCACCTGCCTGTTGAACCGGTAGGCGATCTTCTCGAGGAAATGGCGCACAAGGATGGGGATGTCTCCGCGGCGCTCCCTGAGGGGCGGCAGGGCGATGGGGAGGACGTTGAGCCTGTAGTACAGGTCCTCCCGGAACTGTCCCGTCCTGACGAGCTCCCTGAGATCCTGGTTGGTGGCCGAGATCACCCTGGCGTCCGTCCTGATAACGGTGCTGCCGCCGACCCTCGTGAACTCCCTCTCCTGGAGCACCCTGAGCAGCTTGGCCTGGAGGTCCGAACGGAGAGTGGAGATCTCATCCAGGAACAGGATGCCGCCGTTGGCCAGTTCGAACTTGCCGATCCTGCGCTCGTGCGCCCCTGTGAAGGATCCCTTCTCATGGCCGAAGAACTCGCTCTCGAGGAGTTCCTGGGGGATGGCGGCACAGTTCACCGGCACGAAGGGGCCTGCGCTGCGGCGGCCCCTGAAGTGGATGGTCCTTGCGATGAGCTCCTTGCCCGT
Organism: bacterium; assembly: GCA_020352595.1. Classification (GTDB taxonomy): domain Bacteria; phylum BMS3Abin14; class BMS3Abin14; order BMS3Abin14; family BMS3Abin14. The sequence goes on along the minus strand of CP070682.1, from coordinate 2,135,052 downwards.
ACCGCTCTCCCCCGTGATGAGGACGCTTGAATCGGTGGCGCACACCTGGCCCACGATGCGGAACAACTCCTGCATCCGTCTCGATCGGCCGACGATGTCGCCGAAACCGCTGAGCTTGACCACCTCCGAGCGGAGATAGTCCACCTCTCTCCTGAGGTTCCTCTTTTCCAGGGCCCTCCTGAGCACCTCCAGAAGGTCCTCCGAATCGAAGGGTTTGGCGATGTAGTCGAAGGCCCCGTTCTTGACGGCCTGAACACCCAGCCGTGCGCTGTCGGAAGCCGAGAGCATGACGACCTCGGGCGGGTCCGGGATCCTCATGAGGGAATCCAGCGCCTGCATGCCCCCCATGCCCGGCATGGTCACGTCGAGGATGACGAGATCCACATTTTTATCCCTGACGGCGCTCAGGGCGCGTTCACCGGTATCCACAGTGAGGACCTTGTAGCGGTCCTCCAGGAGCGTCTCGAGGGATTCCCTCACGGAAAGTTCGTCATCCACGACGAGGACTGTCTGGGCTGCCGTCAACGTTTCGTGTTCCAACATCAGGACCTCCTCAGCATTCAGATGACGCCGGGCCTCGACCCATTACTGCCGCCGACGATCATCTCCTGCAAGATACCTGCCTTGCGGGCACCGGATCTTTGGGGCAGGAGCGCACACGGCCGGAAACCGGCCCACCTGTCGATCCCATAACGTTTCCGCCCCACCGAAACCTTCCATGGAGCCCCTGGACACGTGTTCCTGCGAGGGAACACTTGCACACGATCATGTGCAGTAGCACACAATCATGTACACCCTGCAGGCAAATTTCGCAACCCCTGATCCTGGAAGTTGCTGAAAAACCTGGAAAATAATTCCTGGTCCTCTGGCCCGCATCTTGAATATCCAGATGAGCATGACGATGGCGGCATGCAGCCGCCGGGTGACGCCCACGGGAGGTCAATGGGGTTGAAACCTGACGAGCAGAGAAAGACGATCCTCATCGCCGACGACGTTCAACTTTTCATCCAACTTCAGATCTCCTATCTGGGGCGGCAGCGGTTCGACATCCACACGGCCGACAACGGGCGGGAAGCCCTGGATAAAGCCCGGCAGATCCTTCCGCACCTCATACTCCTGGATCTTCACATGCCCGACATGAGCGGGGACCAGGTCTGCCGGATCCTCAAGGCGGACCCGGCCACCTCCTCCATCCCCGTCGTCATCGTCAGTTCCGGTTCCAGGGAGTTTTCGCGGAACTGCACCATCGAGGCCGGATGCGACGCCTTGATCTACAAGCCGGTGAGACGGGACCTGCTGCTGACGATGGTGGAGGATATCCTGGGTACCAACCAGAGGAATCAGGTGAGGGTTTCCGTGATCCTTCCCTGTACGATCCTGCATGAAGGGAAAGAAACACTGACCAGCATACACTCACTTTGCAGCGAGGGCGCCTTCATCGAGTCGGACACCTCCTTCATCAGGGGCGACATGTTCACATGCTCGCTGACGCTGCCCGACGAGGGGGAAGCCGTCCGGGTGCACAGTGCGGCCGTCATGTGGACCGGCTCCCTGAGGAGGGGGGGGCCCAGGGGCGTGGGTGTCAAGTTCCTGAGCCTTGACCCGGACTCGAGGGCGAGGATCAACGAATTCATGAGGCTTCTCGTCGGAACGGAAGAGGATGAGGCGGGTGAGGCTTCCCATGTCGAGGCGGCCCCTGAACCCTGACGAGGCTTCCGTTCCGACCCTCGCGGCACAGACCCTTCACTGCTTCATACACCACCATCCGTTATGACGAGGTGGGAGGACCCGGCCGCCAGGGTGGTTAAGGCCCCTTTTCACACCCTGCTCCCTTCTACAGACGGGTTCTCCCACCTCCGTCTCCATCTTCGCCGGCGAAAGGACACCTCTTCCGGGTCGGAGACCAGGCATCCGCCGCGGCCCCGCTGGCGGATCGCGGCGTTTCCTCATTCAGGTGGTTTTCCGGAGGATGTCGTAATAGGTGAGGATCCGTTCGACGTACCGGACAGGTTCGGTGCCCCTGGCGTAACCGTACTTCGTGCGCCTGTAGTACTCCGGGTTCCGCAGGAGGGGCAGGGCTTTTCTCATGGAGGCCCACTGCGTGGGATCGTGCCCGAGCTCCTCCGCGATCTTCTGGGCGTCCCTGACGTGCCCGTATCCCACGTTGTAGCTCGCAAGGGTCAGCAGCAGCCTGTCCCTCTCGTTCACCAGATCGTCGAACCTGCCGTGGAGGCTCGAAAGGTACATCACACCGGCCCTGACGCTCTGCTCAGGGTCCAGGCGGTCCGAGATGCCCATCTCGCCGGCTGTGTCCAGGGTCACCTGCATGAGCCCCCTGACGCCGGTGTGGCTCCGCGCCCTCGGGTTGAAGTGCGACTCCTGATAGACCATGGCGGCGATGAGCCGCCAGTCGAAACCGTGCTCTGACGACGCCTCCCTGATCATTCCCTCGTAGCGGGGAAGGTGTGTCTCGATCTTGACGTGGAACGCCTTGAGATCCACCTTCCCGAGGATGTCCCTCCCCTCGAAGTACCTTCTCCGTATCCTGTCCAGGGTCCCGTCACTGTCGATGGCGGCAAGGAACTCGTTGACAGCCTCGAGCAGAGACCCGTCGCCCTTGCGGACGGCCCAGGCCAGGAACTGTTTCACGGAAACTGGAAAGGCGATCCTTATCCCCGGGTAGTAGCGGCGATTGAGGGAAGCTATGTTCGAGTCCGCGACCGTGGCATCGATCTCCCCGTCTGCGACCTGCCGAATGAGCTCTTCCGTGGGGACGTCGGGGACGAGGACCAGGTCGAGGTCGACGCCCTCCGACTGGAGCTCGACCAGTCTCTCATGGTAGGAGGTGCCGGCGCGGACGTGGATGGTCAGGCCGGACAGGTCCCCGACCTTCCTGATGTCGGTCCTGCCCTCGTGGACCACCAGGCGCTGCGTTACGGTAAAGTAGGGGATGGAAAAATCCACCCTCGCCTGGCGCGACGGAGTCATTGTCAGGCCCGCGGCGATGAAGTCCCCCTCGCCCCTCTCGAGATACTCGAACATCCGGCTCCAGCTGGGCGTGATCACCTCGAGATCGACGCCCAGGTGGCTGGCGAACAGCCTGGCCAGCTCGTACTCGAACCCCATGGGGCGTTCGTGGTCCAGGTAGTATGTGTTGCCGCTGTTCTGGGTGATCATGACGAGGCGGCCCCGCTCCCTGACGGCCTCGAGGGTGGACTGCGGCGCGGCGGAATCAGGCAGGCACGAAAGCTGGGGGATGAGCACGAGACCGAGGAGAAGAAGCAGGAAGGACCTTCTGAGCACCGAGTCCATGCCCCTAATATAGCATCCGGGAGAGCCCAGGTCAGCGCCGGAACAGCACTGGCCCGGATGCCGGAACGGGATCGGCTAGCAGGCTGCTGAAATACCCCTGAAAAAGCAGCCTGATAGGGCGACGCGGGGGTCCCGCCATGGCGGGACCCAAATCCGAGCTGTAAAAACACGAAGGATTTGCGAGGGTTGCGCCGGGCCGCCCCAAGCAACCCGACGCTGAAAAAGTCCATAAGAGACTTTTTCAGCACCCTTCTAGTGGAGGAAGTAGGCCAGTGCGATGAGGAAATCCACACCCAGAACGACACCCACGTTGGCTCCCTGGGCGGGGACCATCTTCTCGAAGCTCTCGTGATCCCTGAGGGTGGTGAGGGAAGCCTTGAAAGCCAGGGGAAGGGTCAGGAGCGTCAGCAGGATCAGGGCGGGGAACCAGCCGGCCGCAAAACCGCCGATGATGAAAGCGTAACACACCGCCAGGGCCAGGACGTAGATGCGCGAGGAGGTCCGTCGTCCCAGGAGGATGAGAAGGTGCCTCCTGCCGCCCTCCCTGTCGGCCTCGAGGTCCGGAAACTCGTTGAGGAACAGAAGCAGGGATGTGAGGATGCCCGGCGGCACCGAGACGAGCACCGCCGTGGTGGTGACCTCACCCGTGATGGCCAGGTAGGTTCCCACGACCACCATGCTCCCCAGGCAGAGGCCGGCGAAAAGCTCCCCCATGGCCACCCTGGCCAGGTGGGTGGTGTAGAAGACGGTGACCAGCCCCCCGACGAGGATGAAAACGGCCAGCAGCCAGCCTGCGGACAGTGTCAGAGCAAGCCCGATGGCCGCCGCCGAGAGGAGCGTCGCCCACGAGGCGAACCTGACCGCGGAGGGGGTGGTGGCGCCGGACGGCAGGTTGCCGCTGCCCCCCGAGAAGGGCGTACGCCTGGTGCGGTGGTCGATGCCGGTCCTGTGGTCGGACAGTTCGTTGAACAGGTTCACGGAGGCGTGGGCCAGGACAGTCCCCACGAGGCAGAGGACAAAACGAAGGCTGTTGAAAAGGCCCTGATCGTGGGCGAGAGCCCCTCCGATGAGGACGAGAGCCACCGCCAGCAGCAGGAAAGGAGCCCTCACCTGCGCCGCCCAAACCGCGATCCTGCCTTTCATGTCCCGCCTCCGTGGGAAAATGGTCCTGTGACCACCCGGTCACGCACTTATAGCGCCTGACGCGAGGCCCGTCAAGGTGGTATGGGAGGGCTGGGTGTCTGCGGCCCCGTCAGAGCTTCTCCTCGATGGTGGTCACTGGATCCCATCCGGGTCCCGGCGGCACTGCTCCGTACTGGTCCATGCGCCGAAGGTAGGCCATCGCCACGCCGTCTCCGGGCTCGCGCTCCAGGCACTCCCGCCAGAGATCCCGGGAGCGGGCCCAGTCGCCCGAACGGAAAGCGTCTACAGCCAGCTGGCTCAGGCGGTTGAGTTCATCGTCCTGGCAGAAGGTGAAGATGTCTATGGGCTCGGTCCTGCCCGTGACCCGGATCCGGTCCACGTAGCGCAGGGGCATGCCGTCATCCAGGTGGCCGACTGTGGACGAACTGAGGATGACCTGGGTCCCGTAAAGCTTGTTCACACCTTCCAGGCGGGAGGCGAGGTTGACGTTGTCCCCGATGGCGGTGTAGTCGAAGCGTTCCGTGGACCCCATGTTACCCACCACTGCCGGCCCGGAGTGGATCCCTATCCTCATGGAGATGGGTGGACCCCCGGAGGCGTTCATGCCTTCCCGCAGGCGAACCATCTCCTCCTGCATCTCCAGGGCCGCCTGGCAGGCCTGCCACGCCTGGTAGGGATCTTCCAGTGGGGCGCCCCAGCAGGCCATGACGGCGTCGCCGATGAACTTGTCCACGGTCCCCCCGTTCCTCATGACGATGCCGCTCATGGCGGTCAGGTACCTGTTGAGGATCTCGGCCACCCGCTCCGGTGACAACCTCTCGGAAAGGGCCGTGAAGCCGGCGAGATCGGTGAACATTATGGTCAGGTCACGGCGGACGCCCCCCAGGACGAGCTTCTCGGGGTGGGCGATGACCTCCTCCACCACCTGCGGGGAGACGTAGAACTTGAAGGCCCTCCTGATCTGCCGCTTCCTGCGGCGCTCGTGGAGAAAGGCCCCACCGCCCTGGGCCCCGTACACCAGGACCACCGCGATCACGGAAGGTGAGATGGAGACCCACAGGCCGATGGAGACGAAGAGCAACCAGGATGCCGCCCCGAGGACGGCCATCAGTGCCAGGGCCGCCAGGGCGCTCCCCAGTGGACGCCAGCGCCGCATGAGGAGGACTGCGGCCGCGGCCGCAATGAACATCGCCATCGCCGCCGCAGATGCGGGCGCCTCCCTTATCCCCTCCCCGGTCAGGGCGTTGACCACCAGGTTGGCCTGCACCTCGACACCCGGCATGGGCCAGCCCGTGAAGGCCATGAAAGGTGTCGCGAACATCTCTCCCTGAGCGCCCCCCGCCTCCGGAGAGGTTTTCAGGTCGAGGCCGATGAACACGATGCGGTCCCTGAAGGTCCCCTGCGGAAGGAACGTCGCGGGCTCGAGCGCCTGGTAGTAGGAGACGTAGCGGAAGATGTGGTCCGGGCCCAGGTACCGGATCAGGTCTCCCGAAGGTCCAGGAAAGGCGGCCCCGGTGGCCTGGGCATATCTGTCTGTGACAGTCCGCCAGAGAGCGTCCGAGTCGCCCGGGACGCGGCGCACCACCTGATCCAGGTCGAGGGTGACAGACGCGACGCCGCTTGTGGCCCCCGCTTCGCGGAACACCCCGTGGGGCTCGACCCTCATGACCTGGCTGAACAGGGCCCTCTCCTGATAGACGACATCCGCGGCCAGCACCACGTTCCCGGCATCCCGGATGGCCTCGGCCAGAAGGTCGTCCTGCTCTGGTACCGAAGGCTCGGCGAACACCACATCGAAAACGATGACGGCGGCCTCCTCCTCACTGAGCCGGCGTATCAGCT
>CP070682.1:2114687-2128655 GCA_020352595.1 bacterium | reverse complement strand
GGCCGACCCTGAAATGGATGAAGCGGCCCCTCATGTAGGTGTAGGAAGCGCTCAGCCCGGTGGCCGTCCCGAGGAGCAGGCTCAGGGGGATGGCTCCCGTGGCGAAGTCCAGCCCCCACCAGGAGAGGAGGGGCACATAGATGACGCCCCCTGCCAGGCCCATCATGCCGAAAAGACCAGCGATGAAGAGCACGATGGGGAAAAGCAGGATCAGCATGGGTTAGACAGTAAACAGAAACGACAGAACAGTAAACAGGAAACAGGGCGGGGGAAAAGGGCCGGGAATATATCCTTCCCCGGACGGGAGCCGTCTTGCGGGCTGGTCGATACAGCGGAGGCCGGAAAACGGGGTACTTAGTGAAAGTTCGCATTAGTGTTATGTTTTGATGTTGGTAATGCTTGATTGTGTTTTTTATCACAAAAACTTGTTGACATCGGAAAGGGAGCTTGTTATATTTTTAACAAGCCTGGGAGATGAAAAGATCGGTTCCATGTCGAGGAGGTGGTTAAGATGTTGGAGTTCCTGCTGACGATGGCGGTGATCGCGCTGATCTTCGTCGCAGCGACCATCCTCGTGGCTCTAGTCGCCGGGGGACTCATGAAGCTCAGAAGTGCGCTCACCAGGGAAGAGAAGAGCAAAGCCAGTCCGGACTGAACGGGATCAGGAATGGGAAGGAGGTGGACAAAATGTTGGAGTTCATTACCATGCTTTCCGTTATCGCCATGATCTTCTGCGCCGCGACGGTGTTCGTGGCCCTCATCGCAGGCGGCGTTCTCAAGGCAAGCAGGGCCCTTAAAAGGCAGCCCGCGGAGGAGTCCGTGGAGTCGGTCTGAGCGAAACATCCCTGACAGATGGAGCGGGGGAGCTGAAGGCTCCCCCGTTTTTTTTGGGGGGGGCCCGGGCAGTTTGACGGCTCCAGGAGCAGGGATGAGTCGCAGCGATGGGCAGGCTAGACCTCGGCTCTACAGCCCAAGTGCCAGGGGTTCTCACGCAAAGCCGCGAAGCCGCCAAGAAGATCCTGATTCCAATGGGACTGATTTGTCCGGGTTCCCCCCTTTGCGTCTTTGCGGCTTGAGTGACCGGAGGGAACGGGCGTGAGGCTGCCTTTCGGGCCGTGTGGCCATGAGGCCTGGGGTTCTCACGCAAAGCCGCGAAGCCGCAAAGAAAGGTTGACCCCATGAGGGGGTTAAACCCATTTTATCAGGGTTTTCTTGGCGTCTTGGCGTCTTGCCTGTCTGTCGTAGCTCGCAGAGCGAAGTCGGAAGCGAGTCACGCCCCAGGCGTGATGAGCGGGCGTAGGGCTGTTTATTGAGTCATGATGCTTGTCGGCTGCGCAACCGCCGCCTTCAGGCGGCCCGAGGTTTGGACACCCGCTTCGAGCGGTTCACAGTTAAGGCCCCCGGCATTGTCGGGGGTACATGACTTCTACTGCAGCGGTTACAGGCGGCCGGTCCGCATAACCCTGTGTCAGGGTTTCAGGCCTGTCGGAGAGAATCACCAGTTCCAGGGCGTCCATTACCAGGATGAACATGTTCTCTGGGATGAGCCTGGCGGTTCCGCATGACAAATTGTGTCCGCGTGCAGGCAATGTCGCACATTTTTTCCTGCCGATCACTGTGGGCATTCCTGGATCTGTCCAAATTATGCATTGAAAACAGTGAGTTGTAAATTGACCCGGGACGCGGGATTTTGGCATCGGCGTTGCAAGTACATTTATGTAATCACGGTTCGGGAAATTATGGAAGGGGAGGCAATCGGATGGAGGAGGCAGGGAAGATGAAGGCGGGTGCCAGGATCGTTCAGGATGGAGTATTCGCCGGCTATCTCCCTGCCTGGATCCTCCTTGTCGGGGCCGCGCTGATGGCCCTGGCGATGCAGCTGGCCGCTGCGAATTAGCTTTCAGGCCGGGTCACGCCCGGCATTTGAAAGATAACTTTACCCCCACCCCACCCCCCGGCCAGGGGTCGGCTCTGCCGGCCCCGGGCCAACCTAATTCACAGGCAGTGCAAGGGTCGCAGTACCCGGGTCAGAGTCTGCTCGGGGAAGGGGACTCCTGACCCGGGACCAGCCTCTCAGCTTTCGGCACTCGGCACCAGGTACTGGGTACTGGGTACTTGGTACTTGGTACTCGGTACTTTGGTATCAGACCTTCCCCCTCCTCCCACTATGCCCCACTCCGACAGGCGCGGCGGGGCTCAGGGGGGCACATCCTGTAAAACGCCGTTTCATAATGTTATTTGGCGCCCGTTCCGGGCATCTCCCGTTTCGCCCTAACCTTTTGAAAAACTTTTGTTTCCTTGACAAAGACAGGGGGCATCCGTATTATGTGGGGCAAAGTGGTAAAAAGTGGGGAAGGTTGGAAAAATGAGCCACGCACCTTTTCGCGGCAGGTATCAGCACGCCCTCGATGACAAGGGGCGACTGAGCATCCCTTCGAGGTTCCGGGAGATCATATCCCAGGAGCACGACGGGAGGCTTATCATCACCAATATGCCGCACTGCCTGGTGGCCTACACGCCGGATCAGTGGGATGTCATCGAATCCAGGACCGGCAAGCTTTCCACCGTCAAGTCCAATGTGCAGAGTTTCCTCCGCTACTTCTATTCCGGGGCCACCGAGTGTGAACTCGACAAGCAGGGCCGGATCCTCATTCCGCCATCCCTGAGGGATGCCGCTGAGCTGGACAGGCAGGTCATCGTGGCGGGGATGTTCAACCGTATCGAGATCTGGAGCCAGACCAGATGGGACGAGGAGATGAAGAGGGCGATGGAGAACTTCGGCGATATCTCCGATGAACTGGCCGATTTCGGCCTGTGACGAGCTCTCTGCCCGCTGACGAGGACGGAGGAGGCCGTTGACCGGAAACGAGGCGGCCAGACGCCACGTGCCGGTCCTGCTGGAGGAGGTCCTAGACGGCCTTCGCATCCGGCAGGGTGGAGTTTATCTGGACGGCACGCTGGGCGGTGGAGGACATGCCCGGGAGATCCTGGAGCGCTACGCCGGCACCAGGGTCATCGGCCTGGACCGCGACCCGGAGGCGCTCGAGGAAGCGGCTGGGACGCTGGCCGGGTATGGTGACAGGGCCCTGCTCCACAGGATGGATTTCCGCAGGATGGCGGAGGCCATCAGGGCCAGCGGCCTGCAGCGTGTTGACGGCATCATCCTGGATCTGGGCGTGTCGTCCATGCAGCTGGAAAGCGACAGGAGGGGTTTCTCCTTTACGCGGGAAGGTCCGCTGGACATGAGGATGGATCCGGACCAGGGATGTCCGGCGTCGGAGATCGTCAACAGTTGGGACAGGGAGGATCTGGCACGCCTGCTGACCAGGTACGGGGAGGAGAAGAGGGCCAGGTCCATCGCGGCGGCCATCGTCCGCGAGAGGGCAACAGCGCCCATCACGACGACAGGTCACCTCGCAAGGGTGGTCACGTCCGTTCCCGGGATGAACAGGATCAGGAACATCCATCCCGCAACGCGAACCTTTCAGGCGCTCCGCATCGAGGTCAACGACGAACTGGGCGCGCTGGAGGAGGCCATACCGGAGGGGGTAAAGCACCTGGTCGACGGGGGAAGGATGGCTGTCATCAGCTTCCACTCCCTTGAGGATCGCATCGTCAAGCGCTCTTTCAGGCGGCTCGAAAGCCCCTGCACCTGCCCCCGGGAGCTACCGGAATGCCGGTGCGGGAAGGTCAGCGAGGGAAAGGTCATAACGAGGAAACCCGTGGTGCCGTCGGCTGAGGAGGTCGGGACAAACCCCCGCAGCCGCAGCGCAAGGCTCAGGATATTTGAAAAGGGAGGCGGCAAGGGAAAGGGAAAAGGGGACAAGGCCTGGCAATGAAAGCGGAGGGTCTTTCACCTTTCACCTTTCCACTTGAAGATCATGACTGTCGCCACTGAGACAAGGCCGAGACACCAGGAGAAGATGGCTGCCAGGAGCCCGCTCAAGGCCCTGGCCCTGGCCCTGGCGCTGGTTGCCCTCATCGGATGCACGGTTTTCGTGACGGCGTGGCGCAGGGTCGCCTTCATCGACATCGGCTACGAGATCAGGCAGCTTGAGGGAGCGGAATCCAGACTGCTCCATCTCCAGAACGAACTGGAGATCGAAAAGGCCATGCTCAGCAGTCCGGAACGCATCGAAAAGGTGGCGCGGGGCCGTCTGGGACTCACCGACCCCGGGCCGGAACAGATCAGGAAGCTCCCATGAGAAGGAAGCACGCCAACGGCAAGGGATGGGAGGATACGGTCCGGGGCCGCATCCGCTTTCTCGGCCTCCTGATGCCCATGCTGCTGCTCCTGCCTGCCGGCAAGGCATTCTACCTGCAGATCTATGAACGCGATTCCCTTCGCCAGCGGGCCAACCAGCAGAGCCGGATGGTGGAGAAGGTTCAGCCCCACCGAGGGGCCATCTTCGACAGGAACGGGCAGCCCCTGGCCATCGGTGTCCCGGTGCCCTCCATCTACGCGGTGAGGGAAGAGGTCAAGGACAAGAGATCCGCGGCCCGTCGCCTCTCGAAAGTCCTGGGCATGAGCACGGACACCCTGTACGACCGGCTGGAGCGAGGCAGCGGCTTCGTCTGGCTCAGGAGGATGGTCGAACCCCAGGTGGCCGAGGGCGTCAGCGCCCTTGCCCTGGAGGGAGTGGGCATCCGGACCGAGTCGAGGCGGTACTATCCCAACTCGGATCTGGCCGGCAGCGTCCTTGGTTTCGTGGGTACCGATCGGGGCCTCGAGGGCCTCGAGTGCTCCCTGGAAGAACACCTCAAGGGCGGGGACGGAGTGAGGGTCCTGAATCTGGACGCCATGGGGAAGGCGCTGACCTCCCCGCGTCCCTGGGAAAGACCTCCAGCCGTCGGGTCGACGGTGCACCTTACCCTTGACAGGAACGTCCAGTTCTTCGCGGAGCAGAGCCTCCGTGAGGGGTGCCGCGCTTCGGGGGCAGCGGCGGGTGTGGCCATCATCATGGAGCCCGCCACGGGCAGGATCCTGGCCATGGCCAGCTACCCCGGTTTCAATCCCAACGATTTCGGGAGCTTCGACCAGGAGAACTACAGGAACAGAGCCATCAGCTCCATCTACGAACCCGGTTCCACCTTCAAGGTGGTCACCATCGCGGCAGCCCTCGAGGAAAAGGTTTTCGACGAGATGGACATCCTCTTCTGCAACAACGGCAGGTTCGAGGTGGCCGACGTCGTCATCAACGACCACTTGCCCCACGGCTGGCTCACCCTCATGGGCATAATACGGAAGTCGAGCAACATCGGCGCCAGCAAGGTGGGCCTTGAGGTGGGGCGTGAGAGGCTGGGGAAATATGTCCGCGCCTTCGGTTTCGGACAGAGGACGGGGATCCTCCTGCCCGGCGAGGGGCGCGGGATCCTGCGCGACGAGAGCAGCTGGACCCAGGTGGATCTGGCCAACATCTCCTTCGGTCAGGGCCTGGGTGTGACGCCCCTGCAGATGGTGACCGCCATCAATGCCGTGGCCACCGGCGGGGACCTTCTCAAGCCGTACATCGTCGACAGGATCACCTCTCCAACGGGCGAGGTGATCCTGCAGAATCGGCCGGGGATCCTTCGCCGCGTTGTCTCCGGGGACACGGCCCGAAAGGTGGCGCGGATGATGGAGACCGTCACGGAGCCGGGCGGGTCGGGCATGAACGCGAGCATCTCCGGTTACAAGGTGGCGGGTAAGACCGGCACAGCCCAGAAGTTCGACCTGAGTGAAGGGACCTACTCCAGTGACGCCTTCATCGCCTCCTTCGCAGGATTCGCCCCCTCACAGAACCCGGCCGTCACCGCCATCGTCATCATCGACCAGCCCACCGAGACCATTTACGGGGGAGCCGTGGCCGCCCCTGTCTGGAGGGACATGGTCAGCAAGACCCTCAAGTACCTCAACGTGACGCCGGAGATGGACCAGGACGCGCCGCATCCCGCAAAGGAGCCCGGAGTTCTGGCCCAAAAGGAAGATCCCGTGGCGGCTCCAGACTTGAAGTCCATGCCCGATCTCAGGGGACTCACCCTCAGAGAGGCCCTCGCCCGGCTGGCCTTCACAGGTGCCAGCGTCAAGGTGACGGGTACGGGGGTCGTCGTGGGGCAGAGCCCGGAGCCGGGGCGCAGCGTGGGCGAACGGGTCTCGCTGAACCTGAAACCGAGGACATCGGGTTGATAATCAGGGAGATCATGCAGGGCATAGAAGGGATAACCATCCGCGGTGACGAGATGATCGACATCGCTTCCATCAAGTACGACTCCAGGCGGGTCGCCCCCGGAGACCTTTTTGCCGCCATAAGGGGGGAGAACTTCGACGGGACGCGCTTCATCGGGGAATCGGCCCAGAAGGGCGCAGTGGCCTTCCTCGTCCCTGAGGGCTCCGACCGGAAGGCCGAGGGAACCTACGTCTTCGCCGGGAACGTCAGGAGAGCCCTCGCCCTGGCATCAAGGAACTTCTACCAGGACCCGTCATCAAAGTTGAGCGTCGTGGGGGTGACGGGGACCAACGGAAAGACCACCACCTCCTACCTCGTGCACGTAATCCTTGAAACGGCGGGGGTCTCCATCGGACTCATAGGCACGGTCCAGTACCTGGTGGGAGGCCAGGTCCTCAGCGCGGCGCGCACGACCCCGGAATCCCCCGACCTCTTTGCCCTAATGGACAGCATGGTCCGGGCAGGGTGTTCGGCGTGCATCATGGAGGTGTCCTCCCACGCCCTGACCCTGAACCGTGTGGATGGGGTGCGGATGGAGGTGGGCATCTTCACGAACCTCACCAGGGACCACCTGGACTTTCACCGGGACATGGAGGACTACTTCCTGGCCAAATCGGCTCTCTTCGAAGGGGAGCGTGTCCGGCACAGCGTCGTGAACCGCGACGATCCCTACGGAGCCAGGCTCATCGAGCAGATGGGCGGCATGGCGTTCACCTACGGGATGACCTCGGGCGACATCCAGCCCGAGGGTCCGGTAGACAGCGGAGACTGGGGGAACAGGTGCCTCCTCGCCACGCCCTGGGGGAGAATCGGCGTCAGCACCCCCCTGCCGGGGAAGTTCAACCTGTACAACGTCATGGCCGCTGTGGCGGCGTGCGGGCTGATGGGGCTGGACACGGAGGCCATCGCGGAGGGGTTGTCCCGGGTCCACCGTGTTCCCGGACGCTTCGAGAGGGTGGACAGGGGGCAGCCGTGGCTGGCTGTGGTGGATTACGCCCACACGCCGGACGCCCTGGAGAACCTTCTGGTCAACGCGCGCGCCATGACGCGGGGGCGGGTCATCGTGGTTTTCGGATGCGGGGGAGACAGGGACTCGAGCAAGAGGCCCCTCATGGGGAAGGCCGCGGGAAGCATCGCCGATGTCGTCTTCGTAACGTCGGACAACCCCCGCAGCGAGGACCCGGAAGCCATCATGGATGACATCATGGAAGGGCTGGAGGAATACATGGACAAGGTCTCCCGGATCACGGACCGCAGGGAGGCCATCCGCCGCGCCGTGCGGGAGGCGAGGCCGGGGGACATGCTCCTCGTGGCCGGAAAGGGCCACGAGAACTACCAGATCCTGGGAGACAGGATCCTTCCCTTCTCCGATGTCGACGAGCTGGGCAAGGCCATCGGGGAACTGGTGGAGGGGGAACTTTGAGCGACTACGATCTCCGGGACCTGATCCTGGGAACGGGAGGAACGCTGATCACCGGCGCCGAGGGCCCTGACCGGTTCACGGGCATATCCATCGACAGCCGGACCATCAGGCCGGGGGAGGTGTTCTTCGCCATACGGGGCCAGATCCACGACGGCCACAGCTATATCAGGGATGCCTGGAAGAAGGGGGCCGCCCTTTCCGTTATGGACAGGAAAGCATCCATCGATGCCGGAAAACTGGCGCCGGCCCCGGTGCTCCTGGTGGAGGACACCCTGAGCGCTCTTCAGTCCCTCGCCGCCCACTGGAGGGAAAAGCATCCCGTCCCGTCCATCGCGGTGGTGGGCAGCGTCGGAAAGACCACCACCAAGGAGATGCTGGCAGCCGTGCTCTCGACAGCCGGTCCCTGCCTGCGCAATCCGGGCAACTACAACAACGAGATCGGTCTGCCCCTGTCCATGATGGACCTTGCGGACCATTACCGGTACGCGGTCTTCGAGATAGGAGCCAACAATCCCGGCGAGATCCGCCACCTCTCCCGGCTGTTGAGGCCGCGGGCGGCGGTGCTCACCCGGCTCGGCTGGGCTCACCTGGAGGGGTTCGGTTCTCCCGAGGTCCTGGTGGCCGAAAAGGGGTCCGTTCTGGAAGAGCTGCCCGGAGACGGGTGGTGTGCCCTGAGCGTGGACGATCCCAGCCATGATGAGCTCAGGCGCAAGGCCCGCTGCCAGGTGGTGACCTACGGTTTCGGCGCCGCGGACGTCACGGCCCGGGATCTGACGCTGTCGGCCAGAGAAACGACCTTTGTCCTGAGCACGCCCGCGGGCCGCGGAAAAGTGCACCTGGGAGCTTTCGGGCGCCACTTCGTGGAGAACGCCCTGGCTGCCGTCGCGGCCGCGCTGCCCCTCGGCGTCTCGCCCGAAAGGGTCGTCAGCGGCCTGACGGGGTGGAAGCCCGTCCGGCAGAGGGGGGGGATCCTGGAGCCCATGGAGGGTGTCCGCTTCATCGACGACACCTACAACGCCAACCCCCTTTCGGTCCAGACCGCCCTGGAAAGCCTGGCCCACCTCAGCCACGAGGGGGTGACGGTGGCGGTCCTCGGGGAGATGAAGGAGCTGGGCCGGTACTCCAGCCAGGGGCACGTCAGCGTCGGGGAGGCCGCCGCGCGGCTGGGCATCGATTACCTTATCGCCGTCGGCCCCGTGGCTGAACTCATAGCCGAAGGCGCCGCCAGGGGAGGAATGGAATCCCCGAGGATCATGGTGTGCCCCACCGACAGGGAGGCTGTCAGAGCCCTGCGTCCCTTGCTGACGAAGGGCGTGTGGGTTCTGTTCAAGGGTTCCAGGGCTGCCAGGATGGAGAGCATCATGGAGGCCTTCCTGCCGGGCGCCGACCAGAAGAATCCGGGAGGGGAATAGGTGCTCTACAAGCTTTTCATAAACATGAGGTCCATAGACCCGGGCTTTAACGTCTTCCGTTACATCACCTTCCGGACGGCCCTGTCGGTCCTCACGGCCCTTGGTGTCAGCTTCATCCTCGGACCCTGGATCATCGGTCGGCTCAAGACGGTCCAACCCGGCAACTACGTGCGTGAGTACCTCCCCGAGGGCCACGTTCTGAAGGCGGGCGTCCCAACCATGGGCGGCCTGCTGATCTTCCTCGCCATCGTGTTCTCCACCCTGCTCTGGTCGGACCTGAGCAACAGGATGGTCTGGGTCGTCCTCGTCACCTTCGCGGGCTTCGGCCTCCTGGGCCTGGCCGACGACATGCTCAAGCTCTATGGCAGGAAGGGAAAAGGCCTGGCCATAAGGGGAAAATTCCTGGCCCAGCTCCTCCTCGCCACGGGGGTGGCCGTCTACCTCTACATTCGTCCCTCAGGGGAATGGGGGCATTTTCTCCAGTTGCCCTTCTTCAAGGAGATCCTGCTGGACCTGGGGTGGGTCTACATCCCCTTCGTTATCCTCGTCATCATCGGGACCTCCAACGGCGTGAACCTCACGGACGGTCTCGACGGCCTGGCCATAGGGCCGGTGATGTTCGCCTCCGGAGCCTTCGCCCTGCTCATCTATCTTTCCGGCCACGCCAAGTTCGCCGACTACCTCCAGATCTTCTTTGTGCCGGAGGCCGGCGAACTGGCCGTGTTCGCGGGTGCCATGGTCGGTGCCAGCCTCGGTTTCCTCTGGTTCAACACCTACCCGGCACAGGTCTTCATGGGGGATATCGGATCCCTCTCCCTGGGCGGCTCCCTCGGGGCGCTGGCCGTGATCTCCAAACACGAGATCCTGCTCGTGTTCGCGGGGGGGCTTTTCGTCCTGGAAACGCTGAGCGTCATCATCCAGGTCATCAGCTTCCGCTGCTTCGGGAAGCGCGTCTTCCTCATGGCGCCTCTCCATCACCATTTTGAGAAGAAAGGATGGCCGGAGCCGAAGATCATCGTCCGGTTCTGGATCATCTCCATCATCCTGGTGCTTGTATCCCTCAGCACCCTGAAGGTCAGGTGAGCATTGAAGACGGTTTTCAGAGACAGGAAGGATCCCCTGGCCTCCATTCTGGGAGGGGGCGGATCGGTGCACGTGGTGGGACTCGGCAGATCGGGAATGGCCGCCGCCAACCTCCTCGCGAGCATGGGCTGCAGCGTGGTGGTGACGGACAAGGCAACCCCCGGGCAGGGCGCCGGGGATCAGGGGGGTCTCCACCCGGACGTCAGGGTCCACTGGGGCGGACACCCTGAGGAACTGTTCCTGAACTGCGACCTCATCGTGCTCAGCCCGGGCGTCCCGGGTGACCTGGAACCGATCCTGGCCGCCTCATCGAGGGGGGTGCCGGTGATCGGGGAGATGGAGCTGGCCTTCAGGCTCACCGTCACGCCATGGGTCGCGGTCACCGGCAGCAACGGGAAGTCCACCACGGTGACGCTCATCGACTGCATGGCGAAGGAAGGCGGCGTCAGCGTCCTCACTGGCGGCAACCTGGGGACGCCCGTGACCCGTTTCGTCTCCGGGAAGCCGGGTGCCCATTTCATCCTGGCGGAGGTTTCCAGCTTCCAGCTCGAGACCACGGAAACCTTCCACCCATCCATGGCGGCCCTGCTCAACATCACGCCGGATCACCTGGACCGGTATCCATCCGAGGAGGAGTACATCAGGGCCAAGGCACGGATCTTCAACCAGATGGAGGACGGGGACTGGGCGGTGACCAATGCCGACGACGGCGTCGTGGGACGGGTGACGCGGACCCTCAGGCCGAAGCGCTTCCCCTTCAGCCGCCTCAAGGTGCTGGGCGAGGGTGTCTGCGTCCATCAGGGCAGGATCGTGATCTTCGAGGAAGGCCGCCAGCATCCCGTCATGGAGGCGGGCCACCTGGCCATTCCGGGGAGCCACAACCTGGAGAATGCCCTGGCCGCGGTGGCTGTGGCCTGGAGGATGGGCGTTCCCCCCGAGGCCATGGCCCGTGCCATGAGGTCCTTCCGGGGGCTGGAGCACCGCATGGAACTGGTGGGATATTTCCGCGGCGTCCCCATCTTCAACGACTCCAAGGGGACCAACGTGGGGGCCACGCTGAGGTCCCTGGAGGGGATGGGCAACGACGTCATCCTCATCCTCGGAGGCAAGGACAAGGGGACCTCCTACCAGCCCCTCGTCAGACCTGTCTCGCGGAAGGTGACCCATCTGATCCTCCTGGGAGAGGCCGCCGATCGCATGGAGGAGGCCTTCCGGGGGGCCACCGGCATCGTGAGGGTCAGTGGGCTCGACGAGGCGGTCCGGGAGGCCGTCCAGCGGGCGAGGCCGGGAAGCGAGATCCTCTTCTCCCCCGCGTGTTCGAGCTACGACATGTTTTCCAGCTTCGAGGAGCGCGGGCGTGTTTTCAAGGACGCGGCCAGGAAGTACATGAGGCTCATGGAATGAGACGCATCATGCTCGACCCCACAATGGTGATCGCCGTCCTGGCCCTCGCGGTTCTGGGGACGGTGATGATCTTTTCCGCCAGTGCCGTGAGGGCGGACAGGGAGCATGGCGGGGACGTCTACTACTACTTCAAGCGGCAGCTGTTCTTCCTCGTGGTGGGATTGGCGGCCATGCTCACGGTGGCGTGCGTCCCCTACGGTTTCTGGGAAAGGAGCGTCATCCCCCTCCTGGCCCTGACCATCTGCCTCCTTGTGCTGGTGCTCACGCCCCTCGGGCACACAGCCAACAACGCCTCCAGGTGGTTCCGCATCGGACCCGTGTCTCTTCAGATAGCGGAGTTCACCAAGCTTGTGGTGGTCATGTACCTGGCGCGCTACCTGACCAGGAGGGGGGAACGCCTGAGGACGGATCCGAGGATCATCATCCCGCCCCTGATGGTTCTCGCCGTGATCTTCATGCTGGTGGCCAGGGAGCCGGATCTCGGTACGGCCCTCTTCATCGTGCTCCTCGCCTGCACCATGCTGTTCGTGTCGGGTGTTCCGACGTCCGTTCTGGCCGGACTGACCCTCACCTCCCTGCCCGTCATCGCCTACTTCATCATGGCGCGGGATTTCAGGGTGCAGCGGATCCGCGCCTTCCTCGATCCGTTCAAGGAATACGAGGGGTCCGGATTTCAGCTGGTGCAGTCCTTCGTCGCCTTCGGGGACGGAGGCCTTTTCGGCACCGGCCTCGGAGCGGGGAAGAGCAAACTGCTTTTCCTGCCCGAGTCCCATACGGACTTCATCCTCGCGGTCATCGGGGAGGAGTTGGGATTCATCGGTGTGATGGCCGTGCTCGGACTCTTCGCCGTGCTGATGGTCAAGGGCATCAGGGCGGCGACCCACGCCAACGACGGGTTCGGCACCATGCTGGCGGCGGGACTGACTCTCATGATCGGTCTGCAGGCTCTGGTCAACAGCATGGTGGTGCTGGGCCTGCTTCCGACGAAGGGGCTTCCCCTTCCGTTCATCAGTTACGGAGGCTCATCCCTGCTCACCTCCATGATCGCGGCGGGGATCATCCTCAACGTGGCTGGAAGGAGCGAAGGAGCTTGAACCTGGTGATCGCTGGAGGAGGGACCGGGGGCCACCTGTTCCCGGGCGTGGCGCTGGCTGAGGAATTTTGCAGGCGCGTTCCGGAAGTCAACGTCACCTTCATCGGCGCCGAGAGGGGGCTGGAAACCCGGGTCATCCCTCCCCTCGGCTACCAGCTGGTCACGCTCCCCGTGCGCGGCGTCGTGGGGATCGGATTCCTCAAGGGACTGGCCAGGGCCTTTTCCCTCCTGGGCTCCTCGGCAAGGGTTTTCTGGATGCTGGGCAGGATCAGGCCAGATCTGGTCATAGGCGTGGGCGGTTACGCCTCCGTCCCGGCGGTCCTGGCTGCCGCCGCCAGGGGGACTCCGCGCTCCATACTGGAACAGAACGTCATGCCCGGGCGCGCCAACCAGGTGCTAGCCCGCTTCGTCCAGAGGATATACCAGGGATTTGCCAGCAGGAACGAGGTGTTCCCCAGCGAGAAGACGGTGGTCACGGGCAATCCCATCAGGCCCCAGATGCTTCCACCGCCCGGACTGCGAAGGCCCCCAGGCCGCCGGTCCCTTCTGATCCTGGGTGGAAGCCAGGGAGCGAAGCAGATCAACGACCTGGCCATGGAGTTCGTACCACGCCTCAAGGAGCGGTTCCCGGACCTGGAAGTCGTGCACCAGGCCGGGGCCGCCCACGAGACTGCGGTGAGGGACAGTTACAGGAGGGCGGGGATCGAGGTCGAGGTGGTCCCTTTCATCACCGGGATGGCTGACGCGTACGCGGGCGCCGATCTGTGCGTGTCCCGGGCCGGGGCCATGGCCATCTCCGCACTGGCCGCTTCAGGTCTGCCTGCCCTTCTCGTCCCCTTTCCCAACTCGGCGGGGGGGCACCAGATCCTGAATGCGCGCTGGCTGGAGGAACGGGGCGGGGCCATCGTGGCCATGCCGGAGGAGGTCACCGCGGATCTGCTTGTCGCGCAGATCTCCCGTCTGCTGGATACACCCGGTCTCCTGGAGGAGATGGCCGAGGCCGCGAGGAGGTACGGCGTCCGGGACGCGGCCCGGAGGATCGTCGAGGAAGAGCTCAAAAGGATAGGGAAACGGGGATAGGGAAAAGGGAAACCGGACAGTGAGGAGCCGTCTTTGGTCAAGCTGAGGAAAACACGCCACCTTCACTTCGTGGGCATCGGTGGCATCGGTATGTCGGGCATCGCCGAGGTGCTGGTGAACCTCGGCTACGAGGTGAGCGGGTCGGACCTGCTGGACAGCGACACGACACGGCGGCTGGACGAGCTCGGATGCACGGTTCGCATCGGCCACGCCGCCGAAAACACCCGCGGCGCCGACGTCGTGGTGATCTCCTCCGCCGTCAGGCAG
>CP070682.1:2104014-2114587 GCA_020352595.1 bacterium | reverse complement strand
GGCTTCCAGGCCCTCGAGCTGCCGGCCGGCAAGCCTGAGGTCACTGCTGGACAACTGTCCTCTGAAGGAGGGGCTGGCGATGCTGCCCCCTACTCCTCCCAGAAGGCTGACCTCGCCGCTGCTCCCGGACAGCAGCCAGGGGAGCTTCTCGAGGGCCACCTTGAGCAGGAGGTTCCCGGACAGATCGTCCGCCCTGTCCCTGGGCACCCTTCCCGTCAGTTCCAGCTTGAGCGGTCCCGTGGCAAGGGACAGCCTGGAAATGAGGATCTCCTCCGGCGAGTAGACGATCTCGGAATCCAGCGATTCGATGACCACTTTCCGCCCCTTGGGGAAGATACGCCACTGAAGGTCTCCCGTGCCCGCCCGGATGGATACGTTCCTTCTGGACTTCGGGTCGAAACGTCCCTTGGTCAGGGTGATCACCACGTCGTCGAGGGCCAGTTTCAGTCCGCCTGGAACATCGGTGTAGGTGGCGCCGACGTCCATGAGGATGACGTTGCCCACGTCCAGGGCCAGGGGGATACCCCTCTTCCCTTTCCCATCCGTCTTGACGGTCTGCCAGAAGGGGAAAATGGGCTCCACCGAGACGGACCCGTCCTGGTTGCGCACAACGTCCAGATAAAGACCCTCGAGCTGGAGTGTCTTCAGGTGGACCACGCCGCGGAAGAAGGCGTAGGGGTCGATGGCGACCACGAGCCTCGAGGCCGTTATGGACTTTCCTGAGCCCTTGAGGTCGCGGAGCGTGACATCGGTCATGGAGATCCTGGTCAGGAACAGATTCCTCTCAAAGCTCCCCAGCCTGACCCTGACACCGAGATGCTTTTCGGCCTGTTCCGTGAGGTAGCGCTGGACCCACCTGTCCAGGGCGGGGCTCGTGCCCAGCTTGAGGCCGACCGTCACACCCGTGAGGATCAGCACTATGAAAAAGGCCAGGATGCGTCTTTTCAAGGTTAAAGGAGCCTCTTTGGAGTTATGCCAGTCTGTCTCAGGGGTTCTGGCCTCGGGGGTCGGGCAGGCCGAGGATCTGCATGATCTTCTGGACATCCTCCCAGACTTCACGCTTCGCCCCGGGGTTTCTGAGCAGGAATGAGGGGTGATAGGTGGGGATAAGGGGGATCCCGTTGTACTCGGAAAGACGGCCTCTCACCTTGGAGATCCTCACCTCAGGCCCTATCAGAGCCCTGGCGGCGAAACTGCCCAGGGCGCAGATGATCCGGGGCCTGAGGATGTCCAGCTGGGCTTTCAGGAAAGGTTCGCACTGTGCGACCTCCTCAGGCAGCGGATCGCGGTTCCCCGGCGGCCTGCACTTTATGACGTTACAGATGTACACGTCCTCCCTACCGAGGCCCATGGCGTTGATGATCCTCGTCAGCAGCTGTCCCGCCTTCCCCACAAAAGGCTCCCCTTTCAGGTCCTCGTCCTTTCCCGGGGCTTCACCCACGAACACAAGGTCCGCCTCGGGGCTTCCGGTTCCGAAGACCAGGTTCCTGCGTCCCTCCGCGAGGGGGCATCGGCGGCAGTCGCCGATGTGCCGCCTCAGCGCCTGAAGGTCCGCCGGGAACTCCTGCAGCGGCTGGTCAGGAGCGGCCGTGCGGTCCTGAGGACGGCACGGCAGATAATGCACGCCAATGGATTCCAGGTACAGCCTCTTCAGGGGATCCATATCCCGTGCACCGCCTTCTTCTCCGGCGCAGGACCGCATGGTCCCCCGGAGAACTCCGGTCCCCTCATCGGGTGCGTGCCCATCATCGCCCCTTCCACAGGCTGAGCACCTTGTCCAGGATCCTGTCGGCCATGACCCTCTTGGGCATACGCTCCAGATCGGCCGTGCCGCCATCCCTGTCGATGAGGGTCGCCTGGTTCTCGTCCGATTCGAAACCGCTCCCCGCCGCTGAAACGTCGTTGGCGACGATGAGATCCAGTCCCTTTTCCCTGATCTTCTTCTCGGCGTTGCGGATGAGATCCTCGGTCTCGGCCGCAAAACCGGCGAAGAGCCTGCCCCCTTTCAGGGGACCGATCTCCTTCAGGATGTCGGGGTTCCTCTCGAGATTCAGGGAGATCCCGTCCCGGGAGTCCTTCTTGATCTTCTGCCCGCTGGGGCGGCTCGGTCTGAAATCGCCGACGGCAGCCGCCATGATCAGCCAGTCGCAATCCGGAAGGGCTTTCTTCACCCCTTCGAGCATCTCGTGTGCCGTCGAAACGCGCTGGACGATCCTTACGGGCGGCTCAGGAAGGCTCACAGGACCGGTGACAAGGGTCACCTCGGCTCCCCTGGAAACGGCCGCTTCCGCGATGGCGTACCCCATGCGGCCCGTGGACCGGTTGCTGATGAACCTGACGGGATCGATGGGTTCACGCGTGGGCCCTGCTGTAACGAGGACGCGGATTCCCGTCAGGTCCCCGTGGGCAAGGGCGTTTCTGACCCCGGCGAGTATGATCTCCGTCTCGGCCAGTCGGCCCGGGCCCACCTCGCCGCAAGCCAGCTCCCCCTCCCCCGGTGGCACCACGACGGCACCCCGCGACTTGAGTTCCGCCAGGTTGGCAACGACTGCGGGATGGGACCACATCCTCGAATTCATGGCCGGTGCCAGCACGACAGGACACCGGATGGCCAATGTTATGGTGGTGAGCAGGTCGTCCGCTATGCCGTTGGCCGCCTTACCCAGGTAGTTCGCTGTCGCCGGGGCGACGACGAAGACGTCCGCCCAGGCTGCCCGGTCGATGTGACCGATGGTCCTCTCCTCCGTCAGGGAGAACATGTCCAGACCCACGGGATTCTGGCTGAGGGTCTCCAGTGTCAGAGGAGTGATGAAATGTGTTGCGCTGCGTGTCATGACCACGGAGACCTGGGCCCCCTCGCGCTTGAAGGCCCGCACGAGTTCGGCTGCCTTGTAGGCCCCGATCCCCCCCGTCACCCCAAGAAGGATCTTCCTGCCGGTCAAGGCCTGAGCTGTTGAAGTCTGCATCTGCCCCCACTCCTTTCGGGGACCGCGGCCCGGACCGCGATCCCTAGCAGGATGCTGAAAAAGTCCCTTGTGGACTCTTTCATCGTCGGGTTGCTTGGGACGGCCCGGCGCAACCCTCGCAAATCCTTCGTGTCTTTACATCTCGGATTTGGGTCCCGCCATGGCGGGACCCCCGCGTCGCCCTATCAGGCTGCGGTTCCAGGGGTTTTTCAGCAGCCTGCTATTCCCTCATTCACCCTTCAGCCCCGGTCACCTCGTAAACACCCGGCAGGTCCCGGCCCATCCCCGCGTGGTCCAGCCCGTAGCCGACCAGGAACCCCCTTGGTATGGTGAACCCCAGGTAGTCCACCCCCGGCGCGTACTCCTGCCGCTCGGTCTTGTTGATGAGGGCCGCCAGCCGCAGGGAGGCCGGTCCCCTCTGGCGCAGCTCGTTCATGTAGTGGTTCAGGGTGTGCCCGGTGTCTATGATGTCCTCCACCACCAGGACGTGGCGTCCCGCCAGGGGCGTGGAGATGTCCCTCATCACCTTGATCCGTCCAGTGGATTTCGTCTCGTTCCCGTAGCTGGAGATCTGGGCGAAGTCCACCTCCACGGGGATGGTCATTTCCCTGACGAGGTCGGCCAGGAAGACGAAGGCCCCCTTGAGGATCCCCACGACAACGGGGACCTGCCCGGAAAAATCCTCGCTGATCCTCCCGGCCATCTCCCGCACCTTTTCCCGGATCTGTTCGGGCGTCAGCACCAGCCTGTAGCCGTCCGGCACCTTGTTCATGGGTCCCTCCTTCCCTGTCAGCCCCCGGGCGCGCCTGCCCGGAGGCCACAGGGAATTTATACCCCCTGCGGCATCGGTCCTCAACCCCATACCCCCGCTCGTCCCGCCGGCCGCAAGGCCATGGCAGAGGGGCCCCGGTGCCAGACACCGCGCCACCTCCCCTGTTGGAGGGCTCCAGTTTTCCTTTATCTCATTGAAGTTAGGCCATTCTGTGATAGATTTAACAATGTAGGGGCTTCATTGCAGGATGGGCCCTTGTGAACCCGGCCGCCGGGTGCCTGGTCCCATCGACGGCTCCCGGAAGGACTCCTGAACCGGCCCACCTCGGGCTCATCCGGACAGGGGTGCACCCTTGGTGAGTTGCAGGTCGCGGCGCCCGGAGCCGCCGCAAACGCTGTGAAACGGGTGCCATGATGAAATCCGACAGGTTGAAGGCCGAAGTCCAGGAGATCGAGCTCCTCGACGAGGTCCACAGGACCGAGGAGGAGATCGACCGCTTTCTGAGGGCCAATGCCGAGGAGGCCGAGGGCGTCCTTGCCGGGGCCAGGAAACAGGCTGAGGAACAGATGGCCGAGACGGCTCACCTGGCCCAGGTCCGGATGGAAGAGAAGCGCTCGGACCTGCTGCGCGAGGCCGAGGAGGAGGCCTCAAGGATCCTCGCGGAAGGCAACCGGGCCCTGGAGATGGAGGAAGCGGTCCTCGAGAAGAGGAAGCCGCTCATCATGGCCAGGATCCTGGACCACCTCCTGGGGAGACAGACATGATCACCCCCATGGTCAAGGTGACCTTCATGGGGCCGAAGAGGCACCTCATGGGGGTCCTGGACCTCCTTCACTCCATAGGGGTGGTCCACCTGGAACCCTTTCCCATCCCCGACCAGCGGCTCGAATACATGCACTTCCCCTCCGAGGACGAGAAGCAGGCGGGCATAAGGAGGCAGATGTTCGACCTCCTGGAAAGGGTGGAGCGCCTCCTGGTGACCATCAAGGCCCCCGCCACCCTTTCCAGGGCGCCGGCATGGCTCTTCGACAGGCACATCTCGCGGGAGGATCTCGAGGGCGCTATCCTCAGGGCCGAAGAGGAGATCACGGAGCCCTATTCGAACCTCATCGAGACGCAGGACGAACTGGCCATGCTCCAGCGCTACGAGAGGGTCCTCGCCGCCCTGTACCCCCTGCTCGAGGACGCCACGGAACTGGAAAACCTGGAACTGATGGGCATCATCCTCCAGAAGCGCAGAAAGGGCATCCTGCCCCTCCTGGAGAAGGAGCTCAACCGCATCACGGCAGGGCGCTTCCACATCTACACCAGGCCCATGGACAAGGACAACATCGCCGCCATCATGGCCTATCCCCTGGAAAATGACGGCACCATCCGAAACCTCTTCAGCGAGGAGAACATCACCGAGATACGGCTTCCCGAGGGTTACGAGGACAAGCCCCTGGCAACGACGCTGCGCCTGCTCATCAAGAGGCAGAAGGAGCTGCCCGCGAGGATCGCTGAACTGAAGGGCCGGCTGGAGGTGTGCTCCATGCGCTGGTACGGGACGCTCTCGCGTATCCGCGAGATCCTCAGGGAGCGCATCGAGGAGTTCAGGACGATGTCCCTGAGCGCGCGCAGCCGCCACACCTTTTTCCTGAGGGGGTGGATCCCCGAGGAGAAGGTGGAATCCATGTTCGGCGTGCTCAAGAGCAACTTCGGCGACGAGGTCCTCGTGGAGGCCATCCCGGCCCAGGTTCACGAGCACAGCGAGGTCCCTGTCCAGCTCAGGAACGTCCCCTTCGTCCGCGTTTTCGAACCGCTGGTGCGCCTCCTGGCGCTGCCCAGATACGGTAGCCTGGATCCCACCCCCTTCGTGGCCCTCTTCTTCCCCATCTTCTTCGGCTTCATCCTGGGTGACGTCGCCTACGGTCTCGTTCTCATGGCCCTGTCCGCCTGGATATTCAGACGATTCTCGGAGCGTCCCCTCATAAGGAGCCTGGCCGCCGTCTTCATCCTGAGCGGTTTTTCCGCCGCCATTTTCGGGCTCCTCTTCGGCGAGTTCCTGGGCGATCTCGGGGAACACTGGGGGCTGCACCCCATCCTCATGGACCGGTCCAGGCTCATCATGCCTTTTCTCTTCATTGCCGTGGGGCTCGGCTTCACGCACATCATGCTGGGCTTTATGCTCAACCTGGTCACATCGGTGCGCCAGAGGCATCACAAGCACTGGATCTCCGCGCTGGCCAACATGATGTCCCTGGCGGGCCTGGCCGCCGTCATCATCTCCGCTGCCGGGTACTTGCCCCAGGGCGAACATATCGGTATCCTTCTGCTGGTACTGGGTATTCCCCTTCTCATCTTCAGCGAGGGGTTGATGGGGCCGCTGGAATTTCTCAAATCCTTCGGGAACGTTCTTTCCTACGCCCGTCTCATGGCTATCGGGATCTCGTCGGTGGTCCTGGCCAAGGTGGCCAACATGATCGGCGGGGCCACCGAATCGCTGGCTGTGGGTGCCCTGGTGGCCATGATCTTCCACACCCTGAACTTCGTCCTGGGCCTGTTCTCGCCCACCATACACTCCCTGCGACTGCATTACGTGGAGTTCTTTGGAAAGTTCTACCAGCCGGGGGGGAAACCCTACAAACCCTTCAGGAGACACCGCACCCTATGACCAGGCAGATATCAGAGGACCTCTTCCTGGAACTGGGGGAACTGCTCAACTCCAACCTGGACGAGGTCACCATCCTCAGGACCTTCTGCAACAGGGTCCTCGCCCTGTTCGACGCGGAAAGGGTCTCCATCCTCTCCATGGCGCCCAACGGCCGGGACCTGACCCTCGCGGCCTGGGCCGGAAGGTACCCCGAGAACATGGCCGGAGTGACGGTGCCCGTCGGTGAGGGGGTCTCCGGCTGGGTGGCGGCCACGGGCGAGTCGGTCCTGGTGCCGGACGTGGAGAAAGACACCCGGTTCACGGGCCAGTTCCAGGACAGGTATCGCACGAGGTCCTTCATCAGCGTTCCGCTCAAGAGCCGCGGTCGTCTGCTGGGAGTCATGAACGTCACGGACACCAACATGAACGAGGGGTTCACCGAGAAGAACCTCCGCACGCTCAAGGTATTGGCCCTGCAGGTGGGCATGGGCATGGAGAACCTCACCCTTAGGGACCGGTCCGCATCGCTGCAGGGAACCACCAACCTCCTCGTTAGCGCCCTCCAGGAACTCCAGGGGGGGTCGACGGACATCGAGACGGGACTGCTGCCCTCCACTGTCAGGGCCATGGAGACGGCCCTCGGGCCGCGCTCCCACATGATCCTCATCGGGGAGATGGGGAGCAACCGGGCCTGGGTGGGCACGAGGGACGCGGACAGCGGCATGAACATGGCGGTGCTGGACTTCAGGTCCGGCTTTTCCCTCTACCAGACCCTGGCCACCACCACCCTCCAACCCCCTTACCAGGACAACGACCGGCTGGTGGAACTGGGTTTCGCCTGGGACAAGGTCGAGGAACTGCGCCTGAGGCTCCTCAGGAGCCTCCTGCCCCCGAGGCACGACCTCTTCGGGCTCGCCCTGTCGGCCGTGCCGGACCGGGCCCCTGAGGACGTGGAGCTGTTGAGGGTCTTCCAGTCCGTGATCACCCAGTTCGCAGGCCTGGTCCTGGAGGGCATCTTCGATCGCATCCAGATCCAGAGGCTGGACCACCTGAAGACCGAACTCATCTCCACCGTGTCCCACGAACTGCGCACGCCCCTGACATCCATCCAGGGCTTTTCCGATTTCCTCATCCGCAACGACGACATCCCGGAAAGGCTCCAGCGCTACCTGCACATCATCAACAACGAGAGCATGAGGTTAAACCGCCTGATCAACAACTTCCTGGACCTTGCCCGCCTGGAGTCCGGCCAGCTGGCGCTGACGAAAGAGCCCTTCGATCCCCTGGAGGTGGTGGAGAAAGCGGTGAAGCTCCTCAACCCCCAGGCGGAGGCGGCAAAAGCCATGGTACGGCTTCACGCCGGCAGGAACCTTCCCATTCTCATCGCGGACCGGGACAGGATCGAGCAGGCGCTGGTCAACCTCATCGGCAACGCCATCAAGTACGGGGGGCGGGGCGTCCACGTGGACATCAACATCAGCGACAATGACGGGCACACCGTGTTCGAGGTGGCCGACAACGGACCCGGGATCCCCGAGGAGGAGATCTCCCTGGTCTTCAACAGGTTCTACAGGGGCCTCCTGGACGAGAACATGCCGGAGGACAAGGACAGCAAGGGGACCGGCCTGGGCCTTTCGCTGACCAAGGAGATCGTGGAGCAGCACGGCGGGGCGATATCCGTGCGCAGCGTCCCCGGGGAGAGGACCACCTTCCGTTTCTCGCTGCCCACCCAGGGGCTCATCACCCCGCAGAGGGGGATCACAGCCTGGCACCCCGGGGACGAGGAGTTCACCAACGAACTGGCCACCCGCCTGGCCGAGGGCAAGACGGTGGGGGTGCTCACGCTGCACATCAATCCGGGCCGTGGGGCCGAGGCCGGGGACGACCTGTATTCCGTGGAGGCGCTCAGCGAGATCGAGGAGGTCATCGTCGAGACCCTCAACAGCGGGGGCATGCAGGACAACTTCATCCAGAGCCGGCCCCAGGGTGAGTTCGTCATCCTCACCTACACCTCCCTCGTGGACGGGTACGCCAGCCGGCTCATCGAGGCCTTCGCGTACCACTTCGGCCAGGACTACAGCCTCGCCATCGGGGCCGCCGTGTCGGACCAGGGGGAGAGACCCAGGCCCGAAAAGATCATGGCACTCTCCCGGCAGGCCTGCCAGTACGTCGAGAGGACCCAGAAGACGGGGTACCTGAAGAACAGGAGGATGTGAGAGAACGATATGTATCGGAGGAGGGGGTGTATGGGAATGACGGGGAAAAGTTGTCTCAACGCTGGGATCCTCAAACCCCGACACACCGCCATTCCCTCACCCCGACACCGGTTTCAAGCATCATCGGCAATTTAAAGAAAGGGGGGCACCATGTCGGAAACCGTTCTCATAGCCTTCGCCGCGGCACTGGCCATCGGCCTGCCGGCCCTGGCAACAGGGTGGGCCCAGTCCAGGATAGGCTCGGCCGGCGCAGGGGCTCTGGCCGAGAAAACCGAGATCAGCGGAACCATCATCATTTTGCTGGCCATCCCCGAAACCATGGTCATCCTGGGCTTCGTCATCGCCTTTCTCATCCTCGTGATGCTCAAATGAAGGGATCCACATCGCCAACCTCGGGCCGCGACCGCCTGCTGGAGAGCCTGTGGCAGGACGCCAGGAGGGAGGCCGAGCACAAGCTCCATGAGGCGCAGGACGAGGCTGAAAGGCTTCTGGCCGACTCGGCGCGATACCGGGAAGAGGAGATCGCCAGGTCCATGGAGGCGGCCTTCGAGTCCGCCGCTCCCGCCGTCGCCAGGATCCTGAACCAGGCACGCAATGCCATTCGCAGCAGGATCCTCCAGACGCGGTACGCCTTTCTCGAATCCTGCCTGCAGGAGACCTGGACCCGGCTCACGGGTGACGGCAGTGCCCGCGAAGCGCTCCGGGCCAACGCCGCCGACCTGCTCCTCCAGGCCCTCTCCGGCCTCGGCGATCACCAGGAGCTTCAGATAAGGGTCAACGCCGAGGATGAGGAATCGGCCCGCGCCGTCCTGGCGCACGCGGGTGTCGATGCGAAGGTCGTCGTCGAAGAGGACATCGCAGGGGGAGCACGGGTTCTGGTGGGCGAGACCGGTGTGGTGGACAACACCGTGGCCAGGAGGCTGGCTGTCCTGAAGGAGGAGCCGCCCCTGGCTCTCCTGCGCCTGCTGGACCCTCAAATACCCGTTCCCGGGGATCCGTGAACCAGGTTTCCGGGTGGCGGCCGTTGGCAGTGAAGGGGGGCGCCGTTGTCTCGAGAGATCGACTATTTCAACGCCCGCGTCAGGGGCATGTCCGGGCGGCTGCTGGGAGAGGAACTGCATAAGGCCCTTGAAAGGGCCCCCTCCGTTGAGGCGTGGACCGCATCCCTCCGGGAGACGCCCTACAGCGGGCATCTCGGTCCCCTCTCCCATGAGAGCGACATCCGCCTGCTCTACCGCGCCGTGGACGCTTCCATAGCCGAGAGGACGCACCGGCTCACCACCATCGCCTCGGGGCGCCCGGCCGACGCCCTGAGGGTGTGCCTGGCCCACTGGGACCTCCAGAACCTCCTGGCCGTGACCAGCGGCATCCACCACCGCGCCAGACCCATGGAGATCCTGCAGGGGACTCTCGCCGGGGGGCTTCTGGGGAGGGAACAGATGGAAGCCCTCTGCCACTGCTCCCGGCTCCGCGAGGCCGCGGACCTGCTGGCGACATGGAGATTCCCTTACCAGGAGATCTACAGCCGCTCCATCGGACGGGACCAGGGCAAACCCCTCACCGAAATACGGCTGGAGCTCTCACGCCGCTTCACGGAAGCCCTCCTCCAGGATGCCGGGGGTACGGGATATCCGACACTGGTGCGGTTCCTCCGGGACCGCATCGACCAGACCAACCTCCTGACGGCCCTGATGTGGCGCGTTCTCCCTTCGGACAGGGACCCTGCGGAGTTCTTCATCCAGGGGGGAAGGGAGGTGGACCTCGCCGTTTACAGGAAGATCCTGGCTTCGGCGGACATCGCCCAGGCTGTTGATGCCCTCAGGCCCGGATGGCTGAGGAAGGCAGCCCGGGAAGTCTCGTCGGACCTGGAACTGGAAGAACGCTTCTCGACCCTCCTGACGGCCCTGGAAAGGGATCTGATCCACCGCCACAGCAGGCCCATGGTCCGGGACCCCATGGGCATCGGCCTGCTCATCGCCTTCCTGCT
>CP070682.1:2093003-2103914 GCA_020352595.1 bacterium | reverse complement strand
CCTGTTCCAGAGTTGCTTTGCCTTCATTTTTTCCTAATATTCCGAGGTTTTGGAGCGGCGGCAAGGGTCCTTACACATAGCCGGTTTACTCACAGGTTTTTCCACAGGTGTGGATAAGCCGAAAAACCATTCTATATCAATCAGTTATAAGTAAAATTTTGTTAAATTTTATGCCCCAATGAGGGGTCTGTTGATTTGTGGAAAGAGCAGGGAAAGCGCCCACTTAACGCTAACTTATACGCTTATCGCCATCGTGGAGAGGACTTTCTGGGGTCGGCCTTGTTCAGCGGCTGAAAACACAGGGCATCATCCTGCGGCTCCGTTCGATCTCTCCTCCCAGAGGGGCGAACCTAGGGTATATCAGAAGCCCAGCAGGGTAGGCAAGGGAAAACAGGGCATGGCCTTGTGGCTGTGCGCAACATGGTGACAGGGAGGCCAAGCTTCAGCCCATGGAACCGGCGGGGATGACACCGGCACAAGGGCGCAAGGGAGCCCCGGCCTGATGGCTGACATCCTTTTTGCCGGCACGCGGGTCTTCTGGAGGCCGCCCCGGGCCTGGACACCGGTTCGTCCCTTGAATAATGGCATTTTCTTTGCTATATAGGCGTGTTCCACGCATCGTGTGCGTGGATGGCGGCTTGGCGAAGGGACGTCAGGGAGATCGGTCAGGCCATGAAGAAAAGCCCTCGCTCCCCGGATCCGCGTGCGGGAGTTGGCAGCAGGAGGAAGCACCGTGAAAAGGACATTTCAGCCCAGCAACCTGTCGAGAAAGAGGACGCACGGATTCCGGATCCGGATGAGGACCAAAGGCGGTCGGCTGGTGTTAAAGAGAAGGCGCGCGAAGGGAAGAAAGCGGCTGGCCGTTTGACGGGGCCTCCGGATCTCAGCTTTTCCCGGCACCTGCGGGTCCGCTCGAGGACCGATTTCCTCAGGGTCCAGCGTTCGGGCAGGAAGGTCCGGGGACGATATCTCATCCTTCTGACCACCGAGAACAACCTGCCCACACCCCGTTTTGGAATCACCGTTTCGCGCAAGCATGGAAACGCGGTGGAGAGGAACCGGCTCAAGAGGCAGATCCGGGAGATCCAGCGCCTCCATCGCCACAGCATCATGCCGGGAAGGGACGTCGTCGCCGTCGCCACCAGGGGTGCGCGGCAGGCGTCTTTCGGGCAGCTGGAAGCAGAATACCTCGACCTGGCCGCCAGGGCCGGGTTGAGACGCGGGAGCAAGGGACCGTGAAGACCATCCTGACAGCGCTCATCCGTCTCTACAGGGCTTTCCTGTCGCCGGCACTGCCTGCCTCCTGCCGCTTCGCCCCGAGCTGCTCGTCCTACGCACTGGAAGCCGTTGAGCGGCACGGAGCCGCCAGAGGCTCCTATCTGGCGGCAAGGCGCCTCCTGAAGTGCCATCCGCTGCACCGGGGAGGGTATGACCCTGTGCCGGCAAACGCCCGCCAGGGATCCGATGGGGCTGGAGACCTCTTCGCCCGGAAGGATGCCTGACGTGAAGGCAAGCACCCGTAAAGAGGCGCAGTGCGCCGTGGTTAAAGGCCCCCGCGTCCCGACCGTGATCCTTTCCCCATCCTGCGATGGGCTTGCCAAGTGCGGCCCCGGGGGCGCCGCCCATCGCTCACAACACGAGGTTTAACCCATGGACGACCAGGGCAAAAGGCTTCTTCTGGCATTGGTGATCTCCCTTGCCTTTCTTTTCGTGTACCAGAACTTCCTCATGCCTCCCGGCCCGCCGCCGGCGGAGGAGGCCGCGGAGGAGTCACCGGCCCCACAGCCTCTGGACACCCAGACAGCGGAACCATCCGGGGAGGCGGCCCCGGCGGCCACCCTCGAGCCCATCGCGGAGGAGGCCGAGAGGCTGATCACGGTCAGGACGCCCCGCTATGTGGCCACCCTCTCCAATCGCGGGGGGGCCATCAGGAGCTTCGCCCTCGAACAGTACCGGGAGGATATCAAAGACCCGGAATCCCACGTGCAGATGGTGCGCACCGTGGGCGAGGAGAGGGCCCTTCCACTGTCGGCGGAGTTCACCGCCGCGGGCGGTCCGCTGGGCTTCGCCGGCGCCCTTTTCCGGCCGGACGGCCGGGACCTTGACCTGGCCGAAGGTCAGACCGGGCAGGTGGTCTACAGGTACCGCACGCCGGAAGGCCTGGAGATGGTCAAGACCCTGACCTTTTCCGGCGACGACTATCGGGTCCAGGCCTCGGTCCGGGTCCTGAACCGCTCCGGGGACCCCCTGGGCGGGCGCCTCACCATTGCGTGGGCTCCCGGCCTCGAGCCGACGGCGGACGCAGGGGCCTCCCGAAGATCCAAGGCGTCGCGGTACGGATACATGGGCGCGATGTACCTGGACGGAGGAAAGACCACCAAGATCAAGGGGGCCAAGCTGGAGGGCTCGCAATCCTTCGAGGGGCAGCTTTCCTGGGTGGCGAGCATGGACATGTATTTCGTGGCCGCCCTCATGCCGGGGGACGGCATCTCCGGGGCCATGGCCCGCAAGGGATCCGGCGACCGGGTGGAGGTGGGCCTTTATTCGCAGCTTCGCCTCCCCCCGGACTCAGCCGCCACCGTCAGCGGTTCCGCATACATCGGCCCCAAGGACATGGCCGAGCTCAAGAAGGTGGACCCCGCGCTGGCCAGGACCATCGAGCTCGGTATCTTCGGTTTCATAGCGAAGCCCCTTCTCGACCTGCTCAACTTCTTCCACAGGTACGTGGGGAACTACGGCGTGGCCATCATAATCCTTAGCACATTGATCAAGATCGTCTTCATTCCCTTCTCCACCATAAGCCACCGCTCCATGAAGAAAACGCAGAAGCTCCAGCCGCAGATCAACCAGCTCAAGGACAGGTACAAGAAGGACAGGGAGAAGCTCAACCAGGAGATCATGAAGCTCTACCAGGAGAACAAGGTCAATCCCATGGGCGGCTGCCTGCCCATCCTGGTACAGATACCCGTATTCTTCGCCCTTTACAGGGCGCGTCTGGGTGCCATCGAGCTGAGGCACGCCCCCTTCTACTTCTGGATACAGGACCTTTCCGCCAAAGACCCCCTTTTCATCACTCCTGTCATCATGGGCGCCACCATGGTGCTCCAGCAGAAGATGACCCCAACGGCCGTGGACCCCAGGCAGGAAAAGATCATGATGTTCCTTCCCGTCGTTTTCACGGCCCTCTTCCTGAGCTTCCCTTCCGGCCTGGTCATCTACTGGACGGTCAACAACGTGCTGACCATCGCCCACCAGTACTTCCTCAACAAGGGCGGCGAAAAGGGAGCCCCTGAAGCAGCCGAGCCCAGGAAGGGGAAGAAGAAAAGGTAAGGAGCGACAGCCCCGGCGCAGACTGGGGGTTCCCGTTTTTCGGCGGGCCCGTCAGGAGGCCGAACTCCCGTGACCCGTCCCGACGCAAAGGCGCGCAGGGCTGCCTTGGCCATGACCACCGCGCAGCACCTTGACACCATCGCCGCCATCTCCACACCTCCCGGTCACGGGGGAGTGGGCATGGTGCGCATCGCGGGCCCGCGGGCCCGGGACGTCTTGCGGGCCATCTTCACCCCCGCTTCCGGCCCCGACGGGGGCCCTGTCCCCAGAAGGGCCACGCTGGGCCACGTCCACCCCCCCAGGCGCCCCTCGGAACCCATTGACCAGGCCGTGACGGTTTTCTTCCAGGCTCCCCGTTCCTTCACCGGGGAGGACACCGTGGAGATCACCGCCCACGGAGGGCCCCTCATCATGGCCGGCATCCTCTCGGCGGCCGTTCAGGCGGGGGCGCGCCTTGCCGAACCCGGAGAGTTCACCAGACGCTCCTTCCTCAACGGCCGCATGGACCTGTGCCAGGCCGAGGCGGTGGCGTCCCTCATCTTCGCCTCCACCGAGGAGGCGAGGCAGGTCATGCTGCGGCAGGTGGAAGGGGCCATGGGGCGGGACGCCGCGGCCATGCGCAGCCACCTCGTGGACGCCAAGACGCTCCTGGAGGCGGCCATCGATTTTCCGGAGGAGGTCGAGGAGGTCGACACCGGGCGCCTGGCGGGATCGCTTCGCGCAGCCCTGACGGCGTCCGAGGAACTGCTGCGTACCGCCAGGGAGGGGATCGCGCTGCGTGAGGGGCTCAGGGTCGTCATCGCAGGCGCTCCCAACGTCGGCAAGTCCAGCCTCCTCAATGCGCTGCTCGAGGAAGAGAGGTCCATCGTCCACGAGATCGCGGGCACCACGAGGGACTATGTGGAGGGTGTCATCAGCGTCGAGGGGGTGCCCATGCGGGTGGTGGACACGGCCGGCCTCCGGACCGGGGCGGGGCCGGTGGAGGAGGAGGGGGCACGGAGGACGCGCAGGCTCATGGAGGGGGCCGACCTGCTCATCATGGTCCTGGACGGTACCAGGCCCATGAGCCGGGAGGAAGAGCGGCTTCTGCAGAGTACAGCCGGCGCTCCCAGGGTTGTGGTCGCCAACAAGGCGGACCTGCCGAGGGCCGCGGGTTTCGTGGAGCCTGACGGGACGATCATTGCCTCGGCGCTGACGGGACAGGGCGTCGAGGAGCTCAGGAAGGAGATCCACCGCGTCTTCACCGGGGGGAGCCGGGCCCTGGAGGCGGCCGGGGGAGTGGTGACGTCCCTCAGGCAGGCGGAGGCCCTGGAGAGGATCCGCTCCGGTTGCAGCAGGGCGCTGGAAGCCCTGGAGGGCGGAGGGCCGTGCCTGTCCGGTGCCGCGGAACCGGAGCTGCTGGCCGTGGACGTCGACGACGCCCTGGCGGGTGTCGGGGAGCTGACGGGAGAGGTGACGGCCGAGGAGATCCTCGGGGAGATCTTCAGCCGTTTCTGCATCGGCAAGTGAGAGGTCCCGGAGGTTCACCCGGAACGGGCCGGATGTTTCACGTGGAACGCTTCCGGTTTCAAAGGGCGCGAGGGGCGCAGGAAATGAGGGCCAGGCGCCGGGGGCTTCCCCCGGAGATTGGAGATCTGAGATCCGAGACATGAACCCGAAGACCCCTTCCTCCCCCCGATTCCGCGACCCCACCCGCTACGACGTCATCGTTGTCGGTGCCGGACACGCCGGCTGTGAGGCCGCCCGGGCCAGCGCCCGCATGGGCATGAGCACCCTTCTGCTGACCATCTCCATCGACCAGGTGGCTCACATGTCCTGCAACCCGGCCATCGGGGGGATCGCCAAGGGGCACCTGGTCCGGGAGATCGACGCCCTCGGAGGCCTCATGGCCATGGCCATCGACGCCACGGGCATCCAGTTCCGGCGCCTGAACATGAAGAAGGGGCCGGCGGTCCGCTCTTCGCGGGCCCAGGCCGACATGTACATGTACAAGAGCTGGGTGAGGGAGGAGCTGGAGGCCCAGGAACGGCTGCACATCAAGCAGGGGCTGGTGGAGGGCCTTCTCGTGGAGGAGGGGGCCGGAAGGAGCCGGGTAGCGGGGGTCCTCACCCAGGCGGGCGAGGAATACGGGTCGGAAGCCGTGGTGGTGGCATCCGGGACCTTTCTGGGGGGCATGGTCCACGTGGGGGAGACCATGTACCCGGCCGGAAGGGCGGGAGAGCCCCCCGCAACCACCCTGTCGAGGGCCCTGGAGCACCTCGGACTGAGGATGGGCCGGCTCATGACGTGCACGACGCCCCGGCTCGACGCCAAGACCATCGATTTCGACAGGACGCAGGAACAGCCGGGCGACGAGGTCCCCAGGCCGTTCTCCTTCCGGACCAGGGAGATCACCCGCGAGCAGGTCCCGTGCTGGATAACCCGGACGACCCCCGGCACCCTGCGCATCATCCAGGCCGGCCTGCACCGGTCCCCCATGGTGTCCGGTGCCATGAAGGGCACGCCTCCGCGGTACTGTCCGAGCATCGAGGACAAGGCGAGGCACTTCCCCGACAGGACCAGCCACCAGATCTTTCTCGAGCCGGAAGGGGCCCGGACCACGGAGATCTACGCCAACGGCCTTTTCACGGGCCTGCCGGTGGAGGTTCAGGTGGCCATGCTCCGATCCATACCGGGGCTGGAGGAGGTCCAGATCATGCGGCCGGGCTATGCCATCGAATACGACTTCGTGGACCCGACGCAGCTCGCGCCCGACCTCATGCTCAAGGACGTGACGGGCCTGTTCCTGGCCGGCCAGATCAACGGGACCTCGGGCTACGAGGAGGCGGCGGCACAGGGCCTGCTCGCCGGCATCAATGCCGCACTCAGGGTCAGAGGAGAGCCTCCCCTCGTCCTGGGCAGGGACGAAGCCTATATGGGCGTGCTCGTCGACGACCTTGTCACCAGGGGCGTGACGGAACCATACAGGCTCTTCACCTCGAGGGCCGAATACCGGCTGCTGCTGCGCGAGGACAACGCGGACCTGAGGCTCATGGAGACAGGGTACCGTCTGGGGCTCATAACGGACGAGGAGATCGGATGGCTGCGTGAGAAGGCCCGCATGATGGAGAGGGGCCTCGAGGAGCTTCGGGGGCGCAAGGTCACGGTGGAGAGGGAGGGGGGCGCGAGACGCGGGACCCCGCTGGAAAAGGTGCTCCGCCAGCCCGGAGTGGCCTACCGCGATCTTGAGGGCCTCGACACGGGCTTTACACCGGTACCGAGGCAGGACGTCGCCGAACAGATCGAGATCGCCGTGAAATACCAGGGATACATCCAGCGCCAGGAAGCCATGGTCCGCAAGGTCCGCCGCCTGGAATCGCTGACCATCCCCGGGGACCTGGATTATGCGTCCCTCTCGGCCCTCTCCAGGGAAGCGAGGGACCGCCTGGGTGCCGTTCGACCCAGGAACCTGGGGCAGGCCTCGCGCATCCCGGGGATAACGGCCGCTTCCGTTTCGGCCCTCATGGTGTATCTGAAGGGGCGAGAAAAGGAGAAAGGAGAAAGGAGGAAGGGGAAAGCAGGGAGGAAATAGGGGGCCTCCCCATCCCGCCACCCGGCTCCCCCTCCACCCTTATCCTCCGGTTTGGCCCTATGGACAGGGAGCAGTTCATCCGCCACATTTCCAGCGGTGCCGCCGGCATGGGCGTGGAGCTCGACGGGCAGGCCCTGGACCGGCTGTTCCTCTATTTTGCCGAGCTGCAGCGGTGGAACAGGAAGATCAACCTGGTTTCGAGGCAGGAACCGGACTGGATCCGGGTCCACTTTCTCGACTCCCTGGCCCCCCTCGGCATGGGCCTGCTGGGTGGGCAGGAAAGGGTCGTGGATCTGGGCGCCGGCGCGGGTTTCCCGGGCGTCCCCCTCAAGATCGCGTCGCCCGGGATCTTCCTCGGCATGGCGGAGGCCTCGGGCAGGAAATGCGCCTGGCTCCGGCACCTGTCGAGGGCCCTGGACATGGAGGGGACCAGGGTGCTGGAGGGGCGGTTCGAACGGATCCTGGATGAAGGATGGCGCGGCCGTTTCGACCTGGCCGTGAGCCGCGCCGCCGCCAAACCCAGCAAGATCCTGAAGGCGGCCCAGCCCTTCCTGGCACCACAGGGCAGGCTCCTGGTCTACACGACGGAACCGCTCGTGGAGAAGGGAAGGGGGCGGATCCACCCCTATACCGTGCCGGGCTCCAAAGTCCCCTCGGTGATCTGGGAGCTCCGGTTCCAGCACCCGCAGACCGCCGGCCCCTGACCCGTGCGGCCGTTTCCTGCGGGGCACATCCTGTCGTTTCACGTGAAACAGTGCCGGCCGGCGGGACACTCAGGCCACCGACACCGCCCCCGCTGCCCTGCATGAGACCAGTTTCCCCTTTCTTTTTTCGCACATCTATATTACTTTTCAGTTCAGCGAACGGGCACTTTCGGGGGGCGAAAGCCGAGGCCCCCTTTCATTTTAAGTGCCTGTTAAATAAAGATAAATTCGCCAGTGACATCTGGCGGCCCGGCGGGTCCGGGCGCTGCCCGTGCGGAGGGCGCGCAGGGGCGGCGTTAAAGGACGGAGGGCGGCGGTTTGGGCAGGACCATCACCATCGCCAACCAGAAGGGCGGGGTCGGGAAGACGACCACCGCCGTGAACCTCGCTGCCTCGCTGGCCGCGGCGGAGAAGCGGGTTCTTCTGGTGGACATGGACCCTCAGGCCAACACGACCAGCGGGCTGGGTGTGCAGCCGGGAGAGCTCGTGGACACCATTTACCAGGTGATGGTGGGACGCGAGCCTGTCGAGAAGGTCATACGCGGCACTCAGATGAAGTTCCTGGACCTCGTTCCCTCCCATGTGGACCTCATCGGGGCCGAGCTTGAACTGGTGAGCGCCCTGTCCAGGGAGACCATTCTGGCCAGGGCTCTGGAGGGCATAAAGGACCGCTACGATTTCGTCCTCGTGGACTGTCCTCCCTCCCTGGGCCTGCTCACCCTCAACGCCCTCACCGCAGCCGATTCCGTCCTCGTCCCCCTTCAGTGCGAGTACTACGCCCTGGAAGGACTGTCTAAACTGATGGCAACCATCAGGCTGGTGAGGGGAGCCCTCAACCCGGGCCTCAGGCTGGAGGGGATCCTCCTGACCATGTTCGATGCACGCAACAACCTCTCCCACCAGGTGGCGGTGGAGGCGCGCAACCATTTTCCGGGGAAGGTCTTCAGGACCGTCATCCCCAGGAACGTCCGCCTGAGCGAGGCCCCCAGCTACGGCAAGCCGGCCCTGCTCTATGACATCAACTCGCCGGGAGCCCAGTGCTACCTGGCCCTGGCGGAGGAGCTGCTCAACGGAACCGGAAGCTGACCCCAGCCCTCCGGATGCTCCGTTGTCAGCACCCCGACAAGTGCCTTGATCCTTTAGGACA
This sequence comes from bacterium, assembly GCA_020352595.1. Lineage (GTDB taxonomy): Bacteria > BMS3Abin14 > BMS3Abin14 > BMS3Abin14 > BMS3Abin14. Next base: position 2,095,162 of record CP070682.1, on the reverse strand, counting down.
TGAGTGACACAGGAGGCCCCATGACGTCGGGACGCAAGCGACAGGCCCTGGGGAAGGGCCTGGGCGCCCTCATCCCCGGAGGCGAGGACGCCGGGAGGCAGGGGGAGCTTGTCATGGCTCCCATTGACGAGGTTTTTCCCAATCCGGAGCAGCCCCGGCGGCGCTTCAGGCAGGAGACCCTCGAGGAACTGGCCGGAAGCATCCGGGAGCAGGGGGTGCTGCAGCCGGTCCTCGCGAGGAGGGTCCCCGGGGGGTACGAACTGCTGGCTGGAGAGAGGCGCCTCAGGGCCGCCCGCCTGGCCGGCCTCGAGCGCGTGCCCATCCTCATAAAGAGCGTCGAGGAGGACAGGAAGCTGGAGCTCGCCCTCATCGAGAACATCCAGCGGGAGAACCTCAACCCCGTGGAGGAGGCCCAGGCCTACCGCGAACTGCAGGCCCTCCACGGCTACACGCAGGAGGAACTGGGGCGCAAGGTGGGGAAGGACAGGGCCACCGTGGCCAATGCCCTCCGCCTGCTCACCCTGCCCGAGTTCGTGAGGAAGGAGCTCGTGGAGGGGACCATCTCGGCGGGGCACGCAAGGTCCCTGCTTCCACTCAGGGACGAAAGGTCCATGCGTTTGATGGTGGACCGGATCGTCAAAAAGGGCCTCTCGGTCAGAGAGGTCGAGCGGGCGGTCTCCCGCGCCCTTTCCGCGGCGGCTGCAGGCCGCGGGAAGGGGCGGAGCAAGAGCGCCGAAGCGCTGGACCTGGAGAACCGCCTGTCCAGAAAGCTGGGATGCCGGGTGCGCATCCACGAGGGAGTGAGGGGCGGCCGGCTTGAGATCCGCTACGGCGCCCTGGAAGAGCTCAACGCTGTCGTCCAGAAGTTACTGAAAAGCTGAACACGGCCGGCCCGTGGCCGTCCACATACCTGAGGCCCGCAACCTGAAACACGGAATGGGAGGTTTAGCCTATGAGCCGAAAAGAAGCAGCAGCGCCCCGCGGTGAGATCAAGGCGTTTCTGGGGGAGGGGACCGATTTCAAGGGGATCCTCACCTTCGAGGGAACGGTGCGCATCGACGGGCAGATGGAGGGGGAGATCTACACCAAAGACACCCTCATCGTGGGCGAGAGCGCGGTGGTGAACGCCGAGATCAACGTTCACACCGTCATCATCTCGGGAGTGGTGAGGGGCAACATCAACGCGTCCGGCAAGATCGAGGTGCACCGACCCGGAAAGCTGTTCGGTAACGTCAAGACACCGAGCATCTTCATCGAGGAAGGGGTCATCTTCGAGGGCAACTGCTCCATGGTCCAGAACGCGGGCGAGGAGAAGAAGGTCTCGACCATCGCCTCCCGCAAGAGCGCCGAGAGCCAGGAAGGGGAGGATCTGGCCGCCGCGTCAAAAACCGATTGATGAAATTGATTGAATACAGTATATTGCATACCCGCTTGCGGGTGGCCACGTGAGGGCATTCGATCGCTATGTCCGGAGGGTTTTTTTCGGGACCCTGACGATCATCCTCACATGTGCGGGCATCTTCCTTCTGGTGGGCCTGAACCGCTGGGCCCGGGGCGTTGCCCTTGGGGGTGCGGCGAGCCTTGTGAACCTCCTCGTCATGGCAAGCGACGTCCGCCGGCAGGGAGCCATGGCCGTGGAGCGCGGCATGCGGCCCGGCTATGGAAGATATGCCCTGAGGATGGCGGTCATGGCCGCCGCCCTCATCTACTCCGCGAGGAGCGCGGACATCGCCCTCTGGGCCACCATACCGTCCCTGTTCGCATCCCAGGCCGCCATGACCGCGGGGGAGCTGCTGGGCGGCAGGGAGCAGGGAGCTCCGTAGCATGGGCAACATGACCCACATACCGCAGTTGACCTTCGAGCTCCTGGGAGTGAGCCTGACGGTCAACTACGTCACCGTGCTCAACACGTGGCTCATCATGGCGTTTCTCATCGTTCTGGCCCTCCTCGTCAGGAGCCGCATCAAGGACACTCCGGGCCCCGCCCAGAGGGTGGCCGAGGTCTACGTTGCGGCCATGGACGGCCTGACCAGGGAGACCCTCGAGACCACCAGCAGGACCTACTTCCCTCTCGTGGCCACCCTTTTCGCCTTCCTGCTCCTCTGCAACTGGCTGGGGATCATACCGGGCCTCGACGAGCCCACAAAGGACCTGAACAC
>CP070682.1:2081309-2092903 GCA_020352595.1 bacterium | reverse complement strand
TGGATTTTGGGTACACTTTATGTAAAGTTCCCCGGTTCGGGGCGTGGCGCAGCCTGGTAGCGCATCTGCTTTGGGAGCAGAGGGTCGGAGGTTCAAATCCTCTCGCCCCGACCAAAAAGGCAGTATCTGGTTTCCAGTGTCCGGTTAAGACCACCGCACATCATCGCATGAAAGTGTTTCGCAAGGCTCCAGACACCAGAAACCAGATACTGCCTATTTGGTCGGGGCGAGAGGATTTGAACCTCCGACCCTCTGCTCCCAAAGCAGATGCGCTACCAGGCTGCGCCACGCCCCGAACCGGGGAACTTTACATAAAGTGTACCCAAAATCCAAGACCCAAGATCCAGGGTCACGTATCAGCATAACATAACGCGGATGTGCGCCCGTGCACCAGTACGCCGGTCCCCTTTCCCCGACACCCCGACGTCTATGTTTCTCAGACACCTGCTGCTCTACACCCTGCCCCCATGTTTCGACGCAGGATCTATTTCTCTTTCAGGCTTCTTTTATGCTTCCCAATTATGGGCCAGACGATAATGGCGCCGAGCAGGAAGGGCATGGCGATCTGCACCCCCACGAGGCTGTAGGGCAGGAGGAACGAGGGAGGCGGATGCTGTGGGTTGCTCGGCAGGGTGCGGACGTAGTATGAGATGGCGGCGGTGATCCAGGTAAAGGACCAGGCCAGGAAAACGGCCGGCCCGAGCCACTTCCTGTTCTTGTAGAGCGGGCCCTTGTTGAAGTACGAGAGCCAGATCTTCCAGAGGAAGACCGCGACGATGACGATGGAAGGCCAGGTGTGCACGTTGAAGGAAATGCTGCGAAGCTCAAGGGGAGGGTCCCCCGTGCGCAGGGCCCCCACGAGGGAGTTCGTTCCCATGAACAGCCCCATCATGTAAAAGGCGGTGGCGAAGCTGCCGAAGGCCCGGTGGGAGCGGTTCAGGATCCGGTCCGTCGTCAGCAGGGCCGGCCTCCTGAGGACGTATCCCGCGTAGTAGCCGGTCCCCATCTGTATCGTGGCGCACAGACACCCGAGGAAGGTCACGATGGTGTTGAATTCGGCAAGGTCGATGGGCATGGGACAATCCCTGTGAGAGCAAGGTCATTAATCTCAGATCACAGCCTCTTTCCGGAGGTCGCTTCGCTCCCCCTCCCCAACTCCTCCATGATCTCCGGCCATCTCCCGGCCAGGGCCTTGAGGGCCCTGGAACGGTGGCTGACCCTGTTCTTCTCCTGGATGTCCATCTGGGCAAAGGTTTTGCCGGCAAGGGTGTAAAAGAACACCGGGTCGTAGCCGAAGCCCCCTTTGCCCGCCTTCCCGGTGGCGATGATTCTGTCCACCCGGCCCCTGGATGTCCATGTCCGTCCATCGGGGGAGGCCAGGGCCATGACGCACTCGAAGTGGGCGGCGCGCCGGGACGTGGGGAGATCGGCCATGCGCTCCAACAGGAGATCCATGTTGGCCTCGCTGTCGCCCTCCCTTCCGGCGTACCTGGAAGAGTGCACCCCCGGCTCCCCGCCGAGGGCAGGCACCACGAGCCCGGAATCGTCCGCCAGAGCCGGCATACCGGCCCACCTGGCCACTGCCAGCGCCTTCTTCCCGGCGTTGTCTTCGAAGGTCGCTCCGTCTTCCACGACCTCCGGCGGCTCTCCGGGAACGTCATCCAGGGACAGGACCTGGACGCCGGTCCCCTGGAGGATGGCCGCTATCTCGGCTGTCTTGCCCCGGTTTCGGGTGGCGAGGAGGAGGCGCATGGGCGATCTTATTTCAGTTCCCCCAGCAGTTCCTTCTGCCACTTGACGATCTTCTTGATCCCCTTCGCCCCCTGGGAGATGAGGAGGTTCAGGTCGTCCTGGGAGAAGGTCGTCCCCTCGCCGCCGGCCTGGACCTCCACCAGCCGCCCGTTGCCGGTCATGACGAGAGTCATGTCCACGTCGGCCTGGGAGTCCTCCAGGTAGCACAGGTCCATGAGGGTCTGCCTGTCCACGATGCCGATGCTCACCGCCGCGAGGTAGTCCTCCACCGGGATCTTGCGCAGCCTCTTTTGCTCCTTCATGTTCCTCAGGGCGTCCACCATGGCGATGAAGGACCCGTTGATGGCCGCGGTCCTCGTCCCGCCGTCGGCCTGGATGACGTCGCAGTCGACGTAGTACGTGCGCTCTCCCAGCGCGGTGGTGTCCACCACGGCCCGCATGGCCCTGCCGATGAGGCGCTGGATCTCGTAGGTCCTCCCGGTGGTCCTGACCACCGTCTCTCTGTTGATGCGGCTCTGGGTGGACCGCGGCAGCATGCCGTACTCGGCGGTGATCCAGCCCTGGCCCGTCCCCTTCAGCCAGGGCGGCACACGTTCCTCCACCGATACGCTGCACACCACCCTGGTGTCCCCCATTTCCAGGAGGACGCTGCCCTCGGCGTACTTCTGGTATGGCCTGACGACCCTGATGTCCCGGATCTGGTCCGGCTTGCGCCCGTCGGGCCTGATGAGGTCCCCCAGCTTGAAGGTCAGGTCCTTGTTCTTCTTTTCAGTCACGACGACTCCTTGGTTGAGAGAGGCGATCTCAGATCCCGGGTTTCAGATCTCAAAAGACCGGGCTTGAATACCTCTTCACAATACACGAAACCGGTCACTCCTGCCTGTCTGAGATCTGAGATTCCTGTCCTGCCGGTCTCGAGCCTGTCGAGAGGAGCTTGTCGAAGGATGAGATCTGAGATCAGCCCTCAGTCCTCCTTCTCCCCGATGGTGACGTGGACGATGTTGGTCAGATCCCGGTCCAGGAAGAGGCGCCCCACCTCGGCGAAACGCTCGGGGGAATCGGTGACCTCGAACAGTTCGAGGCCGGCCCTCATCTCGTCAATGAAACCCTTCTTTTCCAGATGCCCCTTGACCTTGCTGGCCGTCTCCTGGGCCGAGTCTATGAGGACCACCTCGCCTCCCATGACCATGGAGATGACCTCCTTGAGCATGGGATAGTGGGTGCAACCCAGGACGAGGGTGTCCACTCCGGCCTCCATGTGGGGCGTGAGGTACTTGATGGCCACCTCCTGGGTGATGGGTTCCACCAGCCACCCCTCCTCCACGAGGGGGACGAAGAGGGGGCAGGGGCTGGCCACCACCCTGGCCGCTGGATCCAGTTCGCAGATGGCCCTCTGGTAGGCGCCGCTGGATATGGTCCCGCGCGTGCCGATGACTCCGATGAGCCCGTTCCTCGTGGCCTTGACCGCGGCCTCGGCTCCCGGCGCGATGACCCCGAAGACCGGGATGCGGAGGGCGTTGCGCAGGGCGTCCAGGGCGTAGGCCGACGCCGTGTTGCAGGCCACGATCACCGTGTCCACGCCCCGCCCGTCCAGGTAGAGGGCGATCTGCATGCTGAAGTGGGTGACGGTCTGGGCCGATTTCGTACCGTAAGGCACCCGGGCAGTGTCCCCGAAATAGTGGATGTCAGCCCCAGGGAGGGCTTTCCTGATCTCCCGGTAGACGGTGAGCCCCCCGATGCCGCTGTCGAAGATGCCGAGTTTAATCAAAACATCGTCCTTATCGATAGGGATAAGTAATGAGTAAAACCGTAAAGATCTGTTCTATGATTTCCGGGCACCTGGCACCAGGTACACGGCACTGCGGCCCACCGGGCCGCTATTCCCAGTCCCCCGCCAGCAGCTGGATCCTGCTCCTCAGCGGGCCGCTGATGTCCACGTGGCCCGCCAGTGTTTCGCTGCGGCTGCCGTCGATGAGGATCTGGACCTGCTGGATGTCCCCGAAGTTCTCCACCAGGGTGTTGACCACCGAGTAGACGGCCAGGACCTCCGTCCAGGAGCCCCCCGGGTGTTCATCCCTGACCGCGCTTCCCAGGTCCACCCACACGGTTCCGTCGCGGTGGAAAAGGGCCCTGACCTGGACCGTCTCGGGCAGCGTCCTGACCCTCCCGGGCTCCAGGGGTCCCTTTATCAGTTCCTCCACCACGTGCAGGAGGAGATCCTCCCGGCTCTCTCCGGAGACCTCCCTGCGCTCCAGGCTCAGGCGCTGCCCGGATACGTCGGCAAAATAAAGGTCCACCTGCCTGGTCTGCGGCCCGGCCGCGGCATGATCCGCCGGCCTTTCAGGGGAAGGGGGCCCGGGGGCTTTTCCCCCGAACCATTGGCGCCCCAGAGCCAGGAGTGCCAGTGCGGCCACCACCAGGATGACCGCCGTTATAACACCCTTTCTCAATCCGTCCCCCTCTTTATCTCCCCGCGCAGGAGTCCCCTGTGGTAGTCCTCGATGGCCTCGTAGAGGGACCTGGCGATCTGGGCCTGGTAGGACTCCCTGTTGAGACGGACCTCCTGTTCCGGATTGGAGATGAAACCGATCTCCACCAGCGCCGCCGGCATCCGCGCCCCCATGAGGACCGCCAGGGGAGCCTGTCTGACCCCTCGATCGCTTCCCCTCACGTTCTTGACCAGGCGGTCCTGGACCATGGAGGCCAGTTCCGAGCTCTGGGCCAGAAAGGAGGTCTGGGCCATGTCCCAGAGGATGGCCTCGAGGAGGGCCTCCTCGTCCGCTCCCCCCTTGACGCCGAGGGCCCTGTTCTCCATCTCGGCATACCTGCCGGCCTCCTTGTCCGAGGACCTGAAATTGAGGTAATAGGTCTCGAAGCCCTCGATCTCCCTCCTGAAGGTGGCGTTGGCGTGGATGCTGATGAAAAGGTCCGCCCTGTTGTTGTTGGCGATGGCGGTCCTCTCTTTCAGGCCGACGTAGTAGTCGGCGGTCCGCGTCAGGACCACCTTGACGCCCAATCCCTCCTCCAGTTCCCTCTTGAGTTTCTCGGACACCGAGAGGACGAGGTCCTTTTCAAGGGTTCCCGTACTTCCCTGGGCGCCGATGCTCCTTCCCCCGTGACCCGGGTCCAGGACGACGACGGAGAGCCCCTTCGGCTCCTCCCTGAGCTTCTCCTCCGGGACATACTGGTCCCTGCGTATGAAGGAGGCGTACCTGACGAGGTCGTCCGGATCAGACCCCTTGAAGGACGCGCTCCCCTTCTCCCCGAGGGCGAGGGAGGAGGCGCCGGGGTCGAACCTGGCATCGCGCCCGGTAAGCGTGGGAAGGCCCTTTGTCAGGAAATCGAGGGGCAGCGCAAGATTTCCTCCCATGGACCGGACCGGACCTGAGAGGACGGTGAAAAGGCCCCTCGAGAGGATCAGGGGAGAATCCATGAGCAGCCTGCAGGACCCGCCCTCACCCACGATGTCCATCCTGTCGCCCATGAGGTCCATGCTCGATCGCAGGCCGAACGCCTCCATAAGGGAAGCGAGGTCCACCATGTCGCCGGCCAGCCGCAGGGAGCCAGCGATGCCCGGACCCGAGAAGCGGATCATCTGGGGGAGGTCGGCGGAAATGCCGGCTGCGGGCAGCGCCAGCAGGACCGAGGCGAGGAGGGCCCAGGCTGCTGTTCGGGCACGGGGTATACCGTACCTGGATCGTCTTTTCATGCCTTCCACTTCAGCCCTGTCGTCAGAAATCCCTGGGGAGAAGGCCCGGCACTTCTGTCTGGGGAGCGTAACCGGGGGTGTAGGTCCTGCCTCCGTACTGCCCTCCCGACCTGCCCGGCTGCCGGGCGTATTCCCTCGGCCCGGTGCCGATCTTGAAAGCCTCGTAGTGGAAACGGTCCGCGCCGGGCCCGGCGAGGAGTCCCGAATCGGGTTCCACCTTCACCATCTCGATGCCCGGGGGAGGAGGCGGGAAGGGGAGTACGGGACGGCCTTCCAGGGCCTTCTCCATGAAGCTGACCCAGATGGGGGCGGCCGCCCTCGAGCCGGTCTCATTCTGTCCCAGCGAGGCCTCCTCGTCGAAACCGACCCAGGTCCCCGTGACCATTTTGGGCGTGAACCCCATGTACCATGCGTCGATCATGTCGTTGGTGGTCCCCGTCTTGCCCCCCGTGGGCCTTCCTATGGACCGGGCCCGCCAGCCCGTGCCGGACTGGACGACTCCCCTGAGGAGGTTCTGCATGATGAAGGCCGTGTCCTCGGACAGGGAGCGGACCAGTTCTGCCCCGCCCTGCTCCAGAACGTTGCCGTCGCGGTCCTCTACCTTGAGGATGAACCAGGGGGAGGCTCTCAGTCCGAGGTTGGCGAAGACGGTGTAGGCGCTGGTCAGGCCTATGGGGGTGATACCCATGCTGCCCAGGGAGATGGACAGGTCCTCGGGGAGGGTGCCCCCGAAACCGAACCGCCGGGCGTACTGGATCACTGCCTGGATGCCCAGCTTCTGGACCAGCTTGATGGTGATGACGTTCCTGGACTGAACGATACCGGTCCTCAGGGTCGTCGGCCCGTAGAACTTCTCGCTGTAGTTGGAGGGCTTCCATTTCAGTTCCTGGGAGGGGTCGTCGTAGATGATGGGGGAGTCCACCAGGATGGAGGAGGGCGTGAAACCGTTGTCCATGGCCGCACTGTAGACGATGGGCTTGAAGGCGGATCCGGGCTGGCGCCACGCCTGGGTGGCCCTGTTGAACTCGCTTCTCTTGAAATCGTATCCGCCGATCATGGCCAGCACCTGACCCGTGGGCGCGTCCATGCACACCAGGGCCGCCTCGGCCAGCGGGTCCTGCTCGAGGGCGTAGAGCCGCTTCTTCTGGGCGTCGGTGGTGCCGAGATCGCGCACGAGGATGATGGAACCGCCTCTTAACGCCTCGTCCGCCCGTTTGACCACGTACTCGCCGTAATCGATCTTGGGATTGGGGGGCCTCGCCCACTTCATCTCACTCAGGGGCAGGTACCCCGTGGGCCCACCGAAGTCGAGGTCGGCCCCCTCCTTGTCCACCCGCAGGACCAGGGCCTTGACGATGTCTCCCTTTTTCCACGGCAGAATGTCGGTGACTCCCGGCATATAATCCTTCAGGCCGTTTTCGTTCCGGAGGGTCTCCAGGGCCAGGGGGAAGTCGCCGGTGGACACGGACTGGAGCGCCCCCCTGTATCCCTGTCTCTTGTCCAGATCCTTAAGACCCTGTCTCACCGCGTCCTGGGCCAGCCTCTGGAGCCGGCTGTCCATGGTGGTGTAGACCTTCATCCCCCCCCTGTAGAGGGCCTCCTCGCCGTATTTCTCATAGAGGTGGCGTCTGACCTCCTCCGCGAAGTAGGAGACGGGGTCCAGGGGATCGGGCAACCGCGGGTTGAGCCCCAGGGGAGTGGAGGAAGCCTCGGTCCTCTCCTGGTCGGTGATGTAACCCTCCTCCGACATCCTTTCCAGGACGAGGTTCCGCCTGGCGAGGGCCTTGTCGGGGTTGCGGGTCGGGTCGTAGGTGCTGGGGGCTTTGGGAAGGGCTGCCAGGAGGGCCGTTTCAGGGAGTGTCAGTTCCCAGACGTGCTTTTGAAAGTAGCTCTTGGCCGCCGCCTCGATACCGTAGCTGCCGTTGCCGAAGTAACTCTGATTGAGATAGATCCCCAGAACCTCGTCCTTGGTGAACCTCCGGCTCATCCTGCGCGCCAGGATGGCCTCCTTGAACTTTCTCGAGTACGTACGCTCGTTGGACAGGAGGAGGGATTTGGCCACCTGCTGAGTGATGGTGCTGCCGCCCTGGACCACCTTGCCCGCCCTGAGGTTCTTGAGAAAGGCCCTGAAGATACCCAGATAGTCCAGCCCCTTGTGCTCGTAGTAGTTCGAATCCTCTATGGACAGCACGGCGTTGACCACCTGGCTGGGTACCTGGTCGATGGACACAAGTTCCCGGTTCTCGGTGAAAAAGCGCGACACCTCGTTCCCTTCGCGGTCGTACATGATGGTGGGAAGGGCGGGGCGGTAGTCCCCGATGTTCTTGAGCTTGGGCAGGTTCAGGCTGAAGAGGAAGTAGGCCCCCGCTGCGAAGATCGTCCCCGCCGCGGCCAGGGAGGCGAGGAAAAGGAAGCTGGTCCTGACCCGTCTCTTTCTCTTCTGTCGTCCTGTCGGTATTCTCCGTATTCTCAAGCGGCTTCTCCTTGACACCGGGCAGGGTGAGCGGTTCGAAACTCCCGGGATGCAGAATAAAGTAGATTACGGCTCACTCCCGAAAGTGTCAAGCGCACACCGGTCCGGAGGGGGTACAGGGAGCCGATGCGCCCCCATGGACTCCTTCTCTGCAGGCATTCCTGACACCTTCCTTGTGTTATCATGGGTCCATGTCCAGGGGTTTCTGGAAAAGGCTCACCTTGCGCATCCCGGCTCGTCTGGAGGAGGCGGTTTGCGACTACCTCACCACCCTCACGGGCAGAGGTGTGTGCTGCAGGGAGGAGGCAGACGAGTCAGTCATTGAGATCTTCCTGAGCCCCGAGGGCCAGCAGGACCATATCCCAGGGATCCAGCGGTTCCTGGATGACCTCGCCGTGATGCACTCCCTCAAGGGCGCCCTGGCCCTGGAGTCGACGGACGTTCCCGAGGAGGACTGGATGTCGGTCTTCCGGTCCCAGCACCGTGCCATACGCGTCTCTGAAAGGATGGTCATACGCCCGACCTGGTGTGCTCCTGTGGGGCCCGACGACGTCGTTCTCGATCCGGGAATGGCCTTCGGCACCGGCAGCCACTCCTCCACCATGATGTGCCTCCTGCTCCTGGACGAGATAACGGCTACGGATCCGCCACGGAGGATGCTGGACCTCGGCACGGGTTCGGGGATCCTGGCCATAGCCGGGGCTCATCTGGGTGCGGAGGAGATCTGGGCCACCGACATAGATCCCGTGGCTGTCCAGGTTGCCCGCCGGAACGCTCGTGACAACGGCATGGCCGACAGGATCAGCGTCCTGGAGGGCAGCGTGGACGCCGTCAGCGGAACATTCGACCTCATCACGGCCAACCTCTCGGCCTCCCTGCTCAAGCGTCTGTGCGGTCCCATTTCCCGGCGCCTGGCACCCGGGGGCAGCGTCATCGTTTCCGGGATCATGGTCGGAGAGCACCGGGAGGTCCTCGACGCCATGACCCAATGCGGCCTGGAAACGGTCCGGACCATGCGGCAGGACGTTTGGGAGGCCGCCCTCCTGAAGAGGGCCTGACGGCCAGAGGGATCTCAGGTCTCAGGTCTCAGAAGAGCAGATTTGAGATATCCTGTCTCGCAGCGAGAAACCGTCTTTCCGGCTTTTGACATTTGAGATATGAGATCCGAGATATTATCCTGAAAGGAGCCGCCATGCCTTACGTCAACATCAAGATCACCCGCGAGGGCGCCACTGCCCAGCAGAAGGCCGCCCTGATCCGCGGCGCCACCGACCTCCTCGTGGATGTCCTGGGCAAGAACCCGGCCACCACCATCGTGGTCATCGAGGAAGTGGACACCGACAGCTGGGGCATCGGAGGGGAAACCGTGACCGAGAGGAGGAAAGGAGTCTAGAGTCTAGAGTCTAGACGCTGCCTTCATGTCCCTTCCCATCTTCTATATCCCGCCGGAGCATTTCGACGGCGACGCCGCCACCCTCACCGGTGACGAGCTGCGCCACGCCCGCCTGACCCTGAGGCTGGGCCCCGGGGACAGGGCCCTGGTCGTGGATGGGGAAGGGACCCTGTGCGAGGGCACCTTCAGTTCCATGGAAAAGGCTCAGGGCGTCCTGCAGATCACGTCCCGCACCCGGGAGGCCGAACCCGCCTTTTCCCTGACCATTGCCATGGGCATCGTGGCCGGCGAGCGCTTCGACTGGGCCCTGCAGAAGGGAACCGAACTGGGGGCCTCAGCATTCATCCCGCTGCTGAGCAGGCGCACGGAGGTCAAGGCCAGCCGTCCATGGAAACGCCTGGAAAGGCTCAGGCGGGTCGTCGTCTCGGCCTGCAAGCAGTGCGGGCGGGCCCGCTTTCCCACGCTGTCCGAGCCCGTGGCCCTCCATGACCTGTCAACCGCAGGGTACGACCTCGCGCTGGCCTTCTGGGAATCCGACCGGGCCGCGCCCCTGTCGGAGGCCGCGGGCAGGGTCCAGAGGCCGGCGTCCTGTCTCATGATCATCGGTCCCGTGGGGGGCTTCGCCCCGGAGGAGGCCGAGATACTCAGGGAGAAGGGGTGCCTCCTGGCGGGGCTGGGACCGCGCATTTTAAGGACCGAAACGGCGGTGACGGCCGGCGCCGCCCTGGTGCAGTATCTGTGGGGGGACATGGGATAACGGACGGCGTCCGTTATCTGCAAGGGGAGCAAGGGTGGGAGGGGGCCTGTTGGTGCAAAAGAGCATTCTCCCCCTTCTCCCCCTCCTCCCACCTCCCATTCATGGTAAGCTCCGGTATGGGCATGACCGGTAACCGGAGGAGCGTATGAGCCCTTTCTGCCCTCACTGCGGCGCCCCAGACTACGGCACACCCTACTGTCCCGCCTGCCAGAGGCCTCTGGACAGGTCCGCCAGTTCCGCGGTCCGGCCCCCGGCCGCAGCCCCTGGACCGCCTCCCGTGGTACTCCCGGCAGGGTTCTTCCGGAGGTTCGCAGCCCTTCTCTTCGACTGGATCCTGCTGAGCCTGGCCTCGGACCTGGTGCTCCTCGCCTACCGTCTCGGGAGCGGCGCAAAGAAAACGGCCGTCGAGATGGAGACGGCCCTGGGCATCTCTCTGGTCCTTTTCTTCCTGTACTTCACCATCCTCATCGGGGAGGGCGGCCAGACCCTGGGTAAAAAGCTCCTGAAGGTCAAGGTCCTGAGGTCCGACGGCTCGCCCGTGACCTACGGCAGGGCGTTCCTGCGCGCCCTGGGCTACTTCGTCTCCTGCTTCTTCCTGACCTGGCTGGGCTTCCTGTGGGCCATCTGGGACCGGAGGAAACAGGCCTGGCACGACAAGATCGCGGACACGATAGTGGTAAAGGGCTGATCTCAGATCTGCGATCAATTTTGTCACATATGCCCCTCACTCAAACCCTCCACCAGCTATACGAAACCCTCTACGGGTCCTACGGCTCCCAACGGTGGTGGCCGGCCGAGGGTCCCTTCGAGGTGATGCTGGGCGCCGTCCTGACACAGAACACGACCTGGTCCGGCGTGGAGAAGGCCATGCCGGCCCTCAAGGCTGCCTGCGACATGACGCCGGCGGGACTCTTGTCACTGCCGCTGGAAAGGCTTCAGGAGATCGTGCGCCCCACGGGCTACTTCCGGCAGAAGGCCCTGAGACTCCGGAACCTCTGCCGTTTCCTCCTCGACCGCTACGGCGGGGACCTGGCCCTGATGGACCGCGTCCCAACGCCGGTCCTGCGCCAGGAGTTCCTGGCCCTGCACGGTATCGGCCCCGAGACCGCCGACTCCATCCTCCTCTACGCCCTGAACAGGCCCGTCTTCGTGGTGGACGCCTACACGGTCCGGCTGCTCCCCCGCCTGGGGCTGGCGGACGGCCGGCAGGGCTACCGCGAGGTGCAGGATCTTTTCATGGAGAACCTCCCGCCGGACACCGGGCTCTACAACGAGTACCACGCCCTCATCGTGGCCCACGGGAAGGGGAGGTGCCGGAAACAAACCCCCCGCTGCATGGAGTGTCCTTTGGAGGCAATGTGTCTCCATGGCAGGATGCGAACCTCCGTGTGACGGGGAATGAATCATCATATAAAGGGTGCAGGGGCCGATCCCTCACGGCCCCCGCCCCCTTGTGGATGGCGTAAACTCTACACGCTGCAGTTTCAGTTCTGCAGGTCCAGTTCGTTCA
>CP070682.1:2072856-2081209 GCA_020352595.1 bacterium | reverse complement strand
TGGCCCTCTCGTCGTGCACACCCACGAAGGGCGAGGCTCCCCTGCCCAGGAAGGTGCTCGGCGTCCTGCTCGGCGGCAGCGTCCAGGACCTGGAAACAGCCTACGCCGACCGCGGTGTCCCCTTGAGGCGCACGGAGAAGGAAACGTGGTCCTCGCCCTTCGCCCTCGAGGCGCCGGAAGGGCTGGCGGTGGAGAGGATCGAGTACCGCGGGTCCGGCTCAGTGGTGGACCGCATCGAGGTCCACCTCCCTGCGGGCAGCGTGTCCGAACTGGAACGCTTGCTGGACGAGACCTACTCCTACGACGAAAAGGGGCGCAGGGAGATGGAGCAGCGGTACCGCTGGATCGGCACCATCGGCGATGACGATCACTTCTGGTCGCTGGACGGGATGGGCATCGTGGTCACGGAAAGGGATGGAGGGACCAGGCTGATATTCAGCCTCAGGGGACACTGACCGGACCCGACCTGGATCCACCGGGCGCGCCCCGGGAGGGCTGCGTCAGGTCCTGGTGGCGATGAGGGCCGCGAGCCGCTGCCTGTCAGGCTCCCGCTGGTAAAGGGGCCTCGCGTCCCCCGCGTAGGCGGGCAGGTTCTCCTCGAAGGTCTTCCGGCCCCCGCTCTCGTAGAGGACCCCCAGGGGAAAGGGACCCGGGGCTGTGGCGACGCGGAACGCCTCCACCCGGTCCCCGGTGTCGTGGGATCCGTCAAGGTAGTAACTGTTCTCCCTGTACCACTTCCTCGTGTTGACCCTGTTGAAGGACACGCACGGCTGCAGGACGTCCACCAGGGCGTAACCCCGGTGCTCGATGGCCCTTCGGATGACTGACGCCGTCTGCTCCCTGTCCTCGGAGTAGGCCCTGGCGACGAAGGTGCCGTTCATGGCCAGGGCCACGGCAAGGGGATTGAAGGGCTCCTCGAAGACGCCGTGGACCTGGACCGGCGTGACGAACCCGGGCCTGCTGGTGGGAGAGGCCTGGCCCTTGGTCAGTCCGTAGACCATGTTGTTGTGGATTATGTTGGTGATGTCCGGGTTCCTCCGGATGGCGTGGATGAAGTGGTTGCCCCCCTCGCCGTACATGTCCCCGTCGCCGCTCTCGGCGATGACCGTGAGGGCGGGGTTGGACGCCTTGATGGCCGTGGCCACCGGCAGGGCTCTCCCGTGGAGCCCGTTGAAGAAGTGGGTCTTCAGATAATGGGGCGTCTTGGCGGCCTGCCCTATACCCGAGACGAGGACCACCTCCTCGGGGGCCAGGCCCATGGCGTGCAGCGTTTCCTTCACCGTCTCCAGGATGTTGAAGTTGCCGCAGCCCGGACACCACGCGATGTCGATGCCGCCCATGTCGAACCGGTTCCGGCCCATGTCAGTCCTCCCCTTCCAGAGCGCCTATGGCTTCCGTCAGCTCCTCGACGGTGAAGGCCAGTCCATCGTAACGCAGGATCAGTTCGTCGGCCTCACGCCCCCCGTGGAGGTTCAGCAGCCTGGCGAACTGCCCAGTGGCGTTGTTCTCCACCACCACCACCTTTTGCGCCTGCTCCAGGTATCTGCGGGCCCGCGACGGAAAGGGGTAGACCTGCGGGAAATGAAGGCAGGCCGTGTCCGTCCTCCCGCTGAGCTCCAGGGCTTCGCTGATGACATGGTGCGTCGAGCCCCATCCCGCGAGGAGGATGCTGTAATCCTCCGGGCCCGCGAAGACCGGCCCCAAGGCCTCGGCATCCAGGGAGGCGGCCTTCCTGAGACGCTTGTCCACCATGGCGACGCGAACGCCCATGTCTTCGGTGATGTGACCTGCCTCGTCGTGCTCGTCGCTGTCGGCGGTGACCAGCCCGTCGCCGAACCCCGGAACGGCCCTCGGTGAGATGCCGTTTTCCGTGATGCGGTAGCGTAGGTAGTCGGCCGGGCTCTTGACGATGTGCTTTCTGAAGGGGACCGCTTCGAGGTCGAGGCCCGGGATGTCGTAATAGGTGTCCATGGTGTACTGGTCGGTGAGGATGAAGACAGGGACCTGGCATCGGTCGGCCACGTCGAAGGCCCTGGCCGTGAGAAGGAAGCACTCCCGGGTGCTGCCCGGAGCGTACACCACCCTGGGGAACTCCCCGTGACCCGCGTACAGGGCCAGTTCCAGGTCGCCCTGCTCGGTCCTCGTGGGCAGCCCCGTGGCAGGTCCCGGACGCTGGGCGAGGTGGATCACCAGGGGCGTCTCCAGCATACCTGCCAGGCTGATCCCCTCCTCCATGAGGGCAAAACCTCCGCCGGAGGTCGTGGCCATGGCCCGTGCCCCCGAATACCAGGCACCCACAGCCATGTTGACCGCGGCGATCTCGTCCTCGGCCTGTTCCGCAACGATGCCGAAGGACTCGTCGTGGGCGGCCAGGAAGGTCAGAACGGCCGTGGACGGCGACATGGGATAGGAAGAAACGAAGTTGCATCCTCCGGCGATGGCGCCCAGGCCCACGGCCTCGGCGCCGCTTATGAGGAGGTTTCCCCTGACCTCCGGGTTCCTGGGGATGGAGAAGGGCACCTTGCCCTCGCCCCTCAGGGCCAGGCCCCAGGCGTGGCCGGCGAGGGCGGCCGCCTCGTTGTGCTCGATGACCTCCGGCTTCTTCCGGGCGAAATACTCGCGCACATAGTCGGCGAGCACCTGCCTGTCGGCGTCCAGCGCGCCCGCGAGGATCCCCACCGCCGCCGTGTTCTCGTAGATCTTTCCCCCGGCCTCGCGGGCGATTTCCGAGAGGGGAGCATGGACCGTTCGCGGCCCGGCATCCAGGACGCCGGCGTCGCCCAGGATGAGGGTGTCCTCGCGCATCCGGTCCCCCACGTGCTCGAGCACCGACCGGTGAAGCGGCACGAGGAGATCGACGCGGTGTGCCAGGGCCGCCACCGGGCGGTCCGACACCCTTATGGTGATGGTGTTGGTGCCGCCCCGGATCCGGGACATGTACTCCTTGGTGGAGAAGATGTGGTATCCCGAACGCTTCAGGACCCGGGCCAGGATGAACTCGATGGTCTGGATCCCCTGGCCGGCTTCCCCGCCGAGGACGATGGTGGCCGAGTTCCTTCCCTCACTGCCGCGGTCTCTCATAACGTCTCCCTCACGTCTCGCCGGTGGCCGCAAAGTTCCAAGTGCAAGTCTTTCCCAGGAACCACGCCCTGTCAAGGAGAGAGCCCCGACACCCGGTGCAGTGGGGTGCGGCCCGTCCCGGGGGACGACGCCGCCTAGAAGCCCGTCTTCTCGAGATCCCTCACGATGGCGGGCAGTCTTCTCTCCAGTTCCTCGAGGGCCCGGAGCAGGTGGCTGACCGTGCTCCTGATCATGGGAGGCATCTCGGCGAAGGTCATCCCGGCCGCCGGGAAGAAGAAGACCGGATCATAACCGCTGCCTCCGTATCCCTTCTTCTGCGTCGTGATCATGCCTTCGGCGTGCCCCTCCGCCTCCCAGTGTCTTCCGTCGGGAGCCGAGAGGCAGACTGCGCAGGTGTACTGGGCGTGGCGCTCGTTGCCCGGGACGGCTGACATCCTCTCCAGCAGAACATCCGCGTTGGCTTCCCCGTCCTCACCCGCGAAGACGGGGGAGTCCACTCCGGGAGCTCCACCCAGGGCTCTCACCTCGAGGCCGGAGTCCTCAGCCAGGACGGGGAGGTTGGCCCAGCGAGCCAGGGCCGAGGCCTTGAGCATGGCGTTCTGGGCAAAGGTGGTCCCGTCCCGCGGGATCTCGGGAGGCTCGCCATCGAGCTCCTCGAGGAGGACGAGCTCCACACCGGTTCTCTTCATGACGTTCCTCATGATGCGGAGCTGGTCGGCATCACGGGTGGCCAGAACGATCTTCATACTTTACCAATAGCAAAAAAATGAGCCCTTTGGGGACAGATCCTGTTCTTGAGCTGTCGAGGGAGAAGGGGCGCAGCTGTTGACTTCCCTGACGGCAGGACGCGGATGAGTTCCACGCACTCACCGGACGGCGAGCGGCGCTGACCGCGGTTTTCCTGCGCAGTCCACCACGGCACTGTGAGGGATGAGGCCTGCAGAGGCCTGCCTATGGAGAGGCCTCCCCGGACGGGGCGCCCGCCTTGGACGCGGCCGACTCCATGGCCTCCAGTGCCTCCTCCAGATGAAGGGGGGATTCGAAATAGAAATTGGGCTCGACGAAGATCAGGGAACCGTCCTTGCCGATGATGACGCTGCTTGGCAGGGCATTGACACCGTAAAGGTCCCATATCCGCAGGCCGTAATCGATGAGGATGGTGAAGGGGATCCCCCACTCCTGTATGGCATCCTCCATGTGCTGGAGGGTCCTTTCGTCGGGCTCCTCGGCTTCGGCGTTGACGGCCAGGAACACAACCGAAGGATAACGGTCGCGAAGCTGCCGGAGGAACACCATCTCCTCCTTGCACCTCGAACACCAGGAGGACCAGAAAACCAGGAAGACGTCGCGGCCCCGGTAGTCGGAAAGCCTGATCTCCTGTCCCTGCATCGTGCGGGCCGTGAATTGGGGCGCCGTATCACCGGCCTTGACGCTCATGGCCCCGGCCGGGATCGCGAGGGCAAGAAGGGAGAGGAAACAGAGGAACGCGACCGGCCATCCGGTCCGCACCAGACATCCCGAGGGGACCCCTAATGACACCCTCTGCCCCTTTCGCGTCCTTCCCGCTGCAAGGCGGAAGGAACATCCGTGGAAAAGATGCCCCCCCAGGCTTTTTCCCCAGTGCATCTGATAGCGGAGCCCGCAGGCTCGACCGTATTCTTCACACAACCGGTGTCGATTTTCAAGCCTGTACCGCGGGCCGGGCATGGCCGGGCTCCGCCGGGTTGTCCCTTAACCAGAGCCCTTTACAGGGAAGGGGACACCGCACACGACCGGCCATGGCTCGGGCGACGCGGGGAAAGGCGGAATGACACGCCGGGGCCCAGGAGCGGCGGGCCCGGTGTGGACCGGAGAGGGATCAGGTCTCCTGCGGCTCCTCATCGGGCTCCCGGGTGGAATCCAGCGTCGGAACCTGATCAGGAGTGTTCTTTCTCTCCATCTTCCGCTGTCTCTTCTCTTCCTTTTTCTTTTTCTTGGCCAGCTCCTTCTGGCGCTTCGCGTGTTTGTAAGGAGATCGTGCCATTGCATCCGCCCTTTCTTCGAGGATCAGGTTGCCTGACAGGTTTCCGGGCCTCAACAGGGATCAGGTGCGATATGCGCCAGGGAACCGGAAGGGCCTTGGAACGGCTGCCTGGAAGGGGAGTTGAACCGCTGCGTGGCCACACAGGGTGCGTCGGGCCAAAGCCCGCATGGTCCCGGACTCACCCGACTCCTCTCCCTTGTACCACACGATGCGCGGTAAGGAAAGGATGCGCACCCCATGCCGGGAGCATCGCTCTGCCGTCAGCGTCCGGTCTCCAGCGCCTTCCTCATGATCCGGGCGGGAAACGGTTTCCCGTGGGCAGGGTAGACCACCCTCGCCCCTTCCCGGAGCAGGAGGTCCCAGCTCTCCCTGACCAGGCCCTCGTCCTCGGCAAAAATGGGCAGGCCGGGTGTGAGGCGCAGCGGGAACCTGTTCATGGCCAGGTCGCCGACGAAGGCCTCGCCCGAGTCGAGCAGAACGCTCACCGAGCCCGCTGAGTGCCCCGGCGTGTGGATCACCCGCCCCCTGACCCCATAGTCATCCAGACGCAGGCCGGCGCCGGTTATCCTCAGGTCCACTTTGGCGGGCGGTACTCTTATAAGGGGCATGATCCCGGCCACCAGGCCCTGCATGACCCTGCCCCAGAATGTCACCCCGGCGGACAATGGGGTCCTGGATCCCTCAAGCCAAGGCCCCTCCAGTTCGTGCATGGCGAGGGGAGCTCCGGTCATGGCGGCTATCTCACCGGCGCTGCCGATATGATCCCAGTGTCCGTGGGTGATCACCACCAGCCTCACATCGCCGGGGTGCAGCCCGGATCTTTCCAGTTCCCGTCGGAACACCGCTCCCTTGCCCGGCGCGCCGGCATCCACCAGGACCACACCCTCCCCCTGAAGGATGTAGCACTGGTCAAAGCCGAGGCGTACAGGAGTGATCCTGACGTTCAAGAAGGCCTCCCCGTTCCGGGTCGGTGCGGGCACTGAAGAGGGACTGGCAGCGCAGGCTGAGGTAATGGATGTCTCAGAGGTACCTCACGACCTCTTCCATGGCCTTTCGCCTCTTGTTTCCCTTCTTGGAGGCGCCGGGGGGCAGGTAGCCCAGAGGGGTGATGGCGAAGACCTTCTCCCCTTTTCTGAGGGACAGGGCTTCGCGCAGGATGTCCGGGTCGAAGGCGGCGATCCAGCAGGTGCCCACGCCCTCGTACTCCGCCGCGAGGATCATGTGGTCCATGGCGATGGTCAGGTCGGTCTCGAGGGAGTTGTATCCATCCTTGGCGCGCACCCAGGCTTCTTCCTCACGGCCCACCACCACCAGGACATGGGGCGCGGCCTCGAACCAGGGCCTAGGGTAGCAGGGGCGCACCCTTTCCAGCATCACTCCGGAGGAAACCACCAGGAACCTCCACGGCTGGCGGTTGGCCGCGGACGGGGCGAGACGGCCCGCTTCGAGGATCCTCTGGAGCACCTCCGGGGAAACCGGCCTGTCCGGATCGTAACTGCGGATGCTCTCCCTGGCTCGCATGAGATCGTAAAGGTCCACCCATACCTCCTCGCGTGATGCAGGCGATTCTGTGGTACGACGCCCCGTCAGGGTCATGGGGGGCATGGTCAGCGGCCAGGGTCCTGACGGAAGGCTTTTCCCCCGGTGGCCCCCATACCCGGAGAGCCGGTCTGCCGGTCTTACCTGATGGTGGGCCCTTCGTGGATCACTTCGCCCATGAACTCCTTGGGATCGTCACGCTGTTGAACGGCCATGTACTCGAAGAAATCCCTGTCGGGATGCCCCTGGTCCATGCCGAGGAGCCTGTCGTACCACTCCCGTGCCGACCCGGCATCCCCGATGCGCCTGTACTGCTCGGCGATGAGATAGGGGACCAGGTAGAGGATGTCCCTTTCCAGATCCCCGGTCTCCAGAGCCTCGCGCAGGTACTCGACGGCCACCGCCCTGTAGTGTCTTTCTGACTCGTGATGCCCCATGTCGTAACAGGCCCAGGCCGCCTGCAGGTAGGTCATGCCCAGGGAATAATAACCGGACCCCAGGAATTCATCGATGAGGGCCAGGAATTCAAACTTCATGCAGGAGGAGACCTCCCCTCCCTCGAGTCTGGGGGAGATAACATCCAGGACGAAACCGCGCACCTCCTCCTGCAATTCACCATCCTCCATTTCCTGGAAGGTGTATCCGCACTCCGGGCATGTGTGAACCTGGTGGTGGATGGACTGGACACCGGCGGACATGGCAAAGAAATCCGTGGTGGTCGGGCCCAGCGTGTTGGCGGCGGGACAGACGGTGGAATGAAACGCCGCCCCGCAGCACGGACACCGGAAGGCTACACTGGTCACGGCCGTCATGGCTACTCCCCCTTCATGGACTGCAACCCCTGACACTCAGAGATTCCCCATGCTCTATAGTAATACAGACAGGGCGGCAAAAGGCAAGGTGGCGGCGTAAGGAAAGAAGGGGAGGCTGAAAGTCCAGGGTTCGGAGTCCAGAATCGAGAGTTCATGGTCCATGGTCCGGGAATCGATAACGAAGTGCCAGGCGCTTAGAACGAGGGACCGGGCTTTTTGGCACCCGGCACATAACACCCGGTACTTGGTGCTTGGTAGCATCCAGCACTCATCTCCCGGTCCCCCCTGTCCCCTTTTTTCCTCCGGTTCCCCGTCCTCTCCTGATATAATCGCCGCCATGATCCTGAACCGCATCCTCGGCGGCTGTCTGGGGGCCGCGTCCTTCGTGCTCCTGGGTCTTGTCATGTCTTCCCGCGGCAAAGGCACCGCGGCGGTCCAGATCATGGACAGGCTGGGACTGCCCTTCGTCCTCGTCTTCCTGGTGGTCCAGCTGGGCGTGCTTCTGCTCTACGCCAGGCCCAACGAGATTCTGGTGTCAGCCCTCCTCTTCGCCGGCGGGTCAGCCCTGTACGCCTTCATCAACAGCGGGGGGTCCGGCATACCGCTTCACTACGCCCTTTTCGCGGGGTCCAGCTTCAGCGGTCTGGCTGCGGGGGCCTTCGTGATGATGGGGGACAAGGGAGGAAGCGGCAAAAAATAGGTTCATCCGGCTTATGCGTACCTGAACGGTGTCGCCCCGGTATGATTCAGAGCTGTCACCGCAGAGGACACAGAGGACACTTAAGAAGGGCTTTCCTCGCCCTCACCTGACCTTCCCCCCCCCGGGAAGGGATCTCATGGAGATCAGCCGATGGGCTTCCTGACACGGAGATCAAAGTGAGCTTTCATCGCCGTGTCA
>CP070682.1:2065128-2072756 GCA_020352595.1 bacterium | reverse complement strand
CTTCTCGAGTCTCCCGGTGAGCTCCCTCTTCAGGAGTTCGATGAAGCCCAGGACGCTGATGAGGGGCGTCCGCAGGTCATGGGCGGCCGTGTAGACGAAGGCCTCCAGCTCCCGGTTCTTTTCCTCCAGGGCCGCCAGGGCCTTTTTCAGGTTGACCTCCACCTGCTTGATGTCCTCGATGTCCCTCGTCACCGAGACGGCATGGGGCTCTCCGTCTATGGAGACCACGTGGGCCGAGAGCAGCCCCGTGCGCTCCCTGCCGTCCTTGAGGCGGAAGGTCGCCTCGAAACCGCTGACCTTTCCCTCCTTTCGGAGCTTCTCCGCCAGACGGGCCAGCTCCTCCGGATGAGACCATATGCCGATCTGGGAGGTGCTCTTCCCCAGGACGTCACGGACCCTGTACCCCGTGACCGCGGTGAAACCGTCGTTGATCCGGACGTATACGCCGTCGCGCATCCTGTTGATGGCGATGGCGTCGGGACTCGTCCTGAAAATGGTCCGGAACAGCTCCTCGCTCTGCTCCAGTTTCTGCTCCGCGGCCCTTCGGGCCGTGATGTCCCTGATGATCCCCACCATGGCAACGGGCTGCCCGTCCTGACCGAAAACCATGGACGTGCTCAGCTCCACGGGGAACGGGTGTCCGTCCTTGTGCAGCACCGTGAGTTGCCCCGACCAGTGTCCATCCCTCCTGAGGGCGGGAAGGATGTGCCTCCGGGCAAAGCGCGGATCAGCGTTCATTTTCCCGACGTCAAGGCCCCTCAGTTCCTCGTGGGTGTACCCGTAGATCCTCTCCACGGCCTTGTTGGAGTAGACGACACGGCCGTCGAGATCCACGAGCTGCATGCCGTCGCGCGCCTCCCCCACGGCGGCGGAGAAAAGCTTGAGGCTCTCCTCGGCCCTCTGTCGCTCGGTGATGTCGATGGCCGTCCCCAGCACGGCGCGTTGCCCGGAGACCCAGACAACGCTGGCCATGATCTCCACCTGCCTGGCCTCCCCGCTCCGGTGCAGCACCCGGAAGGACTGCCTGATGGAGCTCTTCCTGCCGCCGAGCAGATCCTCCATCAGGCGCCTCTGCCCGGGCCTGTCATCCGGATGCACGGTGGCCATGGCGTCGGTGCCGATGAGCTCCTCACGCGTCATGCCCGATATCTCCGCCAGCTTGTCGTTGACGTAGATGAAAACGCCCTCCTGTGTCAGGAAGACACCCGTAAGGCTGCTGTCGAGGAGGGTCCTGTATTTTTCCTCGGACTCCATGAGGGACTGTTCGGCCTTCACCCTCGCGGTGACGTCCTGGACGACGGCCAGAAGGGCCTGCAATTCCTTCCAGGGGATGCTTTGGGAAGAAACCTCGACGTGGATTATGGAGCCGTCCTTCTTCCTGTGCCGATGGGCTCTGGTCGTCCTGAAGGCCGCGCGGCCCTCACGGGTGAGGTCCGCCACCTGCTGGGTGGATATGGTCGTCTCCTCCGGAGGGCGCAGGTCCGCCAGGGTCATTTCCAGGAACTCGGCCTCCGTGTAGCCGTAGAGGAGCTCGGCGGCCCTGTTGACCGCCAGGAAGCGGTAAGCGAGGGGGTCGGCGGCTCCGGTCTCGATGACGAAGGCCGGCAGGGGGTGATGCTGCAAGAGGGAGCGAAAATGCTCCACGCCTTCGGCACCTGCGGCCCGATCGCCTTGTCCCTGCTTTTTCCTTCCGCCCATTTCCACGCTCCCGGGCCCGTAAAAACCCTTCAGGGGCCTGTGTCCTTACAGACACCCTATTCCACCATTTCGTATAAGGGGGAGCAAATATTTTTTGCACCCGGGCTCCAGGTACTTGCGGCCCCAGGATACTGGGGCTAATCTATCAGGCAGAGTGGCTATCACAGCGCCCCCGGGTCCATTCTCGACAGGAGGGGTTCGTATGCCCAACTATGAGTTCCGTTGCCGAGCCTGTGGCAAGACCTTCAACCTCATCCTCAAGGTGGCTGAACTGGAAAAAACAAAGGTAGCCTGCCCCCATTGCAAGAGCAGGAAAGTCAGCCAGGTCCTGACCAGCTTCTTCGCCATGACCAGCAAGAAGAGCTAGGGCGGTTTCCGGCTGCACCATCCGAACTTCAGCCCCCCGGCGCTGGCGTGCAGGGCTTCGTCCGCACCCATCCGCTGCCGTCGCGGGAAAAGGTTCCAGGCCTCACAATATAGTCTGGGGCAGCACCGGCAGGCTGCTGAAAAACCCGTAAAAAAGCAGCCTGATTGGGCGACGCAGGGGTGGCGCCATGGCGGGACCCGGATCCGGGCTGTAAAAACACGAAGGTTCTGAGAGGGTTGCGCCGGGCCGCCCCAGGCAACCCGACGCGGAAAAGTCCACAAGGGACTTTTTCAGCACCCTGCCAGACGATGCGGACCCGCACCTGGAGGTGAGAGATGACGACCCTGTCGAAAAGGATCCACCGCAAGACGGCCTTCCTCAGGCCAGGCTGGTGGCTGGTGCACCTTGCCGGGATCTCGACGGTCTACACACTGGGGCACCTGCTCTGGAAGTAGCTTTCGGGGGATCATCCGATGTTGAAGCACATCATGCGGTACAAACCCGGCTGGTGGATCCTGCACATCATCGCCGTGTCCCTGACCTTCTACCTCGGCCACCGGATCAGGTTCTGAAGGCCAGGTCCCGATGGAAACAGCAGGGATACGCCGTCTCCTTCGCCTGGCCATGTTCCTGATGGCTGTCGGCGGCGCTGTGCTGCACCAGAGATATCACCCCTCCCTGGGAGCCTTCGAGGGACAAGGGGGGGCGGCTTTCGCCAACTCGGTGGCCATGGTCCTCTCCCTGGCCGACGTCGTGCACGTCACCTGGCTCTTTTCCCGAAAGAGCACGGCGTCCTGGGGCTACCTGGTAAACGGACTCATCGTCATCTTCGGGACCGTCATCATGGTCCACTTCGGGCTGACCAGGACGTATGTCCCCGGATCCCCTCTTTACAGGCACCTGCTGATCCCCACCACCCCATACATTCTCCTGGCCTGGGCGGACTTCTCCCTGGGCGCGGTCCTCTACCGTCTCTGGTTCGCGGAATCCGAGCCCAGAAAGAAAACCCCGGCGGCCGCACCGGGGGTCGTGGCCGGGGATGAAGCCGCCTCCTGAGGGCATGTCCTGTCAAGGGGGACCGGACCCTTCGCTCCGGGACGCCGTGAGGATCGGGAGGTCCTTCTGCGTTGTTCCTCCGGGGGTCCAGGGCCCGGCGGGCCTGCTGGCCATAACCCTGCAGCGGGCCAGGGCCTTCGGCTCCGGAGGCCATGAAACCACCCGGAGCTGCCTGGAGGAGCTCGAGGACCTTCCCGTACCTGAAGGCGCTTCATGTCTCGACCTGGGGACGGGGACGGGCATCCTGGCCGTGGCCGCGTGCCGCCTGGGAGCCGGAAGGATTCTCGCCCTGGACAACGACCTCGAAGCCGCAGCGGCGTGCCGCGCCAACGCGTCGGCCAACGGCATGGGAGAAAGGATCACGCCCCTGTGCGCCACGCTGGACGCTGTCGGGCCGACCGCCGTCTTCCACCTGATCCTGGCCAACCTCTACGGGGATATCCTGGAGCGTCTTGCCACCAGGTTCGCCGCGCTCCTGCTTCCCGGGGGCGTGGCCCTCCTGTCCGGCATCGGTTTCGGGGACGCCACCGGGATCAGGAGGCGCCTTGCGGACTCCGGCCTCGAGCTTCTCAGGAACCGGTATCTGACCGAGTACGTGACGATGGTCTGGAGAAAACCCGCCTGAAATGGTCTCACGGGCCTCGGACCCGGCCCCGGGACCCGGTCTACTTCAGGATCCTGATGAACTCCTCCACCGGGATGGCCGGCATGGTGACCATGCTGACCGATCCCCTGGAACCGATCTCGACGGACGCCTTTGCGATGGTGGCGTTGTCCGGCGCCTCGACGAGGTTGACGAAATCGTATTCACCGAGCACGGCCCACTGGCCCTTGACCTCCAGACCCATGGCTCTGAGCTCCTTGTCCACCTCGAGGATACGCTCCGGTTTCTTCTTGATGGTCTCCAGGCCATCGCAGGTCAGGTTGCTGAGCATGATATATAGCGCCATGATGCCCCCCTTCCCGCCGGCGGGGACAAAGCCCCGGCGGCGACACGGCGTCCGGTTCATTCCGGACCCGACAGGGAAAGGATAGCAGAGGAAAAGCCCCGAGTCCGGAGAGCGGGGCATGGAAAGGGTCCAACGCCCAACGTCCAACGTCCAACGTCAAAAGTCCAACGTCAAAAAAGAGGAAGACCACGATTGCACATTACTTCAAGGCGCTTCTTGTCTTCAAATCCGGGCGGCCGGGTGCTGCCTGTCTTCCGAAAAAACATTGTTAAAGTTCCATAAAACTGATTATTTCCTGGATATTGGATCCCGGATTCTGGATCATCACCTGATTTTGGAGATGCCGCCATGCACAACCCCCAGTGGGAAAAACCCATGGACCCTGACGCCCCTCTGCCCTTCACCCTCGCCTCCTGGGTGGACCTTGCCCCCTTTGAGAGGACGCTGGGGATAAGGATCGATGAGGCTGCCGCCGGCGAAGCCGTCCTGAGCATGCCTTTCACGGTGAAGCTTGCCCAGGGCAAGGGGCTGCTGCACGGCGGGGCCATCACCACCCTCGCCGACACGGCGGCGGCCATGGCCATCAAGACCCTCCTGCCCGAGAACACCCACTTCGCCACCGTCGAGATGACCACCAGCTTCCTGGCCCCGGTGAGGGGCGGCACCGTCACTGCCCGCGCCCGGGCCGTCCCCGACCCCGAGGAGAAGAGGACCTACGGGGGGGAGGTCCAGGTGCTGGACGCAGGCGGAACCGTCGTCGCGCGCTTCTCTTCCCGGTTCCGGGTGGCGAAGAGAAGGGGGGGAGGACAGGAATAGTAATAGGAGTAGGAATAGGGGCAGAAACAGGAAGAGTACCGGGAACAGTCATGGTGGAGCAGGCCAGGGCAGCGGCCGGAGAGGTGCAACGGGAGTCGCAGCTTTTCCCGGACGCCGGGCTCTCGCTACTCCTCCTCCGCCGGCCTGAGCAGTCTCCTTATGGCCGGCTTCAGGTAGATCCCCTCCAGCGGGAAGGATGATAGTTCCCTGGCCAGGACGAGGACCTTTTCCCGGGGCGACAGGCGCGCATCGAGGAACACTATGGGTCTCCCCTCCAGCCACACGAGCCCGCTGGTGACCTCGATCTCGGCGTCACCGAGCCTCTCGACGCGCACCTGAACCTCGAGCCTGGACGCCAGGTGCATCAGCTCCGCCAGGTAGTGGGGCGCAAGGGCAGGGGGCATGGCTAGTTCGCTCATGGGGATGGGAAGCGGGTCTCAGATCTCATATCTCGGATCTTGAAAGGCACGTGTCACGGCCAACGGTCCTCAATGCCTGGTTTGAACCCTTTCCTGCCTCTTGGCTCTTCTTTGCGTCTTGGCGTCTTTGCGTGAGGCCGCCCTTCAGCGTTCCAGCGCCAGGACGCCGGGTTTCTCGCCCGCTCCCTGCGGTCGCTTCCGACTTCGCTCTGCGAGCTACGACGGACAAGCAAGACGCAAAGGCGCAAAGAGAACAAACAGGCACTGAGGGTTAAACCTTCCCTTTCCTTGGTCTTTCTTGGCGTCTTTGCGTCTTCGCGAGAGACAGCCTTTGGCGTTGTGGCGCTGAATCGCCGGGTTTCTCGCCCGTTCCCTGACGGTCACTAGAGCCGCAGGGGCCGCAGGGAAGATCAGATCTAAAGGGTTATATCCAAAGCTTTTCCTCCGCGTCCTCTGCGTCTCCGCGAGAGACGGCTTTTACGGAATTTGCGCTTCCAGGAGCATGCTCCGGAACGCACTGCCGTTTTCCGTGATCACAGCAATACCATGACCAGGCCCAGTATCAGGCACGCCGCTATTCCGATGGGTATGGTCTTCCTCATGATCTCCCCTTCCCGGCCCACCGCGCCGCACATGGAGGCGGCGAAGGCCACCTTGAAGGGGCTGGAGATCCCCCCGACGCTGGCGCCCACCGCCAGCCCGCACACGAGCCACTCGGGGGAGTAGCCCAGTTTCCCCGCGATGCCGATCTGGAGGGTGGCGAACAGCATGATGGAGGCCACACCGTATCCGGTGAGGAAGGTCCCCACCCACCCGAGAAAAGGCACCAGCACCGGGTAGATGGGCCCGGCCACCACCAGGCTCTCGGCGACGATCCTCGGGATGTTGCCGGCCTGCTCCATGGCCCGGCCCGAGAGCACGTCCGCGCCGGTGAAGGAGAGGATCTGGCCCATGCTGCCGAAAAGGGCCATGGAGAGGATGGTTCGCCATCCCTGCCTGCTGCCCCTGAAAAGAGCTCCGGCGAGGCTTTCACCGCGGTAGTGGATCCAGTGCGCGAGGATGAACGCGAGGAAAAGGTAGAGGTAGGCGTCGGAGAAGGGCCTGAAGGTGATGGTCCTGCCGGGTATGAGAGAGAGGACCAGGACCCACCGCTCGCGGACCAGTTCCTTCAGGACAGGCAAGGCGTTGACCACCACGATGCCCATCCCCATGACCGCAAGGGGCAGCGCGTCCCGGAACACGGAGGCCGTGACCTTCATGCGCCGGATCCCCGGCAGGACGAAGATGAGGGTCAGGATGACGCCACCCGCAAGTTCCCCCACCTGGTGCCCGATGACTACCACGGCGGCCCAGGCGGCGAGCCCCGGGATGAGACCCACCACCGCCAGGTACGCCAGGCGCCCGGGCCGGAAGCCCGAGGGGCCTGCGAAGAACGGTATGGACAGGGCCATGAGCACGGAGGAGGGGACCGAGAGCACCGCCACCTTGCGGGCGAGGAGGTCGGGAGGGTAGCCGGTCACGGCAGCCAGCACCGTTATGATGACCCCGCCCAGCCCCAGGGTCATGAGGCCGCTGTAGCCGATGATGGAGAGGGCCGCCGAAGGCAGGGGATCCAGGCCTGATGCCCGGAGCATGGGCGCCGCCACAGGCTCGGCGATGATGCCCGCGCCTTCAAGGCTGTTGCTCATCCCCAGGGTGAGGAGGCTCAGCCGGTTCCACTCCCCCCTCACGGCGCCTGTGAACCAGTCGGCCAGGCGCGTCAGGGCCCCGGAACCGATGAGCACCGAGGCCAGCAGGATGCCGCCGTAGACCACCAGCAGCAGCGGGAGGGTCACCAGGAACCCGTCCAGAGCGGCCAGGAAGACGATCTTCACAGGCGTGTTGAACACCAGGGCGGCGATGATGGCTGTCCAGGCCGTACCGGCCATGGCCAGCTGGAGGGCCGTCCGCCTGAAAAACACGGCCAGGACGGCAAGGAGCAGGACCGGGGACCAGGCCAGAAGGGTCAGCATGGAGCTGACCTTCCAGACACGGCGGCGTGAAGACGCTCAGGCGCGGACAAAAAAACGGCTTCTCCGTGTCCCCGTGTCTTCGTGCCTCCGTACCCTTTTCTCATGTCGTTAAACCCTCGTAGGGAAAGATCACTTCGGCGATATCCTGAACATCCATCGCTATCATGGCCAGGCGGTCCATGCCCACGGAGACACCGGCGCAAGGAGGCAGGTCCGCCATGGCGTCCAGAAACTCCTGGTCCACCGAAAGCCCCCGCACCCCCTCGTCATGGAGCTCCCCGATCACGGCCTCCATCCTCTCCCGGAGTTG
>CP070682.1:2062050-2065028 GCA_020352595.1 bacterium | reverse complement strand
TTGGATCCTGAAAATTATTACAGCAGGGTACGAAATTTGCAATAACCGTTGAGGGTCCCATTATCCGGAACGGGAACGTACCGCCAGCCGGGGTGTTTGAGTGGCATCTCCCGCCGTGCGGTGAAAAATATTCATCCGGGAACACAGCACATCGGAAAGGAGTTGTTTATGAACCTGAGACGGCCGAATGCGAGTACGGCAACGGGAACCTTCAACCGGGCCAGGAGCGTGGTCCCAATGTCGGGACTGTGCGTGGACTGCCTCGACGGATGCAGGGGCGGTTGTGAAGTGTGGCTGGCGTCCTTCAGGGGACGTGAAGTCATATACCCGGGCCCCTTCGGGGAGATCACGGCGGGGGCCGACAAGAACTACCCCATCGACTATTCCCACCTGAACATTCACGGGTACGCGGTGGGCGCCGAGGGGATGACCAACGGATTAAAGCCCGACCCGGATGACGCCATCTTCCCCAACGTCAACGTCGAGACCGACTACGGCTGGACCAAGAAGGTCAAGATGAAAGCGCCCGTGTTCACCGGGGCCCTTGGCTCCACCGACATCGCCATGAACAACTGGGAGCACTTCGCCGTGGGGGCCGCCATCGCCGGCGTGACCCTGGTCTGCGGCGAGAACGTCTGCGGCATCGACCCGGGCCTGGAACTTAACGCGAGCAAGAAGGTCAAGAGTTCGCCCGAGATGGACCGCCGCATAACGACCTACAAGCGGTTCCACGAGGGATACGGTGAGATCCTTGTCCAGATGAACGTGGAGGACACCCGCCTGGGCGTGGCCGAGTACGTCATCGACAAGCACGGCCTGAACACCATCGAATTGAAGTGGGGCCAGGGGGCCAAGTGCATCGGCGGTGAGATCAAGGTCCGCGACATCGAAAGGGCCAGGGAACTGGCGAGGCGCGGCTACGTCGTGACCCCCGACCCCAACAGGAAAGACGTTGCCCTGGGCTACGAGGACGGGGCCATCAAGGAGTTCGAGAGACACTCGCGGCTCGGGTTCGTCAGCAGGGAAGGGTTCATGGCCGAGGTGGAGAGACTCAGGAAACTGGGTTTCGAGAGGATCACCCTCAAGACGGGGGCCTACTCCATGGCCGAGCTGGCCATGGCCATGAGATGGGGTTCCGAGGCCCGGATCGACCTGCTGACCATAGACGGTGCACCCGGCGGCACCGGGATGAGCCCCTGGCCCATGATGAACGAGTGGGGCATCCCCACCCTTTACCTGCAGTCCCTAACCTACGAGTTCGCCGAGAAGCTCACAGGCATGGGGCTGCGCGTCCCGGATCTTGCCATGGCCGGCGGCCTCTCCAACGAGGCGGACATCTACAAGGTCCTCGCCCTGGGCGCGCCCTACTTCAGGGCGGTCTGCATGGGCAGGGCCCTCATGATCCCGGGCATGCTGGGCAAGAACATCGAGAAGTGGATCAAGGAGGACAACCTTCCCAAGACGGTCTCCAGGTACGGGACCACCGTGGAGGAGATCTTCCTCAACTACGAGGAGATCGTGGAGAAATACGGAAAGGACGTCAAGAACATCCCCCTGGGGGCCATCGGGATCTTCACCTTCGCCCGCAAGCTCACCGTCGGTCTCCAGCAGCTCATGGCGGGTGCGCGCAGGTTCAGCATTCCCGTCATCTCCAGGAAGGACATCATGTCCCTCACAGAGGAGTGCGCCCGGGTAACGGGGATCCCCTACGTCATGGACTCCTACAGGGAGGAGGCCGAGGCCATCCTGGCAGGGAAATAGGCATCGCCCTCGACAGACGGGGATCCACCGTCCAGCCCTTCGGCCGGCTGCGTAAAGCAGCCGGCCTTTTTTGGGGAAAGGAGGGAGGGGGGTGCGTGGGTGCAGGGCGCAGGGCGCAGGGCATGTGGGCGCAGGGCATGTGGGCGCAGGGCGCAGGGCGCGTGGGTGCATGGGCGAAGAGTTCTTCAGCTCCTTTTTGAAATCTGGAATCTGAAATTTGAAATGGAACTCCGAGATCTGAGATTCCTGCCCTGCCTGTCTCGAGCCTGTCGAGAGGACCTTAGTCGAAGGGTGAGATCTGAGATCCCCCTTCCACGGGACCCGTGGCGCGACGGGTATTTTCTGGTAACCTTGATGCATTGCCGGGAGGTGTTCCATGGTGACGGAGGAGAGGGCACGGAGGCTCAACGACAGGCCCCTGTCTGCCGGGCCGGTGGTCTACTGGATGAGCCGGGACCAGCGGGCAGCCGACAACTGGGCCCTGCTCCACGCCCAGCGGCAGGCGCTCCTCCTCAAGGCCCCCCTGGCAGTGGTCTTCTGCCTGGCGCCGAAATTCCTGGGCGCCACCATGAGGCACTACGGCTTCATGCTCAGGGGGCTGGAGGAGACCTCCGGGAACCTCCAGCGCAAGGGGGTCCCTTTCTTCCTGCTCGCGGGCGATCCGGCGAGGGAGATACCGGCCTTCGCCTCGCTATGGAAAGCGGCCCTGGTCATCACCGATTTCGATCCGCTCAGGATCAAGGTGCGCTGGAAGGCCAGGGCCGGCAGCGCTCTCCGCGTCCCCCTGGTGGAGGTGGACGCCCACAACATCGTGCCCTGCTGGACCGCCTCGGGGAAAGGGGAGTACGCCGCCTACACCTTCCGGCCCAGGATCCTGGGCCGGCTCGAAAGGTTCCTCGTTCCCTTTCCCAGGCTGAAGGGCCACCCCTTCCCGTGGCCTGGAAAAGTCCCGGTGGTGGATTGGGGCGGGGTCCTCCGGGGCCTGAAGATCGACCGGGGCGTGGGGGAGGTCCGATGGATCAGGCCCGGTGAGAGGGCCGCCCGGAGGGCACTCAAGCGTTTCCTGCAAAGCGGGCTGGACCTTTACGCGGAGAGGAGGAACGACCCCTCCGGCGGCGGGCAGTCGGACCTTTCACCCTACCTTCACTTCGGTCAACTGTCCGCGCAGCGTGTGGCCCTGGAAGTCAGGAACAGCGGAGGAGACCCGCATTCGGTGT
>CP070682.1:2049206-2061950 GCA_020352595.1 bacterium | reverse complement strand
TTGACCGGTTCCGTCGCCCCTGTTGGAGTGGCGGAGAAGCCCTCGATCTCGAAGTGAAGCATGAGGTCATCCAGACCGTCACCGTCCACGTCCTTGATGGAGTACTGCAGCAGCTGGTTGCTCTTCAGGCGGTTGTTGGCTCCCTCGAGCCTGGTGGTCCACGGGTCGATCAGTGTGGTGTCAAATTCCGGCGCACTCAGGATGGCTACCGGTATGTTGCCGTTAAGACCCAGGTTGATGGTAGCAATGCCGGGACCGGGCTTGATATCGACGATGACCTCTATGGGGCACAAGATGGTCACGGCGATCTTTTCCGAGCTGACTGCCCCCTGGAAAAGATCGAAACAGTCCACGTCCTGAACGCACCCCAGTGTGACGGGATCGAAAAAGGGGTCGGTGACATAGTTGGTGTATGTCGTCTGCAGGTAGTAGGTTTGGGTTCCACCAGGGATCTGGCCGCAGTTGAGCGTGTCCGGCGGGAACATCTGGGTGATGTTGGTCAGAACGGTCCTGCTGTCCCCTCCGGCATCTATGAAATCCACATCCAGGGGGTTTCCCGAGTCGCCGATACCGTAGGGACGTGTCACCCTGTATATCGGTACCAGGATATTCCCGGAGGCATCGTAAAGGGTGAAGATCGTATTGGAAAGATCCGGTCCGATGGTGATGATGGTGGCACCGGTATCGTTGATGAAAGTGGCGTTGAACCAGCAGTCCTCGTTCTGCTCGCAGGTATCGCTGAAAGCCGCCGCCACGGTCTCCGTCAGATCTTCACAGGCGTCCCCGATGCCGTCGCCGTCCGAATCCAGCTGGTTGCCGACGCCAGGAATGTCTGCTTCGCCGGGCCCGTTGGGGATCTTGACGCAGTTGTCGCAGGCGTCCCCCCACCCGTCCCCGTCCCTGTCGCTCTGGCTGGGATTGTAGTTCACGTCAAAGACGATATTCGGATGCCCGTAGCAGTTGTCACAGGCGTCCGGGACGCCGTCGCCGTCGCCGTCAGCCAGGACCGGGCGTCCTACGAAGGCGTACGCCATCCCCCTGCGGTCAAGGGCGCCGGGAGCTCCGACGATGATCTCGGGCTCGCCGTCACTGAGCCGCCCCATGAGTTCGTCCATGTCTCCTCCCGCGGCAAGGGCGTACCCGAAGCCGTCGTTGGGATCGCTGGAACCGCTCACCAGGGTGGCAAGCACCGAACCGTCCGAGCCGGAGCGGATGAGCACTGGGGCTCCGTGGTAGACACGATTCAAGGCATCAAAGGAGGACGAGCCCACTGCGATGTCGGGATGCTCGTCGCAGTCCCAGGATCCCACGCCCACCGCGCGGTTGCCGGAAACAGGGCTGGCGAGGAGGCTGTCAAGGGTGGCGGAATCGTAGAGCTGGATCCATCCGGGGCTGGTGCCCTTGATGCCGTCGTTGGTCCCCACGGCGATGTCGCCGGCACCGCTGGCGTTGACGTCACCAACGGAAACGACCACGCTGCCCAGCCCGGCAAGTCCAGGGTCCTGGATGGCTCCCGCGCTCTGGAACGCACCGTCGACCAGGGTGAATCGGTATACCGTGCTGCTGCCCGGGGCGCCGACGAAGAGGGTGTTGTCCACGGCGGCCATGGCGTATCCGAACTGGTCGCTCCCGGTGCCGATGGAACCGATGGGACCGTTCAGTTGTCCGGCGGCAATGCCGTAGACGAAGGCCTTTCCGATCCCCGGGGCACCGAACACCACCCGGGATCCTCTGCCCAGGTCAAAAACGGCCAGCGATCGGGCGAAATGGGCTTCCTCCACGGCCATGGGGCTTGGGATGGTCTGGTATCCTGTTACGCTCAAAACTCCCTTGCGGTCCAGGCCCAGGAAAAAGACATAGGCCTCGCCCACGAGGGGCGTTTTGCCGTTCTCCTTCAGATCCCCACCCATGATGACATCGGTGAAGTGACGTCCACCGGAGGTCAGGCCGTCAACCTCCAGAAAACCTGCCGTCACGTTGTAGGATTGGGGCGTGGGGCTGCCGAAGTCGAGGAGCTGCGCCATGTCACGGCCTGAAAAGAGGCGGCAGTCCCCCTGCTTGTTCTGGCCCGCGTTCCCCTCGTAGTACCCGCAGATGATGAAGTCGGTAACGGCGTCGCCGTCCAGATCGGCTCCGTCCACCACCGAGTACCCGAAGTTCTTCAGGTTGTTGGCGCCGGGATTGGCAACGTCAAGGGCCGGTGGCAGAAGGTCTCCCAATGCCTGGGGCCCCGCAAAGAGCATGGCGGACACGCACACCGGCGCCGCCCTCCTCAAGATCCTTCTCCAGTTCATCAGACCCCTCCTCTGCTGTCGGGGGTATTCCGGGCAGTGCTCCGGAAATGAAGGTCCTCCCTCAACGGTCCCGCCCTGGTGACATCGCTTTCAAGGTCCTGGCGGAATCAAAAAAGCCGGGCGTGCCTGAAGCGTTCTGCTTCGGCAGCTCGGCTATCTTCAGCCGGGACACCCGTACCGGATCTGAAGGTCCGTGGCTTTCCGCCACCCCCTCACGAGGATTTCGGCTTTTCCACAGGATATTGTATTAAATATAATGAATTTTAATTGATGTCAGTTTGGCCAGTCAATGAAATACCGTGCACAGTATCATGTATATTTTCCAAAACATCTTGAAATTAAAGCAATTGTTATGCCAAGAAGCGCGCCGTTATTTTCCATCAATAAATCGGGGATTTAATCTTCTCAACCCGCATCAAAGGCGGTGAGAGATGTGAAAATATTTACATTTTTGGGGTAACGGGATGCGCAGACCTGCCGCTGACCGATATCTGCGGGACCATTACTCCGGGGATATCTTCCCGTTCAGCCTGGGCTTTCAGCAGGCTCATCCATTAGACAGGGATGGGGAGGCTCCCCGGCACCTGATACGTCAGACACCGTCCCCTTCCCCGGCTCCGGGGAAACTGGTGATCCCCAGGTCCAGGAACTCGGTGGCCCGCTTGAGCCTCAGGAGGCTGATGGCATTGCGCACGGCCACCGACGCGTAGACGGAAAGGGACTTGACGAACTGGAGGTCCACCTTGCTGAAAAGCCGGTCATTGGATGTGTGACTGAGGTTGATGACCCCGAAGTTCTCTGTTTCCGAACTCAGGGGAACACAGATGATGGATGTTATGGAAAGGGTGCCCGGCTTGAATCTGGGGTCCACGGTGACGTTGTTTATAAGTTCGGCACTTCCCGTGGCCAGGACGTTTCCCGCGATCCCCTCGCCCAGTGTCAACCTGGCCTTCTCGGGTGTGTCCGTGCCGTATGCCGCCACGATATCCAGGGATCCATCGTCCGGGTTCACCACCATGACAGACCCGTTCTCGGCCTGAACGGCGTCGCTTGCCTCCTCGAGGATGACGCGGCAGGTTTCCTTCAGATCCATGCCCGAGCGCAGGATCTCGAGCCTGCGTTTCTTAAGACGCGTGAACTCCTTGTCGATCCTGCGCAGGCGCTCGCTGAGGGTCCTGAGCAGGTTAAAGGCCATGGAAGGATCCCGACTGATGTTCTGGAAGAACCTCGTCTTGTCGATGCTCAGGATCCTCGAGTTTTCCATGGCGGTGACCGTGGCCGAGCGGGGTTCCCTTTCGAACAGGGCCATCTCGCCGAATACGTCCCCGGGACCAAGTGTCGCGATGGTCACCTCCCCCTCTCCCGTGGTGCGGCTGACCCTCACCCTCCCGCGCTGGATGACGAACATGACGTTGCCCTCTTCACCCTCCCGGAAAACGACCTCGCCATCCTCGTAATCCCTTCCCAGTTCATCGGTGGTCATGGGGTCCTCCGCGGGTCAATAAGGAGATGATATCATTGGCTGTCGGCTGCTTCAAATATCCGCACGGCTTCCGACTTACCCTTGACCCTTGCCGAATCCAGTTCCCGCAGCTCCCAGAGCCCCTCCAGCTTCCGGGCAGCCTCTTCGGTGAGAAGGACCTGCCCCGGTCTGGCCAGCCCCGAAAACCTGGAAGCCACGTTGACCGTATCGCCAATGACCGTGAACTCCATCCGCTCATGGGAACCTATGTTTCCGAGGAAGACCTCGCCCGAACTAATCCCTATGCCGATCTGCATGGTGAAGCCGCCGTATTTTTCCGCCCAGCGGCCATTGAGGGTAGGCATGAGCTTCATCATCTCCGTCGAGGCCTGGACGGCATTGAAGACGGGGTTTTCCAGCTCGATGAGGCTTCCGAAAACTGCCACCATGGCGTCTCCGATGTACTTGTCCAGGGAGCCCTGGTACCGGAAGATGATGCCGGCCATCTCGTTGAAATACTCATTGAGGATGGCCACCAGTCGGTCCGGGGGCATGGTCTCGCTGATGGTGGTGAAATCCCTTATGTCGGAAAAGAGAACGGTGACGACCTTCCGGTCTCCACCCAGGTGAACCTCCAGCTTCTTGTCGATGACCTGGTCCACGATCTGGGGGGAGAGGTAGCGTGCCAGATTGGTCCTGACCTTCTCCTCCTCCTTCATCTGCTCGGCCAGTTCCTGGGACTCGAGAAAATAGGCCGTCTGGGTCGAGTACGACAGCAGGAGCCTCAGGTCGCTGTCGGTGCCCCGGAAATCCGGAGGACCGGCCACGAAGAGGATCCCCATGGCGGTCCTCACCGTTTTCAGGGGGATGTAAACGTGGGCTCCGGCGTGGTCCTCGCCCCTCGTCGTGATGAGTTCACCGGACTGGATGACCTCCCTGATATAGTTCTCTTCCGAAAGGACGGCCTCGTCACCGATGACCGCCGCCTCCGTCCATCTGTCCCGGTCCTCGCCGTGCAGCAGAAAAAGCCTGACGGTGTCGAGACCCAGCACCTGCCGGAGGAGGACGAGGGGAACGACGTAGGCCTGCTGGCCCGTTTCCTCGGCGTCCTCGAGTTCGGACATCTTCAGAAGGGCGTCGGTGCGCCTTCTCTCCAGGTCCAGGACCTCCTCCGTCCTTCTGGCGTGGAGGGCCACCTGGACCGGGTACTGAACGATGGCGATGATGTAAAGGGGCGTTACGGCCAGCATGACGTTGAAACGGAGCAGAAGGAGGGCTCCGGCTGAGATGGCCACGAGGTACACCGTGACCGTGAGGGCCCCCTGTTTCCAGTTGGATCGTCCGAGGACGGCCCCGAGGATGAGGCTTGAGGCGAAGATCATGAGGAGCGTCGACAGGGTGTCGTTGCGGACGACCCAGGAGTCGTTGAGGATGGTCTCGATGACGGCCGCGTGCAGGTAGACGCCGGGTATGATCCCGATGGGCGTCCTCCAGAAGTCCCTGAGGTCCTGGGATGTGGCACCCAATAGAACAACCTTGTCCGTGAAGGCTCCTTCCGGAAAACGGGAGTCGATGACGTCGATGAAGGAGATGGCGGGGATCCGGAGCACCGTATCGGAGGTGATGTGGATCATGGCTCCGGCGGGGGGGGCGTAGGCGATGTCCGGGTCGAACATCAGCGCTCCCTCCAGTCCCAGGGGTTTGTAGACCATGTCGCCGAAGATCACGACCTCCGGGGCCCGGCGCACCGTCCCGTCATCGTCCACCTCGAAGACGATGCTGCCCACACCCGCCGCGGCCGCCGCAAGTTCGGGGAACGGGATGGAGGCGTTGAGGATGCGGAACCCCGCTTCGTTGACCTTGCTCTCCATGTGCATGGCCAGGTACGTAGGTATCCCGGTGCGGACAGCCTCGATGAAGATCCTGTCCTCCTCGGCATCCCGCCCCTGGGACGAAAAATCCACGTCCACCAGGAGCGCGCCCGCCCGGTCTTCATCAAGTTTTTCCAGAAAGTGGGCGTAAAGGGATCGCGGCCAGGGCCAGACTCCGATCTCCTTCAGGGAGTTCTGGTCGATCTGGACCAGCACGAGGGGGACGGAAACGTGTTCGGTCAGGAAGGGGTACCGCAGGTCGACGGTGACGAGTTCAAACTTTTCCAGCTGGCCAAGGAGCAGGAAGACGGCCACGAGGGTCCCGATGATCAGGGGGATGAAGTATACCCTCGCCTTGCTGCCCCGTCCGAACACTCGCCCTCTCCTCGCCGATGGAAGGCGGGACATTCATCTCCGCCGCCCTTGAGGTGTTTCCTGATGGTTCCTGCCGGATGTCCCTAGGATATGACGGACTGGACCAACAGGGCAAGCGCCTCGGTGGCTTCCCTGAGCTGTTTGAAGTCCAGGGCGTTCTGGATGGTGAGTACCGAGTATGACGCCAGCATCTGTATGAACTTCAGGTCCTCCACGGTGAACAGCTTCTCCGAGCTCGAGCTCAGGTTCAGGACCCCCAGACGCCGCTCACCCGAGATCAGCGGGACGCAGACGATGCTTTTGAGTTCAGGACCACCAGGCTTGTACATGGGGTTCATGGAGACGTTGTTGATCATCTGGGCCTGTCCGGACTCGAGCACTCTGCCGGCGATGCCGTCACCCAGCTTCAGTTTCATCTTTTCCGGCTGTTCCGTGCCGAAGGCCGCGGCGATCTCGAGGCTGTGGCCGTCGGGATCCAGGAGCATGATGGAGCCGTTGTCCGCGTCCACCGTCTCCCTGGCCTCTTCGAGTATAAGTCTGCACACCCCCTCCAGGTCGCCGGCGACCCTGAGGACGTCGAACTTTTCCTCCTTGATCTTCATGAACGCCTTATTGAGGCGCCGGGTCCTGGAACTCATGGCCTCGAGGACGTTGAAAGCAAGGGTGGGGTCCCTGCCGAGGCTTTCGAGGAAGGTCTTCCTGCTGATCTTCAGCAGCCGCGCGGGCCCCAGTGCTGTGGCCGTGGCCGACCTGGGCTGACGGTCGAACAGTGCCATCTCCCCGAAGATGTCGCCTTCCCCGAGGGTGGTGATGTGGACATCCCCCTCGGACGATCTCTTGCTGATCCTGATCCTCCCCTCCCTGATGACGTACATGCAGTCGCCCGGATCACCCTCCCTGAAAACAGCGGTACCGTCCTGAAAGTTCACACCGAGGTCATCTGTCATGGCTTCCTCCGAAAAAGTGCCTGACGGCGGACCAGGTCATCTTGATGACGAGTTCGGGTGCGATGGCCCGGAAAAAGATGGACCGGTAACGTTCGTTACCGGTGAACATGTCCCAGAGGATGGCGCTGAGGATCTTTCGACCGTCGGACGGGTCTGCCTGTTCCTTATCCACGACCTCCAGCATGGCGGCGTTCAGGAACCCGAACTTCCTGAACATGGACGTGACCCAGAAGAGGAATCGCCCGAACCTGTTGTCGACCCTGATGCTCCGGTAATCCGGCATGAAGTTTCCGGCGAAGTCCTTGCGGCTGACACCGTTCATGATTACCGTCTTGACGGCCGATTTGGCCATGAAGTAGGCCCCACCGATGCCGTCCTTGTACAGGCGGGTCGATCCGGAGTCACCGATGAAGACGATGCGGTCGGCGTAGGGTCTCCTTGGCGCGCCCACGTTCATCATGGGAAGGCACATGCAGGCAAGCCTGTCAAGCCGTCCTTCCGGGAACAGGGCGCGGACCTTGGGGTGAGCGAGAAAGACGTCCACCGTGGAGCGGTTGATGGCCTTGCCGAGGATGCAGAGGGTCACGTAGGAACGCTTGGGGATGATGGCGGCGAACAGGACGTTCTTCACGGGGAGCAGGAAGAGCTGGACACTGTTGCCGTACCGCTCGGTAATATAATCGGGATCCAGTGCGATCTCGGCGATGGCCGTCCTGGTCATCCGGGGACGGTGATACCGGAAGGGCAGGCCCTCGAACTGCGGGACCTTCCACGTGTTCACACCGAAGGCCCCCACGACGAGGTCTGCCTGCATGAGCCTTTCCTCTCCCGAGAACAGCACCGGTTTCCCCTCCTCGAAAGCGATCCTGTCGACGTAGCGGGCACAATGCCGCGCGCCCTTTTCAACAGCCCTGCGCAGGAGGAAGGCGTCGAAACTGTCCTTGTCGCTGATGACCAGGTCCTGTGGACCGCCGCCGCGATAAACCGACGCGATGGTTTTTTCCTTCGTCGGCGTCTCGATGCTGACATCTCCCAGTTCAGTGTACAGTTCGTAACTGCTCAGCCCCCTCTGGATCACCGAAGAAGGTATGTTGATGCCCTCCACTGCCAGGGTCTGGACCATGAGTTCGGAGATGACACCGCCGCAACGGTTACAGCTTCCAGGTCCCGGGGTAAGAAAATCCTTGGGTTCGAAGATCGTGACGTCGAGGTCGCGGCCGAGCATCTGGGCCATCATCAGGGTGAAATAGCCGAAAAAGGAGCCCGCAGGACCGCCGCCGATGACGGCTATCCTGGAACCGTCGGACAGGGACAGGGAGGCCTTTTGCCCTGCATCCGGCGTCGTGATCAGGGATCGGAAATCCCCCGTGGATCCCTGATCCGGCTTCGTTCCCCTACTGGATCTCATGGCAGGAATCATCCTGGCCCCCGACCTCCCCAACCGTTCCGGACCCGTGGTTCCATGGCAATGCGCGCGTCACGATCATGTTGCCGGTTTCCATTGGATGGGAGGGGCCTTGACCCCGTCAGGGACTCCGGATCTTTGATCCGTGATGTCTCCTCGCGCCCGGAGGCTTGCGGGGTACTCCCGCCGGGAGCTGTTCAGTCGGTGTCGGGGATCCGTTCCTTGATGTTGTGGACGACGTCGAGGCTGAAGAAGAACGCATCGATCATCTCGGGGTCGAAATGCCGCCCGGCCTCCATCCTCATGGTCTCGAGGATCCTGTCCTCGTCCCAGGCATCCTTGTAGGATCTAGAAGAGGAGAGGGCGTCGTAGACGTCGGCTATGGCCACTATACGCCCGAAGGGAGGGATCTCCTCCGATTTGCGTCCCCTCGCTTTTCCCGGCGAGACCTCGAAACCGAGTATGGGCCGGCCCGTCTCCGGATCGATGAAGCCGGGATACCCGCTGCCGTCCCATCTCTCGTGATGGTTCATGGCGATGATGGCGGAGGCCTCGTCGTATTCCGAGAAGGTCTCGGAGAAGAGTTTCGCGCCGAGCCAGGTGTGCTGTTTCATGGTCTCGAATTCGCGGTCGTTGAGCTTGTCTGGTTTCTTGAGGATGATGTCGGGTATGGCCACCTTGCCAACGTCATGGAGCATGGCGGCGATCTTGAGGATGTCCTTGTCCCTTTCGACATCCCTCGGGGGAATGGAACGCTGCATCGCCCAGACCTCGTAGATGGCCACGGAATAGGAGGCCACGCGCTGGACGTGGGCCCCCGTCTCCTTGGGATCCCTCAGACGGGCCATCTCGATGGTCCTCAGGATGATGGACCGCGTCATGTTGGCTCTCTCAATGGCGTTGGCCGCGATGCTGGCGAAGTGGAGGATCATCGGCTCCATGGACTTCTGGAACGCGACGACCTCACCTTTCCTGTTCTTGGCGTTGATGAGCTGCAGAACGCCGATGACCTCGTTTCTCTTGGTCGTCAGGGGAATGGTCAGGATGGACTGGGTCCTGTATTTGGACATCTTGTCGAAGTCGTGGCTGAAGGAGTATGGCGCGTCCTCCGGAAGCCTGTAGGCGTCCTGGATGTTGAGGAGGACACCGTTGCCCGCCACGTAGCCCGCGATGGACAGGTTGTTGATGGGCACGGTGAAACTGGAGTAGATGAGCTTCTTGCCGGGTGGCAGGGATTTCTGGAGGGTGGCGTTCTGGGTGTAGCTGAACTCGAGCTTGTCCCTTCGGCGGATGTAGATGGAACCGGCGTCCGCGTTGACGAATTTCCTGGCCTCCGAAAGGATCCTGTCCAGGAGGATGTCGAGATCCTTGACCTGGTTCATCTCCAGACCGAGGTCGATGATCTTGGACAGTTTGCCGGCCGTCGTCATCTATAAGCTCTCCTGTAAAGGCGTCAGAGGTCATTAGAAGGTAAATTGTACGGCGGTGTCAAGGGAAGGAGGAGGGAGGCTGGTGGTCTTGTTTGGCAGAAGGAAGGCAGCGGGCTGCGGGTGCCAGGAACTTAGTGGGACGCAGAGTTGCGGGTTGGCGCCTCGTTCTTGATGCTGTGTAACAAGTACTAAGTTCTAGGTGCTTAAAAATAAGAACATATTACAAATTAGAACTTCGTGTGTGGGCCTTGCGCTGTTCTCCGGTCTTCGCTCCAGGTGCAAGGTGCCGGCCGCTGGCACCCCGCAAGGTTCAGGTTCCGTGTGACCCTTCGGGTCCCGGACCTCTGACCTTGGTCGTTTTCCTGCCCGTTGGGCGTTGAGCCTTGAAGCCTGAACCATGCTCGCCCCTCTTCAGGGACTCGACCTCACTGGCCGTGAGTTTCCGGTAGGCTCCGGGTTTTATCCGCCCCGGAAGGGTGAGAGTGCCTATGGAGACCCGCCTGATCCTCAGGACCCGGTGGCCGACGGCCGCGCCCATCCTCTTGATCTGGTTCTTCCTGCCCTCGAGGAGTGTCATCCTCAGCCAGCTGTTCCTGTCGGCTCCCGTTCCCTTCATGAGAGAGACACCGGCGGGAAAGGTCATGCCGTCCTCCAGATGGACTCCTCTGCGCAGCTCTTTCAGTGTCCGGGGTTCCACACGCCCCTTGACCTTGACGAGGTAGGTCTTGGGAAGGTGCCCCGAGGGGTGTGTGAGGCACTCTGTAAGTTCGCCGTCGTTGGTCAGGATGAGAAGCCCCTCGGCGTCAAGGTCGAGCCTTCCCGCAGTGTGCAATCCCACAGCCACCTCGTCGGGGAGGAGGTCGAAAACAGTCTCCCGGCCCTGCGGGTCGCTGCGGGTGCAAAGGTACCCCGGCGGTTTGTTGAGGAGGTAATACCGTTTTCTCGAAACAGCCTCAAGGGGGGAACCGTCCACGGCGATGGTGTCCGTAGCCGGGTCAACCAGGACTCCCATGGCCGTCACCACCTCCCCGTTCACGGTGACCCTGCCCCGGCGTATCATCTCCTCGGCCGTGCGTCGTGAAGCGAGTCCGGTTTCGGCGATGGCTTTGTGCAGACGGACCTTCATGGTCGGGCAACATGTTGAGGTGGATCCGCGTCGTGGATGGGACCGCCCTGGTGTGGCCGATCCACTCAGGCGATCACTCAATCACCCTCAACGGTGTTTTCTTCCTCCAGCAGCTCCGTCACCTCTTCCAGCGTCGGGAGCGATTCGAGGTCTCTCAGACCGAAATATTCCAGAAAATAGCGGGTGGTGCCGTAGAGGATGGGTCTTCCGGGGGCTTCCTTGCGGCCGAGGACCCGGATCATGGTCTGGGAAAGCAGCGTCTTGATGACGGCACCCGAGTCCACTCCCCTGATGAACTCCACCTCGGGCCGCGTGACAGGCTGCCGGTAGGCGATGATGGAAAGGGTCTCGAGGCTCGAGCGGCTGAAACGCCGCCGGCTCCTGGCTTTGACGAGCCTGCTGATGGGCTCCGCGAACCGAACGTCGGTGCGCAGCTGATAGCCGCCGGCCACCTCCATCATCCTGAACCCCCTCTGCCCGCTTTCGTAGGATGAGGCGAGGGAGGACAGGACCTGTCTGATCCTTTCCCGGGACAGACCGGAAGCTTCCGCGATGTTGTCCACCGTGAGCGGATCGGGGCTGGCGAAGAGGAGGGCTTCCACAAGGGACAGGGCTTTCTCATCCTTCATTTTCACCGGCTCCTTGCTGTCCGGGGTCCTGTCCCGGAGCCGCCACCGGTTCCGGTCTGAGGACCAGGCTGATGGGATCCCCGAATTCGTGCTGAACGGCGATGATCCTGCCGAGCCTTATCATTTCGAGGACACCCAGGAAAACGGTCACGATCTTCCTCCTCGTGGTCAGGTCCGAGAAGAGGCCCATGAAGGTGAGGCTTGGCATTTCACGGATGCGCTCCACGATGAACTCCATGGCCTGTTCAAGGGTGTACGACTCCCTGACGACCTCCAAGGGGACCCTCTTCTCGGCTTCGACCAGGACCGTCCTGAAGGCGTCCATGAGCTGAAAGAGGCTGGCTTCGGTGAAAAGCTCACCGGAGGGCTCCGGAGCTTCCGTTTCGGGCCGGCCGAAGACGTCACGGTTGAGCTGGGGGGCCATGGACAGCTTCTGAGCGACACTCTTGTATTTCTGGTATTCGATGAGGCGCCGGACGAGCTCCTCGCGCGGATCGGCAGCCTCCTCCTCGTCATCCTCCTGGTCGGGCGGCAGGAGCATCCTCGATTTGATGTAGATGAGGTCTGAGGCGATGACCAGGAATTCGCTGGCGATCTCCAGGTCCAGTTCCCTCATCATCTCCAGGTAGGCAAGGTACTGGCTGGTGATCTGGGCCATGGGGATGTCGTAAATGTCCACCTCGTTCTTCCGT
The DNA here is from genome assembly GCA_020352595.1 of bacterium. Taxonomy (GTDB): domain Bacteria; phylum BMS3Abin14; class BMS3Abin14; order BMS3Abin14; family BMS3Abin14. The sequence continues at coordinate 2,049,719 of CP070682.1, read as the reverse complement.
ATGAGGTGGAGGAGAAGATCAAGGGGGCCCTGGAACGCCTCGAGCTCGATCCTGTACGCCGACAGAGGGCTCCCGCCGGTCTGGTGTCCGTCCCCCGAGGTCCCCATGCCTCAGAGCCTGTAGAGCCTGACGGCTTCCCTGACGGAGGCCATGGTGAAGCGCGCCTCTTCCCTGGCCCGTCCGTTTCCCTCTTCCAGGATCTGCCTGACCAGGTCGGGCCTTGTCTCCAGATCCTGGCGCCTGCTTCGAATGGGCTCCATGACCTCCTCGAGGGCGCTGAACAGGATCTTCTTGCAGTCGATGCAGCCGATGTCCGCGGACGCGCACCCCGCGGCGACCTCCGCTCTGGGCTCCTGAGGTGTGAAAAATCTGTGCAGGTCGTACACCGGGCATTTCTCCGGATCTCCCGGGTCGGTCCTCCTCACTCTTGCGGGATCGGTGACCATGGGCCGCAGCTTTTCCCAGACCGTCTCGGGTCCGTCCTTGAGATAGATGGCGTTGTCGTAGCTCTTG
>CP070682.1:2044807-2049106 GCA_020352595.1 bacterium | reverse complement strand
TGAAGTCCGCATGGGGACGGCAGGGACAAAACCGGGGGGCGTGGATATCCAAGCCCCCCGCGATATTTCAGGACCCTGCGTCATCCATCCAGGCCCCGTGCGGAGCCCGAGATGTGTCCTTACGGCAGGCCCTCTCTGATCCGAACAGCGCCTAGGCCTCGATCACCGTGATCTGCTCGCTGACGTTCTCCCTGAGCGCCCTTTCGATGCCAGCCTTGAGTGTCATCTGGGACATGGGGCATCCGGCGCAGGCCCCTGTGAGCCTCAGCTTGACCGTACCGTCGTCCGTGATCTCAACCAGTTCGGCGTCCCCGCCGTCGGCCTGCAACGAGACACGCACCTTGTCGAGGATCTCCTTGATCTTTTCCTTGTCAACCATTATCGCCTCCTGAAATGACTTTCCGTGACCGGTGATCTGCGATTAACAAAGTCCCGAATGACGACCCGATGACCGGAAGGAGCTCCGACCACCGATCCCGAGTCACCCATCACGATGCACTGCCCTTATGTTAACCACTCCTTCGACCAACCACAAGGTCGAGGAACCTGCCGAACACCATGGAACCTGCGAAGCGGACCGGGCCAAGGCATGTCCTGACCCTCCCCTCCAACGCTGCCGTGTCAGGGGTCAGTCCTTCCCCGCCGGCCTGCTCACGCTGGGTCCACTCCTGAACCATCTCCTCGTCCACCTCAAGATGGAACTGGAAACCGTACGCCTTTTTCCCCCAGCGGAACGCCTGGTTCGGGTACAGCCGGGAAGAGGCCAGGCGCAGCGCGCCCTCGGGCAGATCGAAGGTCTCCTGGTGCCAGTGGAGGACGGGGAGGACCTTTTCAACACCGGAGAAGAGGGGGTCGTCCATCCCCTCCGGCGTGAGCTCCACCTCTCCCCATCCCACCTCAGGATGCTCCCCGGGGTAGACTCTCGCCCCCAGGGCGCTGGCCAGGATCTGGGCGCCCAGGCAGACTCCAAGGACGGGAAGGTCCCTCTGTATGGCCTCCAGCAGGAGAGCCTTCTCCCTCTCGATCCCTTCGTGCCCGTCGTTGACCGACATGGGCCCGCCCATGGACACGATGCCCGTGAAACCGGCGGCGCTCAGGGGAACGCCTTCTTCGAAGATCTCTATGGACCGGTGGGGCACTCCCCGCCCCTCCATCATCTCTGCCAGAAGGCCGGGGCCCTCGTGGGGCACGTGCTTGAGGATGATGAGCATGCCCTATTTGGAGAGCGACTCCACCAGCTTCCTGCCCATTTCCCGGCAGGCGGCAAGGTCATCCGCGGTGGGGACCAGTTGGACCCGGACACCCTCCACCGGGACCTTGAACTTGAGCGCCTTGAGCCTCTCCTCCAGGAAGCGGACGGCTTCCCCGCTCCACCCGTAGGATCCGAAGGCGCCGGCGGCCTTGCCTCTCAGTTTCAGCGTGGCAAGTGAGGAGAGAAAGTCCCACACCGGCTTGACGGCGTCCCCGTTAATGGTCAGGGAACCCACCAGTATGGCGTCGGCCCGCTCCACGTCGTCGAGGAGAGCAAGGCTGTCGGCCACCTGCAGGTCGAAGACGCCCACCTCCGCGCCCGCTTCCCGCGCGCCTTCGGCGGCCTTCTCGGCCATGGCACCGGTGTTTCCGTAACTGGTGGCGTAAAACACCAGGACGAAAGGCTTTTCGCCCCTGGTCGGTTCCGAGCTCCAGGCCCTGTAGTCCCCCACGTACTTGTGAAGGCTGGTCCTCAGGATGGGACCGTGACTGGGGGCGATGACCTGGATGGGAAGTCCTTCGATCTTGTCGAGGGCCTTGAGGGCGAACTCCTTGAAGGGACGGATGATGTGGTCGTAGTAGTATCTTCTGGAGAAGGAGAAATCGTCCACCTGGTCGTCGAACATCCTCTCGTCGGCATAGTGGCTGCCCAGGAAATCGCAGGAGAAAAGGACCCCCTGCTCCCGGACGAAGGTGAACATCGTGTCCGGCCAGTGCAGGAACGGCGCCTCGAGGAACTCCAGCGTCAATCCGCCCAGATCGATGGTGTCACCGTCCCTCGCCACCTGGATGTCGATGTCCCGGTTGAGGATCCCCTTGATGAACGGCACAGCGTTCCTGGAGGAGACCACCTTTGCGGAGATGGCCTCCGAGAGAAGGGCCTCGAGGGAACCCGAGTGGTCCGGTTCGGTGTGGTTCATGACGATGTAGTCGATGCGGGACAGGTCCACCAGGGTGGAAAGACGCTCAAGGTATTGTTCGGCGAACCTCTCCTTGACCGTTTCGATGACGGCGCAGCCTTTCTGCCCCTTGACGAGATAGGAGTTGTAGGTGGTCCCGTGCTCGGCCTTCATGATGACATCGAAGACGCGCAGATCCGGGTCAAGAGCCCCGATCCAGTGGATCCCCGACGCGATCTGGATATTTCCCAAATCAGTCCTCCTCGAAGAAGCTTTTGTCCGCACCGCAGTCCGGGCAGACCCAGTCCTCGGGAAGGTCGTCGAAGGACGTGCCGGGCCCGATTCCCTCATCCGGATCACCTACCGCGGGGTCGTAAATGTATCCACATACGGTGCAGCGCCATTTGCTCATGGTTTCCTCCTTTTGTCCGTGATCTCCATTGGGCTCTGCAGGCCCGTGAAAGGGTAGAGGGCATTGTTTCCCACTCCCCACCGGGTGTCAAGGCGTAATCACTCCAGATTGGCTCCGGCCTCCGGTGTGCCCGACGGTGTCCACAGAAGGAGGACCAGGGGCATGGCCACCCTCAGGAAGAGGGCCCCGTAGATCAGCCGGCCGGGAACGATCCACCACAGGCTGGCGCCCACGGCGGCGAAAACGAGGGAATCCTCTATGAGGGCGTGATTGGTCCCCAGGAAGAGGTTGGTGGCCAGGATCTCCCGCCTCCCGATGGCAGACCGCCTGGTCTCCTCGATGATGAGGCCAGCACCGTAGGCCAGGCCGAGGACCAGGCCCACGGCCGCGACGAAGGAGGTGCGCCCGTCCATCCCCAGCAGCTTCATGGGGACACCGAGGGCCTGGGTGATGCGGTCCAGGATGCCGAACTCCCTCATGGTCTGAACGATGACCATGAGACAGACGACGATGACCACGATCTTGGCGAGGGAAAGGCTGTTGGCCGCCAGTATGCCCTTCCAGTTGGCACTCTCCATCGGCATGCCCGCCCTGACGAGGAGGCCCCCTTTTTCGGGAACGAGGCGTGAGAAGACCAGGCCCGCCAGGACGGACGCCGCGAGCCTCACCGACAGGGTCACCGGGGCCGGCGTGCCGGCACGACTCTGAACGGCCGTTTCGACGATGAGGTTGTGGGCTATGAGCACCATGATGGCCAGGATGGTCATCCCCTTGGCGGTGAGGGGGATGTTCACCGCTACCGCGATGGCCGCGTAGATGTTGACGAGGGCGCCGGTGATGAGGACGAGGGAGGCCTCCCCCGGAAGGCGGAACAGGCTCATGGCCGGGGCCGCGCCGGCGGCGATGAGGTCCAGAAGACCGGTGAGCCTGAGCACCTGGACGACGGCCATGGTGGGGATCATGACCTTGAGAAGCATCCAGGACGTGAGGAGGCCGGAAAGGGAGCCTTCCGCCACGGCCACCCTGAGCTTCCTCGCGGCCGTGGCCGATTCTATTCCCGTGAGCCTCTCAGATGGGCTCGACATCCAGTCTCTCGAGGGATCGGAGGACCTTTTCCCTGATGACGGCCGGCGCCTCGGGGGGAGAGGTCCTCCGGCCGTTCTCCATCGCCGTGACAAGGAGCGGGTGCGCCTTCCTCCCGCAAAGGCGGCACGGCGGCGGCTGGGCGTCCAGCGGAACGATGATGTCCTCCAGGCAGTCCGCGCACCGGTAAAAGTCCTTGGCCCCGGACCTCTTGCCGCGCTTTGCCACCGGCTTTCCCTGAACCTCCACGATGTCAAGGGCGTAATCCACCGTGGGAGCCGCCGTGATGGAGGTGCCGATACCGTAGGCGTCCACCACGGGGTTGAGAGCGGCAATGTTCCTCTCTGTGATGCCGCCGCTGGCGAAGAGGCGCACGTGACCGTGGCCCCTCAGGTCCAGTTCCCAGCGGACCTCCTCTAATATGCGCGCGAAGTCGCCGCGTCGGGAGCTGGTGGTGTCCAGGCGGACGCCGTAAAGATCCTTTCCCAGCGCCTCGGCCACAGCCATGGACTCGAACTTCTCATCTCCGAAGGTGTCAACGAGGGCCACCCTCGGAACCCTGGCGTCGATGATCTCGTTGAAGGCCGTGGTGGCCCGGACCGAGTCCCCCATGAGGATCACCAGGGCGTGGGGGATGGTCCCCGTGGGCTCGAT
>CP070682.1:2040379-2044707 GCA_020352595.1 bacterium | reverse complement strand
GATCCTGTCCGAGAACCAGTAGGCGCCGAAGTTCATCACCACCGCGAAGAGGAAGGCGGCGATCATCCCGTTCTGGCCGCCCACGACGGAACCCACGGCAACGAAGAGACCGGTCAGGACCCCCAGAAGGATTGTTGTCTTGAAAAAGTTGCTCATTTTACATTCACCTCTTTTAATGGGTTGTATGCCGATTTACCCAACCGGAAACCGGACGGGATCACTTATCTGCACATATCAATCAAATACACGCCGACGCGGCTGTTATTCCCTTGACCGGGCTCACGGCTCCCGATCGCCTCTTGGGCCCCGCCCCACTGCGAGGAACTCCTCGCCGGGCCCCAGGGCCATGGGATAGGATTCCTCGCCGAGCAGGTCCCGCAGGTCCCGGGAGATCTGCACCCTTATGAACTCCAGTATCTCGTCCACCTCGCGCCGCATCTGCATCATCTTGCCGCGCATCTCCAGGATCACGTCCACACCCGCGAGGTTGACGCCCAGGTCCCTCTGGAGCCTCAATATCATTTCCAGTCGGTCCAGCTGGTCGGAAGGCAGCGCTTTCCCATCTTCGGCCGCCGCCAGTGTGATGAGGCCCTCCTCCTCCATGGCCTCAATTTCAGCGGGCTGAATGCCCAGCCTGCGGCAGGTTTCAGCGATGTCCAGCAGATCAGGATCGCCAGCCATAATTTACCACAATCCTTTCCTGGGGTCCATATCCAGGACCCTGTCGAGCCTCTCCAGCAGGTCCGCCGCCTCTCCCTTGGGAGCCTTGGGGACCCTTATCTTGATGACGGCGAACAGATCGCCGGCGGTCTTGCTCTTCAGCCTCGGGAAGCCCTTTCCCTTCAGGCGCAGCTTCTGCCCTCCCTGGGTTCCGGGGGGCACCGTCAGGAGCGTCTTGCCCCCGCCCGGCAGAGGGATCTCGATCTTCGCTCCCCTGGCGGCCTCCGCAAAGGTGATGGGGAGATCGAAAACAATATCCGCACCTTCCCTCCGGAAGATACCGTGTGACGACACCTGCACCGTGATAAAGAGGTCACCGGGGGGAGCCCCGGGCGACCCGGCGTTCCCTTTGCCTGCCACCCGTACCCTGGATCCCGTGTCCACCCCCGCGGGGATCCTGACATTGATGCGCTCCGTCTTGGGAGACCCTCCCTGACCCGAGCACACCGAGCAGGGGCTGCTGATGATGGTACCCGTCCCTCCGCACTGCGAGCAGGCGTGGGCGAACTGGAAGGCCCCCTGCGACACCCTCTGCTGGCCTGATCCGTGACAGCGCGGGCACGTGACGGTTCCGGTACCGGGCTCCGCCCCGCTTCCCCCGCAGCGGCCGCAGGGGGCGACGTGGTCGAACATGATGGGGACCTCCACCCCCTGGAAGGCGTCATCGAAGGATATCTTGAGTTGATAATTGAGATCCTGTCCCCTGACAGGTCCACGCCTGCGCCCCCGTCCGAAGAGGTCCCCGAACAGGTCCTCGTATGTGAACCCCCCGATGTCGAAGCCCCCGGCACGGAAGCCCCCGAAATCGAAATCGGAAAAGTCAAATCCGGCGCCTCGGATTCCCAGCCGATGGCAGTGTTGGCGGGGCGCAGCGGTGTCAGGCTCGTGATGCGGGCCTGGACGCCGTGCCTCTGGAAGGTGATGTCCGAGATCTGGCGCGTCATGGTGGCCGGGTTGACCAGTGTCAGCTCCATGCCGTCAAGGGTCACGATGTCCCGCAGGGGGTGGACGAGGTACGGGTTGGGACGGACGCCCTCCCCCACCGGAACGTAGACGCCCCCGAAACCCGCCGACCACGCCCGCATGTCCACGAAGATCTGGAAGAGGGCCCTGGCCTGACTGAGGGCGATCTGGTTGACGAGCCTCTCCTCCTTGAGGACGGTGAGCCTCACCAGAGCGATGACAAGAACGGTCCAGATGACGGCCAGAGAGATGGCCAGAGTGCTGAAAAGTCTCCCCATTTTGCCCCCCCGGGTGGAAAGAAACCTGCACGAGCCGGTAAAAGTAATTCTACCAGAAAAGGTGAGCCCTCGCCGGAGGAAGGCTCCCCATGGGGCGGGGCAGCATCCGGAACAGGCTCCCCCCTTAAATGAGCGGGGGGAGATGTGCCAGGACGACAGGAGTCTGGGGATGGGAGGCGGTTTGCGCAGGTGCGGGCGCCCTGCCGGCGGGGCATGCTCACTGCGGGCAGCACCGTCCAGCCGCGCCCGGGCAGAGGCTGACCCGTCAGCCGGCCATGAGAACGGATGTGGCCGAAAGAAGGCCCACGAGGAGCAGCAGCATCCCCGCTGTCAACTGGACCCGGCGCAGGAACGCGGGGCCGACCTTCCTGTGGAAAATGCCGGCGGTGGCGCAGATGAGGGCGAACCACAGGACGGTGCCCAGGGCGATGCCGGCGCCGATGACGCAGGACCCGGTCAGGACCGGTCGTCCCGGATCCACTCCCAGAAAGGCAAAAGCCGCCAGGAAGAAGGCCAGGGTCAGGGGGTTGGAGAGCATCAGGGTGAAGTTGAGGGCCGCCAGGTGCCACACCCCGAAACCATCCCTCGGGACCGATCTCTCCTCCCGCCTTCGGACCACCATCTTCGCTCCCACGGCCAGGAGGAGCGCGCTGCCCAGCATTTTGAGCCAGAAACTGCTCCCCGTGATGACCGAGGTCAGCAATCCGGAACCCAGGGCTGCTGCAGCTCCCAGCAGTGCATCAGCGAACACGGCGCCCAGGGTCGGCAGGAAGGCCCTCCAGAAACCCAGGCTTAGGGCCCTCTGGATGGCGAGCACGCCGACGGGGCCGAGGGGGACCGCCGCGGCGAAGCCGATGACGGCCGAGGTGAGGAGCAGGGATGATGCGGCCCAGCCGACGGAGATGAGGTGTTCGTCGAGCATGACCCCGCTTCATACACGAAGCATAGGTCTTTTGCACGGGAAAAGTGGGAAGGGAAAGATGGGCGAGGGGGCGCATGGGTGCATGGGCGAGGGGGGGTGCGTGCGTGGGCGCATGGGTGCACGGGCGCGTGGGTGCATGGGCGCATGGGCGAAAGTTCTTTCAGGTCCTCCTTGAAATTTGAGATTAAACTCTGAGATCTGAGATTCGCTCTCCCCCAGACACCAGACACCAGACACCAGAAACTGGAATCCTGGTCCTCTGAGATCCGAGATCCTCCCCTCCTTAAAACTCCGGATTCACAGCACCGTTCAAAATCAGTTATGATTTACCTTGCGCCGGGGGTACGGGTGCACAGGGGAGGAGGAGCCATGGCAAGGATCGTGTACGGCGTGTCCGGGGAGGGGTGGGGACACGCGACTCGCTCCCGCGATGTGCTCCGTCACCTCGAGGGATGCGGCCACGATCTCATGGTGGTGACCTTCGACCGGGGGGTCCGCTACCTGTAGGACCTTTTCCCCCTGGTGGAGGTTCAGGGTCTCTGCATTTCCACCAAGGACAACAGGGTGTCCATGTGGCGAACGGCCAGGGACAACTCCCTGGCCCTCGTCAGGGGGCACCGGCAATACTTCCGGTTGAGGGACAGGACCATACCGGACTTTCAACCCGACCTGATCATCACCGACTTCGAACCCATGACGGCGCACATCGCGCGCCACCTGAAGATCCCCCTCATCACTCTGGACAACCAGCACCTCATCCGCAACGTCCGGATCCCCTGCCCGCCGCACCTGCATCTCAACATGCTTCTGGCGAAGATGATCATCCACACCGTCATCCCGAAGCCCGATCTCAGCCTGGTGCTCACCTACTATTTCGGCGAGGTGAAAAATGACAGGACCGTTCTCTTCCCCCCCATCATCAACGAGGAGGTGCTCGACCTCTCACCCTCCGAAGGGGATAGCGTCCTCGTCTACCTTCTCAACGGGTATGAACGGTTCATGAACAGTTTAAGGAGCATCCCCCGCCAGCAGTTCATCATATACGGCCTTGACCGCAACGGGACGGAAGGCAATCTCGTCTTCCGGCCCTACGGGAGGGAGAACTTCCTCGCGGACCTGGCCGCGAGCAGGGCCGTCATCGCCACGGCGGGCTTCACACTCATTTCCGAGGCTGTCCATCTGGGCAAACCCTACCTCGGTATCCCCTACAAACACCAGTTCGAGCAGGAGATCAACGCCCATCTCCTGAAGATGCTGGGCTACGGCGAGAGCTCACAGGACGCCTCGAGGGAGGACATCCTGGATTTCCTGGACCGCCTGCCCCGCTTCCGCGACAGGCTCAAAACCCGCCAGACCAAATACAGCAACGGACTTTTTGCCAGTCTCGACAAGGCCATCGCCGACCTTGCCGGGTGATGGACATGGGAGGTCCCGTGAGAACCCGG
>CP070682.1:2034917-2040279 GCA_020352595.1 bacterium | reverse complement strand
CATTCCCCTTCCCGCACCGGCTCATGGCGGGCGGGCCCCGTTTCCAGCTTCCTTGCGATATCACGGTGGCACTGCAGGCATTCGTCCCTTGTGAACTCCGCCTTGGCCTGCGCGACGGCCTGCGCGTCCGAACCGTGAGGGTCGTGACATAGGGTGCACCTTCCCTGGGAGGGGCTTCCGTGGGCCGGGTTCCTGTCCGCCACGGCCTGGTGGCACTGGTCGCAGCCCAGAGGAGGCATCCGGGGTTGCTCCGCGTGCGGATCGTGACAGTGGCTGCACGGGTACTCTTCGAGGGCCGAGTGAAGACGCTGGGCCCTGCCTTTATTCCGGTGACAATCGGTGCACGAACTCCTGTCCAGGTCGTTGAGAAGGGACCTGCGCTGGGAGGAGTGGGGCACGTGGCAATCCAGGCAGGCCGTCCCCAGGACCGTTTTCCCGTGTTTTCCCCCCTCCCGGTCGTCATGGCACAGGATACAGAGAGCGGGAACATCCTCGAGGAGAAGGGAGGGATGCTGGCCGCTGTGCGAAGCGTGGCAGTCCAGACAGCCTTCCTCCACCGGAGCATGCCTGACGCCGCCCTGGAGGAGATAGTCGTGGCAGTCCAGGCAGGAGAGCGTCGCCTCCGGGGGGTCTGAATGGGGGTCGTGGCATTGGTCGCATTCATTGTCGACGAGCCCCGAGTGAAGCACGGGGCCGGAACGCTGGGTGCGATGGCAGGACTCGCAGGGGGCCGTATCCTTGAGGATGGTCAGGAGCTTCGGCTGAAGGGAGCTGTGGGGATTGTGGCAATTGGTGCACTGTTCGTGCAGCTGCACACGGCCGTGCAGGCCGCCCTCCTTGTCATCGTGGCAGGAGACGCAAAGGGCGGGGACGTCTTCCGTCAGCTGGAGACGGTTGGCGGAGCCGTGGGGATCATGACAGTTCTCGCACTCCTCAGCTGCGGGTTCATGGGTGAAACGCCCCGCCAGGATATCGCGGTGGCAGTCACTGCAGACCGCGGGCTGGGCCGGGGGCTGGGCATGGGGGTCGTGACACCTGTCGCATCGGTTTTCCCGAACCGGGGTGTGCTGGACCTCTTTCTGGATGACGTTCAGATGGCAGGCAGCACATGGCGCCGACTGCGACCAGTCATTGAGCAGGCCCTTGCGCTCGGAAACGTGAGGATCGTGACAGCGAGTGCAGTCCGCTCCCACCTGCGTGCGCCCGTGCTTGCCGCCCGCCCGATCCGGGTGACATTCCAGGCACAGCTCCGGAAGCGGATTAATCAATTGACGGGGCCTGGGCCCGGAATGGGGATCGTGACAGACGGTACATCCTTCCTCGACAGCTCCATGGATGAAGGGGCCGTCCACCATGTCGTCATGGCAGTCCGTGCATGCGGAAGGAGGTTCAGGAGGAGAGGTGTGGGGGTTGTGGCATTCGGTGCAATCATACTCCTCCAGGGCCGAATGACGGTTCTCTCCAGCCAGGATCTCCTGGTGGCAGGTCCCGCACCTGCCCTCGAAATTGCCTCTGAGGAGCCGGGGCGAGTTGGAGGCGTGGGGATCGTGACACGTCGTGCAGTCCTCCGAAAAGACCAGGTCCCCGTGCCTTCCGCCCTTGCGCTTGGAATGGCAGGTCAGGCAGAGGGCGCCCACGGGTTTGGAGAGAAGATCTTTCCGCGGCGAGGAGTGGGGGTAGTGGCAGCGGTCGCACCATCCGTTGCTGACCGGGCTGTGGACCGCTGTCCCCTTGAAGGTCTCGTGGCAGAGATAGCAGAGCTCGGGCAGGCTCTTTTTGAGCTGCGCGTCGCCTTCCGGGAAGTGAAGCTCGTGGCAGACCGTGCAGTCGCCGGTGCGGACCGGTTCGTGCAGGTATCTGTCAGTGAAAAGACGTTTGTGCCTGTATGGGTCCTCGGCCGCGCCGGCCGCTGCGGCGACAAGGATTATCGAGAGGGTCAGAAAGCCCCATGACAGTTTGCGGCAAAACATCCCGGTATGCTTATAATGCGGAGGGCCTGCTGTCAAGAAGAGGGAGAATATCCCTTTATTTGGAGGACATTCCGGCCCCGCTCCTACTCCTCGGGAGGGAGATCCTCCTGGCCGCCAAACTCCAGGTGCGGATCGCAGATAACGTCCGGGACCGTGCCGGGAAGGAACACTTCTACGATTCTGGAAGGACAGTCCGGACCCGCCAGCAATCCCGTTGAGGGATCTATCTCGGCCAGTTCCAGCCCCGCCGGAACCGTGAATTCCCTCGAAGGCCTGCGGGCCATGGCCTTTTCCATGAACCTTTTCCATATGGGCAGTGCGGCCCGGGCACCCGCCTCCCCGTGTCCCAGGCTGGAGGGAACGTCGCGCCCCACCCACACTCCGGCTGCCAGTTGGGGAGTGAACCCGACGAACCAGGCGTCCCTGTAGTCATCCGTGGTGCCGGTCTTGCCCGCCACGTGGGGGCCCAGCCCAGCCGCCAGCTTCCCGGTGCCGCGCAGGATGACGCCCTCCAGAAGGCTTGTCGTGACATAGGCGACCTGGGGGGAGACAGCGTCCGTCAGCTGGAGCGGGTCTTCCCACAGGACCTGGCCCTGCCTGTCGAGTACGCGCCTGACGTACCTTGGTGCGACGAGGATCCCCCGGTTGGCGAAGGCCCCATAGGCGGCCACCATCTCCTCCAGGCTGACATCGAAAACGCCCAGGGCCAGGGTGGGATAGGGCTTCAGGTCGCCTCGGATGCCCAGTTTCCCGGCCATCTCGATGACCGGCTGATAGCCCACCTTCAGGAGAAGGTCCACGGATGCGGCGTTGTAAGAGTGCTCCAGAGCGGATCTGACCGTCACCGGTCCGTGGTAACGGCCCGAATAGTTCACAGGGACGTAGGGCGGCTGCCCTCTTAATGGTACCTCCAAGGGCGCGTCGTTGAGCAGTGCCGTGGGCGGGATCCCTCTGGCCACGGCGGCGGCGTAGAGGAACGGCTTGAAAGCCGACCCCGGCTGACGCCTGGCCTGGGTAGCCCTGTTGTAGGGAGAAATGGAGAAATCCCTTCCGCCGACCAGCGCCTTCACCTCCCCGTTGAGGGGATCCATGGCAAAGAGCGCCGCCTGGACCGGCTCCCCTTCGCCCCGATCCGGATGGCGCCTGTTATAGGCCTCCATTCCTCTGCGAACAGCCTCTGCGGCGGCCTCCTGGAGCTCCAGGTCCAGCGTGGATTCGACGATTATGCCGCCCCGGTAGAGCATGTTGGCGCCGATCCGCTCCTCCAGCTTCCGGCGGATGATCTCGGTGAAATAGGGTGCCGGGTCAGGGGATGGGGGGGCAGGGGAGACGGAGAGCCCGGCTTCCAGTGCTCCGTCGTGCTCCTGCTGTGTGATGTATCCCTCTGTCAGGAGCCTTTGCAGGACGATCTTCATCCTGCCCTGTGCCCTTTCGGGGTTGCTGATGGGAGAGTAGAGGATTGGAGAGCGGGGAAGGCCGGCGATCATGGCGCACTCAGCCAGGGAGAGGTCGCCGACACTCTTCCCGAAATAGGTCCTTGAGGCAGCCTCCACGCCGTAAGCCCCCTCTCCCAGATAGACCTGGTTCAGGTAGAGGGTCAGGATCTCGTCCTTGGAGAACCGCCTCTCGATGTTGATGGCGAGCACCGCCTCCCGGATCTTGCGTATGAGCGTCTTTTCGGGGGTGAGGAAAAGGACCTTGGAAAGCTGCTGGGTCAGGGTGCTTCCTCCCTGTGCGAACCTCAGGGTGAGTATATTCTTCAGGAGGGCTCGAAGGATCCCCCTTAAGTCAAGGCCGAAGTGCCGATAAAACCGTGAATCCTCGACGGCGATGACGGCCTTCACCAGGGTGTCGGGCACCTCCGAGAGGGCTACAGGTATGCGACGCTCCACGAAAAGAGAACGTACAGGCCTCCCGTCGTCGGAGAGGATGGTCGTCATCGAGGACGGCTCGTAGGTCTGGAGGTTCTCTACCTGGGGCAGGTCCTGCGTAACGGAAAGCAGGATACCCAGAGTGATTCCTATGAGAAGGGACCCGGCCAGGGGAAGGATGATCCAGTATCGTTGTGAGCGCGTCATCATCGGGGGTACCGGCCTCCTCTTGACCAGAGCCTGGAGGACCGGCATATCGCGACGATACCCCAAAAAGCGGGGAACGGTCCATCGTGGAAGTGGGAAGACAAGATACTCTTCAGGGTGATCCGGGCCATCATGACTCGCTTACCGGAACCAGCGTACCGGGAACGGGTGCAGGCGCAGCGGCCACGGGTCGGCAGAGGTTCTTCGATGTGAGGTGAAATGGGATGGATCATCTGTAGCCATGATAGGCGAAACCTTCCCATCCTGATCTGATGAAAAAAAGATCCATCTGCCACAGGGAATTGTCATACTTCCGGTACCCGATGTCCACCAGGTCTATGGGGCGAAATCCCCGTTCTGACATGTAGCTGCACAGTTCCCAGAAGAGCATGGCCTCATCGCTGATCCTGTAATTGTAGGCCTCTATGATGAGCACCTCTGTTTTTTCCAGGGTATCCCCGGCACCGTCCAGAATGCTTTTTTCGTAGCCGTGAGTATCCAGCTTAACCAGGAAAGGGGCGCTCAAACCGAACTGGGTGACGCTGGCGTCAACTGTCGTGACATCCACTGTGATAGCGTTTTCCGATACCACGCTGGCAAGGGCACCACCCAGGGGATCCTCCGGATCGGTAAGAAAATAAGTTCGTCCTTCCACGGCCCCGGCAGCTTTTTCCACGATAATTACCCGCTGCCTGCAGGATCCGGCAAAACGGGTCAACGCCTCACTGTGAACGGGCTGTGGTTCAAACAGAACGTATTGGGCTTCCGGAAAGAAGTTCATGCATTCTTTGGACCAGACGCCGCTGGAGGCTCCGATGTCAAGGACCGTTTCGACCATGAAACCGCGGTCCGCCAGCCACTTCAGACCCCTCGCCATGGAGGAGCGCGGAGGTTTTCTTCTGAGTCCCATCCTCTTGCGGGTTTTTCTGAGAAAGGCCCTGACCTTTGGCTCCATCTCCCACACCTCGTTTTGAGGCCCGGGTGTCCCCCGGCTCGAAACTGTTTATTTCTCCGCGAGACCCTGGCAGTCGTGGTGGGCCTAACGGGGCGCAGAGACAAAACTTCTTGGAATTTAAGGGGTTGTTTGCGCTAAACCAGCATAATTCATCCATTGTCTGAGTACAAGGAATTGGTGATGCGGCGCCCTCCCGGACACGGGCCTGTCTTTAGGGCGTCCGTCAGGCGGCCACACGTGGGCCGATCGGAACCGGCGCGTTGACAGGCGGGGAACTTTGCAGGACCTGTTGGTGGAGATTTCAGCGAGGTTTGTGTAAGATAGACCTCTGATCACAGTCGACCGGCAGCCCGCTCCAG
>CP070682.1:2031639-2034817 GCA_020352595.1 bacterium | reverse complement strand
GTGCTCTTCCCAGAAATGGTCATCGAAGTACTTGTCCAGGAGCGTGCCGTCCATGTCCAGGAGGACCGTGTCGATCTCTTTCCAGTCGTGGGGGTGTTTGGTCATATCTCAGATCTCATCCTTCGACAAGCTCCTCTCGACCGTACGACGGGCTCACGGCAGGCAGGCTCGGGACAGGCAGGACAGGGATCCCGGATCTCCAACTGCACCTGATCCGGTAACCAGTATCCGGTACCCGGGGAAACACACCGGCCACGAAGTCAATGAACGCGGGTTCCTCTCCCTGGAATTTGGAGCCTGGATGCCTCAAGGCTCCCCCTACTCGCCCCTGAGGACCCCGAAGTACACCACCAGGGCCCAGAGGGTTCCCAGGGCGAGGACGACAGCGCCCACGATGACCAGCCAGACGCCGGGGTCGTGATGGACCCTGTACAGGCCCTTGGCCGACTGGACGAGCTGCCCCAGGGTCAGGCGGACGCCGTCCACCACCGCCCCCGCCGGCATGCCCGGGGCTTCGGACAGGTAGGCCGAGCCGGTCACGCGCCCGGCAGCGTCCCTCATCACCACGAGGACACCGGGCCCCACCAGGTTGCCCCTGCGCTGGCCCGACGACAGGACGCCCCCCAGGGAGAGGGAACGCCCGTCCCTGAGGACGGCGTCCTGTGCGCCCGTCAGGGTCACGGCGCCCGAAGTGGAGGTACCCACCACGGCCCCGGTGACGCCGAACTGGTAATCGTCGGGGGGATAGACAACCGTGCTGGCGTGGATGAGGGGGTGATTGGTCCTCACCCGCCCGGAGGCCAGGTGGCTGCCGCCCCTGTAAAGGACCAGTTCGCTGATGGTGTCCAGCGGCCGGCCCTGGGGAGACTGGACGAGGTCCAGGGAGTTCAGTTCCAGGGAAAGCTCCGTGCCGGGGACGGGGGCTGCCCGCCCCACCTCCAGGACCACCTGCGTCCTCGAACCCGCGGCGCTGCCCAGGACAAACCCCCCGAAGACCAGCAGAAAGCCGAGGTGGACCAGCACCTCCGCGTATCCCCTGAGCCTCCTTCTCCGCCTCAGGAACCAGTTGACGGTGCACAGCAGCAGGCTGAGCACCATGAGGTAGGACAGGACCACGAGGATGTAGACCCACAGCGACGCCGGGAAGGTCCTGGGCGCCACCTGCTTCAGCCAGAGGTTGAAGGGGTAGGCGTCCATCTTCTGCCAGAACTGGGGATCGTTGAAATAGGCCGCTATGGACCCGCCGGCCAGGTCCACGCACCACAGGATGGTCAGGACCACGAAGGTGACGGGATGGACCGCCACCCTCCACAACGCCGTGAGCCGGGCCCTCACCACCCCTCCTGCCTTTCTGACCTGTGCGTCATCCTTCATGGGCGTCTCTTCCTCGCCGTGTCTCATTTCTGGGGCAGGAGGGGATGGGATGTGGTGAAAAGCAGGCCGAGCCCCAGGTAGGTGAAGAGAACCAGGGCGAAGCCGGCCAGCGCCAGGACGTTGACGGGCCATCCCTGCCAGCGCGGTCGGTTGCGGACGTGCAGGACCCCCGAGTAGTAGAACCAGAGGATCCACGACCAGAGGTTCTTGATCCTCCACGTCCAGTAGGAGCCCCAGGCCAGGTAGGCCCACAGACTGCCCGCGATGAGACACCACGTGAACAGGATGTACCCCAGGTACAGGCTCTCGTCCATCATGCGCCCCTCGCTGCCTGTGCTCGAACCGCGCAGCCCCGCTCCCCGGTAGACGGCCGCGAGGGCGGCCACGGCGAACAGGCCGTAGGCGGCAAAGGAGGTGGCGACGTGGATGAGGAAAAGGGGCGTGTCGATGGCCGGCGTGAGCGGCGACACGTCCATGGGCCCCTTGCCTGCGAAGAAGAGGCACACGGCTGCCAGGGCCATGGCGGCGGGCAGGAAGGAGTCCCCGCGGTACCTTAGGTAGAAATAGAGGGCGACGGCGGCCACCCAGAGGGCCAGGAAATGCTGCGTCTCGAAAAGGCCCGTGACGGGCAGGTGCCCTCCCGCATTCCACCTGACGAGCAGCAGGACAACCTGCGCGGCAAGGCCCGCGGCGCCGGCTGAAAAGGCCGCCACCGGCGGGATCCGGCGCGAGGCAGCGGCCAGCGCCCCCAGCAGAGCGGCGACACCGTAAAGGACGAGGGATATGTTGTGCAGAAGGGCTGTCGTCTTGAGCATGGTCAAAGGAGATCCTTTTGGAAGGAGGCATGATACCATATGAACAGGAAGAAGGAAGAAGGAAGGTAACGGCCGCAGGGCGGACTGACCGCCGCCGAGCGCGGCGGCCGCCATGCGGCGGCATGAAGGAAGGAACGTGGAAGACCATGACGGCCAAGGCTTCACCCGGACCCCCCAACCGTCTGGCAAACTCCGGCAGCCCCTACCTGCTCGCCCACGCCCATAATCCCGTGGACTGGTACCCCTGGTCCGAGGAGGCCTTCCGGAGGGCCGAGGTGGAGAACAAGCCGGTCTTCCTCTCCATCGGGTACTCCACCTGCCACTGGTGCCACGTCATGGAGGCCGAGTCCTTCAACGACCGGGAGGTGGCGGACCTGATGAACGAGACCTTCGTCTGTGTCAAGGTCGACAGGGAGGAGCGCCCGGACCTCGACCACATCTACATGGCCGTCTGCCAGCAGCTGACGGGATCGGGCGGCTGGCCGCTGACCATCATCATGACCCCCGACAGGAAGCCGTTCTTCGCCGGGACCTATTTCCCCAGGGGCGGGGGCGCCGGCCGGACCGGCATGCTGGAGCTCATCCCCCAGGTGCGGGACCTGTGGCAAGGCAGCCGGCACAAGGCCGAGGCCGTCGCCGGCGAGATCGTCTCGAGCCTGCGCGACGCCCTCGCCCCGCAGCCCGCCTCCTCCCACGGGACGGACCTCGGGTCCAGAGCCTATGCCATCCTGTCAGGGCGGTTCGACCAACGCCACGGGGGCTTCGGATCCGCGCCCAAGTTCCCGGTCCCCGCAAACCTGCTCTTCCTCCTGCGGCACTGGCACAGGACCGGGGAGGAGCGGGCGCTGGAGATGGTCACGAGGACCCTGAAAGCCATGCGCATGGGCGGCATTTACGACCACCTCGGTTACGGCATCCACCGCTACTCCACCGACGCGAGGTGGTTCGCGCCCCACTTCGAGAAGATGCTCTACGACCAGGCCCTGGTG
>CP070682.1:2024259-2031539 GCA_020352595.1 bacterium | reverse complement strand
GTGGACGATGAGCGGGAGATCCTCCTTCTCCTGGAACAGATCCTGACCGGGGAAGGTTTCCAGGTCCTGACGGCCAGCGACGGACAGGAGGGACTGGAGATTTACCTGAGGGAGCGACCGCCCCTTGTGGTCAGTGACGCCATGCTGCCGAGGCTGCACGGCTTCGAGCTTTGCCGCAGGATCAAGGAAGAGTCCAGGCAGGCCGCCAAGATCATGATCCTCACGGCTGTCTACAAGAAGTACAAGTACAAGGGGAAGGTGCAGGAAGAGTACGGCGTGGACGAGTACCTGGACAAGCCCTTCCAGATCACCGAGTTTCTGCAGACTTTCTACAGGATGGCTGAGACCATGAGCCCTGAGCGACTCGAGGCGCCCCTCGAGGGGCGCCTGACTGTCGGGGAGCCATCCGAGACCCTGAGTTTCATCCTCGCCTCGGCGGAGGACCGGGATCTCGCATCCAAGGTCACAGCCTATTGCGAACGGCATAAATACCGTCACCTGAGGATCGAGGACCCGCGGAAGCTCATCGACACTCTGAGGCATCAGGGGCCCGACATCCTGCTTCTGGGAGAATCCTTGCCGGGGCTTGACACGGGGCTGGCGGCCTACATAATCCGGGACCTCCTCGAGGCCCGCTGGACCACCACGGTCCTGGTGACCCGTGACAGGTCGCGCATGGAAAAACACATGGACGGTGTGGACCACAAGGTCGCAGCGCCCATCGACAACTCGGTGCTCGACAACATCGTCAGCCTCCACCTTTCCGCCAGGGGACCGGAGGACCAGAGGAGGCAGCAAACGCGAAGCCTTGAGGACAGACGTGTCGATGCATTGTTGAGAAGCAAGGTGGACAGGATCCTGAAAAGCCACAACCAGCTGGAGGAATATTACAGCACCAGGGTGCGCGAGACGGAGGCGGAGATCCAGAGGCAGCGGACCGCCCGGGAGGAAGAGGCCGGCCGCATGAGGGACGAATTCAACGAGGAAACGGGGCGGCTGCGTCAGGAACTGGAGGAGAGGAGCGCCCTGATCAGCGAACTGGAAAAGGAGATCCGTCATCTCAGGGATCTTTTGAGCCAAGGGGGCGATGTTGGGGAGTGAAAGGGTCCCGCCTCCCGGCAGGCTCGTCATGGGTGTGCTATACAGCCAGGATGACGCCCTCGAGGAGGCTGAGGAGCGTGTGGCGGAGATATTCGGTTCCCCGGGCCAGAGGACAGGGACAGTCCCCTTCCAGCAGTACACAGGTTACTACGACCGGGAAATGGGCCACGACGTCAAGCGGTTCTTCCTGTCCCTCGGAGGGTCCTTTCAACGGGGCGCTCTCGCTGAGGCGAAGCTCGCCACGAACAGGATCGAGCGGGACATGGCGTTATCAGGCAGGAGGGTCGTCAATCTGGATCCGGGCCTCCTGACACCCGAATCCCTCATCCTTGCGACGACCAAGCCGTATTATCACCGGATATACCTGGCCAAGGGGATCTACGCAGAGTTGACTCTCATTTTCCGCAAAGGTTCCTACGAACCCCTCCGGTGGACCTATCCGGACTACAGGGAGGAGTGGACACGCCGCTTCTTCAACGATGTGAGGAAGGGGATCCTTGTCTGACATGGTCGAGAAAACCGGAAGCAAGAACGCCATCGCGAGCATGACCGGATACGGCAGATCCACGGGCGAATCGCCTTTGGGCCGGGTGACTGTGGAGATCCGCTCCCTTAATCACCGTTACCTCGATGTCAGCGTGCGGGTTCCCAGGACGCTCATGCTTCTGGACCCGGAGATCCGTTCCCTTGTCAGGGACAGGGTATCCAGAGGGAAGGTGGAGGTCTTCGTCACCCTCGAGGAACAGCCGCAGGATCTGGCCATCGACACGGCAAGGGCCCTGAAAATTGCCGGTTCACTCCAGGAGGTGGCCGGAAACATCGGGGACACCGTAAGGCTGGAACATATCCTCATGGCAGGGGAGGTCATCACCAGCAGGGAGGTTGAAGCCGGGCCGGAGGTCGCATCCGTGGTCCTGTCCACAGTGGGGAGCGCCCTGGACTCTCTCGTCGCGCACAGGGTCCTGGAGGGGCAGGCACTGGCCCGGGACCTTAAGGAGCGGGCAGGGGAGCTGGAATCCATCACGGACCGCATCGAGGGGCTCGCTCCGGAGGTCACGGAGAGGGTGAGGCAGCAGGCCGGGAGGTTCCTGTCGGAGCTGGATCTGGGCGAACACGTGGACCCGCAGAGACTGGAGGCGGAAGTGGCCCTCCTGTCCCAGAGGTCGGACATCTCCGAGGAGATAACGCGCCTGAAAGCGCATCTGGCTTCCTTTTCCGTCACACTCTCTACAGGGGGCGTGGCGGGGAGACGTCTGGATTTTCTGGTCCAGGAGATCCAGCGCGAAGTCAACACCATAGGTTCCAAATCGTCCCATCCGGCCATCTCTGAACTCGTGGTCGATTTCAAGACATCCCTCGAAAAGATCAGGGAACAGGCCCAGAATATCGAATAGGCTGGAGATCCGGTTCCAGATCCCGGATGGCATGTGCCGTGGAGGGTCGCGTCCGGAGCTCCGGAGGGCGGCGGGGAAAACGGGGACCACCCATGACGTGGATGGAAAGGATAGACAACGGGAAGTCGGGAAGAGGGATCCTCTTCGTCATCTCGTCAGTATCGGGAGGAGGAAAGACGACGCTCATCAAGGATCTGATGACGAGGGTCGGTGACCTTCACCTTTCCGTATCACACACGACGCGAAGCCCTCGTGATTCGGAGGTCGACGGAAGGGATTATCATTTCGTCACCAGGGAGGAGTTCGAAACCCTCGTGCAGGAAAAGCTCTTCCTCGAGTGGGCCGAAGTCTACGGAGAGCTTTACGGCACATCGAAGAGCGAGGTCGAGGGGACGTCGGGAAGGGGCGAGGACGTGATCCTGGACATCGACGTTCAGGGAGCGATGCAGGTGCGCCGCCAGAGGCCGGACGCTGTCCTGGTCTTCATCCTGCCCCCGAGCGAGATCGAGCAGGCCAGACGGCTTGACATGAGGGGTACGGAAACGGAGGAGGAGAGGGCGAGGCGCCTTAAGGCGGCCCGTGAGGAACTTGCCTATATACCCGATTACGATTATGCTGTCCGCAACGATATACTCGAAGAGGCTGTTCAAACCGTAAGATCCATTGTCGTGGCCGCCAGGTGCAGGCCCGGCACTGCATACGCGTCACACGGACGGGACAGGAGGAAAGAGGAGGAATGAAACTCAAGACCATGGAAGGGGCCCTCGAGGCCTACCCGAACAGGTTCCAGCTCACCATGATGGCCGCCGCGAGGGCGAAGGAGATCAACCAGGGGGAGACTCCCCTCGTCCAGTCCGAGGACAAGGCCAAACCGGTGGTCGTCGCCCTGGAGGAGATCTCGCAGAACAAGATCATTCCGGCCGACCTCGACGTGATGGCCAAGATAAGGGAAGCAAGAAGGGTCCTCAGGGAACGCGCGCTCATGGAGGCGCGGGAACGGGACGACTACCAGGCGGAAGGGGAGGGAGCTGAGGAGTCGGCCAGCGCTGTCCCGGCCGAGGAGCCCGCGGAAGACTGAACCCCCTCCGCGGCTCAACGGCATCCCGCTACGCCCTTTATCCCTGGCCCCGAAGGGCCGGGGTTTTTTTACTGACTGGAGAGACGGCAGGCTGAGATGGGAACTCTCAGGTTAGGGGACATCATTGAGCAGGTCCGCCAATACAACCCCAAGGCGGACCTCGAGCTCATCAACAAGGCCTACATCTTTTCGGCCAAGGCCCATGCCGGTCATGTGCGTCAGTCCGGGGAGCCCTACCTTGTCCACCCCCTCCAGGTGGCCGCCATCCTGAGCCAGATGAAGATGGACGTGACGACCATCGCCGTGGGCCTTCTCCACGACACCCTCGAGGACACGGAGACATCGAGGGAGCAGATCGAGAAGAACTTCGGGGAGGAGGTGGCGAACCTCGTTGAAGGTCTGACCAAGATCAGCCGCCTGGAATTCGAGACCAGGGTCCACCAGCAGGCGGAGAACCTCCGTCGGATGATCCTCTCCATGGCCAAGGACATCCGGGTCATCATGGTCAAGCTGGCCGACCGGCTCCACAACATGCGGACCCTTCAGCACCTCAAGCCCGAGAAGAGGTTCAAGGTGGCTCAGGAGACCATGGACATCTACGCGCCCCTTGCCAACAGGCTGGGGATCTCCTGGATCCAGACCGAACTGGAGGACCTTGCGTTCCAGTATCTCTACCCCGAGGCTTACCTGACCCTCCAGAAGAAGGTCAGGCAGAGGCGAAAGGAATACGATGCCTATATCCGGCGTGTCATCAAATCGTTAAAGTCGGTCATCGACGAGCACGGCATCGAGGGAGAGGTGACGGGGCGCATCAAGCACCTGTGGAGCATCTACAACAAGATGCAGAAGCAGGGCCTTCCCTTCGAGCAGGTGTTCGACCTCATCGCCTTCCGGATCATCGTGAACACCGTCCGGGACTGCTACGGCGTTCTGGGCCTCATCCACTCCATGTTCAAGCCTGTCCCGGGGCGTTTCAAGGATTACATCGGCGTACCCAAGTCCAACATGTACCAGTCCCTTCACACCACCGTCATAGGACCGGTGGGTGAGAGGATGGAGGTACAGATCAGGACCCAGGAGATGCACATGATGGCCGAGGACGGCATCGCGTCACACTGGCGGTACAAGTCCGGCGACAGGAGGGTTCCGGACGAGGACATCAAGCGGTTCAAGTGGTTCAAACAGATCCTCGACGAACTGACGGAGGTGCAGGATCCCAGGGAGCTCATGGAGACGGTGCGCATGGACCTCTTCCCGGACGAGGTTTACGTCTTCACGCCCAAAGGGGACGTCAAGGAGTTTCCCATGGGGGCCACGCCCATCGACTTTGCCTACTCCATTCACACGGATGTGGGAAACCAGTGCGTGGGGGCCAGGGTCAACGGCAGGATGGTACCCTTGAAATACAAGCTCAAGAACGGTGACGTCGTCGAGATCCTCACCTCCAAGGGGCACAACCCGAGCAAGGACTGGCTCAAGATCGCCTTCACCAACAGCGCCAAATCCAAGATAAGAAGCTTCATTAAAAAGGAGGAGAGGGAGAGGAGCCTCAAGATCGGAGAGGAGCTCCTGGACCGGGACCTCAGGCGCATGGGCACGACGCTCAACAAGCTGAGGAAAACGGATAAGATGCTGAAAACGGCCTCCGCCTTCGGCTTTCACCGCGTCGAGGATCTCATCGCCACCATAGGCTTCGGGAAATATTCACCGCGCCAGATCATGTCCCGTCTCTTCCCCGAAGAGGAACTGGCCACAGGCCTGGGTCAGCAGGAGGAGGCCCAGATCCCCGTTAGAAAGGGGAAGGCCAAGGCGCACAGGGAAGGCATCGTTGTGGACGGTGTGGACGACATCATGGTGCGCTTCGCCCACTGCTGCAACCCCCTGCCCGGAGACGACGTGGTGGGCATCATCACGAGGGGCAGGGGCATCTCCGTGCACACGGTGGACTGCCCCAACATCGAGGCCGACCGGTTCAACCACGACCGGATGATCGAGATCCACTGGGACGATAAGGTCAAGGTTCCCAGGACCGTGCGGATCAAGGTCACCTCGGAGGACATCAAGGGCATCCTCGCCGAGATGACCGGCATCATCTCCTCCAAGAACATCAACATCAGCCACGCCGACATCCGCACGAGCTCGGACAACAGGGCCGTCAACACCTTCGACGTGGAGGTGGAGGACGTCAGCCAGCTTCGGAACCTCATAAACAGCATCGCAGGTCTGCGGGGCGTCATATCGGTGGAGCGCCTCAAGACAAGATAAACCCGACCGGCATGGGAACAGGACGGTAACCCGTGAAGGGCCCTCAAGTTACAAATTTGTGTTTTGACTGTGAAAAGATTGCCACCATCTCCCCTCGAGAAATTCAGAATCCTTATATTACAGTGAGTTACACGAGCCGGTTTTAGGCAAGCTTCTTGCTTATATACCGGCGTTGGAATGCATGGAACTGATGAAATATGCCCAGGAATCTGGAGATGGAGGTAAAGGCCATGAAAAAGATTGACAGGTGGATCGTGTTCATGATCGTGATCGCCCTTTGCGGGTTCCTGTCGGGGACATCCGCATATGCAGCGCCCAAGCTCAAATCCTTCGGGACGGTGAATTTCGCCTACGGCGGGAGTGAGGAGAGCGTCAGCATCCAGAAAGGGGCTGACAAGCTCCACCTGAGCCTCGTCAACGGCGACGGTTCCGGTTCCAACAAGGCGAGCAGCGCCCAGATCAAGGTCAACGGAGTCGTGCTCTTCGGCCCCAGTGACTTCAATCAGAACGTCGAGGGGGTCAACAAGATCATCGTGGACGTTTCGGATCGTACGGAAGTTACGCTGGAGGCCGAGGTCATGGGCAGCAAGAACAGCAAAATGAGCGTGACCGTGTTCGGGGAATACTCCGAAACGGTCCTGGTGACCTGGTACCTGGACACCGATGGAAATGACATTGGCGGTGAGTTCATGACCCAGGCGCCCGAAGGGGTCGAGCCCGACCCCTATCCCCCCTACAAGTGGGTAACGGTAACCGGAGACTTTGACGACTGGCCCATGTGAGGGCTCCATCAGGATCATTCCGGGCCGTCGCATCATGACGCGCGGAAAGGGCACCCTGCATGCAGGGTGCCCTTTTTTTAACGCGCATGGCGGGGCTTGACGGTGGGCAGGGAAACTTTTATTGGTGTGTATAAAACCAGGCCAAGGAGGAGGACATGACAAGGAGTGTGATCAGGACGGACAGGGCCCCCGCCGCCATAGGGCCCTACAGCCAGGGGATCGCCTACGGGGGGCTGGTCTTTTGCGCCGGCCAGATCCCGCTGGATCCCGCCACGGGAACCCTCGTCGCCGGAGGCATCAGGGAACAGGCCCGGCGGGTCGTGGAGAACCTGGAAGCCGTTCTGAGGGAAGCGGGCGCCGGGCTCGGCAGCGTGCTGCGTCTTGACGTCTACATGACGGATCTGAGCGGCTTCCCCCAGGTCAATGACCTCCTCTCGGATGTCTTCCGGCAGGATCCGCCCGCCAGGGTCACGGTCCAGGTAGCGGCCCTCCCCATGGGGGCCGAGATCGAGATGGCTGCCATCGCGGCGTTATAGGCAGGTAAAGGTCCAGGATCCAGCCTTCAAAGTCCATCGTCCAGGGTTCAACGTTCAGGGCCCGGGATCCGTTTCAGCCATCAGCGGGAAGGCATCCGGGCAGGACGGGGTTCCCGGAAGAGCT
>CP070682.1:2021281-2024159 GCA_020352595.1 bacterium | reverse complement strand
CGAGAGGGCGAGAGGGTAAAAGGGCGAGAGGGCGACAGAGCGAGAGGGCGAAAGGGCGAGAGGGCGACGGAGCGAGCAGGCGAGGAAGGTGTGGGTGAATGGGTGAATGGGGAGGAGGAAGAGGGCGGCACCTGAGTGCCTGGGTGCCTGTCATCGCGAATGGACAATCGAGTGAAGCGATCCCGGGCCGAGACTGCTTCACGCAGGGACGGTTCGCAGTGACAGCAACACGTGTGCGGGTTTCCCCTGGTGTCAGACCAAGATCTCCGGTCTATGAACCCTGCCCTTTGAACAGCCTCTCACCTTGCAGCCTGGATCCTGGATCCTTTCTCCGGGGCACCGGACGCCGGGTGCCTCACTTCACGGGCATCTGGACCTCGGTGACCAGATCCTCCTCGGGCGTCTGCAGCGGGTTGGTCAGGTAAAGTTCGCGGCTGGGCCCCGCGGCCTCGTAACCGTTCTCTCCCATCCAGCGCAGGATGAGGTCGTAGGTGCGCCCCACGTCCGCGAGGGAACCGTGGTGCCGGGCGGAGGCCACGGTGACGGCCTCCAGCTGACGGACGCCGACGCCTTCCGACGGTTTGACGCCGGCGGAAGGGTCCACGGGGATGCAGGCCTCGAAGCGGACCCCCTCAGACGGGACGTCCCCGGGGGGTGACGGGAAGAGTGCCATGGGGTAGGAGGCCACCTTCCCGCCCTTGAACAGCACCCACCGGAACAGTTCCATGAACACCCGGCTGACCTCCTCGAAGGGGCCGGTGGAGGACACCGAGGCCACGGTCAGGGCCGGGACGTCCTTGAGGGAGACAGGGGCGGTGGGATCTAACATACCTGACATTGTTTTTCCTCACTGGGGGGTCATAAGAATAAGAAGGATGAGGGATGGGGGACGAAGAAAAGATCCTGTTCCTCCTTCACTCTCCCTGTTTCCCGAAGCCTTTCTCCTGCCTCTTCGCCCTTCTTTGCGTCTTTGCGTCTTTGCGAGAGGCTGCCCTTCAGCGTTCCAGCACCGGGACGCCGGGTTTCTCGCTCGTTCGTCCCCCTGTCAACGGGACTCACTAAAGACGCCAAGGCGCCAAGAGAACAAAAAGAGAATATGGTTTGAACCCTTCCCTGCCTCTTCGCCCTTCTTTGCGTCTTTGCGTCTTTGCGAGAGGCAGCTCTTCAGCGTTCCAGCGCCGGGACGCCGGGTTTCTCAGTCCATGGCTTTCCAGAGCTCGATGATCTTCCCGATGGTCTCCTCTTTCGTTTTGAGCATCTCGTCCTTGCTGCGGCACGGCATGCGCCCCGCCCCGGCGCCGGGGTGCCCGTCGCCGATGTTGAGGGACCTCATGATCTCCCCGATGTCCTTTCCGTGCTCGACACGGTTCATGAGGAAGGACAGGGACATGGAGAAGGACAGGTCGTTGGTCTTGCGCCCCCTCTCGAAGTTGTTGGTCACCTGCAGCACCGCCAGGGCCTCGGGGTTGAGGATGAAGGCCGCCCCCCTGATAACGTCGGGACGCCGGTTGTGCCGGGTCAGGTCCACGACGACCACCTCCCTCGCCTTGTCGTCGGGGTGGAACCGGCAGTCCGTTTCCATGAGGCGCAGGCTCCTGTCCTCCATGACGCCGTACTGGAGCACCATGGCGGAAACCTCCTGGTCCTCCAGGGCCTCCTCCATGGAGCCGTCCCTGAGGAGGCCCACGAGCTTCTCCATGAAGGGAAAGAATGCGCCCCTGTCCGTAGAGGCGGCGTATATGGAGTCGGCCAGTTTCCTCTCCGGCCTCGGTTCCCGCCACTGGGACATGGTCCGGTAGTCGAAGGAGTCCACCCTGTCCGTACCCTCCAGCGTGGCCGCCATGTGTGCGGGGAACTCCACCTTCCCGGAAAAGTGATCGTAGACGACCCGGGCGCAGGAGGGCGCCGCCGCGAACCGTCCGGGGATCTGTTCCGGGTCCTGCCCGCGAAGGTGCAGGTCGTCCAGGTTCCCCGGGTGGTGGTCGAACCACATGCCCACCCGGACGGGGCAGGGCAGGTCGCAGACCACGTCCTGTTCCGTGGTGGGAGTCCGGCCGTTGACGATGGAGACAGGCCCCGTGAAGAAGAACCTCCTGATGCCCAGGGCCGTGGAGACCAGGGCGGCGCTTACCACGCCGTCGAGATCGTCGTGGGTGACGATGCGGGACAGGGGAAGGTCGGATCTCAAAACTCAGATCTCAAATCTCAAGGTTCAGATCCCGGCTCTCAAAGGTCAGGCTCCAGCCACGGGATGCTCACGCCCTGGACCTGGATCCCGCCTTCTTCCCGGCTGAAGATCCGCCGCCGGCCTTCCCTTTGGCCTTTGCGCTACCGGCCACGCCCTTGTCCTTTCCCTGCTTCCCCGTTTCCCCCCTTCTCCCCTTCCCGGGCGAAGCTGCCGCCTTCCCGGGCGGAGCTGCCTCCTTCCCCCAAAGGTAGATGGCGTACTCGTACCCGTCCAGGAGGGCGCGGAAGGAGGCGAGGTTGATGTTGTCGTCGGCCGCGGAAACTCTCCACAGGTTGTTGCCGTCCGAGAACACCACCTGGACCGAGACCTGGGCGGAGGTCCCGATGGTCCCTTCCAGCAGGCGGACCCCGAAATCCACCAGCCGGACGTTGACCAGGTCCGGGAAAAGACGGCCCAGGGACTTCTTGAGGACCTTCCCGAGGGCGTCCACCGGCCCGACGCCGATGTCGGCCTCGTGCATCTCCTGGTCGCCGGTGCGGAGCATGACCGTGGCCTCGGGCCTCTCGCCGTCGTCGATGAGGCGGTAGGTCCCGATGACCTCGAAGGGGGGATTGTAGGTCCTGAGGGACCTTAAAAGGCTCAGTTCCTTTGCGGCGTCGATGATCTGGTTCTGGAGCATGGGCGCACCCT
>CP070682.1:2007762-2021181 GCA_020352595.1 bacterium | reverse complement strand
GCCCCACCAGGAGGGAGCCCACGAGCCCCGGCCCCGCGGTGACGGCGATGAGATCGATGTCGCGCATGCGGGCGCCGGCGCCTTCCAGGGCTCTGGCCACGACGTTGTCGATGACCTCCAGATGCCTCCTGGAGGCCATTTCCGGGACGACGCCGCCGAAGGAGGAGTGGAGTTCGTCCTGGCTCTGCACCACGGACGAGAGGATGTGCGAACCCTCCTCCACCACGGCTGCGGCAGTGTCATCGCACGACGTTTCGATTCCCAGGGTCAACATAGGCTATGAGGCTTTCAAGGGATATCCACTGGATACCCCGCTGCCGGGCCTTGACGGCCATCCTCTCGAGGGCCTCGGCGGTCAACGGGTGCGCGTGTCCGATGCCGATGGCCCAGCCCCTCTTTTCCGCCAGGTCCAGCAGTTCGTCCACCCTGGCGTCGATGGCCGCCGGGTCCGGGTCGTTGTCCAGGAAGACATCACGTTCCGCCGTCCGGATCCCCATGCGGGTGGCAATGACGAAGCCAAGGGTCTGCGGGGAGGTCCTGCTGTCGATGAAGAAGAACCCCCGGTTCCGTATCTCGTCGAGCACCGCTTCCATGACCCTTTCGTCCGCCGTTGCCCTCGAGCCCATGTGGTTGTTCACTCCCACGACTCCCGGAACGGTGGACAGGTCCTCCTCCAGGATGCGATGGATCTCCCGCCGGCCGTGGGACAGGAGGATGGCCCCGGGACCCGGGTCCTTGGCCGGGTAACCCTCAGGTTCCATAGGCAGGTGAAGGAGAAGGGTCTTGCCCATGGCTCGGGCCTCAGCGGCCAGTTCCCGGGTAAAGGGGCGACCGGGGAGGAAGGACATGGCAACGGGGTACTCCATCTCCAGGAACGGTCTGGCCGCAGGGCGGCTGTGACCGAAATCGTCGATGATGACGGCCACAGCCTTCATTTCCAGCGGGGCCACGGGGATCGAGATCCCCTGCGGCACCGGAGGCGGCGGCTTTTCCGCCGGGCGGCCGAGGTACAATAGGATCATGACTGCTGCCGCCAGCGCTACGGCTGCTGGCAGCAGAAGCCAGGCCCACCCGAGTCGCCCCCGGCCCTTTTTTTTCTTTCGGGCCTGACGCTTCCCCGCATCGGAACGCCGGGCCAGTTCCCTACTCCGTCGCCTGGGTCACGGACGTGGTGTTGAGACCCTTGAAAAGGTCCAGACCCTTCAGGAGGTCGATGGCCCTCATGAGCTGGGCGTCCTCGGCCGGATCCTCCGGGATGATGTCAAGGGTCGAGGTCTTCTCTTCGTCCTGCGGGACCTCGCCCTCGTCCACCTGGTCGTTCTCCAGGTGTCCGGACAGGTCCTTCTCCCTCGTCAGGTGCCCTACGGCCTTCCCCCCGACATTGCGCACCACGATGTCCGGTTCGATGCCCGTCGCCTGGATGGATCGTCCGTTGGGCGTGAAATACCTGGCGGTGGTGACCCTGAGTCCGGAGCCGTCGCCGAGTCTGTAGATGGTCTGGACGGACCCCTTCCCGAAGGTGGTGGTGCCGATGAGGATGGCTTTCCTGTAGTCCTGGAGGGCACCGGCCACGATCTCGGAGGCGCTGGCGGAGCCGCCGTTGACAAGGACCACCATGGGATACCCGGGTTCCGTGCCACGCTCCTTGGCGTTGTAGGCGAAGTTCTGGTTCTGGAGCCTGCCCTTGGTGGTGACGATGGGGCCGGACTCGATGAAGAGGTCGGCCACCTCTATGGCCGAGATCAGGAGACCTCCCGGGTTGTTGCGCAGGTCAATGACAAGGCCCTTTAACGCCTCGCCCTTCTCGTCGTGGATCTTCTTCAGCGCTTCCCTGAACTCGTCGGATGTCTTCTTCTGGAACTGCGTGATCCTGATGTAGCCCACGGCCGGGTCCAGGTCCTTGACCTTGACGCTCACCAGGGGGATGACGTCTCTGGTGATGGTGAATTTCAGGGGTTCCGGCTCACCCTCCCGGACCACGCTGATGGTCACCTGGGTGCCCTTGGGCCCCCGCATGAGCTTCACCGCCTCCATCAGGGTCATTTCCTTGGTGGTTTTGTCCTCGATCATCACGATCTTGTCCCCAGCCAGGATGCCCGCCCGGAAGGCCGGCGTGTCGTCAATGGGGGCGATGACGGTGAGCACGCCGTCACGGATGCCAATGGTGATGCCGATGCCCTGGAATTCCCCCTGGGTGTCGATCTGCATCTCCTTGTACATGTCCGGCGTCATGAAGGAGCTGTGGGGGTCCAGGGAGCTGAGCATGCCCTTGATGGCGCCGCGCACCAGTTCCAGGTCTTCGGGCTCCTCCACGTAGTTCTTCTGGACGATGGAGAGCGCCTCGGTGAAGAGGCGGATCTGATCGTACGAGTCGTTGCCAAGTGCCTGGGCGTCACCGACCTGGCTCCGGTTGTCGGTGGTCAGCCCCACCAACATCAGAAGGGCCACAAGGGCCCCGATCTTGAGGTATCTGCCGGGTTTCATCGTGTTTCCTCCTTGAAGGGTCATCCCGAGAACCATGGATCGGGATCCACGGGTTTCCCATGATGCCTTATCTCGAAATAGAGCGCCGGTCCCTCGAGGGACCCGCTGTCTCCAACAAGTCCAATGACGCTGTCCGCCGCTATCTCCTGGCCGACGAGCACCTTCAGTTCGGCCAGGTGCCCGTAGAGCGTGTAGTAACCGCTGCCGTGATCCAGGATGATGATGCGCCCGTATCCGCGCAGCCAGTCCGCGTATATGACCTTCCCGCCGTACACAGACCTGACCGGCGTGCCCTCGGCTGACTGGAACGTCACCCCGTTGGAGATGGTGAAGGTGTTGAACCTCTCGCTGCGGTTGCGCCCGAAGGGCACTGCCACCTTGCCCGAGACGGGTCTCTTCAGGGAGCCCCGGAGTGTGGAGAAGGCCGATTCCCCGGTCTCGGCCTGGAGCTTGAGGGCGTCGAGAAGGTCGCCGAGGTGGGCTGCGGACATCTCCAGTTCCCTGAGCAGCCGCGCGTTCTTTTCCTTCTCGTCCCTGACCTCAGCCAGGATCAGGCCCTTTTCCCGTCTTTTCCGGGAGAGTACGGAGAGGTTCTCCTCGAGATCCTGCCCTGTGACGGTCAACTGGGCCCTCGCGTTCCTGAGCGCAACGGCCTGATCCTGCTCGCTTCTGTAGAGATCGGAGGCAAGGGCGAAGAGCTCGGAATCGTGTTCGGTCAGTTTCTTGAGGTAGTAGGACCTTCGTTCCAGGTCCTCGATCCCTGAGGCGTTCAATATGACCTTTAGATAACTCACGTGACCCGCTTTGTAAAGGGCAGCGGACCTGAGGGAAAGCCACCCTTCCATCCTGTCCCTCTGCTTCCTGATCTGCCTGACCCTCTTTTCCGTGGCCGATATCATGCTCTCGAGGTCCCTCTCCTCCGTGCGGAGCTTGGCCACCTGACGCCTGATCTCCGAGATCTCCCTGTCGGCGCTTTCCAGGGAGCCGAGGATGGACCTCTCCTGCCGGGCGCTCTTGCGGATCCTCTCCTGGGTGGTGTCGATGCGCTCCTTGACCGCATCTAGCTTCTCGGTTGTGCTGTCGATGGTCTGCCCCTTATCATCGGCGGCCGAGGCTACTGCGGCCAGCAGGAGCACCGTCCAGATCAGGGCAGCCCGTCTCACCGCGAGTGCCTCCCTACCGAAGCGAGGCTGCCCATGCCCCCCAGGAGCATGCCGCCCACCAGGATGGAGACGATGGCCGTTCTCGGAAGGAAGGCCAGGGACTGCATGTTCAGGGTCCTGAGAAGGAGTTCGTCAGCCCGGGAGGTGACCAGGGCGTGGAGGGCCACCAGGAGGCCGAGGGAGACGACGGCTCCTGCCAGGCCCTGGATGATGCCCTCCACGAGGAAGGGAAGCCTGATGAACCCCTCCGTGGCTCCCACCATCCTCATGATCTCCAGTTCGTCCTTCCTGGCCATGACCGTGATCTTTATGGTGTTGGAGATGATGAAGATCGCTGCCAGGGAGAGGACCACGCCGAGCACCACGGCTCCGACGTCGAGGATGTCGAGGACCCTGTCGAGCCTCTCGAGCCAGTCCCGCCCGTACTGGACCTCCTGGACGAGGGCATCGTCCCCGATGGAGGAGAGGATGGAACGGACTCCCTCGAGGTTGCGATGGCTGTCCACGGGCGTGACGCGAAGGCTCGCCGGGAGGGGATTCTTTTCCAGCCCCTGGATGAGGATGCGGTCCTCGCCCAGCATCGTTCCGAACTCCTCGAGGGCCTGATCCTTGGATATGTAGGCCACCGAGTGGACCTGGGGCAGCGATGACAGTCGGTCCTGCAGCGTGAGGATGTCCTTCTCGGCGGAGCCGTCCCTGAGATAGACGGTGACGCGGACCTGGGTCTTCCACTCCTGCATGGCGCGCTGCAGGTTGTTCGTCAGCAGCAGGTAGCCGCCCACCAGGAAGAGGCAGATGGATATGATGCCGATGGTGATGGTGCTGATGAGCCAGTTCTGCCGGAGGTTGAAAAAGGCCCGCCTGACGGAGGAGAGGAGCTTGTTCACGGCATCCCCCCCGGAACGAGCCGTCCCCCGTCGAGGTGGATCACCCTTCGACCCATGGTCCGGACGATCTCAAGGTTGTGGGTGGCGACGACGACCGTGGTGCCCCTGGCGTTGACGTCCGAGACGACGTCCATTATCCGCTGGGCGGCGTCCGGGTCGAGCCCTCCGGTGGGCTCGTCGGCCAGGAGGATGATGGGCTCATTGACCAGCGCCCTGGCGATGGCCACGCGCTGCTGCTCGCCGCCGGAGAGGGTCAGGGGGTTGGCCCTCATCTTGTGGTGGATGCCCAGGCGCTTGAGCATGAGCCAGACACGACGGCTTATCTCGCGCCGGGACATGCCGAGGACCTCAAGGGCCAGAGCCACGTTCTCGAAGACGTTCCTGTTGGGAAGGAGCTTGAAATCCTGGAACACGATGCCGATGTCCCGCCTCAGGGTGTGGATCCGGGAGGCGGGCAGCCTGGCGATGTTCCTGCCGTGGACGAGGATCTGTCCGTTGGTGGGTCTTTCCTCGGCGAAGAGGAGTTTGAGCAGGGTGCTCTTGCCCGCTCCGCTGGCTCCCGTGATGAAGACGAAATCACCTTTGGGGATGTGCAGGTTGATGTCCTGGAGGGCTGGAAACTCCTTCTGGTACCATTTGCTGACGTGAAAGAGCTGGATCATGGGCAGGAGAGTTGCCGCCGGTCGCGGGATGTTGGTCGAAGACCCCCCATCAATCCTTGTCTATCTCCGATGCAAGATATTCCAGGATCACCTGGTCCAGATTCTTTTCCGTTGCGCTGCCGGAAGGCGCCTCGAGGGGTTTTTCGGACCGTGGCGACGGGTTGCCGGCGGCGGGCTGCCGTTCCCCAGCCGCGGGGGCCGACGGCGGTGCCGGGGCGGCCTTGGGTTCCGGAGCCTTCTGCTGAATGGCGCCCAGCGATCCTGTCAGGATCACCTTGATCATGTCCCGGTGCTGCTTTTCCAGGAGGTCCCGCAGCCGCGACAGGAGGCCGTCCGTCCCCAGCAGCTGGGCGTAGCTGGTCTTCTTGGAAGCGAGGATCCGGCCGCCCTGGTAAATGAGGCTGACGATGACGGGGTTCTCCGTACCGCCGTCCTCTGTCTGGACGTGGTAGATGACCCCTTCGTGCTTTATGTCCGTGTTGTATCCTGTCAGCATCGGCGCCGATCCGGAAGCGGCTTTCTATATCAGAATCAAGCCAAACACCTCATTATATACCCGATGGATATCACATCAAGCCCTTTGATGCCGGACCGCCATGTCTTAGTGGCGCGCTCCCGTTGTGCCTTCATCCTGTCCGACCCCCCGACGTCAGCCCCCGGCCGGTGGCCATGAGCTCTTCCAGGAAACGGGCCGCCACGGGCGAAAGGGTCCGCCGGCTGTTGGTGACGACATAAAAGCCCCTGCGGATCCTCAACCCGGCGGTTCCGATGGGAACGAGGGTCCCTTCAGCCAGCTCCCTGGACACCGTGCTGGCGGACAGGAAGGCGGCCCCGAGCCCCGCGAGGGCTCCCTCGATGACGGCTCTCGTGCTCCCCAGCGTCACGGACCACCGGAGGGAATCAGGCTCCATCCCCATCTCCCTGAGGGCCTCCTCGACGGCGATCTGGGTGCCGGATCCCGGCTCCCTCCGGATAAGGGGAAGGGTGGCCAGGATCTCCCCGGGGGGCCCCTCAGCCCTGTCCGGCCCGGCGACCTGCGGGGCGCTGACGAGGAGGATCTTGTCATCGGTCAGCAGCCGCGAGTCGAGGGTGGCTTTGGTCCCGGGGCTGCCCGTGACGCCGATGGATGTCTCTCCCGATTCAACGCGCTCGAGGACGACCGAGGAATCGCTGACATTGAGGATGACCTGTACCTGCGGGTACCTGTCGCGGAAACCGATGAGCCAGCGAGGCAGGATGTATTCACCGGGTACCGTGCTGGCATCGACGTGGACCGTGCCTTTGATGCTGCCGGTGAAGACCTCCACGGCCTGGACCGATTCCTCGCACAGGTTCAGGATCCTCTTCGCGTACCCGGCGAGGACCTTCCCCGCCGGCGTGAGGATCACCGACCGCCCGCTCCTGTCGAAAAGGCGCACCCCCAGCTGCTGCTCCAGGTTGCTGATGTGGGTGCTCAGGGTGGGCTGGGTCAGTCCCACCTCCCTGGAGGCCTTGGAAAATCCTCCGCACCGCGCCACGGCATCGAAGGCCCGCAGCTGCCTGAAGTCAACGGACATGCCCGGCTCCCTCGCCCAGCAGCTCCGAGAAGACGGTCACGGCCTGGGTGGCGTCCCTGGCGTATCCGTCGGCCCCGATCTCGGCCGCGTACTCAGGGGTCACCGCCGCTCCGCCCACGACCACCGGCTGGCCGAGGCCGGCCTGGCGGACGGTGGCGATGGCTTCCTTCATCCGGACCATGGTGGTGGTCATCAGGGCAGAGAGGCCGATGGCGTCCACATCGCGCGCGGCAGCCTGGCGAGCGATCTCCTCCCCGGGCACGTTCTTTCCAAGGTCGATGATCTCGAAGCCGTGGTTCTCCAGGAGGGTGATGACGATGTTCTTGCCTATGTCGTGGACATCGCCCTCCACGGTGGCCATGAGGATGGTCCCCCTCCTGGGGACGTCCTGGTCCTTGAGGGCTTCCTTCAGCGGTTCGAAGGCGGCCTTCATGGCCCTGGCCGACATGAGCACCTGGGGGAGGAAGTACTCGTTGCGCGCGAAGCGCTCGCCCACTTCCGACATGGCCGGGATGAGCATCCTCTCGCTTATCTCCATGGGTTCGACGCCCTGCGCGAGGAGTTCGGATGCCAGCTCGCCGGCCCTCTCCGGGTGCCCCTGGACCACAGACCGCATCAGGGCCTCCGGACCCGCCTCGGCCGTCTCCCCCTGGACGCCCGGACCCTCACCTGCGGCGGAGTGCAGGGCGATGTACGCCGAGGCCTGGCGGTCCTGGTTGAGGATCACGCGCGCGGCGTTGAGGATCCCCATGGAGGTCTCGTGGAACGGGTTGACGATGGCACCGGAGAGCCCCGAGGCGGCGGCCATGCCGAGGAAGGCCGCGTTGATAAACTCCCTTGCCGGAAGACCGTATGAGACGTTGCTCACGCCCAGGAGGGTGTTCAGGCCCAGTTCGCTCTTCACGAGACCCACCGCCCTGATGGTCTCCATGACCCGTTCCTGCTCGGCCCCTGCCGACAGCGTCAGGCAGTCGATGACGACGTCCTCCCTGGGGATGCCCATGGAGAGCGCGGTCTCGAGGATGCGCCTTGCGATGGCAAGCCGCTCCCCGGCCGTGGCGGGGATGCCCTTCTCGTCGAGGGTGAGGCCCAGGACGGCCGCCCCGTACTTTCTCGCCAGGGGCAGCACCCTGTCCAGGCTCTCCTTCTCGCCGGTCACGGAATTGATGAGGACCTTGCCGTCGGCCACCCTCAGGCCCGCCTCGATGACCTCGGGCCTCGGTGAATCCAGGCAGAGGGGAACGGAAACGGCCTGCTGGACGGCCAGAACGGCCTGGGCCATGGCCTCCTCCTCGTCAATACCCGGCACGCCGACGTTGACGTCGAGGAGCTGGGCGCCCGCCTGGACCTGTCGTGCCGCCTCCTCGCGGTACGGGTCGAACTTCCCGGACCGGACGGATTGGGCCAGGGCCTTGCGCCCCGTCGGGTTGAGCCTTTCGCCGATGGCGCGAAGGGGGCTCGCGCCGCCCAGGAATAGCAGGCCGGACCGGCTCGACAGCCGGGTGGCCGAGGGGTCGGTGAGGAGCCTGTCCGACCGGCCGGGCAGCGAGTCGAGCCTCTCGCGCATCCGTGCGATGTGGCTTGCCGTTGTTCCGCAGCAGCCGCCCATGACGGAGGCGCCCAGGCCGAGGAAATCCGCCACAGGAACGGCCATCTCCTCCGGGCTGGCCGGAAACACGGTCCTGTCCCCCTCCAGGCGCGGCATGCCCGCGTTGGGCATGGCCACAAGGGGGAGCCGCGTCACGGCCGCCATGCGCCGCAGCACTTCCAGGATCCCGTCCGGACCCAGGCCGCAGTTGGAGCCCACGGCATCCGCACCCACGGCCTCCAGGGTCACCGCGGCCGCTTCCGGTGAACTGCCGAGAAGGGTCAGCCCGGAGGGTTCGAAGGTCATGAGGGCGATGACGGGGATGTCGGCCAGCGCCCTGGCCGCTATGACCGCGGCCCGGATCTCCTTGATGTCGGTGAACGTCTCGAGGATGATGAGATCGGCACCGGCCTCGCACAGGGGCATGAGCTGCTGTGTGAAGATTTCCACGGCCTCGGGAAGATCCATGTCTCCCACCGGCCCCAGGAACCGGCCCGTGGGCCCGACGCTGGCTGCCACAAGCCTGCCGGCCGCTGCTTCCCTCGCGATGCGGACACCGGCAGCGTTGAGCTCCTCGGTCCGCGCCTCCAGGCCGAAGGCGGCCAGCTTGACCCTGTTGCCCCCGAAGGTGTTGGTCTCGATAATGTCCGCGCCGGCCTCGACATAGGCTCTGTGCACCGCCTGCACCGTCTCCGGTCTCTGGACGTTGAGCAGTTCAGGGCACTGCCCTGCCTCCAACCCGGCTGCCTGAAGCATGGTGCCCATAGCCCCGTCGCAGAGAAGGGACCGTTCACGGATCATTTCCCTGAAGTCGGCCATCTCGCCTCTCCATCCATAGATTTTGTCTATAGGTATAGCAATTTCTGTGTAAAATCAAGGGAAAGGGGAGAGTGGTACCTAGTGCCTGGTGCCTAGGGCCTGGGAAGCAGGTACCAGGTACCAGGTACCAAGTACTAAGTAGTGACCTCCGCTCTTCGGTGTCAGAGCAAAACTCCGACCTGGTGCCCGGGACCTGGGAAGCAGGAACCAGGTACAAGGAACCGGGTACCAGGTACCAAGTACCAAGTACCAAGTACCAAGTACTAAGTACTAAGTACCAAGTAGTGGCCTCCCCCTTTGGTGTCAGAGCAAAATCCGAACCCTGAACCCTGAACCCTGAACTTCTCCCGCGTTGGACGCCGAACTTTCTTTTACCTCCTTTCATTGACACCATCGCGGCCGCTGGAATAACATCGTAACAAGGAGAGGGAACCGGGAACAACGAATTCAGCCCTTGGCACGTATCACTTCGTTCCTGTTCCCTGAAAGGTTTTCGCTTCCCCTTCACTGCTGCTGAGGACCCCATGACCAGGCAACCCTCCCGGCGATCCCTCGACATCCCCCCCTTCCTCGTCATGGACGTCCTGGAGCAGGCCCAGCAGATGGAGCGGGCGGGCAGGTCGGTCATCCACATGGAGGTGGGGGAGCCGGATTTCGAGACCCCCGAGAGCGTCACGGAAGCGGGTATCAGGGCCCTGCGTGACGGCGAGACCACCTACACCCACAGCCAGGGGCTCCTCGACCTGAGGGAGGCCATCGCCGCGCATTACCATGAGCGCTACGGCGTAAACGTTGATCCCGGCTGCGTCATCGTCACCTCGGGCACATCGCCGGCTCTGCTGCTCATCTTCGCCGCGCTCCTGGAGAGTGGCGACGAGGTGCTGATGACGGATCCCCATTACGCCTGCTATCCCAACTTCGTGTCCTTCCTCGGTGGCCGCCCCGTCTTTTCGCCCGTGCATGCCCGGGAGGGATACATGCCGGACGTGGAGGACATGGCCGGCCGGGTGGGGCCCCGCACAGCCGCCGTCCTCATCAACTCCCCCGGAAACCCCACGGGGGCCGTCTACGACGCGGGCACCATGGAACGGATCGCCGGTCTCGGCGTCCCCGTGGTTTCCGACGAGATCTACCACGGACTGGCCTACGGGGTCCGGGAGCACACCGCCCTGGAGTTCACGGGGGAGTCTTTCGTGCTCAACGGTTTTTCCAAGCTATACGCCATGACAGGGTGGCGCCTGGGTTACGTCATCGCTCCCGAGAGGTTCGTAAGGCCCATGCAGAAGATCCAGCAGAACTTCTTCATATCGGCTTCGGCCTTCGTCCAGAGAGCCGGCATCGCCGCTCTGACCCTGGCGGGTGACAGGGTCCGCGAGATGGTGGATGTCTACGACAGAAGGCGCCGTGTCCTCCTCGAAGGGCTCCGGGAGACGGGCTTCAGCGTGCCGGTGGACCCCCTGGGGGCCTTTTACGTTCTGGTGGACGCCGGACATCTCGGTCAGGATTCGCATCACCTGGCCTTCGACATCCTCGAGAAGGCCGGCGTTGCCGTGACCCCCGGCATCGATTTCGGGTCCAACGCCGAGGGCCACCTGAGGTTTTCCTACGCCAATTCCAGCGAGAACCTGCGCGAGGGGATCCGCCGTCTGGCGGGCTACGTGAAGGGGAGGAAGGGATGAGAGCGTCTTTGAGGGGGGCCCTGATGGGACTGGCCGGACTGCTCCTGGTTGCTTACTGGGTGATGTCTGCCTCCGGGTGCGCATCCTCGGGCATCGCCCTGTTCGACCTCGAGCCGTCGAAAGGCGGCAGGGCCTCCTTTGAGCAGGAGGGGATCACCCTCGAGGCCGTATACATGGATGTGGGAGAGCGGACACAGTATCTGGTCGATCGGGGCAGGGAGCAGCTGGCCATCGGCCTGCGACCCGTGAACCTTGCCACCTTCGTTATCATGGTCCGCAACGGTTCCGGGCGGGAGGTGGTGGTGGACCCCTCCGGCATCCGACTGGTGGTGGGATTCGGCCCGACCCTGAGCCCCCTGAGCTACGCCCACATTTACATGGAGCTTGCACAGGGCGCGGGGCGCCAGAGGGTTCTCCAGGAGCTTCAGGGAGTGGTTCTCGAAAGGCCTGTGACAGTGATGCCGGGCGATACCATGGAACAGATTCTTCTTTTCAGCCGTCCCGAGCAGGTGGCTGAGGAGGTGGTGGTCCTTTTCAGCGGTCTGTATGTCGCCGGGCGATCGCTGGAGGCCGTGCTCTCTTTCAGGGCCGTGTCCCTTGAGGACTGATCTTTTCAGCCCCTGAGCAGCCCCAGGATCTCCAGAGCCCTCGTGTCCCTGATGCAGTAGATGGAGTGCCCTCCCTCCCTCCTCAGGGACAGGATGCCCCTCGAGCGGAGGATACCCAGGTGCTGGGATATGTTGGACTGCTTGAGGTTGAGCTTTTCACCGATGTTGCTGACGCAGCGACCCTCTTCGTTCAGCAGTTCCAGTATCTGGATCCGCGTCGGGTGAGCGAGGGCCTTCAGATACTCGGCCTGAACGGTCCTGTCCTGATCCATGTGCAACTCCTCCTGGCCCTTCCCACAAGGCCGAACAATAATATTATATTTATTAGAATATAATGATTTAAATGTCAAATAAAAAGCCGCGCCCACCGGCGCGGCCTGGCAGAGTTTCATAACCATCCCCGGCATCAGGACTTCTCTTCCTCACCCTCCTCGATCTCCCTGTTCTCCGGAGTGACGTCGATCTCATCGGCTCCCGAAGTGGCCCTCTTGAAGTTCTTGATCCCCTTGCCGAGGCCGGCTCCGATCTCCGGCAGCTTGCCGGCACCGAAAACGACCAGAACGATGAGCAGGATAAGAATCAGCTCTGTGACACCGAATCCAAACATGTTTTCACCCTCTTCCGTCGCAAAGAATGAAATCTATCATAACTCTTTACCACCGATGGTGACAAGGGCTCTGATGCTGGAGGACGGTTCCGGATTGGAGGTGCTCCGGAGGGTCGAAACACGTCGTCCCTCAAGGAGGTGGACCGCCGGCGCCCGAAAGGCTTCGGACATGTGTGGAGGAGACGCTGGAAGCGCCCGGCGCCGCTTTCTACTTGTCTTCCGAGCCCTCGTCCGGGGCCGTCTCTTCGCCCTGCTCCCCGGAGCCCTGCGAGGCCTCCTGCTCCTCACCGGCCTCTTCCTGTCCGGTCCCCGCAGCCTCCTCAGGGGCCACGGCCTCCTCGGTCTCCTGCTCCGGGGCCGCCTCCGGTTCCCGGGCCTCCACCAGCCTGGGGGGCGGCGCGCCCTTCTTGGTGGCGTGGCGGATGACCACAAGGCCGTTCCTGCTTCCCGGGACGGGGCCCTTGACCATGATGAGGTTCTGCGCTTCGCGCACGTCGATGACCTTCATGTTCTGAATGGTCACAGTGGCATCGCCCATCTGCCCCGGCATCCGCATTCCCTTGAAGGTCCTGGACGGGTCCGCCGACTGCCCGATGGAGCCGGGACCCCTCTTGCTCTCGTGGGTCCCGTGGGTGGTGGTAAAGCCGCTGAAACCGTGGCGCTTCATGATACCGGCGAAGCCTTTGCCCTTGGAGGTCCCGGTCACGTCCACGAAATCGCCCTTCTCGAAGAGGCCCACGGTGATGACCTGCCCGACGCGGAACTGTCCGGCGTCTTCAACGCGCGCCTCCCGGATGTGGCGTTTCGGGGCTGTGCCGGACTTGCCGAAGTGACCCAGAAGAGGCCGCGTGGTGTGCTTTTCCTTCTTTTCACCGAAACCAAGCTGGATGGCGTCGTACCCGTCCGTCTGAACCGTTTTGACCTGGAGAACGGTGCAGGGGCCTGCCTGGATGAGGGTGACGGGGATGGCGTTGCCCTGGTGGTCGAAGATCTGGGACATGCCCAGCTTCCTGCCGAGGATGGTCTGTTTCATGATGGTTCCTCCTTGACCCATCTTATCCGTCCCTGGACCTGACCGGCACGGATGTTTTAGTTGGAGAAGGTCGGTAGATACCTGAATTCGTGTGATTCGTCAAGGGATTCGTGGCGGGGTGGCTGCGGCCACGCTGCCCTTCCCCCCGCTGCTCAAGGGTGAGGGTCGGGGGCGCGGAACAGTTCGTCCACGGACACCAGGAATACGGCGAGGAGGAGGATGAGGCGCCAGACGGCAGGATCCAGGGAGCCTTCTTCGGTGCGCGAAGGCACGGGACTGAGGGCAAGGTCGGCAATGTCAGTGTCCAGCTGTTCTTTATCCGCCGGGCGCTCC
>CP070682.1:2000459-2007662 GCA_020352595.1 bacterium | reverse complement strand
AAAGGAGGCGTATGTGACGAAGACGGCGTCACGCCCGACGTGCTCGGAAGGCTCGAACCAGTAGAGGTGGTTGCGACCGTGGGCGCTCCCCCCGCCAAGGACGGTGACTTCCGGATGTGAGGGCGTGTAAAAGGCCACCAGGGACGAGAGGGCGTAGGATCTCGTGAACACGAAGGCAGGGCCGTTCCCGGCCAGTTCCTCGAGGACCTCCTGGACGGAATCGCCCAGGTCCCTGGTGGAGACGGTGAATTTGCGCAGCTGGTCGGAGCTGATCTTGTCGGGTCGGAGGGGATACTGCCAGTCCGGCGGCAAAAGAACCACGGCGAGGGGAAGAAGGAAGAGCAGGACGGTGATGGCAGCCGACGTGGTGAGGCAGGCGATGTAGTTCCCGGTGACGACCTTCCTTTCCGTGAGCCAGACCCCGAGAGCGACAACCAGGAAGGGAACCCCGACGCCGGGCCAGTGGAGTCCCACCTTGGAAACCAGGCTCAGGGCCAGGAAACCCCCGAGGGGCACGGCGGCCAGGAAGGCCGGCAGCTGCCAGTGAGGTCCATCCCCCCGCCGCCACACCGGCACGGCCTTTGCCAGGAGGTAGACGCCGAGCAGCATGACGATGGGGCTGAGGGCCAGAGCCTGGCCGGCCAGGTAATCCGCTGTGTGCCGGATGCCGAGGGCCGGCGGGGCGTGGCGGGAAGCGAGGTTGAAAGCGAAGGTGGCCCAGTCGTTGCGCGCGTTCCAGACCAGCACGGGGATCATCCCGGTGGCCGCCAGAAGGAGGGCGACGTGGGGGCCGGCGGTGGCCAGGTGGAGCCGGGCCTCAGGCCTGGCCAGAAGGTACAGGATGCAGGCCAGCAGAAGGGGGGCGCCGAGGAACTTGCTGGCGATGACCACCGCGAAGCAGGCGCCCGTCAGCATCCAGGCCCTCATCTCACCCCTCGTCACGGCCCTGTGGAACATGTATCCGCCCAGGGTCCCCGCCAGGAGCAGGGGCGTGTCCGTGCTGTAGATCACACCCAGCACTTCCAGCAGCGGCAGGGCCATGGCCAGGAGGCCGGCGAGGGCGGCCCTGGTGGCGGACCCTGTGATGTCCAGGGTGAACCTGTTGACGATGACGACGACCAGGGAAGCGGAAAGCACGGCGAAGATCCGCACGGCCGCAACGGTGTCCCCCAGCAGGAACCTGGTGACGATGAGGATCCAGCCGGCCATGGGCGGGTGGTCGTAATATCCGAGGGCGGGGTGCCGTGCCCATTCCCAGAAGTAGGCCTCGTCGCCGGTGAGGGGAAGGCTCACCGCGTAGAGGAATCTCAGAGCGGTGGTCAGGGCCAGCACTGTCCAGAAGGCCGCCACCCAGGGTGAACGCCCCGAATCCCTGTACTGCAGACCTTCGTACCTCAACTCCGGATCCTCATCCTTTCCTCGCCCTGTCGAAGAAGGGGTTCTTCCCGGTTGCCGAGAGGGGGATCCCCAGGGCGACCTTCACCGTGGAGGGGAAAAGGCCCAGCTCGAGTGCCGCCTTCCCGGCTGAGAACATGACCCGGTTGTCCACGTGGCGACGGGCCGCAAGGGAGGCAGCCGAACCCACGGCGATCCCCAGGTCACCGACGGTGAAGGCGCAGGGGTTGGTGCCCCTCTCGCGGTTCTCGCTGCAGTCCGCCCACCCGCAGTAGCCGCAGTGACGCACCTCGGTGGGACTGACTTCGGTTCCCAGGATCAGGAGTACGGGCACGGCGAGCACGTTCTCGGCATCCCTTCGAAAGAAGTCGATGTCCTCACCGACCCCGATCTCCCTCATCCTTTCGGCCACGGCGTCCTTGTCCCCTTCGGTGAGGATGAGGATGTGGAGCTGGTCGCGGCCCCTGGCCTTG
Source organism: bacterium (assembly GCA_020352595.1). Lineage (GTDB taxonomy): Bacteria > BMS3Abin14 > BMS3Abin14 > BMS3Abin14 > BMS3Abin14. The sequence continues at coordinate 2,005,794 of CP070682.1, read as the reverse complement.
GGGGCCGTCCGCGCAGCCACGGCCATCTCCTTGGCCGCTTCAACCATCATTTCCCGGTAGTAATGGTCCCACTGGATTCTCATGAAAACCTCCGCAAAGCAATACGACACGACGTCCCATGCCGGTTCGGGGCTGATCCAGGGCCGCCCTCACCCGCGGACCCCGGACGCGGGGTCCCGGTGCCAGGGCCGGAAACGGGATCGGGAACCGGCATGTGGAACCCCTCCCGCATCACAGACCTCCCACAAGGGAGATCCAGAGCGTGTAGGTGGCGATGGAGGCCACCGTGCTGATGGTCACCGCGGCAGCGGCCAGGTCCGGTTTGCCTCCCATCTCCGAGGCCATGACGTAGGTCACCGTGGCGGAGGGGCTGGCAAGAAGGATGACCGCCGTCTCTGTCTGGACCGCTCCGAGCCCCATGGACCGGAAGAGAACGAGGCCTGCCAGGGGCAGCAGGAGCAGCTTGAAAAGCGTCGACAGGGCCACCATCTGGACCCTCCTGGCCGGGGCTGTCCTCAGCGATCCACCGATGATGAGCAGGGCCAGCGGAAGGGCCATGTCGCCCACGATGTCGAAGGAACGCATCAGGAAGGGCGGTACGGTCACCCCGGCCGCCGAGGAGAACAGGCCGAGGAGCGTCGCCAGGATGATGGGGTTGCCCAGGAACTTGCCCACGACGCGGGGATTGAAACCCCTCCCGCCGCCCGCGGTGAAGGTGTAGATCCCGATGGCCACCACATTCTGGAACAGGATGAGAAATCCCGCAAGGACGCTGGCGGCGCCGCGCCCCTCAGGCCCCAGGGCATAGAAGACCACCGCCAGTCCCACGTATCCCAGGTTCCCGTGGAAGGAACACTGGGCGAAGGTGGAAGTCTCTCCCGGTGTGATCCTCAGGGCCTTGGCCGCCAGGAAAGACAGGACGGCGGCCGAAAAGACGGCCGCGTAGGTGCCCGTGATCTGGACCAGATCGAAGCTCTGCGAGAAGGATCCCCTCGAGATCTCGCCGTACACCAGGATGGGGATGGCCACGAAGTAGACGAGGCGGTTGGCCGAACTGATGAAGATGTCCGGCAAAAAGCCGAGCCTGCGTGCCATGAAACCGAGGGCTATGACCAGGAATACGGGGGAAATATTCTCCAGGATCGTCAGCATGACAGGGGCAAATATACTCCATGCCCGCCGGAAGGAGCAAGGTTTCCCGCCCCTTGACAGGTCGCGGAGCTGAGATAGATTTTTTCTAGGCAGACAAGAAAGGAGGAGATGGAAAATGGCGATCGAGCGTTTCAGGGGAAGGCACCCGGTCTACTGGGGTCCCTTTTTCGGCCTGAGGGGTCTCCAGGAAGAGATGAACAGGCTGTTTTCGGACTTTTTCGGGGAGGTTCCCGAGAAGGGTCTTGCTGCAGTGACCCCGGCTGTGGATCTCATCGACAAGAAGGACAGGATCCTGGTCAAGGTCGAACTCCCCGGCATAAGCAGGGAGGACGTAGAGATCTCCCTCAAGGACGATCTTCTCACCATCAGCGGCGAGAAGAAGGAGGAGAAAGAGGAGAAGGGAGAGAACAGATACTACATGGAGAGGAGCTACGGGCGCTTCTCGCGCACCCTGACTCTTCCCGTGCGCGTCAAGGGAGAGAAGGTCAAGGCCACCTTCAAGGACGGCGTTCTGGAGGTCACACTGCCCAAGGCCGAGGAAGAGAAGGCCAGGGAGGTCCAGGTCAAGGTGGAGTGAGCTGCACGCCTGTGACAGAGCCTGGAGGGGCCGCGGTGACGCGGCCCTTTTTTTTGGCCCATTTTTGCTCCCGCCTGGTTTAATATGTTGGCGGACGGACGACGCCGGTCAGGCGCACGCACCCCGGCACCGGGTCCGTATCTGTTTGCCACGGTCACAAGCGGAGAAGGGATGGGATTGCAGCCTTGAACGTCAGGAAGGGACCCGGGGCGCCGGTCCAGGAACGGATTTCCGGCGCCGCCGCACGGGTCATCATCGCCGAGATCGAGGCCTCGGGGGGAAACGAGGTCTTTTTTGTGGGCCGCCTGGACGAGGACGGGCTCGTGGGTGAGGTCCGGGCCCTGGCCAGGGGGCACGACGGGGCCGTGCCCGCCCTGGCATCAGGGGCCGAGGCGGGTGACGTGGTGATCCACAACCACCCCACGGGGATGCTCGTTCCGTCGGACGCCGACCTGGACGTGGCGTCCAACCTGGGCAGCCGGGGCGTCGGATTCTACATCGTGGACAACCGTTGCCTCCGTGTCTACGCGGTCACGGAACCACGGTCACCGGGGGAGGGCCCCGAGCCCCTCGATCCCGATGAGGTGGAGCGCTTCCTCGGTCCCCATGGACCGCTTGCAGCCGCACACCCCAACTATGAGGACCGGCCTTCCCAGTGCCGCATGGCGCGCGATGTGGCCGGGATCCTGGACTCCGGGGCCGTGGGCGTCCTGGAGGCGGGAACGGGAACGGGCAAGAGCCTCGCCTATCTCGTTCCCGCCGCGCTCTGGGCGATGAGAGGGAACAGAAGGGTCACCGTGGCCACCAGGACCATCAACCTCCAGGAGCAGATCCTGACCAGGGACCTGCCCCTCCTCGAGGAGGCGCTGGGCGCCCCCGTCAAGGCCGCGCTGGTGAAGGGAAGGGGCAACTACTGCTGCCTGCGCAAGAGGGACATGCTGGAAGGGGACGGAGGGGGCATCCTCCTGGACTTCGATGATCTCAGGGAGGTCCGGCAGCTCATGGACTGGACCCGGACAACGGCCGACGGGAGCCTGGCTGACCTTCCCTTCATCCCTTCGGAAGCCAACTGGTCCCTGCTGAAGGCCGAATCCGATTCCTGCATGAGGGCGAGGTGCTCCCACTTCGGGGAGTGCTTCTTCTACAGGGCGAGGCTGGAGGCGGCCTCGGCACATATCCTCCTGGCCAACCACCACCTCCTCTTCGCCGACCTCGGGCTGCGGGATGAGGGCGGCGACGCGGCGGCCATCATGCCGCGCTACGAAGCCGTCATCATGGACGAGGCCCACAACGTGGAAGACGTGGCGCTCTCCTATTTCGACGTCGGGGTGAGCCGCCAGAGCCTCATGGGCCACCTGGGCCGGCTTGTGAGCAGGAGGAGGGCCGAGCGTGGGCTCGTCCCTTTCCTGAGGCAGAAGGTCCAGAACCTCAGCGGCCTCGGAAAAGGAGCCCGGGAAGCCCTCACGGGGCGTCTGCGGGAGCTCGGCGACGAGGTGGCCAGGGTGCGCCAGGGGCTGGATACCCTGCTGGACGAGCTGGCGGGGTCACTGGTCTCCTGGCTGGGTGACGGGTCCTCCGGGTCGAGGTCCGGCCCCGGGCCTCAGGAGAGGGCTCCGGAGGCCGACACCTTCAGGGAGCAGTCCCAGGCGGACGGTGAAACGGGGGGCGATATCCGGTGGAGGCTGCCCCTGGGCAGGAGGAACGAACCCCAGTGGACCCGCGTCCGGGACCTCGTGGAGGAGATGGTGTCCCTCATCGTGAGCGTGCTGACGCCCCTGCGGAAGGTGAACGGCCTGCTCCGGGAGGCGATGGAGGACGGTTTCGACGATTTCGAACACGTGTGGAGCGATCTGGCGGCCGTGTTCAGCCGTCTGGACTCCTCGGCCGCCTTCCTCAGGCGCGTCCTGGAAGGCGAGACCCTGGAGGAGGTCTTCTGGGTGGAGGTGAGGAGCAGGGGCGGCAGGTCCCAGGTGGCCCTGCACCTGACGCCCCTCAACGTGTCGCCCATCCTGCAGCAGACGCTGTTCTCCCGCGTCCCGTCGGTGGTCTTCACCTCGGCGACACTGACGGTGGCAGGCAGTTTCCACTTCTTCGACGCACGGCTCGGCATCGAGGCCCTGGAGGAGGGAAGGAGGGTGCTGCACGAGGTCTATCCCACGCCCTTCGACCTCCCCACGCAGATGCGCCTGGCCGTCATCGAAACGCTTCCGGACCCGGGCAGGCCCGGGTTTGTGGATGCCCTCTCGCAGGCGGTCGGGGAGGTCGTGCTCTCGGCCGGCGGAGGAGGGCTCATCCTTTTCACCTCGTACAGTGCCCTGACGAGGGTCTTCGAAAGGTGCCGGCAGCCTCTCGCGGACGCGGGCATCCCCGCCATGAGACAGGGAGAGGCTCCCCGCAGCGTGCTTCTGGAGAGGTTCCGCTATGATCCGGATTCCGTCCTCTTCGCCACGGACAGCTTCTGGGAGGGTGTGGACGTCGTGGGAAGTTCCCTCAGGCTGGTCCTCCTCGCAAGGCTCCCTTTCCCCGTGCCCACGGACCCCGTCAATGAAGCCAGGAGCGAGGCCATGGTGAGGCAGGGGATGGATCCCTTCTTCGAGGATTCGGTCCCAAGGGCCGTCATCCGGATGAGGCAGGGGGTGGGCAGGCTCATCAGGCACCGCAACGACAGGGGATATGTCGTCATCTGCGACGGGAGGATCGTGCGCAGGCCCTATGGGAGGATATTCCTGGAATCCCTCGGGGAGATCCCTGTGGGCAGGTCCACGGTGGGGGACCTCACAAGGGACATCCGGCTGTTCCTCGAGACCGGCCACCGGTGACCTGCCATGGGCCGGCAGGGAAGCGGGAAGGGCGGCCCGGCCGCGCTCCATCACCGCCGGATGTCCTCCTGCGGGTTGACTTTTCAGCCTTTTCGGGTTAACAGGAAGTATGTTTCCACCCGCGAGGCGGGTGGTGCTTTTTTTTTGCCCCGGTCATTTTAACGTCATAGGAACCAGGAGCAGATCGCAGATGAGCAAGCATCCCATCACACCCGACGGGCTCAAGAAGATCCAGGAAGAGCTCAGACGCCTGAAATCGGTGGAGAGACCCAAGGTCATCGAGGCCATTGCCGAGGCCAGGGGACACGGCGACATCTCCGAGAACGCGGAGTACGACGCGGCCAAGGACCAGCAGGCTTTCCTCGAAAAGCGCATCCGTGAACTGGAGATCAGGATCGCCAATGCCGAGGTGCTGGATCCATCCTCCATGCAGACAGACAGGGTCGTTTTCGGCCTCCAGGTGACGGTCCAGGACCTGGAATCGGGTGAGGAGGTCTCCTACCAGATCGTGGGAGTCGACGAGGCGGACGTGGCCTCACAGCGCATCAGCGTCACCTCCCCCGTGGCCCGCGCCCTCATCGGCAAACGGGTGGGAGACGTGGTCCAGGTGCAGATACCGCGCGGCCTGCGTGAACTGGAGGTCCTGAACATCTCCGTGCCGGAATAGATCGGCGGGGCCTTTCCGGCACCCGACCGACGGACCTGGCCACACGGTCCTGTATTCCGGGTCCTGCGTTGTGGCTCCTCACTCCGGAATCTGAACTCCGGACCTGCCCTCCACACTCTC
>CP070682.1:1984602-2000359 GCA_020352595.1 bacterium | reverse complement strand
TCCCCGGGGCCTTTGCCCTGGAAACACTCCTCATCAACCGTGAAGATGAGGATGTTGGTCTGCGGCATGGCGGGAAAGGCGATGCCGGGGATCCTGGAAAGCCCCTCGGCGAGCTGCCGGGCCGTTTCGTGGTCCTGGACCAGCCTGCCGGTCATGCTCTCCAGGGCCACCAGCCCTGCGGCGGCCAGCACCCCGACCTGCCTCATGCCCCCGCCGAAGCGCTTGCGGACCCTCCGGGCTTCCCTGATGAAGTCCCGGCCGCCGCACAGGACCGACCCCACGGGGGCCCCCAGCCCCTTGGAGAGGCAGAACATCACCGAATCGAAGCCCGCCGCCACCTCCCCGGCGTCCACCCCCAGCGCCGCGGCAGCGTTGAAGATCCTCGCTCCGTCCAGGTGCACGGGGACCCCCCTGGCCCGGGCAACGGCCTGGATCTCCCTCTGCCTGCCCACGGCCATGACCCGCCCTCCGGCCCGGTTGTGGGTGTTCTCCAGGGTGACGATGCCGGTCCTGGCCAGGTAGCCGATGTCGGGCCGGATGGCCTCGGACACCTGGTCCGGGGTGGGGAACCCGTCCTCGGTGACCAGGGCCCTGGGAAGGAGCCCCGAGAGGGCGGCCATGGCGGCCATTTCGTAATGCACGATGTGGCTGTCCGCGTCGCACACCGCCTCTTCACCCGGCCGGGTGTGGACCGCCAGGGCCACCTGGTTGCCCATGGTGCCGGTGGGGACGTAGAGGGCCGCCTCGTACCCCATGCGCCGGGCCGCCACCTCCTCGAGGCGGTTGACCGTCGGGTCCTCCCCGTACACGTCGTCCCCCACCTCGGCCTCGGCCATGGCCTTGCGCATCTCCCGCGTGGGGCGGGTGACGGTGTCCGAGCGAAGGTCAATGATGCGAATTTTCGATTCCATGTCTCACCCCTCAAAGATTCAATCCCATACCAAGGACGAAGAGGAAAAACAGATAAGAGGGATATAACTTGTATCGCAGCTCCTCGGGATGACGGCTACCGAGAAATTACACCGAAACGCCGATACTCCGGTGCGATCTACCTTCATCCTCTCCCCTCCCCGCGTCACCGCGTCCCCGTGTCGAGCGGTTCCGGTCCGCTTCAGCCGACCACGTTCACCGGCCTGCCCTCCATCCAGGCCCTCAGGTTGCCCACCACCGTGTCCATGAGCCTTCTTCTGGCCGCCAGCGAGGCCCAGGCGATGTGCGGCGTGATGACGCAGTTCCTGGCCTTCAGCAGGGGATTGTCCGCAGGAGGGGGCTCCGCCGAGAGGACGTCCACAGCGGCCCCCGCTATCCGGCCCGAGTCGAGGGCTTCAGCCAGGGCCTTCTCGTCCACGATGGGACCCCGGGCGGCGTTGACGAGGTAGGCCGTGCCCTTCATCAGGGCCAGCCGCCGGGCGTTGACGAGCCCCACCGTCTCTGGCGTCAGCGGACAGTGGAGGGTGACAACGTCGCTCTCGCCGAAGAGGGTGTCCAGATCCACGTAGCGCACGGTCCGGTCCTTTCCCGGAGAGCGCGTGTGCACCAGGACCCCCATCCCGAAGGCCCTGGCCAGGGCAGCGACAGCCTTCCCGATGGCCCCGTAGCCCACGATGCCCATGGTCAGGCCGGACAGTTCCACGAGGGGCGTCTCGTGAAAGCTGAAATCGGGACTCCGCGACCACCTGCCGGCACGGACCGCCTCGCTGTGGTGTCCCACCCCGTTGACCATCTCGAGCAGGAGGGCGAAGGTCATCTGGGCCACGGAATGGGTGCTGTAGGCCGGCACGTTGGTGACCGTGATCCCCCTCACGGCGGCCGCGGCGAGATCCACGACGTTGGTTCCGGTGGCAAGGACACCGATGTACCTGAGTTCCGGCAGCCGGTCCAGCAGGGGGGCATCGAGCACCACCTTGTTGGTGAGCAGCGCGGTGGCCCCCAGGGCTCTTTGCGGCAGCTGCTTCGGAGATGTCCTGTCGTAAACGGTGCACGGGCCCAGTTCCTCCAGGCCCTTCCAGGAAAGGTCTCCCGGGTTGAGGGTGTATCCGTCAAGGACGACGACGCGCAAATCCACCTCCTGGGGTGTGAGAGGATGACATTCGGGTTGGCCGACAACGTGCGGGACGGCTTTCGCTGTGATTTGCGGGGCATGCACCCTCGTCCCGCGCAGGGCCTTTCGCCGCCGGGCATCGCGACCCCTTCCCTGGACGCGCTCCCCTTGACCCCCCTCGCCTAGAAGAGCACCGTACCCGCTTCCCGATACTCGCTGAACCTGATCCTGAAGGAGGTCCCGCCCTCCCTGGACACATCAAGGTCCCCCCCCAGCTGTTCAATGATCACCGTGACCAGCTGCATGCCAAGGGACTTGGTGTTCCAGAGGTCCATGTCCTCCGGCAGACCGATGCCGTCGTCGGCAACCTCGAGGACGTAATTGTTTTCCCCCACTGAGTGAAACCCCACTCTGACGCTGCCGCCTCGTTCTCCCGGGAAAGCGTGCTTGAGGGCGTTGGAAATGAGTTCGTTGAGAATGAGCCCTGCGGGGATGGCGGTGTCCACCACGACGTCAAGATCTTCCGTGTCCAGCGTGAGGTGTATGCGTTGCGGATCGATGCCATAGGATGCGAAGAGGTTCTGGGTGAGGTTCTGGATGTAGGCCCCGAAATCAACCCGGGCCAGGTCCCTGGCCTGGTAGAGCTCCTCATGGATGAGCGCCATGGTGATGACGCGATTCTGGCTCTCCCTGTAGATCTCGCGGTCATACCGGTCGTCAACGTGGTGAGCCTGGAGGTTAAGGAGGCTGGAGATGATCTGGAGGTTGTTCTTGACGCGGTGGTGGATCTCCTTGAGCAGCACCTCCTTTTCGGCAAGGGAGGCCTGGATCCTCTCCCTGGCGATCTGGCTCTCGGTGATGTCGCGCACGTATTCGATGACCCCCTTCATGACACCCGTTTTCTGGTCCATGAGAGGGAAACTGTGCAGTTCCAGCCAGCCCACCGTCCTACCGTGCGGTCCTACCCTCGGGACGACCATGATACAGGTTTGCCCGGTCTGCATGGTCGTCCTGCTCGGGCATTTCTCGCACTCTTCACTGCGCCCGTGATAGACCTCATAGCATTTGCGGCCTGTCAGGGGTGCGCTGTGCTGGTACCACTTTTCCATGGTGGGGTTGACGCGCACGACGTTCATTTCGGTGTCCAGGATGCTGATGCCGTCACTGATGCTGTTGAAGATGCTCTCCAGGAAGGCCTCCCTCTCCTCGAGGCCGGCCATCATGGTCCTGATGCTGCTGCTCAGGTATTCGAACTCCGTGGTTCCCTGGAACTGGGGAGGGGATGACCTTGCGATGGAGGAGATGATGCTCCTGATGGGCCTGTGGATGTTCCACCTGAGGGTAGAGTAGAGGAGGAAGGCCGCCAGGACCAGGATGATGCCCACCGCCAGGTTGATGTTCCGGACCTTCTGGAGCAGAGACGCGTAGTCGCTGATGTCTTTCAGGAGTATGATGTCCCACTGCCACGGCTCGAACTCCACCCGGTAGGCGTAGTATCCGCGGCCGGAGTCGATGATCTCATGCAGGACGTTCTCGGCTATTCCCTCCCTGATCAGCGGTGTGAAGCGGGTGGCGGACACGCCCGTGGTCAGTATCCTGTCCTCCTGCCTGGAGTGGACCACCGCCACGAAGTCCTTCTGCCTCATGAAGTCCTCTATGGAGCCAATGGAGCGGCCTTTCTCGATGCGAAGGTACCTCTCGTCCTCCATGGCCCCCGACCGGACAAGGTCGTAATAGTGCTCGTTTATGATGTTGTAGGTAAACCGCGCGGTCCACTCCATATCCTCCTGGATCCTGTTGCGCTGGAACTGCTCGATGGACTCCAGGACGAAGAAGTTCAGTCCCAGCCAGACCAGGAAGACCAGGGTGACCACCGGCAGGGTGATCCTGAAGTTCAGGCTCCTGGATATCCTGGACCCTCTGGTATCCAAAAGGGACCTCCTATCGGAAAACGGGGGCGGCCGTCCGGAGCTCCGACGGCCAGACGATCTCCTTGCGTCCCTTCTGCCACTGGATGATGACCGGGAACTGCCTGATCTGCATGCCCGTGCGGTCCACGCCGTACCTGCCGATGATGCTCATGGTGTCCAGCGTCCCGAGAACCTCCTTGATCCTTTGCCTGTCCATGACACCGGTCTTGCCGACGGCATCCTCCAGGATGGTCCCTGCGGCGAAGGCCGTGGCCGCATGGTAGGAGGGGGACTCACCGTATGTTGCCACAAAGCTGTCCAGGAAAGCCCTGGACCCGGGAAATGCCAGGTCAGGATGCGGCTCCCACTGCGAGGAGGAGAAGGTTCTCTCGGCCTTGTCCCCCATCTGCTCACGGTATTGATCGAGGACAGGCCCCACGGAGGCGTAGAAGGCGGCCGGTTCCCACTGCATCCCCGCAAGAGCCCCGCGCAGCAGGACGGATTCCTGGAAGTGCCCGCAGACGAAGATGACACGGGCTCCGGCCTGCCGCGCCCTTGTGAGCACATCCTGGAAATCCTCCTGTCCCTTGGGGAAGGACTCGTTGAACACGATGTTGAGCCCGTAACGATGGGCCCACTTGACCGAACCCTCCGCGATGCTCTGGGAAAAGGGATCGTCTGCCGAGAGCACGGCCACATCGCCGAGGCCGCTCATGACGAGCATCTCCAGGAAGCCCACGGCGTAGCGGCTCGCCGGTATGTACACCCCGAAGACGTTCTGGTATCCCTGCTGCCAGAGCCTGTCCGCGGATGCCCCGCCCACCAGCAGGGGATACCCGTGTCTTGCGGCCACCGGAAGGATGGCGTTGGTGATCCCGCTGGAGTAGGGGCCGAAGATGAGATCCACCCTCTCCTTCAGGATCAACTCCTCGTAGAGGGTCGCGGCACGGGCACCGTCGCTGCCGTCGTCCCTGAGCACAATCTCCACAGGTCGCCCCAGGATCCCGCCGCGGCTGTTTACCTGGTCCACCCAGAGCCGGTAACCCTTGGACTGCATATCGCCCATTTCCGAGTAACTCCCCGTCAGGCTGAGGGTCAGGCCGATCCTTACAGGTCCGTCTGCAAGGGAGGGCCGCACACTCATGAGCAGGATGATCCCCGCTGTCACGCACAGTTTCTTTATCACTGCCGTAAGCTCCTTTCGGATCTCTGACCGAATACGGCGCCCAGAGGCGCCGATCCTGATTAGAAATTGTTAATATTAAAATATAACTATTGCCCGCCGGATGCAACCGGCTCTTCCGGCCTCAGGACCACGGCATCGTCACCATCCTGTCGGCGTCAGTCCCCTCTCCCCTTGAGCGATTCGAGGTCATCCGTGGCCTCGAAAAGCATCTTGTAGCCGGCATCCGCATCCCGTTGGAGTCCGTGCAGCCGTTTCGACAGCTCGGCGATGGATTTTCCGTCTCCCACGCCGGAGGCGTTCACCAGCTGGACGTTCACCTCGGCAATGTCCGATTCCAGCTGGGCGATCATGCGTTCCAGCTTCGCGATGCGCTCCTCGACAGGGGCCCTGATCCTGGACAGTTCCTGCTGAAGCCGCGCCCTTTCCTTTCTCGCGTCTTTTTTGGATCCTGTTTTCTGTTTTTTCGCCGTTTCTCCGGATCCAGCTTTCCCCGGTTCAGCTGTTTCGGTGTCGCGGTCCTCTTCCTCCGACTGCCATCCCACCTTCTCGAGGAAGTCGCCGTAGGTCCCGTCGAAGACAGAGGCCCCGTCCCGGTCGAAGACGATGAGACGCTGCGCCAGGCGGTGCAGGAACATCTCGTTGTGGGTGACGAGGACCACCGCGCCTTCGAAATCCTCCAGGGCGTCCAGAAGGGCCTCGCACGAGTCCATGTCCAGGTGGTTGGTGGGCTCGTCCAGAAGGAGGAGATTGTGGGGCTGGAGCAGCAGTTTCCCGAGAAGGACCCGGCTTTTTTCTCCTCCGGACAGGATCGAGATCCTTTTGAGGGCCGCGTCCCCCTCGAACATCATCGTGCCGGACACGGCGCGGGCCTTTTGGGGGGAGCGGTCGGGGTCGGCTGTGAGCAGCTCCTCCACCACCGTGCGGGCGGGTTCGAGGCGCTCGACGTTGGACTGGCCGTAGAAACCCAGGCGCGCCCTGGAGTGCTTCCTGATGCCTCCTCCCGCGGCTTCCAGTTCCCCGGCGAGGACCCTCAGGAGCGTGGACTTGCCCCTTCCGTTGGGGCCCACGACGGCCATCCTCTCACCTCTGCCGATGACCAGGGACAGGTCCCGGAAGAGGGGCGGTTCCCCGGAGGACCAGGCGAAGGAAAGGTCCTCGGCCTGCATGACCACCTTCCCCTCGAAGGGCGCGGCACGGAAGTTGAAATCGAGGGTCCTTATGGTTTCGAGCCTTTGGGGGACCTTCTGCTTCTCCAGGGTCCTGATGCGCGACTGGACCAGCCCGACCAGGCGCGCCTTCGCCCTGAACTTGCGGATGAACTCCTCGGTCTGCCTCCTCTTGCGCTCGATGTTGAGCCTCGACTTTTCGTGCACCTCCTCTTCGAGGGCGATCTGGGAGTAATACTTCCCGGTATCGCCCTGGATCTTGCGCACCTTCCTCCTGTGAATGCCCAGTGTGTGGGTGGTGACGGAATCCATGAAGCTCCTGTCGTGGGTGACCAGCAGCAGTTCGCCCCTCCACGACTGGAAAAACCTCTCGAGCCACCGGATGGCCACCACGTCCAGGAAGTTGGTGGGCTCGTCGAGAAGCAGCAGGTCCGGAGCGGAGACGAGGGCCCGTGCCAGGTTGAGCCGCGCCTGGTAGCCGCCGGAGAACTCCCGGGGATCCCTCCCCATGTCAGCCCGGGAAAACCCCAGGCCGGACAGGATCCTTTCCGCTCGCCAGGACTGGTCCCGCTCCTCGGGCCCCAGGCCAAGGCAGACCTCTTCCAGGATGGCAGGCCGGGTGAAATCCAGCTGCTGGCGAAGATGACCGATGGTGTAGCCTCCAGGAATGGAGATGGTTCCCTCATCCGGCTCCTCCTCCCCCAGAAGGAGGCGGAGAAGGGTGGTCTTCCCATGGCCATTGCGCCCAACAAGCCCGAGACGCTCGCCGCGGTTGATGTTGAAGGTGACACCCTCGAAAAGGATCTGGGTTCCGAAGGACTTGGAGAGGTTCTCGATCGTGATCATGAAGGATGGGATGGACAGTTTGCCGGGGGGGAGCGTCCCGCCCGGGCCGTCTGCCTTTCTTCAGTAAAGCACCGAACCGGCCTCGTGGTATTCCCTGAACGTGATGCGGAACGTCGTCCCCTCCCCCCTGATGATCTCCAGCTTTCCACCCAGCTGCTCGGCGAGCACGGACACCAGCCTCATCCCGAGGGTTTTGGTGTTGGCGAGGTCCAGATCCTCCGGCAACCCCACGCCGTCATCGCTCACTACAAGCTGAAACAGATCCTCTTGCAGGCTGCGGAAGGTCAGGCTGATCTTGCCCTTGCCTCCCGATGGGAAGGCGTGCTTGAGGGCGTTGGTGACCAGCTCGTTGATGATCAGGCCGCAGGGTTTGGCCGTGTCCTCCACGAGATCCAGGTCCTGGGCATCCACGGCAAGTCTGATGCGTTTCTTCTTGACGCCGTATGAGATCATCAGGTTCTCGCCCAGGTTCCGGATGTAATCGGCGAAGTTGACCCTGGCCAGGTCGCTGCTCTGGTAAAGGTCCTCGTGGATGAGGGCCATGGTGATGACCCGGTTCTGGCTCTCCTTGTAGATGGCCTTTCCCTTTTCATCGGTGATGTGGTGGGCCTGCAGGTTGAGGAGACCGGAGATGACCTGGAGGTTGTTCTTGACGCGGTGGTGGATCTCCTTGAGAAGGACCTCCTTCTCTTCCAGGGAGGCCTTGAGCTGTTCCTGCACGGCGCTCAGCTCAGAGACATCCCGCAATATGGCCAGAAGGTGGGATTCCCCTTTCAGGACCACCACGGCCGCCGAGATCAGCCCGGGAAAGGTGGAGCCGTCCCGTCTTTTGAAATGGGATTCGAAGTTGTTCACGTGCCCCTTTTCCTTGAGTTGCCGGAAGAAGCGCTCCCGGTCCTTGCTGTCGCACCAGATCCTGATATCAGCGCCGGTGCTGCCCAGCACCTCCTCCCGGCTGTATCCCGTCACCGAGGTGAACCCGTCGCTGACGTTGACGTATTCGCCGTCCTCCAGGCGGCACAGGACGATGGAGTCGGGGCTGGTGTGGAAGATGGTGCGGAACCGCTCCTCGCTCTCCGTGAGGGCCTGCTGCGCTTCCTTGTAGTCGGTGATGTCCCGGGCCATGGCAAGCATGTGGGCCTTGCCCTGCAGGAGCATGACCCTGGCCGAGAAGAGGACGACTTTCCTCTGTCCACCCTTGGTGCGGACGATCACCTCCCGGTTGTCCACGACCTCTCCACCAGCGAGCTCGGCGACGATCCTCTCGCGTTCACGGGGTTGCTCCCACAAACCCAGTTCGACGGGCCTCCTTCCGATGAGCTCGTCCAGCTCGTACCCGATGAGCCTGCAGAAGCTCTCGTTGACGTCCACCTGAAGGCCCGTATCCATTTCCGTGATATTCATGGCGTCCGGGCTGGACATGAAAACAGTGCGGAACTTCTCCTCGCTCTCCGTGAGGGAGGCCTGGGCGTTCTTCAGTTCGGTGATGTCCCGGGTGATGGAGAGGATGTGCGGGACGCCCTGGAGCGTCAGGATCTTGGCGGACATGAGCCCCTGGAGGATGCGCCCGTCCTTCATCCGGAAGGAGGCCTCCAGGTTCTCCACATATCCGTCTCGGCCCAGTCCCTCCACCAGTCTTTCCCTGTCACGGGTGTTGACCCAGATGTCCAGCTCGAGAGAGGTTTTTCCGATGACCTCATCCCTCCGGTACCCGGAGATCTTGCTGAAGCCCTCGTTGATGTCGATGTACAGGCCGTCCTGGAGCCGGTTTATGTTCACCGAGTCGGGGCTGGTCAGGAAGGCCGTGCGGAACTTCTCCTCGCTCTCCCTGAGGGCCTTTTCCGTCTCCTTGAGGTCGGTGATGTCCTTGGTGACGGTCAGGACGTGAGGGACCCCCTCTATGTCGATGACCATGGACGAGATGAGCCCCGTGCGCGCAGTTCCGTCCCCGTGGCGGAGCCTGGCCTCCATGTTGTGCACCTTGCCCGTATTGGCGATCTCCCTGAAGAAGGCCGAACGCTCCTCGTCGTCAAGCCAGAAATCCACCTCGGCGCCGGCCCTGCCCAGGATCTCCTCGCGGCTGTATCCGGACTCGTGGAGGAAACCTTCGCTGACGTCCACGAAACAGCCGTCCTCGAGCCTGTTGAGCGCGATGTTCATGAGGCTGGAACGGAAGACCGTCCTGAAACGGAGTTCGCTGGCTCTCAGGGCCTCCTGAATGCGGTTCTTTTCCGTTACGTCCTGGCAGACGACGATGCGGGCGTTCCTGTTGCCCATGGGGAAGTCACTGCTTGTGGTCTCCACCTCCAGAAGGGATCCGTCCTTGGTCCTGTGCCGCCACATGCCCGAATAGATGCGCCCGTCGCGAAGGTCCAGAAGATGTTTTTTCAGTTCTTCTGCGTCCTCCGGCGGCCTGAGATCCATCATGGTCATCCGGGTGAACTCTTCCCGCGCGTACCCGTACCTGTCCACCATGGCCCCGTTCACGTCCAGGATCATGAGGGAGTTCATGTCGTAGATGTACATCGGGACCGGATTGTCCTGGAAGAGACGCCGGTACCGGGCTTCGGACTCGACGAGCTCCTGGTCGGCGGTGACCTTCTCGGTGATGTCCCGGATGAAAAGGGCCACCTGATTTACCGTGCCTGAATCCTCCGTCAGAGGATTGGAGGAGACCTCGAAGACCTTCTCCGAGGAAACGTCGATGAGCTGGGAGGGGTGCTTGCCGGCCAGGAGGCGCTGAAGCCGTTCCCGCCGCAGGCCCGTCCTGTCCGGCGGCAGATAGTCCCAGTACATCTTTCCCCTCATGTCCTCGGGAGTGGCGCCGTAGAACCTCGCGGCCTTTTCGTTGATGAGGCCGATCCTGCCATCGCGGTACAGGAGCATGGCCATGTCTTCGCTGGCGTTGAGGAGGGCCCGGTAGGTGGACTCGACCAGCCTTTTTTCCGTGACGTCCCTGACGATGGCCAGGACCTCACCGCCCAGCTGTGAGAACCTCGCTTCGAAGTGTCTTCTGTGTCCTCCAACTTCCAGTGGATATTCCAGAAAGCACTCCCCGCTGCCTTCCAGGACGCTCCTGATCCTTTCCAGCGCACCCTCCGCCACCTCGCCCGGCATCACCTCTGTCAGGCGCCTCTTGAGGAACTGCTCGGGGGGGAGGAGGGGCTTGAGGTCGATGGAAGGCTTGAAATCGAGGATGGTCCCGTCCCTGTCCAGGACGAAGTACATGTCCCTGGTGGCCTGCAGGATCTTTGCGGATCGGGTCTCGTCCATTTCCTGACCTTGCGGCTAAAAGCTGTTATAACGAACCGTTGGAACCGCCTGACAATAATAGTGCAGTTTCGCGTCCCTTACAATTTCCCCTTTCCCGGAGAATACCGGCCCCCCTGACCCTGACCTGTGGACTGGCTCCCGGCCCTGGGGTATCCTGTTGGCAGGTTCCGGGGATGGGGAACCCTTGACACGTGAGCAGGAGGTCGGCATAGGGATGATGGTCTATCTGGTTCGACACGGGGAGGCCCTGGCCGAGACCCGGGACCCTTCCCGTCCCCTGTCGGGGCCCGGGAGGGAGGAGGTGCTCAGGACGGGCCGCCTGCTGGCCCGGAGGATGAGGATGCTGCCCGGATTCGTCCACCACAGCCCCAAGACGAGGGCGGCGCAGACGGCCGAGCTTCTCGGGCAATGCATCCCCGGCCTGCCTTCACCGGTGCCTGCTGACGGCCTCCTGCCCATGGATGACCCGGGTCTATGGGCACAGCGCCTGGAAACAGCGGACCGGGACATCATGCTGGTGGGTCACCTGCCCCACCTCTCGCGCCTGGCTTCACTGCTCCTTCTCTGGGATGCCGGCAGGGAGATCCTCGAGTTCACGCCGGGGACCATCGTCTGCCTGGAGAAAACGGGGAACTGGAAGGTGCGGTGGATGATCTCGCCCCCCTTGGTCAAACCGGACAGCGAAGGGCCCTGACCTCCGGCTACCCATCCACCTTTCCGCGGATCCAGGGCCGGGCCCCGGTGGATCCTTTCCTCAGCAGGCGCACCCTCCCGAGTGACTGCATGCGGCCAGTTCCTCGGCCGTCGCATCGCGCACATTCACGACCTTCACGTCAAAGGCCAGGCGCATGCCCGCCAGGGGGTGGTTGCCGTCCAGTGTGATGTTATCGTCTGAAATCTCCGCGACGCTCATCACGAGGGTCCCTTTGTCCGTGCCGACCCTGAACTGCATTCCCACCTGGATGTCCTCCCCGGCCTGGAACTGTTCCCTGGACACTTCGTAGAGCAGGGTGTCGTCCCTGGTTCCGTATCCATCCTCCGGCTCCACGACAACGGAAACGTCGTCACCCGCGGACTTGCCCTCCAGGGCGCTCTCCAGGCCAGATATGATCTGACCCGATCCGTGGATGTAATCCAGGGGGTCGCGGCCCTTGGAGCTGTCGATCACCTCTCCGGTCTCGTCCCGCAGGGTATAGTGGATGGACACGACTCTGTCCCTTTCGATGTGCATCTTTTCCTCCTCGCTTGGGGGATCGTTGGTGTAATATTTCAATAACCGTTTCATTAAAACACAGGCCGGCGCAGATTGCCAGACAGGTTTCCCCCGCCGGACCGATGGGAGAGTGCATGGCTGATTCGTCTTCCCGGAAGGTCATCCTCGCAGCTCTTGTGGGCAACGCCCTCATCGCCGTGACCAAGTTCGTCGCGGCGGTGTCCACCGGCAGTTCGGCCATGCTGTCGGAGGGCATCCACTCCCTGGTTGACACCGGCAACCAGGTTCTCCTCCTCTACGGCCTGGCGCGCTCCAGGGCGCCGGCAGACGAACGTTTTCCCTTCGGCCACGGCAAGGAGATCTACTTCTGGAGCTTTGTGGTGGCCATCCTCATCTTCGCCGTCGGGTCGGGCGTCTCCCTGTACGAAGGCATCCACCACATCTTCCATCCCCGCGCCGTGGAGAACCCTTACGTCAACTACGTTGTTCTCGGTCTGGCCGTGCTTTTCGAGGGGGTCGCATGGGTTCTGGCCCTGCGCGAGTTCTCCAGGGCCAAGGGAAAGTGGGGGTACATCCAGGCTGTCCGGCGGGGCAAGAACCCCTCCCTTTTCGTGGTGCTCTTTGAGGATTCCGCCGCACTCCTCGGGCTGTTTGCGGCCTTCTTTGGAGTGCTGCTCACCCAGGTCACGGGAAACCCCCTTTTCGACGGCCTCGCCTCCATCGCCATCGGGCTCATCCTCGGAGGTACCGCCGTCTGGCTTGCCTACGAGACCAAGGGGCTGCTCATCGGCGAGAGCGCCAACCCCGAGATCGTCCACGGTATCAGGATCATCGCGGCTTCCTATCCCCAGATCCAGGAGGTCAATGAGGTCCTCACGCTGCACATGGGCCCCGAATTCATCCTGGCCAACATCAGCCTGGACTTCGTGGACACCGTGCCCGCAGGGGAGGTGGAAGGGACCCTGGAACGCCTGGGAAGGGCCGTCAGGGAGGAATATCCTCAGGTCAAAAGGGTTTTCGCCGAACCGAGGAAGGCCGGGGAGGGGGGAACGGGCGTTGGGACCGGCAACCCGGCTCTGGACTCCGAACACTGAACACTGGAATCTGGCCCCCGGCCCGGAGGATCCCGAAACCCCTGCCTTACCTACCCTCTCTGCTCCCTCATCCCCGCCAGGGCGTGGAGGACGAGGGTAAACACCAGGATCCCGCCCCCGAGGATCGTCTCCACGCCCAGTCTCTCACCGATGGCGGCCCACACCCAAAGCGGCCCGAGAAAGGTCTCCAGAAGCATGATGAGGCCCACTTCGGGTGCCGGTATCATCTTGGGCGCCACCGTCATCAGGGACAAGGGGACGGGGAGGACCACGGCTCCCATGGCGGCCAGCAGCAGGATGTCGGTATTGGAGACGCGCATGGGGTCGGTGAGGAAGAAGGTCACCGTGGTGGTGAGCAGTCCACCCAGCACGACGGCAGGGATCATGCTCACCCGCCTGTTCTTTCTTATGATCACGAAGTTGGCTGCCATCAGGACGGCCGTGACCATGGCGAGGAGATCACCGACGAGGTTGCCGCGGGCGAGGCTGCCGGAAAAGACGACGGCGATACCGCCGAGACCCGCGGCGACGGCCAGCCATGTCCTTCCCGGGACCTTTTCGCCGAGGAAGAGCCTGGTGAGCAGGGCCGCGAACAGGGGCATCGCCGCGATGATGACGAGGGTGTTGGCCGCGGCGGTCAGGCGCACGGACAGGACGAAAGAGAGGGTGCTGCAGGCGAAGAAGGTCCCGGCCACAATGCCCGGCAGCCCCATGCGGAGGCCTTCCCGAAGGGTGTCCCTGCCGTGGACCACGACAAGGGAGACCGTGAGCGTCGCGGCCGTGAGGGACCCCCGCCAGAAAACCAGGGCCCACGCGTCCGCCTGGATGACGGATATGAGCAGGGCGTCCGGGCTCAGGACGAGGACCGCCGCGATCATGATCAGGGTGCCTGTGACCCTGTCGGTGTGTCTTGTGTTCAAGGGACCGCGGTTCAGGTTAGGGAGGGGCGTTGCGGAAAGACGCCGCTGGAGCGTGCCCGCGGCGAAACGGGTGTTCGCGGGTCAGGGTCATGGCGTCGGGACCACCCAGAAATACAGGACTGCGGGTTCGTCCAAGGCCGAGAACCATATCTTGAGCGCGTAGCCCTTGTCTGACGCCGTCGCCTCGCCCGTGAAATCCAGGGCCCTGCCCACGGAAACGGCCATCTCCCTGGCTCCGCCTTCAGCCCGCGTGAGGATCCTGTCCGCCGTCAGGTATCGCACGTGGTCGTCGTACTTCGGTTTGTCCACGCCGATCCACAGGTCGCGGCTGGAAAGGTTGACCTTGGTCGGAGGGCCCCACATCCGCGTGTAGTAATCCACGCTGGCCTCGAGCATGCTTTGACTCTCCACGTATTCGCTGGCCGCGGCCAGATACCTTTCGCGCTGTAGGTCGTCCTCCAGGTCGTTGGCCAGGCGCAGCAGCATCCTGGTGGCCTCCTTCTGGTACCGGTCACCGTAGTTCATGGAGGCCAGGACGAGCTTGAGGCTCTCTTCTCCCGTGGCCGCCCTCGCCTTGGTGTAGAGCAGGTCGCAGATGACGGTCCTGGTGCCCGGGTCCACATCGGCCACGAAGCGGAACATGCCCTGGGCTATGGCGTCCTCCCCCGTCTCGAGGAAATTCTCACCCTTGTCGATGCACGACCTCGCCACCTCGCTCTTGAGCGTCGGGTCGTACCTCAGGGCCACCGCGAAGGCGGCCTTGGCGCCCTCAAGGTCCCCCGCCCTTATCCGGTCCACGATGCGGTCCCTGATCTGGGAGCTCATGCCCTCCCTGAGGGACGGATCCAGCTCCACCGCCTTCCTGAAGCCGGCACAGGCCTCATCGCACCGGCCCGTCCAAAGGCGGGCCACTGCAAGGAGAAAGTGCCCCTCAGCCTGGTCCGGGGCCTCGGCCGTGGCCTCCTCCAGGAGAGGCAGGGCCTCTTCGTAAAGCCCCCGGGCGATCTGCTCCCGTGCCTTTCCCACGTTGACGGTATAGGCAGCCAGGCACAGGGCGGGCAGAAGGACAAGGATAATGGCTGGAATGGAAAAAGAGGTCCTGGATTTCATGGCATCCCCCCTTAGGGTGATATTACCCGCCCTCGGCACCCGAATCAAGACGAGGGCGCCTGGCAGCGCCCTCACTCATGCACCTTCCATGGGGGTTCCCCCGTTCCCCCTCGGCCCTCCCTTTGCCGGTCCAGCAGGCTGCTGAAGAATCCCTGAAAACGCGGCCTGACAGGGCGCCGCGGGGGTCCCGCCATGGCGGGATCCAGATCCGGGCTGTAAAACACGAAGGATTGGCGAGGGTTGCGCCGGGCCGCCCCAGGCGACCCGACGCTGAAAAAGTCCATAAGGGACTTTTTCGGCACCCTGCTAGATCAGCATGATGACCGATGTGCGCGCGGCCTCCAGGACGCCGCCGGGGAGGATCCCTAGGAGGATGGTCCCGGCCAGGGCGAGGGCGATCCCGGCCCAGAGCAGGGGAGAGGAGACCGGTGGCGGGAACTCCCCCACGGGCTCCCTCATGTACATGATCACCACCACGCGGAGATAGTAGTAGGCGGCTACGGCGCTGTTGAGAATGCCGATGATGGCCAGCCAGTAGTATCCACCCTGGATGGCGGCATAGAAAATGGAGAGCTTGGCTGCGAACCCCGCTGTCGGGGGAATGCCCGCAAGGGAGAAGAGGAACACGAGCATGGCTATGGCAGCACCGGGCGCTCTCCTGGAAAGCCCCGTGAAGTCATCGAGGGTCTCGTTCTTCATCCCCTCGCGCCTCATGTAGATGAGGATGGCGAAGGCCCCGATGTTCATGAAGGTGTAGGCCAGCAGGTAGAACATGACCGCCGAGATCCCCCTGTCCGTCCTGCCCCCCGAGGAGGCCACCAGGCCGATGAGGATGTACCCCACGTGGGCGATGGACGAGAACGCCAGCATCCTCTTGAGGTTGCTCTGGGCCAGCGCGGCAAGGTTGCCCACGGTCATGGTGGCAACGGCGAGGATGCCCACCAGAAGCTCCCACTTCTGGCTCATGAGGGGCATGGCTTCCATGAGGACCCCACATC
>CP070682.1:1977647-1984502 GCA_020352595.1 bacterium | reverse complement strand
ACAAGATCGTCAAGTTCAACGGGTGCTACCACGGCCACGCCGACGGGCTCCTGGTGAAGGCGGGCTCGGGCGCTTTGACCCTGGGGGTGCCCGACAGCCCGGGCGTGCCGGAAGACTACGCGAGGAACACCCTTGTGGCCGAGTACAACGACCTCCATTCGGTGGCCAGGCTGTTCGAGGACCACAGGGGGGAGATCGCGGCCGTCATCGTCGAGCCGGTCCCCGGCAACATGGGCGTCATCGTGCCGGCCCCGGGTTTCCTCGAGGGGCTCCGGGACATCACAGGCAGAGAAGGGGCGCTGCTGATCTTCGACGAGGTCATGAGCGGCTTCCGGGTGGCCCTCGGGGGAGCTCAGGAACTGTACGGCGTCACCCCGGACCTGACCACCCTGGGCAAGGTCATCGGCGGGGGGCTCCCGGTGGGGGCCTACGGCGGGAAGCGGGAGTACATGGCCATGGTGGCCCCCGAGGGGCCCATCTATCAGGCCGGCACCCTGTCAGGAAACCCGCTGGCCATGGCGGCAGGCATCGCCACCCTGGGCATCCTCATGGAACCCGGGGCCTACGAGAGGCTCGAGGAGACGAGCGCGGCCCTGGCGGAGGGTTTCGCCCAGGTCAACCGGAAGCTCGGCGCCCAACTGGCCTTCAACCGGGTGGGCTCCATGTTCACCACCTTCTTCACCCCGGGGCCTGTGAGCGATTTCGCGGGTGCCAAGGCCTCGGACACCGCCCTGTTCGGCAGCTACTTCCGCGCCATGCTCGAAGAGGGGATCTACCTGGCCCCCTCCCAGTTCGAGGCCGCCTTCGTGTCGCTTGCCCATACACGGGAGGATGTCACCGCCACAGTTCAGGCCCACGAGAGGGCGCTCTCGAAGGTCCTTTGACCCCGCATGGAAACCGTCGGCAGAGCCGCTTGACAACGCAAAATGCGCTCTGCTAGGTTGGCGGCTGCTTTATTGGACACAACGTAAATGGAGCTCCTGGTCCTCATCCTCAACAAGGTTGAACTGCTCGACGACGTCCTGTCTTTCTATGTTGAGGCCGGGGTCAGCGGCGCCACGGTCATCGACAGCGTGGGCATGGGGCGGATCATAGCGACCATGCCCATTTTCGCGGGCTTCCGCGATCTGATGGTGGGCAACCGGCCTTCCAACAAGACGGTCCTCGCCGTCGTGGACAGCGCCATGGTCCCGGGCATCGCCGAGGGGATCGGGAAGATCGTCGGCCCCCTGTCCGAGCCCGGCACAGGCCTGCTGTTCACGGTCCCTGTCACCTCCATCCAGGGCCTGGGCAAGGGTTTCTGACCCATGTCACGGTCACAGTTCCTGCGGGACCTCCTCAAATTCAGCACCCTCGGCCTGGAGATGGGCGCAGCGGTGGTCATCGGCCTCCTCATGGGCGTCTACCTGGACCGCCAGTTCGGCACCCGGCCGTGGCTGACCATGGTCTTCCTCGGTTTCGGGTTCGCCGCCGCCGCGCGCGCCGTGATCAGGGCCGTCAAAGCGGGTCTCCTGATGGAGGAGGAGGAGAAGGATGAGGAGGAGAAGGGGTGACCCCCGCCGCGGACTCCGCCCGGGTGAAGCGCATCAAGTACTGGATCCTGGGTTTGACCTTGATCCCCGGTACTTTCCTGCTCATCGCCGGCTTTACCAGGCACGGGCTCGGCTACCTGACGGGGGGAGCGCTCATCTTCATGAACCTGGTGGGAACAGAGCGGTCGGTCAGGGCCTTCACGGGCGGTGGCGGAACAGGACGCGTCGCTGCGGCGCTGTTTTACCTGGGAAAGATCGTCGTCACCGGGGCCGTGATCGCCGTCGTGCTGATCAGGGAGGTCGTCTCGCCGCTGGCGCTCATGGCGGGTTTAATCACGTTGCTGCTGGCGTTAGTGTTTGACATTTTCATCTTTCCCGTTGATAAAGGGAAGTCAAACAACGGGGAGGCAAAGGAGCCCTAGTGTCCGCCAACACCTTTTACTTTCTCGATCACACGCCGCTGCATCAGGTCATCGAGAAACCCTCAACCGTGCAAAAGGCCGGGGGTCTCCTGACCAACGCCGTTGAAGCGTCGCCCATCCTTCACGCAGGTCTGGCCACCCTCCTGCTCATCGCCGTCGCGTGGGTTGTCAGCCGACGCTACAGGGAGGATTCCACCCTGCCTGCGGAGAAAACGTTCTCTCCCTCCAACATCATGGAGATGGCGGTGCGGGGCCTCCTGCTCTTCATGGAGAGCATCATGGGACCCGAGGCCAGGCGTTTCGTCCCCCTCATCGGCACCACGGCCCTTTTCATCCTGTTCAGCAACCTTCTCGGCTCCATACCCGGATTCGACTCGCCCACGGCCAACATAAACACCACCCTGGCCTGTGCCATCGTCGTTGTCGCGGCGACCCACGTCATCGGGGTCAGGGCCCACGGGATCAAGTACATAAAGCACTTCATGGGTCCGGTCTGGTGGCTGGCATGGCTTATCTTTCCCATCGAACTCATCGGGCACATCGCACGCGTCATGAGCCTGTCTGTCCGCCTTTTCGGAAACATGTTCGGAGACCACACCGTCGTCGCCACATTCATGATGCTTGTGGCCCTGGGGGTACCAGCGATCTTCATGGGATTCGGCGTTTTCGTGGCGCTCATCCAGACCTTCGTGTTCACCCTGCTTTCGATCATCTACATCAGCGGCGCCATCGAAGAGGCCCACTGATGGCAACGACCGTATATTAAAAAAAACGCTTGGAAAGGAGGCAAAACTAGATGAAGAAAGCCAACATCGTACTTCTCACGGCACTCGCCCTCTTGCTGATGGCCCCGGCCGCCTTTGCTGCCGAGGCCGCCGCCACCGGGGGCGGCTCTGGTGGCACTTTCGCCCTTGCCACGGGACTGTGCATCGCCGTCGCTGCCTTCGGTGGGGCTCTGGGTCAGGGCATGGCCATCAGGGGAGCCATGGACGGGATCGCAAGGAATCCTGGTGCGTCGGGCAAGATCATGACACCCATGATCATCGGCCTGGCACTCATCGAGTCGCTGGTCATCTACTCGCTGGTCATCTCGTTCATGCTTCTCGGCAAATTCTAGGAGCTATCGGGAGGAAGGCGATCCTTTCCTCCCGATTTTCAGGGAATACTTGTGAAAGATAATACTTTATCAAGTGCTGTCCCCCGGCGCCCATTCGGGCTCCGGGGGGCGGAAGGAGGGGAAGATCCATGAGGCACGTTCTGAACACGGCCCTCGTGCTGTTCCTCCTGTCCGCGCTGCCAGCCTCGGCCCTCACCACATCCGACTGTTTCGATTGCCACTCGGATGAATCGCTGACCAAGGTCGTGGGGGGAAGGGAGATCTCTCTCTTCGTGGACCAAGAGGTCTACGGACGCTCCATTCACGGCGACCTGGACTGCACCGACTGCCACGAGGACCTGGCGCGCGTCAAGGACGAGCACGAGGAGGAACTCCAGAGCGTGGATTGCGGCAGCTGCCATGACGACATGGCGGAGGCGGTGTCGGCCGGCGGCCATCCGGCCGCGTGCCACGAGTGCCACGGGAAGCACGACGTCCTGCCCCGGGAGGACTCCCGCTCGGCCGCCTTCGACCTCAATGTCCCGGCGACGTGCTGCGCGTGCCACCTCGAGCACGGCGAGCCGGACGTGTGCGGGCAGTGGGAGAGAGGGATGCACGGCGTTGTCCTGATCAGGAGCGGCGTCATCTTTTCCGCCGTCTGCAACGACTGTCACGGAAGCCACGACATCAGGGGTGCCGGGGACGAGGGCTCCAGTGTGGCCCGCGGCAAAATCAACGACACCTGCTCCTCCTGTCACCGGGGGATCGTGGAGATCTACAACGCCAGCATCCACGGCCAGGTCTTCAAGGACAGCCCGGAGGATGCTCCCGTGTGCACATCCTGCCACTCGGCCCACGAGACCGAGAGGGCCCTGGACGACGTGTTCCATCTCACCGTCGTCGAGCGATGCTCCTCCTGCCACGAGGAGATGGGGTACACCTTCAGCAAGAACTACCACGGCCAGGTCACCGGTATGGGGTACACCAGGGCGGCCCAGTGCCCCGACTGCCACGGCGCCCACGACATCCTCCCGCAGGCGGATCCCGCATCCAGGGTGCATCCCGACAACCTGGTGGCCACGTGCGGCCAGTGCCACGAGGGCGCCAACAGGAACTTCACGCTCTACATGCCCCACGCCGATTACCACGACGCCGAGAAGCATCCCATGCTCTATTACGTCTACCTCGCCATGGTGGTCCTTCTCTCCGGCGTGTTCATCTTCTTCGGCATCCACACCCTGCTGTGGTTCATAAGGGCCTATCTCGAGCGTCTCAAAGAGACCGGCCCCGGCCGATGACAGGGGAGGTATGGCAATGACAGAATTAGCGCAGACGCAGACGCCGGTGCAGGGGGAGCGCTGGTACCTTCGTTTCAACTACTACCACCGGTTCCTCCACGCCCTCATCATCATCAGCTTCCTGGGGCTGGTCCTGACGGGCATGCCCCTCAAATATTACCAGTCCGGCTGGGCCCAGACCTTCGCCCGGTATCTCGGCGGCATCGGCATGGCCGGCTACATCCACCGTGTTTGTGGCGCCATCACCTGGCTCTACTTCGTCCTGCACATCGCCTTCGCCTTCTACTATGTGGTGAAGCTGCGCGAGGAACCGTTCTGGAAGTGGATCGTCGGGCCCAACTCCATGGTCCCCTGGATCAAGGACGTCAAGGATGTCGCGGGCCACATCCTCTGGTTCCTCGGCATGGGCGAGAGGCCCCGATTCGACCGCTTCACGTACTGGGAGAAGTTCGACTACTTCGCGGTCTTCTGGGGGGTCGGCATCATCGGCTTCTCGGGGCTGACCCTCTGGTTCCCCGAGTTCTTCGCCCGCTTCTTCCCGGGATGGGCCTTCAACGTCGCCATCATCCTGCACTCGGACGAGGCGCTGCTTGCCGCCGGCTTCATCTTCACCATCCACTTCTTCAACACGCACCTCAGGCCGGAGAAGTTCCCCCTGGACCACGTCATCTTCACCGGCAGGATCAGCGAGCACGAGTTCGCCCACGAGCGCCCCCTCGAATACCAGAGGGCTCTGGAGCAGGGGCGGCTGGGCAAAATGGAGACCACTCCCCCGACCCGGACATCGCTGATCTGGTCCCGCATCGTGGGCACCATCGCCTACGGCATCGGCCTGATCATGATCATTCTCATCATCTATTCGGCCATCGGGCAACTGCACTGAAATCTTGTGCCCCTCGGCGCCGCCATCCGGCGTCGAGGGGCATCTTCCGTATTCCATCCACAAACGCAAAACCCCACGTTCATTGACACCTCTGAAGAGGGTGTGCTAAAAATCTCAAACAAGCAAGTTGTTCACAAGCTCACCCGGGGGTGAATACCGTTGCCTTCCACGAGGAGTCTCAGCAGTCCAGTGGCGGATTATCTGCTCGGCTTACTGGTCCTTTTCGTGGCTGTCTTCTCACTTTACATGACAGCGCGGTTCCTCCAGCCGCACCCCCACCCCCGGGCCTATCACGCCTTCTTCCACCCCGTCGCCTCAGCGCAGGACGTGGTGCCCGGAAGCTCCATGACCTTCGATTACGACGACCAACAGTGGATCCTCCTGTCGGTGGATGAGGAGCTGTACGCCGTGTCTGCCTCCTGCACCTTTCGCGGGTCGAGGCTCAGATGGGACGAGAACAAAGGGTATATCCTGTGCGAGGGGCACGGCTGCGTCTTCGCACACAACGGCAACATCCTGAGGGGCCTGGCGACGAGACCCCTTGAGACGCTCCAGATCAAGATCGCGGACGGTCTGGTCTATGCCCTGAGAGGCCCCTCGTGAGTGCCAGGGAGCACCGGCAGGACCGCAGCCTGCTCAAGGACCTGCTGGACTGGGTCGGTGTCCGCGGGCTCCTTTACGGACCCATCGAGAGCCGCCTTTCCGTCCGCGGTGCCATGGAGGCGGCCCTGCGCCGGCCCGTACCCCACGTCAGCTGGTGGGGCTGCTTCGGGGGGATCACCTTCCTCCTCTTCCTGATCCAGGTCTTCACCGGCGTTCTGCTCATGTTCTTTTACGCGCCGTCAGCGTCGGAAGCCCATGACAGCATCCTCTACCTTGCGGGAGAGGCCCCCTTCGGATGGTTCTTCAGGACCCTCCACCACTGGTCCGGGACGGTGATGGTCCCCGTCCTGACCGTCCACGTCCTCCGGGTCCTCTTCACGGGCGCCTACCAGAAACCCAGGGACCTGAACTGGATCGCGGGGTCCTTCCTCTTCCTCTTCGCCGTAGGTTTCCTGCTCACAGGACACATCCTGCCCTGGACCGACTCCTCCTTCTGGTCCGCGGCTTACTGGACGGACCTCGTGGGAAGCCTGCCGGTGATCGGACACCAGCTGATGCTGTTCCTGCGCGGCGGTGAGCACGTGACCGGCGCCACCCTGACCAGGTTCTACGTCTTTCACGTTTTCGTTCTCCCGGCCCTGACCACCTTTTTCCTCGTCATCCATTTCGCCATGGTCAGGAAGCTGGGGATCGTGGAACCTCTTTGATGATGATGGCATTCAGGGGCAGGAAAAGAGCCGCGAGGCGCACCTTGAAAGGGCGGACGCCCTTTTACCCCAACCACCTCATCAGGGTCCTCATGACCGCGGCGGCCATCGTCGCCTCCGTGGCGCTGCTCTCGGCCTTTTTCCCCCCGGCACTGGGACCGGTGGCCGACCCCCTGGCGAGCCCCGGGGCCGGCATAAGGCCCTCCTGGTTTCTCAAACCTGTCGTCCTGCTGGAAAGGGCCGGCAGCCCCGGCATCGTGAACCTTCTCCTCATCCCTTTGACCTCTTTGGCTGCGGGCCACGGCCGCCTCAGG
>CP070682.1:1963601-1977547 GCA_020352595.1 bacterium | reverse complement strand
CCGCTTCTCCCCCGTCTGCTGGCGAGAGAAAACCGCATTTCCAGGGCCGCCCAGCCCTTATTGCGCTCCTCACGGCCCGCCATGCCAACAGAAAAGAATACAATTCTTGTACCTCCACCGGGTCTTTTTCAAAAAAACCCTTTCGAAACAGGGATTTACATAATAAAACAGCCTGGGCGGGCTGTCCGCGCTCCTTCACTGCGGTGACTTACCCTTGACAATAAGTGTAGCCCGCTTCCACAAATATTCCATGTTTTTCCCACAGTCACTTATGCGGGGGGCTTGCTATTTTGCCGTCAAAACTGGGAATGTAGGAACTGACGGCGGGGGGTTGAAAGCAGATGCGTTACGACTGTGTCATCGTCGGCGGGGGGCCCGCGGGGAGCACTGCCGCCCGGATCCTTGCTGGCAGCGGCCTGTCGGTGGTTGTCCTCGAAAAAGACCGGTTCCCCAGGGTCAAGCCCTGCGGCGGAGGCCTGACCACCAGGAGTTTCCAGGAGATGGGCCTGGACCTGGCTGGCCATGTCCAGCACGAGGCCCGGACGGTCCGCGTCATCACGGGCCCCGGAAGGATCACGGAGCTGGAAGCGAGGGGAACGCTGGCCCGCGTGGTGGACAGGGCAAGACTGGACCACTTCCTCCTGGAGGAAGCCCGCAGGGCCGGGGCCGCTGTTTTCCAAAGGACAAAGGTCGGGGCCGTCGAGCGCAGTGCAGAGGGCTTCGTCGTGCTCACGGGCAGCGGCACTTACCGCACTCCCTTCCTCATCGGGGCCGACGGCGCCAACAGCATCGTCAACAGATCCCTGCGTATCGTGGAGAGGACCGAATTCGGGAAAGGCATGGTGGTCATCCTACCGGGTGACAGGTACCAGGGTGACCCGCGCCTGACCTTCGACTTTTCCGCCGTGCCCCTGGGGTACGCGTGGATCTTCCCGAGGAGGGACTCCCTGTGCGCCGGGGTCTACACATTGGATCGGCGTCTGGAGGGTCTCTCCGCTCACCTCGACCGTTTCCTCCTGAAGGAAGGGTACACCGACCACGGGGACATCGAGAGATGGGCCCACATCCTGCCTTTCTGGGGAATCCGCTACAGACAACCGGCCTTCCCGGCCATCCTCACCGGCGACGCCGCCGGATTCGTGGACCCCATGAGCGGCGAAGGCATCTCCTACGCGGTGACAAGCGCCGGGATCGCGGCGCGGGCCGTACTGGAGGCCTTCCAAAGCCGGTCCTTCGACCCGGCCGCTCTTCAGGAGCGGTACCACAGGGAGGTCATCAGGATCCTCAGGGTTGGGCGGCGGCTCTCGAGGATCTTTTACGGCCGCAAGCCTCCCCTCTCCCGGATCGTCACATCGGAACTCGCCCTCAGGATCTTCTCCCTGGCCTTTCTCAGGGGAGACGGTTATCCGGACATTGCCAAGCGTCTTCCGGGATACCTCGCCGCATCGGTCCTGGCCAGAGTGCTCAAAAGCTGAGAGAGTCCGCTCTGACACCAGGAAAGCGTACACCAGGAAAGCGCTCGCCAGGGAATCCGCTCTGACACCAGGAAAGCGCTCGAGAGAAACCGCTCTGACACCAGGAAAGTGTCCCGGCGTCCAGTGAGAGAATCCGCTCTGACACCAGGAAAGCGGAGAGAATCCGCTCTGACACCAGGAAAGCGCTCCTTACACCAGGAAAGCGCTCCGGTGTCAGGTGCCGAGTGCCTTGTGTCCCGGCTCCTTACCCTTGGCCCTCCGGGCTCAGCACCCATTCCCGGACCCCAGGCCTCCCTTCCCCCTTCCCCCTTCCTGAAGTGTGGTGTAAGGTTGCCCCGTAAAGAGAGGTGCCGGATGCAGCAGATCATGATCTACGCCAGAAGCGAGGCCGGGGAACCCCACCAGGTTGTTTTCACGAGTACGGACGACAAGGTGGCCGTCACCTGCGACTGCCCCGCGGGGAAGCGTGGGGAACTGTGCCCCCACAAGGTACAGCTGGCTTCCAACGACCTGACCATGCTCTATCACCCGGGCCAGCACAGGGAACTGCTCGAAGCCCACATGTGGGTCATCCAGTCCAGGCTCTCGGACCTTCTGCTGCATCTTATTCAGCTGCGGTCAGAGGCCGAACCCGACGGGGAAGCCATAAGCGCCGCCGAGGCGGAGATCGCGGCCGGGATGAGGGAAGGGATCTGATCCCTTGAGGGTCGCGGGACCCGGACCGGACCCGGAACTGCCTTGCCCGCACGCCGGTCGGAGTGATCAAGGAATAATGAGACGAGTGAACTGGTTCCCTGTAAAAAAGGGGAAGCAGAAACGCAAATACTGGATATTGGCCGGGATCGCCCTGGGCTTCGGGGTCGCCCTGACCTTCTTCGAGGATCCATTGGCCAGGTTCCTGGTCATCTACGCCGTCCTGGCTGTCGTCTTCTTCATCGGTGAGGTGATCTCGAGGAGGAGCCAGTGATGAGGCGTGAGGGGCATGCCTCCCGCCCCTGGCAGACCCGTCCCGCCCCCGTATCAGCCACTGAGGCCCTTCCAGGCCGCTGAACCAGTCCCGTCACCATTCGGTTGCCTCCGTCGCCGCCATTAGCCTACTTTCACGCACTGGAGATTAAACGCGGAGGCCCCCCCGAACCCGTGCTCCCACCGCCCCGCGCGGCAGCGTCCACACTGCTCGGGTGGTATAATTAAAGTGACCGCACATGGGGGGTGGTTACCTTCGTCAGCATCCTTCCTTTTGGACTGTTCCCGTTATTAGCTTGAGTCAACCCATGCAACCGGGTGGAATCTGCCCGGAACCCTTTAGGGGGGTGGAAAGAATGAAACGCACCGTGTTTCTCATAGCGTTGGTCGTACTCTTCCTGCCGCTTAGCGCACAGGCCATGGAAGCTCAAAGGGCTGCCGAGATCCGGTACGCGAACACCAGCGTGGATGCGGAGGGAGAACTCTCCAGTCTCCAGATCCAGACGTTGAAAGCGTTCGGAGTCGCGGCTGTCGAGGCCATGGAATCCAGGAAGGAAGCGCGCATTGCCGCGGCCGCGGCTGAAGTGGCGAAGGAGATAGCCGCGCAGCAGGTCACCTCTGAGATGATCATGGAGGCCCGCAACCAGATGGCCGAGACCAGGGCCGCGCAGAGAGTTGCCGCAACGGGGAGCGAGACATCCGGGCTCGACCTTGAGAAGGATTGCGCCGTCATCGGGCGCGTGAGTGGACACAAAGTCCAGCTCCTGTGCGGGGAAGGGGCTTCCGAGATGGATATCCTCAGCCCGCCGGTGGTGGAACTTAAGGGGTTCGAGCTCTATAACCTCTCCAACGGGAAGCGGTATGATGTTGCCCTGTCCGAGGAAGGCTACTTCTTCATCAAACTCGGGATGGGCTATTACGCCTTCCGCAGGATCTCGGAAACCGGGCATCCCTTCCTCATCGACAACATCGTCGTTCCCCACGGGCGCATCGTCAACGTGGGCACGTACGTGGTCCAGACGAAGTCACCGAAACCCTCCGACGAAGAGTGCTGGGAGTACTACTCCCGGGGATCCACACTGACGTCCGGAAGGCTGGTGCACCTGTCGGGGATCGATTCCTACGCCTGCTGCGAGGAGTGGCTGTCCGAGTGTGAGGAGAAGGTCTTCCAGGAGCACAGCGATTCCATCGTGTGGCGCTGAACCCGTGAATCCGAGGGGCGCTGCGGCAGGATCCTCCTCCAGACCGTTTCACCCGGGCTGAAGGCAGACCCTGCGGCGCCCCTCATAATCGATCCTTGGACCATTGGTCCGGGTGAAGACAGCCGGGTCATGGGCGACAGGGGCGGGCCTCCCCGTCGGAGAGGCGCGGCCCTGCCGGTAAGCCCGATCACTGCTGGTTGACCAGCATCGTCTCGTTGGACCTCGCCTGCCCCTCCACGGGCATCTTCCTCATCCGCAGAGCGAAGAAGATCACTGCCAGTGCTATGAGCGAGAAGGTCACGTAACCTTTCATCTCGTAACGGATGCTCAGGGTCTTAGCCGAGCTCCTGTCCATGAGGGAGGACGAGACCCAGCCGACCACCTTGCCGTCGTCCGAACTCACGCCCGTCCACTCGCCCCGGGAACCCGTTACCCTGAACCGGTCACCCATGTGGGCCCGGTCCACGATGCTCGCCCCGGTCGTGGGAGCCTGACGGATGTTGACGGTCTCTCTGGCGACCACGGCAACCTGCCCGCGCTCCACAGCGAGGTGGGACGCATCCAGCACCGCCAGCCCGACGCCCGCCACCAGTGCCGCCGCCCCCAGGACTGCGAGGATCTTGCCCCATATGGACAGCGTCCCCAGGGGGGAGATCACCTGGTTGGACTTTCGCTTCGCGTAGCGCCCCACGATGGCACCCATGGCCTCGGCGCCCCTGGCGATTTCCTTCTTCTGAAGAACTGTCAGATCACCCATGATATTCTCCTTTCACCGATCCGGTTTTGTTCTGGCATGCCTCCTTCTGAGCAAGGGGGATGCCAGGGATCAGGATATCTGAAAGGTCCCGTAAAATAAGGGTTTTCACCACTGTTACAAAGGGCGGGCCCATGTCCGAAGGTGTTCGGGATCCGCACACCCGTTCTGGATCCGAACGGCGCAACGCTGGTCTGGCCCGGGAGGTTTCCGGTGCCATCCCCTCCCTTCTTGATTGTCCGGGCTCAGGGCGTGTATCCTGAACATGAGAATTCCCACGGAGACGGATTTGAATAGAGGTAGCAGGAAATCGTACGTGGTCACAGCCCTCCTCCTGGCAGCGGCCCTCACCCTTGCGCCGGGCTGCCAGATCGTGGACCAGAAACGGGAGGGTCAGCTCCGCAGGATCCTTGCCGAGCACAGCAGCATCCCCGACACCCGTTCCGTGAAGTTCAGGAACCTCGTCTACGACCACGCGGAAAACCCCATCGGTGGGGTCTACCTTCAGGTCTGGAAAGGAGAGCTGAAACGGAAAGGGGAAAAGGGGACCTACTCGGGATGGGAGACCTTCCGGGTGAGCCTGAACAGTTCCAGGGAGATCAACGAGGGCAGGGTCCACCTCGTCATCACCATCGGTGACGACACCTGGACCGCATGGCTGGACGGGGTCTAGCTCCTCCCCGCGGCACGCAAGGGGCTATTTCCTGTTCTTGAGAGCCCGCTCGATGTCCTCCGACCTTCCCATGAAGATCAGCAGGTCGCTGTCCTTGATGATGTAGTCCGGGGCCGGGGCGATGATGAACTGGTCGGCTATGATGTCCTTGATGGCGATGATGGTGACCTGGTAGCGGCGCCTGAGGTCGAGGGTGATCAGATCCTTGCCGATGTAGCCGGGCGGCGGCGCCGCTTCGGTGATGGAGTAATCCTCTGCAAGGGGCACGAAATCCAGGATGTTGGGATAGGCGAGGGCCCGGGCGGTCTTGGCGGCCATGTCCTTTTCCGGGTGGATGACCTCCTCGGCCCCCACCTTTTTCAGGATCCTGCCGTGGTCGTCGTTGAGCGCCTTGACCAGGATGTGCTTCACCTCCAGTTCCTTGAGGAAGAGGGTGATGAGGGTGGACAGGTGGGAACGCTCCCCCGTGGAGACGATGACGGCGTCCATCTCCGAAACGCCCTGGGCGGCAAGGAACTCCTTGTTGGCGGCATCTCCGAGGACAGCCACGCTGCAGTGATCCTTGATCCTCTGGATCCTCTCCCGGTCCACGTCGATGGCAAGGACCTCATGCCCTTCCCGGTAAAGCTCGGATGCCACGTGGAAACCGAAGTTCCCCAGGCCGATGACACAGAACCTTTTCATTGAGACCTCCCCGGGTGCTATCACCCGATCATGATGTTCTCCTCGGCGTACCTTGGGGCCGTGGGCGAGAGACGTCTGGCAATGGTGAACGCCACGGTGAGAAGCCCCACCCTGCCCACGAACATCAGCGCGATGATGATGAGTTTCCCGGCAACGGTGAGCCGGGCCGTCGCCCCCATGCTCAGGCCCACCGTTCCGAAGGCGGAGACCGTCTCGAAGAGGTACTGGAGGAAGACGGCATCGTGCTGCCGGGCCGAAGCCCCCGGATGCTGCACCATGAGCAGGCCGAAAAGGGCGATGCCGATGGTGAGGACGGCCAGCATGACCAGCGCCAGCGCCTTTGTCACCGCATCGTCCGGGATCGTCCTCCTGAAGATGTTGGTATGGGGGTTTCCCTTGAGCCGGCTCCTTATGATGGCGACGAAGAGGGCCAGGCTGGTGGTCTTGATCCCTCCTCCCGCCGAACCGGGGGAAGCACCGACGAACATGAGGAAGATCATGAGGAGGAGGGTGGAGATGCGCAGTGCGTTCATGTCGACGGTGTTGAACCCCGCGGTCCGTGCCGTGACCGACTGGAAGAGGGATGCCAGCACCTTGTCCCCCACGCCGGTCCCCAAAAACCCTCCCCCGTATTCCATGAGGAAGATAAGGACGGCCCCCCCTACGATGAGGATGCCGGTGGTCCACAGGACCATGCGCGAGTGCAGGGAGAGCTTGGGGCGCCGGCCCTTTACCGGCCGGAAAAGGATGTCCCTTAGCTCGCGGATCACCAGGAAGCCGATGCCCCCCGTGACGATGAGGAGGATGACGGTGAGGTTGACGAGGGGCGACGCCCTGTAGCCCATGAGACTGTCGGCGAAAAGGGAGAAGCCCGCGTTGCAGAAGGCGGACACGGAGTGGAAGACGGCACTGAACAGGCCTCGGCCAAGGCCGAGATCGGGGACGAAGGCGCCCGCCAGCAGCACGGCTCCCGCTGCTTCCATGACCAGGGCCAGCCGGATGATACCGCCGATGAGCTCCCTCAGGGAACAGACGGGGGTGTGCAGGAGCGTTTCATTGATGATCCATCTCCCGTGGGTGCCCACACCCAGGCGCAGGAAGAAGAAGAGGTACACGGAGAAGGTCGTGATGCCCAGCCCCCCCGTCTGAATGAGGAACAGGACCACGATCTGGCCGAAGAGGGACAGTCCGCTGCCCGTGTCCACAACGGTGAGGCCCGTGACGCACTGCGCGGAGGTGGCCGTGAAGAGGGCGTCCACGAAGGACAGGCTCTCCCCGGAAGAGGCGAAGGGAAGGCTGAGGGCCGCCGCGCCCACGAGGATGGCCACGGCGTAGTAGAGAATGAGCGCCTGGCCCGGCGCCAGGTGTCTCAACCTGCCCATGACGGGGTTCACGCTCCTGGGGCCCCTTTCTCAACAACAGATCCCCTCACCGCTCCAGGACGGCAGCGGGGAGGGGTCTCGCGAAGGCGTTGCATGTCCCCTCCTGAGGGTACCACAACCGCACGAAGAGGAGGATATCCCAATGCAGAGGCCGCGAAAAGCCCCTTTTCAGACACCCGGCGCGGGCCCCTTGAGCCCATGTAGGCGGCGGCACACTGGTGCCTTTTTCCCATCCGCCCCCTTTAACGCCTTTCGTGATGTGCTATAATTTTTTCCCTTTTAACCGCCCTGAAAAGGAGAGGACACCGTGCCCATCAAATCCAGGATCAGGACCATCCCGGACTACCCCAAGGCGGGGATCATGTTCCGCGACATCACCACCCTTCTCAAGGACGCCGTGGGTTTTCGCCTCGTCATCGACAGCCTCGCCCAGCACTATGTTTCCGGCAATGTGCAGTTCGACACCATCGTGGGTATCGAGTCCAGGGGCTTCATCATCGGCGGCGCCCTCTCCTACGTGCTCGGCAAGGGGTTCGTGCCCATCCGCAAGAGGGGAAAGCTTCCCGGCGAGACGGAACGGGAGGAGTACACCCTCGAGTACGGCACGGACGTCGTGGAGATCCACAAGGACGCCATCTCCAAGGGAGACCGCGTGATCCTCGTGGATGACCTCCTCGCCACAGGAGGGACGGCCCTGGCCTCCGCCATCCTGGTGGAGAAGCTCGGCGGTGTCGTCCAGGAGATCGCCTTCGTGGTGGACCTCCCCGACGTGGGGGGACGCAAGAAGCTCACCGAAAAAGGCTACAAGGTGTTCTTCCTCACCGAGTTCGAGGGCGAATAAGGGAAACCGTTTCCCGGCTTACCGGTCCCGCAGGGCCCAGCGTAAACCCTCCCGGTGACGTCCGGGGTCACCTGTTTTCCACCTCCTGGTGGTGCAGGTAGCGCTTGGGGAGATCAGGATCCCGCGCCCCGCTGCTGAACACCGTGTCCACAAGGACGATGCGACCGCTCCTGATCCTGAACAGGGAGATGCTCTCGCCCGTCCCCGTCTGCTGGACAGTGACGAAGGTTTCGGAATCCAGGGCCACCACGCTCACCTCGCGGGTCCCCTGGGCAGGTGCCGCGCGGGGCAGCGCCACCGTGCCCGCGGCCACCGTGAGGAAAAGAAATAACGCGCACATCTTCTTCATGGTCTTCACCTCCTCGCCGACAGTCCCCAATCGCCTCCCCCCAGGCCCGCCATCGGCAGGCGTGTGGTGTCCCAGCCGGGAAGGCATCGCGTACAGCTCCAGTCTACCCTATCCGCCGCCCGGCTGTCTTCCGGGCCCAGGCCTGGGACTGCTTCCTTGACACCCCCCACGTTGTAAGGATACTTTCGACCTTGGGTGGGGAGGGCAGCCGGCCTTCCCGCCTCCAGCCAGCGTTTCCCGGAGGATCCGATGGACGACCTCACGAGACAGCTCATGGCCTGCGTCGAACTGGGAAAGGCCGTCACCTCCACCCTCGACCGGGAGGAGATCCTCAGGATCATCCTCAACCGCCTGAGCCAGCTCATCCGGGCCATGAACTGGACCCTCTACATCGTGGACGAGGAGAAGGAGGAACTGAGGTTCGAGGTGGTGGTGGGTCTCAAGGGGCGCAGCCTGGAGGGCCTCCACCTCAAGGTGGGCCAGGGTCTCGCCGGCATGGTGGCCGAGACGGGCGAGCCAGTCCTCGTCCCGGACGCGGGCAGCGAACCCCATTTCGACGGGAGGTTCGACAGCAGGACGGGCTTTAAAACCCACTCCCTCATCACCCTTCCCCTGAAGCTGGGGGGGCGGGTCATCGGAGTCCTGCAGATCGTCAACCCGGAGAACCAGCAGCTCTTCGAGAAGCCCTTCCTGCCCATCCTCCAGATCCTCTCCGACTTCGTGGCCATCGCCATAAACAACGCGGCCAACCATGAAAAGATCGAGAAGCTCGTGGTGACGGACGACGTGTCCGGCTTCTACAACAGCCGGTTCCTCCACCAGGAGCTGGAGAGGCTCATCGCCTCGGGCAGGATGACGTCGCTGGTCTTCCTCGACATGGACAACTTCAAGAGGATCGTGGATACCTTCGGACACCCCATGGGCAGCAAGGTGCTCAGGGAAGTGGCCCAGGTCATCGGGGAGCATCTCGGAGAGGACGATTTCCTCGTCCGGTACGGGGGCGACGAGTATGTCATCGTGCTGCCGGGGACCGGCAAGGAGCAGGCGCTGCGGATGGTCGAGGGGATCAGGAAATCCATCGCCCGCTCCGGTTTCCTCAAGGAGGAGGGGCACAACGTGCGCGTCACGGCCAGCTTCGGCATCGCCTCCTTCCCCGAGGACGCCTCCGACCTCAAGGGGCTGCTGCAGAGCGCCGACGTGTCCATGTACCGCAGCAAGGACGGGGGCAAGAACCTCATCACGGTGTCGTGAAAGGAAAGTCCAGAGTCCAGGGTTGAGAGTTCAGAGCCCAGGATCCTTAAAGCTTCACCCTTTATCCTTTCCCTTTCCCACCTAACTAATTTTTGACATTTCTGCTAAAATGAGCACCTTTTCGAATCATCTTGACAAATATGACAGGAGAGCGCTACCCTTTATCCAAGCCAGTTTGAGAAGTCATGTTCCCTCCTTTCTGATTCCCTCACGATCTCTCTGGCCCGGGTGGAGTGGGCAGCGCCCCATGGGGAGGCGCATGGAACGATGCCATGCGAGGAGTTTTTTTGCGCTCCGAACTCTGCCGGGTCGAATTTCGAGCACCGTCCCTGTGGCGAGGCCCGGCCCGTTGAGTCTATAATGGCTCAAGAGCACGGATGATGCCCATGTCCTGGAAACCTCTCGTCTACATCATAACCTCGGCCAACAACGAGAGGGTCGTCCTCAGGGCCCAGCTCCTGGGAGCGGACTACAACGTCACCGCCTTCCACGACGCCTCGGAAGCCCTTCGCCGGCTTGCCGACGGCGTTCCCCACATCATCATCATGGAGAGAAAGCAGGTGGCCGAGGACAACGGTCCCCTCAGGGAGCTCATGGACAGGCTGGAGGAGGCCGCCCCCCTGCCCGTCCTTTACGTCATGGACAGCGACGAGGAGACCCCGCCGGGAAACCTCAGGGACGGTCTTGACGACACCCTCATGAGGCCCGTCAAATCCCTGGAGCTTATCGCCCGCGTCCGTTCCCTGCTTCGCAACCGCCAGCTGCTCAGCCAGATCCGCATCCAGGAAAATTTCCTCAGCACGAAGGGGATCAGGCCCTTCACGGTGAACGAAAGGCCCCCCAGAGTGCTGCTGGTTGAGGACGAGACCGGCGAGAGGGAGAACATCAGCCGCCTTCTCGAGCAGATGCCCTGCCAGGTCATCAGGACCCTCAACCCCTCCGAGGCGCTCTGGCACGTGCAGCGGCAGACGCCTCAACTCGTCATCGTGGACCTCCTCTTTCCGGACCTGGACGGGCTGGAGCTTTGCCGGTATCTCAAGAAGCAGGCCGAGACGAGATACATCCCCCTCCTCATGCTCACCGCCGTTCCCGAACTGGACAACAGGATCATGGGCATGGAGTCGGGGCCCGACGACTATCTCGTCAAACCGGTGAACACCATCGAGGTGGTCACGCGGGTCCGCCGGCTGCTGGACCGCAACGCCGGGCACCAGAAACTGCTCGGCAACAACCAGCTCCTCAACCGCCACGGTTACACGGACTCCTCCACGGGGATCCCCAGGCAGGAGTTCTTCCGCTTCGTTTACCCGGAAATGGTCAACTGGTCCCAGAGAGCCCAGCTGCCCTTTACCATCGCGAGGATCCGGATCGCCAGCGAGGAAAACTTCCTGAAGATCGCCGGTGAGATCCGCTCCATCCTCAGGAACTTCGACCTGGACTTCATCACGGGAGAGACGGATCTGAGCC
This sequence comes from bacterium, assembly GCA_020352595.1. Classification (GTDB taxonomy): domain Bacteria; phylum BMS3Abin14; class BMS3Abin14; order BMS3Abin14; family BMS3Abin14. The sequence continues at coordinate 1,966,503 of CP070682.1, read as the reverse complement.
TCATCCTGCCGGAGACGCCCGCCAGCAGGGCGCAGATCGCCCTTTCCCGGATCTCGGCAAGGGCGGAGGAGATGGGCGTGCCCCCCTGGGAGATGCGCATGGTCACGGTCTCCATCGGTGAGGAGGGGTGGGATGTGGGCGACATCCAGGAAGCCCTCAGCGCGAGGCCCCACCGTGCAGCCAGGGTCCCCGACCCGGGCGCGGCCGGGCACAGGATCGTGGTGGCGGGGAACGGGACCACGGGCGAAGGCATCGCCCAGTTCCTTCGCAGCCACGGTTTCGACGAAGTGCAGACCGTTGCCCTGGAGGAGGGCAGAGTCTCGGGAAGGATCAAGGCCAACCTGGTGGTCCTCCAGGGGGACCTGGAGATGATACCGGAGATGATGGACCGCTTGGTGCCGTATCTGGCCCGCCGCCACGTCCCCATCCTCATCAAGTACACGGGTCCGGGCCGGGAGATGCCCTCATCCTCCATCCCTGACACCGCCGACTACATCCCCCCGGGAGTGAGCGACGAGTACTTCCTGCACAGGGTGAGAAACTCCCTGGACATGGCGCTGCTCAGGTCGGGCAGCGAAGAGGTGGAGCAGTTCCTCAAGAGGCTTATACGGCTGCTGGAGGAGGGGGACACGGACGTGCAGGGACACGGGCAGCAGGTCTCCAACTGGGCCGTGGCCCTGGGGGCCAGGCTCGGCCTGAAGAAGGATCAGATCGAAGCGCTGCGGTGGGGCGGCCTCCTGCACGACGTTGGAAAGATCTTCATGCCCGGCAGGATCATCACCAAGGAGGGGATGCTCTCCGCCGAGGAGTTCACCATCGTCAAATCCCACGCGAGGCTGGGCTACGACCTCTGCAGGGCCTTCTCCATGCTCGACAGCGCCCTTCCCATCATCAAGCACCACCACGAGCGGATGGACGGGGAGGGCTACCCGGAGGGTCTCCGGGGGGAGAAGATCCCCCTCATCGCCCGCATCGTCTCGGTGGTGGACGTTTACGACACCCTGACCCGCCGCCGGCCCTACCGTCCGGCCTTCAGCCCGGAGGAATCCGGGCAGATCCTGCGATCGGAGGCTGAGAAGGGACTCTGGGACGGCGCCATCACCGAAGAGTTCCTGAAGATGCTGGAGGAATAGCCGGATCCGGAGCGCCGCCGCGGTCCCCTCCCCCGGTCCCGCTCCCCCTCCTCAGCCCTGCCGCAGCCTTTCCATTTTTCGCCTTTTCCGCTATGGTCCGGGACTGTCCGTTCACCGGCCAACCGACAGGAGGACAATTCTTGGGCCAGATGCCGCCATCCGGATCCCCCGCCGTGCGCCGCATGTTCTCGGCCATAGCCGGCCGCTACGACCTTCTCAACAGGCTTTTCAGCCTCGGGACGGACGTGAGGTGGCGCAGGGAGCTGGCCTCCGAGATCCCCCGGGAAGGCCGGCTGCCCGTTCTGGACGTGGCCACGGGCACGGGTGATGTGCCCCTCGCCCTCAGGGCCTCGTTTCCGGAAGACCGGCGCATCCTCGGCCTGGATTTCACCCTTCCCATGCTCAGGATCGCGGCCGGAAAACTGGCGGGGAAGGGGGCGCGCAGCGTCAGCCTGGCCGCCGGCGACGCCTTCGCGCTGCCCGTCAGGGACGGCGCCTTCGACGCGGTGACCATCGCCTTCGGCCTGCGGAACCTCTCGGACCGGGTGGCCGCCCTCAGGGAGATGGTCCGCGCTCTCCGGCCGGGGGGCAGGGTCGTGGTGCTCGAGTTCTCTCCGGTGCAGCGCCCCCTCATCGGCCCCCTGTTCCGGTTCTATTTCCACCGGATCATGCCTTTTGCCGGCGGCATCATCTCCGGCGACGCTGCGGCCTACAGCTACCTGCCCAGATCCGTGGACGCCTTCCCCGACCCCGGACTCCTGGTCCGCGAGATGCTCGAGGCGGGCCTGTCCAACGTCAGGTGCCGTTCCCTGACCTTCGGCATCGCGTATCTGCACGTGGGGGAGAAAGAGCCGACACGGGGACGCGGGGATCAGGAAAAGAGGCGCCTGACGCGGTGACACGCAGACGCGGGGACAGATCCCGGGTCTTTGAAAATCCGGTTCATCCGGTTCATGCACACCTGAACCGTGTCGCCCCGACATCATTCAGAGCTGTCACCACAGAGATCACAGAGGACACAGAAAAGAGCCAACAATTCTATTTTTTCAAGGAGTTTAATGCTCTACGTGGGCAGGATCTAACTCTTCCAGAAGGATAACGGTAACTCTCCGCGTCCCCGCGTCGCCGCGTCAGGGTGAGCTCAGGGGCGCGACGCTACTCCCCTTTGCCGGAAAAGGCCATGGCCGACTCCAGGGACTCGTCGAAGCGCAGAAGTTCCCGGCGCACGGCCGAGTATTTCTTCTGGGCCCGCCGCTGGGCACTGGCAGCGAACAGGTCCCTCACCCCGTGACCCATGGAGCCGTCGACACCGGCCGACATCCACGCCACGCTTCCCAGGAGGGAGGCCCTGAAGCTCCTGAGGAAGTGGTCCTGGAGGGAGGCGATCATCTCATAGCTGCCCGGATCCCCCTGACGACCGCAGCGTCCGAAGAGCTGGCGGTCGATGCGCCTGGCATCGTGGTACTCGGTGGCGATGACGTGCAGGCCTCCAAGCTGTGCCACACCGGGGCCCAGCTTGATGTCGGTCCCCCTGCCGGCCATGTTGGTGGCCACCGTGACCTGGCCCTTCTGGCCGGCCTGGGCGATGATCTCGGCCTCCTCGGCGTCCTGCCGGGCATTGAGGACCCGGTGACCGATGCCCCTCTCCTCCAGAAGGGCCGAGAGGTGCTCCGAGGCGGCCACGGATCGCGTTCCTGCCAGCACCGGCCTTCCCTGGGCGTGGCACTCCTCTATGCGAAGGACGACAGCCTCCCACTTGGCCTCCTCTG
>CP070682.1:1948432-1963501 GCA_020352595.1 bacterium | reverse complement strand
CAACGGCTGGAAGCTGTGCGGGAAAGGGTGACGGAGGGGGAAGGTGTCCTGGCGGAAAGAAGAATCCAGCTGGAGACCGCCACCGCGGAATCGGAGGATTCGGCGGGCCGGCTGTCCGCTCTCAGGGGCGAGAGCCTGCAGGTCAGGTCCGCCATCTCAAACACGGAGAGCGAGCTGGCAACCCTATCCGAAAGGCAGGCCGAACTCAGAGGGCTCATCCGCACCCTCAACGCCCTGGAGGAGCAGATGGAGGGGCTTCCCGAGGGGGAGCGCAGCGTCCTCAAGAGCCACGGTGAGTCACGCAAGGCCGGAGTCATAGGGGTCGTGGCCGACTACCTGGAAGTTCCCCAGGTCTACGAGAAGGCTGTCATGGCCGTCCTGGGGGAGAGGCTTGGCCACGTCATCGTTGATGAACCGGAGAGCGGGCGCTCGGCGGTGGATTACCTGAAGGAAAGGGCTGTCGGTCGCGGCAGCTTCATCCACAAAACGCCCCGTTCAAACGGACACAGGGACGACAACGGATCCCTGAAACGCGCCAAAGGAAAAGGCATCCACGGACCACTGGCCGATCTCGTGGGTTTTTCGGCGCAGCTCAACGGCGTCGGTGATTTTCTCCTGGGAGGCACGCTCCTCGTGGAGGACCTCGACCTGGCCGTCAGGCTCTGGAAGGAAAATGGTCTCACAGCCACCCTGGTCACCCTGGACGGCGACGTCGTTGAGCCCACAGGAGTCATCACCGGCGGCAATCAGGACACGGAGGAGACCCTTCTGGCCAGAAAGCGCAAGATCAGGGAAGTGAGCAAGGAACTGGGGCAGGTGGAGGCCCGTTTTGAAAAGACCAGGAGCCAGAGGGAGACATTGAAGGAAAAGGCGGATGGTCTGGAGGCTGAACTGGCGGAGCTTGAAGTCACCGGACGCGACAAGGAGAAGGTCAGGTTCGCCCTCGAAAGTTCGGTCTCCCTTGCAGACCGGGAGCTTGGTCAGCTGAGATCTTCCGCTGATGATCTCCAGTCCGAGATGGCCCTCATGGATCTGGAGGACGAGGAACTGTCCCGGACCATCCAGGGCTGTCAGGAAAGGCTCTCTGAGGTTGACCGTGATGAGGCCTCGTCAAGGACACAGATCCAGGATCTGGAAAGGACCATGGCGGCCCTGGGAAGCGAGGTCGAGGAGAGACGATCGGAGCTGGAGCAGGCGCGGATGAGGATCAATTCCGTCAGCCTGAGGAGGGAAAGCTCCCAGCGGGCCCTTGAGACGGCGGAAAGCCGCAGGCGTGAGATCGATGAGAGGCGGGACAGGGTCTCCCTCGAACTGGAGGACGCCGCCGCGAGGATCGGGATGCACACGAGGGAGATCTCCAGCGGCAGGGAGGCGGTCAGAGACGCTGCACAGCTGCTGGAGGACAGGAAGGCAGGGCTCCAGAGCCTGAGAAGGAAGCAGGACGAGCTTCGACAGGACGCCGAGACCCTCTCCTCGAAGGCGAGGGAGCTCAGATCGGCCATCGGATCTCTCAGGGATGAGGCGTCCATCACGGATATCCGGATCCACGAGCTCAGGACCCAGATGCAGAACATCGCCCAGAGGGTTTCCGAGGAGCACGGGCGTGACATCTCGCAGCTGGACGCGGAGCCGGCGGAGAGGGGTCCCTTCGACAGGGAGGAAGCGGCTGAGAGGATCGCCTCGATCAGGGACAAGATCCAAAGGCTCGGAGAGGTCAATCCGGGCGCCGTCGAGGAGTTCGAGGAGCTCAATCAGCGCTTCGAATTTTTAAGCAGCCAGAAGAATGACCTTGAAGCCTCCATGGAATCGCTCCAGAAAGCCATCCGCAAGATCAACCGAACGAGCAAGGAGAGGTTTCTGGAGACCTTCCAGGAGGTAAACCGGAACTTTTCAACGATGTTTCCGAGGCTTTTCGACGGTGGCGACGCCCAGATGTTCCTCATGGACGAGAACGATCCGCTCAACACCGGTGTCGACATCCAGGTCCGTCTTCCGGGAAAGCGCCTGAAGAGCATGCAGCTGCTTTCGGGGGGGGAGAAGGCCATGGTCAGCCTGACCATGATCCTTTCCATCTTCCTGGCAAAGCCGAGCCCTGTCTGCATCCTGGACGAAGTGGACGCGCCCCTCGATGAAAATAACCTCGACAACTTCGCCGGCATCGTGAGGGAGTTGTCGGAACGGTACCAGTTCATGCTCATCACCCACAACAAGCTCACCATGGAAGCGGCGGACGTCCTGTACGGCATCACCATGAGAGAGCCCGGTGTCTCCCAGGTGGTTTCCGTCAGGCTCAAGGACGTCGCCTGATGTCCTTCAGGGATGCGCTGGGCGGCATCGTCCAGTCTGTGAGGGGAGCGACAGGCGCTGTTCTTGTCGACGCGGACGGCGAGACCATTGACCTTTTCACCCGGGGGGACAGCTACGACCTGATGCTGACCGGTGCTCACCATGGTATCGTGCTGGAGGCGGTTGAGGGGGCCCTCAGGCACATCGGCAACGGCAGCCGCCTTGAGGGTTTCTCCATCCGTGCCGAAAAGCGCACCTATACGATCATGCCCGTTCGGGAGGGGATCTTCCTCGTCCTGGTGCAGGATGAAACGGGCCTGCCATCCCATGGAATGAAGGTCCTCAAAGAGGCTCTGCCACTCATCAGCGGTCTCATATAGCGCGTCTGCGAACCTGATCCGCCTGCTGCTAAGGAAAAATGGCCCGTCTCCGGAGGTGATGGGGTACCTTGCTTTCCGACGGACATCGCGAGGGGCGGTCCAGGGCGGATGAAACGGCTCCGGGAGCATACAGGACGGGAGAACCCCCGTGACCACCGACAGGGAAATGGATCTTTACCGGCAGGGCCTTCAAAGGACCAGAGGGACCTTCTGGGGCCGCATCAGGGATCTTTTCACCCAGAAGACCGCCATCGAGGGTGAAGACCTCGAGCGCATAGAGGAACTCCTCGTTCAAGCCGATGTGGGAGTGGCGTACACGGTGAAGATCGTGGAGGGCCTCAGGCGGTCCCTCAGCCAGGGAGTCGTCCTCGACGACTCGGGTCTGAAAGCGTCCCTTCACCGACAGATCACCGACCTCCTTGCCGTGGCCGGGACCGTTGACCGGCCCTTCCTGGAGAAAAGAGACCCACAAAGGCAGGGTCCCAATGTCTTCCTGGTTGTGGGTGTCAACGGCACCGGCAAAACCACCACCATCGGCAAGCTGGCGCACAGGTTGCGCCAGGCAGGACAGAGGGTCCTCCTGGTGGCCGCGGACACCTACCGGGCGGCCGCCGTGCAGCAGCTGGGGATCTGGGCCGAGCGCTCAGGCTCACTTTTCGCAGGTGCCAGGGAGGGAAGCGATCCGGCGGCTGTGGTCCACGACGCCGTCAGCAAGGCTGTCTCCTCCGGGATCGACGCCGTCCTCATCGACACGGCGGGCAGGCTCCACACGAGGGAACCCCTCATGAGGGAACTGGAGAAGATACGGCGTGTGGCTGGCAAGATTGTCCAGGGAGCGCCTCACTCCACGCTCCTCGTGCTGGACGCGACTACGGGACAGAACGCCCTGACGCAGGCCCGGGAATTCGTTCAGGCCGCAGGCGTCACGGGAATGGTTCTGGCAAAGATGGACGGCACGGCGAAAGGGGGCATAATCATCCCCATCGCCGGCGAGCTGTCGCTGCCGGTCCTTTACGTGGGCCTGGGAGAAGGGATCGAGGACCTTGTGCCCTTCGAGCCGGAAGCCTTCGCCCGCGGGCTCCTCGGGGAATGAAGCCCGGATGCCTTGCCCGGGCGCTTGAAATCAGCCGCCGGCCATTTTCCCGAACCTGGCCAGGAACACGGCTGCCAGGACCAGGGCAGCGATGACATACAGCAGGCAGCCCAGGGCCTCGAGGGCCTTTCTTTTTCCGGTGTGTTTGTCACTGGCAGGCATCACCGGCAGAATGTAGCAGACCCGCAATCCATCGGCAATCAGGCTTTTCGCCCGGCGCCTGCTGGCAGGCGCATGCCCCGGTTTTGTTGACATTTCCAGCGATTCGGGTTACTTATCCATGCTTCAAAGAGCCACGAGGCGGTGTAGCTCAGGTGGTCAGAGCATGCGGCTCATATCCGCAGTGTCCGGGGTTCAAATCCCTGCACCGCCACCATGAGAACAAAGCCCCCTGACGGGGGCTTTTTTTTGCGGATTTCAGGGTTCTGCGTTCAAGGGGAAGGACATGTTTTCTGCGCCCCTCTCCGCTGAAACCTGAACGTTGAAACTTCTCAGAAAGCCATGGGCACTGCGATCTTCTTCTCCACGGACTTGATCCTTGCCTTGTAGACCTTCATGTACTCCTCAGGGGAGGGGATGCGTCCCATGAGAGCCGAGACAGCCGCGACGTGGGCGGAACCGAGGAACACCTGGGCCCCCGTCCCCATGCGGTTGTCGAAGTTCCTCGTGCTCGTCGAAACGACGTTGGCTCCCGTGGCGACCTGGCCCTGATTCCCCATGCAGAGGCTGCAGCCGGGAACGTGGATGTTGGCCCCGGCGGTCATGATGACCTGATGCACGCCCTCGTCCGCCAGGGCCACGTTGCTCTCCCTGTCGGGCGGAACGGCCCAGAGACGCATGGTGTGGGGCAGCTGACTGCCGCCGATGATCCTCGAGACGGCCCTGAAGTCGGTGATGTCCGTCATGCATGATCCCACGAAGACCTCGTCTATCCTCGTACCCGAGGCCTCGGAAAGGGTCACGATCTTGTCGGGATCGTTGGGGGCGGCCAGGAGGGGCTCCTTGATGGCGGTCATGTCCACCTCGATGCTGTCGGCGTAACGAGCCCCTGGGTCAGCCTTGAGGAGCTGGGGGTCTGCCAGCCATTTTTCCATGAGGTTGATGATGACCTTGATCTGTTTGGACGGGTTGCGGTGGATGAAGTTGTCCTTGAGAAACTTCAGGTTGTTCTTGACGAAGGCGATGACCCGGTCGGGGTGGTGGGAAAAGGTGCTGGCTGCTGCCGACCTCTCGGCCGAGGTGTCCGTGAACTTGTAGGAATCCTCGACGCCGATCCCCTCGAGACCCTCGATCTCCAGGATCCTGTCCGCGAAAACGTTGACCTTGCTGTCCCCCCTCTCCAGGTTCAATTTGCCCTGCTGCATGGCCGCGTAGGGGATGGCGTTGACAAGGTCCCTGAGGGTGATCCCGGGCTGGATCTTCCCGGTGAATCTGACCAGTACCGATTCCGGCATGTCGAGGGGGAAATATCCCTGGCTTGCCGCGAAGGCCACGAGGTCGGAGCCCGCCGGGAAGCTGATCCCGATGGGGAACCTGGTATGGCTGTCACCGCCGGTTCCGACGAAATAGGGAAGACAGAACCTGTTCCCGTTGGTGTGGATGATGCCGTCGCCCGGTTTCAGGGCGATGCCCCCCAGCCTGTTGACGAAATCGGTGAGAGTGTGCTGCATGGAGGCGTCCTTGCTCCTGGGCCCGGCGGCCGTGTGGCAGAAGGACTGGATGAAGACGGTGGCGAAATGGGTGCACGCCAGTTCCTCCAGTTCCTGGCGCGTCATCTTCCCCGTTGTGTCCTGGGAAAAGACGAGATGGGCCTGGGGTTCACAGTAGGTCCCGGGCAGGACGCCGGGTACACCGGAGGCCCTGCCCACGAGTTTCTGGGCCAGGGAAAAGGGCTGACCCTTGGGGACCTTCGGTTTCATCGGCAGCGAGACCGCCGGAGTTCCGTGCTCAATCCTGAGTTTGGCGCAGTTGTCCATCGCCCTGGAGGTGAGCTTCCTCCCGATGATCAGGAAGTTCCTTCCGCCGGCGCGGTACTCGTCCTTGATGGACTGGGGATCGATGGTGAACTTCACGAGAGGGGCACCGCTGGCGCTGTCAACGACCTCCCCCAGCGTGAAGTCCACGTCCACCACCGCCCCCTCCTCCAGAGGGCCGGCCTGACACCGCACCGGGACGGCGCCGCATCCCCTCAGCGTGTTGAAGAAGATGGGGGCGATCTTGGAAGCCATGACCATCCCGCCCCGCCTCTTGTTGGGGGTGCCGGGGATGTCGACGCCGATCCACCAGACGAGGCTGTTGGAGGCCGACTTACGGCTGCTGCCGGTGCCCACCACGTCGCCGGCAAAGAGCACGGGCAGGCCGGGGTGAGCCTTCTTGAGGGCTTCCAGCCGGTTGAGGAAGTCCCGGTCGCTGGGGCTTGTGGAGAGCATGGAGAGGGCGTGCAAAGGGATGTCGTCCCTCGTCCCGGCCTCCTGGGCCGGTGAGAAGAAGTCGGTGTTGATCTCTCCCGTCGTGCGGGCGACGACGCAGGTGATACGCTCCGGCAGGGGGTCTGCGGCCTCGAACCACTCGGCTGCGGCCCAGCTCCTGAGAAGATCCGCCGCCTGCGGGTTCCCCTTGCCGGCCATCTTGGCGATCTGGGTCAGGACCATGGGTGCAACGAGGATCATTTTCGACAGCGCCCTTGAGGCCAGGATGGAAATCTCCCCGCCGGGTTCCAGGGCGTCAACGAGGTGCGGTACGTTGGCGCCGCCTCCCATTTGACCGAGGATGCCTATGGCATCTCCGGCATTGAGGTAGGGAGATTTCCTGCTTCCGCGGACGATATCACCGAGGAAATCCGCCTTGACGAAGGAGGCATCGGTCACACCGGGGGGAACCCTCTGGGTCAGAAGGAACAGAAGGCTGTCCAGGGTGTCCTTACGGCCGGGCAGAACGAAGACCTTGGGGTCGAGCTCCTTCTCCTGCAGAAGATCGCAGAGGATACCGGTCTGTTCCGCATCCAGGGGCAGCGGCGGGATGCCGGCCTTCTGCCGGTCACCGGCTGCCTTGAGATAGCCGCTGGCGAATTGGGAAAGTTTGCTCATCGCGCCCTCCAATGTGCATGTAAGGTGAACCAGGGTGGGAACCCCCGCTGACTTGGGGTGAGAAGGTAGGCGGGCATGAAGCCGCTCACCTGTCCCTCAAGCCGGGGCAAAGACATGAACAGACGCCCCACCGCCTGTATCCAGTATATTGTATACAATTAAGGGGCTATGTAAAGGGGTAAAGGGCTGGTGGAGGGACGGGCGTGTGAGCAGTCGCAGCGGTTTTGAACGGGGGGTGGCTCAGTCGTTCAGGATGCGGACGTCGGAGCTTTCCTTCAGGTCCGAAAGGAGCTCGGATATCCTGGAGCTGGCCTTGGAGAGACGGATCCCGGTGATGATCTCGTTGCGCACCTCTTCCAGGGGTCTTTGCGAGGGCCCGCTGGAGGAGACGATCTTGATGATGTGGTAGCCACTGTTGGAACGTATCGGTTCGGTGACGGATCCGGCGTTCATGGAGAAGATGAGCGTCTCGAAGGAGCGGTGGAGATTACCCATGTAGATGACCCCCATTTCACCACCCAGACTGGCTCCCGACGGATCCTCGGAGTGCCGTCTGGCCAGTGTCTCGAAGTCGGCTCCTCGAACAGCTTCCAGGTAGACTGATCGCGCCCGGTCCGCCGTGCGGGCCCAATCCTCCTTGGCCGGTGCCTTCGGCCCCAGGATGATGATCTGCTTGAGTCGGACCGACGGGGGCCTCATGAAGGAATCCAGGTGTTTCTGGTAGTAGTCCTGGATCTCTGTCTCGGTGACAGTGATCTTGGAGTAGACCATCTTGTCCAGGTAACGGTTGATGGAAAGGGTTCGAAAGATGGACTTTCTCAACTGGGCGGGGGTCAGGTTGTTGCATTTGAGATAGGATCGGAGCTTCTCTTCGCCGCCGATCCTCCTGACTTCACGCCGATAGCGCTGCTCCGCTTCCTCATTGAGCCCCGGAAACCTGTGCTTCAGGCTCTCCTGGTAGAGAAGCTCGATCTCGATGAGACGGTTGAGGGTAAGATCGCTGTCGGGTGAGATGCTCTCCGGGTCGGAGATCTTCTTGGCGCGGGAGGCCTCGAGGGCACAATCGAGATCGTATGGGTAGATGGGGATGCCGTTGACCAGCGCCACGGGCCTTTGGAGCTCCTCCAGGGGGGAGGGTGGTGCCCCGAGGACGGCGCCAGGCGGAACCAGGGCTATCAGGGTCCAGACTGCGACGCTCCTCAGAAGCATTGAGCGCCGGCGTCCAGTGCGATGTCCATGAGGGTCCATGATCCTCCCGTCACCTCGACAACAAAAAAAGGGCGGCCCTTTCAGAACCGCCCCTCCACAGCAACCAATCATAACGCGTGGGATATATTTGTCAATGCTCATTGTACCTCATTTTCCTCCCTCCTGCTGCTGGGACGGCGCGGGAGAGGGGGCGGGAGTCGCGGCAGGCTGGAAACGGACCTCGATGGCAGCGCTCTGGCGAAGATCGGATATCTTCCTGGTGATGAGCTCGTTGACCATGCGGTTCTTCAGGTCCAGCGCCAGCTTCTCCCTGACCTCATCGAAGGTGACCTTTCCTCCCGGACGCTTGCCCGTGACCTTGATGATGTGATAGCCGAACTCCGTGAGAACAGGTTCGCTGACCTCGTCCACCTGCATGGAAAAGGCGGCGTCCTCAAAGGGCTTGACCATCCTCCCCTGGGAAAAGTAGCCAAGATCTCCTCCCTGAGGAGCGCTCGGACCCTCGGAGTACTTCTTGGCCAGTTCCGCAAAATCGGCGTCTTTCTGCCTGGCCCGTGAAGCGATCTCCCTGGCCCTGTCCAGGGCTTCATCCTTCTTCTCCTGCGGGTCTGAAGAGGAAGACTTGATGAGGATGTGACTGGCCTGGACCTCCTCAGGTCGAACGAAGTTCTGGGGGTTGCTGTCATAGGCTTCCCTGATGGTCTCCTCGGGAACCTCGGCGGAGGGAACGATCTCCTGGTCGATGAGCTTCCTGATGGTGATCTGCTTGCGCATGTTTTCCTTGAGGGTCTCCTCGGTGTAGCCCCTAGTCTGCATCTCGGCCTGGAACTGTTCGGGAGTCTCGAACTGTCCGGAAAGGCTGGTAAAGGCCGTCTGCACCTCGTCCTCGGGGGCCTCCAGCCCCTTCCTGACGGCTTCCGTGAAGAGGAGTTCGCCGTCTATGAGCTGTTCGAGGATCCTCGGACCGATCTGGTTGAGGAGCGCGTCGGTCTGCGCCAGGCTCATGCCGTTCTGCAGGGCTATGTTGTTTATGGCTGTCCGGACCTCGGAAAGCATTATGGGAGAGCCGTTCACCATGGCTGCGACCTCTGCGGACGTGCCCTGGCCGTCGGTGCTGCCGCTCTGGTCGGTCTTCCCCTGATCCTGCGGGCTCCGGGTGCAGGACACCATCATGAGCAGGACGAGCAGGACCAGGATGAGTTTCAGGATTGCTGGGCGGTTTTTCATTTTCTCTTCCTTTCAGGGTGTACCTTATCGCTGCACGGCAGCTGCGGCCCGGCCGCTTGACAAGGTCGGATCAGAAAAAATCGGCTTTGGCGATGGGGCACCTTCGGCCGAGACCGAAGGCCTTCCAGCTGACCTTGATCCCCGGTGCGGCCTGCTGGCGTTTGTATTCGTTGCCCTCGATGAGTCCGAGGATCCTCCTGACAAGGTCCAGAGGATACCCCATTTTTACTATCTCGTGGAGGGTTTTCTTATCCTCGATGTACGCTTCCAGCACCGCGTCGAGGATATCGTAAGGGGGGAGGGAATCGGAATCCACCTGGCCGGGCCTCAGCTCGGCCGTGGGAGGTTTGACAAGAACGGATCCCGGAATGATCTCCCTGTGCCTGTTGATGTACCGGGCCAGCTCGTAAACCTGTCCCTTGAGGAGGTCGCTGATGACGGCCAGACCGCCGGACATGTCACCGTAGAGCGTGCAGTAACCGGTGGCCAGCTCGGATTTGTTGCCGGTGGAAAGGACAAGGTGTCCAAACCTGTTGGAGAGTGCCATGAGGATGTTGCCTCTTATCCTGGCCTGGATGTTCTCTTCCGTGGCGTCACCCGGCAGCCCCTCCAGGCCTTCATCAAGGTCCTCGAGATAACGCCGGTAGATCCCCGTGATGGGGATGGTCTTCGTCCTGATGCCGAGTTTGGAGGCGACGGCCAGAGCGTCCTCGATGCTGGACGGGGACGTGAAGGGAGAGGGCATGAGAATCCCCTGTACGTTCTCCGGCCCCATGGCCTCGCAGGCGATGACCGCGGTCACGGACGAATCGATGCCCCCGGAAAGCCCCAGGACCGAGGAGCCGAAGCCGCACTTCGCGGCGTAGTCCCTCAGGCCTGTGGAAAGGGCCAGGAACAGGGTGTCCATGCCGTCCTGGATCTCCTGGACCTGCTCAGTCGCCGCGGGCAGGTGATCCAGGTCGACGGCGAGCAACTCCTCCGAAAAGCTCTCAGCCAGGGCCACGATCCTGCCGGCAGGGTCCATGGCCAGGCTGCGGCCGTCGAAGACCAGGGAATCGGTCCCCCCGGCCTGGTTGACGTAGAGGACAGGAACGCCATACCGCCTTGCGGTGTTGGCGAGCATCTCCTGCCGCATCCTGCCCTTTCCGTGGCTGTAGGGAGAGGCGGCGATGTTGATGAGAGGAACCTGGGTCCTGACCAGCAGCTCCTCAACGGGGTCTTGATGGTACTGCCTTTTGGACCAGTACGTCTTGTCGTTCCAGACATCCTCGCAGACCGAGAGGGCAAAGGATTTCCCCTCGACCTCGGCAAGGGTCAGGGTCGCCCCCGGGTGAAAGTAACGGCTCTCGTCGAAGACATCGTAGGTGGGAAGGAGCACCTTGGCGTGGGTCGCCTGTACGTGACCGCGATGCACCAGCACCGCGGCGTTCTGGAAGGGTTTCCCTTCACTGGTGCTGTCGCGGGGCAGTATGGTTCCCACAAGGACGGCGACGGAAAGGCCCCTAGAGGCCGCGACAAGCCTCTGCAGTGCCTCCTGGGCGTTGTCCGTGAAGTCCCTCAGTTCGAGGAGGTCGAGAGGCGGGTATCCTGTGATGGACAGTTCCGGGAAGACGGCCATACCCGCACCCTGTCTCTCGGATTCCCGCGCACCGGAGATGATCCTCTCGAGGTTCCCGTCGAAATCACCGACGGTGGTATTGATCTGGTGCAGGGTAACGATCAAAACGTTTACCGTTGGTCCGTGGCTCAGCGTTAACGACATCGCATCTTCTTTCAATTGGACAAAGGTGTCAACCAGGCAGTTGCCGCAAAGCCGGGAAGAGCAGAATCGCGGCCGCCACAAAGGAGATGGGAAGAAGTTGTGTGCGTATTTTCCATACATATGTGTATAATTAATACACAAAGACTCCGGATTTAATCTGTATTCGTTTTCAATGGACCTTTGTTTATGCGCCTTTCGGGTGCACCCTTCCTTTGGCATGCTCCTTGCCTTTTGACATGTGTGTGTTCCAGGTCTGGCCGCGCGGCCTTCCGCGAGCCCACGGTGTCCGGCCCATTCCCACCGTTGGAGGTGCTGCTCAGGGAATGTGCCGATGATGGAATGGCCAAAAAACAGTCAGTTTGGAGGCGGAAGTGAAAAGAATTTATGCAAAAGAGGATGTCTGCATCGGATGTCACCTCTGCGAGATACACTGCCAGGTAGAGCACTCGAGCTCCAGGAACATCATCAAGACCTTCAAGACAGAACAGCCCCCTCCGCCGAGGATCATGGTCCAGGAGGAGGGGCCCGTTTCCTTTGCCCTTCAGTGCAGGCACTGTCCCGAGCCATACTGCGCCTACGCGTGCATCGCGGGAGCCATCTACCAGGACCAGGCCACCGGTGAGGTGATCCAGGACCGCGAAAAGTGCATCGGCTGCTGGACCTGTGTTCTCTCGTGCACCAAGGGAGCCATAAGACCCGATGTGAGGGGCCCCAGGAAGGCCGCTAAATGTGATCTGTGTCCCGGCAGGGAAGTGCCGGCCTGCGTCGAAATGTGCCCCAACGACGCGCTCTATATCCTGGAGGAGGATCCTTGAGTATCCCCTGTAGCGGTGCCCGCAGGCGAAGCCCGGAACCCCTCAGGCGAGAGGTGTGACTAACGATGGCGACGAAAAAGTTTGATTATCTGATCGTGGGTAATTCCGCTGGAGGCATCGGATGCGTCGAAGGTATCCGGAGGGCCGGACAGAAGGGGAGCATAGCGGTGGTTTCGGACGAGGACTGCCATACCTACGCACGGCCGCTCATCACCCACCTCATAGAGGGTGACGTGGAAATGAAGGGGATGGATTTCAGGCCCCGGAACTTCTACGGCAGCTTCGGCGTCGAACCCTTTCTTGGTTACCGTGCGGAGGGGCTGGACCTTGAAAAACGCTCTGTCAGGCTGCGACCCACCAACGGCGGCACGAGGCACACCCTCAGGTTCGACAGGCTGCTCATAGCCACCGGGGGCAAGCCGTTCATCCCCCCCATGGCTGGCCTCGACCTGGACGGTGTAACGCCCATGATCACCCTCAAACAGAGCCTGGATGTCAGGGGAAGACTGGGGCGGGTGAGGCGCGCGGTAGTCCTCGGAGCCGGACTCATCGGGACCAAGACGGCCGAGGCCCTCGCTCACAGGGTCGAGAGCGTGAGCATGGTGGAGCTGGCCGACCGTATCCTCTCTCCGGTGACAGATCCGGTATCCTCGGCCATGGCGACCGAGTCCTTCAGGAACAACGGAGTGGAGGTCCTGCTGAACACGACCATCGAGGAGGTCAGGGGAGACGCCAGGGGGCGTGTCAAGGAGGTGAAGCTCAAGGACGGATCGGTGCTGCCCTGCGATCTCCTGGTCATCGCCATCGGTGTTCGACCCAGAACGGAACTGGCCGAAGAGGGCGGGGTGGCCCTTGTCAGCATGAAGTTGGGAGGCGGAATCGAGGTGGACGTGAAGATGAGGACCAGCGCCGAGGGAGTATATGCGTGCGGTGACTGCGCCCACGCCCATGACTTCGTCACCGGCGGCATGAGGCTTCTGCCCCTGTGGCCCAACGCCTATATCGGGGGGCGTATCGCCGGCCTGAACATGGCAGGAGCAGAACATAGCCATCGGTGGGCCACCAACATGAACTCGGTGGACTTCTTCGGCTTCCCCATGGTCTCGGCGGGCTTCACCCTGAAACCCGAGAAGAAGGGCTATGAGGAGATCGTGAGGCACGAGGGCGGACAATACGCCAAGATCGTCCTCAAGGACGACGTCATCCAGGGGCTCATCATGGCCGGACATGTCGACCGTGCGGGCATCTACCTGGGTCTCATGAGGGAGAAGGTGAAAACGACCTCATTCAAGGAACAGCTGCTCACCGATGAGTTCGCCGTGGTGCACCTCCCCGCGGAGGTCAAGGAGAGGATCAAGCAGCCCATCACGGAGATAGAATAGGCGCAAGTCCCAAATTCCGGCCCTGCAGGGGCGAGAGCGCTGATCTGAGATCAGGGATGAACGAGGAACGCCATGAAGGATCTGTCCAGAGTCAACAACCCCTATAACGACGGGAAGGTCATATCCCAGTGCTCCATCTTCGGCATGATGGACACCTCCGGCAAGAGACATTCCGGAGAGCGGACCATCACCGCCATTGCCAATATGCATGAGCGGGGGAACGGCCTTGGCGGGGGATTCGCCGTCTACGGCTGCTATCCGGAGCGGGCCGAGGATTACGCGCTCCACATCATGTACGAAACGAGGGCTAGCAGGCAGGAAACCGAGGCCTACCTGAAAAAGTTCTTCCAGGTGAGGCACGCCGAGGAGGTGCCCACCTTTCCGACAGAGGCCATCAAGAATCCACCGGACATCTACCGGTACTTCGTGCAGCCGAGCCGGGATGAGATCCACGAGATCATCTCGGACGACGACCTCGTCGCCCGCAGGGTCTTCAGGATCAACACCTCGCTCGACGGCGCCTACGTCTTTTCCTCCGGCAAGGACATGGGTGTGTTCAAGGGCGTAGGCTTCCCCGAGGAGATCGCGCAGTTCTTCGGGCTCAAGGACTACCACGGGTATATCTGGACGGCTCACGGGCGATTTCCCACCAACACCAGGGGATGGTGGGGCGGCGCCCATCCCTTCAGCCTCCTCGACTGGACGGTGGTGCACAACGGGGAGATCTCCTCCTACGGCGCCAACCGGAGGTTCCTGGAGATGTACGGTTACGTCTGCACCATGCACACGGACACCGAGGTGGTGGCCTACGCGGTGGACCTTCTGGCCAGGAAACACAAGATGCCCATCGAGACGGTCATGGACATCTTCTCACCGCCCGTGTGGGAGCAGATAGACAGGATGGAAACGGAGAAGAGGCGGTATTACGAGACCCTGCGCAACGTCTACGCGCCCCTTCTCCTCAACGGGCCCTTCGCCATCATCGTGGCCCATCACGGGGAAATGGTGGCGCACACGGACCGCATCAGGCTCCGCCCCATGGTGGCGGGGATCCGTGGCGACATCGTCTACGCGTCGTCGGAGGAGTCGGCCATAAGGCTCGTCTCCGAAAAGCTGGACCGGGTCTGGATACCGGTGGGTGGACACCCCGTCATCGCCCGCCTGAAGGGGACCACTGGACATGAGATCGTCGAGGGCGGAAAGCTTCTCAGGAGTGCTGAAGAACTGGAGGTGCGATAGCGATGCTCACGTCACTGCTCCCTGAATTCAGCGTCAACAGGAACGAGGACCGATGCATCCAGTGCCGTGTCTGCGAGCGGCAGTGTTCCTTCGACGTGTTCGCCTATGACGCGGACAGCGATGTCATGGTCCACCGGGAGGAGAACTGCGTCGCCTGCCAGAGGTGCAGCGTTCTTTGCCCCACCAACGCCCTGAATATCAGGCTCAACGAGTACTCCTACAAACCCAACGCCAACTGGACGAGGGAATACATCCAGGACCTGAAAAAACAGGCAGAAACCGGCGGTGTCCTTCTGACGGGCATGGGTTCGGACAAACCCCACAAGATCTACTGGGACCACATCCTCATCAACGCCAGCCAGGTGACGAACCCCTCCATAGACCCCCTGCGCGAACCCATGGAACTGAGGACTTTCCTGGGGAGAAAACCCGACCATCTGGAGATAAGGGACGGCCGGATCTCCGGGCACGATTTTCCCAATGTGGTGCTGACGACTCCCATCATGTTCGGAGCCATGTCCTACGGCGCCATCTCCTACAACTCCTTCTCGTCCCTGGCCAGGGCGGCCCACGACTACGGCACGCTCTTT
>CP070682.1:1938570-1948332 GCA_020352595.1 bacterium | reverse complement strand
AACCTCTTCCTGATCTCTTTCCTCACCAGGCCGGCCAGTGCGGCGGGCGGCTTCCGGGCGTCCAGAACGAGGAACCGCCCGGGCTCCGTGCCGGCCATGGCCAGGTACCCCTGCCTCACCCTTTCGTGGAAATGGGCCTCCTCGTCGTCGATCCTGGACTCGGCGCGATCCGGGGACCCCTCATTCCTCGCTCTGACCCTCTCGAGACCCGCGTGGACCGGGAGGTCCAGCAGCACGGTCATGTCCGGCAGCAGACCTCCCCTGGCCGCGCCGTCCACGGTCCTGACGGTGTCCATGGGCAGTCCCCTCCCGTGGCCCTGGTAGGCCACCGTGGCGTCGGAGAACCTGTCACACAGCACGACCTGCCCCTTCTCCAGGGCCGGCCGGATGACAGTGGCGGCATGCTGGGCCCTGTCGGCGGCGAAGAGCATGAGCTCCGCCAGCGGTTCGATGGTCCCGCCGCGCGGTTCCAGGAGAGCGCGGCGTATGGCCACCCCGAGGTCCGTGCCCCCGGGCTCGCGCGTCAGCAGGGTATCCCGGCCGGCCGCGCGCAGCTGGCCCTCCAGCAGCTCCATGAGAGTCGTCTTGCCGGACCCCTCGATGCCCTCGAAGGTGATGAAGATCCCTCGCATTTCCCTGTCATCCGGTAACGGGAAGCCCAAGCAGCGGGGTGCCGGGGAAGGAACCTGCTCCCATACTCCGGTGCTCCGATACACCCGAACTCACGATCCTCCTCCGCACTCGGCCGGGTCGCCCTTGACCTTTTCCAGGAGGTGGCCGAGGAAGCCGAAGAGCACCTCCAGGTTCTCCCGGACCGCCCCGGGGCTGCCCGGGAGGTTGACGATGAGGGTCTGTCCCCGCACCCCGGCGAGTCCCCTGGTCAGGGCGGCCGTGGGAACCCTGGCGCGGGCGGCGGCCCGCATGGCTTCCGGTATGCCGGGGATCTCGAAGTCCAGGACGCTCCTGGTGGCTTCGGGCGTGCGGTCGCGGGGGGCAGGTCCCGTGCCGCCGGTGGTCAGGATGAGGTCCAGCCCCTCTGCGTCGCACCACTGAACCAGCGTCTCCCTGAGGAGTTCCTCCTCGTCCGGGAGGATCTGGACCCGCACCCACTGCACATCGAGTCCGGACCGGCCCGAGAAGCTCTCGACGATGGCGGGCCCGCTGAGGTCCTCGTACTCGCCCCTGCTGGCGCGGTCGCTGAGGGTCAATATTCCGCCCCTAACCTTCATGGCCGTCCCCGTCCTCCACGATGGCGATGGCGTCGCCGGGGCTGATGGCGCCCCCGGCGAGGACCCGGACGAAGATCCCCTCCCTCGGCATGACGCAGTCCCCGGCCTGATAGTAGATGGAACAGCGCTCGTGGCACTCCTTGCCGATCTGGGTCACCTCCACCAGGGCTTCCCGGCCCAGGCGCAGCCTCCGCCCCAGGGGAAGGGACAGCAGGTCGATCCCCTCCGTGGTGATGTTCTCGGCGAAGTCCCCCGGGCCTACGGCGAGGCCCAGGCCCACCATCTTCTCGATGCTCTCCCTGGCCAGGAGGCTGACCTGACGGTGCCACGGGCCGGCGTGGGCGTCGCTCTCCAGCCCGTGCCCGGCTCGCAGCACGGCCGTGCCCACGTTACCCTTCCGGACGCCCTTCCTGTCACTGACCGATATGGCGTAAATGCGCATTTTCGCTGATATCCCCGTCAGTTAGACTTTCACCGAATGCAACCGTATAAACTACACTATCTGCATTTATTGGGCAAGGGAAGGCGACGGGGCAGGAAGGGCATGCCGGGGGGGGCATGTCTGGGTCCCGGATCGTGGACGGGGAACAGGATCCTCCTACATCCCCATGGTGACGCCGATGACCACCCGGTCGGTTTTCTCCGTCTCCTCGTTGTAGAGGATGGCCGCGTCCACGGTGCCGTATGGATCCGAGTAGGACAGACCCACGCTGTAGTAGACGGTGCCGCCGGCCAGGTCCTGGTATCCGAGGCGCGCCGTCACGGCCTTGAACGGCTTGAACTCCACGCCGGCCCTCAGGTCATGGTCATCGGTCAGCGGCGTCTCCTCGTAGTCCGCGGTAAAGAGTATGGTCCAGGGGAGGTCCAGGGAAACGCCGAAGGCGCTGCTGTCCTCCAGCAGGTCGCTGTCGCTGCGGTAGACGTTCCGGGCGACGTATCCGAGGGAGATATGGCCGCCCATCTTCAGCAGGAAGCCCAGGTCGGCGCCCGAGAGGCTCTTCTCCTCGCCGGGGGCCGCATCCGGCTCGTATTCTCCCATGTGGAAACTCTCCCCGATGGTGAGGTAAGGGGTGAGCGATTGCGCGAAGGCAACGCCCCAGAGGTTCTTCTCGAAGTCGGCGAACTCCGGGTTGGTGAAGTAGGCCAGGGCGCCCCGGACCGAGGACGCCGTGTCCACGAGGGACAGCGCCCAGGTTCCCTTGGAGGTGTCCCGTGACCGGACGTAGTCGGCACCCAGGGAGAAGATCCCCGTGGCGGTGAGGGTGGCCGGGTTGCCCAGGACGCTGGAAGGTCCCGGGGGTGTGGCCACACCGGTCCCGCCCCGGCCGAGGGAGCGGGCATCAAAGCCGCCTCCCGGAAATGAGGAAGGGTCTGCTGCCAGGGCTCCGGCGCACAGGAGCACGGCAGCTGCGGCGGTGGTTGCGGTGAGCCATGTCTTTGTCATGTTTTTCTTGATATATGGGCCGGGAACGGGTGTCAAGAGAAGGTTGAGAGGGTTCCCCTGTCCGGTTGACACTGCCACGCAAATAAAGTATCAGGAAATGTCATCTTCACCGAGGGGCTCTATCATGAACGAGAAGGAACTTCAGTACCTGACGGAAAAACTCAAGGCCTGGAAGGAGGAGCTCGTCAGCGAGGCCACCAGGACCGTGGACGGCATGACCGAGGAGAAGGCCCAGTTCGCCGACCCCACGGACAGGGCCTCCATGGAGACCGACAGGAACTTCCTCCTGAGGATCCGGGATCGGGAGAGAAGGCTCATCACCAAGATAGACAGGGCCCTTGAGCGGATAGAGGACGGCACCTTCGGCCTGTGCGACGATTGCGGCGAGGAGATCGATTTCAAGAGACTCGAGGCCCGACCCGTGGCCACCCTCTGTATCGAGTGCAAGACCCTCCAGGAGGAGGAGGAAAAGATCCAGAAGGGCTGAGTGCCGTCCCCCTAAGGCCCGCCGGCCCATCCCTGCAAGGCACCACCAGTCCAGCAGCGCCCCGCATGTTCCCGGCAGCAGGCCGGTCAGCACCGCTCCCAACCATCCGGGATCCCGCCATGTCCAGCAGCAGCCAGCACAGACTTCTTTCCGGTGAGATCCTCAAGGCGTTCCAGGTCTCTTCCGACCCCCAGGTGCAGCTTTCCAGGACCGCCCAGGCCCTCGCCGGGTGGCTCGGCGCGGACGTGTGCCTGCTCTATGTCCTGGAGATGGAATCCGGGAGGTTCCTCCTCAGGGGCCGATCGGGGCCGGTTTCCAGCGAGGGTATCGCATCGAACCCCGAAGAGGAGGGACGGCTTCTGGAGACCACCAGGGCCGGAGCGCTCCAGCTCTGGGCCAGCCGGTCCGGTTCGCCGTGTCCCCTTCCGGGCCCTTCCGGGAAGGGCCTCAGGAGCGCGGCGGTCATGCCCGTGGAGTGGCGGGGGCGTCCCGTGGCGGTGATGGCAGTCGGGTTCAGGAAACGCGCCCGGGTCCCAGAGGGGACCGCGCAGGACATGGCCTCGGTCTCAGGCGCCCTCGCTCCCCTCGTCAGGGGAAGCCTTTCGCGTTACTACCAGACCCGAATGAACGAGATCGCGGGCGTGCTCCTGCGCGTCTCGGAGCGGCTCAGCGCCCTGAGCGATGTGCAGGCCTGCCTGGCCCACATCGCCAGGACCGGCGCCCAGCTCACGGAGAGCTCGGGTTCCGTCCTGAGGATCCAGGGGGAGAACGGCCTGAAAGTGAGGGCCTTTTTCGCGGGAAACCTGCCCGGCACCACAGCCATCGACACGCCCAACGACCTGCCCTTCGCCCGTGAAGCCCTGGAGAAGGGACGCACTGTCCAGGTTGACGCCCCGGGGCTGGCACCTGGTGACGGCGGCAGGCCCGTGAGACACAACCTGCTCTGCATCCCCTTCGAGGAGAGAGGCGGGGACCGCGGGGTCCTGTGCCTTTTCGACAGGAAGCACGGCGAGGAGCCCTTGCCCTACACCCGCCTCGAACGCGAGACCGCGAGAGCCCTCCTGCGGGTGGGCATGAACTCCCTTTACCAGATCGGCAGGGAGAACGAGGTGCGCAGGATGACCACCTCCCTGCAGCGCCGCGTCCGGGAACTGACCCTTCTGCACAGGATCAGCCGCGCGGTCATCGACCGTGAGGACATCACCCGGCTGCTGCGCTCCATCCTCGAGACGGTTACCAGCGTCGAGGGTTACGGTTTCGACAGGGCATTCCTCTTCCTGCACGACCCGCAGGAGCAGACCCTGCGCGGCCACCTAGGCGTGGCCTCGGGGGAGCGCCTGACCCATGACAGCAGGGACGGGGAGGCCGGACCACAGGGGCCGAGGGTCCTGGACGAAATGATCTCGGGCCTGACCATCCCGGTGAGAAGGGACAGCGGCATCCTCGCCAGGACGGTCCTGGAGCAGCGCTCCTTCAGGATGCGCCTGCCCTCGGACCAGGACCTCGTCGGCGAGGAGGTTGTGCGTCATCTCGGCAACGTCCCCTCCTTCGCCACGGTGCCCCTCCTCTCGGAGAGCCGGGTCCTCGGCGTCATCTGGGTGGACAACCTGCGGTCGGCGCGCCCCATAGAAGCTGAGGAGTACCAGTTGCTCAAGTCGGCGGCGGCCCAGGCGGGCCTGGCTGTGGAGAGATCCTTCCAGGCCGCGGCCCTGGAACAGCTCAACAGCCAGCTCGTGGAGCTGCGCAACAGGCTCATGCAGTGGGAGAAGATGGCCGCCCTCGGCGAGATGGCCGCGTCCGTGGCCCACGACATCCGCAACCCCCTCGTCTCCATCGGCGGCTTCACCAGGAGGCTCAGGAACCTCCTGCCGGATGACGACCGCGGCCGCAAGTACGCGGACATCATCATCCAGGAGGTGAACCGGCTCGAGAGGACCCTGGCCAACGTCACCTCCTATGCCCGAAGCTACGGTGTCGTGAACAGGAGCCCGGTGTCCCTTTACGGACTCCTTTCCGAGTGCGCGGGGCTGTTCCGGGAGAACTTCAGGAAGAAACAGGTGACACTGCGCCAGGACCTGGGCCGGGGCATCCCGGAGATCTCCCTCGACGAGAGACAGATCAAGCAGGCCGTCATCAACGTCCTGTTCAACGCCGGAGAGGCCGCGGCAGAGCACAGTGAGGTGGTCCTGTCGGCCGGGGCCCGGGAACTCGACAGGGGACCGGGAGTCGTCATCTCCATAACCAACCAGGGGGAGGGCATCGATCCCCGCGACCTCCAGAGGATCTTCAGGCCCTTCTTCACCACCAAGGGAACCGGCACCGGCCTGGGCCTGGCCATCGCCCAGAGGGCGGTCTCGGGCCACGGCGGTGAAATACGGGTAGACAACCGGCATGGAGAGGGAGTAACGTTTAACATATGTCTGCCCATCGCCCCCATCCCTGGACCAGGTTCTGACGGATGAAAAGCCGGGACGACAGCTCCAGGACCATCCTCGTGGTGGACGACGAGGAGAGCATCCGGTTCCTCTACAGGGAGGAGCTCGAGGACGAGGGCTACCGGGTCATCACGGCCGCCGACGGTGAGGAGGCCCTCCGGAAGCTCAGGAAGGACGGCCCCGACCTCGTCACGCTGGACATCCGGATGCCGGGCATGGACGGCATCGAGGTGCTGCACCGCATCCGCGAGATGGACAAGAAGATCCCCGTCATCATGTCCACCGCCTACGGCGAATACCGCCATGACTTCAACGTCTGGGCTTCCGACGCCTACGTCATCAAGACGGCCAACCTCGACGAACTGAAGGCACACATCAAGCGTCTGCTGGGTGATGATGACTGACACTGCCCCGGGGCCCGCCCTCGGGGAACCCCGCCTCTCCCTTCCCCTCTGCATTCTTCTCACGGCGGTCCTGGCGCTGACAGGGTGCGGGGAGCCGAGACCCTACAAGGAGACCCGGTTCATGATGGGCACCCTCGTCGAGGTGTCCGTCTATGCTCCCGAGAAGGCCGCCGTTCAGGCCGTTTCCAGAGCCTTCGACCGCATGGCACAGCTGGAGCGGGTGGCCCATGCCGGTCATGAGGATTCCCCTCTGGCGCGCCTTCGCCGGGGAGAGGCCGTGGTCCTGGAAGGGGACCTGGCGAGGATCCTGGAGGCCGGGATGGCCGTGGCCAGGGCCTCTTCCGGAGCCTTTGACCCGGCCATGGGCGAACTCGTCGACCTGTGGGGGCTGAGCATGGACCGTCCGCGGCGCCCCTCCGACGGGGAGATCGGGGAGGCCCTTGCCCGCAAGGCCGGCCTCGCCCTTCCGTCCGGGGCATGCTGCCCCGGGGGCGCACCCGTCTGGATGGACCTGGGCGGGGTGGCCAAGGGCTACGCCGTGGACATGGCGGTGGAGCTCCTGGTGGATGCCGGCGTGGCTTCCGGCGTCGTCAACGCCGGCGGAGACCTGCGCACCTTCGGAAGGCGTCCCGGCAGGGGCATCTGGAAGATCGGGATCCAGGACCCGGACAGTCCTCAGGAGCTGGCGGGGGTCCTGCAGGTGGGCCAGCTCTCGGTGGCCACTTCGGGGGACTACCAGCGCTATTTCGAGGAGGACGGCGTCCGCTACCACCACATCCTGGATCCGGCGACGGGTTATCCGGCCAGGTCGGGGCTCAGGAGCGTGACGGTCCTGGCCCCGGACTGCGTCACGGCAGACGCCCTCGCCACGGCCGTTTTCGTTCTGGGTGCCGAAAAGGGGATGAAGCTCCTGGAGGGATGGCCCGGGGCGGAGGGGGTGCTCATCAAGGAGGACGGGACCGTTCTCCTCACCGGGGGGATCGGGGACGGGATCCGGTTCGAGAGGGCGGGAAAAGGGATAAGAGATCAGGGATAGGGGATAAGGGATAAGGGGCAAGGGATAAGGGGCAAAGGCCAGGCGCTGAGGGCCGGGGGCGAAGAAACACGGACTGGGATCCGGGAGGTGTGAAAGGCGTGATGGAAGTCAAGACCCGCCCGCGCATCACCGACGGGGCGCTGCTCGTCCTCCTCGCGGTGTTCACGGCGGTTTCGCCGCGGCTCCTTCCCGCGGGGGCGGTGGGGGACCGGGTCCTCGTGCAGGCCGGGGGGAAGGAATGGGGTGTCCCGCTGCTGGAAGACGGGCGGCGCGAGGTGCCGGGGCCCCTGGGTCCGGCGGTCCTCGTGGTCGAGTCCGGCAGTGCCCGCCTCCAGAACGCGCCGTGTCCCCTGAAGATCTGCGAGAGGATGGGCCCCATCCGGAGGGCGGGGGAGGTCATCGTCTGCCTGCCCAACAGGATCGTCGTCAAGGTCCCCGGACGGGAGGTGGTGGATGCGGTCACCCGCTAGGCTCACCACCATGGCCATGCTCGTGGCCGGGGCCTTTGCCCTGGCGTCCCTCGAGCGGGTCCTTCCCAACCCCTTTCCCATGATCAGGCTGGGCCTGGGCAACATCATGACCCTGGTGGCCTTCGGGACACTGGGCGTTTCCGGCGGAGTCTGGGTCACCGCGGGCAGGGTGGGGCTCGTGGCCCTTCTGTGGGGAGGCCTTTTCTCGCCCGCCACCGTCCTGTCGGCGGCCGGCGGCGCGGCCAGCCTCCTGGTCATGGTGCCCCTCCTGCTCACCGGCCGATTCTCCTTCTACGGGATCAGCATGGGGGGCGCTTACGCCCACATCCTCGGCCAGCTGGCGGTGGCCACCCTGCTGTACGTCCGCTCGGCCGGTCTCATGGCCCTTCTCCCCTTCATGGGCGCCGCGGCCATAGCGACGGGGATCCTCAACGCCTGGGTGGCGGGGAAGCTTCTCGCCCGTTACCCGGGCGGCTCGGGTTCAAGGGTGTAAGGCCTGCCAGCCGCAGTCCGGGCGAAGGCTGATTCAAGGTTCGGCAGGTGGGACAGAGTTCACGGTCCAGAGTTCAGAGAAGGGCTCTGACACCAGTGGAAGCCCGGGACGCGGGGAAAAATTGGGTGCACCCGTCCCCCCGCGGGGATTTGAAACGCAGGAAGGAGGCCGCCCTTGCGCCGCTGCCTGTGGGCCGGCAACGCCGGTCCCGAGATGGTCCGCTACCACGACGAGGAGTGGGGCGTGCCGGTATGCGACGACCGGGGGCTCTTCGAGATGCTCTGTCTGGGGGGTGCCCAGGCGGGGCTTTCCTGGTCCACGGTGCTCAATAAACGGCCCGCCTACCGCGCGCTTTTTCACGGCTTCGATATCCACAAGTGCGCCCGCATGACCGACGGTCAGCTGGCGGAGATCCTCCGGAACCCCGCCATCATCAGGAACCGCCTGAAGGTGTTCTCCGTACGGAACAACGCCCGGGCCGCCCTCGCGGTGGCAGGCGATCACGGCTCCCTCTCCGGCTATCTCTGGGGTTTCGTGGGCCAGGAGCCCATCGTCAACAGGATCGGCACGATGTCGGAGATCCCGGCCGCCTCGCCCGAGAGCGATGCCATGAGCCGGAGCCTGAAAAGCAGCGGTTTCTCCTTCGTCGGCAGCACCATATGCTACGCTTTCATGCAGGCGGTGGGGATGGTCAACGACCACGAAACGGGCTGCTTCAGGTACGCGGAACTGGTATCAGGAACGAAGAGATAAGCGATAAGTGAGAAGAGATAAGAGATTAAGAGATAAGAGATAGGAGCTGTAAACAGGGGTCCCCGACCCTCGTTCCCTGGTCCGGACCTGGTCTGACATCCTCACGCTCTAGCAGGGTGCTGAAAAAGTCCCTCGTGGACTTTTTGAGCGTCGGGTTGCTTGGGGCGGCCCGGCGCAACCCTCGCAAATCCTTCGTGTTTTTACATCTCGGATTTGGGTCCCGCCATGGCGGGACCCCCGCGTCGCCCTATCAGGCTGCCTTTTCAGGGGTTTTTCAGCAGCCTGCTAGGCACCCGCGCGTCCACGGTTCCCCCTCGCCGTGATGAAGCTCACCATGCGTTCCTCCTCGTCCCCCGCCCTGTAGGACCAGAAAAGTTCCCGGTTGCATACGGTGCAGCCCACCACCTCCTCAATGTCCCCCGGGTCCATTCCCCCCTCCAGGAGCTGGGCCTTCACCACCGCCCCGAGGTCCAGGAAGAGCCTGCCTCCCCGCGTCTCGAAGGCCGGGTCGCTCCCCGGCCCGGCTCCGAAGGCCCGCCTCACGTCCTGGCCCACCTCGTAATGACATGGCCCGATGGAGGGGCCCAGGACGGCCACCAGGCCGGATGGCCCGGTGCCTGTGATCTCCGCAAGGGTCCCGAGCGCCTTGCCCGCCAGTCCCAGGGCGAGGCTGCGCCACCCGCAGTGGACGGCCGCGGCTGCCCCCGTCCCGGGATCGGCGATGAGCAGGGGCAGGCAGTCGGCGGTCCGGATACCTATGGAAACACCCGGGATGTCCGTCACCAGGGCGTCCCCCTCCGCGAATCGGAACGGCGAGGCTGGAGGTGATTGAGTGGAGAGTTGAAGGTTCTCGCTTTGCGCTTTGTTCCGGGCACTTTGCACCCTCATCGTATTTTCGGAAAGGAAAACGATGCGTTCCCCGTGGACCTGCAGCAGGATGTTGATGCCTCCGGGCAGCTCCTCCGGCAGCGCCCTTCGGGTCCCGAACCCGTGGCCGAATCCGGCCCGGGT
>CP070682.1:1927344-1938470 GCA_020352595.1 bacterium | reverse complement strand
CGGCTTGCGCTCGAGCATCTCGCGGGCGGTCATGTCCTTGATCCCGCCGGGGTATCCCGAATGGCTGTAATATACCTTGTCGTCGAGCTTTTTCCCCGTCAGCCTTATCTTACGGGCATTGACTATGATCACGAAATCACCCGTGTCCACGTGGCTCGTGTAAACAGGCTTGACCTTGCCGGTGAGAATGGGAGCCACCCTGGCTGCGAGCCGCCCCAGGACCTTGTCCTCGGCGTCGACGACGAACCACCTTCTGGCGACATCGTCCTTCTTGGCTGTGTAGGTCTTCATGATATGCTTTCCCTGATCCTTCCCTTCCGGATGACGAACAGCGAAAGTTAGTACAAAAAAATACTCCTGTCAATATCAGTTTCTCAGCTCCCCTCTCATGACCTCGGCTATGTAAAGCAGGGCGAAAAGGGAGGCCAGCGCGGAGAGCAGCAGCGGCGTCAGGGAGCCCTCCATGATCCAGAAACTCTCCAGCAGGGGGTATTTCTCCCAGAATTCCTGGGACAATCTGGGTGCGGCGTAATTGAGGATGCCGAAGAGAAAGGGGGGCAGGCAGAACAGGAGAACCACAAGGGACTTGACCATTTTTCTGGACATGGGGACCGTGCGGATGTCCTTCTCAAGAAGGAGTCCCAGGGCTACGAACGGAAGCGTGAACAGGAAGACCTTCAGCGCGAAGATGAAGACAACCTTCCACTGGGCCGGTTCGATACCGGTGATGCTCCCGAGCACGGGGGACAGGAAGTCCATGGCACCGAGATATTATTGCGGGGGGACGCCCATGTCAAGGCGCCAGGGCCCTTGAAGAGACCTTTGGGCGTTGTCCCCTTTCGTTGACACCTCAACCGGCACGATGCTACTATTTTGCCCTTCACCGGGGGTGACGCGAATGCGGGACAAAGTGGAAGCCGTTCATGTGAAATGTCCCATGTGCGACCACACGCAGATCGTATACATACCGAAGGAACAGATCCCGAGATGCCCTGTTCACGACGTTCGGATGATCATCGTGGAGCTTCTCGACGAGGGGAAATCGTACTGAACCGCTTCCAGCGGCCGTATGATGACCTTGAGAAAGTTCAGACCCGTCAAGATGAAAGGAGGAATCATGAAGCGCACCATCCTTATCCTCGCCCTGGTGATGGCCGTGGCCATGCCAGCGATGGCCGCCGACATGGACCTGGCCAAGAAATCCACCCTTCAGTCCATCCTCAAGGCAGGAAAACTGAGGGTGGGCATGGAGCCCGGATACATGCCCTTCGAGATGCAGGACAAGCAGAGCAGGATCGTCGGCTTTGACGTGGACATGGCGCGGGTCATGGCCAAGGAAATGGGCGTGGAGCTGGAGCTCGTCCCCACCGCGTGGGACGGCATCATCGGTTCCCTTCTTACGGACAAGTTCGACATCATCATGAGCGGGATGACCGTCACCCAGAGCAGGAACCTGAAGGTCAATTTCGCCGACCCCTATATCATCGTCGGCCAGACCATTCTCATCAACAAGAGCCTGGAGGGCAAGGTCAAGTCCTACAAGGATCTCAACGATCCGAAATACACCGTAACCTCCAAGCTGGGCACCACCGGTGAGCAGGCCGTCAAGGACCTCATCCCCAGAGCCAAGTACAAGAGCTTCGAGACCGAACCCGAGGCGGCCCTCGAGGTCATCAACGGCAAGGCGGACGCCTTCGTCTACGACCTTCCCTACTGCGCCGTTTTCTTTGCCCAGAAGGGTGCGGGCAAACTTGTCTTCCTCGACGAACCCTTTACCTTCGAGCCCCTCGGCTGGGCCATCAAGCAGGGTGATCCCGATTTCCTGAACTGGCTCAACAATTTCCTCTCCCAGGTCAAGGGCGACGGGCGGTACGACAGGATCTACAGCAAGTGGATCACCGGCAACGAGTGGCTCAAGGAAGTCCAGTAGGAAAGCATCTGCGCACATCGCGGTTCCGGGGGCACATCCGTCCCCCGGAATCGCCCTGATCCCCGCCCCGGAGAGATGCCCTTGGGTTCCCTGAAGGATCTTCTGCACAATCCGCGGTTCAGACACGCTGCCTCCTGGACAGCCCTCGTCGTGATCCTTGCCGGGCTCGTCGCCGGGACCTTTCACACCACAAAAAGGGTTGATTACATCTGGCGGTGGGAGCAGATACCCCGTTACGTCCTCTTCAAGGACAGCCGCGTTGTGGAAGCGGAGGACGACGCCACCGTCGTTGCCCTGGACGTGGCCGGCGGTGACACGGTCATCGTTGTGAAAGACTACCTCGACATGGAGTCATACTACGAGGTGCCCTCTGACCTCGTGAACGTCGCCGTGGGACAGGAGATAACCCGGGGCCAGGTGCTGGCGCAGTGGGAACGCTGGAAACCGGGCCTGCTGCTGCAGGGACTGGTCCTGACCCTCGAGATATCGGTCCTCTCCATCGCCCTCGGGATCTTTATCGGGCTCTTCACGGGTCTTGCGAGGCTCTCCAAGAGTCCTGCGCCTAAGTGGCTGGCCATAGGCTACATCGAACTGATCAGGGGCACGCCGCTCCTCGTCCAGATCTACATCTTCTATTTCTTCGTCGGGCAGGTCTTCAGACTCTCCAACTTCATGGCGGGTGTCCTCGCCCTTTCCGTGTTCGCGGGCGCTTACGTGGCGGAGATCTTCAGGGCGGGCATCCAGTCCATCCACAGGGGACAGATGGAGGCTGCGAGGTCTCTCGGCATGAGTTACGCCCTGGCCATGCGCTACATCATCCTGCCCCAGGCTTTCAAACGCATCCTGCCGCCCCTCGCCGGCCAGTTCATCTCCCTCATCAAGGACTCATCGCTGGTGGGCGTTATCGCTCTCGTGGAGCTGACGAGGGCCGGCAGGGAGATCGGCACTTCCACCATCAACTATTTCGAGGTGTTCTTCACCGTCGCGGCCCTCTACCTCATCCTGACATTCAGCCTTTCCATGCTTGTCCAGTTCCTAGAAAGGAGGTTCGCGGTCAGTGATTGAGGTAAGGAACGTCTACAAGACCTTCTATTCCAGGCACAAGGTGGAGGCCCTCGTTGACGTCACCATGCGTGTCACCAGGGGAGAGGTCGTCACCATTATCGGGCCTTCCGGGTCAGGCAAGAGCACGCTCCTGCGCTGTCTCAACCATCTTGAGACCATCGACAGGGGCGAGATCGTCATAGACGGCATCCCCCTGACGGATTCCAGGACCAACATCAACGCGGTGCGGGCCGAGGTGGGCATGGTTTTCCAGAGCTTCAACCTTTTCCCCCACATGACCGTCCTCGGCAACGTGACCATAGCCCAGACCAAGGTGCGCAAGCGCTCCAGGGATCAGGCTGAAGAGATCGCCATGACCCTTCTCCAAAAGGTCGGGATTCCGGAAAAGGCCCGTTCATACCCCTCCCAGCTGTCCGGAGGGCAGCAGCAGCGCGTGGCTATTGCCCGCGCCCTGGCCATGCAGCCCAAGATCATGCTCTTCGACGAACCCACCTCCGCGCTGGATCCGGAGATGATCGGAGAGGTGCTCGACGTCATGAAGACCCTGGCCAGGGAGGGCATGACCATCTGCGCCGTCACCCACGAGATGGGCTTCGCCCGCGAAGTGTGCGACCGGGTGGTTTTCATGGACGAAGGTCGTATCGTGGAGGTGGGTACCCCCGGCAAGATCTTCGACAGCCCGGACCACGAGAGGACGAAGGCGTTCCTGGCGCAGATACTGTGAGTGCCGGCCGGATGAACCGTGACGGGTGGAGGGTGAGGACCTTCCCGAATGTGCCTTCTTCATCCTCGCTGCTCGGTCCGGCCTGAAAAATGAGGATTCCCATGAAAAAACGTACCGTCAAACCCTCCACTTACCTCTCCCCCGTTCCGGCGGTCCTCGTGACGTGCCAGGACAAGGGTGGACGTCCCAATATCCTCACGGTGGCCTGGACGGGGGTGGTATGCTCGGACCCACCCATGGTCAGTATCAGCCTCAGGCCCTCCCGATACTCCCACGGCATCATACGGGAGTCGGGGGAGTTCGTGGTGAACATTCCGCCCGTGGACATCGTAAGGAAGGTCGACCAGTGCGGCATCGTCTCGGGGAAGAGGGTGGAGAAGTTCTCCGAGGCCGGGCTGACACCGGTTCCGGCCGAGAAGGTCTCGCCTCCCCTCATCGATGAGTGCACGATCTGCCTCGAGTGCCGCGTCCGGGAGATCGTCCCTCTCGGGGTCCACGACATGTTCCTGGGTGAGATCGTGGCCACCCACGTGGCAGAGGAGGCCTTCGACAGCAACGGGGCTATCCGGATGGAGATCATCAACCCCCTCGGTTACAGCGCCGTGGACCGCAGCTACCGCGCCATGGGCGATGCCCTCGGAAGCTACGGCTATTCCAGGGAGGAAAAACCGGGGAGGAGATGACCCGCCCCGTTCATCCGCCGGACGGTTCCACCGGTCTCCTGTAGCGCCAGGCGTTGCGCGTCCAGGTCCCGGCATCCGGAAAACCTTCCACGATCATCAAGGTCGTCGTCCCTGAAACCTTGCGGGAAAAGGGTCCTGGCCTGAGGTACAGCCCGCACGCATCCTCATGTGAATTATCTTGCAAAACAGGCATTTATGTTGATGTAACTCGCCAAATAGGCTATCTTCCTGCGAAGTTTCAACGTTGTATTCACCGTGGAGTGAGGATCCGTCCGACCTTGCTGGCAAAAATGGAATCGCCCTCTTCAGGCCACATTTCTCTCTTTTCAGGCCGTCCCGCGAGGTACGCGCTCCTCGGCATCATGCTGGGGCTCCTTGCGCCTTTCGGCTGGCTGCTCTTTGACGCCCTGCTCTCCACGCCGGAAGGGGCCACCTACTTCTCCTACATCAGGGAACTCTATTTCATCGAGAGGAGGAACACCCATATCCTCCTCTACATGCTCCTGGGCACTTCCTCGGTCATGGGTGTCTTCGGCTACCTCATCGGGAAGAAGGACTCGAAACTTATCGGTGAGCAGCAGCGGATGGCGGAGACCTACAAGCTCTTCATGGCCAAGGAGGAACTGTTCGAGAAGCGGCACTTCATCCTCCACAAGCGCATGAACGGCATCACGCAGGTGAGCGCCTCCATCCAGAAATCCGCCAGCCTGGAGGAGGTCTTCCGCCTGTGCGCGGACGGCATTCACGACATCCTCGACTTCGACCGTGTGAACATCTTCGTCGTCAACAGGGAAAAGGAGATGCTCGAGTGTGTCGAGGCCAGGGGGAACCTGAACGAACCCATCGAGAACATCCGCGTGCCCATGAACGAAAAGGGGGGCGTCATCTGGTTGACCATAGCCGATGACAGCCCGTACGTCATCAAGGATCCTGCCGAGATGAAACCGGATTACCGTCTCGCTCCCCCGTACGACCGCATCAAGGCCATAAGGAGTGTTTCCTTCATGCTCATCCCCTTCCACGACGGTAACGAGCCCGTCGGCCTCTTCGCCGTGGACAACAAATTCAAGAAGACCCCCATCAACGATGAGGAGGTGGACATCATCAAGGTCCTCGCCGACCAGACCTCCGTGGCCATATCCAACATCCGGCTCATCCAGGGCATCCGCAGGATGGACGACCTCATGGAACAGGCCTTCGCCACCATCAAGTCCAAGAGGGAAAGGTATTCCGTGGAGATCCAGAAGCTGGCCAGGGCCACCACCGATCTGCGCAACGCGGCCGACTCGCTGGCCTCAGACTCGGCAGAGATCCTGGCGTCGGCGGACACGGGGACGGCCACTGCCAAGGAGTTCGACACACTGGGGATCGAGGTGCTCAAGCGCATGGACGACCTCATGTCCTCCATGCAGGAGATCGCCGTCGTGGTCAGGAACATGATGACGTCCCTTCAGGACATCAAGTCCCGGGTCGAGGACTCGGCCAAGGCCGACGAACTTGTGAGCCGGGAGGTCAAGAGCGGCATCGAGGTGTTCCATGACGCGCGCGAGGGCATCCAGGGCCTGGACAGGATCAGCAGCGAGTTCTCCGAAACCATCGATGACCTCTCCCGGCGTTCGGAGACCGTCAAGGAGACCATCCAGGTCATTGACGAGGTCATGGACCAGACCAAGCTCCTGGCACTCAACGCCTCAATAATCGCTGCTCAGGCCGGCTCCCAGGGAAGGAGCTTCGGTGTTGTGGCCGAGGAGATCCGGAAGCTCTCCCGGGGAGTGGAGGAATCCACGGGGTCCATCCGTGACGCCATGAACTGGTTCGAGAGGGACATCGAACTCGTCACGGAAGGTACGCAGCGCATCCGGGAGGCCATCGGGTCGACTGTGGAAAAGACCGCCAGGGTGGAGGATGTGTTCAATCGCATCGACGAGAGTTTCCGGCACTCGCACGACATGAGCCTCATGATCAGGGATGAGACCCTGAGACAGGCCGATGCCGCCGTCAGTGTCGTCGAGACGGCCGAGGGCGTCACCAAGGTGGCCACAAGCCTCAAGGAGGGCGCGGACCGGCAGCGTGGCAAGACGGGAGTCATCACCCAGTCGGCCCAGACCATGACCGAGATCAGTTACAGGCTCAGCGAGACGGCAAAGCTAAACCAGAACGGCAGCCGTACCCTCATGATCACCATCAGCGAATCGGAACAGGTTTTCGAGACCCTCTTCGTGAGTCTCCAGGAATGGCGCCAGCTGGGCAAGGACCTCCTCAAGGAGCTGGAGATGTTCGGGGTGTAGCACTTTTCCGATGGCCCAAGCGCCCGCGCAACCCCCATCCCCGCGGCCCCGCCTCACCGCGTCTCCGACTCAGGACTCTTCCCCCTCCAGCCCGTCCAGTATGTTCTCCAGGATCTCGAGGTTCACACAGTCATCGCGATGGTCGGCCAGCAGCTGACCGAGAGCCTCCTCGTCGGCCGCCGTTTCCCATCGGTGCCACAGGTGCGGGGCGTATTTCCCGTCCACGACCCCGGCGGTCCTCTGTATCCCGAAGAGGGCCTCCACGCGCTTGAGCCCCCCCCGGATACCGCGGCCCCGGCACACCGCCAGCAGATCCCTGTGACTGGTTATGTCGCACAGGTCCAGGCCAGTAACACGCCTGATAACTGGAAGGTCGAAACAGGCACCGTTGAAGGTGACCAGCGTCTCAACGCCATCCAAGGCACGGGACAGGTTGAGGTCCGTGACCTCCCCCCCGGTCAACTGGACAATGTCCCTGCCGGGGATATGGATGCCCACCACGCTTATCTGCCCGTCGTACGTGGTCTCGATGTCGAGGTAAGCTTTCAGCATGGCATCGCAGGGTGCAGTTCAGAGAAAAAAGTTCAGAGTTCAGAGCGGGAAACCCGCGAACTCGCTCCGTCTCCCAGTCTCCCCCTCGCCCAGTCGCTCCGTCTGCCGAGATCGCGTCGCTCGGATGCGGCTCGCGATGACAGGAAAGAAAGGGTCCAGGTTCCAGGTTCTGGGTCCAAGAAAAGACACCAGACACCAGACGCCAGACACCCTCTTTCCCCTTTCCACTTTCTACCTTCCACTTTTTTTCCTGTCCTCCCTGCCCCTCTTGAAGCGCAGGCGGATGGGTGTCCCCACGAAGCCGAACTCCTCCCGCATGGTCCTCTCCAGGTAGCGGATGTAACTGTCCTTGATCTCCCCGGGGCGGTTTGTGAAGATGACGAAGGTCGGCGGATGGACACCTACCTGCGTCGCGTAGTAGAACTTCAGCCTGCGGCCGCGAACAAGATGCGGCTGAAACCGCTCCACCGCCTTCAGGACCACTTCGTTGACCTGGCGGGTGGTCAACTGTCGGCCGGTCTCCCTGTATACATCCTCCACCACTTCGAAGATCCTCTCCACCCGCAGGCCTGTGAGCGCCGAGATGGATATGATGGGAGCGTGGGCGAAGAAGAACATCTTTTCCCTTATCTCCCTGGCCATGGCGTCAAAGGTCCGGTGGTCCTTTTCCACCAGGTCCCACTTGTTGAGGCATAGCACGAGGCCCCGTCCCCTTTCCTCCACGAGCCCCGCGATCCGGAGGTCCTGGTCCACCATGCCCTGCTGCCCCTCCACCAGGAGGAGGCACACCTGACAGCGCTCAACGGCTGATAACGCTCGAAGAACGGAATAGTGCTCCAGGCCCTTGCTGACCCTCGCCTTGCGCCGTACGCCCGCCGTGTCCACGAACAGGTATCTTCTCTCACCTCTGACAACCAGCGTATCAACGGTATCGGCGGTGGTGCCGGGCACTTCCGAGACGAGGACCCTTTCCTCCCCCAGGATCCGGTTGATGAGGGTGGACTTCCCCGTGTTCGGCCTCCCGACGACAGCCACCCTGATGTCGTGGCTTTCCTCCGCCGGAAGTTCCTTCTCGGGAAGCACCTCCACCAGGTGCTCGAGCGCCTCGGCAACTCCTGTTCCGTGGAGCGCCGACACGGGAAAGACCTCACCCAGCCCGAGGCTGTAGAACTGGGAGGATTCCAGTTCCCTGGACTGTCCCTCCGATTTGTTGGCGATGACCACGACGGGTTTGTCGGTACGGCGCAGGAGTCTGGCGACCTCGTCGTCAGTGGCGGTCAGCCCGGACCGCGTGTCCACCACGAAGAGGATGACGTCCGCCTCCTGGACGGCAACAAGGGCCTGCTGCCTGGTGAGGGTGAAGAGGCCTTCCTCGGCCAGGGGGTCAAGCCCCCCTGTATCCACCAGAGTGAACTCCCGCCCGGCCCAGGACGCGGCTCCATAGTTCCTGTCACGGGTCACGCCCGGCTCGTCCTCGACGATGGCCTGCCTCCTGCCCAGGATCCGGTTGAAAAGCGTGGACTTTCCCACGTTGGGCCTCCCCACGATGGCCACGACAGGCATTGTCAGCTCCCTTCCTTGAGCCGCCTGTTGAAGGCGGCCTGGATCTCGGCAAACCCCTTCCCTGTGATCTTCTCCACAGCATTGAAGGCAGATGTTCCCTGGGACATTTCCCACACGAAGGTGGGGATGAATGTGTTGCCGTAGCGCTCGGTCATGAAATCCATGAACAGGAGGCTGGAGGCGTAGGCCAGGTTGCGTTCGTCGGCCTGCAACTGCACAAAACTGTTGTCCAGGGACCCCATATCCACGTCTTGCCCTTCCTTCAAGGCCCGGAGGACGTAATCCCTGGCCTCCCTCAGACGCGCGGGGTCCGGATCCTCGCCCACCTTCTGGGCTATGCCTTCCTGGACCCAGCCCGGCAACTCGCCCGCGGCCCTGTGGAGGAGAGCGTGGACCATCTCGTGCCGCACCGTCAGCAGGAGCTTATCCCTGTCGCCGATCCCCTGTCCGAGGAAAAGGCGGATACGCCCGTCGTAGAGACCCTGCAGAAGCGGGTCCATGGGATCGGCCCTTTGGCCGAGGTCGTCCGTCAGCAGGAGGACGTCAACCGGCTGGTCGGGAAAGATGCCCAGGGCCGCCGTCATGGCGTCCATCTCGCCCTGCAGCATGGCAAGGATCTCCCCCTCGTACTGGAGTCTTCTGGTGCCGCTGTAAAGGAGCCGGAAGTTATCGCCCGATTCAGCCACCATGCCCTCTTCATCCTGCACCCGCCGGTTCAGATGGGCGACGTATTCCTCGAGGTCAGGTCTGTCCGGCATCACCTGCCTCAGTCGCCGGGCGTACTGGAGGGCGTCCGCGTAGCGCCCGTTCCTGTAATGGATGGTGGAAAGGCCGTCGAGCGCCTCGGGATTGGCCGGCCATATTTCCAGCGCCTCCCCGAGCATGTCCAGCGCCTCCCCTTCAGCCAGGTCGCCCGACATGGCAGACCTGGCAAGGGCTATGCTCAGGTTCCTGAGCACGACAGGGTTACGGGGTTCCAGCCCGGCCGCCTCCCTGAAATTGGAAAGAGCCTCCTGTTCCCTGCCCTGTGAGAGTTCCTCCACGCCCCTGGCGTTGAGTTCCGAAGCCGCACCGCCTCCGCTGGACTGGATGTCCGGCCGCCAGGGAGGCATCACGGCAGGACGCGGGCCCAGGAGATACAATCCCGCGGCCCCGATGAGCAGGAGCAATATCAGGGTCCAGAGTTTCCTCAAAGCGCTCCCCCCTGTCCCGAATCCACAGGGAAATAAGGTTCACCGGCCATCTTCCCGCCATCCCGTCCCTTTTTCACCACCGGTTCCACTCTCCGGTGCCGTCACCGCGATGGGCAGGATCCGGTCCGGTCCCCTCAGGACGATCTCAGGTCCGTTATACTGCTTCACCTTTCCGATGACCAGCACTTCGGTTCCCACCAGATCCTCCGGATCCAGACCCAGTTCCTCGAACCGCTGCCTGCCCTCCCGGAAGAGGACAGCCGTGAAGTCTGTCTTCCAGTCCTCCTCGAAGTTCAGGTGCCAGGCCTTGCCCCCTTTGAAAAGTTTCCGGACACGCCCCTTGACAACCACTTTGCGTCCGATGTGATCCGCCGCCCTCTCGTGGGAAACCACCTCGTATTCCGGATCCGCATACAGTCCCTTTCCCTCTATCAGGGCTCGGGAGGCGTCCCTCAGGACAGCAGCCGCCACCGGTCTGCCGCACGGCGGAATGAGCATGGGAAGGGCCAGCCCTTCCCTCAGAAGAGCGCTGTTGACGTTTTCCCCCCCCACTCGGATCAAAGCCAGCATGCGTCCGTAGGGATCACGCTCGCCGCAGACGTCGAGCTCGACGATCCTGCCGCTCGTCATCTCGCGAAGCCGTTTCAGGGCCAGTTCGGAGAAAGGTTCCCCCTTTTCCGGAGCGTCGATTCCCAGAAGCCGCACCCTCTCCCCTCCTTCGATAACAACCGTGTCGCCGTCCAGAACCCGGTCCACCCGGACCTGCATCAGCGTCCCGGCCAGGGCCGCACTTGCCCAGAGGCCGGCCGCCAGGAGAATGCATATCAGCGTGGTGAACCGCACATTTCGCTGTGGTATCATGTTTATTGGTTACCTGATGAGAAAACGGCCCGACGGCCTCCACTTCGAAAGGAAGCGATCATGTCACGAAGATCCATCCTCGCCACAGCCCTTGCCGTCATCCTGAGCCTTCCCGTGGCAGTTCTCGCCCAGGAACCCTCATCGCAGCCAAAATCCGCGGATTTCCTGCCAGAAGGTTCACCCGCCCCGGCCTTTGCTCTCAAAGACCTGGCAGGAAACGAGGTGGACATCAGACGCTATCTCGGAAAATCACCCATAGTGCTCAGT
>CP070682.1:1921003-1927244 GCA_020352595.1 bacterium | reverse complement strand
GGGCCTCCGCCGTCGTCTCCCGCTCGCGCCTCGAATCCCTGGGCCGCTTCGTGCAGGACCAGCTTCTGGAAAAGGCCGTCGCCCGCTACACGCTGGAAGACACGACGGAATACCTCCTGGAGAAGTATGAGGAACTCATGTTCCTTTACGCCATCACCGAGAACATCTCTCCTGACAGCGCCCACCAGAAGACCCTTTCGGTGATCCTGGACAAGGGGATCCAGAAACTGAACGCCAGCTGGGGCCTTTTCTCCCTCGGGGACCAGGATTCCGACGGGCAGCTGGAACTGGTCCAGGCAGCGGGTTCCCTGCCCTGGGGGAAGCAGTCGGAGTTCCCATCCGGACTCCGCGATCTGATGACCTCGTGCTCCGGGCCGGCAGTGGCCGCCTTCGATCCTCAGGAGGATCCCGCCGGCCAGGTTCCGGGAAGTCTCATGATCCTGCCCTTCCGCGTCAAGAACTTCAGCGCCGGCGCCCTCGTCTTCGGGTGGCCCAGCAGGAGCGCCGTGGGGGAAGCCGACCTCAGGTTCGCCCAGGCGCTCTCCCGTCAGGCGTCGTCCATCCTCTATGCCGTCCAGCTCTACAGGGAACTGGCCGAACTGCTTTTCGCCACCCTCGGGGCCCTGTCATCGGCCATCGATGCCAAGGATCCATACACGCACGGCCATTCGCAGAGGGTGGCAGAGTACGCCGTAGTGGCAGCCAGACACCTCGGCTACTCCTCCAAGTTCCTGACCATGCTCAAGATCGCCGGGCAGCTGCACGATTTCGGCAAGATCGGTGTCAGGGAACACATTCTCGGCAAAGTGGGCCTGCTGGACGATAAAGAGAGGCAGGCGATGAGGGAACATCCGGTCATAGGGGCCCAGATCCTTGGGAGGTTCAAGCCCTTTGCGGGGATCGTTCCCGGCATACGGCACCACCACGAGCGTTTCGACGGCGGAGGATACCCCGACGGGCTGAAGTCGGGGCAGATCCCCATCGTCGGCAGGATCATCGCCGTGGCGGACGCCTACGACGCCATGACGACCAGCAGGCCATACAGGGGGTGCTTCGGGCATGATGACGCCCTCGTCGAGTTGAGGAACCACTCCGGCACGCAGTTCGACCCGGATGTGGTGGAGGCTTTTATCGATGCTGTCGGGAGGAGAGGAAGTGGCTGATCCAAGGAGAACCAGGATCCTCATCGTTGACGACGAGGAGAACATCCGGCACCTTCTCCGGCTGGCTTTCGAGGAGGAGTTCGAGGTCATCGAGGCCACGCACGGCATGGAGGCCTTCGAGCTGGCCGTCAAGGAGAAGCCGGA
The DNA here is from genome assembly GCA_020352595.1 of bacterium. Taxonomy (GTDB): domain Bacteria; phylum BMS3Abin14; class BMS3Abin14; order BMS3Abin14; family BMS3Abin14. The sequence goes on along the minus strand of CP070682.1, from coordinate 1,925,937 downwards.
CATCATCCTCTCCGATATCATGATGCCTCGCCTTGACGGTTACGGGCTCTACAGGAAGGTCAAGTCAAGGCCGGATACAGCCACCATCCCCTTCGTGTTCCTCAGCGCCAAGAAAGACGTGGATGAACGGGTCGAGGGCCTGGAAATGGGGGCCGACGATTACATCACGAAGCCCTTCTCCATCAAGGAGCTCAAGGCCAAGGTCCGATCCATCACCAAGAAGGTCAGCGACATCCACGAGCGGGGCAGCCTGGAGGGTCTCCTCAAGGAGGTGGATCTGGTGGATGTCATCCAGCTCATCGAGATGGGCAGGAAGACGGGCATGCTCCTCCTCGAGTCCCAGCAGCGTTCCGGGAAGGTCTATTTCAACAAGGGCCTCCCCATCTACGCCCAGGCGGGGAGGTTTGCCGGCGTGGAGGCGTTCCACGTCATGCTGGCCTGGAAGGAGGGACGTTTCAGGCTCGACCAGAAGGCCGTGTCCATCGAACCGAACATCGACCACACCGGGGGCCAGGAGCTCCTGATGGAGGGAGTCCGCCTTTCCGACGAGATGGAGGAGGCCATGAGAAGGCTGCCGCCGCCGGACACGGTGCTCTTCCTGGAGCGGGAGCTGTCCGGGGCCGCAGCGGATATGGTCGCCACCGTGGAACCCTTCGGGGACGGGGTGTCCATAGCGCAGGCCGCCGCACTCACCGCCTTGCCGCCCTACCTTTTCTACCCCCTCCTCGACGAGGCCATAAGGCAGGGCTACCTCGGAAAACGGACCGATACGGCCGGGAAGTCGGAGATGCTGCGCCAGGTCAAGGCAGCGCTGGAAAGGCTCTGAAAGAGGTGCACTCGTGCTGATACGCTACCTGATCCTTTCACCCTCCGAGGAGGCCAGACAGGCCTTCATCGGCGGCCTTTTCGGGACCTTCGAGCTCTCGCCGAGGGGACGCGGGGAAAAGGCCACCCTGAGCGTGCCCGGCGGCAACCTCGAGGTCGTCGGGACCGGTATTCGGGAAAAGCTTTACGAGATGACCCGCAAGCTCCTGGACGGCGGAGTCCAGATCGACGGCATCCTCGTCCTCATCCCGTCCGGTGACGACGGGTCGTGGAACGAGGCGAGGCGGATAGGCCAGTGGATCCAGGCAGACGGCCGTATCCTGGTTCTCAAGACGTGGGTTTACGGAGCCCTCACGGAATTGGACAAGGAGACCGCCAGAAAAGCCCTTTTGACCCTGGTGGGCGAGCACGAGAAGCTCCTGGCCGAGTGACCTATGGGCCGGATCTGCGCGCACATAGACGTGGCTGACAATGCGGCGGCCAGCTTCCTCTCAGCCATCGTGCGGGAAATGGGCTGGGATGTCACGCAGGGGGCACAGGAGCCCGCGCAGCCCGACATCCTGATCACGAGGCCCGAACGGCTCCAGGAGCAGAGGGTGGCCGTCAGGCGGCTGGACCAGGGACCGCAGATCCTTCTCTGGGCGGATCCGGCCGAGGTCCAGGCCGGCCTCATGCTGGGCGTGCGCGTCCACGCTTTCCTGGGAAGGTCCCCGGACGGGGACACGGTCAGAAAGACGCTTGATGCCGCCGCGCAGGAGCTAAGGCAGAGGCGCGAGGAGTTCGCCATGTGGAGCGAACTCGAGGAACGGTATGCGGAGGCCTCCGTTCTTCTGAATCTGGCCCTCGAAGTGGGTCCCGAGATGAAGATGGAGGACGTGCTCGAGCGCATCGTGGACTACATCTCGCGGGACCTGGGGTACCGGATCGTCTCCATCATGCTCGTCGATGAGGATGACGGAGCACTGACCATACAGGCCTCGAAGGGGCTGAGCGAAAAGATAGTAAAGACCAGCAGGATGGAGATGGGAAAAGGGGTTTCAGGTTCTGTGGCGCAGTCGGGTGAACCGCTTCTCGTCAAGGACGTGACGACGGATCCGAGGTTCGGGAAGGGCCGGAGCCACGGAAGGTATTCCTCCAAATCCCTGATCTGCGTCCCCCTCAAGGTGGGGAACCGGGTACTTGGTGTCCTCAACGCCAACAACAAGGGGAAGGAGGGACCGCTCAACGATCATGACCTGCGCATCCTCAGCATCTTCGCCGCCCACGCGTCCGTCAGCATCGAGCGGGCGCGGCTCTACCGTAACATCGAGCGCAAGGCCACCGAACTGGCCGAGGCCTATGAAAAGCTCCGGGCCGTGGACAAGGTAAAATCGGATTTCATCATCAACGTCTCCCACGAGTACAGGACGCCGGTGACCATCATCCTTGGATATCTGGAACTGCTCAGGGGGAGTCTTGACCAGCCGGAACTTCTGGAAAAGGTCAACACGGCCATGGAGGCCGCGTCCCGTCTGTCGGCCCTCATCGATGACAGCACGGAGCTGCTCAGGCTGGACACGGGGACAGCGCCTTTCCATTTTCAGGTGGTTTCCGTGCACTCCTTTCTCGAAGAAGCCGTACGCGGGCAGTGGACGCGCTTCGGGACCAAGGGGGTGGATCTGAGCCTGGATCTCCCCGAGGAGTTACCGCCTGTAAGGGTGGACCCGGACAAGATGATCAGGCTCATGGACAAGCTGCTGGACAACGCTCTCAAGTTCACCCCCGCAGGAGGATTTACCAGGGTCGAGGCCTCCCGTGACACCGATGGAAAGACTGTCCACATCGCTGTCCAGGATTCAGGCCCGGGTATCCATCCCGGGGACAGCGGCCGCGTTTTCGAACGCTTTGAGCAGGGTGGAGACATCATGACCGAAAAGCCGGAGGGAACCGGGCTGGGTCTTGCCATAGTCCGCGCCATCGCAGCCCGCCACCAGGGGACCATAGCGCTGGACGAGAAGTGCAGCGGCGGCTGCCGCATCCTTGTGAGCATTCCGGCGCATGAGGCGTGACCCGCGGCCGGCAGCAGGGCACCGGGAGTCGGGGACAGACGAGGGGGCCCGGGGGCCTCTGTGGTCGGTCGAGTCCCCGTTGGACGTTGACACCTTAAAATTCGCTATGATACTTAAAATGGACAAATCCCATAAGTGCGCGGAGGCCGCCCCTTGGTAGCGGGCAGGGCATCGGAGATCGGGCATCTTCCCGAAAAGGACGCCTGGGCCTTCGAGGCCATCAAGGAACTCCTCATGAGCGAGGTGGGGTTCGATCTTGAGGCCTACAAGGAAAGGTGCATTCTCAGACGGATCTACCTGAAGGTCCGTTCGGGAGGGTACAGCGACCTGGGATCGTACTACAGGATCCTGAAGCGGGACAGGGACGAGCTGGAGCATCTGGTCCAGTACCTGACCATCAACGTCACCGAGTTCTTTCGCAACGCAGCGGCTTTTACCTATCTGGAGAAAAAGATCCTGCCGGCTTTGATGCTCCAGCACAGTGTCCACAAGAGCCTGAACGTCTGGAGCGCCGGCTGCTCCAGCGGCGAGGAGCCCTACAGCATAGCCATATCGCTCCTCCGGGTCAGGAGAAAGCACAGGATCCGGACCCCCTTCCGTGTCCTCGCGACGGATGTGGACAAGGTCATCCTGGCGCGCGGCCGTGAGGGCAATTACTCCAGGGACGCGCTCAAGAACCTGGAGGAGAGGGATCTGAAGGATTTCTTCGTCGAGGACGGCAACGGATACAGGGTGAGCGAAGAACTGCGGCAGCACGTCACCTTCAGGGTGAGCGACGTCCTGGTGGACCGGCCAGGCAGGCTCCAGAGCCTCATCCTCTGCCGCAACCTGCTCATCTATTTCTCCAGGGAAAAGCAGGAGAGGGTCATCACGGGGTTTTCCAGGGCCATGCACCCCGGGGGCTATCTCATGCTCGGCAAGGCCGAAACGCTCATAGGGATGAACAGGCTCTATTTTCAGAGCATTTCCCCCACGGAGAGGATCTATCGCCTGAGGGATGTGCCGCTTGCAGACAGCAGAACGGAACCGATTTTGTAGCTTCCAGTCGCGGGAAAGGAGTCCCCTGCCATGAGAATGGAAATCAAATACAAGATGATCCTGGCGTTCCTGGTAGTCGTCGCCGTGGTTGTCTTCGTCCCCTACGTCTTCGATCTCATCGGAGTCAGTGAGGGGGCGTGGAAGGAACTTGGCGCGGTTTCCGCGGCCATTGCGGTGGGCCTCAGCCTCGGGAGCCTGTTCGCCACCGGGATCACGAGGGACATCCGCGACATGCGTGACGTGGCGTCAAGGATCAGTGAAGGGGACCTGACCCTGGACCTCACACCCACCCGGCGGACTTTTGAAGACGAGTTCACCGAGCTCAGGGAGGCTTTCAGGATCATGGCTCAGCGTCTGTCCATCCTGGCCAAGAGCCTCAAGACATCCTCGGAAGACGTCCACGATTCAGCCCAGACCCTCTCAGCCACGGCCGAGGAGATGAACGCCTCCACCGAGGAGATCGCGGCGGCCATCGACGGTATCAGCAAGGGTGCCGAGACCCAGGCCAGCCAGGTCGAGAGGATGTCCAACACCATCCATCACATGGCACAGAGCCTGGGGGCTGTGGCCGAAAAGGCAAGGGATTCGGCCAAGGTCTCCTCGGAGGCGGGATTCACGGCGGAATCCGGCAGAAAGCACGCGGAGAACATCATCTCCAAGATCGGGCAGGTCTTCGACAAGGTTTCCCGGGCCGGCGATTCGGTGGTGACCTTCGGTGAAAGGAGCAAGGAGATCGGGGAGATCGTGGACATCATCACCAACGTGGCCCAGCAGACGACCCTTCTCGCTCTCAACGCCACCATCGAGGCCGCCAGGGCCGGCGAGGCCGGCCGGGGTTTCGCCGTGGTGGCCGAGGAGATCAGGAAGCTGGCAGCCAACACCGAGCAGTTCGCCGAGAGGATCTCCGGCATCGTGGGGAGGATCCAGAACGAGAGCGAGCAGGTCCTGCTCTCCATGCGTGACGCGACGGGAACACTGGACGAGGGGCAGGAGATCATCCAGACCATGGGCGAATCCATCGAT
>CP070682.1:1911866-1920903 GCA_020352595.1 bacterium | reverse complement strand
AGAAAGGGGAAGATCCATGGACGGGCTCTCCGGAAGCCACCCCCGCCAACATCGTCGAGACGCCCATAGACTACGACTCCCTCATCCAGGCGGGTGCCATGATGGGATCCGGCGGCGTCGTCATCATGGACGACCGCACCTGCATGGTGGACGTGGCACGGTTCTTCCTGTCCTTCACCACGGCGGAGTCCTGCGGCAAGTGCGTCCCCTGCCGCATGGGGACCAAGACCATGCTGGCCATCCTCGAGAGGATCACCTCCGGCCTGGGGACCATGGAGGACATGAAGAACCTCGAGGAGCTGGGGGCCGAGATCAAGAGCACCTCGCTGTGCGGCCTGGGACAGACGGCCCCCAACCCCGTCCTCTCGACCATCCGGTACTTCCGCAACGAGTACGAGTCGCACATCATCGATAAGCGCTGCCCGGCGGTGGTCTGCAAGCCCATCATATCGTCTCCGTGCCAGCACGTCTGCCCCATCGAGACCGACGTGCCCGCCTACGTCACCCTCATCGCCGAGGGCAAGTACAGCGAGGCGCTGGAACTCATCCGGCTCACCAACCCCCTGCCGGCCGTCTGCGGCCGTGTCTGCCACCATCCGTGCGAGAGCAAGTGCAGGCGGGGGCAGCTGGACAAACCCATAAGCATCAGGACCCTCAAGAGGGTGGCCTCCGATTTCGCCGCCCAGGAGGCGGCCACCGGCAAGTATCGCGTGGACACCTCGAAGATCTCAGGCAAAGGTGCCAAGGTGGCCGTCATCGGAGGAGGGCCCGCAGGGCTCACGGCGGCCCATTACCTGGCACGGCTCGATTTCACGCCGGTGATCTTCGAGGCCCAGCCGGTGGCCGGGGGGATGCTCCAGCTGGGGATCCCCGAATACCGCCTCCCGAGGGACACCCTCAGGCACGAGATCGGGCTTATCGAGAAGATGGGCGTCAAGATCCATCTCAACGCGCCGGTGGGCAAGAAGGTGACCTTCGATGAACTGCGCAGGGACTACGAGGCGGTGTTCATCGGGACGGGAGCCCACGTGGACCTCAAGATGGGCATCCCGGGGGAGGACGCGGAGGGCGTCCACGAGAGCCTCTCGTTCCTGAGGCGCATCAACCTCGGCGAGGAGGTGACCCTCGGCAAGAGGGTCGGGGTGGTGGGAGGCGGGAACACCGCCATCGACGCCACCCGGGTGGCGCTGCGCCTGGGGGCCGACGTCACCATCCTGTACCGGAGGACGCGCAAGGAGATGCCGGCCGACGACATGGAGATCGAGGAGGCCCTCCACGAGGGTGCCATACTCGAGACCCTTGTGGCCCCCGTGAGGGTCATCACCGAGGGCAAGAGGCTCAAGGCCGTCGAGTGCATCCGCATGGAGCTGGGTGAACCGGACTCTTCCGGACGCCGCCGGCCCGTCCCCATCGAGGGCTCGGAGTTCGAGTTGGAGCTCGACGACCTCATCGTGGCGGTGAGCGGACAGCCCGACCTCAAGTTCCTGGGAGAGGCCCACGGCCTGAACATCACCAAGTGGAACACCCTCGAGGTCCACCCCTACACGCAGATGACCAACATGCCGGGCGTATTCGCTGGAGGGGACGTGGTCACCGGCCCCTGGATGGTCATCGATGCCATCGGTTCCGGAAAGCGCGCAGCGGCCCACATGGAGCTTTTCCTGCGCGGCGAGGAGGTGGTCCCCCAGTACCGGGTCACCACCCCCAACATCGAGAACCTGGCCGCCCTCGAGCTTACCGAGGAGGATATGCACCTGGCAAGGCCGGACATGCCCACCACCGAACTCGAGAAGAGGCTCAAGGATTTCGCCGAGGTGGAGCTCGGCTACACGAAGGAGATGGCCCTCAAGGAGGCGCGCCGCTGTCTGAGGTGTGATCTGGACACCTAGGCACGGGGCACCCATTCAAACCAAGGCGCAGGCTAGAGGAAACTAGATGTTCACGATCACCGTTGACGGCAGGAAGGTCCAGGTGCCCAGGGGAACAACCATCCTGGAGGCCGCCCGGAAACTGGAAATCGATATCCCGACCTTCTGCGATTACAAGCACCTTCTGCCCTTCGGATCCTGCAGGATGTGTGTCGTGGAAGTGGAGGGATCGGACCGGCTTTTCGCCTCCTGTGTGGTCCCGGTCACGGAAGGTATGGAGATCTTCACCGACACCGCCAGGGTCAAGAGGGCCCGGGAGACGGTGCTGGAGCTCCTCCTGACCTACCACCCCCTGGAGTGCCCGGTCTGCCCGCAGTCCGGCAGGTGCCGGCTTCAGGACATGACCTTCGAGCACGGCAGGGACTACGGCCGGTTCGGATCCGTCCACGTGGACAAGAGGATCGACTACCTTTCGCCCCTCATCGAGATGAACCAGAACAGGTGCATCCTCTGCGGCCGCTGCGTGCGCATCTGCGACGAGGTGCAGGGAGAGGGAGAGCTGGACTTTTCAGGCCGCGGATTCCCCACCGTGGTGGAGCCGGCCTTCGCCCGCCCCATGGGGTGCGAGTTCTGCGGCCAGTGCATCCAGGCCTGTCCGGTGGGCTCCCTTTACAGCAGGATCTACAAGCACACGGCCCCCTCCTGGGAGCTGACGCCGGTGAGGACCACCTGCCCCTTCTGCGGCGTGGGGTGCACCCTGAATCTGGAGGTCAAGGGCGACCGCATCTACCACGTGCTCGGCGTCGACGACGAGGGCTCCAACAACAGCGGCTTCCTGTGCTGCAAGGGGCGCTTCGGTTACGAGTACGTCCACAACAAGGAGAGGATCACCAAACCCCTTGTGCGGCGCAACGGCGAACTGGCGCCGGCGACATGGGAGGAGGCCTATGAGGCCGTCGTCAGGGGTTTCCAGGGGATCAGGGCGTCCCACGGACCCGATGCCCTCGGAGGCATCGCCTCGGCGCGGTGCACCAACGAGGAGAACTACCTCTTCCAGAAGTTCATGCGGGCCGTCATGGGGACCAACAACGTGGACTCCATCGCCCGCTTCGGGCACTTCCCGGGCATCGAGGCCCTGCGCAAGGCCTTCGGCGTGGGCGCCCCCACCAACTCCCTGAAGGATCTCCAGCACTCGGATTTCATCTTCGTGCTGGATTCCAACATCACGGAGGACGACCACATCGCCGGCCTGAAGCTGCTCAGGCAGGTCAGGTCGGGCAACGCCAGGCTCCTGGTGGCCTACAGCCGCAAGGTCAAGATCACCAGGTTCTCGGACATCTGGCTCCGCCACCGGCCCGGGACCACGGTGTCCCTGCTCAACTCCATGATCTCGGTGATCCTGGAGGAAGGGCTGCAGAACGAGGAGTTCTGCCGCCTGAGGGTGGACGGCCTGGAAGAGCTCAAGGAGAGCCTGGTCAAGTACGCCCCCGAGAAGAGCGAGGATGTCACCGGGATCCCCGCAGCAGAGCTCAGGGAGGCCGCCAGGGCCTTCGCCGCGGCCGGGAGCGCGACCATCATCATCACCCTCGGGGGAGCCAGTCCCTACACCGGCACGGACACGGTGACGGCAGCGGTCAACCTGGCCCTGGTCACCGGCAACGTGGGACGCGTGGGGGCGGGCGTCATCCCCCTGTCGGAATACAACAACATCCAGGGTTCCATGGACATGGGGGCCCTGCAGGGGTTCCTCCCCGGCTACCAGCCCGTCAGCGACGAGAACATCCGCACCTGGTTCGAGAAGCAGTGGAAAGCCAGCCTCCCGGTCACCGAGGGCCTCAACGCCATGGAGATGATGGACGCGGCGGCCCAGGGCGGGATCAAGGGCCTCTACATCATGGGTGAGAACCCCCTCTCCGCCTTCCCGGACAGGGACCGGGTCATGGAAGGGCTCAAGAACCTGGACCTCCTCGTGGTCCAGGACATGTTCCTCACCGAGACCGCCATGTTCGCCGACGTCGTCCTGCCAGCCTCCTGCGGCCCCGAAAAGGACGGCACGTTCACCAACACGGACCGCAGGGTCCAGAGGGTGAGGAAGGCCGTGCAGTCACCCGGGGAAACGAGGGACGACTGGAGGATCATCAGCGACCTGGCCACCGCCGCCGGCTATCCCATGGAGTACGGGTCGGCCATGGACATCCTGCGAGAGATCAACACCATCATCCCGTTCTACGCCGGGATCCGGCCCGAGCGTCTCGAGGGGGGAGGGATCCACTGGCCCTGCCCACGCCCCGATCACCCGGGCACGGAGGTCCTGCATATGGACAGGTTCACCAGCGGCCTTGGACACACGAGGCCTGTCCATCAGGAGGAGCCGTCCAAAAGCAGGGCCAACTACCCCTACACCCTCCTGCCGGGGACCATCCTCTACCACTCCGGTACCACCACCACCATGGCCAAGGGCCTCAACGAGGTGGCGCCCAACGCGGTGGCGGAGGTCTCGCCGGTGGACGCCGGGGAACTGGGCCTCGAGACCGGTGACTGGGTGCGCATGACCAGCCTCAAGGGGATCATCGAGGTCCAGATCGAGGTCACGGACAGGTCCATGCCGGGCACGGTTTTCGTACCGAACCATTACAGGAACGTTCCTGTCAACGAGTTGACCCATTACCAGGAGGACAAGGAAAAGGGGGTCACTTTCGTTTCCCTCAAGAGGATCGAGAGGATCGAGGTGGAAAAGAGAAGGGAAACGGAAGGGCCCGGAGCCAGGTTGAAGAAGACCGTCAGGGAGATCCAGGACAAGAAGCGCAAAACCGCCCAGCAGGCGGGAAAGGACGCTTAGGGAGGGTAAGGACATGATCTGTCCGGAGTGCAATCTGCTTATTCCGGAGGACAGCCGATTCTGCAAGGAGTGCGGCCACAAGCTGGAGGCCTCCATCGAGGAGCAGGAGGAGCTGTCAAACCAGGAGAGGGCCGAGAGGCTGTACCGGGAGGGGATCTCCCTTTACCATCGGGGCCTTTTCGACGAGGCGCTGAAGGTCTGGGAGGAGACGAACCAGCTGGTGCCCGATTTCCAGATGACGGACTACTACATGGGGATCGCCTATTACGACAAGGGCATGCTGGCCAAATCCATCGAGCACTACAAGAAGGCCGAGGCGGCAAACCCGACTTCCCCCGCCGTCCACTACAGGCTCGGACTCGCCTACTACGCCATGGGGCTCCTGCCCGACTCCGAATTCCACTTCAAGAAGGTGGAGAGCTTCATCCCGGACACGGCCCAGATCCACTACCGGCTGGCGCTCCTGCACCAGAAGAACGCCAAGCTCGACGAGGCGATATCGGAACTGCGCCGGGCCCTGGACATCTCGGCCAACTTCGCCAGAGCCCTGTACGTCCTGGGAACCGTCTACTTCCAGAAAGGCATGCTCAAGGAGGCCGAGGAGTCCCTGAAGAAGGTGGTGACCATCTCGCCCGGATACGTCATGGCCTATTTCTGGCTGGGTCAGGTGTACTTCCACAAGGGGGACATGAAGGCCACCGTCGAGGCCTACGAGAAGACCATCTCCCTGTCCCCCAAGTTCACCGCCGCCTATTACCACCTGGGCATCGCCCAGGCCAGAAAGGGCAAGCACGAGGACGCGGCCGCGAGCTTCAACAAGGTCAGGCAGCTCGACCCCATGGACTCCAGCGCCCTGTACCACCTGGGGAACAGCTACGTCCACCTGGGCATGCTGGACAAGGCCGAGCAGATGCTCAACGAGGCCATCAAGCTGAACCCGGAAAACAGCCAGGCCTACTTCCTCCTCGAGAAGGTCGGGGAGATCAAGCGGTCCGGAGCCATGGAGTACTGAACCGCCGGAAGGCGCCAAGGAACCCCTCATGGAGAACCTGGGACTGTTCATTCTCATAACACTGATCAAGATCGTGGGGATCATCACGGTGGCCCTCGGCGGTGTGACGGTGATGAACTGGGTGGAGCGCAAGGTCTCCGGCCACATCCAGCAGCGCCACGGGCCGCTCTACGTAGGTCCCCTGGGCCTGCTGCAGCCTCTGGCCGACGGCCTGAAACTGTTCTTCAAGGAGGACATCCTGCCCACCAACGCCGACAAGATGCTGTTCTTCCTGTCGCCCCTGATGGCCTTCGTCCCCGCCCTGCTGACCTTCGCCGTCATCCCGGTGGGACCGCACCTGGTCATCTCGGACATCAACATCGGGCTGGTCTACATCCTCTCCGTGTCCTCTCTGGGGGTCTTCGGCATCGTCATGGCGGGGTGGTCGTCCAACAACAAATACGCGCTGCTGGGCGGGCTTCGGTCCTCGGCGCAGATGATCAGCTACGAGATCTCCCTGGGTCTGTCGGTCATCGGCGTGCTCATGTACTCGGGGTCCCTTTCCATGAAGACCATCGTCCTGGCCCAGAAGGATCTTTGGTTCGTTGTGCCGCAGTTCCTGGGCTTCTTCCTCTTCCTCGTTTCCGCCTTCGCGGAGACGAACAGGCTGCCCTTCGACCTGCCCGAAGCCGAGAGCGAGCTGGTTGCCGGTTACTTCGTCGAATACTCCAGCCTGAGATGGGCGATGTTCATGATGGCCGAATACGTGGCCATGATCTCGGCCTCCTGCGTCATGACCACCCTTTTCTTCGGGGGGTGGCTGCCGCTGCCCATCGTCGGGCCGTTCATCGAGGGGTTCCTCCCCCCGGCCTTCGTGACGTACGCCATGCCGGCCATCTGGTTCCTGGCAAAGGTTGCCGTGTTCATGTTCTTCTTCGTCTGGGTCAGGTGGACCTTCCCGCGGCTGCGCTACGACCAGCTGATGACCCTGGGCTGGAAGGTGCTCCTGCCTCTGGCCATCTTCAACGTCTTCGTCTCGGGCATCCTGCGGATGACGCACATCACCTGATACAGGAGAGACTCTCGTGGGTTTAATGACCAACATCTTCCAGACGGACCTGATCAAGGGGCTCACCCTCACCATCAGATACTTCTTCTCCAGGCCGGTGACCTTCCGGTACCCCGAGGTCAGGTACGAACTGCCGGAGAGGTTCCGCGGAGCCCACGTGCTCAAGCGCCATCCTGACGGAAAGGAGCGCTGCGTGGGGTGCGGGCTGTGCGCCGAGATCTGCCCTTCCAGCGCCATCACCATCCAGACCTCCGAGGGCGTGGGACACGAGAAGGTGGTGGACAGCTACCAGGTGGACCTGGGCCTGTGCATCTACTGCGGTTACTGCCAGGAGGTGTGTCCCGTGTACGCCGTCTTCATGGGCCAGGATTACGAGTTGACTGTCACCGATCCAGGCAAACTCAGGGTCGTCAAGGAGCAGATGCTCTCCAAGGGGGATGACCCCCGATACGACCGGCTGTAGGAGTTCAGATTATGGGTCTGCATGAAATCATGTTCTACTATTTCGCGGTGGTGGCCGTCGTGACGGCCCTGCTGGCCATCTCCAGGCCTAACCCCGTACACTCGGTGCTCTTCCTGGTGCCGTGCTTCTTCCACGTGGCGGGGCTTTTCGTCCTCCTCGGCGCGGAGTTCCTCGCGGCCATCCAGATCCTCGTCCCCGCGGGGGCGCTGATGGTGCTTTACCTCTTCGTGGTGTTCCTCTTCAACCTCTCCGAGGTGCGCAGCCGGACCATCACACACAGGCAGGCTTCCCTGGCGGGCATCGTGGCGGTGGTGCTGGTCTTCATGCTGGTGGTCCTGTCGGTTCGGGGCCTCTTCCCCGGCCCCTTCGCGGAACTGGTCCAGGTCCTGCCGCCGGACAACACCATGGCGGTGGGAGGGTCCCTTTACACGACCTTCCTGTTCCCCTTCGAGCTGGCCTCGCTGATTCTTCTGGTGGTGATGTTCGGTGCCATCGTCCTTGCCAAGCGGGAGGAACGGGAATGATAGGCCTGACCCACTACCTCATCCTCGCGGCCATCCTCTTCGTCATCGGCGTTGCGGGTGTGCTGATGCGCAGGAACATCATCATCATCCTCCTCTCCATCGAACTGATGCTCAACGCCGTGAACATCAACCTCGTGGCCTTCTCCCACTATCTCAAGAACACGGCCGGGCAGGTATTCGTCTTCTTCGTCATGACCGTGGCCGCCGCCGAGGCGGCGCTGGGACTGGCCATCGTCGTTGCCCTGTTCCGGAATTTGGAGACGATTAACGTGGATGAGATCAACCAGATGAAGGGCTAGGAGAACACACGATGACTGAAGCCGTAGTCCTGGTCCCGCTCTTCCCGATACTGGCCGTCCTCGCCAACCTCGCCTTTGGCCGCCGCATGTCGGAGACCATGGCGGGCATCATGGCCAGCGGCGCGGTGGGCGCCTCCTTCCTGGCCTCGGTGGTGTCGGTTTTCGGACTGCTGGGGATGGAGTCGGGGCATAGAACCTCCGAGGTGGTCCTCTACCAGTGGATCGGGTCAGGGATCTTTTCCGCGGACATCGGGTTCCTCCTGGACCCGCTGTCCTCGGTCATGATCCTCGTCGTCACCGGCGTCGGGTTCCTGATCCACGTGTACTCCATCGGCTACATGCATCACGATCCGGGGATCAGAAGGTACTTCCTCTACCTGAACCTCTTCGTGTTCGCCATGCTGCTGCTGGTCCTCGGCAACAGCTACCTCCTCCTCTTCGTGGGCTGGGAGGGCGTGGGGCTTTGCTCCTACCTGCTCATCGGGTTCTGGTACCACAAGGACAGCGCAGCCAATGCCGGGAAGAAGGCCTTCGTGGTCAACCGGGTGGGCGACTTCGGTTTCATGCTCGGCATGCTTCTCATCGCCGTCAACTTCGGCACGCTGTCCTTCACCAAGGTGTTCGCCGAGGCACCTCACCTTTTCCACACCGGCGACACCACGGTCATCCTGATCACCCTGCTGCTCTTCGTGGGAGCCACGGGCAAGTCGGCCCAGCTTCCCCTGCACGTCTGGCTTCCCGACGCCATGGAGGGCCCCACCCCCGTGTCGGCCCTCATCCACGCGGCCACCATGGTGACCGCCGGCGTCTACATGGTCTCCAGGAGCCACGTGCTGTTTGACCTGGCCCCCCAGTCCCTGCTGGTGGTGGCTGTCGTCGGGTGCCTCACGGCCTTCTTCGCCGGCACCATCGCCCTCGTCCAGAACGACATCAAAAGGGTCCTCGCGTACTCGACGGTGAGCCAGCTGGGATACATGTTCCTCG
>CP070682.1:1905891-1911766 GCA_020352595.1 bacterium | reverse complement strand
TAATGCCAGAACCAGGAAAAGGATCCACCTTCGCATATACACCTCCAGGTCGAAACACTCCGGCCAGTTGATCATAACCTTAATAATACACGAAACAGGCAACGGTCCTGAAGATGACCCGTTCGACGCGCTCCGGGTGGTCCCTCCCGGCTGCGCGGTCCGAACTTGTGGATGTGCCGGATGTCCCTGTCCCCCCGATCAGTTCCGTGCCCCGGGAATCTGCCCGGCGGGCGCTCCCATCCCGTGTTTCTAGCCCATCCTCGTGGCCACGAGCCCCAGGGTCACCAGGACCGCCGACACGAAGCGCCACGCGCCGAACCCCTCGCGCAGCAGGAAGGTCGACATCAGGGCGGCGAACAGCACGCTGGTCTCCCGGAGGGCCGAGACCGAGGCCATGGGGGCGGCCGACAGCGCCCACAGGACGATCCAGTACGCGGCAAGCTGCATGGCGCTGCCCGCCAGCGCGACGGGGAAGCTTCGCTTGGCCACGGTGACGATCTGACGCCCCTTCCACAGGGAGATGACGAGAAACGTCAACAGGCCGTCACCGATGGTCAGCCACACGGCGAAGCCGAGGACCGAACCCGCCCGCCGCACCCCCAGCCCGTCCACCACGGTGTAGGAGGCGATGAGGGCACCGGTGACGAGGGCGTAGGTCACCGCCCTGGGGTTTCTCCGCATTCCGCTGCCGTGCTCCAGGGCGAGGACCATGACGCCGGAGGCCAGGCACAGGACGCCCATGGCGGCCAGGAGCCCCAGGCGCTCCCCGGCCACAGCCAGCGCACCCGCCGCCACCAGCAGCGGGGCCGAGCCCCTCGCGATGGGATACACCTGTCCCAGGTCCCCGTGGTCGTAGGCCGTGGCCAGGGACAGGTGATAGGCTGTGTGCAGCCCGATGGTCAGTGCCAGCAGGGGTCGGGCAGCCGGGGCGGGAAACTCCACGAAGGGCGCGAGGGCGAGGGAGAGGACGCTCCCGAAAAGGGTGAGGACCCCCATGACGACCAGGCGGTCGCCCCGCACCTTGATGAGGGCGTTCCACCCGGCGTGCAGCACGGCCGCCAGCAGGACTGCCGCCGCCACCTCAAGGCGCACGCTTGCGGGTCTCCATGGCAGGCTCCATCAGAACTCCCGGGGTCAGCGATGCTCCATCTCACCCCTGCACAGGTATCTTCCACGCCCTGGAAAGGCGGCGCGTCCTTTCTGCCAGTTCCAGCGCCGCGGGCTCCCCGGAGGCCATCCCCGTCTCCAGTTCATCCAGGATGTCGTAGAACAGGTCCCAGCCCTCCCGTTCCCTCCGGAGCCTCGCCCCGAGCCGCTGGGGATCCAGCAGTTCCTCCCCGGCCGCCTTCAGCCGGCGCGGTCCGGTCCGGACCAGTTCCATGGCCTCGGCATCGGCCTCCTGCGTTCCCCTGCCGAAGAGGTGGCCCGCCTTGAGGGCGAGGCGCAGCCACGCCGCCGTCACCGGCAGCCGCGTGATGAAACAGCCGGTGAAGGGGTCGAGAACGGATTTCACCAGGGGCAGGTCCCAGGGAAGGGCCCTGGCGTAGGAGGTGAAGGCCAGGATCCGCACCATGTCCCCCACCGCCTTGCCGACCCTGGCCGCCTCCATCGCCTCCCGGGCGAAACCCTCCTTGTCGTGGCGCATGAACAGTCCGCTGGCGTGGAAATAGCGCAGGCATCTTCCCGTGTCCGGGAAGAGGACCGACATGAGGTAGGACTGGTCCTCGGCCCGGCCGATCCAGGTGGGTGTGAAGGGGCGGTGCCTCCTCAGGGCGTCCACCAGGATCCCGGTGGTGCCTCCGGTCACGTGGACCCTCTGGAGGCAGGTCTTCCGGCCGTCGGGGACATGGCCGGTGTACCGGGCCATCATCTCGGCTTCGGTGGAGAGGGCCTGGGGCAGGACGCTGTCGAAGACCCACTGCTCGGGGACGGGTTCAACCGCTTCAGGCCAGGCAACGTCGGGGGTGAAGAGGCCCCTTTGGATGTCCCCCTGGTTGACGAGGGCTCCGGCCAGCATCCCCAGCTCCACCGGCCGCCCGTCGGAATCGGTGCCCTCGGCTCCCCACAGGGGGTCCTGGAGGTGCTCGAAGGCCGATCGCCCCGTCTCCCCGACCAGTTTTTCCTGGTCGAAGACCTGGTCCAGGTCGAACTTGAAGGTCGCCCGGACGCCGGGATCCACCAGGACCTGCCACAGGGCGGCCACGGCCTTGAGAAAAGAGTAATGTCGCCCGTACTCCCCGTCGACGCCCAGCACCTCCGACAGGGCCCCGAAGTCCCGTCCCGGGAACCAGCGGGCAGCGGCAGGCCGGAAGACCGCCTCCAGGAGCCGGACGGTGTCCTCTTCCGTGACCGCGTAGACCTCCAGGCAGTCGAGGCTCCCGTCTCCGGCCAACTCGCCGGCCAGGTAATCGCGCGCGACACCCCGGAGCCTGTCATGTGTGGTGGAGACGGAGAGGACCACCCGGACCCTCGACCCCGCGGGGGCGTTGCCCCTTTCCGATTCGAACCGCACCGCCTCGTTGAGCCCCCGCAGCCCGTAGACGGCCTCGTTCCTCTCCCGTTCGATGCCCAGGGGGATGGGATGGTCGTACCAGTGTTTCTGGGCGTCCCTCACCATGGACAGGATCTTCCCCTTGAGGGACGGGGGGGCCGAGGGTCCCTCCTCGCCGCCCTTCAGCGGCAGGGTGAGGAGGACGTTGGAGGTGAACAGCACCTCGCGGTGGGGGCTCGCGACGGGTTTCGGGTTGAGGCGGGAGACCGACACGAGCCGTTTTTCCCTCAGCTGCCGCACCGCCCTTTCCCGGGCGCTCCCGGAGTCGTCGCGAAGCCCGACCCCCTCGGGGAAGAACAGGCGGTGGAACCGCTCGAGGGTCTGAACCTCCCCGGTGCCGGGTCCGGAAGCAAGGTGCCCGGCAAGGTCCTCCACGGCCTTGCGCATCCAGGCGTCGCCGGCGGTGGCCTCCTCCACCTCCCGGTCCATGGCCTCCAGCGCCTCCAGGCAGGCGCGGGCGGCAGGACCCCAGTTCCGGTCCCCCCTCGTGCCGACGAGGTACTCCAGGGCCCGGTGGGAGGAGGGCAGGCCGGCGGGGCCGAGGAGGAAGGCGGCGTTGACGTTGCGGGCCACCTCCAGGAGAGATCTGCCCCCGGGCCTGAACTGGCTCTCGATCCTTTCCGGAAAGGCGGCGTTGACGATGAGGTGGCTGACTATCTTCCAGAACCCCGTGTTCATCCGTATCCCCCGGCGGTGTGTCCCCCATCCCCCGCAGGCGGCCTTGATCGAGACGGATGGCGGAAGCAGGTCCGGCCCGGCAGGCCAGGTATCAGGCGTGTCCTTTAGACAGGGACACTGCCTGTCAGGGTGCCAGAAAACAGGGAGGAGGGGTACCCCCTTCAGGGACCCTGGTGTGAAGGCGGCGTCCGGGCCGGAGGCTCTCCTCCTAAAGCCGCTTCAGAACTTCCACTCCATGGTCACCGCGGCCAGAGGCGTGGGACCGACGTGTTCGGACTCCAGTTCCCGGCCGTTGCTGTCCTCGATCACGGCATCGCCGGCCAGCGACGCCCCGGCGTAGGCCCCCAGCTTGACTTTCGGGTCGACCTGCCAGGAGGCTCTCACCCAGACGTTGATGCCGGAGATCTCGCCGACGCCGTCCGGCCCGACACCCTCGTCGTCGAGCCTGAAGCGGAAGGAGGTGTAAGCCCAGCCGCCCCCGATCTGCCACGTTCCGGAGGGGTCGTAGACCAGTTCCAGGCCCGCAGGCCCCGCGGGGCCTGCGCTGAGGGGGTTCTGGAGGGCGAGGTCCTCATTGAGCTGCCATGACACGGATATGAAAGGGAAGACCATCGTATCCTCCAGGCCCTTGAACACGCCGGCTCCAAGGCCCAGCCGGCGGTCGTGACGGAAGCTGTGGACCGCCGCGGCAACGGCACCGGACACCAGGCCGTCAGCCGCGTCGGCGCCCTCCTCCCAGAAGCAGTCCAAGACGGGCGCCAGGAAGTAGCTCCATTTGCCGCTGCCCGGGGCAATGATGGCGAGACCCCCGCCGACGCTCCGGACCTTGCCCCAGGGGCCGTTCCAGGTGTCGGCCGGAGGCCCGGCAAAGGTGTAGTTCCACATGCCGTAGGAAGCGCTGAATCCGAGGATCAGTCTCCTGTTTTGCACCAGGTTTTTTTCAACCTGCACAAGGTAGCCGGAAAGGTCCATCTCGCTGTCGCCCACATCTGTACCGGCCTGCTCAATGACGGCCACCGACAGGTTCAGACCGATGCCCGGGTCCTTTTCGTCAAGGCCCTGGGCGCGTCCCGTGGCCGGGACGCAGGCGGCGGCAGCCAGCAACGCCAGTATGGGCAGAAGAAATCCTCTCGTTTTCATGGGTCTCAGGGGCCTTTGTGTCGAGTGTTGGGGGTCAGGCCGGGAATTTCACGGTACCCGTATCAGGGTCATATATCAGGGTCAGGTCAATAGCACAATTCCTGCCGCTCCCGGCAAACCGCAAACCGTGGGGTCGCGTCCCCCTTTCTCACCCTGGGAACCACAGCCCCGGACAGGCGGCGAGGTGGGGCATGGCCTTGCTGTTGTCTTCAGTCAGGAAGATAACCAGGGGGAAATTGAGAAAGGGGAAGGATCCAGGAAGTGCACCGGTGCACAGTTGTGACCTGCCCGTCCGCCGCCCTCGATTTCCCTTGACTTGCATTTTTGGCGGGCTATTCTTGGAGAACAGTTCTCCTGTAATAACCTTTTTCTTCTGGACAGAGGTGAACGGCGTTGCCAGACAGCGAAACGCGTCTTGGACACATGCTTTCCAGGCTCAGGGAGCGAGGGCAGCGCATCACGCCACAGCGCCTTGCGATCCTGAGGATCCTGGCCGACAGCGAAGGTCACCCCAGCGTCGAGAAGATCTACGATGTCGTCGTCAGGGATTTCCCCACCACCAGCCTTGCCACGGTGTACAAGACGGTCACTCTGCTCAAGGAACTCGGAGAGGTGCTCGAACTGGAGTTCAGTCAGGGGAGCAACCGCTACGACGGGAGCAAGCCTTTTCCCCATCCTCACGTCGTCTGCACAAGGTGCAGAAGGATCGTCGATCCCGATCTCGAGAGCTTGAGCGCCCTGACGGCACAGGTCTCTCGACAAACGGGGTTTAAAGTGGTCAACCACCGACTGGATTTTTACGGGCTGTGCCCACAGTGCCAGAAAGAGAAAAGGTAGGGCGAAAAATTTTTACGCTTAAAGGGAAAATGGTTTTCTTTAAGTATGCGTTATCCGCTTCTTGTCCTGGGCTTTTTACACAGTAAAATTGAAGAAAGAACTCAACGCGGGAGGAGAGGTCGCGATGAAAAAGGGCGAAACAATGATCAGGAGGCAGCTTTATGAAAAACGATAGCAAGTGCCCGGTAACGGGAAAGACAGGCAGGCAGGCAGCCGGCGGAGGCACCTCGAACCGGGACTGGTGGCCGAAACAGTTGAACCTGGACATCCTGCACCAGCACTCCGCCAAGTCCAATCCCATGGGAGAGGATTTCAACTACGCCGAGGAGTTCAGGAGTCTCGACCTTAATGCGCTCAAGCAGGACCTCCATGCCCTGATGACCGACTCGCAGGACTGGTGGCCGGCCGACTACGGTCATTACGGGGGTCTCTTCATCCGGAGGGCGTGGCACAGCGCGGGCACATACCGCACCGGCGACGGCCGCGGCGGGGGCGGGTCCGGCACCCAGCGTCTCGCGCCGCTCAACAGCTGGCCGGACAACGCCAACCTCGACAAGGCGCGCCGGCTTCTCTGGCCGATCAAGCAGAAGTACGGCAGACAGATCTCCTGGGCCGACCTGATGATCCTCGCCGGCAACTGCGCGCTGGAGTCGATGGGATTCAAGACAT
>CP070682.1:1897806-1905791 GCA_020352595.1 bacterium | reverse complement strand
CGGTTCTCCACTAGGGTACGACCCGTTCCCATGGTGCTCCACCTCCACCGGTCCCCCCCGCCTCTTTCCTCAGGCGGTCCATGACGGGATCGAGGCTGCCCTTTGCCAGGTAGGCCTGTCGCAGATCATAGAGGCGGCCGGGATCCAGCACGGCCGGCTGCCAGGGCTCCGGGAAGAGAACCTTCGTCAGCGGGCCGATGGCGCCCTGGTCCTTCATGCGGCACAGGATCTCCGCGGCGTCCGCGAACTTGAGCCCCTCGAGACCGGCCATCTGCTCCACGACGAGGTTCACCACCTTGCCTCCCCCCCGGACCAGGGGCTCGGCCGCAGCCATGCGCAGGGGGCGGTCATCCGCGCACATGCAGTCCGTCAGATCCAGGTAAAGCAGGGGATCCTCGATCTTGCTGATGGCCACCAGGGCGTTGTCGCGTCCGACACCTGATCCCGCAGCCGCGTCACGGAGGGCCCCCCAACCCTCCTTGCCCATTTTGCCGAGGGCGTTGGCGGCCACCCATCCGGCATCCGGGTCCGGGAGCAGGCCGGCCAGGACGGGAACGCTCTCGCTGCGCCGCAGTTCCCCCAGAAGAGCGATGGCGTTGTACCGCACTGTGGTCTCCCCCTGCTTCGCCATGGAGTGGAGGGTCTCCAGGGCCCGGTCCCCCATCTGGAGGATGATGAGATCCCTCGTCATACAGAAGGTGTCGTCCCCTGTGGCCCTGAGAAGCTCCTCCACCGCCGTTTTGCCGATCTCCATGAAGGCGAAGGACGCCAGCCACGCGATCTCGTCCTCGACCTGGAGCCTCAGGATCAGCGGCTTGATGGCCCTCGGATCCTTGAACTCGATGAGGGCCGTCACCGCGAACATCCTCACGTTGGGATCCGCGTCCTCCAGGGCGTTGATGATGACGGGCACCGCCTTCCTGTCGCCCATCTTCCTGAGGGCGATGACGGCATTCTTGCGCACCCTCGGGTTTCTGTCCCCCAGGGCTTCGATCAATGAGTCGAAGACGTCCGGGTGCAGCCTGGCAAGGGCTGAGGTGGCATAGTCCTGAACCTCCAGATCCGGGTCCCTCAGGGCCCGGAAGAGCCCCTCCGCAGCCGAAACGTGATGGAAGGAATCCATGGCCTTCACCGCGCTCCGCCTGACGGATACCGAGGGATCGTCGAGGCATTGGAACAGGTCGGGGAGGGTGGACGGAAGACGGATGCGACCGAGGGCCAGCGCCGCCCCGGCCCTCACGCGCTCGCTCCCGGACTTGAGCGCCGCCCTCAGGGGAGCCGCCGCGCGCGCCCCGAACTTCTCGGCTGCCTGGAGGACGAAGTCCACCAGCCCGACGTCCTCGGACTCGAAGAGGCCCAGGATCCCCTCGAGGGACCTCTCGTCGCCCAGGCTGCAGAGGGCCTGGATCACCTGGATCCGCACCTCCCTGTCCGGATCCTTGAGCCTGTTGAAAAGCTGCCCGACGGATATGGGGTCGCCGATCTCCCCCAACAGGTAGGCGGCCCTCCCTCTGTAGGCGGGTCTCTCGTCATCGAGCATCTCCTGGAGAAAGGGCACTGCCCTTGGTCCGAGCTCCATGAAGATGGATTCGCACAGCCAGTTGATCTCCGGGTCATCCATGCCCTCGAAAACGGCCAGGTATCCCCTGTGCCCCCACCTCTTGAGGATGTCCACGGCCTCCCGGCGAACCTTGAGGTCGGGGTAACGGAGCAGATCGACATTGAACGCGAGGGCCTCGTCAGTCCCCAGCTGACGGATCTCGTCGAGTACGGTCAGCCTCTCCTCCTCCGACGCCAGGTAATAGCGTCTCCGAAGGATCTCCATGCCGGATTGGACCCCGGTGGACTGGTGGCGCGTCTGTCCGGTGGCCCCCGTGGTACCGCCAACCGTGGCCTTGGCCGCCCAGCCCTCCCCGGCGGGAATGAGCAGCCAGACGACCGCCGCAGTTGCCAGGAACAGGATATTGAGATATCGTCTTTCTCTGATATTTCTCATGGCCAGGGAGGATCACTCCATGAAAGAGTACAGTTGTCCCGTATGCGATGCGGACCTCACCCTTGATGGCGACGAGAGACCGGGTGATGCCATCTTCTGCTCCTATTGTAACAGCACCATCAAGATCTACGCCATCAAAGGCAGTGACGAATTGAAACTTGTCGACGACAACTAAATACCATTGCCTCCCCCGGACAATCAACAGATCCTGAAAACGGACCTCCTCGAGGATGCGGTACGCATCGCCAGGGCGGCCGGAACCCTCCTGAAGGAACGGCTCCAGACCGACTTCAGCGTCCATTACAAGGGGGAGGTGGACATCGTGACGGAGGTGGACAGGGCCGCCCAGGACCTCATCCAGGACCAGATCCTGCAAAAGTATCCCGATCACGGCATCCTGGGGGAGGAGGACCTGGACCTTCACGGCGCCAGCGGCTACGTGTGGATCATCGACCCGCTGGACGGCACCACAAACTACGCCCACAGGTTCCCCGTGTTTTCCGTCTCCATCGCCGTGGCCTTCGAGGGCGAGGCCCTATGCGGCGTCGTCTACAACCCCATGTCGGAGGAGATCTTCCAGTCCGTCCTCGGCGAGGGTGCCAGCCTCAACGCCTGCCCCATAAGGGTTTCCGGTACGGACCGGCTCGACCGCAGCCTCCTGGGGACCGGCTTTCCCTACAACATCAGGGCCACCACCGACACGAATCTGGGCTATTTCGGCGAGTTCGCCGTCAGGACCCAGGGGATCCGCCGGTGCGGAAGCGCGGCCCTGGACCTGTGCTTTGTGGCGGCGGGACGGCTGGACGGGTTCTGGGAGCTGAACCTCAAGCCGTGGGACATCGCCGCCGGGGCTCTGATCCTGAGGGAGGCCGGGGGCAAAACCACGGATTTTACGGGCCGCCCCCTGGGCCTCGACGGATCACGTGTCCTCGCCACCAACGGCCGCATCCACGACGAGATGCTCCAGGTTATCCGGGGCTCTTCTGGCGAGGGTCAGGACCGTGACTGACGCCCCCTGCCGGGAGAGCAGCCTGGAGCAGGCCTGAACCGTCGCGCCCGTGGTGTAGACGTCGTCGAACAGAAGGACCCGCCGGCCGGCGACCTTCCCGATCCCCTTCCCGGGGAGGAATGACCGTGCCGCGTTGCGTTCCCTGTCCGCCCTCCCCAGACCCACCTGGGTCCTGGAACCTCGCCTGCCCAGGGCGGTCTCCAGCAGGGGCACCTCCAGAGCACGGGCCAGCGGCTCGGCCAGCAGCGACGCCTGGTTGAATCCGCGTTCCCACTTCCTGAACCAGGATGCCGGTACAGGGACCACCAGCTCCACCTCCGGCTTCGGCTCAAGGCCCTCCCACCCGTCCATGAGGCGGCGGCGCAGGGGGGCGAGCAGAGCGAGCCTCCTGCCGAATTTGAGCGCCGCCAGGGCGCGGGCCATGGCCCCCGTGTAGAGATAAAGACCCCGGCACCAGAGGTAGGGCCTGCGTCCCCCGTGGCATCGGGAACACAGGTGGGCATTGGCCGCCACCGTGAAGGGCTTTCCGCAGAGGGGACAGCAGCCGCAGACCGGCTCCATGCTCGCCACGCACTGGGGACAGCAGTGGGGGAAAGGGCCGGCCGAGAGGCGGCCGCAGATGAGGCAGACGGGAGGGTAGAGGACGTCGAGAAATCCTCGGCAAATATTTCTCAGAACCATGCAATTGAAATTGCAATTTCAGTGCCGCCGGGATTTCTCGATGCCCGGGACGCGGAGACGCGGAGACTTGAGAACAGGAAAATAGCACCAGGGAGTCTGAAAAAATCGAGAAGGAATCCGTGTTTGTGGTTCGGTGGTTGGCAGGTGTATAACAGTGGTCAGGTCGGGTGACCTTTCCGGTAACAGCTTTCCTACAAACGAATTATACCCATCACCCCGCGTCGCCGCGTTCCCGCGTCTCCGTGTCCGATGAAACCATCGGAGATGGTTTAAAACAGCGGCTCCCCCGTCATCTCCCGCGGTTGGGGGACTCCCATGATCTTGAGGATGGTCGGCGCCACATCGGCCAGGCGGCCCTCCCGCAGCCGGGGTGACTCGGCCGTGCAGCCGGGGGCTACGAGGACCAGGGGCACCCTCCTGGTCGTGTGCGCCGTGTGGGGCGTGCCGTCCGGATCGATCATGGATTCTGCGTTGCCGTGATCGGAGGTGACGATGAGGGCTCCCCCCATTTCAAGGACCTTGTCGGCTACCCGTCCCACGCAGTCGTCCACCTTTTCGATGGCTGTCACGGCAGCGTCGTAGACGCCGGTGTGCCCCACCATGTCGGGGTTGGCGTAGTTGACGAGGATGAAATCGTACGTCCCCGAATCCAGACGCCTGAGGAGCTCTTGCGTGACCTCCTCGGCGCTCATCTCCGGTTTGAGGTCGTAGGTTGCCACATCCTTCGGGGAGGGTATCAGGCAGCGGTCCTCGCCGGGAAACGTCTTCTCCTCCCCCCCGTTGAAAAAGAAGGTCACGTGGGCGTACTTCTCGGTCTCCGCGATGCGCAGCTGCGTCAGGGAACGGGAGCTGATGACCTCTCCGAGGATGCCCGTCAGTTCCTCCGTCGGGAAAGCCACGGGGTAAGGGAAGGTCTCGTCGTACTCGGCCAGGCAGACGTAGGTGGACAGGGACGGGGGTGTTCCCCTCGTGAAGTGGTCGAAATCAGCGTCGTTGAGGGCCCTCGTGATCTCCCGCGCACGGTCGCCCCTGAAATTCATGAAGATCACGCCGTCGCCGTCACCGATTTTTCCGGCCGGTGAACCTCCAGCGGCCACCACCGTGGGCTGTATGAACTCATCGGTCTCCCCCCTCTGATAGGCTGCGGCCACCGCCTCGCGGCCGGTGGCGGCTCTGAGGCCCTCGCCGCGGACGAGGCACTTGTAGGCCCTCTCCAGCCGTTCCCACCTGCTGTCCCGGTCCATGGCGTAGAACCTCCCCGAAACGGTGGCCAGGTGGGCGATGCCCAGGGCTGAGAGATGATCCTCCATCTCGCCTATGTACCTGATGCCGGAATTGGGAGGCGTGTCCCGGCCGTCCATGAAAGCGTGCACGAAAACAGCGCCGAGGCCGCTTCCGGCGGCGAAGGTCACAAGGGCCTTGATCTGTTCGATGTGGCTGTGCACACCGCCGTCGGACATGAGGCCCATGACGTGCAGGCGCCCGGAGCCCCCCTTCACAGCCCGGAAGGCCTCCAGAAAAACCTGATTTTCAAAAAAGGAGCCGGACTCCACGGCCATGTTGATGCGGGTCAGATCCTGGTAGACGACGCGCCCCGCTCCGAGGTTCAGGTGCCCCACCTCCGAGTTCCCGATCTGGCCTTCGGGCAGGCCCACGTCCCTGCCTGAGGCCCCGATGGTGGTCCGGGGAAACCGCGACATGAGGTCGTCCATGCGCGGCTTCCTCGCACCGGCGATGGCGTCCGTCCCCTCCCCCGTTGAGACGCCCCAGCCGTCCAGGACCATGAGCACGGTGGGAACCCTTTTTCGCTTGTTCAAAATGACCTCCCGGATGAAAAGATCCCGGAGCACCGGTGGGGATGAGTGTGCGAAGGTAAATACAGAACTAAGAGCCAGGGACCAGGAACCAGGCACGAAGGGCGGAGAGGGGGCGGATGACGGGTCCCGGTCCAAAACACCTGGTTCTTCGTTTCTCCCTCCGTTTCCCGGCTTACGGGATCCGCACCCTGGCATCCGGAAGCCGGAGCCTCCTGCCCCCCCTATTCCTCGAACTCGTAGAGCGGCCTCACGGCCGGTCTCAGGAAGGGCTCCGTAAGACCCGGGAGGGAGTAGCTGTTCCACAGGCCGCAGGACTCGCACCTGGGAGACCAGCCCTCGGACTTGTTCTCGCAGTTTTCGCAGACAAAGCGGGGGCTGGATCCATCGGTCATCTCGAGGTAGCGCTGAAACTCCCCGATGGCCTCGCCGAAGCGCTCCCGTCTGGCGCTCGTTTCTCCCAGCAGCGCGTGGAGGAGCGCCGAGTCGTATCCGGTCGATTCCACCTTCTTGAGAGCCTCGTAGGCCTCGTCGATCATCTCCAGCCGAAGGCAGATCTTGCCGTAAAAGAGGCTGAGGAAAACGTCGTCTGGTGAACTGCCCAGGAGTTCCCTGAAGGTCTCGATGAGCTTGCGGGGGTTCTCCCTGCTGATGAGCCTGTCCTCCATGACCTGGAGGAACACGGGGTTCTGGTGACGCCTGTATCCTTCGATGAGCGTCCTGATCCCCTCCTCGACCTTGCCGGTCTTGAGGTTCACTTCCCCCAGGGACACCGTGGCAGCGATGAAATCCGGGGACTCCTTCAGGATCTCCTTGAAGGTCTTCACCGCCTTGTCGTTGTCCCCTTTCTCCATCATCTGCAGCGCCCATTGATAACGAAGGCCCCTGAGGTGCTGGAGGGAGTCCCCGTCCCGGCCGGCGGCCTTCATGAGTTTGCGCTGGGTTTCTGTGGCCCCTTCCCATTCACCCTGTCTTTCCTGGATGTCGCGCAGGGTCTTGAGCGCCGTCCTGTTGGTGTCGTCCTTGGAGATGATCTGCCTGAGTACGCCGGCGGCCTCGTTGAGCTGTCCGGTTGCCATGTAGTCGTCCACCAGCAGCAGGAGCACCCGGAGGTTTCCCGGGTGGGCTTCCAGAGCCTGCTGGTGAAGCTGAAGCGCCTTCTCCACCTCGCCCAGTGCCAGATAGACCGTCCCCAGCCTGAAGAAGGGGAGGAGAAACTCCGGATCCTTGGAGACGGCCTCCTCGAGGAGGTTAACCGCCTGCTGCATCTTGCCCGAAAGATGACTGTCCACGCCCCGGTTGTAGAGCTCCTCAGCCTTGATGCGGCGTCTTATCTTGAACCCGAGCTGGATCTGGTCGTAGGTCCTGCCGATGCCCCGGATGGTGAACATCAGGAGGATCAGGGCGGCCCCGAGAGCCATGGACAGGAGAACCACACCCGCCACGGGAAGTTCGACGACCTTCCCCTTCCAGAAATTCAGCGTCATCCCCCCCTGGTTGTAGAAGGCGAAGTAGGAAAAGGCGATGACCACCGCCAGGAGGATGATTGTCGCGATCCGGCTCACTTGATCTCACCTCTCTTTTCAAGGTCTTCCTTGCACTGCGCGCAGTACAGCGCATTGGGCCGCACCTGAAGGCGACCTTCAGGGATCTCGTCGCCGCAGACCTGGCACACTCCGTACTCCCCGTTGCGTATCCTGTTGAGGGCCTCGTCGACCTCCTTGATGCCACGGTTGATCTTCTCGGTACGCGCCATCTGGTAGTCAACGGAGTAGTTCGAGTCCGCCTGGTCCACAGAGTCCTTGGCCTCCGTCCTGTCCCTGTTCTTTTCCTCGTTACTGACCTTCTGCAGTTCCGCCTGGTACTCCTGCCTCATCTCAAGGAGCATCTTCCTGTACTTCTCCAACCTGTCCTGCCTCATACGATGTTTCCCTCATCAAAGGCACTGTGGCCGCTGCCCGGGTGCAATGGATCCCCCGGAGGGTTGCTTCTACTTGTGATAAGGCTCCCCCCTGATAATGCTCAGGGCCCTGTAAATCTGTTCCGCCAGGACGAGCCGGGCCATCTGGTGCGGCAGGGTCAGGGCCGAAAGGGACAGGACCTGCCGCGAATCCTTCAGCGCCGAAGGGGCCAGGCCGTGGGGTCCGCCGATGACGAAACTCACAATATCCAGCCCGTCGAGCATGGCTTTTTCAAGCCACGCGGCCAGTTCCTCGGAGGAAACGGCCTTCCCCCCTTTATCCAGGGCCACGGGCATACCGGCCTTGACGTGGTCCCTGCGCACCTTCGCGTAGGCTGTCTCCAGGTCCTGGGGCCGGCCGGTGCGCTCCTTGGCGGTCTCCTTCAACTCGATGGGCACGTATCGCCTGATCCGCACCAGGTAATGTTCCACGGCCTCTCTGTAAAAGGCCTCCCTGATCCTGCCGATGCCCAGGATCTGGACCTTCACCCGGGATCTTCCCCCTGGGCGGCCTCCAGGTCCAGG
>CP070682.1:1885135-1897706 GCA_020352595.1 bacterium | reverse complement strand
TCATATCGGGGCGACACCGTTCAGGTACGCATTAGCCGGATGAACCCACTTTTCAAATTTCAGACTTCAGATAAACCGCAGCAGCCATGGGTGTCTCTAGGCGACACATCGGTCTCCCTTTGAAACTTGGAATCTGGAATCTGAAATTTCCTCCCGGGGCTCGGCGTCCGCACGGGGCTTGCCTGAAAAGCGTTCTCTGGTTATCTTACACACCAGCAAAGGGCCGGTGCCCGGCCGTTGTTTCCGGATCCCCGGCAGGGACGGTTTCGAGCATGCCTCCGGGGAAGGGGCAGTACGTGAAGACAGAGCTGAAATCCGACCGACACCATCAGATCCTCATGGCTCTCATCAGTGTCCACATCAGGACCGCGGAGCCTGTGGGTTCCAGGAACCTGGTAGAGAGCTACGGGCTGGAACTGAGCCCCGCCACGGTGAGGAACGTCCTTGCCGATCTGGAGGGTGAAGAGTTTCTGAGCCAGCCCCACACCTCCGCGGGACGGATCCCCACAGAAAAGGCTTACCGGTATTACGTCAACGCCCTCCTGGGCTCCGAGCGCAGGATGCTCGGTTCCCAGAACGAGAGAGTCCGGTCTGCCCTGGAGGGGTTCTCGGGCGGCGTTGACGATTTTCTGCGGTGGACGTCCCGCGTCCTGTCCGACCTGTCGCATTACGCGGGCGTCGTGCTCCCGCCCAGCCGCCGGCGGAGGCTGTTTAAACGGATCACCTTCGTCCGCATCAACAGGCAGATGATCCTGGCCGTCCTGGTCTCGGTTTCGGGCGTGACCACCAACAAGATGGTGCGCATGGCGGAAGATTTCAGCCAGGAAGCCCTGGACCGGATGTCTTCCTACCTGAACCACCGGTTCTCCGGGATGGGCCTGAGCGAGATGAAGCGGAGGATCGAAAGGGACCTTGAGCGGGACCTGGAGAACTTCGATCGCTGGGTGAAAGCGGCCCTGAGGCTCAGCAGCGGGCTGTTCGACGAGCCTGAAGGCATGGATGTCTACCTGGAGGGAGGCGCAAGGTTCCTCGAGATGCCCGAGTTCATGACCAACCTGGAGGGCATGAGGGCCGTTTTCAGGACCTTTGACGAGAAGAGAGTGCTCGTGACCCTCCTCGATGAGACCATCAAGGCCAGGGACATGACGGTCCTCATCGGATCGGAGAGCGGTCTGGAGGAGTTGAGAGGAATGAGCATGGTGGTCTCGACTTACGGGCGCCGCAGCGGCCCTCTGGGCGCCGTGGGTGTCATCGGGCCGACGCGCATGGACTATTCGTCGGTCATCCCCCTCGTAAGTTCCACCGCTGAGGCTTTGAGCGAGAGCCTTTCCAGCACTGAGGAATAGGTGGCCGCCGGGAGATCCCCGCCGGTCTCCGGCAGGAGGTTGTTACTTGAGCGATTCCCGAAAGAAGAAGACGGCCGAAGAGGGGCCGGTCCCCGTGGAGGTCCGCGTGGAAAAGGAAGGGTACGGCGGTCAGCCGCCGGAGGAGCCCGTTGAGGAGCTGGTGACCCTTCCGAGGCAGGCCTACGATGCCCTCAAGGGCGAGGTGGCCGACCTGAAGGACCGCTATCTGAGGCTCGCAGCGGACTTCGACAATTACCGTAAACGAGTGGAGAAGGAGAGGGAGGAGATCGTCTGCTACGCCAACGAGAAGCTCATCGCGGATCTTCTTCCCATCCTCGACAACCTGGAAAGGGCCCTTTCCGCGGCGCTGGACCCGGGGAGGGTGGGCAGCATCCTTGAAGGTGTCCGCATGGTGGCCAACCAGCTTCACTCGGTCCTGCGATCCTGCGGTCTGGAGCCCGTGGAGGCTCTGGGCAGCCCCTTTGATCCGGAGCTTCACGAGGCTGTCGGTGTCCTGCCCCCGGGCCGCCACGAGGAAGGGACCGTGATGGCGGAGCTGCAGAAGGGCTACAGGCTGAAGGGCAAGGTCCTGAGGCACTCCATGGTCCAGGTTGCGGGGCAGACGGCCGGAAACAGCGATGAGGGAGAGAGCTAGCGGATGGCCGACAAGAGGGACTACTACGAGGTCCTTCAGGTGGATCGCACATCGACGCCCGAAGAGATCAAGAAGGCCTACCGCAGGCTTGCCATTCGGTACCACCCGGACAGGAATCCGGACAACAAGGAAGCCGAGGACAGGTTCAAGGAACTCAGCGAAGCCTACTCGGTCCTTTCCGACGATCAGAAGCGAAGCCTGTACGACCAGTTCGGGCACGCCGGCCTTGCGGGCAACGGCGGCTTTCCGGGCGGGTTCGATTTCGGCACTTCCTTCGCCGATGTCTTCTCCGACATCTTCCAGGACTTTTTCGGGATGGGCCGCACCGGCCGCCGGCAGAGGGGCGTCCGCGGGGATGATCTGAGGTACAGACTGGAGATCACCTTCGAGGAGTCTGTTTTCGGTGTCCAGAAGCAGGTCCACTACGCCCAGCTCGTCGAGTGCGATCACTGCCTCGGGGACGGCGTCGAGCCAGGTCACAAGCCGGTGCAGTGCAAGGTCTGCGACGGGATGGGAGAGATCAGGTATCAGCAGGCCTTCTTCACCATGGCCCGTACCTGCCCCAACTGCGGAGGCCAGGGAAAGATCATCGAGGACCCGTGCTCGCACTGTCGCGGTGAGGGCAGGAGGAAGCAGGAGCGCAGCCTGACCGTACAGGTGCCGGCTGGCGTCAGCGACGGCACGAGGCTGAGGATCAGGGGCGAGGGAGACGGGGGACTGGCCGGAGGCGCCAAGGGGGACCTTTTCGTCCAGATAGACGTCAGGAAGCATCAGTTCTTCGTGCGTGAGGGTGACGACATCCTTTGCGAGGTCCCCATACGGATGGAGGTGGCGGCGGGCGGCGGCATCGTGGAGGTCCCATCCCTGGAGGGGCCCCTGGAACTGAAGGTGCCGCCGGGCACGCAGCCGGGACAGCTGTTCCATTTCAAGGGGAAGGGCGTTCCCAGGCTTCGGGGATCCGGCAGGGGCGACCAGTACATCCGGGTGAAGGTGGAGATCCCCTCCAAACTCTCCAGAAAACAGAAGAGGCTGCTCGAGGAGTTCTCGGCCGAGTCCAGCCCCTCCGCCTACAGGTCGGTAAACGAATTCTCCAAAAAGTTCTCACGCCACCGGAAAAGGTGATACACCGGACGTCGGTGAAGCTCCCCGTCAAGCTTTTTTCGTCAACCTTTGCGGCGGCGATGATATAATCGGGCAGCGGCCGCCAGTTGATTATCGCCTGGCCGTCTGATATGTACGATTATTCATTTCAAATTTGAAACCATCTGATGCTGTCACAGGAGGGAGATGGTGAGCGGAACTTCCGGAATATCGCCGCCCAGGAGCCCGGCGGAAGATCCTGACAGCGGCAGCGCAGCCGCATCCCATACCTCCCCCGACGCTCCGGCCAGCGCACGCGGTTCGGGCTTCCGGGTCAAGATAGGCTGGAAGATCACCTCCTTTGTCCTTCTGGTCATGGTCTGTCTGGCCGTGGTCAACATCCTTTTCATCCGCAACCGTTTCAACGCCGTGATGAACCTCGAGTTCGAGAGCAAGGCCAAGGCTCTGGCTCTTTCCATCGCCCGGTCTTCCGAGGCCAATCTCGTGAGCGGCGACGTGGGCTCGGTCCAGACGTTCATGGAGAACTACAAGGATGTCCGGGGGGTCGTGTACCTTTTCGTGCAGGACGCAAAGGGCGACATCGTCGCCGGCACCTTCGAGGAAGGTTTCTCCCAGAACCTCCAGAACCTCCTCGGGATGAACCCTCTCAAGGGGGAAGAGGAGTTCAATGTGGCCCGCTTCAGGCTCGAGGGGGTGGGCGACGTCCTCGAGGTGGCTGTGCCCATCCTGTTCGGGGCCGTGGGAACGGCCAGGGTGGGCATGGACCAAAGCCTCATCACCGGAGAGATGAGCCGGGTCACAAGAAGCCTCATCTGGCAGTTCGCTGTGGCCTCGGCGGCGGGGGTGGTGCTCCTTCACCTGATGGTCATCTTCCTGCTGCGGCACATCAAGACCATCCTCGGCGTGCTTCAGAAAGTGGGGGAAGGGAACCTGGCGACCAGGGTGCAGGTGCCCACGAGGGACGAGTTCCTGGACCTGGCCTTGAACCTCAACGCCACATTCGAGCGTCTCGGATCCATCATCAGGCGTGTGGATCACTCCTCGGAAGCCATCTCCCAGGCCAACGTGCGGATAACGCAGGTGTACAACGACGTGCTCGAGGGGTCCGAACAGCAGGCCGGCCTGGCGTCGGAGACCATGGACTCGGTTCACAGCAACAAGAAGATGATCGAGGAGGTCACGGAGGGCATCCACGTCCTTGAGAACTCCGCCAACGACAGCTTTTCCAGCATCATGGAAATGGGAGCATCCATCGAGGAGGTTTCCACCATGGCCGAGTCCCTCTTCCAATCCGTCAACGAATCCAACCAGGCCATCGAGGACCTCTCGGCGTCCATCGGGGAGATAAGCCAGAACCTCCAGAACCTTTCCAAGGCCTCGGACGAGACCGCCAGCGCCATGAACGAGATGAGCGCCAGCATCGTCCAGGTGCGCGGCAACGCGGAGAGCACCGCCCAGGATGCCGTCCAGATGACCCATGTCGCCGAAGAGGGGGCCTCCCTTTCCAAGGGCGCCATGCAGGGGATGATGGGCATCAAGGAGAGTTCGGCTCAGGTGAGCCAGATGATCGCCCTCGTCTCCGAGCGCATCGAGGAGATCGACGAGATCCTGAAGTTCATCACGGACATCACGGGCAAGACCAACCTCCTGGCGCTCAACGCCGCCATCATCGCGGCTCAGGCGGGAGCCCAGGGAAAGGGGTTCGGCGTGGTGGCCGATGAGATCAACGAGCTCGCCCAGAGCACCAAGGCGCAGACGAACAGGATCGCCCAGGTCATCGAGGGGCTCAGGCAGGAGGTTGCCGGGACCAGCGAGGCTGTCGAGGTGTCCAACAGGAAGGTCGACGATGGGGTCTCCCTCGTGGAAAAGGTCACCTCCTCCCTTGAGGGGATCATGGAGAGGACCCTTGAGGTGTCCACGAGGGTCGAGGAGATCGCACAGACGACATCCGAGCAGGCCAACACCAGTAACAGGGTGCTTCAGACCACGGAGCATCTCACCCAGTCCGTCGGCAACATCCGGGGTGTCAGCGAGCAGCAGGCAGAGGCAAGCCGCAAGCTCATCGAGATGTCCAAAGTGATCCGGCAGGTGGCCCAGAAGGTAAAGACGAGCACGGAAGAGCAGACGGTGACCAGTCAGCAGATCAACAAGGACCTGACCCGCATATCGGAGACGGTGCGGGGCATATCGGAGTCCACCGAGATCCAGCTGGTGAACGGATCCAAGGTGCTCAAGATGACCGAGGACCTCGGGGGCGTCATCGAAAAGAACCGCGTCGCGGTCCACGGCCTCCAGGAGGTCATCGACGAGCTCAACAGGCGCATGGAGGGCCTGCAGAAAGAACTCGAGATCCTCGTCACCTAGGGCTCCCCGGGGCCATCAGGTCCCGCCCGCCGTTATATCCCTTTTCCTCTCTGAATCCCGCCACTCCCCTCACGGGTGGTAATATGGGAGAAGGATTCCTCGCCACGGCTGTGAAAGCCGGAGAGCAGGAGGCAGCCTGTCATGATGAGGACCCTTGCAGTCGCCATCGTTCTCACCCTGTTCCCCGCCGCTGCATTCCCCTTGGGGGAACAGCCCCTCTCCGAACCCCCCGAGAGGCACCTTTCGGGGACGCGGCAGCTCACCTTCGGAGGGCAGAACGCGGAGGCCTACTTCTCCGCGGACAGCTCGAAGATCATCTTCCAGTCCACCCGGCCTCCCCACGAGTGCGACCAGATCTACATGATGAACGTGGACGGCACCGACGTGCGTCTGCTTTCCACGGGAAAGGGACGAACCACCTGCTCCTTCCTGTTCCCGGACGGGAGCCGGTTCCTCTATGCCTCGACCCACCTCGGCGGGGACGAGTGCCCGCCCGCGCCCGACAGGTCCCGCGGTTACGTCTGGGCCCTGTACCCCTCCTACGACATCTTCCTCGCCGACACCCGGGGGCAGGCCCTCACGCGCCTGACCTCCACCGCCGGGTACGATGCCGAGGCCGCCGTCTCCCCTGACGGCAGGAAGATCGTCTTCACCTCGGTGAGGGACGGGGATCTGGATCTCTACCTGATGAACGCGGACGGCAGCGGGGTGACCAGGCTCACCGACAGGGAGGGCTTCGACGGCGGCCCGTTCTTCTCGTGGGACGGCAGGCACATCGTGTACAGGAGCCACTACCCGGACACGGCCCAGGAACTCGAGGACTACCGCGGACTTCTGCGGGACGATCTCATGAGGCCCAGGAAAGCGGAGATCTTCGTCATGAACGCGGACGGTTCCGGCCGGCAGCAGGTCACCACGGACGGCAACGCCAACTGGTCCCCCTTCATGCACCCCGACGGCAGGCGCATCATCTATTCCTCCAACAGGCACGACGAGCAGGGCCGCACCTTTTCCCTCTACCTGATAAACCGGGACGGCACGGGCCTGGAGCGGGTGACCTACGGAGCCAGGTTCGACAGCTTCCCCATGTTCTCCAGAGACGGCAAAAAGCTGGTCTGGTGTTCTAGCCGCAACGCGAAGGAACCGGGAGAGTTCAACATATTCATTGCCGACTGGGTGGATTGATGATCTCAGATCTCAGATCTCAGAACAGGATGCCGGTTGTCATCGCTTCCCCTGAGATTTGAGATGTGAGATTTGAGATTCCCGGGCCCGACATCCCATGAGGACAGCCATGTCTTCAGTGTTACAAGCTGCCTGTGTCCTGTCTCTGGTATTGGTTTCCTGGCCGGCCCCGGCCCGCGCCGCTGTCCACCACCGGCTGGACGTCACGCTGTATCCGGACGAGCACCGCGTTAAGGCCACGGACCTGGTCACACTGCCGGAGGACACCGCGCCCGGGGTTAATGGCCGCGCGCCGTTCACCCTGCACGGAGGGATGGATCCCGTTTCCCACCCGGACGGGTCCCCGATGGAGCACGTTGAGACGGGACGCTTCGCGGGCAACTATCTCGCTCCTCTTGCCCCCTCGGGGCGGGTCTTCGAGGTCCGCTATGGCGGCGTCATCCGCCACCCCCTCCAGCAGGTGGGGCAGGAGTACGCCCGGGGCCAGAAGGAGACCGTGGGGAGCATCGGGCCGGAGGGCGTCTACCTGGACGCGGGTTCGGGGTGGTACCCGCGGGTGCCCGCCGAGGGGGGCATCACCTTCGAACTCACGGTCCGCCTGCCTCCGGGCTGGGATGCCGTGAGCCAGGGGACCAGGGCCGGGCACACGAGGAGCGGCGACGGCACAGTGGTCCGCTGGGTCTGCGAAAGCCCCCAGGACGGCATCTGGCTGGTGGCGGGCAGGTACACGGAATACTCCAGGGACGCGGGGGATGTCAGGGCCATGGTTTTCCTCCGCGAAGACGATGCGGACCTGGCCTCGAAGTACCTCGAAGCAACCGGCGAATACATCGCCATGTACGAGAGCCTCATCGGGTCGTATCCCTACGGCAAGTTCGCGCTGGTGGAGAACTTCTGGGAGACGGGATACGGCATGCCGTCCTTCACCCTCCTCGGCCCCCGCGTCATCCGCTTCCCCTTCATCATCGAGTCCTCCTATCCCCACGAGATCCTGCACAACTGGTGGGGCAACAGCGTCTTCATCGACTACGGCACAGGCAACTGGGGGGAGGGCCTGACCGCGTACCTCTCCGACCACCTGATCAAGGAGCAGAAAGGGCTGGGGGCCCAGCACCGCCAGGAAACCCTCCAGAAGTACGCCGACTACGTCCTGCAGGGCAGGGACATCCCCCTGACCGAGTTCCGCTCCCGCCACGGGTCGGTCACGGAGGCGGTGGGCTACGGCAAGACGCTCATGCTGTTTCACATGCTGCGCCTGAAGATGGGCGACGAGCCGTTCCGGCAGGGGCTGCGGAGGTTCTTCGCGGACAACCTCTACCGGACAGCCGATTTCCAGGACCTGAGGCGGGCTTTCGAGGCGGTTTCGCAGCAGGACCTCGGGCCCTTTTTCCGGCAGTGGGTCACCAGGACGGGAGCGCCCGCCCTCGCGCTGGGAAGGACCGGCTTCTCGCCCGTGGGTGAGGAGGGAGGAGAGCTCACACTGGAGCTGCGGCAGCTGCAGGAGGGGCAACCGTATCGACTCCGTGTCCCCGTGGCCGTGACGGTCCGGGGCAAGGGGGCGGCGCATCCCGCCGTCCTGGAGATGACGCGCAAGGAGCAGACCTTCGTTCTCAATGTGCAGGGACGGCCGCTGCGGGTGGACGTGGATCCGCAGTTCGATCTTTTCCGGCGCCTGGACCGCCGGGAGACACCGCCCGCCCTGACCATGGCCTTCGGGGCGGAGAAAGCGCTGGTGGTCCTGCCTTCAGGGGCAGCCCCGGCCCTTCTCGAGTCCTACAGGGGACTGGCTCAGTTCCTCAGCAGGGCGGGGCCGGGCGCCGTCCGGGTGGTCCTGGACACGGACCTCCCATCCGTCCCGGCGGACGCGTCCCTGTGGGTCCTGGGCTGGGAGAACCGGATGCTTGAGAAGATCCTGCCGGCCTTCTCCCCGTACGGGGTCGAGGTAAAGGCGGGGCCCGGGACGGTGGATCTCGTCGCCCAGGTCCCGACCCGCCTGGCCAGGGCAGAAGGCGCGGTGGTCATGGCGGGCAGACATCCCGGCAATGCCGACCTCGCGGTGCTGTGGATCGCCGACGACAACCCGGCGTCGCACCCGGGCCTCGCGCGAAAGCTGCCCCACTACCACAAGTACAGTTATCTGGCCTTTGCAGGGGACGAGCCGGAGAACGTCCTCAAGGGCCGGTGGCCCGTGGTGGATTCCCCGCTGACGCGCATCCTCGAGGGCAGGGAGGCCGGCGGGGTGCCCATGGGAGAACTGCCCCCAAGGCAGCCTGTGGTGGAAAGGCCCATCCCCTTTTCCGCCGAAAGGATGCTCCGGGACATCCGGGTCCTGGCCGGACCGGAACTGGAAGGGCGCCGTGCCGGTTCCGAGGGGGCCCGCAGGGCCGCCGACCACATCGCCGGGCAGTTCCGGGAGGCGGGTCTGCAGCCCGGAGGGGAGGACGGCGGCTGGTTCACGACCTGGACAGAGGGTGAGGGTCCGGAGGCGGTCACCTACCGGAACGTCGTGGCTGTCCTGCCCGGATCCCGGTCCGGCTGGGCGGGCCAGAGCGTTGTCGTCGGTGCCCACTACGACCACCTGGGCACGGGGGGCGAGGGGGCCCTTCCCATCAACTCGGGCCGGATCCACCCCGGCGCGGACGACAACGCCAGCGGAGTCGCCGTCATGCTGGAACTCGCGCGCGTCCTGGCGCAGGGGGAGGGGCCGGGAAGGTCCCTCGTCTTCGCGGCCTTCACGGGGGAGGAGCAGGGGCGGAGGGGCTCCCTGAAGTACGTCAGCGGCCCCGGCGCCCATCCCACGGAGGGCATCATGGGAATGGTCAACCTGGACACCGTGGGACGTCTCGGCGACGGCAAACTGCTCCTTATCGGAGGCTCCTCGGCCGAGGAGTGGGTGCACATCTTCCGGGGTGCCGGCTACGTGGCCGGCGTCGAGGTCCAGATGGTGAGCCAGGAACTGGACGCCAGCGACCAGGTCAGCTTCATCGATGCCGGCGTTCCGGCAGTGCAGCTCTTCGCCGGAGCGCATCTGGACTACCACAAGCCCTCGGACACGGTGGAGCTCATCGACGCCCCCGGTCTGGTCAAGGTGGCGGCGGTGGCGAAGGAGGCCATCGGATATCTCGCCGGCAGGGAAGAGCCCCTCACTGGCCCCAGGACACGGAGACACGGCGACACGGAAACACGGAGCGAGGGACGCAGGAAAGTGTCCCTGGGGACGGTGCCGGATTTCGCCTTCGAGGGGGAGGGGGTGCGCCTGGACGGGACGGTGCCGGGCTCCCCGGCCGAGAGGGCGGGGCTCAGGGCCGGTGACGTGATCAGGGCCATGAATGGAAGACCGGTCCGCAGACTCAGGGAATTTTCCGACATCCTGAAAGAGTCCCAAGCGGGAGATGGAGTCAGGATCGAACTTGTCCGGGATGGAATGCCGATGACTGTAGAAGCGATTCTCGAAGAGCGGTAGGAGCCGACGCACCAGCACACCGCGGGGAACGCGGAGGGCCGCAGACCCGGTTCGCCTGCGGGCTGCGCCTCCCGCCCAGGACCGCATACGAAGACCGGTTACCGGCTCGCAAGGGGATCCCCTGTAAGCATCACGGACGATATCGCTCACAAGCCGAGGAAAAATCCCCATCCTTGTCCTGATCTCCCGCTTCGTTCCTCCGCGTCCTACGCGGGACGGGTCCTTATCTTCTCCTGTGTTCTGAGTTCTGGCCCCGCCGGACACCAGACACTAGACACCAGAAACTGGCCCCTCCATCACCGGCCGGTACTGGAGTGCCTCGGCAAGGTGCTCGGGGCTGGGACGTGTTTCCCCCTCCAGGTCGGCGATGGTGAGGGCCACCCGCAGGATCCGGTGGTAGCCCCGCGCGGTGAGTCCGAGGTTCTTCATGGCCCCCTCCATGAGGTTCCTGTGCTCCCGGCCCAGGGGGCACAGTTCGCTGAGCCGTGCCGGTGAGAGGCGGGCGTTGAGCCCGGTCCCCCCGGCCGCGCGCTCCGTCTGGGCCTTTCTGCACAGCAGCACCCGATCCCTGAGCCCTTCCGAGCTCTCTCCTCCCGGACCTGATGCCAGCACCTCCGGCCCCAGGGCCCTGAGCCTCACCACCAGGTCGATCCTGTCCATCAGGGGCCCCGATATCCTTCGGCCGTATCGCGCGATGGCCGAAGGCGGACAGGAGCACGGCCTCGTGTCATGTCCGAGATATCCGCAGGGGCAGGGGTTGGCGGTACCGGCCAGGAGGAAATCCGCAGGATAACTGACGGACCTGGCCGCCCGGGAGATGGTGATCTTCCCGCTCTCCAGCGGCTGCCTGAGGGTCTCCAGGGAAGCCCTCCGGAACTCGGACATCTCGTCGAGGAAAAGGACGCCGCGGTGGGCGAGGGTCACCTCTCCGGGTCTCGGACTGCTGCCTCCGCCCGCCAGCCCGGCATGGGAGATGGTGTGGTGCGGGGATCGGAAGGGCGGCGTGGTGATCATCCCTTCGGCCGGCGACAGGAGGCCCGCGATGCTGTGGATGGCCGTCACTTCCATGGACTCCTCCGGCCCGAGGGGAGGAAGGATGCCCGGGAGCCTGCTGGCCAGCATGGTCTTGCCGGATCCGGGAGGTCCCACCAGCAGGATGTTGTGCCCCCCGGCGGCGGCAATGATCAGGGCCCTTTTGGCCATCTCCTGACCGCAGACCTCCATGATATCGGCCCCTTTGTCCGGTTTCCGGACGGGAAGGGGCCGGGCCCTCTCCATCCTTGCACGTCCCCTGAGAAACTCCGTCACCTCCGAAAGCCTCCTGGCAGGAAGGGGGCACGCGCCCTCCACCAGGGACGCCTCGGCGGCCATCTCCCAGGGCAGGATCATCCCGCCGACACCGCATCTTCTCGCCAGCAGCGCGGCCGGGAAGGCCGGCTCCCGGCCCACCACCTCCCCCGTGAGGGAGAGTTCACCCATGACGAGGTAGCCGTCCAGCGCTCCGGGCGGGAACGCCCTGAGGGCCGCGAGGATGCCCAGCGCGATGGGGAGGTCGAAGCGGCTCCCCTCTTTCCTGAGGTCCGCAGGCGCGAGGTTCACGGTGACCCTGGCAGGAGGCAGGTCGTACCCGGAATTCCTGAGGGCCGCCAGGACCCTCTCCCTGCTCTCGCGCACGGCGGTGTCGCCGAGACCGACGATGGTCAGTCCCGGCAATCCCCCCGCGATGTCCAGCTCCACGTGCACGGGAACGGCCTGCAGGCCCGACACCGTGCAGGAGAGGATCCTGGAAACCACCTTTCCACCTCCTTTCCTGAGCGGACCCGCCTCCAGAGGCACGGCGGACCCGCGGGAACGATCTGCAAGGGAAGGGCCACGGCCGGCGCATATAAATTTCATTCAGCCTCATCAGGAATGTAACTTGTTGGAACATAATGCTTTTTTTCCAGGACCATGGAGGAGCCCCTTTCAGGGGGGAAGGGTAAAAGTATGTTTTTTTCATACAGATCACCTATGAAAACAGTCAGCAAAAGGGCGTTGGGCGAAAAAATTCTCTTTATTTATCAGTAGGTTGGAAAATTGTGGCTTGCCGGGGCCCTTCTGGTACGACTTATGCTGTTTCCTGGGTCATAGAGACGTGACGCTCCCCTTGCCGGAAGTTCGGGAGTGTCCAAAGGGAGGAGGTTGACGCCATGAAGTACGATCTTTCCAGATTCCTGGCTTTGAGGAGAAAGGTCACCGCCACGCTGGTTCCGTGCCTTCTCATGGGGACGGTGGCCTTCGCGGACTCCCCCGCTGCGTCCGGACCTGGTGGGATCAGCGTCCTGACGTGGC
This sequence comes from bacterium, assembly GCA_020352595.1. Classification (GTDB taxonomy): domain Bacteria; phylum BMS3Abin14; class BMS3Abin14; order BMS3Abin14; family BMS3Abin14. The sequence goes on along the minus strand of CP070682.1, from coordinate 1,885,261 downwards.
TTTTCTTCGGTTTCGTCGGGCTCATCGTCCTCGCGCAGCTGGTCCCGGCGCTGGTCATCTTCGGCAGCCTCCTGAAAGCCGTCTTTTCCCGCGCGGAGAAGGCTGTGGAGGCGGCTGACCTGACGG
>CP070682.1:1872921-1885035 GCA_020352595.1 bacterium | reverse complement strand
TGCTAGCCGGTGATGACCCCGGCCATGACCCGCAGGAAACCCACGGTGAAGAGATCGAGGACCTCGAGCGTTATCAGGCCGAAGGACGCGTGGATGGAGCTGATCCCCACTCCCGCCACCAGGAAGTAACCGACCAGGGTGGACTTGACGGGGTTCTTGTCCCACGGCTGCATGGAGGTGTAGATGATCACCGGCGGCCCGTTGGCGCCGATGCTTCCCCCCAGGATGCCCGAAGCAAAACCGGCGACCCATTTCCATCCGGCGGCCAGCTCCCTCTGGCGGGGCTTCGACGAGAAAAGGTAGACAGAAAAGGAGGTCAGAAGCAGCCCGATGAGCAACTCCAGGTAAGCCGCCCGGACGCGCTTTAGCAGGAGCGTGCCCACAGCCATTCCGGGCACGGCGGCGATGAGCAGCGGGAGGATCCGCTCCCACCGGACGTGCTGCCGCAGCTGCACCGTGAGGGTCGTGGTGATGCAGAGGGCCAGCAGGCTCACCAGGGGGACCGCCGTCGTGATGTCCCAGAAAAGGACCACCAGGGGCAGGGAGACCAGGACGGACCCGAACCCGGACAATCCCTGGGTGAAGCCGGCGAGGAACGCGACGATGGCCAGGTAAAGAAGCTCCATCCCTCCTTATAATCTTCCTGACCTCAAAATTGAAAGACTGCGAAGAGGAAAACAGGGTACCCCGGGATCACCTCCCAATTACAAGGGTGTCAGAGCAAAATCTCCACCGGGGGGCTCCTCCCGTTGACGGCCGCCGGATTTGCTGAATACTTGATATGGTACGGGTCACGTTGCCTCGGGCGATACGGAAACCGGCCAGGAAAACAAGCGTAGGGGAGGGTTTATGAAGGCCATCGTGTACACCAGATATGGTCCGCCGGACGTTCTTCAGCTCAGGGAGGTGGACAAACCCGTCCCCGGGGCAGGGGAAGTGCTCATCAGGGTCCGTGCGACGACTGTTTCGGCGGGGGACTACAGGATCCGGGGCTTCAAGGTCCCGGCCACGTTCTGGATCCCCACCCGCGTGGCGCTGGGTCTCCTGGGACCGCGGCGAACCATCCCGGGGGCCGAGGTGGCCGGCGACGTCGAGGCCGTCGGCAGGGACGTGACGCGATTTGCCCCGGGCGACAGGGTTTTCGGGATGGACAGCAGCCGGCTTGGCGCCTACGCCGAGTACGCCTGCCGATCGGAAAACGGTGCGCTGGCCCTGATACCGGCCGGCATGACCTACGAGGAGGCCGCCGCCATCCCCCACGGGGCCCTGTCAGCCCTGTTCTTCCTCAGGGAAAAGGGAAATATCCGGAGCGGGCAGAAGGTGCTCATCTACGGCGCCTCCGGAGGGGTGGGGACGGCCGCGGTGCAGATTGCCAGGCACTTCGGCGCCCACGTCACGGGGGTCTGCAGCACCGCCAACCTGGAGATGGTGAGGTCCCTGGGAGCCGACCGGGTCATGGATTACACAAGGGAGGACTTCACCAGGGGCGGCGACGTCTACGACATCATCTTCGACACGGTGGGCAAGACGACCTTTTCAGGCTGCCGGGGCTCGCTGAAGCCCGACGGCCGCTACCTTCTGACGGTCTTTGCCATCCGGCAGATCCTCCGGATGCTGTGGACGTCCGTGACGGGCGGCAGGAAGGTGATATGCGCGGTGGCCACCGAGAGGAAGGAAGACCTGGTCTTCCTCAAGGAACTGGCTGAGGCGGGGCACTTGAGGACGGTCATAGACAGGAGCTACACCCTGGAACAGATGGTCGAGGCCCACAGCTACGCCGAGAAGGGGCACAAGAGGGGGACTGTGGTGGTAACAGTGGCACCGTGACCTGAGCGGGAGTAGCGATGATCCCGGCAAAAACTCAGATACGTCACAATTCACGCTCCGACCCCGGGACAATGTGGTATATTGCAGCCGGCAAATGTGGTTAGACCGGTCCTGCAACGGCGCACATCCTGACGGGAGGATAACCGCCGGGACCGGGACCGGCATCGGTAAAGAAAAGGTCAAACACAGTGTCCCCTGCGGGAATGCCGCCATTTCCGCCTAGACCCCGGCACCTATGATCAGAGACTTCATCCAACGACTGTCTGAAGGAGCCAGAGGGCTGCCCGAGGTCCTTCAGCGCCCCGGGGCATTCCTGGGATGGATGCGCCGTACCCCCCGCCTGCCCGTCACCATACTCGCCATCCTGGTGGCTGTGCCGCTGCTCCTGGTCCCCGCGGATTTCGTGCTGAACAGGATCTATCATCCCGTCGCCCAGAAGCAGCTCTTCGGTCTCATGACCACCATAAAGGACGACGTCCGCCTCGACAGGAGAAAAACACAGGTGAGGTGGCTGCTGTGGATTCTCGCGTGCGCGGCCTCTGCGTCCGTTCTCCTGCTGGAGGTTCCCAGGATCAGGCAGGATATCCTGGCGGAGGGGGATCCCGGAGGGGCCGCCGACGACACCGTCGTCGAAAAGGTGGCCGCAGCCTCGGCCGTAGGGGCCGGCGGACGTTACAGGCTCAAGGGAGAGATCGGCCGCGGCAGCATGGGGATCATCTATTCGGCCGTGGACGTTGTGCTGGACAGGCCTGTAGCCGTCAAGGCGCTGCCCAGCCACTTCGCCGCGGACCCGGCACGCTATGAGCGCTTCCGAAGGGAGGCGCTGACACTGGCGAGACTGGCCCATCCCGGGATCGTCCAGGTGTTCGACCTGGTGGAGGACGCCGGGAGACATTTCTTCATCATGGAGCTGGTGGAGGGGGGCGCTGCGGTTCCTGCGTCCGGGCCTGCCCGGCGTCGCTCATGCCCCACACCCTCGGGAACCTCGTCGAGTGGGAACTTTTCGACCAGTTGAAGGAATTTTCCGTGACCGACTGCATCGAATGCGGTTGCTGCACCTATGTCTGTCCGGCTGACCGGAACATGGTCCAGTTCATCAGGCAGGGCAAGGCCCACGTCATGGCTGCGGGAGGGAAGTGACCATGAAGACAGTCCTCTCCCCATCGCCCCACTTCCGGTCGCCCATGACCATCGAGACGGCCATGTACGGGGTCATCCTTGCGCTCCTGCCCGGAGCCCTGGCGGGCCTGTATTACTTCGGCCTGAACGCCCTCATGGTCATCCTCCTGTCCATTGCCGGCTGCCTTCTGTTCGAGGGGCTTGTGCTCAGGGCCCGGGGGCAGGGGCTCGAACCCCTCAAGGACGGCAGCGCCGTCCTCACGGGGCTGCTGCTGGCCATGAACCTGCCCTCGGGGATCCCATGGTGGATGGTTCTGGTGGGAGCCGCGGTGGCCATCGGCCTGGGCAAGCAGGTCTACGGGGGGCTCGGTTACAACCCCTTCAATCCGGCACTGGTGGCCCGTGTCTTTCTCCTCATAAGCTTCCCGGTGGCGCTGACCAGCTGGCCCGAGCCCAGGCCGCTTTCCCTGTCACTGGATGCGGTCACAAAGGCCACGCCCCTGGGAGAGATGAAGACCTCCCTGCTCCTGAACGGCAACATCGGGGAGGCCGCGACCATGGGGCTCTTCGATCCCCTCATCGGGAAGGTCGGCGGAAGCCTCGGCGAGATCTCCGCCGCAGCCCTCGTTCTCGGGGGGCTCTACCTCCTGGTCAGGAAGATCATCACCTGGCACATCCCGGTCACCTACATCGGAACGGTGTTCGCGATGACGGGCGTCTTCTGGCTCATCAACCCCGAAAGGTATGCCTCCCCGACCTTCCACATGGTCACCGGCGGGCTGATGCTCGGGGCTTTCTTCATGGCCACCGATTACGTGACAAGCCCTGTGACGGAGAAAGGCATGATCCTTTTCGGCGTGGGATGCGGCCTGATCACCGTCGTGATCAGGCTTTTCGGGGGCTACCCCGAGGGTGTGTCCTTCGCCATTCTCCTCATGAACGCCGCCACGCCTCTCATCGACAGGTACACGCGTCCGAGGGTGTTCGGCTATCCGGTGGGGAAGGGGGCCCGGTCATGACCTCGACCTGGAGGATGGTAATGGTCCTGGCGGGTATCTGCCTCGTCGCGGGCGCAGCCCTTTCGGGGGTGTACGAGGTGACGAAGGAGCCCATAGCCTACCAGAAGAAGCTGGAGGTCATCCGGTCCCTGGAGGCCGTTCTTCCGGGACTCGGGGTAGACCCTGACGAGAACTTCCTCGACATGACGAGGGAGGACGGCACACCGGTGAGGGTCTTCCGGGCCAAGGACGAAGACTCCGTGGACGGCGCCGCCTTCCAGGTCGTGGCACCCGACGGCTACAGCGGCAACATCTACATCATGATGGGGATCCGTCCCGATGGGAGCCTCGGGGGCATCGAGATCCTGAGCCACGCGGAGACCCCCGGTCTGGGCGCCCTCATCGAGAAAGAGGAATGGAAGGGCATATTCAGGGGGCGCTCCTTCGAGAACACGGATTTCAGGGTCAAGAAGGACGGGGGAGACATCGACCAGATCACGGGGGCCACCATCTCGCCGAGGGCTGTAGCGGGGGCCGTCGAGAAGGGTCTGAAATGGTTTCTTCAGAACCGGGGAGAGATCCTCGAGACTGGTGAGGGCGCGTCATGACCGGTTACGGAAAGGAATTCACCAAGGGGCTGGTCAAGGAGAACCCCGTCTTCCGGATGGTGCTGGGTCTGTGTCCGGCTCTGGCCGTCACCAGCACCGCCATGAACGGCATCGCCATGGGCCTTGCCACCACCTTCGTGCTCGTCTGCTCCAACGTGGTGGTGGCCTCCCTCAGGTCCATTATCCCGAGCAAGGTCAGGATACCGTCCTTCATCATCGTCATCGCCTCCTTCGTCACCATAGTTGACCTGACGATGAACGCCTGGGCACACCAGATGCACAAGACCCTCGGTCTCTTCATCCCCCTCATCGTGGTCAACTGCCTCATCCTCGGGCGTTCCGAGGCCTTCGCATCCAGGAACCCCATCGCGGTCTCCCTCGTGGATGGTATCGGAATGGGCGTGGGGTTCACCATCTCCCTGGGGCTGCTGGGCGCTGTCAGGGAGATACTCGGTGGCGGCACCATACTGGGCTTTCCCGTCCTCGGGACCGGATACACGGACATGCTGGTGATGATCCTCCCCCCCGGCGCCTTCCTCGCCATGGGTGTCATGCTCGGGGTGTTCAACAGCCTGGACCGTTCCTGAGTAAGCAGGTCAAAGGCGCCGGGAGCTGAGCAGGACAAAGCTCCGAACCGGCTGTCTTATTCCCCTCCGCTTGGGGACATGGTGTTGCAGGATTGCAACAACGTGTGTCCTGACCGCAACAGTCCGGAGCCCCGCCGGAGGACCATTACGGAGCCTGGGACCCGCCCTGATATCGTAACATTCCGAAATCATTGCTAAATATTTTTTGCACGTGCCCCCGGGCCCATGGCACGCCTCTTGCGTTAACGCTCCCGATATGAAGCACTACGTCATGCAGAAGACCCTCGGCGGGACCATGGAATTCGCCGGCATCGCCCTTCACACGGGAGCGGAGACGTCGGTCTGCGTCCTTCCCGGGGAGGCTGACACGGGCTACCGGTTCCGCCGGACGGACATCAAGGGCGCACCGGAGGTCGAGGCCAGTGTGCACAACATAAAGGACACCCTCCTCGCCACAAGCCTTGGCCTCAACGGAGCTTCCGTGAAGACCGTGGAACACCTGCTGTCGGCCCTCGCCGGTTCCGGAGTCGACAACGCGGTCATCGAGGTTTCCGGTGACGAGGTGCCCATCATGGACGGCAGCGCTGCACCCTTTGTCCGGGGCGTCGAAATAGTGGGGCTCGTCGAACAGGAGGTCCCGAAGAAGATGCTCCGGATCCTTCGGAGGATCAGCGCGGGCGAGAACGGCTCCACCGCGACACTGGATCCCGCTGAAACCTTCAGGGTCTCCTTCACCATCGAGTTCGAGCACGCACTGGTGGGCCGACAGGCCATGGATTTTCAGTACAGCCCGGAGGCCTTCGCGAGGGAGATCGCATACGCCAGGACCTTCGGCTTCCTCAAGGACGTCCAGATGATGATGGACAGGGGCCTGGCCCTCGGCGGTTCCCTTGACAATGCCGTCGTCGTCGGTGACGACCGGATCCTCAATCCCGGAGGCCTGAGGTCGCCGGACGAGTTCGTGCGGCACAAGATCCTCGACTCCATCGGGGACCTTTCCCTTCTCGGCATCCCCATCATCGGCGCTTACAGCGGTCACCGGGCCGGCCACAGGATCAACCGCCTCCTGATGCAGGAAGTGCTGGCCAACCCGTCCCACTGGGACCTGGTCCTGGTTCAGGAGGGCGGCGAGGGGTCGGACCGCTACCACGAGATCGATCCCGCCGACGCGCAGCCCATCGCCTACGCCTTGTAGGGGGTATGGATCCCCTTTCTGGAAGCGGGCCCGCGGAGCCCGCTTTTTTTTTGAAAGAAAGGCGGGGAGGGCAGGGAAGGCAGGGCCGGGAAACAACTGTCCCCCCTTCTCCGTCATGGCAGGCCTTGCGCATGTCTCCTGTTCCCAACGGTACGGCTCGCACTCCAATGGTCATCCATTCACCCGCCGCCGCGTTCACCTGAGCACCGTATCCTGTCACGGCTTCCGTATCCACCTGAACAGGAGGCTGGAGTGGAGACGGGAAGAGGCACCTCTTCCCCCTTGAACCTTCCCCACCGGTCCCTTTACAGTCGGGTGTGGACGAGCGATGGCCGAAGATCCTCCTCACGGGTCGGCCCGGATGCGGGAAGACGACCCTGATCCGCAGGGTTGTCGAGTACCTGCAGGTGCCGGTGAAGGGGTTCTACACCGAGGAGGTGCGGGGCGCTGACCGGCGCCGGACCGGTTTCGATGTCATCACCCTTGACGGGCGACGTGGGCCTCTGGCGAGGACCGGCGTCCGCGGACCTCGGGTGGGCAGGTACGGCGTCGACCTCGCGTTCCTGGAAGCTGAGGCTTTGCCGGAACTTGTGCCGGTGCCCGGGGTTCTCACCGTCATCGACGAGATAGGAAAGATGGAGTGCATTTCCGCGGCTTTCAGAAAGGCGGTCCTGGAGGCCATGGAAAGCGGATCCGGGCTCCTCGGGACCGTCGCCAGGGGAGGCCATCCCTTCATAGAGGTTGTTCTGGGCAGGGGCGATATCCGTTTCATCGAGGTGACGGAAAAGAACAGGGACGCCTTGCCCCTTGAGATCGCGGACTTGTTCCGGGTCTGCGGAAGAGGGATCTGAGCTGATCCATGGAGATGATGGGGACATCGTCCCGGAGCTGCGCTCCCCATCCGGGTACAGAGGCAGGGTCTTCCCGTGAATAAGGACTCCATCGGTCGCGTGGCGAAGGACCTTTACGGTTTCCTTGCAGAGCGCTTCCCCGTCTGCAGCTCCAGCGACGAGTTCGTCTTCTTTCCGCAGGCCGTGTCCTCACCTCCGCAGTGGGCCCGCTGGGACGATTTTTCGCCGGATTCCATTGAGGAGGCAGTGTCGGCCCTGCGCCGCTTCCGCTCGCGCCTCATGGACAGCACCGGGCCGCCGGGATCCGGCGGTGAAGATGACTCCGCAGTGCGCTCTCTCCTGGTCTGGGTGGTCCAGACCCTGGAGGAGCAGTTCGAGAGCGTCAGGACACACGCCACGCAGCCCACCTTCGCCCTCACCGCCGCCACCGTGGGCCTGATCCAGGCCGTTCAAAGCGGTGACGGAGAAGCCCTGGCGTGCCGGCTGGGAGGCCTGCCGGCCTTTCTCCGGGGCGCTCAGGTGGCCCTCGACAAGGTCCCGGTCCTGTTCAGGGATCAGGGCGTGGAAATGGCGCGCGAGCTCCGCCAGTGGACGGCCTCCCTTGGGTCGATCGGGTCCTTGCGGCCGGCCCTGCGGGGCCTGGACGCTTACATCAAGCGCCTCGGCGCACTCCGCGTCAGGGAACAGTTCACCCTGGAATCGGACCTTCTCGAGCGTGTGGTCCGCCATCACACTGGCAGCGGCCTCAACCTTTCCGAGGCTCTCGCCGAGCTCGAGGACGAGGTCCTCACGAGCAGGGAGCTGCTCCGCACGGAGGCCCGCAGGTTGGGGCACGGCTCCCACTGGGAGGCCGCCTTCTCCTCCATGGTCCAGGAGGCCATTCCCGATGGCGGAAAGGTCCAGCTCCTGAGGGATGAGATCCGGAGATTGAGGGAACACTGCCGGGCCATGGGGCTGATCCGGCGCGGCGCCACCCGCGGGGATTCCATCTCCATCGAGGAGCTGCCGCCTTCCCTGGTCGCCGTCCGTGCGGCCGACTCCTACAACGCCCTCCCCGGCCACCCGTTCCGCGGAGGCGTCTTCTACATCTTCGGAGGCGGCAGCCTCGGCCTTGCCACGGGGACCATACATCCTGTCTACAGGATGACGGCGGCCCACGAAGCCTACCCGGGGCATCACCTTCTGGACCTGCACCGGTGGAACCACCCGGATGCCGTCAGGCGGCCGGTGGAGTACCCCCTCTTCTACGAGGGGTGGGCCTGTTTCGGGGAGGATCTGATGCTGCGGACGGGGGCCTTCGACAGGTCGTACGACAGGCTCATCATCGCCCGACGCCGCTACAGGCACGCCATCAGGGGGAAGGCGGACCTTCTCCTGCACTCCGGTGCCGTGGACCTGGACGGCGCGGCAAGATGCCTGCTTGAAGGGGGGTTCACACCTCTGCGGGCCGCGGAAACGGTCAGGAAATACGCCTTACGGCCCGCTTACCAGATGTGCTACACTGTTGGGCGCCGTCGTTTCCAGAGGCTGCTGGAATCCTTTAAGGAAGGGGATATACCGGGATTCGCAAGACGGGTCCTGTCATCGGGGGAGATCCTTTTTCCGGACCTGGAACGCAGGATGCGAGGGCCTCTCGGTACATGAGCGCACAGCGGCCGCAAACTGTGCGCAGAACAAAATGGCGGCCTGTCTGCGGGTGGCAGAAGCGTCGTGAAGGGGCCTGTTGTCGCACCTTCCGCTCCCCTCCGGGATGCTGGGTATCCCGCCCGCGAAGGCCACTTGAGGGATGAGGCAGAGGGTACCGGCATTGCCGCGGGCATCCTCTGCCAGGTGCAACCCGGAGCTGGGAATTGAATCCTGAAAACAGTTTCCTCGGCTATCACTCGGAGTGGAACCTCGGGAGCCCCGGAGGATGGGATTACCAGAGGATCACTCAAGATATCGGCAAGGCCGTCTGGGCGAGGATCCTCGCCGTCCGCGACCCGGGGGTGAACCTGGATTTCGACCACCCGCTGCTCTACCCCGTATACGGCTTCGTGGACATGCTGGTCGCCTTTCACAGGTCCCGTGAAGGGTCGAACCCGGGCCTCATCGCGGTCGTGGCGGAGGAGGAGACCCTGGATGATGTCACCGAGAACATCAACCTGGCCGGGCACCTGTCCGCCTGCGATGGGATCACAGGCGCTCTCATGGCACCGCAGGAACTGGAGCTGACTTCGGGAAGGGTGACCTACAAGGGGCGCCCGGTTTCCGCCATCTTCATGGATTTCAACTCGGACGTGCTGCTCCGCCTGCACAGGAAACACGATCTGACCCCTGTACTGCAGGCTGTCAGGGAGGGGCGCGTGATCAATCCGAGGGGTACCGAGCCCATCAACGTCAAGAGCATGTTCGAGGTGTTCACCGGACCCATGGCGCACCTGTTTCACGATGAGACGGTTCGCAGAACACCCTGGACGAGGAGGTTCCTGGATGGGCCTGCCACGGGGCCATCCGGGGAGCCCATCTCCGACCTCGTCAGGTGGACAAGCGACAACTGGGACAGGCTGGTCCTCAAGCCGGAGAGGGGTTACTCGGGATTCGGGGTGCGCGTGGGGGGAGTGAACCCTGACGGTGGGGAAGCCGTGGACCTGGCTCTGGCGGAAGGCGGTTATATCGTTCAGGAAAAGATCCCCCTGGACCTGTGGGCGGAGGACAACCCTGCCGTGGATGCCCTGAACAGGAGGGTGGTTGTCGAGAGATACCAGACGGACTTCAGGTGCCTCATGGGCCCAGGGGGCCTCTTCGGGTTCCTCGTCAGGTTCGGTGGCGTCCCCACCAACGTGGGCAGCGGCGGCGGGGTTCAGCCTCTGGCGGTGCTCAGGAGCAGAATGACCGTCAGGGACGCTGTGGAGAGGATCAACGAGGCGGTCGGCGGCATGGAATACGGGGACCTCAAGGAGATCGTCCTGGAGCAGGAGAAGCTCGCCCTCGAGAACAGGTTCACATACCTCCTGGGCCCCATTCGCATGGCTCTGAGACCGCGTCTGGTGACCGAGGGGCAGCTCAAGGCGCTGGAGCGTTACTGCGCCGCCATGTGGGCCGACTGTCTGACCCTTGAGAAGATGTGGCTCGAGGGCGTTCTGGACGATTACATCGCCATCGAGGAGGAGGAGCTGGCCATAGCCCGGCAGCAGCCGTGGAAGGGAGGCCCGGCGGTCTTCGCCTCCGACGGACTCTTCTCCTTCGGGGCCCACCCCTCGGCGAGATGAGGTGATCATGGGCATCAAGGTCCACCCGGACTGGTGGAAGACACTGTTTGACGGGATGTACCTCAGGACGGACGCGAGGTCCGTCTGCGATGACGACCTGACCAATCGCGAGGTGGACGTGATCTGCGACCTTCTGAAGCTGCGGAAGGGAGACAGTCTGCTGGATCTGTGCGGAGGACAGGGGAGACACAGTCTGGCGCTGGCCCAGCGGGGCTATGACCGATGCACCGTCATCGATTTCTCTCCCCACCTGGTCGCCATGGGGAGAAAATCTGCCCGGGAAGGGAACAATACCGTCCGTTTCATCCAGGGGGACGCAAGGGACACGGGTCTGGCGCGTGAGAGCTTCGACCACGTCATCATCATGGGGAACTCGCTGGGGTACCTGCCTGAAGCCGACGACGACGCGAGGATCATGGCAGAGGCTTTCAGGGTCCTGAAACCCGGCGCCGGCATCATGGTGGACGTCACCGACGGAGAGCGGGTGCTGTCCGAGATGGTGCCCAACGCCTGGCACGTGGTGGATGAGGATCTCGTGGTCTGCCGGGAGAGGGAGGTGGAGGACGGCACGGTCAGGGCCAGGGAGATGATCTTCTCCCGGCGCAAAGGGCTTGTCCGGGACCAGGCCTACGCCATCCGGCTTTTCAGGACGCACCAGCTTGAGGAGCTGCTGGAAAGGGCCGGTTTCGGGACGATCAGCATCCGCAGGGATTTCAGCCCCCACGACGCGGAAGGGGACTACGGTTTCATGAACAGGCGCATCATAGCGACCGGCCTGAAGCCGGCTTAACGAAGCGGGGGGACCGGGGTGGTGAGGACCCGGCGTCCGGACAACGACACGGAACCTTGTGGTTGGGATGTCGGACCTCTTATGGTAAGGACCGCCATGAAAAGGAGCAAGAGATGAAGGGAAACCGCATTATCGGTACCGGCACCGGAGTCCCCTCGCGGGTCGTTACCAATGAGGACCTGGCCAAGATCGTCGACACGAGCGACGAGTGGATCGTGACGAGGACGGGCATCAGGGAAAGGCGCATCGCGGAGGATCACGAGACGACATCGGATTTCAGCGCCGAGGCGGCGCTCAACGCCCTGGAGATGGCCAAGGTCCATCCCGACGAGGTGGATCTCATCATCGTCGCCACACTGACTCCGGACAGGCTTATCCCTGCCACCGCCTGCGTCGTCCAGAGCAAGATCGGGGCAAGGAACGCCGCCTGTTTCGATCTCGAGGCCGCCTGTTCCGGATTCGTCTACGCCCTGGCCATAGCCAACGCCATGATGCCGGATCAGGGGATCAGAACGGCTCTGATCATAGGTGCGGAAACCCTCTCGAGGGTCATCGACTGGAATGATCGCAACACCTGCGTGCTGTTCGCTGATGGAGGCGGGGCCGTGGTCCTGCGACATGAGGGGGGAGACCGCGGGATCCTCTCCACCTACCTCAGGGCGGACGGCTTCGCTCCGGCGCCGTGGCTGTGCGTGGAACCGGGGGTGGCCGACCGGACCCCCCTCGGTGAGCACCGCAGCAGGGACTTCGCGGTCCGGATGGAGGGGAAGGAGGTTTTCAAGTTCGGGGTCCGGGCCCTTCCCGATGCCATAAAAGGAGCTCTGGAGAGGACCGACGGCCTGACGGTGGCGGACGTGGACTGGGTCATCCCCCACCAGGCCAACCTGC
>CP070682.1:1862768-1872821 GCA_020352595.1 bacterium | reverse complement strand
TCGTCCCTGAGCGCCTCGAGCCACTTGGTGAGGAAAGCCGCGACGTCCATGTTGTAGGCGGCGGTCCTCGCGAACAGGTGAGCGTCTCCGGACCAGCCCAGACGTTCGTCGCGCTGGGGGCAATCGGTGGGAATCTCCAGGAAGTTCGACCTCTGCGTCCGCATGATGGCCTCAAACAATCGGTCCACAAGTCCCGAAGAACTGGAGATGGAGCCCGTGACCTCCAGGTCCGACGAGAGTGCCACTCCCGTGACGGTCTCGGGAGGGGGGTCCGGCCCGAGCCCCTCTACCTGAAGGTAACGAAAACCGTGGTAGGTGAACCGCGGCTCCCAGACCTCCACGCCTCCCCCCTTCAGGACGTAGGTGTCCACAGCCCTTGCGCTGCGCAGGTTCTGCGTCATCACAGTCCCGTCCGCGCTCAGCATCTCTCCGTACCGGAGGGTAATCCCGCTCCCACCTTTCCCCGAGACCCGAAGCCTGACGCGTCCTGCGAAGTTTTGTCCCATGTCGAAAATATGCACGCCGGGGATGGGGCTTGTAACCTTCTGCGGCTTCACCGTGCCGACTTCCCTCACAGGTGGGGCGGGGTATGCGGCGATCCTGGCCGGAGGCACCGCCACGGGGGAGGCCCGCGACCAGTCCGAGTCGTCGAAACCGCCTTCAGCCCACCCCGGCATCTCCAACCGGGCGTCGTATGTCTCCCCCATGAGGATGTCGGCCTCCAGGATGGGACCGGTGGAGGCGCGCCAACTTTCATCGCTCACCAGGGCCTTGAGGGATCCGTCCGCACCAGTCATCTCCAGCCGGAGCAGGAGGGCCGGGGTCTGGCCGTAGAACTCCCTGCCTTTCCATTGGTTCTGCCCGGGGGGTTCGAACCCGACGTAGCCGGCGTACCAGCCGTCAGCGAGGATCACCCCTATAGCATTTGGCCCCTCGAGGAGAAGGTCCGTGACGTCGTAGGTGCGGTAGTAGACGCGTTTCCTGTAACTGGACCAACCCGGGGTGAACAGGTCCCTGCCCACCCGTTTCCCGTTTATGTAGACCTCAAAGAGCCCCATAGCGGTGACGTAAAGGGAGGCTTTCCCGGGCGGCTCCCTCAAGGAGAAGGTTTTCCTTAGGTAGACGGGTGGCGGGAGCGGTAGACGTGTCCCGTCCTCCCCAAGGCCTGTGTCGAAACCGATCCATTTGCCCTGCCACCGGTCTTCCTGCAGCAGGCCCATGCTCCAGGTCGCGACGTGGCTCCACGGGGACGGCACGTCCTTTTCGTCCCATACGCGCACCCTCCAGTAGTAGCGCGAGCCCGACTCCAGAGGCCTGCCGGCGTATTCGATATGCACGGTGCCGGAACTAGGGACCTTCCCCGTATCCCACAAGTCCCCCCGGCCGGAGAGGATTCCTTCCCTGTCACCGGACACGACTATCTGGTAGGCGCTCTGAACGCGTCCACGCCCCCGGGCCTCCAGGATCCAGCTCAGCCGTGGCGCGGTTTCGTCGATGCCCGCCGGATTTTCCATGTACTCGCATCTGAGATGCCTGGGGATGAGAGGCCCTGCTGCCGCAGGTGGCGGCACACCTGTCGAGAGAAAGGTTGATACCAGAGCGAGGACAGTAAGGCAGCGCCTCATGGACCGAATCTCCCGTCAGGCCCTGAATGGAACGATACCTTCATGCGGGACCTCTCGAACCGGTCTTCTTCGTGTTGCCGCGAAGCTCCGCCAGGGAATGGACCATGACCCAGGGATAGCCCAGGGCAAAGGGTCCGTAGAGGAGGAGCAGACCCCATTGTCCGCGCGGTAGGGCCCACAGGACGAAGAAAAGGCTGTAGGCTGCCAGGACCAGCTCCATCGCCGTGATCCGCGCCAGCGCCGTGAGGTGCCGGGCCGGGAGGATGCCGCGAGGCGCGCTCCCCCCGCCGCTCTTCTGGGTGGGTTCCCTGTGCACGCGGAAACCGAGGATCCCCTCCAGGAGCCCCGATGTGAAGGTGGCGAACATCCCCAGTGAGACAAGGATGGAGGCTACGTGGTCGCGGATCCTTCCCGCAGCTGGGGCAGCCTGGATCACTTCCGCATCCGCGCCGGCCAAGTGGGAGCGCACGAAGGGGATGTGCGAAACGTTGAGGAGAACTGCCAGGGCGGCCGCGGCGTAGCCCATCTCGTCAGACAGACCCACCCCCTGCAGGAAGTGGTAGGAGGGGATGGCCAGGAGGTGATGGGAGATCATGTACAGGGGCTGGAGGGAGAGGACCAGGAACAGGTCGGCGGCCATGATCCTCTGGCGGAAATGGAGATTCGGGCTCGTCAGGATGCCTCGGCCATGCTTGCGCCAGACCTCCATGATGCCCTTCATCCAGGAGCGCTGCTGGAGCTTGTAACCGTTGTAGCCGGCTGGAAGGCGGCTTGACACCCAGAGGTCATCGAGATAGACGATGCGCAGCCCCGAAAGCTGGGCAGCCATGCTCAGGTCAACGTCCTCGATCTGGGTGTCTCCCGACCACCCCCCCAAGGCCTCGATGGCCGAGAGCCTCCAGCTGCCCGCTGAACCCCGGAAGGTGGTCAGGTGGCCCGCGTGCCCGCGGGTGGAGAAGTCCATGAGATGGAGGTTGGTCAGGAAAGCCGACTGTGTCCGGGTCAGGACATTCTCTTCACCGTTGATGTACCTGATGGAGGCCTGGACGGCGCAGACATCCAGGGCGGTGAAGTGGCAGGCCACCTTTTCCAGATAGTCTTCCGGGATGACGAAATCCGCGTCGAAGATGGAGACGATGACATGGTCAGGATCACCGCAGATCTCCTCGCGAAGGTGTCGCCGGGCCGCTTCCAGGCCGTGGTTGAGGTTGCCTGCCTTGTAATCGGTGCGCTCGTTCCTGTGCAGGTACTCGAGGCGCCTTTCAGGATCGGCCGCTTTGCGTCCGGCGACGTGCTCCCTGATGCCGCGGGAGATCCCTTCCTGGTCGGAGTCGTCGAGCACCTGGATGACCAGGCGGCTCTTCGGGTATCTCAGGGCACAGGCTGAGTCTATGAGGGCCCCGACCATACCCGGATCCTCGTTGCAGACAGGCAGCTGGACCAGCTGCAGGGGCACCCCGACTTCCGGCAGAGGGGGGAGGGGGGAAGGCGCCGGGAGCGCAGCATGCCGGCGGCCCCGGAGGAGCCAGGAAAAGAAGAACGTGTGCAGGAGGAGCCCAACGGTGGCGGCGAGGTACAGGATGAAGAGGATTGCTGCCATGGTCTGATCCAAAGTTGCTCCAGGACCGCTGCCCGGTTTCGGCGCACAGAGCAGGCGGCATTTTCATCCGTGCTGCTCATCGCCAGGGGACCGGGCTGAGGGGTCGGAAAGGGGGCGGCTCCTCAACGAGCCTCGAAGATATCTCCGATGGGCCTTCCCTCCACGAAATCCGGGATCCGGGCGTTCAGCAGGGTCATTATGGTGGGATACTGGTCGATGTGACGAACGATGGTCTCCATCCGGTGGCCCTTCCTGATACCCGGGCCTACGATGAGAAAGGGGGTCAGCATCCCCTCGTCGGTTTCGGGCACCACCGCCTGCTTGTACCCGCTCTTCAGCGAGTCCTTGAAAACCTCGAGGTCGGGCGAGATGTCCTCGATCCATCCGTAGCCGGCCCTGTTGGCGATGATGAGGTCGCCCACCCGGTCCTCCGGCAGCCCCAGGGAACCGGCCTCTTCCCAGGCCACGATCCTCGAAACGGGGCTCTGCCCGTCGTCGTCCCGCAGCCCTTCCAGAAGCCGGATGATCCTGGCCCGAAGGTCGAGGTACTCCTTGCCCGAGGCCCGCTGGTAGTTCCCGTCCAACCCCGCCGGGTTGATGTAGATGCCGTCCATCTTCAGGAAGACGGCCCTGGTGCGGGCCCAGTCGATCTCGTATTCCCCGGTGGCGCCGTTGAAGGTGAAGTTCAGGAGCCCCTCCCTTGCGAAGAGGTTGTTAAGCCGCACCTCACGGTCGAGGGGGACGATGCCGTGGTCGGAGCTCAGCACGACGTAGGTGTCCTCCCCGGCACGCTTCAATGCCTCGCCGATAATGTCGTCTATGCCCTTGTACATGGACAGCACTTCCGACCACAGGGCGGACCTTATCGACTCGGAAACCTCCTGGTAATGACGGCTGCGGGGGTCCAGGTATCCCATCCACCACCGGCTCGTCAGCATCTGGTTGGGTGTGTAGGTGTCGTGGATGACGACATCGCTGCCGGACTGGTCGAACAGGTAGCCCAGAATGTCCCTGTGCCAGTCCAGCGACATCTTCATTTCCTCCAGAAAGACCTCCTTGTCCTCGTCATAGTAGATAAGCTGGGGTGGGTAGTTGTCTACAAAGTCCACCATGGGACCGGCAGCCGAGATAAAATCCTCGGCGTAATAGGAAGGCCTCGAAACGTAGCTGTTCAGGCCGTTGTACAGAATTCGGATACGGAAAAAGTCCCTCGGGCCGAGTTTGATCACCCTTATCCTCGCCTGGGTGTCAAGGGCGACCGAGGACAGCTCCCTCTCCCAGGTCATCCTCTTGGGGGTGTTTATGTTGTAGTCGTTCTTGGTCTCCCATGTCAGCCTTACGGGCAGCCAGTCGCTCCACTGTCCTTCGCCAAGGTGGGCTGAAACCTCCGCCTTGTCCCTTGAGAAGAGGACCCGGTCGTAGCGCTCCCGCCCGTCGTCGACGGAATCATATATGTAGGCGTAAAGGACCTGGTCCCAGTTCTCGAGCCTGGCTTCCCTGGGAGGGCTGAAGCTGGCAGGAAGATCCAGCTTCCACCCTGACGGGTCCACTGTGTCAAGGAACCGGGTCAGTTCCGAACCGAAGTTAAAGAGGCGGTTTCCCAGTCCCTGATAGACCCGCAGATTCCTGTCCTGTCCGGTGTGGAAGTTCACGCCAGGGAAGTCCGGGCCCCATCCCCCCCAGCGGCCTTTTATGGTGAGCCCGGCATCCAGTTCAGGAGGAGTGGAGCCAGGGACGCTGACCACGGCCACCTGGTATCCCTGCTGCTCCAGCGTGTACCAGATGGGCGGGACAAGCTTGGACGTGGAGCTGAAGCCGCCCTCGGAGACCATCTTCAGGGGATACCCCGCGATGTGCATGGGCCCGTCTGCGACACCGTGGACTCTCGGTGTGGAACCCGTGAGGAGCGTGGCGAAGTTGGTCGGCGTGTGCCCTGGGAAAACAGGCATGGAGTACCCGTAACTGCCAGATTCCATCATCTTCCGGATGTTGGGCAGAAGGCCCTGACGGGCCCACTCGTAGAGATTGAAAACCGAGGGATCCGCCCGCAGACCATCGGGGATGAACCAGTAGAGCCGTACATGCCCAGAACGGACACCGGCAGGTCCCCCAGGAGCGGTTGACCGCTCCGGAGACCAGGCAGAACGGGCAAGGACGTAGGCCGCCGCCAGCAGGAGCAGCAACAAAACGATTTTACGGACATCGGTTTTTTTCATACAATCCCCGGAACGTCACCCCGCCACCGGTCCCATGATATCAGATACTGTGGACACCGCACACGAGGGGAAACCGATGTGCGGAAGGGCACGGACACCAGGGTCCCCGGGAGGGGGAAAGGGAGCTTGCCCGGCCATGGAGCGCGTCTTCGGCATCCCCATCATCGCTGCCGTGATCCTCGGTGTGGTTTTTCCATACCAGGCCCTGGTCATCATGCCCCTTGGTTTCCTCTTCCTCTTCCTGATGATGACCTGGGCCGGGCTGAGCGTGGAGTGGTCCCGCCTCAGGAGTTCCCGGAACCGGGTAAAGGAGCTGATGGTGGGGCTATCGGCCCTCTACCTGTTCTTCCCCCCACTGCAGTGGGTGCTGGCCCGGTGGCTCATCTCGGACAAGCAGTATCTCTTCGGCCTCCTGTTCGCTTCCCTGACCCCTGCCGCCATCGTGGCTCCCTTTTTCACGCGCATCCACGACAGCGACGAGGAACTGTCATTCCTCATCATGGTGCTCTCGACCCTGGTCTGCCCCGTGGCCGTTCCCCTTCTACTCAAACTCCTGGCGGGCCCTTCCATCGCCTTCGAGATGTTCTCACTCGTGAAGTTCATGGTCCTGCTGGTCAGCGCTCCCTTGCTCCTCAGTTACGCGACTGCGAGGTTCCTGCCCGGTGTAAAGAGAAGGCTCCTTCCCCACATGGGGCTCCTCAACATGCTCTCGCTCAGCGTCCTGATCTTCATCTTCTTCGGTAACGCCACAAGCCGCCTCAACCTCAACTACGCGTCCGTGGTCAGCCTGGCCAAGATCCTGCTTCTGGTGTTCGTGCAGGATTTCGGGGTCCTCTTCCTGTCCCGGTTCGTCCTCGCCCCCTATTTCGACAGGTCAAGGCTCAACGCCCTGGCCATCACCCTGTCCATGAAGAACGTCGCCATCGCTGCGGCTGTCCTGCTCTTCTACGATCCCAAGGCCGCCCTCCCGCCGGCCATGGCGTTCATCGCCCACGCGTGCCTTTTCAACTTCATCCCCCTGGCCCGCGGGTATTTCGCCAGCCGGAAGGACAGGACCTGAGTGGGAAGGCGTCAGCGGGTTTGCCCTATAGGCAGGGTGACGATCTCCTGGATGCGGGTGGGTTTCTGGCTTGTGAGGCGGATCTCCCTCTGGACGAAGTTCTCCAGGTCGCCGGCGTCGTGGGTGATGAGCAGGATCGTGGTACCCGTCAAGGCCCAGATCTCCTTCAGGTCGCGGAAAAGGGATGCCTTCAGCTCCTGGTCGAGGGATCCGAAGGACTCGTCGAGGATGAGGAGTTTGGGGTTGATGGCAAGCGCCCGGGCAAGAGCCAGCCTCTTGCGCATGCCCCCGGAGAGCTGGTTCGGGTAGTACCCTTCGAAGCCGGTGAGCTTGACGAGACTGACGAGTTCGGCGACGGTGTAGCGGCACGTCCCATTGAGGGCGAATGCGATCTGCCTGCCGACGCGCAGCCACGGGAAAAGGTCGCTTTCCTGGTGGATCAGGAACACGTGCCTTCCCGGCCTTCCCGTCGTCCTCTCGCCGTTGACGGTGACCTCCCCGGAGGAGGGCGCCAGGTGCCCGGCTCCGATGAGGGCCAGGGTGCTCTTGCCGCACCCTGAAGGTCCCGTGAGCCCCACGCACTCCCCCTGCTCTATGGAAAAGGAGATCCCCTCGAGGATCCTGCCGCCCTTCCCGCTGTCATACTCGTGGCTGATGTCCCGGAAGCGGATCACGTCAGTATTTCCTCCCTCCAGGGCAGGAGCTTCCTCTGGAGGAGAACGGCCGACTCGAACAGTGCGAACCCGATGAGGCCGATGAGGAACATGTCCACCGTCATCATGCCGTACTGCATGTTGAGGCGGTTCAGCTGGATGGAGTATCCGAGACCGGACTGGCCGCTGATCATCTCCGCCGCGATGACCGACATCCAACCCATGCTGAGCCCCACCCTTACGCCCGTGAAGATCTGAGGCAGGGATGCCGGCAGCGAGATCCTCCAGAGATAGGACAGGCCCGTGATCTCCATGGACCTCGCGGTGCGTCGAATGGCCACCGGTACCGATTCGGCTCCCTCGTAGGCGCTGGTGAAAACCGGTGAAAAGGCCCCGATGAAGACGATGGTGTAGGCCGAGAACTCCCCCACTCCGATGAGGAGGATCACGAAGGGGATCCACGCGATGGGTGGTGGAAACTTAGGGGCTTCGAAGAGGAACTTGATCAGGCGGTTGCCTTTGAGTGCCTGAGGCAGGCCGCTGCGCAGCATGCCGAAGGCGATGCCCAGCAGCACGGCGGAGGCCACCCCCACCAGCACTCTGGTGAGGCTGTACCAGCAGTTGAGCGCTATCCAGGCTGCGTCGTACTCATGGATGAGTCGCGTGATGGTCTCTATGGCCTCTCTCCTGCAGGTCTACCTTGCGCCACTGGCGTACTGATTGGTGACGAAGGTGCGCATGTCCACTTTCTTCTTGATCTTCGGCTCCATGAACTCGGCAGCCTTGCGAAGGATCTCGAAGTCCTCCTCCGTGAAGGTGACCCTGATCCCGTCCCTGGATTTCGTCCACACGTTGGGTTCTATGGAGGCCGCCACGTTGCAGGCCTCCGCACTGGCGTCCACCAGCCTGGCTTCGTCCATGAACCACTCATTGGCCTGGTCCACGTTCTGCCTGTAGTAGTCGTAGGCATCGAAAAGGGCCTGCATCATCCTTTCCGCCACTCCCGGGTTGGCCTCGATGAAGGCCCTGTTCATGAGGACCAGGGAGCACACCTTGCCCGTGTCAAGAACCCTTACCAGCTTCTTCGCCTCGAAAATGGCCGGCGTGGGATCGAAGCCGCTAAGAGCGTCTATGTCGCCCCAGGTCTCATCGTCCCTTCCCTTGAGGACGAGGGGGGCCTGTTCCCTTATGTCCAGGTTGATGATCCTGATGTCCTTCTCCGGATCCAGCCCGGCACGGACCAGGGCCTCCACCGTGATGCGCTCGGCCGCTGCGCCTATGGGGATCCCGATGGTCTTCCCCTTCAGGTCGGCCAGGGTCCTGACCGGCGACCCCGGGGGCACGTAGGTGGAGGTCCGGTTGTACATGAGCCGCCCGATGCCCATCCACCCTTTATCCTTGGAAAATAACGCCGCCGCCGGCTGATCGGCGGTGAGGACGACGTCGATCTCGTCGGCCATGGCCAGTTCGTTGAGCACCGGCCCGTAGGTCCGCCCGACGAACTCGGCCTCGAGGCCGTTGTTCTTCAATATGTCCGTATGTTTCCATATCTGGACCAGCTGACCCTGGGTGGCCCAGGGGACCTGCCAGCCGATACGGACCTTGAATATGTCGCCGGCTGCCCCGGCTCCAGCGGATGGATAGACCACAAGGGCCATGACGGAGACGAGAACGATGAACGAAAGGGTGAAGGTCCGACATTTCCTTTCCATGAGCTCCTCCTGGCGAAACGCTGTCCGTGAAGGCGGTCGATGGGGCACCCATCGATGGGACCTGTGTCCTGCGCGAGGTCTCTTTCCCGACAGTGCGGAGGAGGCGGGGAAAAGGGAACCCCCTCCATCCAGAGGCACGGTTATTCTACCCCCCCGTACCAGGCAAAATCAACACGGCAGCCCCTCCATTAGCAATGGGTAAATATCAGTCTGTCGGTAGGGCGGGTGATTATGTATAATGATTTTATTTCAATGGGCCTCTTTTCCTCAGGGCCTTTCCCTGCGGGCGGGAAGATCCCACACCGGTGTCGCCGCCGGGACGCGGTCGGATGCCGAATCCTCTCGTCTTAGGTTCCGCCGCGACCTCGGAAGGCCCCGCGTCAGGTCCTTCTCCCCCGAGGGAGACGGTTCCGGCAATCCTGTTAGACAGGACATTCATTCTCCCACCCCCCCGCTGTGCCGGGAGGGTCGAATTGACAAAGGTCCCCGATGCAAAGTCCCCGGTGGGAAGATAGAAAGATGGTTATCGAGGGGATCTCGGGTGGCACCGAGGCCCTGGCGGGGCCAGAGCATGTAGCTATTGACCTGACGAACAGGTGTACCAACAGGTGCATCGCCTGCTGGACGCGGTCCCCACTCCTCAGGGACTTGGCCTCCGGGGCGGACTGGCACAGGCAGGAGCTCGACCGCGGGGTCCTCGACAGGCTGATCGACGACCTCGGGGCCTTGGGGACGAGGAATATCCAACTCTCCGGAGGTGGTGACCCCATGCTCTATCCCGACATCGCCGGGGTGGTGGAGCGGGTGAAGTCCCACGGGATGTACTGCGCCATCACCACCGGTCTTCCTCACCCCACGTCCCGCCGTCTGGGGGACGTGGTTGATGCCGGTGTCGACGAACTCGCCGTCAGCCTCTGGGCCTCGGACGGACGGAGCTGGGTAGCCACCCATCCCGGCCGGGGGGCAGCCGATTTCAGGGAGATCACCCGGACCCTTGCCGGCTTGAAGGGCCGGGGGCGGAGGCCTTTCCTTAACCTTCTCAACGTCGTGTGTTCGGTCAACTATCGCAAGGTGTATTCCATGTACCGGTACGCCCGCAGTCAGGGCGCCGATTCCGTCTATTTCACCCTGGTGGACGTCATGGAAGGGAAGACCGAAAGCCTGCTCCTGACGGCAGTGCAGCTCCG
>CP070682.1:1852523-1862668 GCA_020352595.1 bacterium | reverse complement strand
GCAGAGGAGCGGCCTGGTTCCTGAACAAGCCCATCAAGGTCGAGGACGTCCTCGTCATCATCCGGCACCTCATGGAGAAGAGGCAGCTGCAGGATACCATCGACCATCAGGTGGAGAGGCTCAGGCTCCTGGAAAAGCAGACCAGCGAACTGACACAGGTGGACTGGGAGGACCTTCCCACCGAGGAGATCATCAGGGAGAGCGAATTCCTCTCCAAATCCATCGAACTCATCGCGGAGGTCCTCGAGGCCAAGAAGGTGTCGCTCATGCTCCTGAGCCGTGACGGCAAGGAGCTTCTCATGGCCAAATCCAACTGGATCCTGCCCAGCAAGATCCCCAATATCCGCCAGCCCGTCACCCAGGGGATCGCGGGCCAGGTGGCCAGCGAAGGCAAGCCGATGCTGGTCGAGGACGCGACGAAAAACCCCAAAGCGAAGATCAACGAGTACACGCGCCAGTACGAGTCCCAATCCTTCATTGTGACCCCCCTCATCCTGGGCAGAAAGGTCATCGGCGTCATCAGCGTCAACGACAAGAGGAACAGGACACCCTTCACGGAGGGCGAACTGGCCATACTCAACACGCTGGCCAACCAGATGTCCATGAGCATCGCCACCATCTTCATGGTCAAGAAGATGGAGAGGGAGGCCCTCAAGCTCAAGTTCATCAACGAGATCGTCCAGACCCTCGTCTCCAGCGTGGACCCCAGCGAGATCTACAGAAGCCTGCTGAGCAAGGTCATGACCGGACTGAGGGCGGCGGCCGGCGCTCTCGTCTTCTCCGACCCTAAAGGAAAGCAGATCGCCTTCGAACACGTGTCTCCGGAGGAAAGGCTGCGCAAGCCCAAGGGGGCCGTGCCTGTGGGCAGCGGCGTCATGGCGAAGGTCATATCCAAAGGCAAGGTGACCATCGAGAACACCATCTCGGGCAACGCCAACGTGGATACCGCCTCTGACTTCCCCCATGGACTGGAGCCGAGGAACATCGCCGTGACGCCCATCAAGGCCAACGGCAAGGTCCTGGGTGTGCTTGCAGTGTACAACAAACAGGATGGCCTTCCCTTCGACGGCTGGGACAGGGAGATCCTGGAGGCAGTCTCGCCCCAGGCTTCCATGGCCATCAAACAGGCCTGGCTCTATCAGAACCTCATCAAGAGCATTGACGAGGTGGTGGAGACCAACAAGCAGCTCGAGGAGGCCAACAAGGAGATCCGGGAAAAGATCCGGGAACTTGACCGGCTCAAGACCAAGGTGGCCACATGAAAGAACTGATCAGAAAGGCCGACATCCTGCTCGAGGCCCTCCCGTACATCAAGAAGTTCTGGGGGAGGACGGTGGTCATAAAGTACGGCGGCAGCGCCATGGTGAGCGACAACCTCAGGTCGAAGTTCGCCGAGGATATCATCCTCCTGCGATACATCGGCATTAAACCGGTCATCGTCCACGGCGGAGGACCCCAGATCGGGCAGACTCTGGCCAAGATGGGCAAGGAGACCAAGTTCGTCCGCGGACACAGGGTCACAGACGAGGAGACCATGGACGTCGTGGAAATGGTGCTCGGCGGCAAGGTGAACAAGGAGATCGTCGCCCTGATCCAGAAGCACGGCGGCAAAGCCGTAGGGCTCACCGGAAAGGACGGGGGCCTCTTCTACGCCGAGAAGATCCTCATCGAGGGAGCACGGGTGGGCGACGGGCCGCCGGAGATCATCGACCCGGGCCGTGTGGGCAGGGTCACCAGGGTTCACCCCGAAGTCATCCATCGGCTCGACGAGGGCAATTTCATCCCCGTCATCGCCCCCGTGGGCGTGGACGCGGATGGAAACACCTACAACATCAACGCGGATTCGGTGGCCGGCTCCCTGGCCTCGGCCCTCAAGGCGGAAAAGCTGCTCCTCATGACCGACGTGCCCGGCATCACGGACGAGAAGGGGCAGCTCGTCTCCTCCCTGAACAGGAAGACCCTCCAGGAGATGGTGGCCGACGGGGTGGTCCACGGCGGCATGATCCCCAAGGTCGAGGCGGCCACCGCCGCCCTGGACGGCGGCGTAATGAAGGTACACATCGTCGACGGCCGGGTGGACCACGCGGTCCTGCTGGAGATCTTCACACAGACCGGCATCGGGACGGAGATCCTGCCTTGACGCGGCCCGGCACAACCGAACTGCTGGGGATGGCCCGCACCACGCTCTTCCCCAACTACAGGCAGTTTCCCGTGGTGTTCGAGAGGGGCTCCGGAGCGCGGCTCTGGGACACCGACGGCCGCGAATACGTCGACTTCGTGGCCGGCATCGCCTCCTGCAACCTGGGCCACTGTCACCCGGAGGTCACCGCCGCCATCCAGGACCAGGCGCGGCGCCTGGTCCACGTCTCCAACTGGTACTTCTCCGACAGGCAGCTGGAACTGGCCGCACGCCTGACAGGACTCGCCTCCCTGGACCGCGTCTTTTTCTGCAACAGCGGTGCTGAGGCATCCGAGGCGGCCATCAAACTGGCCCGCAAGAGGTCCTACGAGAAGTACGGGCCCGACAGGAACCTGGTCATCAGCTTTTACGGCGCCTTTCACGGCAGGACCATGAAGGCCCTTACCGCCACCGACCCCAAACACCACATGGCGGCCTTCTCCCCCTATCCGGAGGGCTTCGTCCACATCCAGCCGGGGGATCTGGCTGCCCTGGAGAAGCACCTGCCCCTGGCGTGCGCCCTCTTTCTCGAACCGGTCCAGGGCGAAGGCGGCGTGCATCCCTTCGACCCGGCGTTCCTCAAGGAGGCCGCCCGGCTCTGCACGGAGCAGGACGTGCCGCTCATGCTCGACGAGGTCCAGACCGGCATGGGCCGATGCGGGGCTCTTTTCGCCTATCAGGCCCTGGGCATAAGACCGGATGTCCTGACCCTCGCCAAGGCGCTGGCCAACGGCTTCCCCATGGGCGCCGTGCTGGCGGGCGGCGAGTTGGCCGCCGTCATGGCTCCGGGATCCCACGGGAGCACCTTCGGCGGGAACGCCCTTGCCTGCGCCGCCGCCCTGGCCACCCTCGACGTCCTCGTCAGGGAGGACCTGTCTTCCCGCGCCCGAACTCTCGGAAACCGCTTCCGGGCGGCCCTCGAGGATCTTGCCGGCAGGCATCCCGTGGTCAAGAACATCAGGGGTATGGGGCTGCTGCTGGGCATGGAACTGACCGTGGCCGCGGCGCCCGTGGTCAAGGACCTGCTCGAGAGGGGCTACCTCGTCACGGCCGTCGCGGAGCGGACCCTGCGCTTCACCCCTCCCCTCAACATCGCTGAAGAGGACGTGGACGCATTCCTCCAGGCTCTCGACGAGGCCCTCGCTGCTCAAGGAGGCTCGCCACCGTGAAGAAACGCGATTTCCTGACCCTCCTCGACCAGAAACCGGAGACCGTGTCCATGCTCCTGGAGCGAGCCCTGAAGATGAAGGAAGGGAAGCTGGGAGCCTCGCACTGCCCCCTCATAGGAAGGAGCGTGGGACTCCTGTTCGAGAAACCCTCCACGAGGACCAGGGTCTCCTTCGAGGTGGGCATCTATCAGCTCGGCGGCCAGACCATCTTCCTGAGCACGCAGGATGTCCAGCTTTCCAGGGGCGAGACATTGCACGACACGGCAAGGGTCCTTTCGCGTTACCTGTCCGCCCTCGTTGTGAGGACCTACTCCCACGAGACCCTGGTGGTCCTGGCCAGGGAAGCCACCATACCCGTCATCAACGCCCTGACCGACCGGGCCCACCCCTGCCAGGCCCTCGGCGACCTGCTCACCATCAACGAGGTCAGCGGGCGGACTTCCGGGGTGCGCGTGGCCTACCTGGGTGACGGGAACAATGTGGCCAACAGCCTCATGGTCGGGTGCGCCATGATGGGGACCGACTTCGTGATGGCCTGCCCCGAGGGATACGATCCCGATCCCCAATACCTGGAATACAGCATCGCCATGGCCGGGAGATCAGGGGGCTCGGTGAGGGTGGTCAGGGACCCCGCGGAGGCGGCCGGGGGAGCGCATTTCCTCTACACAGACGTGTGGACCAGCATGGGGCAGGAGGAGGAGACGGAGAGGCGCCGCCGCGACCTGGGACCCTACCAGCTCAACGCCGGCCTGCTGGCCCTCGCCGACCCCGACGCACGCATGATGCACTGCCTGCCCGCCAACCGGGGCGAGGAGATCACGGACGAGATGATGGACCATCCGCGGTGCATCATCATCCAGCAGGCGGAGAACCGGCTGCATTCCCAGAAGGCGCTCCTGGAGTGGCTCATAGGATAGTCCGAGGGGACGGTCCAGCGTCCCGAGGCCAACGTGTTCAAGTGAGGGGGAAACATGAGCAGAGCAGATGTCAAGAAAGTCGTCCTCGCCTATTCGGGCGGGCTGGACACATCGGTCATCCTCACCTGGCTCAGGGAGGAGTACCGGTGCGAAGTCATCGCATACGCCGCTGATCTCGGCCAGGGCGACGAGATGAAGGGCATCCGCGAAAAGGCCCTCAGGACCGGGGCCAGCGAGGTGCACATCGAGGACGTCAAGGAGGAGTTCGTCAGGGACTTCGTCTTCCCGGCCCTGCGCGGCAACGCCGTCTACGAGGGATATTATCTCCTGGGGACCAGCATAGCCCGGCCCATCATCGCCAAGGCCCAGGTGGAGGTGGCCCGGCGGGTGGGCGCCGATGCCGTCTCCCACGGGGCGACAGGCAAGGGCAACGACCAGGTGAGGTTCGAACTGGCCTACCACACCCTCATGCCCGGCATCAAGGTCATCGCGCCGTGGAGGGAGTGGGACCTCGGAAGCAGGACCGCGCTCATGGAATACGCCAGGAAGCACGACATCCCCATCCCCGTCACCAAGGAAAAGCCGTACAGCAGCGACCGGAACCTCCTGCACATCAGCTACGAGGGAGGCATCCTCGAGGACCCCTGGATGGAACCGGACGAGTCCATGTTCACGCTGACGACGGCCCCCGAAAGCGCCCCCGACAAACCGGAGTACGTGGAAGTGGACTTCGAGGACGGCACCCCGGTCTCGGTGGACCGCGAGGTCCTCTCGCCCGCGAGCCTTCTGGCGCGCCTGAACGAGGTGGGCGGCCGGCACGGCGTCGGCAGGGTCGACATGGTGGAGAACCGGTACATCGGCATGAAATCCAGGGGTGTTTACGAGACGCCGGGTGGCACCATCCTCCACATGGCCCACAGGGCGGTGGAATCCATCACCATGGACAGGGAGATCATGCACCTGCGCGACGGCCTCACCCCTCGATTTTCAGAGCTGATCTACAACGGCTACTGGTTCTCACCCGAAATGGACTGGCTGAGGAAGTGCATGGACGAGACCCAGAAGGGCGTCACCGGAACGGCGAGGATGAAACTGTTCAAGGGCAGGTGCTCTGTCGCGGGCAGGAGATCGCCGGTGTCCCTCTACGTGCCGGACTTCGCCACCTTCGAGGAGGAGACGGTGTTCGATCAGGCGGACTCGACCGGGTTCATCAAGGTCAATGCCCTGAGGCTGAGGATCCAGTCCATGATCAAGAGATCCAAATCGTGATGCGGTATACAAAAAAGGCCGTGAGGACCGCCGTGGTGGCGGTGGTCCGGAACAAAACCGGACACGTCCTCCTGACGAAGCGGGCCATTCCGCCCTACATGGGCAAGTGGGTCATGCCCGGAGGCAAGATCGACCTCGGGGAGCCCATAACGGTGGCCCTCAAAAGGGAGGTCCTGGAGGAGGTGGGGCTTGACGTCCACGTGGAGGGGCTGGTGGACATCTTCGAGATCGTTCCGTCAGGGGAGCACAGGGAGCACTACGTGATACTTTACTACCTGGCTTCCCCCAAGGGCGGCGAACTGGCCCCCAACGAGGAGATCGCCGAGGTGATCTGGGCCGACGACGAGAAGGTCAGGGGCCTGGACATCAGCGACGGGACAAGGCACATCCTCTCGAAAGTCATGGGCTCCTGACCGATGGTGCACATCATCGAACACAGCGTGGACCTGGAGATGCCGCTGGGGTCGGGTGTGAACACCCTCATAGCCCAGACACCCAACAGGCTTCACCTTGAGGGGCGGCTCTTCAAGATCGTCGAGGCCGAAACCCAGGCCGAGGTGTTCCTTTCGGTCCTCCAGGTCGCGGCTCAGCAGCCGGTAGAGGACCGGCCGCACTTCATCATCCAGCCGGAAAGCACCCTTCCGTACGCGGCCTTCGACCGCGCTCTCGAAGTCATCGAGCGCCACCTCCACGAAAACCTCGTTCTGGTCTTCGGCATCGAGCACATCACCCTCAGTCAGT
This sequence comes from bacterium, assembly GCA_020352595.1. Classification (GTDB taxonomy): domain Bacteria; phylum BMS3Abin14; class BMS3Abin14; order BMS3Abin14; family BMS3Abin14. Next base: position 1,856,393 of record CP070682.1, on the reverse strand, counting down.
ACCGGGAACTGCTGGAACGGTTCATGGAGGACAACGTCCAGACGCTCAATTCCGTCATGGCCGACAGCGGAGAGGACACCAGGTCCAAACCCGTCAATACATGCGTGACCATCATCAAGGAGCGGAGCGGAAGGACCCGCTGCTTCTTCTCGGCCAAGACGCACCCCTTCGCCGGGGAGGAGACCGTCGACCACCTCTTTGACCTCTACAAGGGGAAGACGTTCCTTCTCTTCAGATGTGAACAGGTGCCTTTCAACTTCATGCCCCTGATCTGCTTCGACTACGTCTACAGGGACCTGCAGCACTCCAACATCATGGCCATCATCGAGAAGGCCAACGAGATCTATTACCGCCACCATCAGAACCTGGACATGCTCGTCGTGATCCAGTGCAATCCCAAACCGGAACACAAGGTGTTCCGCGACGTGGCCACGGGGTTCTACGGGGAACACCTTTTCAAGACACCGGGAACCCGGGACACGCTCACGGTCTTCGTCAACACCTCCGCGGAGACCGAGCTGGCCGGTACCTCCGGAACGGACACCTTCGGCTACTCCAGCATCCTCTGCGGCGTCCGCCACAGGCTCCCGAGGATAAAGCTTTCCGAGTACAAGACCGACGATTTCCTCGGGACTCCCGTCAGCAGGCTGAGGTTCGGCAACGGCACCCGCCTGTACCTGTGACGGCTCTTCCCTCACCACGAGACCGACCCGAGGTCCTCCCGGGTCATGTTGAAGGTGACGGGGGTCTTCCGACCGGCGGGCCCTTCCAGGTGGGAAAGGATGTCTGGAGAGGACCTGCTCACCGGCATCCCCGAGGAAGCGGAAAGACCCCACGGATCGTTTTGAGGAGTGAAGATGACACGAAAACCCTGGCAGGGCCGTTTCGAGAAGTCCACTTCCCAGATTCTGGAGAAGTTTTCCGAATCCATCTCCTTCGACAGGGAGCTCTACCCCCAGGACATACGGGGAAGCATCGCCCACGCCATGATGCTGGGAAAGACGGGGATCATCCCCCAGGCGGACGCCGACCTCATCGTCGAAGGGCTCGAGCAGATTCTGGCGGAACTCGAGGCGGGGGGTGACCCGTGGGATCCGGCTCTGGAGGACGTTCACATGAACCTCGAGGCCATCCTCACCGCCAGGATAGGAGATGCGGGCGGGCGGCTTCACACGGCGAGGAGCAGGAACGACCAGGTCGTTCTCGACCTGAAGCTCTACATCAGGGACGCGTCGGTAAGGATCCGCGGCTGTCTGGTGGAACTGCTCGGGACCATCCTCGAGAGAGCGGAGGAGCAGTTCGGCACCCTTATCCCCGGCTACACGCACCTGCAGAGGGCCCAGCCCGTGCTCCTCTCCCATCACCTCCTTGCCTGGTTCGAGATGCTGCGGCGTGACCACGAGAGGTTCGCGGCGGCGTGGGAGAGCCTGGGGCAGTCTCCCCTGGGCGCCGGCGCGCTGGCCGGCACATCCTTGCCCATCGACAGGGAGATGACGGCCCGGGAACTGGGCTTCGAGACCGTCACGCGCAACAGCATGGACACGGTGGCGGACCGGGATTTCGCCGCCCAGTTCCTCTTCAATGCGGCTCTGGCGCAGGTCCACCTGAGCCGCATCGCAGAGGAGATCATCCTGTGGTCCTCTTCCGAGTTCTCCTTCGTGATCCTGCCCGACGCCTTCTCCACGGGCAGCAGCATGATGCCGCAGAAGAAGAACCCCGATCCGGCGGAACTCATCAGGGGCAAGGCCGGGAGGGCCATCGGCAACCTCACCACTCTCCTGGTGGTCCTGAAAGGGCTTCCCCTGACCTACAACAGGGATCTGCAGGAGGACAAGGAACCCGTCTTCGACGCGGCCGGGACGCTGGTCGGGTCCCTCGAGGTCATGGCCGGTCTCATGGGGGGGCTCATCTTCGACAGCGGCCGTCTCGGCAAAGCGGCCCAGGACGGCCTCGTCACCGCCACGGACCTCGCGGACTACCTGGTCCGGAAGGGGATCCCGTTCCGGGAGGCGCACGGGATCACCGGCAACCTGGTGGCCCTCTGCCTCGAGAGGGGGTGCGGACTGGCCGAACTGCCCCTGGAGCAGATGCGCGAGCGGTGCCCGCACATCGAGGAGGATGTGTACGATTTCCTCAGGGTTGACCTCTCTGTCCAGCACAGGGACGTCCCTGGAGGTACGGCCCCCGGACGTGTCCAGGATGCCATGGAGGAAGCCCGTGCGTGGCTTGAGCAGGTTCGCAGCCGCTAGCCTTCTGGCGCTCCTGGTGCTTCTCGCGGCCTGTGGTGTCAAGGGCCCGCCCGCCAACCCTTCCGGGCCGTGGGGCCCCTCCCCCGATGCGCCGCAAAAACAGGGCGATGCGCATTGACACACGGCGACCACCTCTGTTAGGTTTGCGGACTTTAAACAGGGACCGTCCTCACATCCATGCGTGCCGCCCAGCCCGGCAGGCGGGCCCGACGCGGAGCGGAAACGGACCGAGATGAACTTTTTCGAATACAGAGGCAGGGAGCTCTACTGCGAGGAGGTCCCCGTCGAGCGGATCGCCGCCGAGGTGGGAACCCCCTTCTACCTGTACAGCGCGTCCACCATCGAGAGGCATTTCACGGTCTTCACCCAGGCTTTCTCAGCGGTGGAGCACATCGTCTGCTATTCCGTCAAGGCCAACTCCAATCTGGCCGTGCTGAGGCTGCTGGCAGACCTCGGGGCGGGGGCGGACATCGTTTCCGGAGGCGAGCTCTACAGGGCCATGCGCGCGGGCATCCCGGCGCAGAAGATCGTTTTCTCCGGGGTGGGCAAGAGGGTCGAGGAGATCAGGCAGGCCCTCGACGCAGGCATCCTGATGTTCAACGTGGAGTCGGCGCAGGAGCTGCACGCCATCAACTCAACGGCGAGGGAGATGTCCAGGAAGGCGCCGCTGGCCCTCAGGGTGAACCCCGACGTGGATCCCAAGACCCATCCATACATCTCGACGGGCCTGAAGAAGAACAAGTTCGGCATCCCGGTGACCGAGGCCCTTGCCCTCTACAGGGACGCCGCGGCCATGGACCATGTCCAGGTGGTGGGTGTGGACTGCCACATCGGCTCGCAGCTCACCACCTCGGAGCCCTTCGGCGAGGCGGTCAGGCGGATCATGGGCCTGGTGGGCAAGCTTGAGGGCGAGGGGATCCCCATCCGGTACGTTGACGTCGGCGGCGGCCTCGGCATCGTTTACGACGAGGAGTCCCCGCCGCTGCCCTCCAACTACGCCGAAACCATCATCCAGGCCCTCGGCACCCGGGACAGAACGGTCATCCTGGAACCGGGGAGGGTCATTGTCGGGAACGCCGGCATCCTCGTCTCCAGGGTCCTCTACAACAAGAAGGGTGCCACGAGGGAGTTCGTCATCGTGGACGCGGCCATGAACGACCTCATAAGACCCAGCCTTTACGGGGCCTACCAGCAGGTGGTCCCGGTCATCCGGGCGGAGGACCGCGAGGAGCAGATCGTGGACGTGGTGGGGCCCGTATGTGAATCCACCGATTTTCTGGCCAGGGACCACAAGCTGCCGGCCGTGACCAGCGGAGAACTCATCGCCGTCATGAGCGCGGGGGCGTACGGCTTTCCCATGTCATCACAGTACAACTCCAGACCCCGGGTGGCCGAGGTGATGGTGCGCGGGGACCGGTACCAGGTGGTGCGCGACCGGGAGAGCCACGAGGACCTGATCAGGGGAGAGAGGTTCTTCAAGGAATGACCGACCGGCGTGCAGAGGCGAGAGCCCGGGTAGACGTCCGTCCTGCCGGTCCGCAGGCTGCCGCCCCGGACCTGAGGGGATGAGGTCCTTGATCCGGTGTCATCGTTCTGACATGGAGGTATAATGAAGTTTCCT
>CP070682.1:1838224-1852423 GCA_020352595.1 bacterium | reverse complement strand
GGTCCCAGCGACGAGAAGCAGTCCATAGCCACCATCCACCGCGCCCTGGATCTGGGAGTCACCTTCCTGGACACGTCGGACATGTACGGGAGAGGGCACAACGAGGAGTTGGTGCGCAGGGCCGTGGGCGGCAAGCGCAACGAATTCGTCATCGCCACCAAGTTCGGTGTGATGCGCGACCCTGGGGGCGGGTTCACCGGTGTGTGCGGGCGCCCGGAATACGTGCGCAGGTCCTGTGAGGGGAGCCTGCGCCGTCTGGGGACCGACACCATCGACCTTTATTACCAGCACCGCGTGGACATGGAGGTACCCATCGAGGACACCGTGGGTGAGATGTCCAGGCTGGTGGAGGAAGGCAAGGTCCGTTTCCTCGGGTTGAGCGAGGCGGGCCCGCGGACACTGCACCGGGCCAGCTCGGTCCACCCCATATCGGCGCTGCAGACGGAATACTCCCTCTGGACGAGGGAGGCCGAGGAGGAGGTGATCCCCACCTGCAGGGAACTGGGCATCGGCTTCGTCCCGTACAGCCCGCTGGGCAGGGCTCTCCTGGCAGGGAAAGCCTGGAGCAGCCGGGAGTTCGCGCGGGAGGGGGATGCGCGCCTCGAGCGGTTTCCCCGGTTCCAGGGTGAGAACCTGGAAAAGAACCTGGAGCTGGTCCGGGGCCTGGATGCTCTGGCGAGGGCCAGGGGCTGCACGGCGGCCCAGCTCGCCCTGGCCTGGGTCACGGCCCAGGGGCCTGACATGGTGCCCATCCCCGGCACCACCAGGGTGGCGCACCTTGAGGAGAACGTGGCCGCCCTCACCATAGCCCTGGACGACGCCGACCTCCTCCGGCTGGCCCAGCTGTTCCCGCCCGGAGCCGCTTCAGGCGAGCGCTATTTCGATGCCGGGATGAAGATGATCCAGTGGGACTAGCATGAAGAACCGGGGGTTGCCATGAACAGGATGCTCCTCGCAGCGGCCGCCGTGGCGGCCATGACGACGGTTGGCCACTTCCTCGCCGGGACCAGGCTCTACCTCCTCCCCATGACGGAATCGGACTTCGACCCCGTGGCGCGGAAGGTCATGCACGCAGTCTTCCACTACATCTCGGTTTTTCTGGTGACCTCGACGGTGTTTCTCCTTCTCTCGGCTTTCGGGTTGCTGGGGCAGGAGGGGGGCCGCGTCCTGGCGAGGTTCATCGCCGTGAACTACGCCCTCTTCGCCGTGGTCCAGATGGGCCTCGCCCTGCGCTCCGGGATGGACAGGGCGCTGGTGAGGATGTTCCAGTGGGTCTTTTTCCTGCTCATCGCCATGCTGGCCGGCCTGGGGGCATGAGACCTGGCGGACACGTGCCGACCGGAGGAGGGCCGCCTTGAGGATCCTGCTGGTGTCTACAGGCGGGACCATCGCCATGAAAAGGGCCGAGGGGGAGACCCTTTCCACCTTCGCCCTCGAATCGGCGGACTTCGTCAGGGAAGCGGGGATGGAGGGTGTGGAGGTCCGGGGACACGACTTCAGCCGTAGCCCCTCCTCTTCCTTCCAGACGGCTTTCGCCAGCCGGCTGGCCGCTTTCATCGCCGCTTCCGATCACGACGCCTTCGTGGTGACCCACGGTACCGACACGCTTGAAGAGACGGCTTTCTACCTGGAGATGGTCCTGCCGGCGGACAGACCTGTGGTCCTGACGGGCGCCATGGTCACGCCCGACAGGCCAGGTGCTGACGGTGAGGCCAACCTCCGTGACGCCCTCCGCGTCGCCGCGGACCCGGCTTCAGCCGGCCGGGGGGTGCTGGTGGTGTTCGGGGGGGACATCATCTGGGGCCTTTACGCCCGGAAGGTGCAGACGCTCAAGACGCGCGCCTTCGGCAGCGCCCGCGGGGGGATGCTCGGAACCGTCGAGGCCGGTCGCGTCCTCTACCACTACGGGACGCGAACGCACAGCCGGTTGGACAACCGCCCGGGAGAAGCTGTTGCGCTGGTGAAGGTCCACTACGACATCGAGGATCAATTCCTGAGGGACGCCTACGGCAGGTATGCCGGGGTCGTCATCGAGGGTCTCGGCGGCGGACGGGTACCGGAGAGGCTCCTGAAAGCGGTGGACGAGAACCCGGACAGGCTGACCCTCGTCACCACGCGCGTCCAGGACGGCGGCCTGGGGGACGAGTACTCCTTCGCCGGAAGTTATCAGGACCTGTCCGGAAGGCCCATCGTGTTCTCACCCTTCGACGCGCTCAAGACCTGCATCCTGGCGCGGCTGGCGTTGGGCAACGGTCTGGACAGGCAGGCGCTCGCCGACTTTCTGGCCTCCTTCTGGGACCCGGAGGACGCCGGGACGCCCGAGGGGTGAGACAGCACCTTCGGTCCCGGTGCGAGGCGATGGGCCACGGAGAACGGTTCGGCGGCTCCGTCCCCCTTCAGGTCCGGGACAGGGAAAGGCCCGTGACTAGGATTCCGGCACCCGGATGACACCCTTCATGTAGGTCACCGCGCAGCCGGACATCTCCACCCGGCCTCCCTTCAACTCGCACATCAACTCCCCTCCCCTTCGGGAGAGCTGCCTGGCGTTCAGGCGCCTCAGGCCCAGCCGGCGGGACCAGTAGGGCACGAGGGTGCAGTGGGCCGACCCCGTGACCGGGTCCTCGGGGATGCCCAGGGACGGGGCGAAGAACCTGGATACGAAATCACACTCGCGCCCCGGCGCGGTGACGATGACCGCCGTCGCGTCCAGTTCCGAGACCAGGGTGAGATCCGGATCCAGGCGCTCCACCATCTCCTGGTCCCCGAAGACGGCGAGGAGATAGGAAGCGCGCAGGGCCTCCTCGGGCCTGGCGCCCAGGGCGGCCGTCATCTCGCCAGTGACCTCCACGGGGACGCCGGGACGTGACGGGAAGTCCATGGTGAGCCTCTCCCCGTCCCGCCTCACGGAAAGGGGGCCGCTCACGGCGTTGAAACGGACCACCTCCCTGGCAGGGTAGAACTCACTCAGAAGAACGTGGGCGGCCGCCAGCGTGGCGTGCCCGCACAGCTCCATCTCCGTTGCGGGTGTGAACCAACGAAGTTCACACACCCCCTCTCCGGGAATCACAAAGGCCGTCTCCGACAGGTTGCTCTCAGCGGCGATGGACAGCATCGTCCCTTCGGACAGCCAGTCCTCCAGGAGGACCACGGCGGCCGGGTTGCCGGCGAAAAGGCGAGGGGTGAACGCGTCCACCTGGTATATGGGCAGTTCCTTGGTCTCCATGGGTCCTCCTCCCTGCTGTTGGTCGCACATTGTCATGTACCCCGGCAAAGCCGGGGGCTTGAATCGTGAACCGCCCAAGGCGGCAAAACCTCAGGCCGCCTGCTGGCGGCTGTCTGAGCGGGTGCAATGGAACCAGATGAAGATAATCTTGCGGCCGACCGGCACCAGCCCATGAAACCCTGATTCTCGCAGGGACGCAGAGGACGCAGGGGAAACCTGCAAAAGGGTTTTCATCTCCTGTTTCTGGACTTTCCCCGCGCTCCCTGCGCCTCCGCGAGAGAATACGGGGCACTGAGGCTTAAAAGCCACGATCACCGGGGGGCGTCGCTCCCTCAATACCTGTCTCCAGCCGGAACTGTCAAACCCCCCGGGTCCCCCGGCAAAGCCGGGGTGTTACCCTGTGCAATTATTTTACCAGAGCCTGGCCTTCCGGGCTCGCAGCCGGTCAGCCTGACGGCAGGGGGCGGCCCGGCCACGATGACGCCGCGCCCCCCCGGGAATGTCCCGGGCTGGCTCCCTCCCCCGGGCCGCCCATGGGGGCCCTTTGTGTGCCATACTTTAAACAGGGCACGTGGGTCAGCAGGGCCCCGAGGGAGGAAGTGAGTGCTCATGCCCAAGTTCCTGACATACCACAGCGAACCGGACCGGAGGTGGAGCGATCTCGAGGTGAAGTACAGGGTCCTCGCCAGGGAAACGACCGCTGTATGGGTGCGCACCTACATGGAAGGCGACTGCACACGTCGGGTGTGCGAGTGGGACGCACCCAGTCCGGAAAGCCTCCATTCGCTCTTCGCCCGCGTCGGCATCGAGTGCCGCCACATAGTCGAAGTGACGGAGATCCATCCACGCAGGTGGCGGTAAGCGGTTCCGTCCCCATTGACTGCTGAACCAAAGGGCCAGCCGCCGAGAGGGTGCTCCGGAAGTCCGGTAGGGGTCCCCGGGGGTCTCCTGATCTTCATGAACGTTCCGGCCAGTTCCACCCTTGCCCAACACCCGTCTCTACCTGTAATATGGATAAAGGTTCCTTGACAGGCTTGCACCCGCCACCCTTGTTTAGCACAGCCGTCCTTTCGGGGGCGGCTTTTCCCATTCAGTGGACGGGGAGAGGAAAGGGATGGGAACCAGGGTCCCTTTCCACCCCGGCCCGGTCCGCCCCCGCGGGCTTATCCCGGAGGCAATGGTGAGTTCCGGCGTGTTCCCGTGCCCGCCGGCCGCTTTCATCCCGGGGTAAGGGAGAGGGGAAAGCCGGACCGGGCGATGTCTTCTTAATGGGGATCCTGACGACCTTCGGGATCCCGCAGGGGGGTAGAGCCAGGAGGAGGACATGAAAGAGAAAAAGAAAGAGAAAAGAGCGGGGAGTGGATTGACCCGGAGGCAGTTCGTCAAAGTCACGGGCCTGGGGGTGGCCGGCCTGAGCGCGCCCCACATCTTCATTCCGCGGCAGGCGCGGGGGGCGGGCAAGACGCTGAAGATCCTCCAGTGGTCCCACTTCGTCCCCAGGTACGACCAGGAGTGGTTCGACAACTACACGCAGGCGTGGGGCAAGGAGAACGATGTGCAGGTGACTGTGGACCACATCAGCCTTGCCGAGATCGGGGCCCGGACCGCTGCCGAGGTGGCGGCGGGGGACGGTCACGACCTCATCGAGTGGATCTCTCCCCCGGCCCAGTTCGAGCCCAGCGTCCTGGATCTGACCGACGTGAACCAGGAGGCCGTCAAGCGGTTCGGCAGGCAGCATCCCCTCGCCGTCAGGAGCTCCTACAACCCCAACACCAAGAAGTTCTACGGTTTCTGCCACGGGTGGGTCATCGACCCGGGGGACTACCGCAAGAGCCTCTGGGACAAGGCCGGCAAGGCGGATGGACCTGAAACCTGGGAGGACCTCATAACCTATGGCGGGAAGATCAAGAAGGACCAGGGGATACAGCTCGGTATCGGCCTCTCCCAGGAACTGGACTCCAACATGGCCGGGCGGGCCCTCCTGTGGTCCTACGATTCGGGGGTCCAGGACGAGAACGAGAACGTCATCATCAACAACGAGAGGACCGTCGAGGCTGTGGAGTTCATGGCCCGCCTGTTCAAGGAGTCCATGACCCCCGAGGTGTTCGCCTGGGCGGCCGTCTCCAACAACCAGGCCCTCCTGGCGGGCAAGGCGTCCTACATCCTGAACTCCATCTCGGCCTACCGCTCGGCCCAGAAGCAGGTCCCCGAGATCGCCAAGGACGTCTACTGCGTGCCCGCCCTGAAGGGTCCCAGGGGCACCCGGTGGAGCAGCGAGCACGTCATCTACAGCTACATCATCCCCACCTATTCCAAGAGCGTGGACACGGCCAAGAAGTTCCTCCTGGACCTGGTGGACAACTACGACCAGGCCATGTACTTCAGCGAACTGTACAACTCCCCGGCCTTCTTCGACGCCGCCGTCAAGGGCGGAGACAGGGGTTATCCCGCGGTCAAGGGCGCCAAGAACCTCAGGGACCTCCACAACACCTGGTTCGACGACGATCCGTTCCGCATCGAGGGTGAGGCCAAGGGCAAGCTGGCCGTTCTCAAGGACGCCGAGAAATGGAGCGCCAACGTCGGCCATCCCGGCCCCGCCAACCCGGCCATCGGTGAGGTGTTCGCCACCTTCGTCGTCCCCAACATGCTGGCCAACGCGGCCAGGGGGATGAGCGCCCAGACGGCGGTGGAGCAGGCAGAGACGCTGATCAAGGCCATTTTCGACAAGTGGCGCAAGAAAGGGGTCGTCGGCGGCACCAGTTGACGCGGATGCCACCGCTTCAGGCCCTCCCCCCGTAACCGCGGGGGGAGGGCCTGCTTTTACCCTTTGCCTCCCGTCCACTGTTCGGTCTATCATCGGACGGCGGCCCGGGCTCATTGATCCGGCATCGTCGGACTGCCGCCAGGGCCGGTCATGAGCGAAGCGCCGATGGGAAAGTGTTGACCAGATGACGGGGCCCGCCCTCCGCAGGAGGCTCTGGTCCCGCTGCAATGCCGGTGAGAGCCGGTCCGGAGTGCCGGAACATGGCCATCGTTGAAGTCAGGCAGATCGTCAAGAAGTTCGGGGATGTCACCGCCGTGGACGGTGTGGATCTGGCAAGCCGTGACGGGGAGTTCCTGGTACTCCTTGGGCCGTCCGGCTGCGGCAAGACGACCCTTTTGCGCATGATCGCCGGGCTGGAGATCCCCTCCGCAGGCCATGTGTTCATCGAGGGGAGGGATGTTTCGCAGCTCCCGCCGAGGCAGCGCAACGTGGCCATGGTGTTCCAGAGTTACGCCCTTTACCCGCACATGACCGTGTTCAAGAACATCGCCTTCCCCCTCAAGCCCCTGAAGATGCAAAGGGAGGACATCCGGGAGAAGGTCATGTGGAGCGCCTCCATGTTCGGCATCGGCCATCTTCTGGCCCGCAGACCGCGGGAACTGTCCGGGGGCGAGCGTCAGAGAGTGGCCCTGGCCAGGGCCATGGTGCGGGAACCCAGCGTGTTCCTCCTGGACGAGCCCCTTTCCAACCTGGACGCCAAGCTGAGGACTTCCGCCCGGGAGGAGCTCGAACAGCTCCAGAAGAGGATCGGGATCACGACCCTCTACGTGACCCACGACCAGGTGGAGGCCATGGGCCTCGGAGACCGCATCGTGGTCATGAACGAGGGGAGGGTGCGCCAGGTTGGGACGCCCCACGAGGTGTACCACAGGTCCGCCGACACCTTCGTGGCCACCTTCCTGGGGTCCCCGCCCATGAACCTCCTGGAAAAGGACGGGCTGGTCATCGGGTTCCGGCCCGAGAACTTCCTGCCCGTCCAGTTGTACGGTGACGACCGGGACGTGGAGCGCTTCCGTTTCGACGTCACCTGGATGGAGGACCTGGGGTCCGACCGGCTCATCTACGGCAACGTTGAACGGGAGTTCGCCCACAGGCACGTGGTGGCCAAACTCTCGGCCAACGTCACCTTTTCAGTGGAGCCGAAGGAGAGCTACACCTTCGCGGTGCCCAAGGACAAGCTCAACTTCTTCGACGCCGGCACGGGGCTGAGGCTCGAGGGCCGGTTCGCCCTGAGGGACGTTCATGGCGCCTGAACAGAAAAAACAGCCGCACGGCCCTTTCAGGTTCCGTGACGATCCGAGGCTGCTCTCCGCCCTCATGACGGCCCCGGCCGTCATCTACATCGCCCTTCTCGTGGGCATCCCCTTTCTGCTGGCCGTCTTCATCAGCCTCAGCGACGCCACCACGGGCGACCCGAGCCTCGACTACGTGGGGATCTCCAACTTCAGGACTGTCATCGGGGATCCCGTCTTCCGCCAGTCCCTGAAAAACACCTTCATCTTCACCTTCGCGTCGCAGGCCCTGGTCCTGGTGATGTCCAAGATCCTGGCCCTCGCCCTCATGAAGGAGTTCCGTGGAAAGTGGCTGGTGCGCTTCCTCATCCTGCTGCCGTGGACGGCCCCCATAGCCCTGGGCACCATCGGCTGGCTCTGGATGTTCGACTCCATCTTCAGCCCCATGGACTGGGTGCTCAGGTACGTGGGCCTGCTGGGCAGACCCGGTGCTCTTCTGGGGGTCAACTCCAACCTGTACTGGCTGGGCATACCGGGGCTGGCCATGGCCTCCGTGACGGTGGTCCACGCCTGGCGGATGCTGCCGCTGGCCACGGTGATCCTCCTGGCCGGCCTGACCGCCATCCCCAAGGACATCCTGGAAGCCGCTGAGGTGGACGGGGCCGGTTTCCGGCAGAGGCTGTTTTCCATCATCATCCCCCTGCTCCTGCCCATCATGAGCATCGCCGTGCTGTTCGGTGTCGTCTTCACCTTCACGGACATGACCGTGGTCTACATCCTTACCAGGGGCGGCCCGGTCCAGAGCACCCAGGTCCTGGCGAGCTGGGCCTTCTTCAAGGGGATCGAGGGGGGCGACCTTGCCCAGGGAGCGGCCATCGCCCTGTTCCTCTTCCCGGTCCTGGCCGGAGTGGCCACCCTCATGCTCAGGCTGGCCAGGCGGACGGAGGTGAACTGATGGCCGCCGGACGAAGGGTACGGGAGGGGTTCGCGGTCTACCCGGTGGTGACCTTCTTCGCCCTCTTTTCCGCTTTCCCCTTCTTCTGGATGCTCATCACCATGTTCAAGCGGGACCACGACCTGTTCAGCCCGGCCAACAACCCGTTCCTGCTCAACGAGCCGCCAACACTGGAGCACCTGGACCTGCTCATCAACCAGACCCACTTCCTGAAGTACCTGTTCAACACCTTGTACGTGGGTGCCGTCGTCGTGCTCATCACCCTTGTTGTGGCTGTCCCGGCGGCCTACAGCCTGGCGCGCTGGGCGGGCCGCTGGGGTGAGACCCTCGGCATCGGGATCTTCCTGACCTACCTGGTCCCCCCCACCCTTCTGTTCATCCCCATGTCAAGGGTCATCTCGGTGCTGAAACTTCACGAGTCGCGTTGGTCTCTCATCGTCATCTACCCGACCTTCACCATTCCCTTCTGCACATGGCTGCTCATGGGTTTCTTCAAGTCCATACCCCGGGACATCGAGGAGCAGGCCCAGATCGACGGCTACAGCCGCCTGGGAGCCATGGTGAAGGTGGTCCTGCCCCTTTCCGTGTCCGGGCTCCTCACGGTGGTGGTGTTCGCTTTCACACTGACCATGCACGAGTTCATCTATGCCCTGGCTTTCATCTCGGTCTCGGCCCACAAGACAGTCAGCATCGGGGTGCCCACAGAACTGGTGCGGGGCGACGTCTTCCGGTGGGGATCCCTCATGGCGGGGGCTCTCATCCCAAGCCTCCCGGTGGCTGTCCTGTACACCTTTTTCCTGGACCGGTTCATCGCCGGCTTCACCCTGGGCGCCGTCAAGGGCTGACCGGGTCACCCCGGCCGTCAGGGGTCTGTGCCCTCACGCGGCCTGGCAGCCGCGCAGACCTGTTCCCCACCCCCTCCCTTCCCCGCGGCTGTACAGGAACCGGACACCCGTTCGGGATCGCAACACCTCCGCAGGCGCCCATAACTCCATCCCCAGTCGAGCCCTCCTCCTTGTCACCCCGCCCAGTGGACCGGTTCGGCGGCGTCGGCAAAACTCCATCCACATCCGGGATGCGCGAGACGAGTCAGAAGTCCATCGCCATTCATCAGCAAAATTCCGCTTATAACCCAAGAATTTACATGCCGGCCCTTCCCTTACCCGCCCCATGTTGAGGCTTGCAGGGCCGCCCCGAGACCTCCTGACCGGCGAGACTGAGCCCTCTGCCGATGTCCCCGGCTCCTTCCCGGGCATGGTCCCTGCCGGTCCTGGAACGTCCTGTGCAATCCCACCCGTGAACACGCGGCCAACCGTTCAGTCACCGGATGAAGGAGGCTCTGTTCCATGGGTGTATTCAGGATCCTGACCATAGCCGTTGTCCTGGCCCTTCCCTCACCTTCCTGGGGGAACCTCGACGGAGGGCCGGACTGGGTCCCGCGCCTGGAAACCACCTGGACCTCTACCAGCGGCGACTCTTTCCAGCGCGTGGGATCCTTTCCAGACCGTGAAGGGACGGGGGAACGGCTGGCCGACAGCGGTTACTGTCTCCTGACCGATACCGGGAACCGTCGGTCTGGTGGTGGCGCGCATCCGGTCATGGCCCGGGTCTTTAACGAGACGACCTTTCCCAGGGGAGCTGTCTGGCGCCGCTGGGAAAAGTTCGATACCTGCCCCCCGCCGCCCGGGGGCGGCGGAGTGAGCCGACAGCCCGCGCCCGATGACATGGTCTCCATGATGAGCTTCCTGTGGGCCGAACTGTTCGGGGGAGTGGACATCGTGGCCGAGGTCAGGACCTTCGCCAGGGACCTGCGCCACAGAAGGAGGCCGGCGCGTGAGGACAGCGCGGGGCGAAGGGATCCCCGGTCCGCCTGGAAACTGAGGCTCACCTACAGGATGGACGACGACCTGGAAGTTGTGGCCCGGCTGGACGGAAAAGGGGATTTCATGAGGCTGGGAAGGTTCGGCTTCGAGGTCAACGCCGCGGACATGCTCCTCGAGAAGGTGGGGATGTCGGCCGTCTACCGGGACGGCGGATGGCGCTTCGACTTCGACGACGTGGAGACCAGGGAAACCCTGGCAGCCAGCATTTCCCTGAAGTTCTGAGGGAGGAGCAGCCCGGCGCCCGGGAGCCGAAGTTCAGAGTCCAGAGTTCAGAGGCTGGATCCCGAGTTAGTGGTGAGAAGGGGAAACTGTGGACCTGGAACTGGGGAATAGTAAACAGGAACCGGAGTGAACTCTGGTTGTCCGCCATCGGCTCCCGGGCCCTCGCCATCGGCTCTGACCTTCAGCCCGGGACGTCCATACTCTGAACTCTGAACTTTTTACCCTGAACTTGTTCTTCCTTATCCGCTCATGCTGCGGAACTGGATCCGCCTGATCTTGAGCGGCCGGTTCCTGTCCTTGGGACCGCTCTCCTTGCTGGCGGCGTCGGACAGCGTCTTGGAGAAGATCACCTTGTCGTCCCCCCAGCTGTAGAAATCTCTGAGCTGGGCCTCGATCTCATAACCCCGGGCGCTGTAGAACTGGCGTGTGGGCAGGTACTGCCGCCTGGAGGAGGTCTCGATGAAGATCTTCTCGCCGCCGAGACGGCCGATCTCCTTCTCGACCCCTTCGAGCAGCTTCTTGCCGTATCCTTTTCCCTGGTGGCCCGATTCCACGGCGATCCAGTACAGGTCGTACCGGCGCTCGGCGCACGAGATCTCGCCGAAGCAGGCGTAACCCACGGTCCTTTCACCTTCCTCCAGGAAGAGGAACCTGTATCCGCTCTTCTCACCCTGGCTCAGGTAGGTCTCCACAAGTTCGCCCGCCATCTCGGTCTCCGCCTCGGTGAAAAAGCCGGTGGAACCGACGATGTGTTTCACGGTCTTGATATCCGATTCCCTGACTGTCTGCCTCATTGCCCGCCTCCAGAACCTTCTTTAAAGTGTCCTTTTCCAAAAAAGCCTCACGCCGGCGCCGTCCCTTGTCCCGGGTGCCGCGCAGGCGCCGGACCGGCCGCGGCACCCGCACCCGACACGGTGTCACACCTTGCCCAGCCCTTCCCAGAGGCCGGTGAAGAAGCTTCGTGCGCTCGCACCCAGGGAGCGTGTGCGGTAACCGCCCTCCTGCACCACGAGTGTGGGAAGGCCCAGCGAGCCGATCATGCGGCCGTTGGCGGTGAAGTCCCTGGCCGCCAGCAGGAAGGAGCCTGTGGGGTCCCCCTTGGCGGTGTCCAGCCCGAGGGCCACGACGAGGAACCGGGGCCCGAAGCGCTTGACCACCCCGAGGGCCTTGCCCAGCACCTCGGCATAGGCGGTCCCGTCCGTGCCCTCCGGCATGGGAAAGTTGCGGTTGGTCCCCAGCCCTGTCCCCTCTCCCCTCTCCTCCTCGAAGCCGGAGAAATAGGGGTAGGTCAGGCGCGGCGTCCCGTGGATGGAGACGGTCAGGACATCCGCACGCCTGTAGAAGATGTCCTGAGTCCCGTTGCCGTGGTGGTAGTCGATATCCAGGACAGCCACTTTACCGGAACGGCTCAGTTCGTCGGCGGCGATGGCCGCGGAGTTGAAGTAGCAAAAGCCCCCGAAGCTCCGCCTCTCCGCGTGGTGCCCGGGAGGCCGCACCAGGACATAGGCGCACCGGTACCCTTCCTGGACGGCCTGAGCGCCGGTCAGGGCGCAGTCCACTGCGCCGAGGGCCGCCTTGAGCGCGCTCCCGTTGAGGGGCGTGAAGGTGTCTATACAGTAGTATCCGGCCCTTAGGGGCAGCTCCCTGGGCGGCCTCGCGACATTGCGGATGGGAAAGACGTAAGGGTATATGGACCTTCCGGGTGCCACCATGGAGCACGCCTTTTTCAGGTAATCCACGAAAGCTCCGTCGTGCACGCGCCGGATGTGATCCTCGGAGAAGTGGTGCGCCCGGACCTCCTCGAAGAGCCCGGTGGGGAGGATCTCCCTCAGGATGGAGGCGATGCGCACGGGCGACTGCACGTACCCCCTTTCCCTGACGTGATGGAGGTCGTGGTTGTCGTTCTTCACCAGAGCGATGCGCCGCTCCCGGATCACCGCCCGGGGCGGTGGACTCTGTTCGCCGGCACGCACGTAGCGTGGCGCCCGAAGCCGCACGGGGTCGTCCCTGAAGGACTCCACCACCATGTCGATGTAGCCCGGGGGGCAACGGTCCCCGTACTTGCGGTCGAGGATGGCCCTCACGATGACCCGGGCCTGGTCCCTGGGGAGGGGCTGTCCGCTCCCCAGGTCGTCGAAGACCAGGTAGGGCGGGTTGTCGTCGCCGGGGCTCAGGGGGGTCTCGTAGGCCGTCCCGGCGATGGGCCTGGCCCCGTACCGCTCGTAGAACTTCAGCCGGGCCTCGTTCTGCCGCCTGACCTCGGGGTCGGGGCTCAGGGCCGGATCATCCGGAAGGCATTCGCAGAAGATCCCCACCGTGCCCAGGTCCCTGGCTTCCTCACGTGTCCTCTCGTAGAGGACTCCTCCTATGCCGCCCCCCGTCTTTCCGGGCGCCGCCGAGATGTACTCCAGGTATGCGAACTTCAGGTCCGGGGCGTGGAGCAGGAGAGCGAACCCCCTGACCCTTTGTCGCGAGTCCTCGGCCACCAGGAGAACGGCTCGGAACCGGTACTTGAGGGGATCCATGAGCTGCCGCTCCACACTCTCGATCTCGGAGGCCGACAGGCCCGGGAACTGGACGCGCAGGATCTCCTTGACCTGGTCGAGGGCCATCCTGTTGAAGGGGGTGGTGATGTCGTGGATCCTGCGGATACGGAACATAGGCCTTAGCGGGCCCTTGCCCGCCTGGGCGGGGCCGCTGACCTGATGGCGCTGTCCACCACCAGGCGGACGACGTCGGTCATGGACAACCCGGCGAGGGAGGCGGCGAATGCGAAGCCGGCGTCCGGGGACAGGCACGGATTGGCATTGACCTCCAGGACGTAGGGCGTGCCCGCGGCGTCCACCCTCACGTCCACCCGGGCGTAACCGGACAGGTGAAAGATCCTCCAGCACCTCAGGGCCAGGTGCCGCACGTCCTCGAGCATGGACCGGTCCTGAAGGCTGAAGTGGTGTTTCCTCGGGATGGCCGTGTACTCCACCGAACCCTGCACCCACTTGGCGCGGTAGCCGACGACGTGGGCGCACTGGGGCGGCAGAAAGGCGAAATCCTGCTCCACGATGGGCAGGACGCAGGGCGTATGGGCGGCCTCGATGAGGGAAACGTTGAACTCCCGTCCCGCGATGTACTCCTCGGCCATGTACTGCATGCCCGTCTCGCCTTCCAGGGCCCCGAGAACATCCAGGGCCTCGTCCTCGCTGTAGGGTCCGATGAGCTCCTCGCGGATGCCGAGGGAGGCGTCCTCGTTGACGGGTTTGAAGATCATGTTTCTTCGTTCCCCGCTGCCACCCACACTGCGGGGGCCGGACTGTTCCCCGGCCACCATCCACCAGGGCGTGCGGACCCTGTACTGGACCATGACCTCCTTGGCCACCGTCTTGTCGGTGGTTCTCATGAGAGCCTCGGACGAGTTGCCGGTGTACAGGTATCCCAGCCGCTGGAGGGCGAGGGGGGCGAGGTGCTGCAGGCGGTTCTCCCCGTTGACGGCCTCCACGAGGTTGAACACGGCGGCGGTCCCTTCCCCGCCGACGCGGCGGCTCAGGACCTCGGGACGCGTTGCGAACTCAACGATGCCGGTCTCGTAGCCGAGGGTCGTGAGGGCACCCTCAACGGCCTGGGCCTGGACCAGGACGTCGGCCTCGTCGGCACGGGCGCCATCCGGCAGGTCGTTGACCAGGATGGGGATCCTTTCCGTCACGGATCTCTCCCCAGACAGGACCCCGTGATCTCCGAGATGAGCTGTCCGTAGGGCAGGCCTTCCTTGGTCCACATGATGGGCAGGTCCGAGTGCTCGGGGTTCAGACCGGGAAGGGGGTTGACCTCCAGGACATTGGGGTTGCCGTCACCGTCAAGGCGCAGGT
>CP070682.1:1827568-1838124 GCA_020352595.1 bacterium | reverse complement strand
GACCTTGACGTGGGCGCCCAGGGCCATCTCCACGGCCCTGGAGATGGTGATCTGGTCCCGGAGGCTCTGGCGGAACGACTCCAGGCTCTGACCCCTTTCCGACAATGCCTGCCTGAACTGCTCCTCGTCCATGTTGTTTTGCAGCATGATGGTTTCCTGGACGCGGTCCACATCCCCCGGGGCGACGACGATGTTCTTGTCACGGGCCCAGACCAGCACCAGGGTCCGATCGATGAGGGCTTCGAGGGCCTGGTTGTATGTCCCCCCCGGCGTCTGGGAGAGGACTGTCTGCACCTCCCTGTGGGTGATGGCCTCCGGACCCACCCTCGCGACGACCCTGTCGATAACCTGAACGGACCCTGCCCCCGTAGACGGACCCTCGGCCAGCGCCGGGGACACAGAAAGGGCGGCGGCCAAAAGCAGGCCCGGTATGGCTTTTCTCGTGCTCATCTAGGAAATGTCCGCCAGGTTTTCCGGGTAGATGGTGATCCTGGCCTGTTCCTTGAGGGAATCCAGCCAGTCCTTGAAGAACGCCTCCTGCCGGCTCTGAAAGATCCTCGAGGAGATCTGGTCGCGCACCTGCTCGAGGGAGAGGGTCCTGGGATAGATCCTGTCCTCGATCTTGAAGATGTGGAAACCGTAGGGAGACTGCACCACCTTGCTGATGGTCCCCTCGCGGTACCGGAAGACGACCTCGTCGAACTCCTCGGGCATCTGGCCCTTGGCGAAGACCCCCAGGTCGCCGCCCTTCTCCGCATCGGGGCTCAGGGAGTGCAGGCGGGCGAGCTCGGCGAAGTCCTCCCCCTTCACAAGGCGCGCCCTCAGGTTGTTGGCCTCCTCTTCCGTGGCCACGACGATCTGCCTGGCCCGGACCTGGAGCGGCTGCTGGAACTCCTCCTTGTGGGAGTTGTAGTACTCCCTGATCTCGTCCTCGCCCACGTGGATGACGCTGTCGATCTCCTTCTTGATGAGCTTGTCTATGAGCAGCTTCTCCTTGCGGTCTTCCTTCCACTCCTCCAGCTTGAGGCCGATGCCCTCCAGGGCCTCGTTGAGGGTGTCCTTGGGGTAGTCCTCCTTGAGGTGCGAGATCTCCTTGTCGAGCTCCTCTTCCGTGACGGTCAACCCCCTGAGGCTGGCCTCCTGCAGCAACAGCTGTGTCTCGATGACCCTGTTGAGGAACCCCATTTTCAGTTCGCGGGCCGAGGCGGAGGAGTCCGTGGCGGGGACGTTGACCCTCTTGACGAACCGCCTGTACTTTTCCTGGAAGGCCGCCGCGGTGATGGGCTGATCGTTCACCACGGCCACGAGCTTCTCCTTCGGTTGCGTCT
Source organism: bacterium (assembly GCA_020352595.1). GTDB lineage: Bacteria > BMS3Abin14 > BMS3Abin14 > BMS3Abin14 > BMS3Abin14. The sequence continues at coordinate 1,836,796 of CP070682.1, read as the reverse complement.
GCTCAGGCGGCTGGACGGAGGTGCCGAGGTAAACGCCCAGGACCAGGACCGACACGGCGGCCAGTATGGCGATGGCAAGATATATTCTTTTCATTGATATGAGTTACTACCAGAGAGTCACAAGGACCGCAAGACATCCATGAGGTAGGCGACCCTGTCCCTCGGGCTGCCGAACCCGGAGACGTCCAGCCTGAGCGTGGTGGGCGGGACGAAACCCAGACGCCGGTCCGACGCCAGCAGCGCAACGAGGGCGTCCGGAGAGACCTTCGCCTGCGGGTGGAAGACCACGAGCATGTAGGGCCCTGCCGCATCGATGCGCTCGATGGACATGGATCTGGCGGCCACCTGGACCTCCATGCGCAGGAAGAGCCCGTTCACCTCGCGGGGGAACCTTCCGAACCGGTCCAGGGTCTCCTCCATGAGGGATGCCAGGGTCTCCGTGTCCCCGGCGCTGGCAAGGCGCTTGTAAAGCGTGAGGCGCTCCCCTACGTCGGGGAGATACGTTTCCGGAAGGTAGGCCGGGAGGGGGAGCGTGACGCTGGGTTCCACCTCGACGGCGACCTGCTGTCCCGTCGCGCCCCGGACGGCCTGCTCGAGAAGCTGGGAGTAGAGCTCGAGCCCCACGGCGTCGATGCGCCCGGACTGCTCCTCGCCCAGAAGATTTCCGGCTCCTCGCATCTCGAGGTCGTACGAGGCCAGGCGGAAGCCCGATCCCAGGGCCGAAAGCTCCCGGAGGCTCTGGAGGCGCTGTCTGGCCTTGGCCGGCATCGCTCCCTCGGGGGGGATGAGCATGTAGGCGAAGGCCCGGGCCGGCGAGCGGCCCACCCGCCCCCTAAGCTGATAAAGCTGCGCCAGCCCGAACCTGTCGGCGCGGTTGATGATGAGGGTGTTGGCGTTGGCGATGTCGAGCCCGGATTCAATGATGGCGGTGGTCACGAGCACGTCGTACTCCCTGTTCAGGAAGCGGATCATGACCTCCTCCAACTGCCGCTCACCCATCTGGCCGTGAGCCACCCCCACCCTGGCGTGGGGCACCAGCCTCGCCACCATGGAGCGGACGGCCTCGATGCTGCGCACGCGGTTGTGCACGAAGTAGACCTGTCCCTCCCGGTCCATCTCCCTGGTGATGGCGTCCCGGATCAGATCCTCGTCGAAATACCGGATCTCCGTGTGCACGGCCTTGCGGTCGGCGGGGGGGGTGTGGATGAGGGACATCCTCCGAAGGCCGGAAAAGGCCTGGAACAGGGTGCGGGGAATGGGGGTTGCGGACAGGGTGAGGACGTCCACGGTCTCACGGATCCTCTTGAGCTTCTCCTTGTGCCTGACGCCGAAGCGGTGCTCCTCGTCGATGACGACGAGCCCGAGATCCCGGAAGGATACGTCCGAGGACAGGAGGCGGTGGGTGCCTATGACGATGTCCAGGGCGCCGGAGGCGAGGGAAGCGAGCACGGCCTTCTGCCCGGCAGGGGAGACGAAGCGGCTCATCAGGCCCACGGAAACGGGAAACTGGCGGAGGCGCTCGGAGAAGGTCTGGTAGTGCTGCTGGGCCAGCACGGTGGTCGGCACGAGGACGGCGGTCTGCTTGCCCTCGAGGGCGGCGAGGAAGGCCGCGCGGAGGGCGACCTCGGTCTTCCCGAACCCGACGTCCCCGCACACGAGGCGGTCCATGGGCGCAGGCGACATCATGTCCTGGATGACATCGCTGATGGTCCTCTCCTGGTCAGGGGTCTCCGTCCATGGAAAGGACATCTCGAACTCCCGGAAAAGGGCGTCCGGAGGTGGAAAAGCGTGCCCCTTGAGGCTCTGGCGAGCGGCGGAGACCCTCAGCAGATCCCCGGCCATGAGGCGCAGGGAGCGCCGTATCCTGTCCTTGGCGCGGTTCCATGAGGCCGACCCGAGCCTGCTCAGGGGAGGGGCAGCCTGGGAGCCGCTGCGGTAGCGCTGCACCCTGTTCATCTGCCACACGGGGACGTAGAGGGAGTCCCCTTCGGCGTATGTCAGCTGGAGGAAGTCGTCAACGGACCCGGCGACGCTCAGCTGCCTGAGGCCGACGTAGCGTCCGATGCCGTGGTCGATGTGGACCACGATGTCCCCTTCCATGAGGGAGCCGATGGGCAGCTCCCACTCGGGCATGGACACGCGGGAGGGCTTCCTTTCGGCCGCAGGGCCGAAGAGATCGGCGTCGCTTATGACCCTGAGGGATTCCTCAGGCAGGTGAAAACCTCCGGAGAGGTTGCCCGTGACGATCCCGACACCTTTCCCGTGGAGGGCCTCCGTGAAGGTGCCGGCCCTTCGGCACCGGACGCCCATGTCCGTGATGATGGACTCCAGCCTCTGCGCGGCGGAGTCGGAGCGCAGCATGAGAACGACGTTCTCATCCTTGTCCTCCCCGAGGAGGCGTGCCAGTTCGGCGATGCGGTCAGGACGTGACGCCGGGATGGTGGACGGCAGCGGGTGGCGGCAGGGCACGGGGGTGGCTCCCTGCCTGTCGAAGATCCCTGCCAGGATCCTTTTCCGGCCGGCCAGGCCCTTTTGGACGGCGGCGGGGTCCCGGTAGATCATCCCGGGGGCCGGAAAGGCCCGCCGCCGCCTCTCGCCAGCCTCTGTCCAGTAACGGGAGAGGACGGATGCTATCTCCTCAGGCTCGCACAGCAGCAGCAGCCTGTCGTGTGCCAGGTGGTCCTGGGGGTAGGAGCGCTCACCGGACAGGACGGGGAGGAGGAGACCGAGGCCCGGGAAGTCCGTACGCTCCTCCAGGAGGGCGAGGGCGCTTTCCCTCTCCTTGGCTGCCATGCCGGTGCTCACCAGGTGGTCCCTCAGCCTCTGTGCGGCGTCCTCTCTCTCCCCGGGGTCCAGGAGGAGTTCGGTCACGGGCAGGATGGTGCACTCCTGGAGCTTTTCCACCGATCGCTGCGTCTGGGCATCGAAGGTGCGGATGGAATGGATCTGGTCGTCCCACATCTCGATGCGGAGGGGATGCTTGAGGGGAGGGGAAAAGACATCCAGGATGCCTCCCCTCACGGCCATGTCTCCCACCTGGGCGGCGACTGACTCGCGCCTGTACTCCATGGCCGCCAGCTGGCGGAGCAGCAGGTCCCGGTCGAGGGACTGCCCGCGGCGCAGGCGCATCACCCATCGGGCCAGCCTTCCGGGCGTGGGAACCGGCTGCATGAGGGCCGTGGAGGGCAGGACGACGGGGCCGGTGCCGCCGCCCATGGCCAGCAGCGCCGAGATCCTCATGGAGGAGATGTCGATGTCCGAAGCCAGCAGCTCGTAAGGCTCGGACTCCGAGGGAGGCATGTAGTGGGTCCGTGGGGTCTGGAGGAAGACCGCCAGGTCCTGGGAGAACCGGCGGGCCGAGTCGGTGTCGGGGGTGATCACCACCAGACGGCCCGCGTCGGGCAGCCTGGCGGCAAGGAGCGCGGTGGCCTGGGCAGGCAACCCCGATACGGCGCCGGTCCCTGACTTTTCAAGGTCGTCGAGGAGGGAGGCAGGGGGAAACATCTCAGGGTTTTGTGCCGCGGATCCTCTGGATGATCTCGGTGGTGGAGGCGCCCTCCAGGAAAGGGAGGCTGATGACCCGGCCCCCGTCGGCCTGCACGACCTCGCGCCCGACGATCCTCTCCACCGGCCAGTCCCCTCCCTTGACGAGGACGTGGGGGCGCACCTCGCGGATGAGTTCGAGAGGGGTCGGCTCGGCGAAGGGCACCACGGCGTCCACACACCTGAGTGCCAGCAGGACCTCCGTCCTCTCGGCCAGATTCAGTATGGGCCGGTGGACGCCCTTGAGTGCCCTGACGGACTCGTCGGTGTTAAGCCCCACGACGAGCAGGTCCCCCAGGGCGCGGGCCTGCCCGAGGTAGCGGACATGACCGGGATGGATGAGGTCGAAACAGCCGTTGGTGAAGACGATGGTCATCCCCGAGGACCTCCACCTGCCGGCCGCCTTCCGGATGCCCTCAAAGTCGTATGAGGCCGGCGTGACGGTCATCGCAGCTCCCGCACGGCTGCCAGGAGCAGGGGCAGCATGAGCTCGTGGTGGCCAGTCAGGCTGATGCCCCTGCCCGTGCTTCCCGGGGGCCTGGCGAGCACGTTGACCCGCGGCCTGTAATGCTGGATGAAATCCATGTTCACGGTGGTCAGCCCCTCCAGGCCCCATCCCAGGTTGATGGCGACGGAGCAGGCCTTGAGGAACACCTCCGGGATGATCACGGCCGACCCCAGGTTGATGAAAACCCCTCCGTCCAGGGCCGCCACCTGCCGGGCCAGGAGGTGGAAGTCCAGCAGGGACGCCTGGCCCACCGCGGCGCCGTCGCAGGAGGCGTGCATGTGGATGACGTCTGTTCCCAGGGCCACGTGGACGGTGGCGGGAACGGGCCTGCGGTAGGCGGCGGCGAAGACGCTCACCCCGGAGTGGGGAGCGCCCGACTCGGCGATGAGGCGGCCCACCGCGCGGCCGATGCCCATGCCTGACCTGGCTCCGTCGCTGATGGCCCCGTTCAGGTCCACGGCCGTCTCCTCGGCCATGCCGAACCGGCCCTCGGAAAGGACGGCGTCCACATCCTCCGAGGTCTGTCCGGTGAGGGCCAGTTCGTAGTCGTGGATGATGGCCGCACCGTTGGTGGCGATGCCCGTGAAGATCCCCTCATCCACCGCACCCGCGATGAGCGGTCCGAGCCCCACCTTGACGGGATGGGCGCCCATGCCGAGAAGCACGCCCTTGCCCGCCTCTCTCGCGGAGACCACCGCCCTGGCGGCGCTCATGAGGTCGGCGGCGGCCAGGGTGTCGGGAAGGGAGTGCAGCCAGTGGGCCATGGTCCCGCGTCCCGGCTGCGGCGAGGCCAGGTGGTCCAGGCCCACCTTACCCCCCCTGTCGCGGAGGGAGTAGGTCCTGAGCCGCCCCATGTCCAGGTCTCGCAGGGGGGTTATGGGGTAGGGTTGGTCATGTCCCATGGCTGAAGATCTGGATCTCCACGATCTCGCAGATGAGGTGAAGGATCAGGTGGTGCACCTCCTGGATGCGCGGGGTGCTGGTATCGGGGACGCTCAGGCAGAGGTCGCACAGGGGCGCCATCTTCCCGCAGTCCGCGCCGGTCATGCCTGCTGTCGTCATGGAGAGGGCGTTGGCCCGTTCGATGGCCTTGAGGACGTTGGGGGAGGAGCCGCTGGTGGAGATGGCCAGGAGGACGTCCCCTTCCCGGCCAAGGGCTTCCACCTGGCGGCTGAACACCAGGTCGAAGGAGTAGTCGTTGGAGATGGAGGTCAGGATGGAGGTGTCCGTGGTCAGGGCGATGGCAGGAAGGGGGCGCCTCTCCATGAGGAACCTGTTGACCATCTCCGCGGCGAAGTGCTGGGCGTCGGCGGCGCTCCCGCCGTTGCCCAGAACGAGGATCTTTCCTCCGGACCGGACGGACTTGACGAAGGCTTCGGCGAGAAGCTGGATGGTCCTGGCCTCGGAGACGCAGGTCCTCTCGAGGAGCGAGGCCGCTTCACGACCTCTCCGGGTGATGAGTTCCTCGAACCTTTTCATGCTTTCTTCACCTCTGCCCCCTCCGGCTGCGGAGGTTGAGTCCACGCGCGGGCGTCCCGTTCCAGCCCCACGCGCCATCTGCCGCGTCCTGCCTGGAGACGGTTCTCACTGGTTGTTGAGCTGGAACGCCAGTCCCTCCAGGTCGATGGCGAAGTCGACATTCTTGAGAATGACCCCCGACGGCACCTTGATGGTCGAGGGCGTGAAATTGAGGATCCCCTTGACCCCCGCGTCCACGAGCCTGAGGGCCACCTTGACCGCGTTCTCGGGGTTTACGGCGATGATCCCGATCTTGATGCCGAAGTCGGGGATCACCCTCGTCATCTCCTCCATGGAGAAGAGCGGGATGTCCTGAAAGCTTCCCATCTCCACGAGGATGGGGTCCTGCTCGAAGATGGCCGAGATCTTAAAGCCCCTCTTGGCGAGGGAGTCGGTGCCCAGCAGAGCGAACCCCAGGTTGCCCGCGCCCACCAGGGCGCAGTTCCAGGACCGGTCGATGCCGAGAGCCCGCTTGATGTCCCCCTGGAGGTTTTCCACGTAGTAGCCCACGCCCCGGACGCCGAACTCCCCGAAGTAGGCGAAGTCCTTGCGGATCTGCGCCGGGTTGGTGCCGCACTTCCTGGCGATGTCCGACGAGGAGACGACCTTCTTGCCGGTTTTCAGGAAGTCCTCCAGGCAGCGGTCGTAGAGGGAGAGGCGTCTTATGGTGGCCTCGGGTATTTTGATGCGGCTGACCTTTTTGAAAACCATCTCATCACCTCTGTCTATGGGGTTTTCGTCAGGCCGTCCAGGTCCCGCGTGGCCTTTTCAAGGACTGTGACGGCGTAATCGCTGTTGTGTATGGGGGAGCTGCTGCGAATGAACGCGATGTTGTGCCGGGCCTGTTCCAGGATCCGCCTGGCTGCGGGAGGAGCGTGGCTCGCGTCCCCGAGGCGACCGTCGGCCCTGACCAGCGCCCTTTCGGCCCTGGAAAGGGCCTCGTTGATCCGGGAGGACCATCTTCTGGCCTCCCCTGAGCGGTCCTCGCCGTGGCAGGCCGTGCAGGCGGCGCTCACGGCGATCATGTCCCTGCCCTCGAACCATGGGCCGGCACCCGGTCTGGGCACCCTGTGGCACCCCAGGCACCCGACGTGCGCCCTGTACATGGGCGAGGGGTCATCCGGGACGCCCGCTGCCCCTGTTCCCCTGTAAAGATTGAGAATGCCCACGTGCCTGCTCTCGTGGCAGGAGTTGCAGTCCAGGGCCTCACCCAGGGACGGGTCCGGCCGGGAGTGGATGATGGGCTCGTGGCAGGAACTGCAGTTCACCTTGTGATCGGTGACGTGGCTCCTGTGGAGCAGCTCCACGGGCTCGTCAAGGAACGGGTCCATGGCCGCCTCATGGCATTGCTGGCAGGAGCCCGACCTGATGCCGCCCTGTCCCCTGGTCACACCCTCGTGGCAGCTCTCGCAGGCCACGCCCCTCTCGGAAAAGGGACCGTGGTCGAAGGTGTTGTCCCCGCTGCCCGCGCTGATCCTGGCCGGATCGTGACACAGCGTGCAGTCCGCTGTGGGAGGCTTGCCGTCCACCTCCTTGAAGTGGCACAGGAAGCAGGGGTCCTCGACGACGGTAACGTGCTCGCCCATGGCGACCCTGGAGTGGCAGGTCGTGCACCTGAGGACCTTCCCGCGCCGCAGGCGCTGGAGGTGGGGCGTGTGATCGAAGGTGATGTTGCCGGCGAAGGAAACACGGCCGTCAAGGAGACGGCGGGAGTGGCAGGCCTCGGTGAGACAGCTCGCGTCGCTCACTTCGGCCCTGGTACGGTCTCCGTAGGTCCTCGTGAGGTAGCTGGCCACCTGGCCCACCGCCTTGAACTGGGGCACGAACTGCTGGTCGTCGGACGGTGGAAGGTGACAGTCGACGCAGCGGACCTGGTTGTGGCTGGAGGTTTTCCAGTCCTCGTAGAAGGGTCTCATGATGTGGCAGGTGCTTCCGCAGAAGATGGCCGATTCGGTGATCTCCTTCACGCTCCAGGCCCCCAGGACCAGGGCGATGAAGAAGAGGAGCAGCACCTCGTAGAACCGGAGCTTCCGCATGATGGTGAGGATCTTCCCGGCGGTCTTCATGGCCTGTGTCGCTCCTGCTCCTTCTGCCTGGCTTCCGGGCTGCCCAGAAGATGTCTCCTGTGCTGGTCCCTCTCAACGAGCCTGAGCCAACGCGCCAGGAGGGCGAGGACCGCGAAGGCCAGCATCGCCACCACCAGGAAACTCGAGCGGCGTATCCTCCGCTCCAGCATGTAGTCACGGGAAAGCCCCCAGGCAGCCATCATCTTCACTTTGGCCATGCCTGTCAACTCCTCCCAGTCCGGTCCGACGGAATGCAGGGCGGATTCCACCTCCACGAGCCAGCTGAGGGCCTCCCTTGTCAGGGCGGTCAGCGAGCCCGTGTGGATTCCGGTCAGGGTCAGCTGCCCGGAGAGGTCCCTGAGCGATTCCAGGGACTCCATGGTCTCCAGGAGGCCCTCGTCGATGTCATACCCCATCCGCCACGGTCCGCTGGCAGGCTGATGGCATCGCGAGCATCCTTCCGAGATCTTCCCCGCGATCTCGACAAGGCCGGCCGCCAGGGTGGCGTGGGGATCGTGGCAGTGGGTGCAGGAGGGTTCCCCGGCCAGCGCCAGGGACAGGCCGTGAGGTCCCTTCACGAAGTACTGGTACTCCCTCGTGTGGCAGGTGCCGCACAGTCGCGGGATGTCCCTCATGGCCGGGACAAGCACTCTGTGGGCCCCGTGGCAGTCGGTACAGGTGGCGGCGCCCGGGTTCGTCCCGCCGGTGAGCGCCTTTCCGTGGACACCCGCCGGGAAGAGGCCCGGAGGTGAGGGCCCGTCCGGCACCGCTGTGCCGTGGCATGCCAGGCAGAGGTCTGCCACACGTGTCCTGAAGAGGGGCGATGCCGGGTCGGAAGGGCTCTGGATGCCGTGGCTCCCGTGGCAGGTCACGCAGGTGGGCGGCCGGGACTCGGCCGCGCCGGTCCATTGGTGTGCGCCGGCCCGGAGGCGGCTTAACTGGTCGTTGGGGATGGCGGGAGAGGGGATCCGGTCCGGCCGTGAGTGGCAGCCGCCGCACAGCCTCACCGACCTTTCCCCTTTCAGGTTCCGGACGAATCCCCTGGAAGGGGCCATGGCGGCCTCCAGGTCCACAGGGTCGCCGCCGTGGCAGTCGGTGCAGTCCAGGCCGGCCAGCCGATGGGTGTCCGTCTCCCACATCCTGGCGGGGAGGGAACCCTTCGAGCCGAGGGTGAGGTGGCAGGAGATGCACGACGGCGAGGCCGCCGCGGCGACGCCAGGCAGGAGGAACATGGCCGCCGCGAGGAGGAAGGTGCGCGAGCGTCTCACGGGAGACCTCCGGCCGCAGGAAGGAGCACCGACAGGCCGAGGTACGCGATCCACAGGAGCAGGGGAGTCCAGATCAGGATCCTCCTGGCCCTGGAGCTCCTTCCCGGTCGGTCCAGGAAGGGGGTGAGGAAGAAGAGGGCCGCCGCGGACAGGATGAGGATAATGTTCACGAAGCCGGGGCTGCCGGCCCTTTCCAGCAGGAGAACAGGTTTGAGAAACCAGGAGGGCCTTATCCCTGCCACGGGGCCCGCAAGGGGATCGGCTACCGGTCCCAGTGCCGGGGGCAAGAAGGCCGAGAGCAGCGCCACGGCGGCGACGGTGGCCG
>CP070682.1:1815044-1827468 GCA_020352595.1 bacterium | reverse complement strand
TCTCAAGCGTGGTCAGCGGGATCTGCCGCTTATTCTTCACTCCGGGTTGGGGAGCCGGCGGCGGCTCTTCCGTCACGGGCAGTTCCTGGACCTGCTCCGGCACCGCTTCCACGGCGGGCTCCGGCACCTCCGGGAGGATCTCCTCGACGGCCTCGACCTCGGCCACCACCGACTCTACCGCAGCCTCCTGCACGGCCTCTTCGGGCCCGGGTTCCTCTTCGCCTGCGGGAAGTTCCTCTTCCAGTCGGACTTCCACCTCGGGTGTGGTCTCACCCCGTTCCCCTTTCCTGACCGAGACGATCCTCCTGCGGGATGTTTCCTCCCTCTCTTTCGGAGCGCCCGCCAGCATGTCGCTGACCATGTCGATGAGCTTGCGGTCAACGCTGCTCGTGACGTTGACGACGTCAAAACCCATGGCCTTGAGCTGCGAGAAGAGCGCCTCAGGGTTCATTCCGAACTCCTGGGCAAGCTCATCCACCCGAACCATGCTCATTGATCTGAACCTCCCTTATTCAAGACCCTGCGGTAGCGGTCTACAGATTCCTCTATGGACGCGGCGATGCCGGCGTCCTTTACCAGCGCCACGCTGCGCGGGCTCTTGCCCACAGCCTCGCCGATGTCGCTCTTGCTCATGAATACCCTGAAGGGAACGGAGGCCCCCCTGAGGACCCTCACGATCCGCCCGCTGATCTCGGGTGAAGCATCCGTGGCAACGAGGCCCAGCCATCCCTCTCCCGCACCCCGGCGAAGTTCTCCCTCCACGAGGCTCGTCCCGGTGACGAGCCGTCCGCTCTTCCTGGCCTGGCCCAGCATGGACCTGACGCGGAGGCTGTAGAGGGCCGCGATGGAACCGGCGAGACCCCTGACCTCCGCGGGGGGCAGCCCCCCTGTCCTTAGGGAGGCCGGCAGTCTTCCGGCTGCCGCCTTCCTGATACAGTCGGCATCGGGGCACACGTACGCGCCCCTGGAGGGCAGCCTCCCTTTCAGGTCGGGTACCAGTTCCCCTGAGGGATCTGCCACGATGCGAACCATCTGCACCTTTTCCTTTCTCTGGCCGCAGCCGGTGCACGTCCGGACTGGCCGGGCCTTGGGGGCCATGGTCACTCCTTGGGGGTACCCTCACCCGTCCCGGCGCGCTCCCTCAGCTTCTCCACCGTCTTCGGTCCCAGGCCGGGGATACCCAGAAGGTCCTCGTCCGTGGCCGCGGCTATGGATTGAGCGTCGGCCAGGCCCGCCTCGGCGAGGGCTTCGGTCACCTTTTCCGGTATGCCGTCGAAGATTCCCCCGGGCTGCGTTTCGGAGGCGGCCCGCTCCTCCGCAACCTTTCGGGCGGCCTTTTCCTCCTCAGCCTGGGATTCACTCTTGATGGTGATGTTCCAGCCGGTCAGGCGGGCGGCAAGGCGCACGTTCTGGCCGTTCTTGCCTATGGCCAGGGAAAGCTCCTCGTCGGCCACGATCACCTCCATGGCCTTTTCGGACTCGTTGATGATGACCCGCGTTACCTGGGCCGGACTCAGGGCGTTGCTCACGAAAATGGCCGGGTCAAGAAGCCAGGGGATGATGTCGATGCGCTCCCCCCTGAGCTCGTTCACCACAGCCTGGACGCGCGACCCCTTGACCCCGACGCAGGCTCCCACCGGGTCGACGTTGGGATCGTGGCTCACCACGGCGATCTTGGATCGCCCGCCCGGCTCGCGCGCCGCGCTGCGGATCTCCACGATGCCCTCGGCGACCTCCGGGACCTCCAGATCGAAGAGCTTGATGAGAAAGTCTATGTTGGTCCTCGAGAGGATGACCTGGGGCCCCTTGGCGTTCTGCTTGACGTCCAGGATGTAGGCCTTGATACGGTCTCCCTGTTTGTACCTCTCCCTGGAGACCTGCTCCTTGGGCGGCAGTTCCGCCTCGGTCTTGCCGAGGTCCACGATGATGGAGCCGCGGCTGAATCCGTGTACGATGCCGTTGATGATCTCACCCACCCGTCCGGAGTAGTTGTTGTAGACCATCTCCCTCTCGGCCTCGCGGAGCTTCTGGACGATGACCTGTTTGGCCGTCTGGGCGGCGATCCTGCCGAATTCGTTGGCGTCGATCTCGCTCTCCACCTCGTCGCCCGGCATGACCTCGGGATCGAGCTGCCGCGCCTCGAGAAGAGAGATCTGGGTCGCCTGGTCTTCCACCTGCAGGGTCACCTGCCTTCGCCGGTAGATCTCGATGCGCCCGGATTCCTGGTCCAGCCTGGCGTAGATATCCGTTCCGGACCCGTAGACCTTCTTGGCGGCGGTGACCAGGGCAGCCTCGATGGCCTCCACGAGAGCGTCCTTGTCGATCCCCTTCTCGCGCTCCAGCTGAGAGAAGATCATGAGCAGTTCCTGATTGGCTTTCATTGGTCGTTCCTCGATGGGTCAGTTATCCTCTATTTCAGTTGTCCGTTGCGGGTCGGCGGCCGGTGCGTCCCTGGCCGGGACCCCTCGACCATTGCCGCCTCACCCGATGCTAAAACCTGTAATCGAGCCTCGCCGAGGAGATATCCTCAACGGGCACCTCGAGACGGGTGCCGTCCTCGAGGGTGACGCTCACCACCCCGTCAGCCAGCCCGTCGAGGGTTCCGCTTATCTTCCTGCGCCCGGCCACAGACCGGTGCGTCTTGATGAGGACAAGCCGGCCCTTGAAACGGATGAAATCCGCCTCCTCCTTCAGCGGCCTGTCAAGGCCCGGGGAGGAGACCTCAAGGTAATACTTCATCGGGATCAGGTCCTCCACGTCGAGGTGGACGCCCAGCTCCCGGCTGACGGCGGTGCAGTGGTCGACGGTGACGCCCCCTTCGCAGTCGATGGTGACCCGGAGGATCCACCTGCCCCCCTCGGTCCTCAGGGTGACATCCACGAGCTCCAGATCCAGCTGCTCCATGATGGGTGCGAGGATCTCCCTGAGCCTCCCGATGATGCGCCGCGTGTCCATCGTTCCCGGCACCTCTGTTGGGCAGCGCCCGGAAAGGCCCACCGGCCCCTCCCTGCCTGCCCTAAAATACAAAAGAGCGACACCGGCCGCTCTTTCCGTAAACGAGAAAGAAAACCTCATATTAGTTAGCACAAGGCCGGTGAGTTGGCAAGAGGGAAGCCGCTGCCCCGTAAAGGCGCTGCGCCCGGCCCTGCGTGGGGACAGCCGGCAGGTCTGTAACGATCCAGGAGGTGGAAACCGGCTGCGGGTTGAAACTCCACACCCTTCGGACTGCGGACTCAGGATTGCCGGCGGACGAACTCCCTGACCGCGTCCGGCACCCTGTCCAGAGGCACCCGGGACTCCTCGCCCGTCGCCCTCTCCTTGAACTCGGCGACGCCTTCCTTCACTCCCCGGCCTCCCACGGTGACCCTCAGGGGAATGCCGACGAGGTCGGCGTCGTTGAATTTGACCCCGGGCCTTTCCTCCCTGTCGTCGAAGAGGACCTCCAATCCGCCGGCAGTGAGCTCCTCGTAGAGCCTCTCCGCCACCGCGTGGACCTCTGTTTTGCCGGGGTCAAGGGACAGGAGCACCACCTGGAAGGGAGCAAGGGGCAGGGGCCACACGATCCCTTTCCCGTCGTGGTTCTGCTCGATGGCTGCCGCGGCCGTTCTTCCCACGCCGATGCCGTAGCAGCCCATCTCGATGATCCTTTCGGCGCCGCTCTCGTCCAGGAAGCGGGCTCCCATGGCCTCGCTGTACTTGGTGCCCAGGTAGAAGATGTGCCCCACCTCGATACCCCGGAGGAATGTCAGGATGCCTCCGCACTTCGGACACGGGTCCCCCTCCACGGCCTCCCGCAGGTCGGCGAAGGCTTCCACCCGGAAATCGGCCAGGTCCACGCCCCGGGTGTGGACGTCATCGGCGTTACCCCCGGTCACGAAGCCGGCCATCTCCGCCAGGGCATTGTCAGCGTAGAGGGGCACTTTCAGCCCCACGGGACCCGCGAACCCGACGGGAGCCCCGGTCACGGCGGCCACGGTTTCGGCATCGGCCAACTCCAGGGTCTCGTCGTCCACCAGACGCCTGACCTTCACCGAGTTGACCTCGTGATCCCCGCGAACCAGGACGGCCACCGGCCCCTTCTCTCCCTTGAGGACGATGGTCTTGACCAGCTCCTGAGGGGTGATCCCCAGAAATTGGCAGACCTCCTGAACGGTTTTCTTCCCCGGTGTCTGAACGTCCTCCGGGTCAAGTCCGCTGTCGGGCGGAGGCCCTGAGCCCTGCCGGGCTTCGGACGGGGCGACAGCCGCCATCTCCAGGTTGGCCGCGTAGTCGCAGGCGGCACAGCTGACCACCCGGTCCTCACCGGTGTCGGCGAGCACCATGAACTCGTGGGAGAGGCTTCCCCCGATCTTGCCGGTGTCGGCCTCCACGGCCCGGAACCTCAACCCGCACCGGGCGAAGATGGCCGTGTAGGCCTCGTGCATGGCCTGGTAGCTGCGCTCGGCCCCCGCCAAGTCACGGTCGAAGGAGTAGGCGTCCTTCATGGTGAACTCCCGACCGCGCATGAGGCCGAACCTGGGGCGGATCTCGTCCCTGAACTTGGTCTGGATCTGGTAGAGGTTCAGCGGCAGCTGCCGGTAGGATCTGATCTCCCTGCGTACGAGGTCCGTGAACACCTCCTCGTGGGTGGGGCCGTAGCAGAAATCCCTGGAATGCCGGTCCCGTACCCTGAGCAGCTCTTTCCCGTAGAAATCCCACCGGCCGGTCTCCTGCCAGAGTTCCGCGGGCAGGATGCTGGGCATGAACAGTTCCAGGGCCCCGGCCCTGTCCATCTCCTCCCGGATGATGTTCTCGACCTTGCGGATGACCCGCAGGCCCATGGGCAGGACCTCGTAGATTCCCGCGGCCACCCGGCGGATCATGCCGGCCCGCAGCATCAGCCGGTGGCTGATCACCTCGGCGTCTGCGGGGACTTCTCTTAGCGTCGGCAGAAAGAAACGGGAATATCTCATGTCGGCTCCTGAAGGTCAGCGTCCCCTGTCCATGGAAACAGTTCCTGGAACCATGTGCCGGGAACCTGGGCATATCCCTGTAATAGCGCCTGAACCGTCCGCTCAGTCAACCGCCTGCACCTTTTCCTTCTTCTCCCCCGGCACCTGGTCCCTGGTAGCCGGTGCCTTGATCTGGAATGCTCAATTTCCCCCGGCCTCCCTGACCAGTTTTTCCACCTCTTCCATGAGCGCCCCCAGGGCCTCGTCGTGGGAGACCTTCTTCTTCACCTTCCCCTTGACGAAGAGGATGGCGTGGCCCTTCCCTCCGGCCAGGCCCGCGTCGGCCTCCCTGGCCTCGCCGGGACCGTTGACAGGGCACCCCATGACGGCCACGCGCAGCGGCATCTCGATGGTCCGCACCCGGTCCTCCACCTCGGCGGCCCAGGCTGCGACGTCCATCTCCGCCCTGGCGCAGGTGGGGCAGGCCACCACCCGCACCCCTGTCCTGAGCCCCAGCGCCCTCAGCAGCTCGAAGCCGGCATGGACCTCGGGCACGGGGTCCCCCGAGAGGGATACCCGCAGCGTGTCACCGATGCCCTCCGCCAGCAGGAGCGCCAGGGCCGCGGCCGTGCGGACGGAGCCCGTCAGCGGCGTGCCGGCCTCCGTGACACCGAGGTGGAGGGGGTAGTCGCATTCGGCCGAGAGCATCCTGTAGGCGGTCACCGTGTCCATGGGGTCGGAGGTCTTCACGGAGGCCTTCAGCGCGAAGAACGCCATGCCTTCCACAAGATCAAGGTTGCGCAGTGCGCTGTCGACCAGGGCCCTGGGGGTCGGGTGGCCGTGCGTCCTGAGGATGTCCCGTTCCAGGGACCCGGCGTTGACGCCGACCCTGATGGAGGCGCCGTGGTGGGCGGCCGCGTTCACGATCTCCCTCACCTTCCACGGCGCGCCGATGTTCCCGGGATTGATCCGGACGGCGTCGGCGCCGGCATCCAGCGACCCCACCGCAAGCCTGTGGTCGAAGTGGATATCCGCCACGAGGGGAAGCCTGATCTCCCGCCTGAGGGCCGCGAAGGCCTGCAGGGCCTCCTCGTCGGGGATGGAGATGCGCACAACCTCGCAGCCGGCTGCGGCCAGTGCCCGCACCTGTTCCATGGTGGCCCCGGCATCAGCCGTGGGCGTGTTGGTCATGGACTGGACGGAAACGGGCGCACCGCCGCCCACCGTCAGACTGCCGACCCGGACGGCCCTCGTGGGTCTCCTGCCCTTGACCACGGTTCCCACCACCCCTCACTTGCCGGTCAGGAGACGGATGACATCGTTGTAGGAGATGACCAGGATCAGGAGGAGAAGCAGGAAGAAACCCACTTTCTGCGCCACCTCCCGGGTCCTGAGGTTCATGGGCCTTCCCATGACCCCCTCCGCGGTGAGGAAAACCAGATGACCGCCGTCGAGCACCGGTATGGGCAGCAGGTTGAGGATACCCAGCTGCAGGCTCAAAAATGCCATGAAGGCCATGAACTCGGCGAGGCCGGCCCTGGCCGCCTCCCCGGTGACCTGGGCGATCATGATGGGTCCACCGAGGTTCTTGATGGAGGAGTTGAGGGTGAGCAGGTCCCCGATGAACCCGAAGGTCAGCCGCAGCAGTTCGATGTTCCTCTCCACGCCCCTGGAAACCGACTGGGCGAAGCCGTAGCGGCGGACAGTGGTCTCCGTCCTGGGCGAGATGCCCAGAAGACCCCGGCCGGTCTTCTCGTCAAGCCTGGGAACCACGGTGACCTTCGTGGTCTCAGTCCCCCTTTGCACCAGCAGGGTGATGGTCTTTCCCGCGCTGGCGTGGATGATCCTTGCCATCTCGCTCCAGTGGGTCACGGAGATCCCGCCCAGCTCGAGGATGAGGTCTCCCTCCTGGAGCCCCGCTTCCTGGGCCGGGAACCCCGGTGTGAGCGATCCCACCATCGGTGCCATGGGCGGGGACACGCCCAGCCTGGGTCCCTCCTCAACGCCGGTGTCCAGGCGCACCGTCCGGTCGCCCCCGGGCCCGGTGAGGGAGATGTCGTGGACGCCCTTCGCCCCGGTGGAGACGGCCTCGAGGAGATCCTCCCAGGTCAGGACCGCCGCGCCGTCCACCGCCGTGATGCGCTCTCCCCTGAGGATACCGGCCGCGTCCGCCGGCGACTGGGGCTCGATGTAGCTCACCACGGGAGGATCGTCCAGGTAGGTGGGGACGGACATGCCCACCATGAAGACGAGGGGCATGATGAGGAAGGCCAGGACGAGGTTCATGACGGGACCGGCCAGGATGACCCCCGCCCGCTGGAGGGGCGGACGTGAGATGAAGAGCCTGGGGTCGTGGGGATCCTCGATGACATCCTCCGGCCCTTCCCCCTTCAGCTTGACGTAACCGCCCAGCGGGATCCACGACAGGCAGTATTCCGTTTCGCCCCGCCTGAATCCGATCATCTTGGGGGGGAACCCGATGGAGAACCTCTCCACACCCATGCCCAGTGCCTTGGCCACGAGGAAATGTCCCAGTTCGTGAGCGGTGATGAGGATTCCCAGGACAATGATGAAGGATACAGCCGTCGTCATGGATGCTCTCCGTAACGGGAAATGATGCCGCGGGCCGCCTCCCGAACCATCCGGTCACCCTTGAGGATGCCTGCCAGCGTATCCCCATCGAAAACCGGCGGCGTGTCCATGACCGCGCGCACGACCTCCGGGATGGCCCCGAAGGGCAGCCTCCCCTCGAGGAACGCCTCCACCGCCGCCTCGTTGGCCGCGTTGAGCACAGCGGGCATGGTGCCTTCCCTGCGGAGGGCCTCGTAGGCGAGGTCCAGGCAGGGGAACATCTCCCGGTCCGGCTCGTAGAACTCCAGTTTCCCCAAAGCGGTGAGGTCCAGGGGCTCGAGCCCGAGGTCTATGCGCCTTGGGAAACCCAGGGCGAAGGAGATGGGTATCCTCATGTCCGCGATCCCCATCTGGGCCAGGGTCGAACCGTCGGTGAACTCCACCATGCTGTGAACGATGCTCTGAGGGTGCACGAGAACGCAGATGTTTTCGGCAGGGATATCGAAGAGCCACCGGGCCTCGATGACCTCCAGCCCCTTGTTCATCATGGTGGCCGAGTCGACGGTCACCTTGGGACCCATCTTCCAGTTGGGATGGTCCAGGGCCATCTCGGGCGTGACACCGGCCAGCGCTTCGGGGCCCTTTCCGAAGAACGGCCCGCCGGAAGCGGTGAGGACTATCCTCCGGACAGCCGACCGATCCTGCCCCATGAGGGCCTGGAAGACGGCCGAGTGCTCGCTGTCCACGGGGATGATGCTCGCGCCCGTCCTCCCGGCTTCCCGGGTGATGAGCCTTCCGGCTGCCACGAGGGCTTCCTTGTTGGCCAGGGCCACCACCTTTCCCGCCTCCACTGCCGCGAAGGTCGGCATGATGCCGGCCGAGCCGACGATGGAGGAGACGACAGTGTCGGCCTCCTGGAGGGAGGCGGCTTCCAGAAGGCCGCCAAGACCTCCAAGGACCTTTATCCCTGTGCCCTTTAGGGCTTCCTCCGCCCTGGCTGCCGCTTCCTCGTCGAAAAGGGCCGCGACCCGAGGGCCGAAGCGCCTGGCCAGGGGGACCAGCCCCTGCCAGTCCGATCGGCACGCGAGGGCCACCGCCCGGAAAAGGGACGGATGCTTCCCGACGACGTCGAGGGTGTTGCGCCCGATGGACCCTGTGGCCCCCAGGATGCTTATGCGCCTGACCCCTGTCACGGCATGGTACCGCTGAGCCAGGTCAGGACATAGTGGAAGACCGGAACGGTGAAGAGGAGGGCATCCGTCCTGTCCAGGATCCCTCCGTGGCCGGGGATCAGGGTTCCCGAGTCCTTGACAGACGCGTCCCTTTTCACCATGGATTCGGCAAGGTCCCCCAACTGGGCCAGAACGGAAATGAAGAGGCCCGAAAGGAGGACGAACCCGACGGGCCATGTAACGAGGGAGAGGGCCCTCAGCACCAGACCCGTCACAACGCCTCCCGCCATCCCCGCAACCGAGCCCACGACGGTCTTGTTGGGGCTGATGAGGGGGGCCAGCTTGCGGTGGCCGTAGGCCCGTCCGGCGTAGTAGGCGGCCGAATCGCAGGCCCAGACGCACAGCAGGAGAAAAAGCAGGCTGAAGCGGCCGTCCCTGGTGGCAAGGTAAAGGATCATGTGTGCGAGGCACCAGACGGGGATGAGGAGCGTCGTCAGCCCCGCGGTCACCTGACGGGTCAGTCCCTTGACCGAGTCCGCCCCCAAGGCCCCGGCGAACACGATGACGGTCCCTCCCGCCAGGCCCAGGGAGAGGCCGCGGCCGCCTCCCAGAAAGGACCCGGCCAGGACAACGACACTGGCCGCCATGACGGATCGGCGACCCACGTTGGCCCCCGCCGCCTCCAGGAGGGCATTCATCTCACGGGCCGCGATGAAGATCACCACGGCGACGGCCACTGCTCCCAGCGTGAAGGGAGCCCCCAGAACGAGGTAAAGGGTGGCTGAACCGAGCACCAGTGCAGAGATAACCCGTTTCATCTTTCCCCGGACCGCAGCTGTTCCGATGTAAGCCCGAAACGCCTTTCTCTGGACTGATAGACCTTGATGGCGGACCTGAGGTCGTCGGCGTTAAAGTCCGGCCAGAGCCTGGGCGTCACGTAGAACTCGGTGTAGGCCACCTGCCACAGCAGAAAGTTGCTGATGCGCATCTCGCCGCTGGTCCGGATGAGAAGGTCCGGATCCGGAACGTCCGCTGTTGACAGGAAGCTGGAAAAGTCCTCGGCCTGCAGGGAGTCCGGCTCCGCCTCCCCCCTCTGGACGGCCTTGCCCCACTCGCGGGCCGCCTGCAGGATATCGTCCCTGCCGCTGTAGCTCAGGGCGAGGATCAGCGTGAGCCCGGTGTTGCCCGAGGAATGCCGGCAGACTTCGTTGAGGGTCTGCTGGGATTTGGCGGGGATATCGGAGATCCGGCCGATGCTCTTCAAGCGGATGTTGTTCTCCATTAGGGTTTCCAGTTCCTTTTTCAGGTACTGGTCCAGAAGGGTCATGAGGGCGCCGACCTCTTCCCGGGGCCTTTTCCAGTTCTCCGTGGAGAAGGCAAAGAGAGTGAGGTACCCGATGCCGAGGCGCGCGCACTCCTCGACCACCGCACGCACGGCGTCCACGCCGGCACGGTGACCCGCGATACGGGGAAGGTTGCGCTCCGACGCCCACCTTCCGTTGCCGTCCATGATGATGGCGATGTGACGGGGTAGATCCTGATTCACTGGATTTGCACTGCAAATCGGGGCAGAGGGGCCGGGAGCTCAGACCTCGAGGATCTCCTTTTCCTTCTTCTCGATGAGCTCGTCGACCTTTTCGATGAAACGGTCGGTTATCTTCTGGATCTCGTCCTGTGCCCGGTGCAGTTCGTCCTCGGAGATGGCCTTTTCCTTCTCGAACTCCTTGGCATCGGAGATGGAGTCACGCCTGATGTTCCTCACCGCCACCTTGGCATCCTCCCCATGCCGCTTGACGACCTTGACGAGCAGGACCCTCCTCTCCTCAGTGAGAGGGGGTATGGGGATCCTGATCACCTTGCCGTCGTTGCTGGGCGTCAGGCCCAGGTCGGACCGCATGATGGCCTTTTCCACCTCCTTGATGATGGAGGGGTCCCACGGCTGGATGACGATGAGACGGCTTTCGGGGACCGAGAGGGTCGCCACCTGGTTCAGGGGGGACTGGGAGCCGTAATACTCCACAGTTATCCCGTCCAGGATGGAAAGGGAAGCCCGACCTGTGCGTATGGTGGCCAGTTCCCTCGCCAGGGACTCGATGCTCTTCTCCATCTTGTTCTCGGTGTCCTGGTAGAGTTCCGGAAGCATCTCTTCACACCTCCCCTGCCACGACGGTGCCCACTGCCTTCCCTGCAACCGCTAGGACCATGTTGCCGCTCTTCCTCAGGTTGAATACCACGATGGACATGTTGTTGTCCATGCACAGAGCGATGGCCGTTGCGTCCATCACCTTGAGTTCCTTTTCAAGAACCTCCTTGTAGGTCAGACGCTCGAATTTGACGGCATCGGGATTTATTTCGGGGTCATCGCTGAAGACGCCGTCCACCTTGGTGGCCTTCATGAGGACGTCGGCACCGATCTCCATGGCCCTCAAGGCCGCCGCCGTGTCCGTGGTGAAGAAAGGGTTGCCGGTGCCGGCCGCGAAGATGACGATGCGCCCCTTTTCCAGATGCCGGATGGCCTTTCTCCGGATGTAGGGCTCGGCCACCTGGCTCATGGAGATGGCTGACTGGACCCTGGTCTGGACGCCGAGTTTTTCCAGGGAGCTCTGGAGAGCCAGGGCGTTGATGACCGTCGCCACCATGCCCATGTAGTCCCCTGTGGCTCTCTCTATGGTGGTGCCCGCGTCCTTGGCGCCGCGGAAGATGTTCCCGCCCCCGATGACCACGGCCACCTGGACGCCCATGGCCCTGACCTGCGCCACCTCGTCGGCGATGGAGTTCACCGCATCGATGTCAAGCCCGCAGGGCTCCGATCCCAGAAGCGCTTCTCCGCTGATCTTCAGGAGAACCCTCTGGTACCTGGCGGACAACCCCTTTGCCACGGCTACCCCCAATGGACAGAAAGGATCCGGATGCCGCTTCCCGGATCCCGGACTCTAGATCCCGGCCCCCTGATCCTTCCTTCCTCCGGTTATGCTGGACAGGGAACCCGTCTCTTCAACGCTCAGCACGCTTCGCTCTTTTCCTGTCCTTCCCCTATCTCGAAGCGGGCAAAGCGCCTGATCTGAACGTTCTCGCCGAGCTTTCCCGCCACGGACTTGACGTGGTCCAGGACCCTCGTGCCGGTCTCCCTGATGAACTCCTGCTCCTCGAGGCAGATCTGCTGATAGAACTTCTCGATCTTGCCGTCCACGATCTTGTCGAGGACCTTCTCGGGCTTCCCGGATTCACGGGCCTGGGCCGTGAAGATCTCACGCTCCTTCTCCACCAGCTCGGGAGGGACATCCTCGCGCCTCACGAAGAGGGGGCGGGCTGCGGCCACCTGCATGGCCAGATCGCCGACAAGCTCCTGGAAGTCATCTGTCCGGGCCACGAAATCGGTCTCGCAGTTGACCTCGACGAGGACACCGATCTTTCCGCCCATGTGAATATAGGATCCCACTACGCCCTCGCTGGCAATTCTTCCCGCACTTTTGGCGGCCGCGGAGAGGCCTTTCTTGCGCAGGTAGTCAACAGCCTTGTCCGCGTCTCCGCCGCACTGCGTGAGGGCTTCCTTGCAATCCATGAAACCGGCTCCCGTCTTCTCCCTGAGCTCCTTTACAATGGTTTCGCTGATGCTCATTCCTCGTCCTCCTCGATGTCCATCTCCATCTCTTCGCCGGTGGTGTCAGGGCCCATCGTCTCCTCGGGCTCAGGTGCCGATACCTTCTGCGTTTCCTGGTCGGAAGGTTCAGGCTTTTCACTCTCTGGAGC
>CP070682.1:1806662-1814944 GCA_020352595.1 bacterium | reverse complement strand
ATCGGCGCTCCCGGTATAGGGCAATGCCCATTCCAGTCAATACCTGCCGGCCAGCCCAGTCCCCGTCTCACGGGTGCCGGTCGTCGGTCCTCTGCCTGAGGACGACCTCGGAGCTGTCCTCCCCCTCCACGGGGCTCCGCTGGACATCGGCGACGTTGCCTTCCAGCTGCACCATGACCTTGGCCTTCCTTGACCGGAACCAGTCCAGGGGCTCGCCGTAGGCCGTCCCGGAGGCGTCGCGCTCGTACCGGTACCTGTACAGGTAGGTGCCCGTGGCGTGAAAGGAGCCCATGACGAGATGCTCCGATGGAGGGCCGAGGAGCACAAGGTTCACCGTTCCCAGGTTCACCAGGGAGGCCGGCGGGACGGTGAAGGGCAGGATGGGCATGAGCTTGTCCTCCCTGAAGCCCGGTCTGTCGGTGCGCACCCTCACGAGCGTGTACTGACCGGGCGGCAGCTTCTGCATGAAGAACCCGTCCCGGTTGGGGCGGATGGCGTAGTCCCTGGAGTCACCGTCGGACCGCAGCCTGAAGCCGGCGAACTCCACGTCGTCGATCTGCTGCATCCAGATGCGCGGACTGTCGTGGAAGAAGCCGGGAAGGGGCTGATGGGCGCCCTGGATGCGGCCGATGACCCACGGATCACCGGGCTCGAGGGCCAGGGCCTGCCGAGGCACCGGGGCGGCCCAGATAACCGCGGCTGCCAGCATTGCTGCCAACGTTCCTGTTCTTCTCATGTCCTCCTCCATGGGAGAATGGGGCGTCGGGCGGATCCCCTCGCGGCCCCGGCGCCGCTCACGTTCCCTCCGGAGGGTCCTGCGGTCCGTTTTCCCGGCCGGCATCCTCGCCGCCTTCCTCCTCCACGGCCTGCTGGGAAGGCTCTTCCTGAACCGGGACCTCCTCCAGGACCCTGTCGATCTCGATCTCGCGCGTGGTGTTGACGAAGAGGGTGTTGCCCACGTCGTCGTAGCCCTCGAAGAGGCCCGACCGCTCCCTCTTGAGCAGCTCCCCGCGAAAGCCCATGATCACCAGATCCGCGTCCCGGGACAGGAGGTTGACGTGGTCCCTGCGATCCACGCCCCGGGCGAGGGGTATGGTCCTGATGTTCCGCGTGGAAATGGGGAGACGGCCCTCCTTGACCATGCTCAGGAGATCCTCCTTGCGCTCGTCGAGCTCCTCCTCGGGGAAGAGGTTGAAGATCCGGATGAGACCCCCGTGCCAGTCCGGGTGCCCCAGGATGATGTAGCCGAGGAGGATCATCAGGTTGGCGTTCTCGTAGTCCGCGGGCGTGATCCATATGTGGATCTCCCGGCGGTACCCGTAACCGCGCTCGCTGGTGGACAGGATGCACACGTCGAAGTCCGCGGCCCGGGCCAGGCCGTAGTTCTCGGCGATGCGGTCCACGTCCTCGATGTGGTCCCTGGAGAACTCGAAGAGGACGAGGTTGTTATCCTTGCCGGAGATGCTCGGCAGCTGGACCAGCTGGGCGATGGCGGTGGTGTAGGAGGGGCTGATGATGGTGTCCACGTAGACGTTGCTCTCGCTGGCCCCGGCCAGGTGCACGAGACGCTCCAAAACCTCCTTGGCCTCCTCGTTGGCCGAGCGCGAGAAATATCCCTCGATGAAGTGGATGTAGGTCCCGAAGCCGTAGCGGTGGGAGATCCAGCGCAGCAGGTCGAAGGCCGCCAGCCGGTGGAAGGAGTCCTTGGAGATGCACACGACGCTGGGGCGCCACGTGGTCTCCGCGGCCCCTCCCGCCTTCTGCAGGAAGACGTGCAGCTTCCGGCTCACCTGGAAGATGGCCCCCTGGAAGATGTTGGCGAGGCCGTGCTTTTCCGGGTGCGTCCGGTACACCACGGCGTAGATGCCCGTCATGATGGCGATGGACAGGCCGGCGTAAAGCGGGCTCATCTCGAACATGAACCAGAGGCAGGCGGCGGCGCCCATGAGGGAGACGTACCACCTGGAGCGGAAGGCAGGCCGGTAGGAGGGGTCCGCGGCAAAGTGCTCGAGGACGGAGATGAGGCAGATGGACCCGTAGGTCACCATGAAGAACATGGAGATGATCCGGGCGACGAAGTTCACGTCGCCCACCACGACGAACCACAGGGCGATGCCCAGGGTCAGGAGGGTGCCGTTGAAGGGTTCGCCCGTCTTCCCGCGTCCCCTGGCCGCCCACCTGTTGAACCGCTCGCCGGGGAACACGCCGTCGGAGGACAGCGCCTGGAGGGTCCTCGGAGCAACGAGGATGGAGCCCAGGGCCGACGAGAAGGTGGCGCAGCCCAGCCCCACGGGGATGATGGGCCCCCACAGGGAGATGCGGCTCATGACCAGCTGGTCTGCGGCCAGTTCCTCCGGGCTGGCGGAGATGGCCAGCTTCAGGGCGATGAGGAGGTAGACCACCATGCCCACTGCGGCCGCCAGGAGGGTGCCCATGGGAATGGACCTCTTGGGGTTCTTCAGGTCACCGGAGAGCCCAACGCCCGCCGTGACGCCGGTGAAGGCCGGGAAGATGATGGCGAAGACGAGGAAAAAGGCGTCCGGGGAGTCCACCGTGTGGGTCCACAGGCTCACGGCGCTGTGCGGCCTGTAGGCGGTGCCGCCGGCGAAGAAGAAGGCCAGGGAGACGAAGAGCGTGCCCACCACGAAGTAGAGGGTCTTGACGCCGAGGTTGGCCCCCTTGGTCAGGACGAGGACCGCCAGAAGCACCACCGCGGGAATGCTGACCATGCGGGGGTCGGAAAGGGCCAGCCCGTAGGTGGTGTTTATGAAGGCGAAGAGGGGCCGGAACGCCTCGGCGAAGGCGATGCTGTAGAAGGCCACGCTGATGGCCTCGGAAAAGTAGAGGGCGATGCCGATGGCCGCGCCGATGGTGACGCCGAAGGACCTCGAGATGATGTAGTAGGAACCGCCGCCCTCGACCTTCTGGTTGGTGGCGATCTCGGCTACGGCCATGGCCGTGGGCACCGTGACAAGGTGGCCGAGAAAGATGATGGCCACTGTCCCGAGAAGGCCCACCTGCGCCACGGAGTAGCCGAAGCGCAGGAACATGATGGCGCCGAGGATGGTGGATATGGCCGTCAGGAAAACGGGCGCCGTGCCGAACTCCCTGACCCTGGTCTGTTTCATGGTCTGTCTCCGCTCCCGGGAAATGATAGCACACAGACTGTTTCCACCGAAGGAACGGGTGGAGGATGGACAGGGGAACCCGAATTTCAGGTCTGGGGGATCTTCCCGAACCCGGTCTGGCGTCCGGGCCGGGTCACCGTTGCCGCCGCGGCACTCGCACCATGCCCGCCAGCGGTTTGATGAACTGCTGGCGCAGGCTCCAGGTGTAGGCACCCTGCCTGGGGAGGAGCAGGAGGTCGCCCGGCTCGATGCCTTCACCGAAATAGGACCATCCCCACACGTCGTGGGGCGTGCAGAGCGATCCGGCGATGAGGCAGGGCCGCTCGGTGAGGGACGGCCTGCTCAGGTTGATGACGGGCACGTAGTCCGTCTCGTAACGCTCCCAGCCGACGATGTTGGTCCCCGCGTCGGTGATGACCATGTCCTGCGCCTTCTTGTCGGCCACCCGGATGATGATGTGGAGGGCGTCGTTGACGATCCACCTTCCGGGCTCGGCGTAAACCCTCATCTCACCCGTGGGGAAGACGTGCTCCGAAAGTGCGGCTGCGATCTCCCTGGCGAAGTCGACGATGGGTGCGGCGGGGATGATCCGCCGGCCCCTGGGAAGCCCCTCCGGCGGTCCGGGGGCACCTTCGGCGAGGAGCCACTCCCCGTCGCCGGGCCAGAAGCCTCCGCCGATGTCCAGGAAGGACAGGGATTCCCGCAGCGCAGGATCCAGATCCTTCAGGACCCCTCCCAGGCGGGCGATGAAGCTCGTCTGGGCGTCCGGCGTGAGGTTCCAGCTGGTGTGAAACTGCAGGCCCTCGAGACGGATGGCGGGCCTGTCGGCGGCCTGGATCATGAAGCTCTCTAAAGCCGCCGGAGGGACGCCGAACTTCCGCCAGAGCCCCTCCTCCTGGGTGGTGAGCCGGACCCCCGCCGTCACGATGCTCCCCGCCTCGAGGGCCGCCTCGTTGAGACGGCCCATCTCCTGGAAGCTGTCCAGGAGGACGGTGACCCTGTCGGCGTTGGCCGCGGCAAGGGCGAGTTCCTCTTCCGTTTTACCGGGGCCGGAAAAGAGTATCCGCCGGCAGCCCACCTGGAGGGCGGCGGCCAGCTCCAGTCCGCTGGAAACATCAAGACCCAGACCGGCCCCGACCACCTCGCGGGCGACCTCCGGGCTGTTGTTGCACTTCATGGCGAAGAAGGCCTCGAAACCGGGCAGACGGCTGGAAAAGGCCTTCAGGAAGGTCTCGACCCTTTGGCGGATCACCTCGGCCTCGAGGACGTAGACCGGTGTGCCGGCTTCCCCGGCGGCCGCGCTCATCTCCCCGGCACGCTCCAGGAAGGACAGCACCAGTTCCCTTACCCTGTCCTGTGAGGGATCCGGTCTGTCCCCAGGTGCCTGGCACCGTGTCTCTTCCCGGGAGTCGGGCGCGTCGCTCATGACTGGATGTCCACACCGGCCATGGCCTGTATGGCGGCTGCCTCCTCGGCCAGCGTGGAGTGCTTCTCCGGCCGGAAGATGACGTGGCCGAGTATGCGGGAGAAGTAGTCCGTCGGCGGCAGGACGATCTGGTGGCCGGGTTTGCGGTACACCACCACCTCCTGGACCCTCGGATCCCCCTCCAGGGCCGACGTGTCCAGGCCCTTGAAGGTGCCCGCCCTGGCAGCGAAAAGCCTGAGAGCGGCCATGAACCGGTAAGCTTCCGGTCCGGGGATCTTCACCTTCCTGTTCTGGGCCACGTCCAGGGCGAGCCCCATGGTGTCGAGCCCGCTGCTGGCCCTGATGAGCCACGGAAGACAGTCGCCGGAGGGCCTGGGCGAGACCTCGAGGAAATAGGCCCGTCCCCCCTCAAGGATGAAGTCCGCCATGAAGATGCCGCTGCCAAACCCCAGGGCCTGGGCCGCACTGGCGAGCTGGACCTCCAGATCACCGGGGCCCAGGCCCACATCGCCGTTGGCCGGAATGTAGTAGACCAGGGTCGTCCCTGTCTCCATCCCCGGCGCCATGACCTTTCCGGATATCCTGATGAGCCTCGCCCCGCCCTCCTCCAGGAGGAAATCGCAGCTGAACTCGGGTCCGCTGAACCCCTCCTCCACGACCACGTCCTGCCTGGGGTCCAGGCTCTGACCGGAGGAGGCGCGGTTGGGGTACATCCTGGCGTCGGGGTGGTTGACGAGCTTGCGGTGGATGAGCCGGAACGCCTTCCGGGCCTCATCCCGGCTCCGGCACCAGAAGACCAGCTCGCTTCCGGAGCCTGTCATGGGCTTGAGCACCACGGGCAGGCCGAGGCGGTCCAGCGCCCCCTCCAGGCTCTCCTCGTCGCGGGCTGTCTGGACGCGGGGGCAGGCGACCTCTGCCTGGTGCCAGGCCCTCTTGGAGTGGAACTTGCTCCGGCTCGTCCAGATGGCCTTTTCTGTCGCAAAGGGAAGGTGGAGGGAAGCGGCGAGGACTGACGCCAGCCGCAGGGACTCGTCGTCGTAACAGGCGACGCCGGTGATGGGGGTGCCGTGGCGCTCCAGGTGCTCGCGCAGGGCGGACGATACCTTCCTGTCGTCGCCCAGGTCCGCGACGATCTCCTCGTCGGCCGGCGGCGGCGGCTCGAGGGCTATGAGGCGGAACTTTTCATCGGTGATGAACAGGACCCGCTTCGGGTACCGACGGCGGATCATGTCCACGTAGTCGGTGGTCGTGCCCACCACGAGGACCCGTTCAGCGCTCATGACGATCCCAGACCTAGGCTACCTGCGCGGCCACACTTTCCAGAAGGTAAAGGGGACGGGGCGTCAGGTGGAACATCTTCTTCCAGTTGAAGTCCCCGCAAAGGAAATCCACTTCCCGGACCCCTTCCTCGCAGGCTCGCCGCATGTGGTGGAGGTTGATGAGCTTTGCGATCCCGGGGTGCGCGGCGCTCGTTCCCCCCGCAATGAGCGTGTAGACGCCCCGGTACAGGACTCCGAGGTCCACCGCGGCCACCTCTCCCTGCACCAGGACCGTGGAGACACGCAGCCACCCGCGCTCGGCGAAGATGTTGACCATGTCCCAGAAGGCGTTCCTGAACCGGGGATCGCTGAAGTAGGAATGGATCCCGAAGCGGGCAACACTCATGGACACCATGGTGTGGAAGTCCTCCAGATGGTCGAGTCTCCACGAAAGCCCCTTGGCCTCGATGGCCTCGATCTCCCTGCGGATCCTCTTGGCCGATTTGCCCGAAAAGGAGTCGAAGTAGCCGGCGATGTCGTAGCCGTAAACCGGGGGCTGGAAGAGGTACCCGATCTCGTCCACCGTCCGGTCGCCCGGTATCACGTCGGACCTCGGAGAGAGGTAGCGGATGTGGTAGGGCCCCGGCACAGCTGCCAGCAGGCGATCCGGGCTTCTGGCCGGGATCACGTTCTGCTCCAGCCACGTCCGTCCGTGCCAGGTCTCACCCGGGAAGAAGGCGTAGTGCCCCTGTTCCTCGATCCAGGAGAGGGGGAGCAGGCCGGTGGGTGATCCCCCGTCCTCCTCGACGATGAACAGCATGGGGCGCCTGAAGTGGCGATGGAAGGCCCATCGCACCTCCCACAGGTCCGGGAAGAATTCCCGGGGAATGAGCCTCTCCCAGATCTCCCGGCCTTCCTCCGGATCTCGCACCAGTTTCAGACTCACCCCGACTACCTCCGGAAGGTGACGCTCGTCTCGACCCTGGAACCGCCGAAGAACTCCCTCGCGAAGTCTGCCACGACATCCGGGTCGTAGGGCTTGCAGCTGAAGACGTCCAGGTACGTGGTGTTGGTGAGATTGGCGAAGTGCGCCGAAATGAGGGACGTCTCGATGAGCTGGACCATGGAATATCCGGCCACCTTCTCGTCCTCTCCGAAGTGGATCACCTGGGTCTCGCCGAACCGCTTCATCTGGATGAGATCGCACAGCTCGACGACGAACCGGCGGATGGCCTCCGCGTCACGGATCGTGGCGGGATCGCAGTCATAGATGTCTATGGCAGTGGCAATCCCCCAGACATTCTCCGCGGCGGCACGCTCCATCACACTCATGGGCAAGGGCTGGGCTCCCAACATCTTTTCTCCTCCTTTGTCTGGTGTGACCTGCGGTCCCGGCACCCTTCTGGCGCCCGGCCGGGTCACGCGTTGTTCTCTTCCTGCCGGAGGGCCCCGGTGATGAAGCGTGCCATACTGCTCACGAGGATCCCCCTCAGGGACTGTAGGTTTGCGTCAACGTCATCGTCCTCGGAGGCGATGACAGCGAAAGAGTAGTAGCCGGAGAGAAAGCCCGCCACCGCGCAGCCGATGCGGCGGAGCAGGGGTTTGTCCAGGCGCTGCTTGACCACGGAATCGACGAGGGTCTCGATGGACTCGAGGTACTCGATGAAGGGCAGTTCCAGGCCGGAATAGCCTTCCTTGAGCTTCAGGTCTGCACGTCCCTGGTAATAGAGGACGAAGTCCTCCCAGCGGGTGCTGAAAAAGTCAATGTGGACCTGGATGATGGACTCGAGGAGAGAGGGCAGGTCCTCTGCCTTGGCGCAGCGATCCTCCATGAGACGGATGAGCTCGCTGAGGACCTGCCGGATCAGTTCTGCGATGACCTCGTTCTTGTCGGTGAAATGGTAGTAGAAGGTACCCTTGCCGACGTCTGCGCGCTGGGTGATGTCATCAATGGTGGTCAGGTCGATGCCCTTTTCGGCAAAGAGTTCCCGGGCGGCTTTCAGGAGGCGGCGTCGGGTAGCCCGCACCCTTTTGCCCTGCCGGGTGGATGGCTTTTCGTCGGGCTTCGTCACGACCTGGTTCATGATCCTTTCTCAATAGCCATTTTTCGACCATATAGTCGAATTCGACCGCATAGTCAACAACTTTTTTCGGGGCAGAACACATTTTTTTCTGCTCCGGTCATGCGTCCTTAAAATATTGAAAAATAAGGATTATTCCGGCTTGTGGCTGGGGCGCTTCCCGGACCTGGGGGATGCGCAAGACCTTAAGGACATCTTCCCTGGACCGGGGATTCTGGTATTCTCTGGAAAGGGGTTGCCACCGGAAAGGAGTGTGCCCGATGCTCACTATCGAGATCCCCGGCTGGGACAGCTTCCCCATCCGTCATCTTGTGCTCGACCTGAACGGGACCCTCGCCCTGGACGGCAGCTTGATACATGGGGTCAGGGTGCGCATCGAGAAGCTTGC
>CP070682.1:1798082-1806562 GCA_020352595.1 bacterium | reverse complement strand
CTCGACAAGCAGGGGCCGCAGCCCCTGGGCCCGGCCTCCGAGGCCGCGCCCAGGGATCCCAGCCCCGAAGAAACCGCGCAGGGGATGGGGCCCGAGCCCACCCAGCCCGCGCCCCGCCGGGGTCCCAGCTCCGCCCTGGTGGCGGAGAACACCGTTTCGCCTTCCACGCGCCCCCTGAGGCTGATCCTGTCAGTGGCGTAGAGTCTCGCGTTGCCCTGCACCGTTCCGTCGAGTTCGAGATCGCCGGCCTGGACCAGGAGGTCGCCGGCCCCCGTGCCCCCCAGGTACAGGCTGCCGGCGGCGATGACCGCGTCCCCCTCAACGACGACGCCGGCGGGAACCGTAACGTAGCCGCCAAGGACCAGGAGATCACCGCTCACCGGGGATGACAGCACCAGATCGCCACCGACGGCCCGCAGGTCGTCCTTCACGGGGGCGTTGACGAAGAGGGAACCACCGGCGATGATAAGGTCCCCGCCCACCGGCCCGTTGATGATGACGGTGCCGCCGGCGGCCAGGAGGTCGCCTTTCACCGTTTTTGACACCACGACCCTTCCGCCAGCGAAGTACAGGTCGTCCCCGACAGGCAGCGAGACCGTTATGACGTCATCGCTGCCGGACGCCGCGTGACCGGGACCGATGGTAAGCAGAACGGTGAAGATGAGGACCGGAAACACCAGCAATACTGTGGAAAAAGCCCTGGTCCCGTGAATGCCGGTCTGCGGTAAACGGCACATGGGAGCCCCCCTTTCCCGTGTCGTGAGAAGGATCACACCCCTTGACTGTCAATTATACTATCCTGGCCCCGGTTCGCATCCCCCGGGCTGCCCGCAGGCCCCGCCTTCCCCTGGTCCATCCTTTGCCCGAGCTCCGTCAGCTCCCCGATGATGGACCGCCCCTCATGGCCCAGGCGCTCCCTCAGGCCCGGATCCCTGAGGAAAAGAAAGAAGGTGCGGCTGCGCTGCCAGATGTTTCCCACCCGATCCCTGTACAGGATGGCGAAGAGCCCGCTCAGCGGAAGGGAGACAGCATAGAGGACAGCCCAGGAGAGGGGCAGCCAGAACAGGGCTGCAGTGATCTGGAGGGTGTAGAAGAGGGGGATGAGGACCATGGTGGGGAACACGACGTTGGAGGCCCACTTGTCCCTCTCCGCGGAGTAGTTGACGGCGATGATCCTGATGATGGCCGCCGGGACGAAGTGGTTCAGCACCCCCCAGGCGGCGATGGGCAAACCCACGGCGACGATGACCAGTTCCCTGGCGACGAAGCGCGCCACCCGCCATACCGGCATCTGGATGTAAACCTCCGAGGGCTTGATGCCCAGACGGCGCAGTTCAAGCCGGTAGGCCCGCACGCGCCTGCGGAGCCGGCCTATGGTCTCGGCCTGGTCGTCCTTGAGCTGCCTGTAACCCTCGTTGAGGAGGCGCACCAGCCTGAGCCGCCTGGACACCGTGCTCCTGTCCACCCCCAGGCGGCCAGGGGGCCTGGCGCCCGGCTCCAGGATCTCGGCGGCCCACATGAGGAGCACCGAGTCCGGGCGGCGCTCGAAGTTCAGGGTCAGATCCCTGATGCGTTTTTCCATCTGGGCGGTGAGTTCCTTCGGGCCTGACTCCGGGTTGTCGGCCTGCCACCTGTGGGGGTCCAGGGGTTTTCCGAAACGGACCCAGACGTCCGAGCGGAACCGGTCCTTTTCAGGGAAGTGCAAACCCACCGGGACGATGAGAAGCCCCGGCGCCTGACCGGAGCGTACCGTCTCCAGTGCGATGCGGGCGGCCCCCGTGCGAAGGGGCCTCAACTTCGGGTCCGAGTGGCTCTGGCCCTCGGGAAAGATGAGGATAGCCTCCCCCCTCTCCAGCCTCTGCCTGCACTGGGCGATGGCCTCAGGGTTCTTCGAGGGGTCCGCCCCCATGGCGGCGTCCTTCCTCCTGTGGAACAGGATGACCCTGTTGGCCTTGATGATGGGGCCTATGACGGGGATGTGGGCCAGGGTGCTCTTGGCCGTGAGCGTGACGGGTCTTTTCAGGCTGATGAGCACCACCAGGGCGTCCACCACGGCGTTGGGGTGGTTGGGCACCAGGAGGACGGGGCCCGAAGAAGGAACGTTCTCCACCCCTTCCACCTCGATGCGCCGGAAGAAGACGCGCACCGAAATGCGTGTCAGAAAGCGCAGGAACCTGTAAAGCATGCGGGGTCTCCCTGCCGCGTGAGAAGCGGGCAGGACAAAGATACCATTTCATCCCGGGGCGTGAAAAGCCGCTCCGGCAAAGGGGCCCCGGGGGCCGACGGCATTTTAAACGGCGTCTTTACCCTTCCCCCCTCCTCCTTTCCACCTGTTCCCTGTTACTCTGATACCATGAGCCCTGACATCAGACCCTTTCGAGGAGGTGCCCGATGCTGAAGGAGGCCAGTATCTCCCAGATGCGCAGCCAGGGGATCCCGAAGGAACGCCGGATCCTCGTAAACCGGGGAAGGGGCAACGACGAACTGGCGCCTTCCGACGCCCTGTTCGCGGAGTTCAACGCCACCAGGGAAAGGCTGGAGAGCACCCTTGGCAAAGGGACGGCGGAAAGCCACAACCAGGCGTTCCTGGACATGGCGTACGAGAGCAGGTTCAGGAAGCAGATCCTGGGGGATCCGGCGGCCCTGGCCAGGCTGGAGGAGATCGGCCGCCGCGCCGAAAAGGAAGACCTCTACCTCGTGTGCTACGAAGGACCCGGGAAGGCATGCCACCGGAGGATCCTCATGCGGTTGGCCGAGGAGCTGTACGGAGCCCGGGTGGTGGTGGAGGGAGTGGAACCAGGGGCCTGATCCTGCCGGCGCGCTGCCCTGAAACCGACCCTATGCCTGACGTCCGCAGGGTGTGTGCGCGTGGATGTCCCCTCAAGGCTCCTGGGCCGACAGCAACCGTCTCCAGTTCGCGGCGTGCCGTCTCTCATCCTCCAGGAACTCTCTGAGAAAGGCCGCTTCCTCGTCCGTGAAGTCCCCTTCCTTGATGAACGCGGTGTACTCTCTGGTGGCCTTGTCCTCGAAGGCGATGTCGCCTCGCAACACGGCCTTCCTTCCCAGCATGGAGGTCGTCCTGCCGAGTACCTGCCCCACAAGCCAGAAGAGATGGTGACGGGGTGATGGCCTGCTGTCCCTGCCCCGCAGCAGGGAACGGAAGGTCTCCCTGTGGTGTTCCTCGTTCTCCATGGCGGCCACCATCATGGCTCTCTCCCCCATGTCGGTCAGAGCACCGATCTGGCTGCGGTAGATCTGCACAGCCATGACCTCGAGGTTGAAGAATTTTTTCAGGATTCCAACGGCCTTGCGGTCTGCCGACATGATCTCCTCCTTTGAATTGCCATAATCTATTTTTACCACACAACTTCACCCTTATGGGTCGATGCGGGTCGCTCGGACTGCGGGACACTCCGGTGGGACCCGATGGGTGGAACAAAGAGTCCATGAGGTTCCGGTGGTGCCATGGGTTTCGGTAATGCTCTGATTACGAATATCCACAGGCGGTGAAATTTGAGTATTTGAGGACCGTCCCCCGGAAGGGTTTACAAGGCCGCTCCCGGGCCTTTAGAATAATAATGCTGTGGGGGAGATGGGGGAAACGACATCCAGGGTGTCCTCTTTCGAGCCGTCTTCCCGAGGGGAGGCGGCTCCGGTGTTCAGGGGGGAAAGGATCCCGTCCCCCGGTGGACCCGGCGAGGCTGAACGCGGGTGAAAAACCGGGCAATGGACGAGGAGGTCAGGATGGGACCCGACGGTTCCGAAGAGAAGGCCGGCGGCATGACCCGGCCGGTGGAAGATCAACCGGTAAAGGCCTGCCCCCAGTGCGGCGCCGCATACGGTCCGGAGGTCAACTTCTGCCCCGAGGACGGGACGGCCCTGGTGGTCCAGCCCCTGAGAAAGACCTGTCCCCAATGCGGCCGGGACTATCCCCTGGATGTCCGGTTCTGCGCCGCCGACGGCACCGAACTGCTGAGCGTCATGCCGGTGGGGGAGGGTTTCGACAAGACCATCACCCTGGGCGGCGAGGAGTACGGGGTCAGGAAGCTCGACGAGCCGGAGAGGGATCACATCCGGAGGTCCCTTTGTCCGGACTGCGGAGCGTGGAAGAACTGGGCCGGTGAGGGAAGGGAATACATCTGCAGGAGCTGCGGGTCCCACTTCCTGTACGAGGGAGAGGACGCCTTCAAGGTCCTCGGGAAGATGGACGAGCAGGGGAAACTGGTGGCCGACACGGGCGGGGGGACCGCCACCAAGGGGCAGAGGGAGCTGGAGGCGTCACCCTTCTACAAACTGCTCACAGAGATCGACTTGAGCAACAGGGACCACTGGATCCGGAAGTTCAAGGGGTTCGAGGAGGGGAAGTTCAACAGATCCTGGAACTGGCCTTCTTTTTTCTTCGGTTCGTTGAGGTATTTTCTCAAGGGGATGTCGGCCAGGGGTGTCCTCTACCTTTTCGGTGCCGTCGTCCTGTCCCTGGGGGCATCAGCCCTTCTGGGGTCGCAGACGGTTCCCGGCAACCCCTTCAATTACGTCATCAGCATCGCGATAAACGTTTTCTACGCTTCCATGGGGTCCAACGACTACTACCGGTTCTGCCTCAGGTACAAGGACAACATACGCGGAGCCAAAAGGGCCCGTACCATCGGCAAGATCAACTTCATCCTTCTCC
This sequence comes from bacterium, assembly GCA_020352595.1. Lineage (GTDB taxonomy): Bacteria > BMS3Abin14 > BMS3Abin14 > BMS3Abin14 > BMS3Abin14. The sequence goes on along the minus strand of CP070682.1, from coordinate 1,801,890 downwards.
TCCCGTTCACGGTGATGGGTGTGCTGGTCCAGATGGGGGTGCTCTTCAGGAGCGGCTGAAGAGGTGCCCAGGGAAACTGCGCCCGTACCGGATCCCCTGCGGACATTTTCCCGCCCGGTGGTCAGGCAGGAGAGCGAGGCCGGGCCTTCTACCCCTTTTCAGCAGCTCCGGATGTCAGACCCGATGAGGGTGTCAGAGCCCTTTCCTAAAATCCTGCTTCTTTTATGGTAGATTTTCCTTAACCCCGGGGTGGATGATCCCGGCTGCCCTGGGAGACCAGCAGGAGGCGAGGAGGCTCGCGGGTCAAAGGAGGCATCATGAACGCGGTCTTTTACGTGAAGCTCTATCTTCTCACGGTCCCCGTCTTTTTCGCCATCGACATGCTCTGGCTGGGCCTGGTGGCCAGGCGTTTTTACGGGGAGAATATCGGACATCTCATGGCCCCCTCGGTGAACTGGCCCGCTGCGCTGACCTTCTACCTGCTGTTCATCGTGGGTATCATCCTCTTCGCCGTGGTGCCGGCCTTGAGGAGCGGCTCCCTGCGCACCGCGCTGGTGTGGGGCGCCCTTTTCGGCTTTTTCACATACGCGACCTACGACCTCACCAACCTGGCCACCCTGCGCGACTGGCCCCTGAAGGTGGCCATGGCAGACATCGCCTGGGGCGTCGTCCTGTGCTCCACCGTGGCCGCGGTGAGCACGCTGCTGGGGCGCTGGCTGGCGCGCTGACGGGCGCCGGCCGAGGCCGCGCCGGTCCCTCCCCCACGAAAGGGGATCTCTGCATGAAATCTGCCCGTGGACATGAACAGCATGCCTCCACCAGCCCCGAGGGGGGGGAGCCGTGACATCCGTGTTCCTCCACCCGGCACCCGCAGTGGCGGTTTACATGACCCTCGTCTTTCTCCTCGCGCTGGCCCTGAAGGACAACAGCATCGCCGACATCGCCTATGGCGGGGCTTTCATCGTGGCTACCTCGGCCGCCGTCTGGCGGACGGGTCTCGTCCACCCCCGGCAGACCCTGGTCCTGGTCATGGTGGCGGTCTGGGGCGCGCGCCTGGCCTCCCACATCTTCATCAGGAACAGGGGACGGGGAGAGGATTTCCGCTACCGGAAGTGGAGGGAGGAGTGGGGCCGGTGGTTCGTTGTCCGCAGCTACTTCCAGATCTACATGCTGCAGGGGGCCATCGCCCTGGTCATCGCCTCGCCGGCGCTGGCGGTCATGGCCCTACCCGGCCGTCCCCTGGGATGGCTGGACCTTCTGGGTCTTGCGGTCTGGGCCCTGGGCCTGACCTTCGAGTCCGTGGGGGATTACCAGCTCCTGCGCTTTAAAAGGGATCGGGCCAACAAGGGGAAGATCATGACCCTCGGCCTGTGGCGCTACACCAGGCACCCCAACTACTTCGGCGAGTGCACCCTCTGGTGGGGTGTGTTCCTGGTCGCCCTCGGGTCGCCCGGGACCTGGTGGACCGTCATCAGCCCCCTGACCATCAACTACCTGCTGCTGAGTGTCTCCGGCATCCCCATGCTGGAGAAGAAGTACGAGGGCAACCCGGATTTCGAGGAGTACCGGAGAAGGACCAGCCCCCTGATCCCCTGGTTCCCCCGGAAGGGGCGCGGGGGAGGGTGATCATGAGCGGCCGCGGCTTGATGGCTGCCGGGCAGCGCCAGGGTGCGCCCACCGCGGCTGTGGTGGGAGGGGGCGTCGCCGGCATCGTGGCCGCTCACCTACTCCAGAGGGTCCACCAGGTGACCCTCTTCGAGGCCAACGATTACCTGGGCGGTCACACCCACACCGTCATCGTCCCGGACGGGCCCGACGCCGGAACCCCCGTGGACACCGGTTTCATCGTCCATAACGACCGCACCTACCCCCTCCTGAGGAAGTTCCTCTCTCAACTCAATGTCAGCGTGCGCGACACCGGCATGTCCTTCTCCTTCCACGACAGGGTCTCCGGCCTCGCCTATTCCAGCCGCGGCCTCAGGGGTCTCTTCGCACAGCCGGCAAACCTCCTCCGCCCCGGTTTCTGGAGGATGCTCGAGGGGATCGCCCGGTTCTGCCGGGACGGGACGCGGCTCGTGGAAGAGGACCGCGTGCCGGACGTCTCCCTGGGCCGGTACCTTGAGGGGCGCTACCCCGGGGAAACGGTGCACAACTTCATCCTGCCCATGGCCTCGGCCATCTGGTCGGCCTCCATGGAGGACATGGAGCAGTTCCCGGCGGCCTCCTTCCTGCGCTTTTATCACAACCACGGCCTGCTCACCCTGACGCGGCAGCCCAGATGGATGACCATCGTGGGCGGAAGCCGGAGGTACGTGGAAGCCTTCGAGGGTTCTTTCACCGGCTCGGTCCACCTGGGGACGCCCGTCGTCGCCCTGAGGCGGGAGAACGGCCGGGTCAGGGTGCGAACAGCCGCCGGTCAGAGCCACACCTTCGACAGGGTGGTCGTGGCAGCCCACGCCGATGACGCCCTGAAGATGCTGGAGGATCCCTCGGACGAGGAAAGACGGCTCCTGGGATCGTGGAGATACCGGGCCAACCGCACGGTCCTGCACACGGACACCTCTGTGCTGCCCCCGGTGAAAGGGGCCTGGGCGGCGTGGAACTACTGTCGCGAGCGGGCCGGGAGCGGGCCGGTGTCCGTTTCCTACAGCATGAACATCCTTCAGGGGCTCAGGACCAGCCGGCACTACTGCGTGTCGTTGAACCGGCAGACCCCCATAGATCCCGGAGCGGTGATCGCCGAGATGACCTACCACCACCCGGTCTACACCTTCGTCAGCACCAGGACCCAGCCGGAGCTCCCCTCCCTCAACGGCATACGGAACACCTGGTTCTGCGGCAGCTATTTCGGGTACGGGTTCCACGAGGACGCCGTGCGGTCCGCTGTGGAGGTGGGGCGCGCCCTCGGAGTCGAGCTGTGAGGTCAAGGATCTTCACGGGGACGATCCTGCACGCGCGGGCGCTGCCGGTACGACACCGCTTCCGGTACGGGGTGTATTTTTACGCTTTCGACCTCGACGAGCTCGAGGACCTGCCGGCAGAGGTGTTCCTCTTCGGGCACAACCGGGTGCGCCCGGTGGCCATTCACGACAGGGACTACCTCGAGCCTGGCCCCGGCTCCATCCGGGAAAAGCTCTCGCGGTTCCTGGCCCGGTACGGGCTGCCCGCACCCGCCCGGGCCATCCTGGTCACCTCGGCCAGGGTCCTTCACTACGTCTTCAACCCGGTGAGTTTCTTCTTCTGCTACGACCAGAAGGAGGCGCTCCAGTGCGTCGTGGCCCAGGTCAACAACACCTTCGGGGAGATGCACCTCTACCTCCTGTCCAGGCCCATGGCCTCCCGCCGGAAGGGAGAGATGCACTACCGGGCCGAGAAGGTGTTCCACGTCTCCCCCTTCTTCCAGCGCAAGGGTGTTTACGACTTTTACATCCGGGACGTGCGCGAGGGGGATCTGGACATCGCCATCCACTACAGCCAGGGGGAGGACCTGGTCTTCGCCGCCCGCCTTACGGGCATCTCCGTCCCCCTCTCGCGCTGGACCGTGGCCGGCAAACTGCTTCACCACCCCCTGAGGGTCAGCCTCACCATGCCGCGGATACTCTGGCAGGCCGCCCGTCTCCGCTTCCAGCGCCGCCTGCCCTATTTTCCCAAACCGGCCCCCGTCAGCGCCGACACCGTCCGCCCGGCTCCCCCCGGACTGCTGGACCGGGTGGGCCGCCGCGTCGTTCCCGCGTTCCTGGGGCGCCTCACGCGGGGCCGGCTGGCCCTCACCTACCCCGAAGGGCGCCGGGAGATCATGGGCCCCGGG
>CP070682.1:1793914-1797982 GCA_020352595.1 bacterium | reverse complement strand
CCGTCCAGTGCTCCTCCGGGGGATTCCTGGACGACCTCCTCAAGGAGGCCGTGAAGCCGAAAGACAGCGAGGAGAAGACCTTCGTCGCGGGCCTCAAGGAGGCCCTGGACATCGGGACGAGGAAGGCGGTGGAGAAGGTCTCCGCGACGGACGGCTACTTCGGCAACGACGTCATCAGGATCCCGGTGCCCGGGGAACTGGAGAAGGCGGAGAGCCTCCTGCGCAAGGTGGGCATGGACGACCGTGTGGACGAGTTCATCCTGAGCATGAACCGGGCGGCGGAGGCCGCGGCCCCACAGGCGGTGGACATCTTCGTCGGCGCCATCCGCGACATGACGGTGGTGGACGCCTACGGCATCGTCAAGGGGGACGAGACCGCGGCCACGGAGTATTTCCGCGGCGCCACTTCGGTACAGCTCTACGGCCTCTTCCGCCCCGTCGTCACAGACTCCATGGCCCGCGTGGGGGCCGTACGCAGCTACAAGCGCATGATGGACAGATACAACTCCCTCCCTCTGGTCAGGGACGTGGAGGTGGACCTGGAGGGCTACGTCACGGACAAGGCGCTGGAGGGACTCTTCCACATGGTGGGCGAGGAGGAGAAGAGGATCAGGAAGGACCCGGCCGCCAGGGTGACGGAACTGCTGCGCAAGGTGTTCGGGCAGTGAGGGAGCGGGAGGGATTGGGTGGATGGGTGAGTGGGTGACCGGGTGGACACGGTCGTTGTCGTCACGAGCTGTGTCCGGGCGAGGCGATCCCGGATGGCGGGTTCCGCGCTGCGGGCGTCCATCTGGCTGGTCCTGGCCGCATCGGTCCTGCTCGCCTGCTCCGTGGAAACCCCGCCGCGGGAGGGGGTGGGGGAGACAGGTCCCGGCGGCATCGTCGTGGGGATGACCCGCGAGCAGGTGGTCCAGGCCATGCTGCAGGAGGTCCAGGCCCTGCAGATGGCGGGCAGGGTCCGCAACCCCTACGCCACCCTTTTCATCCCCGGCCGCGACGGAGAGACCCTGGAAGTGATGTACTATTACGTTACGATGAAGAAGGGGGACAATGTCGTGACCTCCGACGAGATGGTGCCGGTGATCCTCAAGGGGGGTCGCGTCGCGGGGTGGGGGTGGGAACTGCTGGAGGAACTTGCCGGGGGCCGCCCCGCCCCGGAGGAACCCGGATAGTTCCCGGGAAGCGGGAGGGCCATCCCGTCCCCCGCTGCCCGGGCGTAAGCGTTGCGAAAGGAGTGGAGCATGAAACACAACATGGGTCGCGTTGACAGGACCCTGAGGGCGCTGGCGGCCGTCGTCCTGGCCTACCTCGTCCTTTCCGGGAGTGTGGGCGGGGCGCTGGCCGTCGTCCTGGGGGTGCTGGCGGTGATGCTCCTGGGCACCTCACTCCTGGGCTACTGCCCTCCCTACGCCCTGCTGGGGATCAGCACCTGCAAGTGCGAAGAGCACAGGAAACCGCCCGCGGCGTCGGCCTGATCATCCCGCTCCTGACGGCGCCGGAGGCGCGGTCCGCCCGTTACCGGCGGCCGCCTTCGAGAGATCCCTCCGGATGACCTCGCCGCCGGTGCGCCGGGGCCCCGTCCGGCTGCCCCATCTCGGGGGGCCGGGGCGGAGGGCAGGCCAGTATCTCCTGTCGGTGGGGGAGACGGCTGCGGACATCGTCTCCTCGCTGGCGGTGCTCATCCTGGTGGCCCGCGCCTACGGTCCGCCGGGGTTGGGGACCTATTCCTTCCTCCTGTCCGTCTATGTCATCCTCTCCTACGCGGCCGAGATGGGGGTGGGGAAGTACGTGGAGAGGGAGCTGGCCGGGGCCGGCGGCCCGGCCGGGGAGTCCCTCCTTGCCGAGGCCAGGGGCGTCGTCCTCCTCGCCGGACTGCTCGGAGGTCTGGCGGCCCTCGCCCTGGGCTCCTGGGCGACGGAACTGGAATCCGCCGCGGGGGGAACCGGGAGAGGGTTCTGGTTCCTCGCGGCGGCCCTGCCCCTCAACATCTACAACGACCTGCAGATCGGGGTGCTCCACGGCCGTTCGATGCACGCAGCGGCGTCCTCCCTGGGCCTGGCCAGGCGCCTGGTGCTGGTGCTGGCCGTGGCCTTCCTGAGTGTCCTGGGGGCGCCGCCGGAGACGCTCACCGCCGGTTTTGTCATGTCGGAGGGGTGGGCGGTCCTGGGGGCGGCCAGGAAGGTCCGGCTGCCCTCCCTGACCCGGGTCATCAGGCAGCGGGGGGGATTTTCCGGGACCCTTCGCGGGGGACTGCGCTACTACTTCACCCACGAGGCCCTCAGGGTCCTCTTCTTCGTGGACTTCTTCCTCCTGGGGTTCTTCGTCCCGGCCGCCGAGAGCGGGGCCTATGCGGAGGCCTCCGTCCTGACCAGGCTCTTCCTCCTCGTTCCCCTGGGCATAGCCCCTGTCTTCCGCGTCCGGATCTACGGTGAAGCGGCCGGAGGCCGCCGGGAGGTCATGGCCCACTGCCGGAGGGCTGCGGCCCGCGTCTTCACTGCCCACAGCGTCCTGGCCCTCCTCTTCCTCCTCTACTTCCCCCGGGTGCTGAGGATGGTGTTCCGCGTCCAGGGGGATATCCCCCTCTCCTTCCAGGCCTTCGGCATCCTCCTCCCGGGGCTGCTCTACTTCTCCTCCGTGACCATCCTGGAGCCCCTATACGGCGTCACCGGGAGGGAGGATCTCCTCAACCGGACGGTGCTGAGGGTGGTGGCCCTCAACGCGGTGCTCAACCTCTACCTCATCCCCTACGCGGGGATCCTGGGGGCGGCCTTCGCCACATCCCTGTCGCTGGCGGCCTATTTCGTCCTCTTCGTCAGGGGGCCGGGCGGGGAGGCGGGGATCCCCCTCTCGTCCTACCTCCTTTCTGGCGGGATCGTGTACGCGGCCTACCACGCTCTCAAGGGGGCGCGCATGCCGGGGCCGGCCCTGGCGCTCCTGGCGGCCGCGGCGATCCCGGTCCTCTTCCGGCTGGTGGGACTGTACGGGGAGGAAAAGGGAGGGGAAGGTGTGAATGGGGGAGCAGGACCTGGCGCCTAGGAACCAGGTACCAGGTGCTGCTCTTACGTGCCCCTGGCAAGCAGAAGCCTGTTGGCCCATTTCCTGGCCGAGCCCACGGCCTTTCTCCCGGGCTCGACCCCTGTGACCAGTTCCAGGATGTGGTAGGTGGTCTTCCCCCTGCCCGTGAACATGTTCTTGCACCCCATGCAGGAAGTGACGATGGAGGCGCCGTAGGCGGCCATGGTGACCCGCTCGGCGAACCTGGCGGCCAGCTCCGGGTCCTGCGTGTTGATGCTCCCACCGTAGCCGCAGCAGGCGGGAAGCCTCTGCTGGTCCACCTCCCCCTCTATAGCGTTGCCCAGGACCCTCACGGTCCTGTCCCGGATCCCCTCCACGTGGTATGCGGGGCAGGGGTGGTGGAGGTACAGGTCCTCCCCCTCCGGCACCGACGGGAGGGTCTCCTCGGGCAGGACCTCCAGGACGTGGGTTGTGTCGACGTCGCCCATGTAGCGGGCGAACACCTTCCGGCAGTTGATGCAGCCCACGACGAGACGCTCGACCCCCGCGTCGGCCAGCCGCTCCCGGATCCTCCCGCACGCCTCGGCCACGGGCGCAGTATCCCCCATCTGGTAGAGGGGGTCGAAGCAGCAGTCCAGGACCAGCCCCACCTCCTCCCCCATGACGGATCCCAGGAGCTCCCGGGTGGCCCTGACCGCCTCAGGACTCGTCCCTGCCAGGGAACAGCCCGGCCAGAAGGCGATGCGCGCCCGGTCGTACCGGAGGAAGGGGGCGTGGTGACCGCGCCGGGCGAAGGCGGCCGCCCCCTTGATTGCCTGGGCCGCCGCGTCCGGCACCCGTCCCTCGGCGATGAGGCGCTCCTTGGTGGCGAACATGGCCCTGGACGGCGAAAGGTCCAGAGGACACCTTTTGTCGCAGCCGGTGCAGTTCGTGCACAGGAACGCGAGGTGGGGTCGTTTGGCGATGATATCCTTCGGAGACCCATATGCCTCCAGGAAGGGACACACCGTATGGCACTGGGTGCAGGAGGAACAGGTTTCAAGGAAATGGGTG
>CP070682.1:1787033-1793814 GCA_020352595.1 bacterium | reverse complement strand
CCGTTGAGGCCATCAAATTCGTCATGGAGCAGAAAGGGTTGACGGTCAAGGACCTTGAACCTATGATCGGCCGTTCAAACCGAGTGTACGAGATCCTCAACCACAAGCGATCCCTTTCCCTTAAGATGATCTGGAAACTCCACAGACAACTCGGCATACCGGCAGAGTGTCTCATCAAACAACCTCAGGAGCATCAATCTGCCTAATTTTGAGTGGATAAGCTTCCTGTTTAAGCACTGATCCGATCTTTCTGTGGAAACATTGAAACAGGTAGGTCGTTTTCGGATGCCCCTTCCTCAATGGCACCTTCCAGAATCTGAAACTGTGCCTGAAAAAGTTTTGCTGCCTGTCCGCCGCAGCTGAGGGCTTCCGAGCTCAGGGAAAAGGCGAGCCTACGGTTTGCCTCCCTTCCACTTCCTCAGCTGCGCGACCTCGTCCCAGAGCTGCCCCCAGACACGTTCCGCCTTTCGCCGCCGGTGCTCGTCGTGACGAAGCTCGTTGGCCTGGGCCTCGCGCTCGAGCTTCCGGTAGTTGGCGAATCGGCGGGTGTCCAGCGCCCCTGACTCCACAGCCTCCTTCACGGCGCAGCCTGGCTCGGTGTCGTGGCGGCAGTCCCGAAACCGGCAGCGGCTGGCGAGGGCAGCGATGTCCTCGAAGACGGTGTCGATCCCCTCGTCGTCCAGAAGCTGCAGTTCGCGCATGCCGGGGGTGTCGAGCAGCAGGCCGCCCCCGGGGAGAAGGATGAGCTGGCGGTGGGTGGTGATGTGGCGGCCCCGCCCGTCCTTTGCGCGGAGCTCGCCTGTGCGCATCCTTTCCTCGCCCAGCAGCGCGTTGACCAGGGTCGACTTGCCGGCCCCGGAAGAGCCCACAAGGGCTACGGTCATGCCGTATTGGATGCAGGCACGCACCTCTTCGAGGCCCTCGGAGTGGAGCGCGCTGATCACGTGAACCGGCACGCCTATGGCGTGACTCTCGACCTCGGCTACCCGAGCGTCGATGTCCGCGCATATGTCGGCCTTGTTCAGGATCACGGCCGGCTGGGCGCCGCTCGCCCAGATGCGTGCCAGGTAACGCTCGATGCGCCGAACGTTGAAGTCGGCGTCCAGGCCGCAAACGGCGAACACCAGGTCGACGTTGGCGGCGACCACCTGGACGCGGGCCTCGCGCCCGGCGGCTCCACGGGTGAAGACGGTACGCCTTTTGAAGATGCGCTCGATGACTGTTTCATGGTCGGCAGCGGGAGCGTCCCTGATGACAACCCAGTCGCCGACTCCGGGGGCCCCGGCATCTGCCAGCTCGGGGCGAAGCCGTCCGGCGAGCTGTGCCCGTCCCGATCCGGCGGCCGACCACACGACGTAACCGCCGCGATGCTCGGCTGCGATGCGGGCGGGTATGCCCCCGTCGTCAACCCAACTTTGGAGTTGCTGTTCGAAGAAAGGGCCGAAGCCCAGAGCAGATAAATGGTACACGATGACGTCCTCCATGTGCGCGGCGGTGGGCACGCGCGTCCGGCTGTGTGCGCAGCGCGCCCCGGTGTGGGCACGCGATCCGGGATCAGCGGTTGAGGGGGCACGCCCGGGCGGTCAAGGCCCGGGGTCCGGGTTATTCCTCACGCAAGATCCGTATGGAGAACGGTGGTGGTCATCCAGCCTCCAGGGGCAGCAGCCCCCCATGCCAATGTGGGAATACTAGATCTTTTCCGCTCTCAGGGCAAGCGTCGGCGGGTGGGTCGCCCCTCTCGCCCCGGGATCGTCCGCGGCGGGTCATTCCGGAGAACCACTGCCGGGAACGGGAACACGCGCTCCATCCCCTGGCTGCATTTTCCCATCGGGACCTTTCTGCATCCTGACCTGTGCGAGGGAGATCTGTGCCGGGCGTCCGGCCGCGTGCCGTGTCCGTGTCCTTGACCGGCACGGTTTGACTGGTCCGGACCTTCGTGCTATTTAGGGCCACTCTGCCGATCCGCTTAATGACAACCCCATCGGGAAAGATCGCATGGACCCTACGCAAAACCCGCCGTCAGGCGACCGCAAGCCCGAGATCCCCAGGGAGAGCTACGAACTGCGCATCCTCCAGTCCCTGCGCAGGATCATGAGGGCGGTGGACATCCACTCCAACAGGCTGGCTCACCTGCACAACATCACGGGGCCCCAGCTCGCGTGCCTGCTGGCCATCAAGGAGCACGGGCCCCTCACCCACGGCAAGGTGGCGAAGAACATCTACCTGAGCCCCAGCACTGTGGCCGGCATCATCGACCGGCTTGAGAAAAAGGGGCTGGTCACCCGCAGCCGTGACAGCAAGGATCGCCGCCAGGTATACGTTTCCATCACCCCCGGGGGTGAGAAGCTCATCGCCCAGACCCCGTCCCTGCTTCAGGACACCCTCACCAGGGCGCTCCTGGAGCTCCCCGAGTCGGAGCGGGTTTCCATAACCGTGGCGCTGGAAAAGCTCATCGAACTGATGGAGGCGCGCCACATTGAAGCTGCGCCCATCCTGGAAACCGGCTCCCTGACCTCCGACCCGTAATCCCACCATAAGGAACCAAACATGGTTCTACGGGAAACTTGACATGAGGCGTCATTATTATAATAATGATTCGCACACGAAAATTTAGACCACTAACCTTTCCCACCAGCAGTGCCAGGGTTACTGGTAGTAATCATATCTGTGAAGACTCAAAGGAGGGCCGCAGGCCCTTTTTTTCGTCCTGACGAGGTTGGATGCCCGACTTGATGCTCGGATGTTCCGTTCGTCATCATTGCAACGCCAGCTAAAGGAGGCACAATGTTTATAAACAGCACCACCAGAAAGTCCAAAGAGAAGGTAAAACGCACCCTTCAACGGTCACTGATCCTGCTCGCTGTCTCGGTGTTCTGTCTGGGGGTGGGCATGGCCGATGCCGGTCCCCTCATGGACCGGATCAAAGCCGGCGATACCATCCGGCTCGGTTTCGCCAACGAGGTTCCATGGGCCTACCCGGGAGAGGGGAACAAGCCCCTCGGTTTCGCCAACGCCATCACCATCGGTGTCCTGAAGGAGATGGGATACGAGAACTACGAGCCCGTTGTCACCGACTGGGGCGGCCTGATCCCCGGCCTGAAGGCCAACCGCTTCGACGTCATCACCGGCGGCATGTACATCCTCAACAGCCGCTGCCAGAACGTGGCGTTTTCGGAGCCCATCGGCATCTTCGGCGACGCCTTCATCGTGGCCAAGGGGAACCCCAAGGGGCTCCAGAACTACCAGGACATCGTGAAGAAGAACGCGGTCTTCGTCACGGGAGCGGGCTTTAACACCGTGGAAGCCGCCAAGGATGAAGGAGTGCCGGAGAAGAACATCATGCAGGTACCCGGCATGACGGAGATCCTGGCCGCTGTGAGATCCGGCCGGGCCGATGCCGGCGGCCTCACCTATTTTTCGGCCCTGAACCTTGCCAAGGAGGCAGGCGGCGCCATCGAGGTCACGAACCCCTCGGCTCTTCCCGAGAAGTACCTGAACTGGGTGGGCATCGGCTTCCGCAAGGAGGATCCGGATTTCCTGGCCAAGTTCAACGCGGCCTTGAAGTCCTACCTCGGGTCCGAAAAGATGCTCAAGGATGTGGCCCAGTACGGGTACACGAAGGACCAGCTTCCCGGAGACATGAAGACGGAGTGGGTCTGCGAGAACAGGTAGCCTTTCCCATCGTGCGGGGACACGTCGTGTCCCCGCACGGTTCTTTCAGCGAAGAGGTCTGCGCTTCAGCGACGGCGCAAGGCTCAAACCATGCCTTCGGCACCCCCGGTGGAGAGTAAAAAGGCACCAGGACCCGTGCAGGCAGATCCCGGAATAAACGGATGAGTTACATCGAGTTTTTGACATCATACGGCCCCCAGCTTCTCGAGGGGTCCGTGACGACGGCCAAACAGACCATTCTGGCTGCCACCCTGGCCGTCATGATCGCCCTCGTGGCCGGTCTGATGCGGCTGTCCAAAAACCGTTTCGTCTACGGCACAGCCACAGTTTACATCGAGATCTTCCGCGGGACGTCTCTCCTTGTCCAGCTGTACTGGATCTTCTTCGTCCTGCCCCTTTTCGGCCTGACGCTGGAGAAGTTCACCGCGGGCTTCATCGCCGTCGGCATGAACCTGGGCGCCTACGGAGCCGAGCTTGTCCGGGGGGGGATCCTTTCCGTCCCCAGGGGACAGTGGGAGGCCGCCACCGCCCTGAGCATGCCCCCGGGCAAGCGGATGCGCCGGATCATCTTTCCGCAGGCCTTTCTCAACATGCTCCCCCCCTGGGGCAACCTGCTCATAGAGCTCCTCAAGGGGACAGCCCTCGTTGCGCTGATCTCCGTCGCCGACCTGATGTTCATGGCCAGGAAGATCAACGGCACGACATACCTTTCGGCCCAGGTGTTCGGTTCGGCCCTGATAATCTATTACCTGATGTCGCGCGGCCTGGTCACTCCGTACATGAGGTGGCTCGAGCGTGTAATGGCGCGCAAACTGGGGAAGATCAAGTGATGTTTGACTGGCGATGGGAATTTGTCTCGGATATCCTGCCGCGGCTTGTCAAGGCCACCGGCAACACCCTTCTCGCGTCGGTGCTCGGCTACGGTATTGCGGCGGTGCTGGGCCTGGTCTTCGCCCTGACGCAGAGGACCCGCTTCGCCCTGGTGAACAGGGCGGTCCGCGAATTTGTGGAGTTCATCCGCTCGACGCCCCTGGTCCTCCAGATCTTTTTCGTGTTCTACGTCGCCCCTCAGTTCGGGGTCATGTTTTCTCCCTGGACGGCGGGGATGATCGCCATCGGTCTGCACTACGCGTCCTATCTGTCCGAAGTGTACCGAGCCGGCATCGAAAGCGTACCCAGGGGCCAGTGGGAGGCCGCCACCTCCCTGAGCCTGGGTCCGAGGCGGACCTATTCCCGCATCATCTTACCCCAGGCCATTCCCACAGCCTTCGCCGGGATGGGCAATTACCTCGTCGGCATCCTCAAGGACACGCCCATGCTTTCGGTGATAGGCGTGGCGGAGCTGATGCACACGGCCAATGCCATCGGCTCGGAACATTACCGCTTTCTCGAACCCTACACCCTGGTGGGTCTCATCTTCCTGATCATCTCCCTGCCAACAGCCGGCGGCCTGCGCAGGGCCGAGGTGAAGATCCGCAAGAAAATGGGACTGAGGTCGATATGAAAATTTCCAGGAACGACTACCCCCTGCAGCTGGAAGGTGAGACCATCCCCATGGTCAGGTTCCAGAACGTCACCAAGCGCTACGGCGACCTGGTGGTCCTGGACTCGCTGGACCTGGACGTTGATGAGGGCGAGATGGTGACCATCATCGGGCCTTCCGGCTCCGGCAAGACCACCGTACTCAGGATGCTCATGGCCCTGGAGAGGATCGATGAAGGCGTCATCTACGTCGAGGGGCAGCCCATGACGCACATGGCCAGGAACGGGACCATGATCCGGGCCGACAACAAGTACCTGCGCCGGCAGCGCCTCAACATCGGGATGTGCTTCCAGCACTTCAACCTCTTCCCCCACATGACGGCCCTGGAAAACTGCATCGAGGCCCCTGTCCAGGTCCTCGGCCTCAGCAAGGATGAGGCCGTCGCGAGGGCGGAAGGCCTGCTCGACATGGTGGGGATGCTGGAGAAGGCGCACGAGCACCCCTCACGGCTCTCCGGCGGACAGCAGCAGCGCGTCGCCATCGCCCGTTCCCTCGCCATGCGGCCCAAGGTGATGCTTTTCGACGAAGTCACCTCGGCCCTGGATCCTGAGGTGATCGGGGAGGTCACCCAGGTCATCCGCAAGCTGGTGGCCAAGCACAACCTCACCATGCTCATGGTAACCCACCAGATGGGCTTTGCCAGGGAGATCTCGGACAGGGTCTGCTTCTTTTACGACGGAAAGATCGAGGAGCAGGGGGCGCCCGACGAACTTTTTGAGAACCCGACCAGGGAAAGGACGCAGCAGTTCCTGAGCGCCGTCCTGGAGGCGCGATAGGCGTTGAACCGAGTGCGCGGCAAACGGGTGGCCGTGCCCAGCGCCCGGCTGAACCGGCCCTGACGGGGGCTTGCATGGAAATAACGGTGCCCGTCAGGCGGGCTCGATCCTAAAAACAAAGGCCCCACCGGAAGGTGGGGCCTGTATGTTGGATGGGAAAGTCCCGGGCTCCATGGGCAAGGCGCACGGGGGAAGGTTCCGCCAGGCTTGCATCGCCCGGCCCGGTGGAGGGCTCCGCTCTTATGAGTGGCCTTCCGCCTGCCTCCCTTGTCTCTGGCGGGCTGCTGAAGAGCCCCTGAAAACGCAGCCTGATCTGGCGCCGCGGGGGTCCCGCCATGGCGGGACCCGGATCCGGGCTGTAAAAACACGAAGGATCTGCGAGGGTTGCGCCGGGCCGCCCCAGGCGACCCGACACTGAAAAAGTCCACAAGGAACTTTTTCAGCACCCTGCTAGACCGGTTTGACGGCCTCGATGGTCGCCGAGAAAACGTTTTCGGCCATCTCCGAGAGCCCTGCCGCCTCCAGGTATCGGGCCGCCTCCTGGTCCACACCCTTCCTGCCGATGCGGATGTCGGTGAAGCCGGAGTCCTCCAGGGTCCTTCGGGTCTCCTCCACGGTGGCCGCACCGCCGACGCAGGCCGACACCAGCGCCAGGTTTTCCCTGACCTCTTCCGGCAGCGGCCCGGCGGTGAGAATGTCGGTGATGGAGAGCCTGCCCCCGGGCCTGAGCACCCGGTGCATTTCCCTGTAGACGGAGTCCTTTTCCGGCGAGAGGTTGATGACGCAGTTG
>CP070682.1:1779844-1786933 GCA_020352595.1 bacterium | reverse complement strand
GAGGCGCTCAGGGACGATCAGCTCCCCGACGGCGCCTACCCTGACTTCGCCCCCTCACCTTTCCTCCTCGGGGAGCCATCCCCCGGATGGATGGACGCGGGCATCATCGTGCCCCACATTATTTACACGATGTACGCCGACGTGCGGTTGCTGCGGCGTCATTACATCTCCATGAAAAAGTACATGACCTACCTGGAGGGGAGGAGTGAGGGATTCCTTTTGGAGGGGCCGATGGAGGCCTACGGCGACTGGAACGGTCTGGACCGGCGCACTTCCAAAGTGGTCATCGCGACGGCTTTCTTTGCCTGGGACGCCAGGCTCATGTCGGAGATGGCCCGGGCCATCGGTGAGGAAGACGACGCAGTTTATTACGCTTCCCTGTTCGAGAAGGTCAGGAGGGCCTTCACCGAGGCGTATGTGTCACCTCAGGGCAGGATCCGGAGCGACACCCAGACCGTCTACGCCCTGGCCCTTTCCATGGGGCTCCTGGATGAGGCCCTGGCCGCCGCCGCGGCGTCACGACTGGCGGAACTCGTCGTATCCGATGGGTGGCGGCTCACGACAGGGTACATCGGGACACGCTTCATCCTTCAGGCCCTCACGGACTCGGGGAAACCCGAGATGGCCTTGCGACTGTTGCTCAACAGGGGCTTCCCATCGTGGGGATTCATGCTGGATAATGGGGCCACGACTCTCTGGGAGAAATGGGACGCCTACGCGCCAGGGGGTGGTATGCCTGACCCCAGGAACACGTCCTTCAACCACTACGCACTGGGCAGCGTCGGGGACTGGCTGTACGCCGGGCTGGCCGGGATCCAGCCCGCCGAGCCCGGATTCCGGGCCATCACCATCCGGCCCACCGTCTTCGCCCACGGCATCCAACACGTCCGGGCCGAATACCTATCGGTGAGGGGCGTCATCGTGAGCGGCTGGACCGTGGCCGAACAGACCTTGCGCATGAAAATCTCCATTCCACCCAACACCTCGGCCTCGCTACACCTCCCGGCTGATAAAGCGGCCGGGGTCCGCGAGGTGGGTGTCGGTGCTCAGGATGGGAAGGGTGTGGCTCTGACCTGGCCGGAACCGGGACGCGTTGTCGTGAAGGTCGGTTCGGGGGACTACGAGTTCGAGACAACGCTTCCGGAGGAGATCCTGAGGAAAACCATCCCCAGAGAGCCTGATACCAACGGCGCAGGAAAGGGGAGGGAGGCTCCGTGGCTTTGAACCCATGTTCACGAAGGGAATTCCTTCGTGCGTCGGCGTGGGGCGCGGGGGCCCTGTTGGCCGGCCTGCCACTCACCCTGGCGTCATCGGCGCAGCGGCCCAACATCCTGC
This sequence comes from bacterium, assembly GCA_020352595.1. GTDB lineage: Bacteria > BMS3Abin14 > BMS3Abin14 > BMS3Abin14 > BMS3Abin14. The sequence goes on along the minus strand of CP070682.1, from coordinate 1,785,598 downwards.
TCGTCCTGACCGACGACCAACGCGCCGATGCCTTGGGGTGCGCCGGCAACTCCATCCTGAGGACCCCTAACATGGACACCCTTGCCCGCACCGGGGTCCGATTCAGACAGGCCTTCGCTGCAAGCCCCATATGTGCGGCCAGCCGCGCCAGCGTCCTCACCGGGCTGCACGAGCGCGGGCACCGGTACACCTTCGGGACCGCTCCCCTGGCGAAGGACCTCGTCCGGGCCAGTTACCCCTCCACAATGCGCCGGGCCGGCTACAGGACCGGTTTCGTAGGCAAGCTCGGGGTGGATGTCGGCCCCGGCTCAGCGCGGGAGATGTTCGACGTCTTCCACCACCTGGAACAGCCTCCCTATTTCCGTGACGTGGCCGGCCGACGCCGGCACCTTTCTCAGATCATCGCCGATCACGCCGTGGATTTCCTGGGTACGAACCCGAAGGGGCAGCCTTTCTGCCTCTCGGTGAGCTTCAGTGCGCCTCACGCGGTGGACGACGATCCGAGACAGTTTTTCTGGCCTGAGTCGTGCGACGATCTCTACCGGGACGCGGAGATCCCGGTGCCGGGGCCAGAGGCCGACGGGATCTTCCGTTCCCAGCCGGATTTCGTTCGCAACTCCCTCGGCCGCAGGAGATGGGCGTGGAGGTTCGACACCCCCGCCAGGTACCGTGAGATGGTACGGGGATACTACCGGATGATCACCGGTGTGGACATGGAATTGGGCCGGCTCCTCGGTGAACTGGACAGGCTCCGCATGAGGGAGAACACCATAGTCATTTTCTCTTCGGACAACGGGTACTTCCTTGGTGAGCGTGGCCTGGCCGGCAAATGGCTCCTTTACGAACCCTCCATCCGCGTGCCCCTCATCATCTCGGATCCCCGTCTGTCTCCTTTGTCGCTGGGGAGGGTGCGGGATGAACTGGCCCTCAACGTTGATATCGCCCCCACAATTCTTGGCCTGGCGGGCATTGCACAGGAGGGCGGCGTTCATGGAAGGAGCCTTGGCCCTCTCCTCGGCACGAAGGCGGTACCCTGGAGGGAGGAGGTCTTCCTTGAGCACCTTTACGACCACCCGGAGATCCCGAGCAGCGAGGGGGTTCGGACGTCCCGCTGGAAGTACATCCGCTACAGGCGGGAACCCGCGTGGGAGGAGCTCTACGATCTGGAGCGGGACCCGGCGGAGGCTGTGAACCTTGCGGGGAGTGGGGCCGAAGATGAGAGGCTGGCGCGGATGCGCGCCAGATGCGACCATCTCTCAGGGGATTACGGCGATCTGCACAGCAGTTGACTGGGCCCCATCCTCCACCCATCAGGCTTCAGGCGCCCGGTCGTGTCCCTCCCAGACCTGAGAGCCGTCCCATGCGGCTGATGGTTTTCCGCGTGCACGTACGTAGCGGCCGGAGTCCAGCCAGGCCCGGAGCATCATGCCGTGGAGCCTCAGGGTCAGGCCCAGAAAGCCGAGATCACCCCTTAAAAGGCTGCCCGCCAACTGTCTCAGCAGGGTCCAGGCGCTTTGCGACAACGTCACCTTGTTCTCATAGCGGTGGTTCATGCGCTGGGCCGTGAATCCCCAGAAACAGTGCCTGTAGGCCATCTTCCCGACGCTTTGCGCATCGTCTTTCCGCACGTGATCCACACGGGCTTCCGGTTCGTAGATCAGGCGATAACCCTTGCTGGTTAGCCGGTAGCCCGCATCCATGTCCTCACCACTTACACGGAAAAGGGGGTTGAAGCCTCCCACATCTATAAGGGCTTTCTTCCTGTAGGAGGAGCAGAGACCGAAAAGAAAGGGCACGCTGGCCCTCAGGTCCTCGCCCCATCCCTGGAAGAGGATCTCGTTCCGCCAGCGGTCACTCCGGTCGGTGACATGGGTTTCCAGGCCGCGTCCTCCCACACCGGCCACGTCATCTTCTCCATAGTGCCTCGCGAGTTTGGCCACGATGTCGGAAGAGGGCCTGGTGTCGGCGTCCAGAAAGAGAATTATGGGCTTGCGTGCGTTCTGTATGGCGGTGTTGCGGGCGGCTGCGATCCCTGCGTTGGTCTCATGCCGGATGACCCGCACCCCCGGATATCCTGTGGCGACGGAACCGCTGCCGTCCGTGGAACCGTCGTCCACAACGAGGACCTCCCCGGGAGCGGGATCCAGCGCGGCCACGGAGGAGAGAACACCATCCAGGAAAGAGGCGGCGTTGTAGCAGGGTATGGCCAGGGTGACGGAGGAAGGATCAGACATGGAACAGGCTTCTGAATTGGTTGATGGTGGCCCTGGGATGCCGCAGGTAGTTGGGGATCTGGGTGAGGATCCGGGGCACATCCCTCCAGGTTAAACCCCTCAATGCACGGTGCCTGAACCAGGAGCGCCACGCGCGTGCCAGTTCGGTCTCAAGGTCTTCAGCCGTGAGGGATTCCGTCCTGATGACGGCGGTGCTGTACCCGTCATACCTGCTCCAGTCGGTGACCAGCAGATGTCCCCTGGCCATCAGCTCCTCGTAAATTCTGGTACCCGGCAGGGGGGTCAGAAGAGAAAACTGCACGGAATCCGGTGCGAGGTCCCTGGCCAGGCGCACGGTTCTGCGGATGCTGTCCCTCGTTTCACCCGGAATGCCGAACATGAATGTCAGATGAACCTTGATCCCGAATTTCTTGGTCATCTCGACGATGCGGATGGCCTTTTCCAGGTCAAGGCCCTTGCTGACGTTCTTCAGGAGATCCGGGTCCGCCGACTCGATGCCGTACTTGACCGCCTGGAGGTTGCTTGCGGCCATGGCCTGGAGGATCTCCTCGTCCATGAGATCGGCCCTGGCCATGATGGCCCAGGGGACATCCAGCCCGCGCTCCACCTTTTCATGGCAGAACCGGAGCATCCGCTCCCTGCCTATGTTGAAGGTGTCGTCGTCAAAGTAGATACTTCTTGCACCATAATGGTCCATGACGTGCCGGATCTCGTCGAGGACGTCGCCGATGTCCCTGGTCCTGTAGCGGTTCCCGTCCATGATCTGGGGCCAGATACAGTAGGTGCAGGAAAAGGCGCAGCCCCGGCTGGCCCACATCTGGACCGCCGGCTCGGGGATGTCACCGGGGTTGTCAAAATAGCGTTTCATGGGGAGGAAATGCCTCGCCGGCCAGGGGAGGCTGTCCAGATCCTCAATGAGCGGTGCTTTCCCGGTGGAAACGATTGCCCCCAGGGTGTTCCTGTAGACGAGCCCCTGGATGCCGGCCATCTCGCCCGAGTTCTCCAGAGCCCGGGCGAGGGCGGCAGCGGTCAGTTCGTACTCTCCGACGAGCACGTAATCAACCCCCGGATGCCGGCGCAGGAAATCGGGTGAGGCCATGGGGGCGTGGGGGCCTGCGAAGGCCAGTCTCACAGCCGGCGGGAGCATCGATCTCAGCTTTCCGGCCATGCGGATGTCGGCGTTAAAGGAGGGCGTGGAGACTTCCAGGATGACAAGGTCCGGATTGTGGCCTGCAGCTTTCTCATGGAACAGGTCCTCCGTCATCCCCTCGGCGATGCCGTCGACCAGGAGCACATCGTGGCCATCCCGCTCCAGGACGGCTGCGGTGTAGGCCAGCTGGAAGGGAAAGGGCATGTATCTGTTGGTCAGGGCCTCGAAGTGCGGCCAGCGGGACCCAGCCCTGACGCCGTAGTAGCCCGGCTTGCCCCAGGGGGCGTTACCCAGAAAGATCCTGATTCCCAATGCTCTTCTCCCTGCATTCAAGGTTGGGATCGTCGCCAACGGCCCTGCTCCCCTCCCTGTGATTCTTGCCGGGGGTCACACCGCCTAGGACAGGGCTTCGCTCCGGCCCGCACCGGACTTGAGACGCCAGGAGAACGGGTTGGAGACGATGCCTCCACCGTCCTCCCTGGAGCTCTCGATGCGGATGAGGTAGGACCACTTCCGGCAGTCGTAGGCGATGTCCGTGAATGAACTCCTGTGCTCGTCGGGCCAAACACCCACCGTGACGTAATAGTCCCCATCCAGGAAGTTGATGCGGCTGTAGTCCAGGACGATCTCACCTTCACCGGATAGGAGGCCCATGTCGAAGCTGCTGCGGGCCGTGTTGGCCCCGTGCACCCACAGGCCGTCGCTGCGGAAGAACTGCACCCGGAACAGGGGGCTGCGCACAGGGACCCTGCAGTTAAAGCGGATGGACACCGACATGGCCTCGCCGGTCCGGAAGACCTCCTGCTGCTTCCCGTCACCGTCCAGGAAGGAAACCTCCTCGATGACCATCTCCCCGGTGTCCATTCCGTAGACGTTGGCGGGGTCGAAGGGGTGCAGGTGCCGCGGGATGCGGTTCTGCTCCTTTTCGGACTCCTGCCAGTATGCTTTCAGTACCTCTTCAGCCCCGCCATCGTACTGCACGCGGCCGTTCCTTAGAAGAACTACCCTGGAGGCGATTGCCGCGACGTCCCCAAGGTTGTGGGATGCCAGGACGATGGTCTTCCCCTCCCCCAGGAAACGGCGGACCCTGGCGAGGCACTGGCGCTGGAACACGATGTCTCCGACGGACAGTACCTCGTCCATGAGCAGGATATCGAAATCCATGTGCATGGCGATGGAGAAACCGAGGCGGATGATCATGCCGGAGGAATACTTGCTGATGGGCCAGTCGATGAACTCCTCCAGTCCGGAAAAGGCCACGATCTCATGGACCCTGGAGTCGGTCTCCCTTTTATCCAGGCCATATATGGCCCCCTTGAGGTAGATGTTCTGCCTGCCGGTGAGCTTGGGGTGAAGACCGCTGTGGACGTCCAGTACCGCTGAAAGATGGCCTTTCACCCGGACTTCCCCGGCGCTGGAGTGCACGATTCCCGCCATGAGGCGCAGGAGGGTGCTCTTACCGGAGCCGTTCTGACCGATGATCCCCACCGACTGCCCGGCGGCGATGTCCAGATCCACGTCCTTTACTGCGTAAAAGGACCTTTCCGCTGTGGATCCCCGGCCCGCCACCCCGGGTATCAGGCCAGGGCCGGACCATTTTTGGCGGTAGAGTTTGGACACCTTCAAGAGTTGGATGGTCATGGCCTAGGCCCAGTCCACGATGCGCCGATGGGATCTCCGGTAGAGAGCGGCACCGGCAGCAATGGAGGCCGCCGTGACCAGCACCACGGAGATCATCGTCGGGGCTGAGGGGAGCCTGTCGAGAAGGAGCAGGTCCCTGTAGAGGAAGACGTAGCCCGTCAGGGGATTCAGCCACATAAGTTTAAGAACAGGCACCGGCAGGCTCCCGGGTGGGAAGATGATGGGGGAGGTGAAGAAGAGGACCGTCAGGACCGTGGTTGTCAGATGGGAGATGTCCCGGATGAAGACGTTCAGGATTGACACTGTAAGAGAGATGCCGAAACAGAAAAGCACCTGGACGGGGATTACCGGAAGCAGCAGGAGGCTCAGGGCTGGGAAACTTCCTGAAACGGTCACCTTGACGAGGATGAACACCAGCACGATGACGAGGGTCGAAAGGGTTGAGGAGAGCACGATGGCAAGGGGATACATGCTCAGGGGTACGGTGTGGTGGCGGACCAGGCTCGACTGGTCGGTGAACACGGTGCAGCTTCGCTGGGAGGATTCCTGGACAGCTGTCCAGGGCAGCATGCCTGCAAAGAGAAAAAGCCCGAAGTTGATGGGGGCGCCGTCGACTGTCACAGTGGGCGTGATCACCTTGGAGAAGACGAGGGCGTACAACCCGATGAGAGCCAGGGGCTTGAGCATGGACCACAGGACACCCAGGAGGGAATCCACGTACTGGGTGCG
>CP070682.1:1771748-1779744 GCA_020352595.1 bacterium | reverse complement strand
TTGTTCCCCACGATGACGAGCCATGGCTGACCGCTCAGCATCTCCACGCGCAGGGACCAGATGACAAGCTGGTTGTGGTTGACGGGGTCTGCCGGATCGGCCGCCCCGAGAACGATGCTGTAGCTGTCATGGTCCGTCAGGGCCGGGCCCCTCTGGACAGTTAAAAGAAGAGCGCCAAGGGGATCGGCGGGTCCGGTGTAGGAGGCTGTGATCTCCGTGGGGTTGTAGTCGGTAACGGTCTGGACGATCCCGTCAAGGGTCACCACCGGCGCGTATCCGCCGGTAAAGTTCCGTCCACTGATCAGAATGGAACCCGTGTCCGGATCCAGGGCGGCGGCACTGATGACAAGCTCTTCGCCTGTCACAGCCAGCATGTCAGCCCTGTCCGTGGTGTTTCTGGAGCTTCCGCCGCAGGCGAAAAGGCCCTGCAGGACCAGGACTGCCATGAGCAGACAGATCTTGCCGGGTTCCACAACCGAAGTGAGGCACTTTCTTCCGGATCCCATAACTCCCCTCCCGGGTTAAGGGTGTATTCGAGGGATTAACCGAACAAATTACGCAAGAACCGTGCCTGTAAAAAAGCCACTGTTTACAGGTATATCATCGTGGAAGGAGGAAAAAAACTGCCTATTTTGGGAAAGCAAATAGGGTGTTTAGGGGTTCCGGGGGACGGTCCTCAAATTTCAAATTCATGGAAGGCCCCGGGGTCCTGTCTCAGGGTTTAAGGCTTTATTTACCCATGAGGCCATGTTTCTGAAAAAGTTCCAATTTCTGTTATGACACCGGAAAAGCAGAGGTGCATTGCGGCCGGCCGGGCGCACGGATATAATTTCTTCAAGGGGGGGGGCACATAACGCGTTAAATATTTCCACTTTCACTGAAGCTGTTTCCCCTGGAAACAGCTTTTTGCTTTTCTGGAGGACGGTCATGTCTGGAAAACCCTTATCGCTGATCTGTACGGTTTTTCTTCTTTCGGCCCTGGCCTCCTGCGGCGCAGATCAAAGGCAGCCAACCCAGGCCTCCACTCCCGGAGTGGCCGCGCAGTCGGAGGACCGGCCTGTTCCATCCCTGTTTAACCAGTTCTTTTTCATCAACCCCGAGGGGGGTCAACCCTTCACCTTCCGCTACTGGAACAACGAGGCCGGGGGCTTCATCGGCAACGATCCGACCATGAGGAAACACTACCAGGGCATCCACCGGGTCCAGGGCGCCGACGGTACAGCCTATCTCTACCTGACCAGGAACGGAAATCCCATTGAGCTGGGAACCGACTACCCGGGCGAGATCCTCATCGTCGAGATGGGTTCCAGGACCCGCTCAGGGGGAGCCCTGGCGATGGCCAATATTCCCCAGCGCCAGCCCCTGGTGGAGGACCACACGGTCAGGAGCATCCACACGGATGGCATCGATCCCATATGGCAAGGCGAGGACGTGGACTGGAAACATCCCGGCAGTGGGCAGGTCGTGGGCGACAGGCTCTTCATACCGGTGGAGAAGACCTGCAATTACGATCCTGACGAGGGCCATTGCGTAGGAGAAGAGGAGGGCAGGGGCGCCCTCCTGGTGTTCAACATGTCGGACCCCCTGGATACGAGCGTCACCCCTGCCAACCCTCAGTTCATGTGCCAGATCGAAAAGTTCCAGGTTGAGAACAGCAGCGACCTTTTCTCTGATCTGCCGAAGATCGGCACGCTGGGGGTGACCCTGGAGAACGGGACCTACCTGTTCGCCCACACGACAGGAGGGAGTTACAACCGGGCGACGGCCCTCACCTTTTACGAGCTGGACGAGACGAAGCTGTGCACTGCGCAAGACCCCAGCGGCAAGCCGGCCATCGAGAGGCTGGGGCACTGGGACGCCGACGATCTGCAGGGTCTTAACGGCGTCACCATCGGCGAGGACGAATGGCGAAAGGAGGGGACCTTCTTCGGGGTGGACAAGAAGCTCGACTGGCAGATGATCAACTTCCTGCACGACAACAACGGGGACCTTTACCTCGTCACCACCGACAAAAGCAGCTCTTCGGCCATCGCCGTTCACGACGACTGGGCCAAGCTTTTCAAGATCCTGCGCAATGGCGACGATTTCACGGTCCAGCTGGCCCTTGAGAAGCACATGTACATGAGTGAACCCACCGACATCGGCAGCTTCGATGCGGTGGGAGGAGTGTACGTCAGCGCGGAAGGCCAGCTTATCCTCTACAGCGGCGGCCACGACAACAAGTGGCCCAACTTTATTTTCACCGAGATCGTCCCGCCCCTGGAGTGCGACTGGGACGACCGCTGCCAAAGCCTGGAACTGGGCGAGTTCGCCTCCCTCTATTTTCACCCACCCCTGGTCGGCACCCCGGAGCAGGCCAGTGCGGACGAAGGGAGCCTGGCCTCCTTCGGCGGCTGCTCCTTCACCGATGCCGTCACTTCCGGCCAGGACTGGTCGGTCCAGGTGGACTGGGGCGACGGCACATCAGAGACATTCCCGGCCCTCCCGGCGGAGACCCTCCCCCTGGGGCACCTTTATGATGAGGGGCCTTCCGTGCACACGGTCCTGATGACCGTTGCGGACTCGGACGGTTTTTCCGGCCGGGGCACCCTCGAGGTCACGGTGAACAACGTGCCTCCCGCCGTCACCATCGAAAGTATTGCAACAGAATATGGGGGTGTTCTGGGCGAGGACCTGCCCTTCACCTTCACGGGTGTGATGCTGGAACTTTCAGGCAGCTACTCGGATCCCGGCTCCCTGGATACTCACACGGGGGACGTGGTGTGGGGAGACGGTGCGGTGACGGACCTCGGTGCCCTCACCGGTCCGGTCCAGGTCAGGCATTCCTTTGCCGTGCCCGGCAGCCACCCTGTCACCTTCACGGTTGCCGATGACGATGGCGGTACCGGTTCGGATTCACAGACCATCAGGGTGGTGAGCCTTCTCGAAGGCCTCGGGGAGATCGTGGAGATGCTCCGGCCCCACGCCGGTAACCGTCACGTCCATAATGCCATTGGCGACCTGGAGGGGCAGAGCGAAGGCCTCGCGGCAAACGGGGCCATCGATCTCCTGGAAAAGGACAACACCAATGCAGCTCTCGTCCACATCCGACACGCCATCCGCGAACTGGAATCGGCCCGGGACGAGGACCCGGCGCTGGAGGTGGACGTACCTTTGAACCTGCTCGTCTTGGCACTCGGGACTCTTGACGAGCTCTGAGGGAGTCGGGGGACGGTCCTCAAATATCAAATTTTAAATTTCGGGGGTCGGAGCGCGAACTGGATCCTTCGGGGCCGGGGCTCCGGGATCGGGGCCCACATTCTCAGAATTCAGTGGAAATGCACGCTGATCTGACCTCCAGTTTCATCTGGTGCAAACGATACCAGGCGAAGGCCGCGCTGTCCCTGGCACAACCCCCCTTTCAAATGCCTCATCGCGTGTTAAACTTTACTTAAGAGGTAAAGAAAAAAGAGGCGAAGCAGCAGCATTATTTAACACGTGAAAGGGAGGAATTAGAAATGGCGCGATATTACGTAGATTGCCGCGAGCATCCCAGTGTCTCCAGGTGTTCCATCGCCATCTCGGCGGACGACCGGAACGAGCTCATCGAGGCCGCCGTCCAGCACGCGGTTACAGTTCACGAGCACGTGGACACGCCTGAGCTCAGGACGGAGCTGAAGAAGAGCATCAGGGAAGGAACACCGGCCGCCTGACATCCCGCGTGTCGGTATTGAAGGCTCAACGCGACCCTGGACCGGAAGGATGGAGCTTCCGGTCCAGGTTTTTTTTGATCCCAGCGGCCAGTGTCCGGGGGACGGCCATTCCCTTCGACCGGGCTCAGGGCAGGCGACAGGCTTCCGACTCCGCTCCTTGAGCTTCCACCGTCGCTAAAGCTATGGTGGACAAGACGACGGACAGGCAGGCCAGGGTCCGCCGACAGGTTGATGATCCACCTGATGTGGTCCACCCGGTGTCAGAGACCGCCGGCGCCACCGCTCGCCCCCTTCCCTTGCGAACGGCATGTGTAGGAGATAATCTTAATAAAAGCCGGATATTACCGGCCCGCCTGCCACGGGGGGGCTTTTCAGGGACATTTCCCCCGGCACAGGACAGGATCTGGGGGTGCTGGAGCCTGCTGTCATGTCTTGCCGTGCGCTCCAGGCAGGTCTTCAGTCCGGGGCGTATCTGCCGCCCTGGAAAGGAGGGGGAAGATGAGAAGGAATGTGGTTGTATCGGTCCTGGCGCTGGCGCTGACGGTATTCATGGGAGTCTCCGTGGCGGCGGCCGGAGAGGTGGAGGTGCTTCACTGGTGGACCTCGGGCGGGGAGGCCAGGTCGGTGGCGGTGCTCAAGGACCTGCTCGAGAAAGAGGGGCACACCTGGAAGGATTTCGCGGTCGCGGGGGGCGGCGGTGACACGGCCATGACGGTCCTCAGGTCCCGGGCTGTGGCCGGCAACCCGCCCACAGCCGCCCAGGTGAAGGGACCCCAGATCCAGCAGTGGGGGGACGAGGGCGTCCTCGCGGACCTGAGCGGCGTGGCCAAGGCCGAGAAGTGGGACGAGATCCTGCCCAAGGTCGTGGCCGACGTCATGAAGTACAAGGGCAAGTACGTGGCTGTGCCCGTGAACGTCCACCGCATCAACTGGATGTGGGTCAACCCCGAGGTGTTCCGCAAGGCGGGGGCCAAGGTGCCCAATACCTGGGCCGAGTTCGAGGAGGCGGCCGGGAAGATCCGGGCGGCCGGCTTCATCCCCGTGGCCTTCGGGGGGCAGGACTGGCAGGAATCCACCGTCTTCGAATCCATAGTGATCGGCGTGGGCGGCGCGGACTTCTACCGCAAGGCCATGGTCCAGGCGGATCCGGCGGCCCTGAGCAGCCCCACGATGGTCAAGGCCTTCGAGCGGCTCAGGAGCATCAAGAAGTACACCGACAAGAACGCCCCCGGCCGGGACTGGAACCTCGCCACCGCCATGGTGATCAAGGGCGAGGCCGGCATGCAGTTCATGGGCGACTGGGCCAAGGGCGAGTTCACCGCGGCCGGCAAAACCCCCGGGGTCGACTACCTGGCCCTCCCTTTCCCCGAGACCAGCGAGTACTTCCTCTTCAACGTGGACAGCTTCATCATGTTCAAGCAGAAGGACAAGGGGGCGAGGGACGCCCAGGACGCCATGGCCCGCCTGATCCTCCAGCCGAAGTTCCAGGAGGTGTTCAACATCAACAAGGGGTCCATCCCCGTGCGGCTGGGCATGGCCAGGGGCCCCTTCGACGAGCCGGCCCAGCGCTCCATGAGCGATTTCGTGGCCACCGCGGCCTCCGGCGGGCTCGTGCCGAGCATGGCCCACGAGATGGCCGTCTTCCCGGAGATCCGGGGGGCCATCTTCGACGTCGTGACCAACTTCTACAACTCGGACATGTCTCCTGCCGAAGCGGCAAAGAAACTGGCCGCCGAGGTCAAGGCAGCCAGGTAGCCGAGTCGGTTCACACGCGGCGAACCCCTTCCCGCCCGCCGCGGCGGGAAGGGGGATGCGCTGCCGGTGCCTCGCCGCCGCAGGGCGGGGTGCCCTGAACAACGCACCGGGAGGGGATGTCGATGCCGCTTCGGGCTCGGGGCACTGGTGTGGGCCTCGCGGACCGCCTCCAGGCATATCTTCCAAGGATCGTCCTGTCGCCCACCATAGCCGCGGCAGCCGTGTTCATCTACGGCTTCATCCTCTGGACCATCTGGATCTCCATGACCAACTCCGGCCTCCTGCCCAGGTACGAACTGGCCGGGTTCGTCCAGTACGTCAAGCTGTTCGCCAGCGACCGGTGGTGGGTGGCCAGCCGCAACCTCGCCGTCTTCGGGGGCCTCTTCGTCACCTTCTGCATCATCTTCGGGCTCCTCCTGGCCATCCTCCTGGACCAGCGGATCCGTGTCGAGGGAGCCCTGCGGACCCTCTACCTTTACCCCATGGCCCTCTCCTTCATCGTGACCGGGACGGCCTGGCGGTGGATCCTGAACCCGGGCCTGGGGCTGGAACGCCTCGTCAGGCAGGCCGGTCTCGAGAGTTTCACCTTCGACTGGCTGGTGAACTCAAAGATGTCCATCTACACGGTGGTCATCGCCGGGGTTTGGCAGTCCACGGGCTTCGTCATGGCGCTGTTCCTGGCGGGGCTCAGGAGCATCGACGACGCCGTCATCAGGGCCGCGCAGGTGGACGGGGCCAGCCTCCCCCGGATCTACGCCAGGATCATCGTCCCCACCATGCGGCCCGTCTTCTTCTCGGCCGTCATCATCCTGACGCACATCGCCATCAAGAGCTTCGACCTCGTCATGGTGCTCACGGGCGGGGGGCCGGGCTACTCGTCGGACCTGCCTGCCACCTTCATGTACACCTTCGCCTTCACGAGGAACCGCCTGGGGTTCGGGGCGGCCAGCGCCGTCATGATGTTCATGGCGGTGATGGCCATCATCATCCCCTACCTCTACTCGGAACTGAGGGTCAGGCGCGATGGCTGAGCGGCCGCCCACAAGGGCCCCGGTACAGCCCGGGGCCGTGGCGGGGAGGATCTTCCTCTACGGGATCCTTGTCCTGGCGGCCCTCTACTTCCTGCTGCCCTTCTTCGTCATGGTGACAACCTCCCTGAAGAGCATGGCGGAGATCCGCACCGGGAACCTGGTGTCCCTGCCCCGGGAGATCACCTTCGAGGCGTGGCGCGAGGCGTGGGGGTCGGCCTGCGTGGGCGTCCAGTGCGAGGGGATCAAGGGGTACTTCTATAACTCCATCCGGATGGCCATCCCGGCGGTGCTCATCTCCACAGCCATCGGCGCGGTGAACGGGTACATCTTCTCCAAGTGGCGGTTCAGGGGCAGCGAGGTGATCTTCTCCCTGCTGCTGGTGGGGTGCTTCATCCCCTTCCAGGTCATCCTCCTGCCCATGGCGCGCACCCTGGGGACCTTCGGCCTGGCCCAGAGCCTCACCGGGCTGGTGCTGGTGCACATCATCTACGGCCTGGCCCTGACCACCCTCTTCTTCAGGAACTTCTACGTGGGGATACCCGACGACCTGGTCAAGGCGGCCCGCATCGACGGCGCGGGCTTCTTCCGGATCTTCTTCCGCATCATCCTTCCGATCTCGGCCCCCATCATCGTGGTCACCATCATCTTCCAGATGACCCAGATCTGGAACGACTTCCTGTTCGGGGTGGTCTTCACCGGAGGAGACACGCAGCCGGTGACGGTGGCGCTGAACAACCTCGTCAACACCTCCACGGGGGTGAAGCAGTACAACGTCGACATGGCGGCCGCCATCATCACGGGAGCCCCCACCCTCCTGGTGTACATCCTGGCCGGCAAGTACTTCCTGAGGGGGCTCACAGCCGGCGCGGTCAAGGGATGACCGGACGGCGGCACGCGCAGCGGAGGTGAACGGTGGCGGAGAGGGACAAGGATAAGGCGGCGGCAGCCCTCACCATAAGGGACGTCCACAAGTCCTTCGGATCGGTCCGGGTCCTGCGCGACATCTCCCTGGAGGTGGAGGCCGGAGAGTTCCTCGTTCTCGTGGGGCCCTCGGGCTGCGGCAAGTCGACGCTCCTGAACCTCATCGCCGGGCTGGAGACCATCACCTCGGGGGAGATCCACATCGGCGGCAGGCTGGTCAACCACGTGAGCCCCAAGGACCGGGACATCGCCATGGTGTTCCAGACCTACGCCCTCTACCCCAACATGAACGTGCGCAAGAACATCTCCTTCGGCCTGGAGATGCGCAGGATACCAAGGGAGGAGATCGACAGGATCGTCAGGAACGTGGCGGGCATCCTGCAGATCGAGGATCTCCTGAGCCGCAGGCCCGCCCAGCTCTCAGGCGGCCAGAGGCAGAGGGTCGCCATGGGCAGGGCCCTGGCCCGCAACCCCTCCATCTTCCTCTTCGACGAGCCTCTCAGCAACCTGGACGCCAAGCTCCGGGTGGAGATGCGCACGGAGATCAAACTTCTCCACCAGCGCATCGGCGTCACCACGGTTTACGTGACCCACGAC
>CP070682.1:1762474-1771648 GCA_020352595.1 bacterium | reverse complement strand
TTTAAAAACTCCCACATTTCTTTTGGGCATACCCCCGCACCCCTCTGGGGCCCGTCCCCCCCCGGGTTGCCCCCGGGGGGGGGGGGGGGGGCGCAAACCGGCGCTGCGGGGAGCCCTTCTGATCACCCACCTGGACCGGGACGGGAGCAGGATCGCACCTTTCCTGAGGGGGGAAAGGATCCTTGAATGGAATGGAAGAGCTCTCTGCACTGGAAGATCACTCCTCCACCCCATCCCTCCTGCTACCTCCGGCAGCGCCTCTTCGAGCGGCTGGACCGGGCAAGGACCAGGCCGGTGGTCTGGATCTGCGGGCCGCCCGGGGCGGGCAAGACCACCCTCCTTTCCAGCTACCTGCATGAACGGAAGCTCCCCTTCCTCTGGTACCGTATCGACGGCAGGGACCGGGACCTCGCCTTTTTCTGCCGCGGCCTGAGGGCCTGCGCCGAAGAGGTCCTCGGTGATCTGTCGACGACCTTTCCGGCGCCGATGGCGCATGGGATCTCCGATGTCATCGCCTTCAGCAGGGACTTCTTCTGGGCCTTGCAGGAGGCTTTTGCCCAGCCCTTCCTCCTTGTCCTCGACGACTATCACGAGATCGGCGACGACGCGATCCTCAGGCGTGTGCTCACCGAGGCCGCTGGGATCATGCAGGAGGGGAGGAGCCTCTTCGTTGTGGGGCGCGAGGAGCCTCCACCCGGTCTGGCCGGGCTCCTGGCCAGGGATAAACTTGCCTCCCTGCATTGGTCTGATCTCAAGCTGGACATGACCGAGTTCAGGGATCTGCTCGACTCCTTTTTGCCATCTTCCGTGCCGGAGAATCTGGTCCAGGATCTTTACCGGAGGTCAGAGGGATGGGTGGTCGGACTGCGCCTCCTCGAACAGTACCTCCGCCCGGAACGGTCCCCGCAGCAGGAGTTGACGGACCTGAAAGGTGACCTGACACTGCAGTTCTTCGCCGACGAGGTTGTCAACAATCTTTCCACCGAGACGAGGGATTTCCTCCTTGCGGTGTCGTTCCTGCCTTTCCTGAGTCCCAAGATGGCCGAGGAGGTAGCGGCAGTGGCCGGTGCGGAGAGGATCCTTGGTTTCCTTCTGAGGCGAAACCTGTTCATCGAAGTCCTCGATGCAGAGGAACCTCTTTTCCGCCTCCACAACATGTTCCGCCGTTTCCTCCTCCGCCGGGCGAGCAGTCAGTGGAGCCCCGCGAGGCTGGCCTCGGCAAGACGGCGGGCCGGAGAAGTCCTGCAGAAGTCGAACCATCCGGAGGAGAGCGTCGATCTTTTCATCGCCTCGCAGGATTGGGACAGGGCCGCGGAGATTATAAGGGATATCGCCCCCGCTCTCATGTTGCAGGGCAGGCACCAAGCCCTGAAAAGCTGGTTCGAGGATCTTCCGGACTCTACCCTGGACACCCGGCTCTTGTACATGAAGGGGAGGAACCTCCTGACGGTGGAGCCCCAGCGCTCCCAGGAGATGACCGGCAAGGCCATGCAGCTTTTCCTGGAGAGCGGCGACGGGTCGGGAGCCTGGCTCGCCTGGGCCACCCACGTTTCCACATTTCTCGTCCACCAGTCGGACCTTAAAAGGATCGATGTCCTCCTCGACCAGTACCGGGATCTTGGAGGACGGTTCCCCCTCGATGATGAGGACCTCGAGACACGTACCTGGGTGGCCGTCGCGCTCTTCTTCGCCCTGGTCTTCAGGAAGACCGGCAGCCCCGATCTTGAGGAGAAGAAGGAGGCTGCCCGCAGGCTGGCCGACGCGTGCGGCCAGCCCAACCTGAAGGTGTGGTTCCGTTTCACGGAGTGCCTGATGTTCGTCTACAGGGGCGACATCAGGCAACTGGGTACCCACCTGGGAGGCCTGCGATCAGCCGCGGAAGTACCGGTGGTGCACAGCTTCCTCAGGTTGACGGAAAAAGTCATGAGCACCGTCTGGGGTTTTTACACCTTCAACCGGGATTTTTGCCTGGACAGTGCCGGGGATGGTCTCAGGATCCTGGAAGAAAAGGGTTTAACCATCTGGGCGTCCTTCCTCCGTTGTTACAGGGCCAACCTGTTCCTGAGCGAGGGTGATGCCGTTTCCGCCCGACAAGAACTGGAGGACCTGGAAAAGCGCTTCGAAACCTTGACCCCCTGGGGCCGCGGCGACTATCACAGCCGGATGGCATGGTACGCCCTGCTGACGCAGAACCAGGAGCTTGCCTGGCACCATGCGAAGACCGCCCTCGAGGTGTCCCGGCCCATGGGGCTGGCAGAGCTCCATGCCGAAAACCTGGTCATGATGTCCAGGGTGGCCCTTGGGACCGGGGACTTCGAGACCGCGGAAGCGAACCTCAAGGAGGCCATCCGGACTGCTGTGGACAGTGATAACCGGCTTGTCATGATACCGGCTTATGTTCTGAGCGCCATTATGGATTATGAGAGGGGACAGGAGGCCAGGGGTGATGACCGCCTGGCAGGGGCATTTTCCATGGGGATGGCGCAGGGTGTTTTCAACTGGAGCGGCTGGAGCGACGGCGTGATGTCACGGCTCTGCTCCAGGGCCCTCAGGGCAGGCATCGAACAGGACTATGCCTTGGAGCTCATCGCCAGACGAAACCTGTCGCCGGCAGGTCCCTCATGGCGGTTCGAGGCCTGGCCGTGGCCGGTCAAGATCACCACCCTGGGGGTCTTTAACGTTCACGTGGACGGGTCTGCGCTCGCCAAAGAGGGCTTGTCCAGCAAGAAACAGGTGGAACTTCTCAAGCTTCTCCTGGCATTCGGGGGGAAAAGGGTCCCGACGGCCAGACTGGCCGATGCCCTCTGGCCGGACAGCCTGGGAGACCACGCCCAGCAGAACATCAAGACCACGCTCCACCGTCTCAGGAGACTCCTGCAGCACAAGGAAGCCGTTCTCGTGTCCGAGGGAGCGGTTTCCCTCAACGAGCGGATCTGCTGGGTGGATCTCTGGGCGCTCAACGACGCCATGGACGAGTTGGATCGTCTCCTCAAGACAGCCCCCGGGGGGAAGGCTGATCAGCCCGTCTTGAATGACGCGGCACAGGTGATGGGTCTGTACGGCGGCCACTTCCTGGATATGGAGGAGAGTCTTGCCAACGTCCCGGCCGTGAGGAACCGCCTGGCTTCCAGATACCTGGATACGGCCGTGAGGCTCGGAAGGCACTGGGAAGAGTCTTCTGAATGGGCCCGGGCTGCCGATCTTTACGAGAGGGTCCTGCGGACACACCCGCTGGTCGAGGAGACCTACCGGCGTCTCATGATCTGCTACCATAAGATGGGCCGCAGGGCCGAGGCGGTGGCTGCCTGCCACCGCTGCATGGAAGTGCTTTCAAGCCAGATAGGCGCGAAGATCTCCCCCCTGACGAAGAACCTTTGCGATGAGATCATGAACTCCTGAACAGCCGGGGTAAGGGAGGACCGCCTCTTCGCGACCTCCCCGCGGGCCCCGTCTTCAGCCTCCCGGCCCCATCCGACCCCCGGCACCTTTCCCCGATCCTGCCGGATACCACCCAAAAAAATGTTTTTGGTGTAACCGCCCTGTAACCCCTGTCATGCGATGATGGACCCCTGGATTCGCACAGGGTTCATTTCCTCCCTTTGGGGGACATGGAGGAAGGGTGCGATGGAGGATCACGTTTTCGGCAGGAGCCGACTCTTTTCCGTGGCAGGGTTCGCCAGTCAGGAGCCCATGGACTTCGAGGAGACCCTGAACATGGTTCCCTGGGGAGTGCTGGGCTGGTTCAGGGACAAGTTTCAAGCTTCCAGGGCAGGAGAGGTTAAGCCCAGCATCTGGGAAGACGCCAAAGAGGTCTGAGAAAGGAACCTTGGGGGCCAAGGGGAAAGGATGGGGGACCGGCGCGTGCCGGGCCCCCATCCGGCCTGCCTCGCCCCGAGGGGGGAACCATAGCATACGGACACCGGGGTTGGGACGGGCAGAGGACCGTTTCATCTCCCCGGTGGAGTGTGCCGGGTCACTTTCTTGTGTATCGCGGTCAAAGCCGTACCGGCGTGGTGGCCGGCGGGGGAACCGGGATGCCCGGGGGCCAACAGGATAGACGCCAGGAGGGGAGCCGGGTTTGTTCAAGCCCATAAGGAAGACCAGGGTCTACGAGGAGATCGTCCTGAGGGTCCGGGAGATGATCGAGACCGGGCTCCTGAAGACGGGTGAACGTCTCCCCACCGAGAGGGATCTGGCCGAGACCTTCAAGGTCAGCCGGGCATCGGTGAGGGAGGCCCTCCGGGCCCTGGAGTGCCAGGGGTTCCTGGAGAGCCGGCAAGGGGACGGGACCTACGTGGTCCACCAGCCCGTGGATCTGCTCGTGGAGCCGCTGGTCGCCTCCATCGTGACCTGGAAGCACGACCAGGAACAGCTGTTCGAGATGCGCCGGATCCTGGAACCCCAGATGGCGCGCCTTGCCGCCGAGAGGGCGACCCCCGAGGAGATCGGGAAGATGGAGGCGATCCTGCAGGCACAGAGGGAGAGGATCGGGCTGGGGGAACCGGCCGAGGAGCTCGACAGGCAGTTCCACCACAGCCTCATCGAGGCGGCCGGCAACACGGTCCTCCTGCGCATCGTCAACACCATCACGGGGATGCTGGCCGAGACCCGCGACATCCATCTCCAGGGCGACGGAAGACCGGAAAGATCTGTTCTCCACCATCAACGGGTCCTGGAGGCCATAAGGGAGGGGAACGGCGAGGGCGCCGCCGAGGCCATGCTCGAGCACCTGGAGGCCGTGGAGATGGGGCTCTTCACAGATGGTGCCGGGGAAGGAAGCCTGATCCTTGGTGGCGGTCTCGGCAGGTCGTCCGAACCCGTGGACTACAACTAGGCAGCGCGTCCGGATGAACGGAGCACCGGCCCCGGAATGATCAGGCGTCCACAGGCGCAAAAACCCGGCGGAAAAACCCGCCGGGTTTTTTGGTACTCTCGTGTCTCACGGCGCCCCCGGCAGCGGGCCACGACAGAAGACCTGATTTCACTCCCCGCGGTATTCGCCCGACTTCCCTCCCGCCTTGTACACCAGCCGGACGTCGGCGATGCGGATCCCCCTCTCCAGGGACTTGAGCATGTCGTAGACGGTGAGAGCCGCCACGGCCACGGCCGTCATGGCCTCCATCTCCACCCCCGTCTTTCCCGTGGTGGTGGCCGTGGCCTCGATCCGGATGCCCGGCAGGGTCTCGTCGGGGGTCAGCTCCACGCCCAGCGAGTCCAGGCCTATGGGGTGCGTCAGGGGGATGAGGTCCGGGGTCTTCTTGCCGCCCGTGATGCCCGCGATGCGGGCCACGGCCAGGACATCGCCCTTGGGCACGCCCCCCTCCATCACGGCCGTCAGTGTCGGCCGGGAGAGGATCACGTCCGCCCGGGCGGTGGCCGTGCGGCTCGTGGGCTTCTTATCACCCACGTACACCATCCTGGCGCGCCCCTTCTCGTCCAGGTGGGTGAGGCGCGTCAAGGCTTCAGACCTCGTCCTCGCTCAGGAACCGGCTTAAGATGGCGGAGTCTTCCTCCGAGAGGCTGGTGAAGGCGATGCCGAGCCCGATGTGGCCGTTTTCCAGTTCCCTCTGGTGCACGATCCTGCCCATGATGCGGATGACGTGTTCCCGGATACCCAGAGTCACGTCCACCTCCTTGTTATCGGAGGGAACCGGCCTGGGGATCTCGAGGAGGATGCCTCCATCGGAGAGATCGAGGGTCCTTCCCACGATCTCCAGGTCCACGCGGCCGTCCTGATCCTTGTGCGTGAAGGAAACGAGGTTCAGGGTCTCCAGGCGTTTGTGCCGCGGCCTCTGAGGTTTTTCGCTCAACATCCTCCTCCTTGAGGCGGGTGACGGGACCTTGCGACAGGGCCGTTCCAAAGCCCCCGTCAGGTTCTTCACATGGGCGGAAGGATAACGCATTTTCCCTTCTATTGCAATTAGTTTGCCCATTTCCTTTTGACTTTGATAGGGTGATTGGCTATAGTCAACTGGTTTATGAGGGAGGGACATGAAGAAGGTCCGCGTGTCTACCAGGCGCAGGGAGGAACTGGTGGACGTGACAAAGCTCGTTGATGACGCCGTCCGGAATTCGTCCGTTGATTCCGGACTTTGCGTCCTCTACTGTCCCCACACCACCGCCGCCGTCACCATCAACGAGGGAGCAGATCCCTCCGTGGCTCAGGACATCGTCATGGGGCTCGGACGCCTGATCCCGAGGGACTGGGGTTTCGCCCACATGGAGGGCAACTCGGACGCCCACATCAAGGCGAGCCTCATCGGCCCCTCGGAGACCGTCATCATCGAAGGGGGCCGGCTGGTCCTCGGGACCTGGCAGAGGGTCTTCTTCTGCGAGTTTGACGGTCCCAGGGAACGGTCCCTTTACGTGAGCGTCCAGGGACGGAAAGACTCCTAGATGACGGATCAGGCCCACCTCGAGGGATACAGGGAGTGCCACACCTGCGCCGTCAGGGAGAAGATGGAGTCCAGGCGGTGCTATCACTGCACGGGCCGGCTGGACCTCAGGGACCTTCTGCTGCTGCAGGGCGAGAAGAAGTACAGGCGCAGCCGCGCCCCCATCCTTTCGGCCATCGTGCCGGGGCTGGGGCACTGGTACTCGGGCCGCAGGTACATCGGGACATACTTCTTCGCCATGGCGCCTTTGAGCGTCGGCCTGGTCCTCGCAACCTACCAGAAATGGAACTGGGGTCTTTCGGTCCTCACCCTCTCCTTCGTCCTCGTCTGGCTCCTGGCCATCCTGGATTCCAAAAGAGGCCCCTTCTATTTCCAGCCTCCCTGCCAGCTGGCGTGTCCGGGCAGGATCTCCTGTTCCCAGTACGTTCACCTGGCCGCAAAAGGCGATGAACGGGCCTCCCTGGAGCTTGTGGAGGCGGTCTGCCCCTTCCCCGGGACCATCGGGCGCATCTGCCATCATCCCTGCGAGCAGGAGTGCAACCGCGGCAAGGACGGTGAACCGGTGGCCATCTGCACCCTCAAGCGCTTCGTGGATGACAACGTGGACAAGGATTACAACTTCTACCGCAGGGAGCTGGACAAGAACCGGGAAACCCTTGACCGGAGGGTGGCCGTGGTGGGATCGGGCCCTTCGGGCCTGAGCGCCGCCCTCTACCTGAGGCTCTTCGGTTTCGACGTTTCGCTCTTCGAGGCGAGGGAGTTCGGAGGGGGCACACCGGCCATTTACGCCCCGGGCTACCGGCTGCCCCGGGAGATCTACCGGCGGGAGGTGGACCGCATCCTGGAACTGGACCTGGATCTGCGGTTCGGCCAGCGGCTCGGCAGCGACTTCACCCTCCAGGATCTCGAAGCGGAGGGTTTCGCGGCCGCTTATCTGGCACTGGGGGCCATGAGATCCATCCGTCTTCCCCACACGGGTGAGGAGGCGGAGGGGTTCCTCGACGGAAGGGAGTTCCTCGAAAACGTGGTGATGCAGGGCGATGTCAGGCTCGAGGGCGAGGCCCTGGTCATCGGTGGCGGAAACGTGGCCATGGACGTTGCCCGCTCCGCGCTGCGCTGCGGTGCCGCCAAGGTCAGGGTCATCTGCCTGGAGAAGAGGCCCGAACCGGAGGAAAGGGTCTTCACCTACGAGGGGAACGTCTGGACCCGGATCAGGCCGTCGGACACGGGGCAGTTCATGCCGGCACATCCCTGGGAGATCGATCAAGCGCTGGCGGAGGGAGTGGAGATCATCGACGGCGGGGCCACGGTCAGCTTCGAGAGGCGCAACGGCAAGGTGGTCCGGGCGCACTGCCTGCGGGTTGAGAGGATAGACAAGGACGAGAAAGGCAGGCTCATCCCGGTGCTCATGGACGGCACCGATTTCACCGTCAACGCCGACTGGGTCATCACCGCGGTGGGCAGCGCCCCCGACTTCTCCTTCCTGGGTGGCGTCCCCGCCCACACCAGGGTCAGCGACGAGGCTGCCCTCATCCGCCTGGACAAGGCCACCGGCGTCTCCATGCCCGTCCTGGCCGGGGGCGACCTGGCAACGGGGCCGGCCTCGGTCATCGAGGCCATCGCCGCCGGCAAGGAAGCCGCCCTCTACATTTTCCGGGTCCTCGTGGGGAGTCCTTCGGTGAGCATCAGGTACCGCACACGGAGGATCATGGAACCCTGGGCAAACTACCCCGACAGCCTCGATCACAGGGCCAGGAGGAAGGAGATCCAGCTGCCCGTCCCTGAACGGTTAAAATCCTTCGGGGAAGTGTGCGGCGGTTTTGCCGGCAAGGTGGCCCGGGAAGAGGCCGAAAGGTGCATGCGCTGCGACTGGCCCCTCATGAGGGAGAGCAAGGTGAAAAAGTACTTCCGCTCCCAACAGGACAATTAGCAGGGAAAAGGATCCTGAATCCACACCCCGGAGCCCAGACCCCGGGCCATGAACTCCAGCCCCTGAACCCCCTAATCCCAGATCTCCTCCACCGGCTCCTCCCGGATCACGCGGAAAAACTCACCCTTCCCGCCCTTTCCCGGTATCCCCGTCACCTGGACCAGAAGCTTCTTCCTGGCGTACCGGACCTCTATCCGGTCCCCTTCCCTGACGGTCCTGCCGGGCTGGGCCGGCCGCCCGTTGAGGGCCACATAGCCGTTTTCGCAGAGGGTGGCGGCCAGGCTCCTGCGCTTGACGAGCCTGGAGCGCTTGAGGAAGAGATCAAGCCGGAGGCGCCGGGTTTCGTTATCGGGCTTCGGGGAAGGTCTCAATGTAGGCCTGCCTGCGGAGCTCCTTCAGCCACTCCTCCTGGGCCTTCTGCCTCTTCTCGGCCGACAGGGCCCGCTCCAGTTCATCGCGCACGGTGCTGAGGGGCGGCGGCGGAGCCGTGTCCCTGGATTCCAGCATGAGAACGTGGTATCCCATGGAGGTCCTGACGGGCCCTCCCGGCTGCCCGACTTCCAGGCCCAGGGCGGCCTTTTCCAGTTCCGGTATCATCTCCCCGCGCTGAAACGTGCCGAGGTATCCGCCCGCCGCCGCCGAGGAGTCGTCCTCGGAGTGGCGGCGGGCAAGGTCGCCAAAGGAAGCGCCGGCCCTGGCCCGGGAGAGGATCTCCTCGGCGCGCTCCTTTACGGCGGCCATCTGTTCCGCGTCGGACCCGGCCTCGGTCCTGAGCAGGATGTGCCTCAGGGTGAACCTCTCCCTGGGCGGATAGTACTCCTCGTAGGACCGGAGCAGTTCCTCCTCCTG
>CP070682.1:1752368-1762374 GCA_020352595.1 bacterium | reverse complement strand
TCAAGGCCCTCGATCTGGGTGCCCTGGATTTCGTGGTCAAACCCGTGAGGTACGCATCGGAGCGGATCATCGAGATACAGAACGAGCTGCAGGAAAAGGTGCGGGCCATCGCCGGCAAGGACCTGGGTCCCTACCTGAGCCGGCTCAAGACAAAGCGGACGCCCCCCAAGGCTCCGCCACCCAGAACCCAGCGTCCGCCGGAAGGGCGAAAAGGGGGAGGTCTCCTCGTCGTGGGAGCCTCCACCGGCGGCCCGTCGTCGGTGCAGAAGGTCCTTTCAGAGCTGCCTTCGGATTATCCGCTGCCCGTCGTGGTGGTCCAGCACATGCCCCCCGTCTTCACTCGCCAGTTCGCCATGCGCCTGGACAGGAACGCCGCTCTGGAGGCCAGGGAGGCGGCGGACGGCGACCCGCTGGAGCCCGGACGGGTCCTCGTGGCGCCGGGGGGGCACCATCTCGTTTTCGACGGCAAGGGCCCCGTGGTGGCCCGGGTCAAAGAGAGGTCGGAGGGAGACCGCTTCGTTCCATCCCTTGACATCACGCTGTCCTCGGCAGCGGAGATATTCGGCCCCAGGACCATCGGGGTGGTCCTGACAGGCATGGGCAACGATGGAGCCAAGGGGCTTCTCAAGGTGAAGGAGGCCGGAGGCCGTACCGTAGCCGAATCCGAGGAATCGGCCGTGGTCTTCGGCATGCCGAGGGCTGCGGTCCAGTCGGGGGCAGCGCAGGTTGTGGAACACCTCGATCGGATATCCGGCCGGATCAGGGAGCTCACCAGGGATCTAACCGGGTTGAAAAATGACAGAAGCGATGATACTAACTAGGGGATATGATCCCAGGTAACCTAAATAAAAGGAAAAAACCACCCATTAAGCATTAAGGAACCGCGGGGACCTTCATGAGCGACAGTGAAAAAACCGATCAGGAGAAGAAATCGGGGATCTTTGAAAAAGGGGAGGAGTTCCTCGAGATGTTCCGCAAGGGGCAGGAGTTCACGCACGACCTGCTTCGGGAGAACGAGCGCCTGAGATACCGCGTGGCCCAGCTGGAAGAGAACCTGAAACAGAAGCTGGAGGCCCCCGATTCGGGACCCCGGGACGCGGGCAGCGAGGATGCCGCCGGCAAGATCGCCCGCTACGAGAAGAGGCTTGCGGAACTCGAGGCGAGGCTGAAGGAGATGGAGGCGGAAAACGTCGATTTCGCGCAGCGATACATCGACGTCGAGGAGCAGAACAACAACCTCGCCAACCTTTACGTCGCCAGCTACCAGCTGCACTCCACGCTGGATTATGAGGATGTGCTCCAGATCATCCTGGAGATCATCATCAACCTCATCGGAGCCGAGACCTTCGCCATCTATCTCCTGGACGAGAAAACCGGGATCCTCAGTCCTGAAGCGGCGGAAGGCATCTCGCGGGATCAGATCCCGTCGGTGAAAATAGGTGAAGGGGTCATAGGCAGCGCCGCCCAGTCCAACCAGAGCTACTTCAACGAGAACCCGCACCAGGACCTGAAGAAGCGCTTTTCGGATCCCCTCGTGTGCATCCCCCTCACCATCAAGGACGACGTCATCGGCGTTATCACCCTCTACAAGCTCCTGCAGCAGAAGGAGAGGTTCGCGCCGGTGGATTTCGAGCTTTTCACGCTTCTTGCCGGGCATGCTGCCACAGCCATCTTCAGCTCGAGGCTTTTCACCGAATCCAAGAGGAAGCTGACCACGTTCCAGGGTTTCCTGGATCTGTTAAGCCAATAGATCTGAGAGGGGCCTATCCATGGCATCGTACAGTTTTCTGGTTATCGAAGACTCGCCAACCATGCGCCAGTTGATCAGGTTTGCCTTGAACAGGATCCCGGGAGCGGCGGTCATAGAAGCATCCGACGGCGTGGACGGTCTGAAAAAGCTCTCCTCCAACAAGGTGGATCTGATCCTCACGGACATAAACATGCCCATCATGGACGGGCTGAAGCTGGTCAACCTTGTCAGGTCCAACGATTCCTACAAGGCCATACCCATCGTGATCATTACCACCGAGGGCGCTCAGGAGGCCAGGGAGAGGGCCATGGCCCTCGGCGCCGACGCCTATATCACGAAGCCCATCCAGTCCACTTCTCTTCTGTCGACCGTCAAGGAACTCCTCGACCTATAAGGGGGGTGGCCGGGATCCGGTCCCGACCTCCATCCCATTGCGGGAGGCACTCGCATGTCCACACCCAGATATTCACCAAGGGAAATCGAACCCAGATGGCAGGAGCGTTGGGCCAAAACAGGCCTCTACGCGGTCAGGGAGGATCCCCAAAGGCAGAAGTTCTACTGCCTCGAGATGTTCCCCTACCCTTCGGGGGAGCTCCACATGGGCCACATGCGCAACTACGCCATCGGGGATGCCTATGCCAGGTTCCTGAGGATGAGAGGATACAACGTCCTCTATCCCATGGGCTATGACGCCTTCGGCCTGCCCGCTGAAAATGCCGCCATTACCAGGAAAGTGGATCCGGCCCAGTGGACCCGCGGTTCCATTGAAAGGATGAAGAAGGTCCAGAAGAGGATGGGGTTCTCCTACGACTGGGACCGCACCCTTGCCACCTGCGAGCCCGAATACTACAGATGGAACCAGTGGATCTTCCTGAAATTCCTGGAAAAGGATCTGGCATACCGCAGGGCCGCCCCGGTCAACTGGTGTCCGTCCTGCCAGACGGTCCTGGCCAATGAACAGGTCGAGGGAGGAGGCTGCTGGCGGTGCAGCTCCACGGTGGAAAAGAGGGATCTGGAACAGTGGTTCCTGAGGATCACCGCCTATGCCGACGAGCTCCTGGCCGACCTCGACCATCTCCATCAGTGGCCCGAGCGGGTCAAGGTCATGCAGCGAAACTGGATAGGCCGGAGCGAGGGAGCTCAGATCGAATTCGAAGTGGTGGGGTCCGGCCAGAGGATCTCCACTTTCACCACCAGGCCCGACACCGTATTCGGGATAACCTACATGGTCCTGGCCGCCGAACATCCCCTGGTCGCCGAGCTGGTCCGGGGGACGCCCCGCGAGGCAAAAGTCCTCTCCTTCGTCAACGAGGTCAAGGGCCGCAGCCTCATCGAGAGGACGGACGAGACAAGGGAGAAGGAAGGGGTGGATACGGGCAGGACCTTCATCAATCCGGCCAATGGGGAGGCGTTTCCCATCTACGTCGCGGACTACGTTGTCATGGAGTACGGGACGGGCGCCGTCATGGGGGTTCCGGCCCACGATCAGCGCGATTTCGAGTTCGCGAAAAAGTACGGTCTTCCCGTACGGGTTGTCATCCAGGACCCCGAGGGTTCCCTGGAGCCGGGAACCATGGAGTGCGCCTTCGTCGAGGACGGCGCCATGGTCAACTCGGGTCCCTTCGATGGCCGCCCCAACCGTGATGCCATGCCCGATTTCATCCGTTACATGGAGAAGGAGGGCTGGGGCTCGGCCGCCGTGAGTTACCGGCTCCGCGACTGGCTCATAAGCAGGCAAAGGTACTGGGGGACCCCCATCCCCGTCGTCTATTGCGATGCGTGCGGCATCGTACCGGTTCCCGAGGATCAGCTGCCGGTTGTGCTGCCATCCGACGTCAGCTTCACCGGCGAGGGCAACCCTTTGCAGACGTCGGCCACCTTCGTCGGCACGACATGTCCATCCTGCTCCGGCCCGGCCCGCAGGGAAACGGACACCATGGACACTTTCATCGACTCCTCGCACTATTTCTTCCGCTACACGGACCCCCATTATGACGGGGGTCCCTTCGATCCCGAGAAAGCCTCGTACTGGATGCCCGTAGACCAGTACATCGGCGGTATCGAGCACGCCATCTTGCACCTGCTCTACGCCCGGTTCTTCACCAAGGGGCTCAGGGACCTGGGGCTGACCGAAGTGGGCGAGCCTTTCAGCAGACTGCTCACGCAAGGGATGGTCATCAAGGACGGCGCCAAGATGTCAAAATCCATGGGTAACGTGGTGCCGGCCGAGGAGATGATGGACCGTTACGGAGCTGACACGGCCAGGGTCTTCATCCTCTTCGCGTCCCCCCCCGAGAAGGAGCTCGAGTGGAGCGATCAGGGTGTGGAGGGATCATTCCGGTTCCTGAGCAGGGTCCACAGGCTCATCATGGAGAACCTGGCCCTTTTCCGGGGCGGAGCGGATCTGACCGGTGAGCCCGGCAGGGAGGCCCGTGCCCTGGTGAGGGTAAGGCACATGGCCGTCATGAGGGTCACTGAGGACATCCTCCGGCGGTTCCAGTTCAACACGGCCATCTCGGCCGTCATGGAACTGGTCAACGAACTGAGCCGGTTCCTCGCCGAGGGCAAGGCGGAGGATGCCCATGGGAAGGCGGCCGCCTGTGATGCCATGCGAACGATCATTGCGCTTATAGGCCCCTTCGCGCCGCACCTGGCGGAGGAGCTCTGGGAGGCGTCCGGCATGGAGTACAGCCTTTTCAACACACCATGGCCGGACTATGATCCCGAGCTGGCTGTCAGTGAGACGGTGGAGATCGTGGTCCAGGTCAACGGAAAGGTGAGGGCAAGGTTCGAAGCCGTCCCCGACACGGATGAGGAGGCGCTGAAGGAGAAGGCGCTGAGCCTGCCACGGGTGGGGGAATTCGTCGAAGGCAAACAGATTCTCAAACTGGTGGTCGTTCCCGGACGCCTGGTTTCCGTGGTGGTCCGATGATCTCGCGCTTGCCGAGGATCCTGCTGGCGGGCATGCTTCTCATGGTGTCCGGCTGCGGCTACAGATTCGTAAATCCCTTTCCCGCTGAGGACTACACCCTCCATTCCGTGAAGAACGCTTCACCGGAACCCGGACTTGGCAGGATCCTGGCCGATCAACTCCTCGAAAAGGGTGACTTTGTGACCCGGTCCGAAAACAGCCTCTCCGTAGTCATCACGAGGTTCGAGGAGTCCGTGGCTGCCGTCAGTTCGGCGGGCGTTCCGGTCCGCCAGAACCTCTCCATGGTGGTGGCCTGGAAGGTGGAGGGCGGGAACCGTTCCGAGGCCGTTTTCGGTCAGGAGTCTGTTTCCACCTCGTATCCCTACCCCTCCGAACCCGCAGATCACGAGTGGAACCGTGCCGCTGCTGTAAGGCAGCTTGCGGGGACCGCAGCTCAGATCATCCTGGACAAGCTCAGGGGGTCCCCTTGAGCCGGGGTTCGAAAGCTGCTGCCCGAGGCCGGGACACCGCGATCCTGCTCGTATCCCAGGAACCATTCCTCCTTTCCGAGGCCGAGAGGGATCTCCGCGACAGGCTCATCCCCCCCGGGGAGAGGGACCTTAACTATCTCGCCCTCTACGCCTGGGAAACGGACATCGGTCAGGTTCTGGAGTTTCTCCAGACCCTGCCTTTTCTCGGCAATGGCCGTCTTCTGGTGCTCAGGGAGGTCCAGAAGTTCCAGGACCTGGAAACGCTCAAGGGTTACCTGGCCGACCCGAACCCGACATCGTGCCTCCTCATGACCTCATCCCAGTTGAAGAAGACGGACGCGCTGTTCAGGGCCCTGTCGGCGCTGTCGGAGACCTCGGAGCTGAAAAACCCGCGGGAAGAGCACTGGCGGGGTGGGTCGCCCAGCGCTTCGCAAGGTCGGGGAAGAGGATCGACGGCGAACTGGCGGAGATCCTCGTCCAGGTCGCGGGAGGCGACATGGGGATCCTTTCCACCGAAATAGAGAAGGTCGTGCTCTGCTCCGGGGAAAGAGAGGTCATCAGCGAGGAGGATCTGTCCGTGAGCGTTCCGGGCGGCGTCGGTGTCGTTTTCGGTCTCCTGGACGCCCTGGGTGACGGGGACAGGACCGAGGCGCTCGCGGCTTTGAGGTCGCTCATGGATGCGGACAATCCTCCGGAATACCTTGTCCACATGATGGCCTGGCATTACCGCCAGCTGCTCAGAGGCAAGGAACTGGTCCATTCCGGGCTCACACCCTTCGAAGCGGCCTCGCGCCTGGGAAAGAGGTTCCAGGGTCTGAAAGAAAAGTTCGCCCGCCATATGGGGCGGGCTACGGAAGGTGGTCTGGAGAGGGCCCTGGAATCTCTGTCCCGATGTGACAGGCAGCTGAAAACGGGCCGCATCCCGGAGCGGACGCTCCTGGATCGTCTGGTCCTGGATCTACTTGTCTGAAGGGATGGAATTGACCCTTTTGGACAACCTGGAGATCTTCCTGGAAGCGGTGTTCCTGTGCACCGTTCCCCGGGAGGCCGCCCTTTGAATGACGGGGATAGCCTTTTGAAGGGCCTGTCCGGCGTTTTCCCTGTCGCCGGCTTCCACAGCCGTCAGAACCTCCTTGGTGAGGGTCTTGATCCTCGTCCGCTGCATCTGGTTGACGAGGCGCCTCTTGGAGTTCTGGCGGTTTCTCTTGATGGCGGATTTGTGGGTTGCCAATTGCTACCTCCTGGTTCAATATCGGTTCTATACGGCGGAACACTGCTATTAACCAGATAAGGGCAATTTTGTCAAATGAAAAGAAACCGTAACCGCCGGTCCGGCCCTGAAGGCCTTGCATCAGGCCGGTAATGGCTGACACTTGCGGGTTATTTGACCGCCGGATGAAAGGGGCGCATGCAACCCGAAAAAGGCCGATCCGACAGGGGGAAGATGGTCCGGGCAGCCGGAGTGGTCGGGGGGGCCACTGCGGTGAGCAGGGTCCTGGGACTGCTTCGCGACGCGGTCATGGCGTCCCTCTTCGGGGCTTCCCCCGCCACGGACGCTTTCTTCGTGGCCTTCCGTCTGCCCAATCTCATGAGACAGCTTTTCGGCGAGGGGGCGCTGGCGTCCTCCTTCGTCCCTGTATACACCGACATCAGGGAGAAGCAAGGGGAGGAGCAGGCCAGGCTCTTTTCCAGCAACCTCATCTCCCTTCTCTTCATCATCCTGACAGCCATAACCCTGGTGGGGGTCCTTTTGGCTCCGGCCCTGGTGAGGGTCATCGCCCTCGGTTTCAAGCCGGGTTCCGACGTTTTCCGGCTCACCGTACTGCTCACGAGGTGGATGCTGCCATACATGGTCCTCATATGCACGGCGGCCCTGTTCATGGGGATCCTCAACAGCCACCGACACTTTCTCGCACCCGCGGCAGCACCGGCTCTTTTGAACATATGCATCATCGCCGCAGCCTTTGTCGTGTCGCCTGGTCTTTCCACGCCCATTCTGGCGCTGGCGTGGGCTGTACTGGCCGGCGGGCTTCTGCAGTTCCTCACCCAGATACCACCCATGTGGAGCCGGGGCATCCTCCCCGCGCCGCGAGTACCCGTCCTGACGCCCGAGGTCCGCAGGATGGCCCTGATGATGGGGCCCGCCGTCCTCGGAGTGGCCGTCTATCAGGTCAACATCCTCGTGGACACGCTTTTGGCCTCCTTCCTCCCCACGGGAAGCATCACCTACCTCTGGTACGGGAACCGCATCATGCAGTTCCCTCTGGGGGTCTTCGGCATCGCCCTCGCGACGGCCGCCCTGCCCACCCTTTCCAAACAGATCTCCGAAGGACGACGCGAGGATTTCAGAGGAACCGTCTCCTTTTCCCTCGCGCTCACAGCTTTCATAGGGCTGCCGGCGACCCTCGGGCTCATCGCCCTCAGAGAGCCCATCATGCTCACGCTCTTCGGGCGCGGCGCCTTCAGCAACGCTGACGTGAGGGGGGCGGCAACGGCCCTGCTCTTCTATGCCGCAGGCCTTCTGTTCTTCATCGCCGTCAAGATCCTGGGAAGGGCGTTCTTCGCCGTGGAGGACACCCGGACCCCTTTCAAGGCTGCGGGAACGGCCTTCTTGGTCAACACCCTTCTGAACCTGGCGCTCATGGGACCCATGGGTTACGCCGGTCTTGCACTGGCCACATCCCTCGCGTCGGGCGTCAACTTCATGATCCTGGCCCGCCATTTCTCACGCAAACTGGCCATGCCCTGGGCGGATGCCCACCTGGTGAGAGAGACGGTCCGCTCCTTTTCCGCGGCCGCCGTCATGCTGGGTGCCCTCGTCCTCGTTGCCGCCAGGGTGGATTGGCTGGTCCTGCCGGCTCTGGCCAGGGCGCTCTGGCTGCTCGGTTGTGTGGTACTGGGGATTGGTGTATACTCCATTGCGGCTTTGATTTTCGGGTGTAAGAGTATGAAAACGTTGAAAAACCGATTGTTTGAAGGTCCAGGGGCATGACGAGCCGCACCTATTTCACGGTATCTTTTGAGAAGGGCAAGGTTGTGGTCCACACATCGGTCTCGGGGTCCGTGGGAGGTGTCGAGTTCGACCTCGAGGGCAAATATCCGGACGCTCCTTCCACCAGTTCCCTGGCTCGCGACCTCGGATGCTATTTCAGGGGTGAGGTTGTGGACCTGAAGGTCCCCATCGACCTCAGCCGCGAGACACCTTTCAGAAGAAAGGTCTACCTGACGGTCATGGGCCTTGAACGGGGGGTCACGGCCACGTACGGCGAGGTGGCCCGCCTGGCGGGCAGCCCTGGAGGAGCGAGAGCTGTGGGGCAGGCCATGGCCGCCAACAGGTATCCGCTGTTCATCCCCTGCCACCGAGTCGTGGCCGGTAGCGGCGAACTGGGGGGCTTCTCCTCGGGAAGGGA
This sequence comes from bacterium, assembly GCA_020352595.1. GTDB lineage: Bacteria > BMS3Abin14 > BMS3Abin14 > BMS3Abin14 > BMS3Abin14. The sequence goes on along the minus strand of CP070682.1, from coordinate 1,753,812 downwards.
ACTCAAACGGTACCTGCTGCGCCTCGAGGGATTGGCCGTTTGAGGGCGCTGGTCCAGAGGGTGCGCTGGTCCGAGGTGAGGGTCGGCGACAGTAGGATCAGTGGCATAGGACCGGGCCTGCTGGTGTTCCTCGGCGTGGGCCTGACGGACACGGCAAAGGAATCTGTCCACCTGGCCGGAAAGGTGGCGTCCCTGAGGATCTTCGAGGACACGGAAGGGAAAATGAACCTCTCGGTCAGGGATGCGGGCGGCGAGGTCCTGGTGGTTCCTCAGTTCACGCTCCTGGCAGACACAAGCCGTGGAAACCGCCCGGGATTTGGCAAAGCCGCCCCGCCTGATCAGGCCCAGCGGCTCTACGAAAGGTTTATCGGGGATCTGGAAGCAACCGGTGTTCCCGTCAGAAGCGGCGTGTTCAGGGCCGAGATGCTGGTCAGTCTCGCCAACGACGGGCCGGTGACCATCCTTCTGGAGTCGCCATGAGGCGGCAGGCCTGCATCTGCAGGTGAAGACCAAGGATACAGGGGCGGGGGATGGAGGAGAAGGGATGACTGACAATGGTATCGAGCGGGTGCACATCGAGAGAAGGAAAATAGCCCTGGAGGCGACCTCAACGGCCCTGGACAGGATCCGGACATGGGTAGCCTGATCATCGAGCACCTCGTCGTCGGGCCCCTTCAATCCAATTGCTTCATCGTCGGTGACGAGGGAACCGGGGAAGCCGTGGTCATCGATCCCGGCGGGGACGGCGAGATCATCGCCGCAGCCGTGAAGCGCCGCCCCTGGAATGTTACGGCCATACTGAACACACACGCGCATTTTGACCACATTGCGGCCAACTCTCTGCTGATCAAGGAGACAGGCGCCCCCCTGCTCGTTCCCCGTGGTGATGCCCCGTTCCTCGCTCAGGCCCACCTTTCGGCCCGCCTTTACGGGCTTCTCGTCGACCCGTCACCGGCGCCCGACCGCATCCTCGACGAGGGCGATGTGGTGAAAGTGGGCTCCCATGAGATACGTGTGCTCCTGACGCCGGGCCACTCGCCCGGCGGTGCGACATTCGTGACATCGGGGGGCATCTTCCCGGGGGATGCCCTTTTCGCGGGCTCCATAGGCAGGACGGATCTTCCGGGAGGCGACTACCAGACGCTCATAGACTCCATCATGGAGAAGATCATGGCGCTGCCGGACGACACGGTCGTTTACCCGGGGCATGGTCCCGCGACCACGGTGGGAAGGGAGAGGATGCTGAATCCGTTCCTGCAGGGTTACTAGCAGGCTGCTGAAAAACCAGTGGAACCGCAGCCTGAAAGGGCGACGCGGGGGTCCCGCCATGGCGGGACCCAAATCCGAGATGTAAAGACACGAAGGATTTGCGAGGGTTGCGCCGGGCCGTCCCAAGCAACCCGACGATGAAAAAGTCCACAAGGGACTTTTTCAGCATCCTGCT
>CP070682.1:1749690-1752268 GCA_020352595.1 bacterium | reverse complement strand
TTAAACCCGCACGCGCCGCATTTTTTGGCCGGGAAGATTGCCCGAGGGTGCACGGATTCGACAGGAAGTAGGGATGGTTGATGAGGATGTCCGGATCCCCGTCAGTTCCCACCGTCACCCGTTTTTTCATGGAAAGGTGGACCAGGCGTCTCCTGCCGGTATTGATCAGGACGAGAGCGGGCATCATCGCTGAACATGGTAGAGCAGGGACACCTGGTCCCCAGGGCTGAGGGGTAGGAGGCCGGACCTCCCGGTATGGGGCACTTCAAGGATGTGTCGGGTGCCCCGGGGGGAGGAGGGGCACCGGTTGGGGGGGACGCACAGCCTCAGGTCCTGCAGGCGCAAAGACTGATCGAAGAAGTACAGGTCAAGGCAAAAGAGGGTGCCGAAGGTGTGAACCCGTCCTGCATCCAGAAAGAGCATCCCCGAATACGAACCTGGTTTAACCATGAAGGCAAAACCTCTCAGTCGTCCGAAGAAGGTGGATCTGACCTTCAGATAATGCAGGAGTATCCGTCCCGTCTGCGGCTCAACGAGGGAGATCACGGGAGGTTCTCCAGGAGGGAAACCAGCACTGGGCTGAAGATCACCAGAAAGGAAGCGGGAAACATGAAGAACAGGAGGGGAACGAGCATTTTAACTGGCAGGGTGGAGGCGAACTTCTCGCCCTCGATGATGAGCCGTTCCCTCAGGCGGGCCGACTGGTTCCTCAGGACCTTTCCCAGGGGTGATCCGTGTTTGAGTGCCAGGCTGATGGCCGTGATAGGGGACTCGGACTCCGGAGTGTCCAGAAATAGATTGAGTTGCCCCAGGGCCTCATCCACCGAGCACCCGACCCGGATGCTCTCAGCCAGCTCTTCGAGCCCTTTGCGCACGGGGCTTCTCTGGGAAAACAGGGCAACAGCTGAATGGAGGGCCTGGAGAATGGAGTGCCCCGACTCCACCTGCATCACCAGGAAGTCCAGAAGAACAGGCAGTTCCCTTCTGACCAGCAAGCGGCGCTTTTTTGCTGAGCTCCCGGTCAGGCCGCGGACCGTGAGTGATGTCAGTGTCGGGAGACTAGCCGCTGCCAGACAGGTTTTGAAGGAGGATGTCAGGACCAGGACCGTGACCCCCGCCAGCATTGATATCCCGAGAAGCGCAACCCACGGCAGTTCTTCTATCCCTGCGAACTCTCCACCTGCGGCCTGGGATCGATGCGGGACGGCGGCGAGCGTAGTCAGAATAAGGCCGCCGGTGGCAAGAGCAGCTGTCAAGATTAACAGGGAAGCGATCATCCCAGGATCTCCTGCTTCAGCATCCTCCTGATCACCAGGGTCCCCGTCGTCTGGAGGAGGGCGACGAGGGCCAGGATCGCCTTCCCGACGGGTGATCTCAGGACTGGAACTATGTTCTGTGGACTGGCGATGAAGAGGAAGAGCAGGAAGAGATAAGGGACGAGGATCAGCACCGTCCCCTGCATCCTGCTCTGAGCGGTGCCCGCATGGATCTTCTCACGCAGGTTTTCCCGGTCCCTGCAAAGCTGTGCCAGGAGCCCCAGTGACTCGACCATGTTGCTCCCGGAGCGATAGGATGCCGCCATGGAATGGAAGGCAAGAGCCATGGCCCCGCCGCCCATACCGGCAGTGGACTGTTCCAGGGCCAGGTCCAAGGGCATTCCTGCCTTGACCTGGATCACTATCCTGTGGACGTGATCGCTCATGGGTCTTCTCAATTTTCCCCCGACGGCATCGAGGGACTGCAGGAGGCTGTTGCCTGAGGAAAGGCTGGACGCCAGAGCTTCCATGAGTCCAGGCAGTTGAAGGTCGAGCTGGCGGACAAGGCGAGCCTCGACTTCGGGTCCTGGGCCAGTCCTCTTTGAAAGCCTCTTCCACGCCATGTGAAGGAGGATGGAGACGCATACCGCCCACGTTGCGGTCAGGAGGATATCTAACGCACCCATCAAAAGGTCACCCCAGGGGTCATGTCAGGCTCCATCAAAGGATTTTTGCTGCCTTAGGAAAGTGGCTCCGATCCCCGTGCTCAGAAGGCAGGAACGTGTGGGACAGAACTCGAAGATGGGCTGGGTCAGGATCTGATCGGATTCGAACCCGTCTACCTCAAAGATGCTGGTGACAAGCCGACGGCCTTCCGACTGGCGTGATATCTGAATGATGATGTTGATGGCGGTGGAGATCTGCTCGCGGATGATCCGCTGAGGGACATCCAGGCCTGACATGAGGGCCATCATCTCCACCCTCTTCAGGGCGTCACGGGGGGAATTGGCGTGGCAGGTTGTCATGGAACCCTCGTGCCCCGTGTTCATGGCCTGGAGCATGTCGAAAGCCTCCTCTCCCCGGCATTCACCAACGATGATCCGGTCCGGTCGCATCCTCAGGGAGTTTTTGACCAGGCTGCGGGTCGTGATCTCTCCCTGGCCCTCTATGTTGGGTGGACGGGTCTCCAGTCGGATAACGTGCTCCTGCTGAAGATCGAGTTCCGCAGCATCCTCGATGGTGATGACCCGCTCGGCGCTCCCTACGAAGGAAGCAAGGGCGTTGAGGAGAGTGGTTTTTCCTGTGCCTGTTCCTCCTGAAAT
>CP070682.1:1742399-1749590 GCA_020352595.1 bacterium | reverse complement strand
CCCGCGGATTCGCCGCTGGCGGGGGAGCGCCTGGGCAACCTCAGGGAGTCCGATTTCCCGTGGCCCTTCATCATGGTGGCCATCAACAGGGCCGGGCAGGTGATCATCCCCAGGGGCGCGGAGGTCTTATAGGCACCCTGGGCCTCGAGATGGTTGAACTGGCCTGTGATGCTGGTGTTCTTGCCCACCCTCCATGTGGCCTGGAGCAGGTACTGGATCCCCTCCGCCGAATAAGGCACGTCGTCACCGATGACCGGGGTTGGGGAGATGTCGGCGAAGGTGACATCCGTGGTGATGTCGCTGGTGAACTGGTAGGCACGGAAAACCAGCGACACCGGCGCGGACGGCACGTAGGTCAGCCCCGCCTCGAGGATCTGGCGCTCGTTGAGCAGCCCGCTGCGGCTGTTCTCGTCCCTGAAGTCCTTGAGGTTGGCCTCCAGGCTCAGGCGCGCAGAAGGGATCCAATGCCCCCCGAGGGTCATGGCCCTGCTGTCCGTGGGCGTGGTCCTGTAGGCAGGGTCGTCCGTGGATCTGTCCGAGAAGGTGGCGTCCACTTTGAGCCGCGCCAGCGGCTTCAGGCGGGCTGTGAACCGCATTTCGTTGGAAACGGTCTCGTCGGGCAGACCCCACAGTTCGTTGTCCTCCCTCTCGGTCTGGGTCCGTGTGAAGGCACCCTTCAGGTCCACGCCCCGGACCGGGTAGTAGGAGACGATGGCCCGGTGACGGCTCTCCACCGTCCCGTACCTGAGCGGGCTGCCGTCGGCCAGCCTGAGGGACTGCAGGAGCGCACCCGGATCGTCATCCTGTCTGTAGAACTGGCGGGAGTCGAGGGTCAGGGCCCAGGAAGTGTTCGGCCTCCAGAGAAAACGGCCCAGAAGGTTCCGGTACTCCTCCCTGATGCCGGTGTTGGTGTTCTCCCGCTCCCCCAGCCCCACCCCGAGAAAGCCGGTGACGCGGCCTGTGTGGTTGGTGCTGACGTTGAGGGTGTGCTCGCTCGATTCCACGTCCGGGTAGGCGTTGTGCACGTCCCTCGTCCCGGAGAAACTGAATATGGTCCCGAAGCTGTACACGGGATCCGGCATGTCGTCCGCGAACTGCGTGCCCTTGTACTGGTAGGAGACGTCCACAGGCCCCATGTGGGCGTCGCCGCTGATGAAAAGCTGATCCGTTGTGGTGGCCACCTCCCTCGTGCCGGAGATGTTGTGGCACCTGGTGGCGCAGTTCTCGTTGAGAAAGATCTGCTGCTTTTCACCCTCGTTCTCGAACCGCCTCACGGCCACTGCCACGTGGGCCGGGTAACCAGACCACTTGTACCTGACTGAGGCATAGTGTTCCTCAATATCAAGAGCGTATTCGTCGGCGGGGTCCAGGTCGGTGGACCAGTAGTCCGGCGCGCCCGCCGTGCTGAAGGGGCCGGGAAGGTTCTCGTGCTCGATGTTCTTCACGAACTTGCTCGACTGAAGCACGAAGACCGTCGAACCACCGTAATTGTCGCCGGAGAAGGTGTAGTATCCGTCGCCGTCGTAGGTGAAGGACAGGTCCAGGAGGCCGAAGCGCACCGGCTGGTGATAGTGGCCCTTGGCCGTGGGATAGGATTCAAGGTACCGGTAGGGCAGGATCGTCTCCCCGCCGCCATCCAGGCTGAGGCCCTCGAACCCGACGCAAAGCCCGTACCCTCTCTGGGTTTCGGCTCCGCACTCCGGCGTTTCAAGAACCAGCTCTTCGGCCAGGGCATCCATGCCCCCCAGAAGGACGAGCAGGGCAACGGAGGCCGTCGCCAGGATCCTCGTTCGCGCTCCCCTCATACCGCCCTCCATCCTCGTTAATGGGACATGGTCCCCTTACTGGGTCAGGCCGCTTCCCGGATGAGGTCCCCTCGTGTCGGTCCCGTGGATCTGCGAGTGACAGTTGGTGCAGCGTGTGTAGAAAGCTCCCTTCATGACTGCTGATGGCGATGTCGGCGACGAGGGGTCCGTGTGGCCGGCGTGACACTGCAGGCACAGAAAGGGCTCCTGGACCGTGAGCATGTCGGCAAAAACGGAGCCGTGGGGCTGGTGACAGTTGGTGCAGCTGTCGGTGACGTCCGCGTGTTCCCAGGCGAAGGGTCCGATCACCTGCCCGTGGCAGTTCAGGCAGAGGCTTTTCTGGTCCATGGCGATGAGGCCGTAGGGGTTCTGGCTGCCGTGGGGATTGTGGCAGTCGACGCACAGGATCCGGCCCTCGTGAAGGGGATGACGGTAGGTCTGGCTGAACTGGAGCTTGGTCTCCACGTGGCAGCCCAGGCACTGGCGGTTGATGTCCGTCCCCTTCAGTTTCTGGCGCGAGCTCTTGTGCAGCTGGTGGCACTGGGGGCAGCTCACCTCCGCCTGGGCGTGGTCGCTGAAGGGCCAGAACTGCATGTTGGACATGGAATAGGAGCTGTGGCACTTCAGGCAGAGCATGGAGAGGGCCGAGGGGGGCAGTTCCTGCAGGGGCACGAACCTGGTCGTGTCGCACTGGCCGTTCTGATTGACGAAACCGGGCTCGATGGCCTCGCTTCCCGGTCCATGGCACGTCTCGCAGTTGACGAGGGGCATGTCGGTCCCCTCCACCTTCTGCCGCCCGTGCACGCTTTCGGCGAGGAATGCGGCCTTCTCGTCATGCTTGTGGCAGGCCGCCAGGCAGGCCTCGTTACCGACGTAGTCGGCGAAGAGGGAGCCGACGAGCATCCTCTCGTACTCCCTCATGGGCACCATGGGCCGACTGGCCTTCATGGAGGCACAGGAGAAGGAGAACAGGACTGTCAAAAGAATGAGCGAGGAAACGGCGGTCTTCCAGAAGGCCCTCATCGTCAGGCGCGGCATGGCCCCTTTCTCCTTTTCTCCTGGAACCCGGATGTCGAACGGACGAGTTCTGATCGGAAATAGGCCCCTTTCCACAATCAAGCTCCCAAGAAAATCGAGAGCCGCTCCCCTTTAGCGGCAAGACTTTACTACCTAAATACCGTTACCATAACTTTGCACTTAACACAATCGTCATTTTTGTGCAAGGTTTCACACTGTCTGCCTCGCGATCCAAAAAAGAAGATCCCGGACCATGGGTCCGGGATCTAGAACGGTGACAAGGTTGTCAGGGTCGATGGCCCTTTATCCGTTCTCGGCCCTCCTGTTGTTGTAGACGGCCCGTCCCTCGGCTAATATCTTTTCAGGTTCGTCCACAGGGTAGACGACGGTGTTCACCACGCTGACCCTGTTGCCTACCCGGACCACCCTGCTCTCCACGACGACGTCCCTGTCGGGACCCGGCCTCAGGTAATCCACCCGCATGTCCACGGTGCTGATGAGGTCGCGCACGTCGAAAAGGGTCCACACGGCGAGCCCTCCACAGGCGTCCACCACAGCCGAGAGAAAACCGCCGTGCAGGGCGGGCCTTCTCGAGTCTCCGATGAACTCATCGCGGAACGGCACCAGGATCCTGGCGTATCCCTCGGCGGCCTCCAGGACCTTGATGCCCAGGTGGCTGTTGAAGGGAACGGCCCGCTCCATGAACTGGATGTGCCGGGACAGATCTTTTGGCAAGAGAACACCTCTCGTGAGCCATCCGCCTGCGCTGACTGACGGCGCCCACTTTCCCATCCGGCTCCCGGGGCCTCGATGGACAATGTGACGGGCAGGGAAGCCGGGAATTCATCCTAACCGTCCAAAACCCCTTTTTCAACAGGTGACGGCCCAGGCCGCGGAGCCCGGGAACACCCTCCCCGGCGGATAAGGCCCACCCATGATCCCCTCACAGGTAAACGGCCCATACCAGCAAAGTCATCTTCCCCGGCTGCCTGGACCCTGGAGGTCCTGGCCCCCTTACTGCTTTTTCTCCCTGATCATGGTCAGGAGCATCTTGTAGCGCACGGGTGCATGCAGGGCATGGGGGATGTCGGCGGGCATGAGGAGGGACTGCCCGGCACCGACGTCAACGCTCTTTCCCCCGATGGTGATGACGGCCTGTCCCTCCAGGATCTGGACGAGGGCGTCGAATGGCGCGGAGTGTTCACTCAGGCCCTGCCCCTCGTCGAAGGCGAAAAGGGTCACCGTGCCGACACCGGTCTGCACGAGGGTCCTGCTCACCACCGCGCCCTGGCCGTACTCCACCAGCTCCGCGAGGTTCACGGCCTCGCTCACGGGCATGCCTTTGGCTTTCTCCTGTCCGGGTTTCGCGCTCATGACCTGCTCCTTTCCTGCCCTGGGTGCTTGAGTTTCAAGTGGCGCCCCTTACCCTGGCGCATATGTTATATTTCACCTTAGCATATTAGCATGCCCCGGCCCTTGACTGTGGTCAATGCAGGGTCCATCGCCTCCGGGTGGGTCCGCCCGCCCTTGCTAGGGAGGTTCCGTCATGCGCATCGGCGTTCCCAGGGAGATCAAGGACAACGAGTACCGGGTCGGCATAGTCCCCTCCGGTGTAGAGGAACTGGTCCGGGAAGGTCACGAGGTCCTCGTGCAGAAGGGCGCCGGTGAAGGCAGTTCCATCCCCGACGCTGACTTCGCCTCGGCGGGGGCCACCGTGGTCCCGGACGCCGAAGCCATCTGGGGGGAAGCGGATCTTGTCATGAAGGTGAAGGAGCCGCTGCCGCCGGAGTACGACTTGATGCGCGGTGGACAGGTCCTCTTCACCTTCCTGCACCTGGCTCCCCTTCCCGATCTCGTGGACGCCCTGGTGCGGCGGAGGATCAGGGCCGTGGCTTACGAGACCATCCAATTGGCCAACGGCAGCCTGCCGCTCCTCGCTCCCATGAGCCAGGTGGCCGGCAAGATGGCGGTCCAGATCGGCGCCACCTTCCTCCAGAAGGAGCAGGGAGGGGTGGGCCTGCTGTTGGGGGGTGTCCCCGGGACCAAGCACGGCCGCGTCGTCATCATCGGCGGGGGGAACGTGGGGATGAGCGCGGCAAAGGTGGCATACGGTCTGGGCGCCGAGGTGGTCATCATCGACACGGACCACTCCCGCCTCTCGTATATCGACGACGTGTTCGACGGCAAGGTGGTGACCCTCATGTCCAACAGCCGCAACATCCGGGAGGCCGCTGCGGCCTGCGACATGCTCGTCGGGGCCGTCCTCCTCCCCGGTGCCCTGGCCCCGAGGATCGTGACGAGAGCTGTGCTCCGCGGGATGAGGCCTGGCCGGGTCTTCGTGGACGTGTCCATCGACCAGGGGGGGCTCAGCGAAACCAGCCGGCCCACCTCCCACTCGGACCCGATCTACGTGGAGGAAGGGGTGATCCACTACTGCGTTCCCAACATCCCGGGATCGGTGCCGTCCACCAGCACCATCGCCCTGACCAACGTGACGCTGCCCTACTGCGTCAAACTGGCCCGCGACCCCCTGGCGGCCGTGAGTTCCGATGGGGCTCTGGCCCGCGGCGTGAATGTCTGGGACGGTCACGTCACCTGCCAACCGGTGGCCGAGGCGCAGGGGAGGCAGTTCAAGCCCCTGCAGGAGATCCTGTGACCGAGAGGGGAAAGGGACCCCCGTCTTCACCTGAAAAAAAGGGCCGGAGGATCTCCTCCGGCCCTTTCGCTTTTCGCTCTGCCTTCCTGAACCCTGGCCTGCTACCTCACCCCTCGATGCGGGTGATGCTGTTGCCGCTGATGGAGAGCCTGTCCACCACCTGCGCGCCCTTCAGGACGGTGGCCTCCTGGTGGCACCCGTAGTCCTGCACCTGAACCTTGATGTCTGACCCGCCCAGCTTCTTCGTGTAGTAGTCCGTGAGGTAGGCCTGGATCTTTTCCAGACGCTCCCTGGCGGCCTCGGGGCTCGAAGCCGCTGAACCGCACCCGCCGGAGGCCGACGCTCCGCATCCCCCGGAAGCGGCACCATCTGCCGACTGGGCTCCGCACCCGGCTCCGGCGCCGCAGCCGGAATAGGAGGCATCCTGGGCCTGAGGCGACGCGGCCGCCGGCACAGGGGTGCTGTTTTTGACCTGGAGCGCGAAAACGGTGACGGCCATGAGAAGCGCTCCGGCCGCGATACCGATGACGACCCATTTTCTCATTTGTGTTCCTCCGCGAACCTGCTCAATGCCCCTCCGAAGGCACCTCGGATGATTTAACAACACATACCCTGATTGTCAAGATTTTGTTACAGGACGACCTGCTTACCCCACTAAAACTGTTGGTTTCGGCCGGCCCGGAGCGCTGCCGTATCCGTGCCTGCTGCCGCGGCCGAAAAGGCCTGTGAGCAGCATGCCCATGAGCAGGAGCACCGCCAGGATGACGAGAAGAAGGTCCGATCTTTTCATAGGGTAAAGATCTTGTGTCTGGTTTCGAGTGTCCGGTTTCTGGTGTCGCGGGCCCTTCAGGCCAGGCAGTGCCGTGGCCAATGGTTGCGGGACAAAAGTCCCCGTTTACAGGACGCAGGAGGAGATCTCGCCTCGGCTCGGCGTCGGGCACTTTGAGATCCGGGATCCCTTTCCTGGTTCCCCTGAGCCTGCCGAAGGGAGCTTGGTCGAAGGATGAGATCGGAGATCCGCCTCACTTCCTCCAGGTCGCGGGGACGAAGAGGACAAGCACCGAGTAGAGTTCGAGGCGCCCGGCGAGCATGAGAAAGGAAAGGAGCCACTTGCCGGCAGGGGAGATCCAGGCGTAGTTCTCCACGGCCCCCACCTTGCCCAGACCCGGGCCGATGTTGGAGAGGCAGGCCACCGACGCGGAAAAGGCGGTGACGAGGTCGGTGCTGTCCGTGAAGGTCATGGCCACCGTACCGAAGGCGAAGAGAAACATGTAGATCATGAAGTACGCGGCCGCTCTCACCACGTAATGGTCGGAAACCGGCTTCGAGTCCACCTTCAGAGGCATGACCACGTTGGGCAGGATGGCCCTGATGATGCTCATGAAACCCGTCTTGACGGCCACGTAGACCCTTATGACCTTCATCCCGCCGCCGGTGGAACCGGCGCATCCACCCACGAACATGAGCAGTATGAGGGTGATCTTGAGCAGTGCCGGCCAGAGATTGAAGTCGGCGGTGGTGTAGCCGGTGGTGGTGAGGATGGAGACGACCTGGAATCCCGCATGGCGCAGGGTCTGTTCACTGAAACCGGACCCGGTGAGGGCGAGGATGAAGGTGAACACGGGGACGGAAAAGAGGACGAGGGACAGGTAGATCCTGAACTCCTCGCTGCGCCAGTAGACCCCCACCTTTCCGCGAAGGCCCTGGTAGTGG
>CP070682.1:1729499-1742299 GCA_020352595.1 bacterium | reverse complement strand
GGACGGCTGCGGACAACCTCCAGAGCTTCCTCGCCGGAGGCGGCCTCGACGAGGGCATACCCCTGTTCCTGGAGGGCCCGGCCCAGCATGGCACGGTGGGCGCCGTCGTCGTCCACCACCAGGATGGTGGCTTCGAGCCCCCGCTTCACCGCGCGGCCTCCCCGGCCTCTTTCCGGGGCAGGTCGAGGGTGGCCCTCGTCCCGCCTTCTTCTCCGGCCCGCTCCAGGGAGGCGCTCCCTCCGTGCAGATCCGCCACCTTGCGCACCATGGGCAGGCCGAGGCCCGTCCCGCCTTCCTTGCCCGTTGTGAAGAGTCCGAAGAGGTCGTCCACCTCGTCGGGAGCCACGCCCGGCCCTTCGTCGGTCACTGTGAACTGGATGCCCCCCTCCCTGGGCCGGGCTCCGATGGTCACGGTGCCCCCGTCCGGTGAGGCTTCGATGGCGTTCATGGTCAGGTTCATCAGGGCCTGGATGATCATGTCCCTGTCGAAAAGGGCCGATACATCCCGCGGGGGACCGTCCAGAACGATGGAGATGCCCCTCGGCGAACTGTCACCCGACATGAGCGCCCGGACGTGCTCGAGCACGGGCAGGACCTCCCACTCCCGGATATCGGCCTGCACCGGACGCGCGTAGTCCAGCAGGCCGTTGACCACCCGGTTGAGCCTGTCGACCTCCTGGACCATGGTCCCCGTCAGGGAGGACGGTTCTCCGGAGACCTTGCTCTCCAGGATCTGGGCGAGTCCCCTGATGGAGCTCAAAGGGTTCCGGATCTCGTGGGCGACGGTGGAGGCGAGACGCCCGAGCTCGGCCAGCCGCTCCGCCTGGCCCAGGCGCTCGGCGAGGAGCCGCTGCTCGGTGACGTCCTGGAAGAGCAGGAGCCAGCCGGCCTGCTGTCCGGCCTCCTCCAGGACCGGTGTGACGGAGAGGCTGATGGTGGCCTCCCTGTCGGCCACGGTCACCTTCCCTTCGGTCAGGTAGCCGCCGGCAGCCCCTTCCAGCGTCCCGTGGGGAAGAAGGGACTGGGGAAAGAGGGCGCCGACGTGCCGGCCCCGCATGTCCCCCGAGCCGGCTCCAAGGAGCTCCTGGGCGGCCGGGTTGGCCATGAGGACCGTCCCTCCCGTGGCGGTGAGGACGAGACCGGCCGGCATCCGGCTGACCACTTCGCTGGTGTAGGTCTCCGTCCTCTCAAGGGCCGCCTGGACTTCCCTGGCACGGATGCTCCAGAAGGCCCAGCCCAGGAAGCCCGTGGAGGCTGAGGCCAGCAGGAGCGCCAGCAGGATGGTGGTGCGCAGCCTTTGGGAGCGCAGGGACAGGGGGTCCCGGGCGTCGAGGACGATGGCGATGCGGCCGCCCTCGGGGAGAAGCTGGGCCGGGCCCATCATCCTCCTCATCCCGCCCCTCCGCCCCCTGGGCAGGGCCATGCCCTTCAGGTAGACGTAGTGGCTGTCCTCGATGACGAAGAAACCGAGGGGGGAACTGCCGTCCCAGGAGCCCGGCACGGAGTCCGGCAGCGTCGTGTCCAGGCTCCCCTGGGCCATGTAGACGGGACTGCCCTGGCCGTCCAGGATGGCGATGAGCAGGGCCCCGGATTCCGCCAGGGTCTCGTCCAGAAGGCTCTGGAGGGGGTTTTCCTCCAGCCTGAAGTGCATTATGCCGGTCCTGGTCCCCGCCTCGATGCCCCGGGCCAGGGCATCGGCCTGCCTGAAGAGGGTCTGCTCGACGAGCTTGTACTCGACGTTGAGGCTCCGGTAGCTCAGAAGGGCCACGATGACGAGGGGCAGGGTCAGGAGGGCTGCCGTCTGCAGGACTCTGCCGGCTCCGGGCCCGGCCCGGGGAGCGAGCATCTCTGAGGGGCGTGGGGCGGTCATGGCATAAGATTTAGGTCCCCGTCCGGCGAGTGTCAAGCCGGCGGTTCAAAAGGCCTTGAAAACCTTGGCGAGGGATTCACCCCCGATATGCAGCTTCATCTCGCAGAAGTAGCCGAAGGGCGTCACGTGAGGCTCGTATCCCGCGTTGCCCAGGCGCTCGGCCGCTTCGTCCAGGAGCCGCCGGGCGTATTCCGGGTCCGAGCGGCTCTCGGAAAGGTGGGAGAAGAAGTGCAGGACAACCCTCTTCGTGTCGAACTTTCCGGCCAGCCACTTGGCGTTCTTGAGGAGCTTGTCCAGGACCTTCTTTCCCTTGGCGGGGTCATCCTCCTCGGCCTGGACCAGGACGACGACGCAGTGCGGCACCTCGCGGGATATCTCCACGTCGGGAGCCTCGGCCAGGCTCTTGGCGTGGGTGCGGTACCAGAAGGACGGCATGTAGAACATGAGCAGTTTCATCGTCCCCCATCATAAATCATGTCGGGTGTGGTGGAAACTCCCTTGCATCCCTGCTAGAATCCCCCACGGAAGCGTCATCTCAACCAGGATAGCCCATGAAGGGGGAAGGGCCATGTCCGCCAGGAAAAGCGAAACCCCGGCACGAATCTCCAGGCCCGATTACAGGGGGGACCTCGTGTACTCGTGTATCGGCTGCGACCAGCAGTACCCGGTCGACCAGTTCCACTACACCTGTCCCGCCTGCGGTTCCCTGCTCAAACTGGTGGACCGGTCCTTCGAAAAGCTCAGGAGGACGCCGGGGGCACGCTGGCGGGAGATCTTCGACGGAAGGAGGCTGTCCAACGAGCCCTCCCTCTCGGGCGTCTTCCTTTTCCACGAACTGATCCTGCCGCTGGTGCCCCCCGAGGACGTCATCTACCTCGGAGAGGGGCACACGCCCCTCGTGAGGGCCAACCGGGATCTCGCCGGCTGGCTGGGAGCCCCCTTTTTGGTGAAGAACGACGGGCTCAACCCCTCGGCCAGCTTCAAGGATCGCGGGATGGCCAGCGCCATCAGTTACCTGAACCACATCATCCGCAAGAGCGACCTGGACGAAGTCCTCGGCATCTGCGCCAGCACGGGGGACACCTCCGCCGCCGCGGCGCTCTACCTGTCTTACCTTCCCAAGGGGCGTGTCAAGTCGGTGGTGCTCCTGCCCAGGGGAAAGGTGACGCCGCAGCAGCTCTCCCAGCCCCTCGGGGCCGGCGCCACCGTCATAGAGATGCCGGGGGTGTTCGACGACTGCATGCGGGTGGTGGAGGAACTGGCCGAGAACTACGACGTGTTCCTCTTAAACAGCAAGAACCCTGTGCGCATCAACGGCCAGAAGAGCTACTCCTACGAGGTGGCCCAGCAGCTGGACTGGGACACGAGGAACCTGGTGGTGATCCTCCCCATAGGCAACGCGGGCAACATCACGGCCGTGATGGAGGGGTTTCTGGACCTTTACCGCCTGGATGTCATCGACACCCTGCCCACCGTGATAGGCGTCCAGAGCCATCACGCCGATCCCGTCTACAGGTGGAAGATGACCGGCAACTACAAGCCCGTGTCCGTGTTGCCCAGCGTCGCCCAGGCCGCCATGATCGGCGACCCGGTGTCGTTCCCCAAGGTCCGGCAGCTGGTCATGGAGCATTTCGAGAGCCGGTTCTTCATGGTGCGGGTGACGGAGCAGGAGATCATGGAGGGCATGCTCACGGCCAACAGGCACGGGCACGTGGTGTGCACCCAGGGGGGCGAGTCCATCGCCGGCCTCAAGGCGGCGGTGGAGAAGGGCCTTGTGGACCCCTCGGACACCCTCGTGGTGGACAGCACGTCCCACCAGCTCAAGTTCGCGGAGTTCCAGAGGATGTATTTCGAGGACTCCTTTCCCCCCGAGTACGAGGTGGACACGAAGGACGCACTCAGGAACGCCCCGGTGAGCATCGAGGGCGGCGCGCAGGCTGTGGCGGAGTATCTGGGGCTTAAAAGAAAGTAGAAAGTTAAAAGGCGAAGGGGCAAAGGGGAAAGAAAGGAGCGGGATCAGCGGTAAACGCCCTCTTTGTCCCTTCTCCCTGAACCTCTCCACCCCTGCCCTGAGCCGAAGACAACCATGATGTATCGGCGCCGATGTCGAACCTGAAAAGCCTCATCCTCTCACTGGCCATAGCCGGCTTGCTCCTCCCGCGGGCCTCCTCGGCTCGGGAGGTGGTCTTCCTCCTCCACGGCCTCGGCTCGGTCCCCCTTTCCATGTGGTACCTCGAGGACCATCTGGAGGAGGCCGGGTACACGGTCCGCAACCTCGGCTATCCCAGCACACACCTCCCCGTCGGGGAGGCCGCCGACCTGGTGCGCCGCGAGGTGGACAGGGCGGAAGCCGCTTCCAGGGTGCACTTCGTGGCCCACAGCCTGGGCAGCATCGTGGTGAGGAAGATGCTGGAGCATGAGATCCCCAACCTCGGCAGGATGGTCATGATCGCCCCTCCCAACGGCGGCTCCCTCACGGCCCAGCGGCTTCAGGACCTGGACATCTTCCGGTGGATCTTCGGTCCGGCGGGCCAGCAGCTTGCGGCGGACAACAGGGAGTTCTTCCAGTCCCTTCCCATCCCGCCCTGCGAGTTCGGCATCATCGCGGGCGGGAAGGGGGACGGGGAAGGGTTCAACCTGGGACTTCCCGGCGACGACGACGGCACGGTCAGGGTAGAGGAGACCCTTCTGCCGGGCGCCGCCGACTTCCTCCTCCTGCGTGACACCCACACGCTGATCCTCTTCGACCCCGAGACGTCGAGGCAGGCTGTTCACTTCCTGAAGGAGGGAAGGTTTGAGAAGCCGAAGGAAGAAGGAGGGAGGGGGGAGGGGGCGACCAGGCGACAGGGCGACTGAGCGAAGGGGGGAGTGGTACCTGGTATCCTGTGCCCGGGACGCCCTTTTCAGGGTTCACAGTTGAGAGTTCAGAGTCTTAAACTGTCAACGCTTCCAGTGACCAGAGCCACTTTTCCCCGATACGCGAATACTCCGACACCTGCGTTCTCTGCTTCACGCTCTCCGCACGCACGCGCCCACGCACCCACGCATTTACTCCCCCTCCTCCTTCCGGTAGATACATCTACCCACCTCCCCGAACCCCGTTCCAGCGGGCAGCCTCTCCGTCCTCCCGATGACCAGAAGGCCCGGGGGCTGCATGCAGCCGCGGAGCTTTTCCAGGACCATCCTTTGCACAGCCTCGGTGTTGTAGGTCAGGACGCAGTTTCGCAGGAAGACCATGGAGAAGGTGCCTGGAGGGTCCTCCCGAAGGAGGTCGTGCTCCTCGATGCGCACAAGGGCCCTGATGGCGGGATCCATGGTCCACAGCCCCTCCTCCTCCCGGAACCAGCGCTCCAGGATCCTTTCGGGGACCTCCCTGACGCTGCCCCAGTTGTATGAGGTCCCTGCGGCGCGTGCCAGGGAGGGGAGGTCGCTGTCCGTGCCCAGCACGGTCCACGGGAAGGGCGCCAGGCCCCGCCGGGCGAGGTCGTCCATGAGCATGGCCACGGAAAAGGGCTCCTCGCCGCCGGCACACCCGGCGCACCAGACGTGGAAGGCACCCCCGGCTTCCCGGGCCGCCGCCGGAAGGATCCCGGCCAGGACGGACCACAGCCAGGCGTTGCGGTAGAAGCGGGTAATGGTGACGCTCAGCAGGGACTGGAAGCGACGGCGCTCCTCCGGGTCCACGGCCAGGAGGGCCGCGTAACGGTCCGCCTCGTGGATGCCGACGGACTCCATGCGCCGCTGGATCTTCCTCCGGATGTTCCTCCTTTCGAACCGCCTCCACTGGTAGCCCATGGGCGGGAGGGTGTCCCTCAGGAACGCCCGGAACGTGTCTGGATCCACGCAAGGACCCCTTTCCGTAAATGGGGTTGTAATTTCACATGGATTATATGTAGTATTTTCGAGATAGTTAACAGGCAAGGGGGGGGAGGAGGACGCGCACCATGCTGCTGGCGGTGATGGGCGACAGCCACGACGATCGTCAGGCGCTCCGCACGGCCGTGAACATCTCGGTGGAGAAGGGGGCCAAGGTGCTCTTTCACACCGGTGATCTCATATCGGCTTTCATGCTCGAGATCCTCCACGATTTCCCCGGCAGGATCTACATGGTCCAGGGCAACAACGACGGCGACGCCCTGACGGTTTCCAGGACCATCCCCCAGCACTGCCCCCAGGTCAAGGAGTACGGGTCCTTCATCATCGTGGAATTCGACGACTTCCGGGTCGCCATGACGCACTACCCGGAGCACGGAAGGGCCCACGCCATGGCGGGCGACTTCGACATGGTCTTTTACGGGCACACCCACCAGTTCTCCGAAAAAAGGATCGGCGAGACCCTCCTGCTCAACCCCGGCGACATCATGGGCCTGCACGAGAGCGGCTCCTTCTGCCTCGTGGAGAGCGACACGAAGGAGGTCCGGAGGCTTTTCATCTGAAGTGTCCATGAGGGCGGACAGCCGGCGATGCCCGTGAACCGGAAGGTATACGTGGCTTTCGGGGATTCCATCACCGACGGCTACGGGGTCGCCAGGGGTTTCGTCTCCTTCCTGACCGAGAGGATCGCCCGGACCTTCCCTGAACTGGACCTCGTCACCGTCAACACGGGAATGAGCGGCGACACCTCCCGGGGCGGGCTCTACCGCATAGGTCGGGACGTCCTGGAGCACAACCCGGCCATGGTCAGCATCAACTTCGGCGTCAACGACGCCTTCTCCGGCATCTCCCCCTCCCGTTTCGGCGAAAATCTGCGGCAGATGGTCGAGCAGATCGTCTCCTCGGGCTGCGCGAGGATCGTCCTGTTGTCGTGCGAGGTCATACCGGAACTGTGGGCGGAGCGCCAGGTGCTGCCCTACTGGGACGCCATGAGAGAGACGGCCGAGGCAACGGGGTGCGTCTACGCGGATGTCCACGGACGGTGGTCAAGGGAACTGCGGGGCGGGCGTGATCAATGGGACCTCATCATCCCTGGAGACCTGCACCCCAACGAGGAGGGTCACCGGCTCATCGCCGAGGCCGTCTTCGAGGCCATGGAGGGCAGCGGGCTCCTCTCGCAGCTGACCGGCGTCAAGGAGCCGGGCTGAGGGTCCCGCACCCCCCTTCTGCCCCCACCCGCCGGGTTCTACAGTCCGGCCCGGTCCCTTCCGATGACCAGCAGCAGGTCCACACCCTCCAGCTGGTAGGACACCATGTTCACCCTGGCCGGCCTGAGGAGCTCGGTGATCCGGGCGGCCTGCTCCACGGCGGCGGGCCTGAAGAAGAGGTAGGAGCTCTTCCAGTCGCGGTCGCTGCCCTGTTCCACCACCGGGACGACGTAGCCGTCACGCTGGAGGATCCGGGCCACCTTTTCCCCCAGGGTCCCGTCGCCGCTGCGGTTGGAGATCTGGATGAGCACGCCGCCCCGTCCGGGACGGACTCCGGCCAGCAGGTCGGCCCCGGGGACCCGCGGCGGGGCGAGGGCCCTGGCGGGGCGGACGGGACGGGCGGGGGCCGCGCGTCCGGGGACCCAGAGCAGGGTGGCCACGGTCTTGAGGTCGGCGAAGGCGTCCCCCAGGCCGCTGCCCGCGGCCAGCCCCAGTTCGAGGTCATCGTTGACCATGTACCTGACGCCGACCAGGGCGGCCGAGTCGGTAAGGCTCTCGTCCAGACCGGTCTCCTCGTGGCTGTGGGTGTAGGAGGAGTATTCCAGGACGCCCCTGAGCCGGTCCGAAATGCCCCGGCCCGCGAAGAGGCCGTACAACACGTCCCGGTCGTCGCCCGATGTGGAGGACAGGTAGTGCTGGTAGCCGAGGTTCACGCCGTAGCTCCACTGCGCCTGTTCCATGGAGGCGGCCACCGTGAGCCGGGCCACGGTGGTGTCCAGGGAGAAGGGGTAGGTGGTGGCCACCGAGGCGGTGGGCAGGCTGAGGAGCAGCTCGGCCCCCAGTTGCACCCCTGCCCCGGCGGGGTCGGTGATGGATTACCTTGCGAAGGTCTTAAGGTCCAGGAGCTCGGATTCGTTGAACTCCGGGTCGCGGGCGATGTAAGGGACGATGAGGCCGACGGCGAGACGGTCCCTGAGCCCGTAGGCGCCAGTGACCGAGAGGATGGTCTCCCAGTCGTCGCTGTTGTCGCTGTTGCGGAGAGCCTCGGCGGAGCCGCCCAGGCTCCAGCTTCCCGCAGGCAGGTGCCCCGGCCTCCAGACGTCAAAGAACTGCCCCGGGAGGACAGGATCCACCGTGGCCAGGGGCTGGAGCAGGGCGCCCTGGTAGGTGTAGTCCGGTCGCGCGGCCTGCGGTGCGGCGAGGATCAACGCCAGCGCCAGCAGGGATGCCGTTGCTCTCCCTCTCATGACTCCCCTCCTCCCACGACGTGACCTCGTGGCAGGCGATGGTCCTGGAAAACCATTCAGCGGTGGGACCTTGGAAAAGATGCTACAAGCCGGCCCGTCCAAAATCAAGGACGGAATGGGTGCGGAAAATTAAAGACAGACCCGGAAACGCAACTCTTCCGGCAGGCTGCCCGGTATGGATTTGGAGAAACCGGGTCCCGGATGGAGCCTTGAAACGCCGGGCCCGCTGCTTCCTGTCAATATCCCTTCCGGGTCATCTGGGACAGACCCAGGTACGTGAGAAGGGCCCTCCGGTCCTCTTCGGCCGCGTCCATGAACTTGACGCCCATGCCCGGGGGACCGTGCTCGTCTTCAAGGAACTTCTTCCAGATCACCTGGCCCCTTATGTGGAAATCGTGCCTGAGGTCGGGGAGGGTGAAATTCAGGAGGAAGATGGAGCCCACCTCCAGGGGCCTGGGGGTTTTGACGTACAGTCCTCCCATGCTCAGGCTCATGGTGAACTCGCTGTACTGCTCCTGCCCGTAGCGGTAATGGACCTGCACGGGCCTATAGATGCGAGGGTGTCTCCTGCGGTTTTCCATGGTCATGGCTCCCATCCCCCGTTTGCCGGTAGCAGCCGTCTCCAGGTCACACGCGGCGGGCCGCGAGACCACCTGTCGACGAGGTGCTCCCTGCCCATTGCGTCCCGCGTAAAATGACGGCCTGATATCGCCGGGTTTAAGGTGTTAGACAAGTTTGCGAGGCAAACGTTACGGTACCTGTTGAGTCGAGGGATCGTGGTGGCGGATCCGACATGTTCGACATGGATCTGATCTGATCCCGGTGGCGGTCCCCCGGGCCCACAGGCCCCATGAAAACCCGCCCCATGTTTGAACCGGGGTAAAAGCGGTGCTAGTATGCTCCATGTGGGAAAAGCCCTCCCGGTGATACTCTGCTTCGTGACTGTGGCCGCGGCCTCGCCGGTCCTGGCCACGGAGGACTATGCCCTCGACACCGGACAGCCCTGCTCGGTGTGCCACATTTCCGCGTCAGGGGGCGGGGGGCTGACCTCCAGCGGCGAAGCGTACGCGGCCGATCCGGGCGGCTGGCGGCCGCCGTCGATGCCCAGGACCGGGACACCCCTGGTCCTCAAGGTCGTCCACACGGTCATCCTGTACGCCCACATCCTCTTCGGGGTGGTGTGGATCGGGACCATCCTGTACGTCCACCTCGTCCTGAAGCCCAAGTACGCCCTGGGCGGCCTTCCAAGATCGGAACTGCGGCTCGCCTGGCTTTCCATGCCCGTCATCGCCGTCACCGGCGTCCTCCTCACAGTCTGGCGGTACAGGCTCAACGCAGGCCTTTTTTCCGGCATGTTCGGCAAGCTGCTGCTTGTGAAGATGGCGGTTTTTGCCCTGATGATGTCCTCGGCCACCTTTGTCACGCTCTACGTCGGTCCGCGCCTCAAGAGGCTGGTGGAATCGCGCGGGAGGGTCGACCATGCCCCGGACACCCCCGACTACACGCTGGAGGAACTGAAGGGATTTGACGGGGAGCGCGGGGACAGGGTCCTCATCGCAGCAGGCGGTGTCGTCTACGACGTGACCGGGAGCCGCCTGTGGAAGGGGGGGCGCCACGCCGGACGGCACAGGGCGGGCGAGGACCTGACGGCGTTCCTCAGGGACGCTCCCCACGATGCCGGGGTATTCGAGAGGGTGGAAAGGGTGGGCGTGCTGTCTGCGGGACCGGCCGCCGTGCCCAATGTGGTGCGTGTGTTCACCGTGAACGCCTACTTCAACCTGGCCGGCTGTTTCCTCATCATCCTCGTGCTGGTGCTGTGGCGCTGGTGAGACGGACCCGGCTGTTCGGGCCCTTCATCCCCTCTCCCCCAGGAAGATCTCCCGGGCCATGGCCCTGCCCCTGCCTGTCTTGAAGACCTTTCGCACCACGGCCCTGATCTTCCCCTCATCCGCGTCCCGGTACCAGTTGGGGATGTTGACGAGCCAGTCCGCGTCCCAGAGGATCCTGAACTCGAGGGTGTCCATGAACTTCGCGGAGTGGTGGTCGGCGATGATGTCGCACACGTGGTCCGTGACGGCGTCGTCGGCTCCCACCCGCTTCAGGATCTCCCTGGCGATGGGAGGGCCCTCCTCCTCCTGGTAAGGGCCGTCTATGGACCCGTACTTCGCCTCCGAGGCCGGTATCCCCACGTCGTGCAGGATGGCTGCGGCGGTCACGACCCTGGTGTCTCCACCCTCGACGGCCTGGATGGCCCTGGCGTAGTCGAGCACCTTGAGGGCGTGGTCGATCCTCTTCCTGTCGGCGCCGAAGTGGGCCTTCATCTCCTTGAGGCAACCGTTGGTCAGGGCGGTCTCATTCATGGGGTCGCTCCTTTCGCCCGGTTTGTAAGGGCATCCCCATGGTAGACGGTCCGGGACGCAGCGCCTTGACCCTGGTCAACGGCAGGAGGTTTTGTATAGAGTTCGGGTGTGAGGGCCGGAGGAGGACCGAGACAAGGGGCTCTGGCACCCGGGACGGGTCTCACCCTTTTCCCTTGCCCTTATCCTTCCCGTTGCCCTTGTTTCCACCTGCGCTGCCGGTGATATCGCTGCCCTGCTTCAGGGCCTGGAACTCCTTGGACCCCGGTTTTATGCCCAGGCTCATGGCCAGGGCCCCCCAGCCTTTGCCTTTTTCTGTCCTGTACCTGTCCAGGACCTCGTCAACGGGTCTCGATGACATCTCTCCCAGCCGGAGTACCATGTAGGCGTCGGCGGGACTGTCCACATTTCCAAGGACGACCTGGACCTGCGTGTCTCCAATCTTGAACCGGGTGGACAGTTGGGCCCTGAAGCCGTCGCGGTCGGCTTCAGCCCTGATGTTGAAATCCCTCGTCCAGTCGAAATCCGCTGCCGCGGCAACCGCCGCGGACAGAGCCACGGCCAGCACGACCGAAAGCGGTACCAGAATTTTTCCTGTTTTCATGGCGATCTCCCCTTGCAGTGAAAGGATCCTGGCGCAGTCCACGGTGCGATCCCCGTGAGCCAGGGACGAAAGTGAAGCACAAAATACAGAATTGCAACTTCTGCGCCACACGCGGCATTCCTGGATGCGCTTTATCTCATTGTTATCGTTGACTATTTTATATCCAACAAAATTGCTAAAGGTAACTTTTGCGTAGTTCGGGAATCAGCGGGGTCAGATGAGCGGCAGTCGGCTCCGACACCCACGCGGGCCGGGTAAGCAACCTTCCCCAGCCAACGCCTTGCCTGAACCGGGGGGCTTTTCCAGGGAGCGGGTCCGGGGACCCGTTTTTCGTCACGGCCGGACCACAACAACCGGGATCAGGCAGGAAACACAGAGACATGCCTGCACAAAGTTGCCGGATAAGGTATGTTATTTGAATATGACCGCAGGTTGGGACCTCGGTGTTCCGTTGACAGGCAAGAGAAGGTGCAAAAAGGGGATTCAGGCCATGAAATACAGACAACTCGGAAGGACAGGGTTACTCGTGTCCGAACTGTGTTTCGGAACCATGACCTTCGCCGGGAAAGGCTTCTGGACAGTGATCGGTCAACTGCCTCAGCGCGCCGCCGACGACCTCATCGCCCGCGTGCTGGATGCGGGCGTCAACTTCATCGACACCGCCAACATCTACTCTGAGGGAGAGTCGGAAAAGATGCTGGGGAAGGCCCTGGGCAAGCGCCGCAGGGATGTCGTTCTGGCCACCAAGGTGTTCGGCCGCATGGGACCCGGGCCCAACGACACCGGCCTTTCCCGTGCCCATATCATGAAGGCCGTCGAGGACAGCCTGAGACGGCTGAACACGGATTACATCGACCTGTACCAGATCCACGGGTTCGATGCCATCACCCCTCTGGAGGAAACCCTGCGGGCCCTGGACGATCTGGTCCGCTCCGGGAAGGTGCGCTATATCGGCTGCTCCAACCTGGCCGCCTGGCAGCTGATGAAATCTCTCTGGATCTCTGACAGATACGAGCTGCACCGTTTCGAGAGCCTTCAGGCCTATTACACCATCGCCGGCCGCGACCTGGAGCGGGAGATCGTACCCCTCCTGCGGGACCAGGACCTGGGCCTGATGGTCTGGAGCCCCCTGGCAGGGGGCCTTTTGTCGGGCAAGTTCCACCGGGAGGGCAAGGGACCGGAGGGAGCCCGCCGGGCGGACTTTGATTTTCCGCCGGTGGACAGGGAGCGCGCCTTCAAGCTCGTGGACCTGATGCGGGAGATGGCCGACGAAAGGAATGTGTCCGTGGCCCGCATCGCCCTGAGCTGGCTGCTGCACCAGCCCGTGGTCACCAGCGTGATCATCGGGGCCAAGAGCCCGGAGCAGCTCGACGATAACCTGGCAGCCCCGGAGGTTCGGCTGTCGGCCGACGAACTGGCGGGCCTGAAGGAAGCCAGCGAACTGCCGGAAGAGTACCCCGGGTGGATGTTCAAGAGGCAGGCCAGATACCGTTTCCCGGAAGGGGAGGGAAAGTGACCCTTCAGGGGGAAAGGCGTCCCGGACCAGGATTTGAGCTGGAGTTGGAGGGCGGGTGCCGATCGCAGATTGTCCAGACCTACATCAACCGTTTTCTCGCAAAAGCTTTACCTGAACCTGTCTTG
>CP070682.1:1711039-1729399 GCA_020352595.1 bacterium | reverse complement strand
TCGTGAGGATCTCCCTCAGCGGCAAGGACCTGAGCGGCATTGACCTTTCGGGGGCCAACCTCCAGTACGCGGATCTGGCGGGTGCCGTCCTGACCGCGGCTCACCTGTCCGGGGCGGATCTATCCTACGCGAACCTGAACAGCGCCAGCCTGGCCTCCGCCGACCTGAAGGGCTGCCAGCTGGCCGGGGTGGACCTTGCCGGTGCCGACCTGTCCGGATCGGACCTCTCAGGGGCCGTCATGGATGACTGCAACCTGACCAACAGCAAGCTACGCGGGGGGAACCTGTCCGGAGCCACGCTCAGGCGCGTTACCGGCGAAAAGGCCGATGCGGTGGGGACTGTCTGCAACGACACGGATTTCGAGGAGGCCCGTTTCGAGGAGGCGAGTTTCAGGGGATCCTCCATGCTCCGGGCCAACATGGCCAAAGGGGTATTCAGGAAGGCGGACCTGTCCGGAACCGACATGAAGGAGGCCAATCTGACGAGGGTCAACCTCGAAGAGGCCACGGTGCTTTCGGCGGGTTTCTTCGAGGCCACACTCATGAGAGCGAACCTCAAGTCGGTCAAGGCAGCCGGGGCGGATTTCACCCTGTGCAACCTCACGGGGGCAGATCTGACCGGAGGGAACTTCAAGAGGGTCGTCTTCCGCGGGGCGGAGATGTCCCAGGCGGTCATGAACGTCGCCAAGTTCTCGGAGAGCGATTTCAGTTATGCGCGCTTGACTTACGCTGCGGCCGATTCGTCATCTTTCGTCAAGTCCACTTTCCGGGCTGCCAACCTCGGTGATGCCAAGCTCCGGAAATGCAGGATATCGGGGGCTGATTTCTCCAGGGCCAGGATGGTGGGATGCAGCCTTCTGGGTTCGGACCTTTCAGGTGCCAACCTGACCGGTGCTGACCTCTCGCGAGCCATCGTGGGCGGAACCGATTTTTCCAGGGCAGACATGACAGGAGCGGTACTCGTGGGCGCCGACCTGGCCGATGCCAGGCTCGAGGGGACCAAACATTCAGTACGGTAAGGCGAGATGCCCTGCCATGGGAAGCCGGGCTCAAAGGTAGCCCTGGGATCCTCGTTAAGGCTTTTCGACCTGAGGCCATAACGCAGAGGGCAACAGGAACACCGCCTCTTAAGTCGTTGCCACAGAGGGCTGCGGGGAAAACACTGAACCTGCTGCTCAGAGGCGGGGGATTATACAGGGTCTTTTACTAAGATCCTGCTTTAATAAAAGACGGTATATGCTTGTTTGGAAACGGCAATACCTGGAATAAACAAGAGCTGCATCTCATCCACTTCCAGACATCCCCCCCACCTTATATCCGGAAGATCCCGGTGCAATCACCGGTCACATGAGGAGCGGCCTGAGCTCCGCAAGGGCCTTGTCCACGTCGGGAAAGCGGTCATTGGGATCCTTGGAAAGGCATCTCATGATGAAACGGCAGAGGGACTCCGGAAGGTCTCCCTCGTGGGTCTCGGGACCCGGGGGCTCCGTGTGGACGTGGTGGTAGAGAACGTCCCCCTCCCTGAAGGGCACCGTTCCCGTGACGAACTCGTAAAGGGTGACGCCCACAGCGTACTGATCTGCACGGTGGTCCACCTGGCCGCCGACGATCTGTTCTGGAGCCATGTAATAGGGCGTCCCGGCCATCTGGGTGTGGGTTCTTCGCCCCTCCTCGATGACCCTGGCCAGACCGAAATCCGTTATCTTGACCTGCTTGTCGGCCTGGGCCCACAAGAGGTTTGCGGGCTTTATGTCCCTGTGCACGATGCCCTTGCCGTGCGCGTAGGACAGTGCCTTGAGCACCTGCCCCGCCAGGACCAGAGCCGTCTTCACAGGGAATTTGCCCTGCTTTTCCAGGATCTGTTTGAGTGACTCGCCTTCCACGAGCTCCATGATGATGAAGAACTCCCCGCGATCCTCGTCGGCGTCGTAGATGGTGACGATGTTGGGGTGAGAGAGGCGCGCCGCAGATTTGGCCTCCCTCAGGAACATGTCCAGGATCCGCTGGTTCCTCTGCACCTGCGGGGGCAGGACCTTGTAGGCCACGATCCTGTCCAGAAGGGTATCCCTGGCCCTGTAGACGACGCCCATGCCTCCCCTGCCCAGCTCCGATATGATCTCGTAGCGGGTGCTCTTGCCGGGCTGGGAAGGTGTGTGGGCGACCATGGTGGCGTCCGGGGACCCTGTGAGGTGGGAGGCAGCCAGCCCGGGCGAGGAAGATCCCAGGATCCGCTTGATGGTCTCGACCAGATCCTTGACATCGCGGTAGTGGTAGTCAACGAGAAGGATCTTCTCCATGATGTTCAGGGCGCCCTGAAGCTGATTATCCTCCTTCAGGGCGGCTGCGTACCGGTAGAAGGAGTCCATGCTGTCCCGTCGCACATCCTTGTCGGCCAGCGCCTTCTGGTAGCTCGCGATGGCCAGGGACCACTGTTTCTGGTCGTAGAAGATCTCCCCCAGAAGGCGGTTGGCTTCCCTGAAATTGCTGTCGCCTTCCTCGACCTTCTGAAGGTTTTCCGTCGCCTCGTCCTTCTTTCCGAGCTCGAGGAGGTTTTTTCCCACTTCGAAGTGGGCGCCCGCCGTGACCAGAGCGTCTATCTCCCGCTTTTTCTCGCCCATCATGCGGTAGATCTGGGCCGCTTCCTCCGCTTTCCCGGCGGACATGAGCATGGAGGCGGCCTCGCCAGGATTCCCCATTTCCAGAAGCAGGTCAGCGGCCCATTTGTAGTCACCGTGCTGTGAAAGGAGGTCCAGGGCGATCTCCTTCAGGTCGTTCTCGATGAACAGTTCGGCTGCCTTCCGCCATTGACCGATGCGGGCGAAAAGCTCTGCCGCCGGAACGGGTTTCCCCTCCTTGAGCAGGGCTTCCGCCACGACGACGGCACCCTCGTTGGCCTGGTCCGAAGACTCGAGGACCCTGGCTGCCGATGTCGTGTCCCCTGCCTTGATGTAAAGGTCGGCGGCCTTGCCCTTCTCGCCGATCTCCTCGTAGATCCCGGCCGCTTCGCCGAAACGTCCACCGAGCTCGGAAACCTGGGCGGCCTTCTCTTTCATGCCGGTCTTCAGGAAGCACTGGGCGGCCAGCTGTGCGATGTTGCCGGAAACGGCATCTTCTTCCGGACCCAGGGAGGGGTCCCTTTTGCTGGACCTTTCCTGAAGGACGCGCAGCAGGAAAGGTGCCGCCTGCTCGTTGTCGTCGGCTCCCGCCAGCAGTTCCCCGGCTTTCTGGTAAAAACCGACCTTGGCGTAGCATTCGGCCGCCTTGACCGGATGGCCGCCTTTGACGAAGAGCGGCGCTGCCTCCCCAGTCTTTCCTATGCGGAGGTAGTTCTCGGCCGCGCTGGAATAGTCCCTGGCCTTCTGGAAGAGCTCTGCCGCCTTCTCGTATTCCTCGATGCGGACAAAGCATTTCGCGGCGTTGGAATGATCGTTGTTGAGCATGCAGGCCTCGGCGGCCCTGCTGAAATCCTCCACCTTGACGAAGGCCTTGGCGGCCTCCATGAAATGCTTTGCGCCCAGGTAGAGGTCTCCGGCCTCCTGGTACTGCCCCTTTCGCTCCAGTTTCCTGGCTTTCTTGAGGAGGACCCGCACGGGCCTGTCCTCTTTCTCCACGGAGCCTCGTGTCCTGTTGGCCGCGAGAAAGAGGAAGAAGAAGAGAAGGGAGAGACCTCCGGAAACCACGGCGACCGTCTCGAAGAGGCCGATACCCCACGGTGATGGTATGGATAGCTTGGCCAGGTAGGCCTCAGTTGCGATCCTGTAGGTTTCGAACATTGGACGGATTATAGGGAAAACGGGCAGAATCCACAACCGGGAAGGGAACCGAACAGGTCATCCCCACGCAATAGAAGGTGCTGCACGGCTTCCGCGGACAGGGTCTTCAGAGTTGAGAGTTCACAGTGCCGGGTCCGCAACAGCCTGAACTCAGAACCCTATGGCTCCATGCAAGAACGCAGGTCCCTCGCAGTGCAGCCTCCGCTCGCCTTTAACGCTCCGGTGCCGAGCCCGGGTCCCCTGCCCTCCTGCCCTTATCAGTTCAGGATCTGCAGCAGGAAGAAGGTGGCCAGGAGCTGGATGCCCACCAGGCTGCTGGTGGTGAGGCGGGCCGGGCGGGTGACGATGGTCGTCTTGCCCTCTTTGATGGCACGGAAAATGGAATCGGTGTCCTTTTCGGAGTTGACGAGGGTGTAGGTGTAATCGAGCTGTTTGAGGGAATGAGCATCCGAGAGGCCGAGGATGGGCATCTCGTGCTTTCTGGCGAAGTGCTGCGCCTTGAGGTTGAAGTTGACCTTCCTGGTGTAGAGATGGCTGTATTCCACCGCGTCAAAGAGGTTCGAGGAGCGGTTCAGCAGATTGCCCAGGCAGTTGTAGTGGGGGTAGAAGGGATGCGGTGCGACGATGAACGTCCCCCGGGACTTGATGCGCTTGAGGTCGAAAAAGGTGAGATTGCCCCAGTCCTCATCCATGCCGTCAACTCCGTAGATGAGGACGTGCTTGCCCATGACGGTCGCCTCGACGCCGGGGATGAGCAGTATGCCCCTCTCAGCGGCGTACAGTGCGAGGTCTTCGCTGTAGGTTACGACGTTGTGGTTCGTAATGGAGATGACGTCATACCCGCATCGCGAGGCTTCGTCGATGAGATCTTCGGCCGTGTAGTTGAGTTGATGCCTGGGATCCTCTTTCGTGTGAATGTGCAGGTCGCATTTCAGGCGCATGTTGGTGTACTTTCTCCATGTTCACGGATTGGTGTTAGGACAAATCCCCATACGGTTAGCAATTCCGATAAATGTTGTCAATAGGAAGTCGGTTTTGTGAATTTAATAACTGGCTTGCGGCAAAGGCTGCTCTTTCTGCACTCATTCAAAGGTCCGCCGGACCATGACCCCGGAGCCCTGGAGATGTACGCTCAGATCTCCCATGAGTCGTCCTTGGGCATCCTGTTGTCATAGCGGAAGGGCTGCTCGCGGCGGTATCCGGAGATCTCCTTGAGCTTCAGTATGGCGTGGCTCGTGAGCTGTTTTCTCTTCCATACCGCTATGCCGGACAGGAGGAGAAGTGCCAGGAGGAGGAAGACCTCCAGGATCCTCTTTAATCCTGATCCCGCTTCCCCTTCCCCTTTCGCGCCTTCCCCATCGGCTGGCTGTCCGGGCATGGCCCCCGGGACGATGTCGGCGAGCCGTCCGAAAACCCAGGCCTCCTCCCCTTCGGGAAGTTTCACGAGGTACCACAGGCCTTCCGTTCTGAGAAGGTTGAACTCCTCGCCCTGCTGGGCCTGGAAGAGGACCGGGAAGCTGGTCCCGGGTCCCTGACGCACGTTGACGACGGACCCCCTGATCCTGACGTAGTCAGCCAGAAGAAGGTTCGGGGAAAGGAGGCTGACGAGGATCAGGAGAAGGCACGGAAATGCCGCAGCTACGCTGTATTTTCTGCCGATGCGCATTTGAACTGCAATCTAGTATTTCGACGTTGCCGTGTCAAGGATGGTCAGTATCCCCGGTCCATACCGGATCTCGGGCGGCAGGAAAGGTCATCAGGAGGATCAACCAACCCAGAATCCCCACGACGGCTCCACCCTGAAAGACTATCCTGATGCCGGAGAGGTCGAGCAGTCCACCTCCGGCCACCGGTCCGAGCATGGTCCCGAGGCTCAGGGAGGCGTTGTATAGACCCATGACGGTGCCCATTCCCATCTCCCTGCCCAGGGAAACCGCCAGGGCTGTGCCGGAAGGCACTATGAGTGCTCCGGACAACCCCAGGGCCAGGGAGATGAGGATGAGCTGATCGAAGCGCGTGGACCACCCAATGGCGGCGGTGGCCGCCGCGGCGATGAGGCTTCCCGCGGTGAGGCTCTTGCGGTGCCCGATCCTGTCCGACAGGTGTCCCAGGGGCGACTGGAGAAGGGTTGTCAGGAAGGTATTGGTCGACAGGAGGACTCCCACCTGGAAGGCCGATATGCCGAGCCTGGTGATGGCGTAAAGGGGCATGATGACCCAGACCACTCCGATGCCCAGCGCTCTGCCGAACCGGAAAAGGAGGAGCCCGAGGAGCCGACTGTCGAGCAGAATGGAACGCTCTCCATGTCCCCTGTCCGGACGCTGGTCCATCCCGGAGCGGGGCGGTTCCGACCTCAGGGTGATGACGGAGAAAACCAGGGCCATCAGCGACAGGCCGCCCATGCCGAAGAAGGCAGCGTTCATCGAGTACCTGTCCCTCAGGAACCCCCCGATGAGGGGGCCGAAACCAAGGCCGGCGAAGAAGGCCGAGGTGAAGGATCCCATGATGAAACCTTCCCTGCCGCGTGGCGAAAGGTCACCGATGGCGGACATGGCCACAGGCAGGAGCATCGCGGCGGCGATACCCTGGATGAAACGTACGAGCATGAGTTGGACGGCATCCCCGGCGAGCGCGTAAAGCGGCGATACAAGGGTGAAAAGAGCCAGGCCGGCAAAAATGAAGTACCTTCTGCCCAGCCGGTCGCTAAGATTGCCGACCATGGGCATGAAGATGGTTCTCGAGGCCGAATAGGTGCCGAAAACGAGCCCCAGGATGAGGGAAGAGGCTGCGAAACGGTCAACGTAGGCAGGGAGTATGGGGCTGAGGATCCCCAGGCCCAGGGAGGACATGAAAACGGAGAGGTAAAGGGAAATGAAGGTTTTTCTCAAATGCGTCATGGATGAGCTTTTTCACGGTGCGGGTTCCGGGATCCCTTCCTGGGTGCCCTCGGCCATGAGTCTTGCCAGCCTGGCCGCGCCTCCCTTTCGGGGGTTCCCGAACTCATGCCGCCTCCCCCAGAACCCGCGCCATCTTCCGGTGCACTTCCCCGGCGAGAGCGTCCCTCTGGTCATAGGAAAGGCCTTCGGTGCTCACCTTCTGCAGTATGGTGACGGTGACTGGGCCTCCCCTTGACCAGAGACTGCCCTTGGGGAGGACCCGGTGAGTCCCTTCGATGACCACGGGGAGGATGGGAAGCCCCATCTCGATGGCCATGACGAAAGCACCCTTTTTGAAGGGACGGAGCCTGCCGTCTGCGGATCTGGTGCCCTCGGGGGCAATGATTACTGAATGACCCTTTTCTTTCACGGCCCTGGCGGCATGCCTGATCCCCTCCAGGGCTTTTTCGTGATCTGACCGGTCTATGAAGATCTGCCCTGTTCGGTGGGCGGCCCCCCCGAATACGGGTATCCTGCTCAGTTCGATCTTGCCTATGAATCGGGGTGCCATGGGCATGCTGAACACCATGAGTGGGATGTCCAGGTTGCTCTGGTGGTTCATGACGATGATGCAGGGTTGACCCGGTGGCGGAAAGTTTTCCAGCCCCTTGATGGTGACACGGGCCGCCGCCAGCCACAGGACCACCCTCGCCCATCTCTTCCCGATTCGCGGATAGATGAATTTCGCATCCGGATCGAAGTAACTGGCGAGGATGGCCAGCAGGCCTGAGAAGGCCGTGACCAGGGGGATGAGGAGGACAGCCCTCGTGCCGATGATCAGAGATTTCAGACCCATGAGTGGGGAAATTAGCATGTGTACCGGTGAGAGTAAACGGGGAAGCCGTTCTGGTGTGAGATCTCTCGGACTCAGTGGGCGGATTGCGGGATCGTTACCGTCGAAGGGTGCTGAACCGGCAGCAACCGGTGCGCGGATGGGATCCTCAGTGCTCCAGTCCCTGGAGGGTCCCCAGAAGGTCGCGGAAAGGGATGGGTTTCTCAAAGGTTCTGATGGCGCCGGCGTCCCTTGCGGACCGGAGCATGCCCGAGGAGTGGCTGGCCGTAATGACCAGAACGCTGAGGTGGGGTTGCCTGGCCCGGGCCCTCCTGATGAGCTCCACGCCATCCATGCCGGGCATCATGAGATCCGTGATCATGACGCCTACGTTCTCCATGTCCAGGATCCTGAGAGCCTCCTGGCCGGAGGACGCCTCAAGGGTCTGGTACCCCTCCGCTTCGAGATAGCGCTTGACCGACCAGCGCACGAGGTTCTCATCGTCAACGACGAGTATCTTCTTGCCCATCTCCACCATCCCGATAACGGTAAGCAAGACAAAGGCCAAAACAAAGGTGCGGTGAATATTTTTTTCTTCATGTTTTTCCATTGGTTACGCTGGTTACGATATTGTATTGGGGCTTGTCGTGGGTGGTTTGGCGCACAGGAACGGTATTTGACCCAAAGACTGTTCGGTAACGTTGCTCCCCGTGAGAACCTGTTTCCCCTTCAGGGTCCGGAGTCCGAAGCTACATCCCCCCTGCTCATCTCGCTCCGACCGGAGATACCGGATATGTTTTTAAACCTTGCACTCAATACTCTGAACTCTGAACTTTCCTGACCATCGCGACGCAAGAAAAGGGCCGCCCGGAGGGGCGGCCCTGACCTCGCCTATGCCGGATCCAGGATCATTGCAGCTTCAGGATGTCGCCCCTCTTGAAGCCGGAGCCCTCTACGGTCTGCGCTATGGCGAACTTGTCGGACACCTGGACGACCCGGACGGTGCCGATCCTCTTGATGGCGCTGCCCAGTTTAAGGCCGGTGGCCGGATCGATGAGATCCTCGCCCCTGGAAAAGACCGTGAAGACCATGTCATTGGCGATATTCATGTTGAAACCGGCATTGATGTAAACGCTCTGGCCATCCACCTTGATAACCTGGCCCTCCCACGGCTGATCCTCCATGTTCTCCATGACGAACCTGACCGCATCGGCCACGGCGTTCCTGGTGGCCTTTCCGAGGGGTGTCTTCTTGAAGGTCGAACCGCCGAAAGCGATGCCCTTGAAAAAGGCTATGCCGCCCAGGGCGGAGTTGGTGATCTTGCTCTCTGCCCTGTGGGACTGCAGGATCTGACCGCTTGTGGCGTCAATGAGTCGCATGTCCATGGCCACGTGGCCGGTGCTGGTTTTTCCGCCTATGCCTATCCCGCTGATGATGATGCCGCCGGCGCCGCCGCTCTCCTTCTCGATAAACTCCGTGACGGCTCCCTTGATCAGGACCTGGGCGCCCAGCACCTCGCCCACCTTTGCCGCCGTTTCCTGCCTGACGCGACCGCTCTCACCGAGATCCTGCTCCCTGAGGACTTCATCCAGAGCGCCCCTCTCGACCACGATGAAGCGGTTTGTCTTCATAAGCTCCGTAATGACCATCTCGGTGAGCCGCTCCTCGATGTTCCAGCTCCTGTCCCACCACCTGTTGCTTACCTTGTTGTCGAACTCCAGGACGGCTACCCTCTTCTTGACACCGCTGTATGGGGGATAGACGACCTCCTGCTCCTCCTGGACGTCTCTGGTGCTGCCCGGTGTCACACATGAACTGAGGATGATGAAGGATGCGAGAAGGAACAGCCAGCGAGCCGATACCAGTCTGATCATGATTACCTACCTCCTGTCGTCTCTGCCACCCGGAGGATGACCTGTCCGGAGCTGCCATCCCGAAACAACCCCGTAATCCGTGCCTAGTGCAGATTCCTCTCTTCCCCACCCTCCTCGTCGGAACCCGCTTCCGAACGCATCTCTTCCAGGGAGGAGAGTGTCTCGAGGATCTCTTCTCTGCAGGCCGGGCAGAGGATGTGACGGCTTTCCATGTAAACCTTCTCCTCCAGGTCCCTGGCGGAGCCCTTTTCCACCGCCAGCAAGGTCTTTTCCAGGAGGAGTTCGTCTCCGAGATCAATTATACCATCATAATCAGCGTAGATTTTCCACAACAAAGCGAACCTGAGATCCCCCGGCTGGATGGCACGGGCACACATCCCACATCTAACCGGCGGGTTCATTGTCGCCTTCCAGCAGCTTTTCAACGGCCGCAATGAGCGGCTTCTGGGTGAACGGCTTGGAGAGGACAGCATCGGCCCCGCACCGCTCGGCGTTTTCGACATTGGCGTGATCGTCGTAGAAGGCGCTGATGAGCAGGATGGGGACTTTCCTCCCCAGGCTCCTCTCCTTGTTCCTGATGATGATGGCTACATTGAATCCGTCACCCTTGGGCATGGATATGTCACTTATGACAAGATCGGGGGCGACCTCCATGAATAAGTGGATGGCCTGCTCGCCGTCAGTGGCCTGGTGGACGTTGTAGCCGTTCTTCGTCAGGATGATCCGCATCAGTTCCTGGATGCTGGAATCGTCGTCCACGATGAGGATGTTCTTTTCCTTTTCTGTCATGTCCGGGTTTCCTCGCTGTCCATCTGACGTTCCAGCAGATTCTCAAAAAGCTCATGAAAGAGTTTCGGTCCGGTGTCACGAGACCGCCGGGATGGGTCCATGTCCACAAAGACGAGGGGGCGTTCCAGCTCCCTTTCCATGAAAACTGACACAGATTGGGCAGAAGTTCCACCCTTGGCGTCACCGTTCATACCCAGATGAAATGCCCCGACGGTCCCTTCCCCGAAAGCCCGCCACAAGGGGGAGGCCTCGGCAAAGGAAGGCAGCAGGAAAAGCTGCATGTAGGCGTTTTCCGAGATGTCTATGACGCCGAGGGCTCCGAATGAGGAGTTGATGATCTCCTGGTTGGAGAAATTTTCCCGTGAAAGCCGGAAACCGTGAACGTCGGTCAACCAGGAGAGGAAATTCTTGACCATGTCCGGATCGGAGGCGAACACGAGCACTCTGCCCCAGTGAATGCCTGATTGATCGCCCTTCCCGGGCGTCAGGGCCCTGTGGATCCTCACCACCCTGTCACCGCTGACAAGCGGCCCTTCCTTCCGGACCGCTGATCGGGTGTCGGCAATGGGCTGGATGATCCCCTTCTGAATGAGGCCCAGGATGGATTTGCAGACATCGTAGTCGGTGTGGTTGGCCTTTTCGATGACCTCGCCCACGGTGTCGTAGAACTCCAGGAGAAGAAGGACCTCCTGGGTGACGGGACGCATGCTGGTGGGCAGTTCATCCCGCTTCTTGCTGATCTTCAGCACTGTTTCCGGAGGCGGCATGAGCTGATAGATGGATTCCCACTCATCGAGCTGGCGCATGCCTTCCATGAGCAGCGCGTCCATGGACCTCGTGATGTTGCGGGTGACCGCCACCGGGCCGGGCTGATAACGGAAGCTGCCCTTGTGCCACCTCAGGATCCGGTAGAGGGCCTTCTCGCCCGTGGTTTCGCCCAGCACCGTGCTGATGACCACACCGTCCAGGAGGTGGATAACGCCTGTATCCCCGTTGTTGTGCAGGTTAAGGGTCCCGGTTCTCCTGTTGAGCCCGAAGATCTGGAGGAGGTCCACGAGGGAGACCTCGCTCAGGCTCCCCTCAACGCCGGCACCCGGGGATACCACGGCGGGTACTCCTTTGGCGGGATCGGAAACCAGACTGATCTTGTCCTGCATGTCCTGCCAGCGGAAAGGCTTCACCAGGTAAACGTCGCCGCCGATGGAGGCCAGTGTCTCGTCGTGCCCCCGCTCCGCGTCGATGAGGTAGATGAACGGTATGTGGGTGGTGGTGGGGTTGCTCCGAAGAAAGGATCTGAGTCTCTCGCCGTCAAAGAGCGGGAGATGGTAGTTGGTGATGACGAGATCGGGCTTTTTCGTCAGGGCCGACTCCAGTGCCCCGGATCCGTCTGAAGCCGTCGTGACCTCATATCCCGCTTTGCCAAGCCTCTTTCCCAGCTTATCCAGGAGCTTGACGTCAGCGTCGACGAGGAGGATCTTCTTCATCAGCGGTCAACCTCAGATCTGTTCCTGAAGGGAGTACTCCTCCCTGAGTTTGAACACGAGCCTCTCGACGAGCCTGTCGTGAGAGCTGTGGAACCCCCTCCATTCGTCCATCCTGTGGTGGACCCCCATGAGAGCGTAGGCCACCTTGTCGGTGAGCAGGAGGATGAACTGGAAGCCCCTGGACTGTTCAGGGGGGACCGGAATGGAGTTGATGTTCAGGTCCTTGAGGGAATAGGTCCCGGTGAGGTCGCCGAAGACGCTGATCCTCGTGGCGGCCTTGGGAAGACGGGTGTTCTTGGTCAGCAGGGCCTCTGTGATGAGCACGTTTTCGGTCCCGATGTAGAAAAGACCCCTGCGCTCGGGATTCAGGACGATGTCGTTGATGATGGCTTCCTGGAGCAGATAGGCGAAATTGGCCTGGAAGGATGTCTGACAGGTGTTCCTGAGGTTCTGCAGATCCTTGCCGCCGTTGGACGTCGTGAAGTGCTCCAGCAGGTCCCAGAAGCCGCGGTTGGCCCACTGGATGAGGTTGAAGGGGTCGGTGCGGCTCGAGCGCGCGCTTTTGAGGACCTTCATCAGGAGCGAGTCGGTACTGGAGCCGTCCTCGGGGAAGCAGGCGAAGCCGAAGTGGGGTTTTAGGCCGTACCTTTCGAAACGCTCCCCGAGGTAACTCAGCCTGGCAAAACCGCGGCGGATCCTCTCGATGGCGATGCGGCAGCCGAGGGCGTCCGTTTCCGGCAGGGCCATGAGAAACCTGAAGTTGCCCACATGCGCCACAACGTCGTAGTCGCGCAGGATGCCTTGCAGCGTCTCCGAGATGTCCTTGATCATGGCCTGGATGAGCCTGTAGCTCTGGCGTTTCTGGAACTGCTCCGCACCCTCGTATTCCAGATTGATCACGCCTGCACGCCTGTTGAAGCGGCGGCTCATGGTGACCTGTCGATGGAGGAAGTCCAGGATGAAAGGTTCGTTGTAGGTGTCCGATTCCAGGTCCTTCAGGGGGTTTTTCCTGATCCTGTCCAGTATCTGCGCGTTGCTCAGGAAGGCTGAATACTCTTCGGCGGTATCCCTTATGCTCTCCAGCGTTGGGTCATCCAGGGCGGCTTCGCTGTAGGTGCTCAGTTCCAGGTGAACAAGGGCGACGAGCATCTCGTGGTGGAGCACCGGGAGGAAGAGGCTGTTGAGGACAACCTTCCCCCCCCTCTGCTCGAAGAAAGGGGTGCCCCGGGAGATCTCCTCATGACGGTGTATGATCTCCCCAGGGTCGATGATCCTCTGCCGTTGTTCGCTGCCCCTGAAGGTCACCTTGCGGAAGGACTGGTCGTCGTCCAGGACCCACACTGTCCCGGAGGCTGCATCCGAAGCGTCCATGAGCCTTGTGAGAAGGTCTTCTGACAGGCGCGCGAGATCCTGCAGATCCTCGGCCCTTCTGATCACCCGGTTGATTTCAGACACGGTCAGTCACCAGGCTTTTCCTTTTCAAGGGCCTGTTCCAATGGCCAGAACGCTCTCGTCAGCACGTAAAGAAAAGTTCCCGTCATGGCGCCCAGGGAGTCGAAAAAAAGGTCCATAACGTCAAAAACCCTCTGCGGAACCAGAAACTGATGAAGTTCGTCGGCCAGAGCGAAGAGGACGCAGAAAAGGATGCTCCACGCCGTCAAGGCCCACCGGCCGCCGGTGAGCGCGGGTGTGAGTGCCATCGCCCGGGTCAGAGCAAAACCCAGAGCCGTGAACTCGAGGTAGTGGAAGACCGGGTTCAGGAGGTCCGGATGCTCCGGGAAAGCGGAGCCGGGAGTGGATGAGAGCAGGATGATGGCCGCGGCCACGCCTATGGGGAGCCCCCAGACGCTGAAGAACGTCCTTTCCGGTGGCTGTGAGGATCGCGTTGACTCCCTCTCGGTCATGTCGTTCCTCGGTTTCTCCGGTCTCGGGCGGCGATCCTGAATGCAGGTCGGTGAACCTCGAAAAGAACTTCCCCATCACATCTTGTATTTGCTGTAATCCTCCGGGTCCATGTTCTCGAGCATCTCCAGCCACTCGTCCCTCTCCCCCGAAACCCCTTCCTCAACGGCACCCAGGTCTATACCGGACTGCTCGAGGACCTCCTCGCTGGCGAAGATGGGCGCCTTGGCCCTCACGGCCAGCGCGATGGCGTCCGAGGGCCTCGAGTCGATCTCGAGGGAACCCGACCCGGAATCCAGGACGATGACCGCGAAGAAGGTATTGTCCTTCAACTCGGTGACCACCACCCTGTCCACGGTGCAGCCTGCGCTGAGGATGGAGTTGTAGAGCAGGTCGTGTGTCATGGGTCTGGGCGGTTCGAGCCCCGCGAGGCTTGTGGCGATGGCGTTGGCCTCGAACATGCCTATCCAGATGGGCAGGGCCCTCCGGCTTTCCAGCTCCTTCAGGAGCAGGACGGGGCTGCTGTTCTTCGGATCCATGGTCAGGCCGTGAATGTTGACTTCCCTGATTTTCAAACCGGCATCTCTCCTTCCAGATGGATGCTCCTCGAGCGGGTCACCCGGACAGTGACGATCTGTCCGACTAGGGACGGATCTCCCTGGAAGTGCACGATGTAGTTTGTCCGGGTCCTTCCTTCCAGCAGTCCCGATCGCTTCCTGTCGAAGCCCTCCACGAGGATCTCCACCACTCTCCCCACCATATCCTGGTGCTTTTCGGCCGTGATGAGGTTCTGCACCGCCTGGAGTTCGGGCAGCCAGGACTTTTTCTCACTGTCCTTGACGGGATCGTCCATTTCCGAAGCCGCTGTTCCCGGTCTCGGGGAGAAACGGAACGAAAAGGCGTTCTGGTATCGCACCTCCCGGATCAGCTCCAGGGTTCTCTGGAAGTCCTGCCTGGTCTCCCCGGGGAAGCCGACGATGATATCGGTGGTGAACTCCACCTCCGGGATGAGACTCCTGAGAAGTCTCACCTTTTCGAGATACCGGGAGGCGCTGTAACCCCGGCGCATGGCCGTCAGAACGGTGTCTGATCCTGCCTGGACGGGAAGATGGATGTGCTCGCATACCCTCGGCAGTTCCGCCATGGCACAGGCCAGTTCCCTGGAGAAATCCTTGGGGTGGGAGGTGACGAACCTCAGTCTTTTAAGACCGGGCAGGGCGTCTATCTTCCGTAGCAGTTCTACGAAACCCGACCCTGATCCGGGATCCCGATAGGAGTTGACGTTCTGACCCAGGAGGGTCAATTCCCTGACTCCGCGTTGGATGAGGTCGGAGGCCTCGTCGAGGATCCGACCCGCAGGGCGGCTGATCTCGCGACCCCGCACCAGGGGAACGACGCAGTAGGAGCACCAGTTGTCGCACCCTTTCATGATGGTCAGCAGTGAAGCGGGGCCTGCACGTCCCGGGACCCTCGGAGCTTCGGCGGTCGGTACGCTGTCGCTGTCTCCGATCACTCTGCAGACCTTCTTCCCGCTGTGGATCCGTTCGTCCAGAAGTGCCGGAAGCTCGTCGAGATTGTGGGTGCCGAAGACCAGATCCACGAGGGGTGAACGTTTCATGATCTTCTCCCCCTCCTGTTGTGCCACGCACCCCCCGACTCCGACCAGGATCCCGGGATTTGTCTCCTTGAGCGGTTTGATGCGGCCGAGGAGGCTGTAGACCTTCTGTTCAGCCTTTTCCCTGATGGAGCAGGTGTTCAGGATGATCAGATCAGCCTCCTCCTCCGAGGCGGCAGGGACGTACCTGTCCTGGAGGAAAGCGTAGATCTTCTCGGTGTCGTAGACGTTCATCTGACACCCGAAGGTCCGCACGTATACTTTGCCCAGGTCGCTCATGCCATGCATCATCCCGCCTGAAGGTCCGCTCGTTCCAGACCTTCTCCGCCGGAAGCCCTTTCCAGGGCCATATCCACGGCCTCCTCTGCCGTGCCTGCTTTCACGGTCCCCTCGATGCCCCAGTCTCCCAGGTCAACGACGGGTCTGCCGACATTGATGGCGAGGGCGATCTCGGACATGGTTCCCGCACCGCCCGGCAGGGCGATGAGGGCATCCGAGGCCCTGACCACGAGGACGTTCCTCGCCACCCCCATGCCGGTGGGGATGGCATAGTTGACGTAAGGGTTTGCATCACGACGTTGGGAGCCGGGGAGGATCCCGATGGCGATACCGCCGGCCTCGGAAACACCCCGGCTCGCGGCTTCCATTATTCCCGAAAGCCCGCCACAGACCATGACGGCGCCTCGCCCGGCGATGAGGGAACCCACCTTCATCGCCAGGGGATCGTGCCGCTTTTCCGGATCTCCCGATCCGATGACACCGATCATAACCGTCAAGGATCACTTCCTCTTGTGCCTGCTGCGGGCAAGCAGCTTCTTGTGCTTGTGCTTTCTCATCTTCTTGCGGCGTTTCTTGATGACACTACCCAAATCGCATTCCTCCTTTCCACCTGGATTTCCCCTTTTCGGGGTTGGGTGCTCTTGGCAAGGATCCGTGCGAAACCCGGGCGCGACTCCCTCCCCCACGTTGGGTGGGCAATGAGTCCGGGCCTTGCGAACGGTTTTCACGCCGCTTCAGGACCTGCATGGGCCTTCGCGGCGAATGAACAATAAAAGTTATTATACGGTATGAAAAAAGGCAAGGAGGTTTACCGGAAATTCAGGCCATCCGCACGGGACACCAGGTCTGGGGGGGACGACAACGTCTCTTCCGGCCTTCGACCCGTTACCTGGCCGCGCCCGGGAAGAGAAGACGCTGGTTCCCGACGAGGGTGGAGCTCCTGATCTTCCCCGTGACGTATTCGATGGACGACTCGACGGCTTTTTCGAGGGTCATCCCCAGGGCCAGATGGATGGCCAGGGCCGTTGAAAGAGCGCACCCGGTGCCTCTGGGGGTTGAACCCCCGATACGAGGGTGCTGGAACCTGGAAGCCCTTCCCCCCTTCGGGTAGAGGATGTCCGTGCATTTATCCCCCGCATCATCCCCTCCGGTGA
Source organism: bacterium (assembly GCA_020352595.1). Lineage (GTDB taxonomy): Bacteria > BMS3Abin14 > BMS3Abin14 > BMS3Abin14 > BMS3Abin14. Next base: position 1,712,821 of record CP070682.1, on the reverse strand, counting down.
CCAGCACCGCGCGGATGCCCCTGGAAACCAGAGCTGCCACCTTCTCGATCTCGCCGGCGCCGCGCTGACCCGACAGGGCCGCCAGCCGGTCCAGTTCCTGCCTGTTGGGGGTGATGACAGTCGTTGCGGGAGCCATGGTCCGGAGAAAAGCGGCCGCCGTCGTGTCATCGGAAAGGTCCGAACCGTGTGTGGACCTCATGACCGGATCCACGACCACGGGAACCCCCTTTTCCAGGGCCGGCGTCAGGGCCTCAGCCGTTGCTTCCACCGTGCGCACATCGGCCAGGAGGCCTATCTTCACGGCTGCGATGCCGGGCGGGTCTGCCAGGCACCTCGTTATAGCCATAGTCACCGAATCGGGGGGAACAGGAAAGAGAAGGTCCAGCCCGGCGTCTCCCTGGACGGTGATGGCAGTCAGGACGCAGCGGGAGGGAGTCCGGAGATCGTCGGCTACACGCAGGTCCACCTGCATGCCCGCCGCCGAACTGCTGTCGGAGGCCGAGATGAGGAGAACTGGCCTGATATTGTCAGAAGCAGTGGATTCCAAAACACCTATCCCCTTGCATGGTCATGGCTTTCTGGTCAAGGGCAGTGATCAGGGATGGGGATCCTTTCTGAAGTGGTTGTATCCCCAGTGTTCCGGCAGTTTAAAGGGTTGCCCTCCCTGCGTGAGCCGGATCCCCCTCTCCTCGGAGGTCCTGCCTACGGGCACGGCCCCGATGCCTTCCTGTTCGAGGATCCGGCGCAGGAGGTCTTCCCTCTCGGGGCTCACCGTGAAGATGAGGCTGTAGTCCTCACCGCCTCCCAGAGCCCAGCGCAGGGGATCGGCTCCGTTGAAACGCGCGAACTCCCTGAGTTGGGGGCTAAGCGGGACATCCTCCACGGCGATGTCGGCTCCCACATCGCTGCGACGGCAGATGTGCCCGAGGTCCTGGAGGAGACCGTCGCTCACGTCGATGGCGCAGCGCGAGATGTCCGACTGCAGCAGGATGCGCCCCATTCTCATCTGTGGTCGCGGCCTGTTGTGTTTCTCAACAAGGAATCGGGCCTGGTTTTCATCCGAGGCGCTCATCTGCCCGGACAAAAGGGCCAGGCCGGCTGCCGAGTCACCGACGGGACCGCACAACCAGATGGTTTCCCCCGGGCGCGCGGCGTCTCGCCGGAGCACCTTTCCAGAGGGGGCCTTGCCTATGACCGTGACGCTGATGAGCCAGCCGGAAGGTGATGAAACCGTGTCGCCCCCCGACAGCTGGACTCCAGGGCCCGCCTCCAGGAATCCGTCGATGAACTCCTCCACCTGGGAGACCTCCGTTCCCGGAGGGAGACCGAGGGAGAGGAACGACTGAACGGGTATGGCCCCCATGGAGGCGATATCGCTGAGATTGACTGCGTGGGACTTGAATCCGAGGTCGGCCGGCGGGGTCTTGTCCAGCAGGAAATGGATCCCCTCCACGAGCATGTCCGTGGTTGTGACCACGTCGTCCCGGGGATCCACATCAAGCACCGAGGCGTCGTCCCCGATGCCGATGAGCACGGGATAGGAACTGCGTCCGGCGCGGGATTCTATGATGTCGATAAGCCCGAATTCGCCGATGTCGGAGATCTTCATGGGGTCTCCCGGGGTTATTCAAGAGGTGACTGTTTCAAGACAGGTCATGCACTCCATGGATCCAGGTCCCTGTTGCCGGTTCCTTGTCCTGCGGAGCGCCCAGCAGGCTGCTGAAAAACCCCTGAAAACGCAGCCTGACAGGGCGACGCGGGGGTCCCGCCATGGCGGGACCC
>CP070682.1:1704200-1710939 GCA_020352595.1 bacterium | reverse complement strand
CCCACACATTGGCCAGGATGAACAGGGGTGTGTAGAGAAGGACCATGGACACGGACCCGAGGATAAGGCCCGAACCGAAGAGGACCAGGAACAGGCCGGTGAGCATGGGGTTCCTGGAGTGGGCGTAGGGACCTTCACGGACCACCCGGGGCGGCGGGTTGAAGGGGACCGGCGTGCCCTTCGCCCTGAAAAAGGTGGACACGGACCACAATACCAGGATCAGACCCGAGCCGAGCAGAGGCCCGCCCAACCAGGGCCGGAGCCCGGACGGGGCCAGGGCGGGCAGGCCGAGGATGCGGTCGGTGACCAGGGACAGGGTGAAGAGAAGGGCGAGGAGGCTCAAGAGGAAGAGCGGCCCCACCGGAGTGAGGAGCCTCCTTGTCCTCGGGCTGCCCGTGGCCGCCCGATGGAAGATGTCAAACAGGAAACCCTTCAGGTTCAGATCTTGTCCGTGAGCTTCAGGATCAGGAACACGATGAGCGCCAGGGCCAGCAGACCAACGACGGAATTACCGCCCGCCTGGATGGCGTCCAGCTGGGACACCACCTCCGCCCTCTCCTGGGCGGTGAGGGATCCGATCCTCTCGGCGATCTCGGAATCCGAGAGACCCAGGGCGGCCAGACGCTCCGTAAGGAGCCCTTCCTCCAGCGCTGTCCTGACCTGCTCCAACGCGTTCCGGTCGCCTGTGGGCAGGTGTTTGGCCGACACCGGTATGAATGCGGCCTCGGCCACAGACGGAAGGCTGAACAAACCGGCAAAGAAGAGAACCAGATAGCAGACCGTAAAGCGTGTGACCCTGCTTTGCAGAACTTTTCTGAACATGACGACCTCCAACGGATAGGTTCAGGGGTTCCGGTTTCCAGGTCCAAGGTCGGGATCCAGAGAGTCCCACCCATGTCTGTGTAAGCCGGCAGTGCTTCAAGACCTTCCTTGATTCTACAGGAAAGGGAACCCTTCCATCAATGGGGCGGTCACAGGGTTCACGGGGCGCTCCAGGCCCCATTCCGGATCTTCACGGGCGCGAGCCAGGACCCTGCCCTCACCGGCGCTCCATCTCCCACTTATAGCGCATGACGCCCTCCATGCGGGTGGCGAATGCCATGCCGGCCGTAGCACCTTTACCGCTCTCGAGGTTGGAGTAGGCCATCTTCCCTTCCCTTTCGATGAAGATCCCCTCCCCGACGTCGAAAACGGCCGTCCCCTCACCCTTGTAGGCCAGTTTCATATCGTCCATGACCATCCCGCCCATGGGGCCCGTTCCGCCCGGGCCCTTGTCCATTCGGATCACCATGAGCTGCTTCGACTCAACGTCGAAGGTGGCAAATCCCCCCCTGACCTGAGCCAGGTAGTATTCATCCGTCGCCTTGATGCTGAACATCCCGGAGCTCAGGACGTAGTCGTGGGTGAAGGTGTCCCCCACTTTCAGGCCCCCCGCAGGCAGGACGGGCATCCACATGAACCGCCCCTTGTAGATGAGCTCCACGGTCTCATCCCCTTCCGGTGTGACCGTGAACCTGATCGCCCCATCGGTTGGGTCGATGACGACCGAGGCGCTGCTCCCTGAGAAGACGTCCTGAGTCTCGACCTTCTCCGAGGCCCAGCGCTGACCCCCCTTGTGCTGTCCGTATTCCACGGCGAGGACGACCCCGTCTCCCGTCCTGCCAGCAGTCCGTGCGGTCCAGGTCCCCGACGACACCTGGTCGGTGGGTGTCTCCACCCTCTGAACCTGTCCCATCATGGTCACCTCGGTGATGGTCTTCCCCACATCGTGGTTCTGCTCCGTCACGCGGTAGACAGCCCCGGGCCGGAATCCGTACCGCAGGCTGACCGGAGCGCCCGACGCGGAGGTCGCTCCCCAGGCGAGGACACAGGCCCCCATGAGCACCGTGAAAAGATCCCTTCCCCTCATCTGCTGCCCTTCCTCTCCATCTTCTCTATCTGGCGCTGGACACGGCTCCTGTCAGACGCTCCCGGAGCAGCCTTCAGATATTTCCTGTACATGGCGGCGGCCTCCGGGTACATCTCCCACTCACCGTAGAGATCACCAAGGGCCCGGTATGGCTCAGGCATCCGCGGGTCCAGCTCCACCGCCTTGAGCAGGTACTCCTCGGCCGTCTCCTTCTCCCTCTCCGAGGCCGCGAAGGCGAACTCCCCCACCTGGGACCGTCCCAGGTAGTAGGCGATGTCGGCACTCCTCTTTCCCGAGTCCCAGGCGGCCTGGAACAGTTTTCTGGCGGTGGCGTAATCGCCGGCATCGAAGGCGGCCCGGGCGTCACCCATGACGTAATTCCCCATGACCCGCGCGAACTCCTCCCGGCCCACCTTCCCCGCTCCCCTCTTCATGCCCTCTATCTCCCGGGACCTGGCAAGGGAATCCAGGAAACCCGGACGGTCCGGGGGGTTCTGGCTGATGGTCCTGGTGAGTGCCTCGGGCCTGATCCCGCCCATGGGGCCAGCCACCCCCGTCATGAGGGCCCTCATCTGAGGCGGAAGGAAGGCCATGGCGAGGGCCTCCCTGCTGCCCTCCCTCGCGCGGTCCGCCGCCTTGCGCAGGTTCCGCCAGGCCTGCCCGGCCTGCCCGGGGTCGTAACCGGCCCTGACCATGAGGGCGAGCCCCTCGGAGTCTGCCACCATCTCCAGGGGAAGTCTGGGGTCCCCCGAACCAGCGCGGGTCTCCGGCGGGAGTGTCTGGTAGACCTCGGAGAACCCCTCCAAAACCCCCGCCCCCGTCTCGATGGCGGTGACCTTCTTCATGGCCTCGCGGTAACTTATGTCCCCCGCGTCCAGGTCGGCGAAGACCTCGCTGGTCCTGGTCTGGACCGTGTAATCGAGGGCGGCGCCCACCACAACCCCCGCCAGTCCCGCTGCCAGGGCGCCCCGGCGCTTTTTCCTCTCCTGTTCCCGGAAAGCCTGATAGATGCCCGGGTAATGGGACCCCAGGAGGTGGGCCCCTTCGTGGGAGAGGACGGCGGCCAGCTGTGCCTCGTTCTCCAGGGCGAGCAGGGCTCCGCTGGTTACCACCAGCACGCCGTTGGCCAGGGAGTAAACCTCGGGCATCTCCTTGTCCAGGACCGTCACGGAGAGGGAGACGCCCCTGGGCAGTGCACCGCCGGCCGACAGAAGCTTTTGGGCCACCTCATCCAGATATCCGGTGAGGACTCTGTCGGTGACCACCCTGCTGGACTGGACGATGCTGGAGTACTCGTCGGCCGCCAGCCTGACGACAGCCAATCCGTCCTCATCGAGCTCCTGCGGTGCAGCCCCCTGTAACGGGGGTGTCCCAAGGCAAAGGATCAGGACGAGGACGGCAGGGAAAAGATGTGATAACCTTGGCATGGCTTGTCCCCCAGGTCTGGCCCGGCCTGCAGATCTCCCTGGCCGGGAAAGATAGCACCCGCGGCGAGGACCCCATTATAGCAACCCCGGGTACGTCTTCGCCACATGACTGTCAAAGAGGTCATCGGAACCGTCATGAGCCTGTTTCTCATTATCTACTATTCCATCTACGGCGGCATGCACGCCTACTTCTTCTTCAAGGTCCATCAGGCCCTGAACCCCACGGGGTGGCGCCTTCTGGCCCTGATCCTTTTCCTGCTGCTCATGGTCAACGGACCCGTCCTCGTGCGGCTTCTCGAAAGAAAGGGTGACATGCTCCCGGCCACCCTATTCGCCTACGTCTCCTACTTCTGGATGGCCGGCCTCCTGTGGTTCCTGTTCCTCGGGATCACCCGCGACCTCTGGAACACGGGAGTGCGCCTGGCCTCCTTCATCACCCCCGAATCCTACCGTCTCATCATCCCCCCAAGACCCGCATTCTTCGTGACGGTCCTGCTCATCACTGTCGCGGCAGTTGCAGGTTTCATCGAGGCCAGGGGCCTGCGGACCGAAAGGGTCGTCGTTGAAACGGACCTGTTCCCTGCCGGATCCGGGCCGGTGAAAGTGGCGCAGATCTCCGATGTCCACCTCGGTCTCATAGAGGGGCAACGGCGCATAGACCAGATCCTTTCCATCCTCCACGCGGAAAGACCCGACATCCTGCTGGCTTCGGGAGACATCCTGGACGGCATGGCCCATCACGTGGACAGCCTGAGTTCCAGTTTTGCCGCCTTTCAGCCGCCCCTTGGCAAGTTCGCCGTCACGGGCAATCACGAGTACTATGTGGGCCTTGCCGACAGCCTCTCCTTCCTGGAGAAGTCAGGATTCAGGGTGCTGCGGGGCGAGGCCGTGCACGCCGGTCCCCTGCGCCTGGCGGGCGTGGACGATCCGGCGGGCAGGCAGACCGGTCAGGCATCCTATCTGGACGAGGGGGCAGCCCTTGCCATGGGCGACCAAAGGCGTTTCACCATCCTCGTGAAACATCAACCCCTCGTTGAGGACTCCTCCGTGGGCCGTTTCCAGCTTCAGGTGTCCGGTCACACCCACAAGGGGCAGATCTTCCCCTTCAACTACCCGGTGCGCATACGCTACAGGTACATCGCGGGCCTTTTCGACCTGGCGCGGGGATCGTTGATCTACACCAGCCGCGGGACGGGAACGTGGGGCCCTCCGCTTCGCCTCTTCTCCCCTCCGGAGGTGACCATCTACACCATCAAGGCGAAGGGTTGAGAACCCTGACAGGCCCCGGAGGATCCCGGCACCGGATTCCCCTTAATAACTGTTGTAATAAACGGGATTTTTCTTTTAATATAAGGACCTCTGTCCGGTGTTCAGGCCCTCATGATCCGGAGGTCGCTCAGTCACATGCTACCAGCCCGCTTTCAGGTCTCCATGGCCAGCATCCTTCTCCTCGCGGCCCTGATGACACCTTCCCCCATGCACGCCCTCGCTGAAAGCACCCTGCCCGACGGTTGCCTCGGCACCCTCCAGGAAAACCAGATCGTCATCTACTACTTCCACCGGAAGTTCCGATGCCAGGCCTGCGGCCCCCTGGAGGAGACCCTCCGCGCCATGGTCCAGGGACGATACGAGCAACAATTCAGGACGGGGGTCCTCGCCATGTGCGTCATCAACCTGGACGAGCCCGAGAACCGGCACTTTCTTGATGATTTCAGGCTCCTTTCCAACTCCCTCGTCATCGCCGAGAAAAGGAAAGGTGTCGTGCAGCGGTTCACCAACCTCGAGGCCATCTGGGACATCACCGAAGGCACAGAGGCCATCGCCGGCTTCCTTCACAGGGAAGTCTCCAGGTACCTTCCAGGCAGTTGAGGGGAATCTGCAGGGTTCGTGCCCGCGCCGGCGCGTGGAGCGGGAGCCCCGGGAACCCGGCGCCTCCCCTCCCCGACAGCACCGCGCGTGCGATCCCGGTGGTCAGCTCACCATCCCTGCGCCCGGCCCAGGCAGCCCTCGGTTCATGTACCATATGGCCGCGTTTAGCACCGCGGCGAAGAGAACCCACCCGAGATAGGGGACCATGAGAAGGGCCGCCGTCCGGTGGATCCTGGCAAAGAGGACCGTGGTGGCCATGATGGCCGCCCAGAGAAGGATGATCTCGGCCAGGGCCCAGCCCGTGCTCCCGGCCGCGAAGAAGAGGGCCGACCACATGACGTTGAGCACCAGTTGTACGTAGAAAAGGATAAGGGGAAGCCTGACGGCTTTCCTGTCCAGGCCGCTCTTCCAGACGAGCCAGGCCGAGACGGCCATGAGCAGGAAGAGAACGGTCCAGACCGGACCGAACACCCAGTCCGGGGGGTTGAAGGACGGTTTGCGCAGGGCACCGTACCAGCCTGATGCTATTGCGGGGGCGGTCAGCAGGCCGCCCGTGAGCTCCGCTGCCAGGCACATGGCGAGGAAAATGAAGAACCCTGTGACGGACTGAACCCTGGTCACTGGACCCCGGACTCCTTTCTGGACAGCTCTATGGTCCGGATGAGGCCCTTGAAAATACCGTTGAACACCAGGTAGTGGAAAGGGTAGACGCCGTACCAGTAGGCCCTCCCCCAGAGGCCCACGGGGTCGAAGACGGCCGTCATCCTCACCTCGGAGCCTTCCCCGTGGGGACCGACCTCGAAATAGAGCCACGCCCTGCCGGGCATTTTCATCTCCGCCGACAGCAGCAGCAGCCGGTCGGGCACGAACTTCTCCACGCGCCAGAAATCGATGGCGTCCCCCACCCGCACGTCGCAGGGATCACGCCTGCCCCGCCGCAGTCCCACTCCGCCCACGAGCCTGTCCATGCCTCCACGGATCCTCCAAAGCAGGTTGAAGGCGTACCAGCCCCTGTCCCCGCCGATGCACTGGATGGGAGTGAACACCTCGCGGGGACTGTAGCGCAGGATGCGGTAATAGGAGTCAACGCGCCTCGTGCCGAAGGGCACCCCCCACCATTTTCGCTCGGACCCCGCGTGAGAGAGGGCGTCCGACCAGTGGGTCCGGGCGATCTGCTGGTCCTCATTGGCCATGGCCCTCGCTATGGCTTCCGCGATCCCCCTGGGCTTCACCGGGAAGACCTCCAGGGCCCTGGGGTCGCGCACCGTGCTCTCGTTCCTGACCCCTTCGATGAGCTTTCGTCCCACTGCGGCGTACAGGGGAGTCACGAGGGCCAGCCAGAGGCTGGAAAGGTGCGGGGTCAGGACCGGGACCGGGATCATGATCCGCGCCAGACCCCTCTGCCGGGCGTATTCGCCCATGATGCCCCCGTAGGAGACCTTGTCCGCCCCGCCTATCTCGAACACAGCGCTCTCGGCAAGGGGGATATCCAGTGCCTGCACGAGGTATTGGATGACGTCCTCCACCGCGATGG
>CP070682.1:1698467-1704100 GCA_020352595.1 bacterium | reverse complement strand
ACAGGCGACCTCAAGCAGGCGAGCTACACGCGGCAGCTGGTGCCCGGGGATTTCATCATCCTCTCCGGCGAGGACGCGCTGGTATACCCGTTGATGGCCGTCGGAGGCAGTGGCGTCATCTCGGTGGTCTCCAACATTGTACCCGGCGAGATGGCCCGGATGTGCTCCCTCTTCCTGGACGGCGACGTCCCCGGGGCACGGGCGCTGCACCACAGGCTGCTGCCCCTTTGCGACGCAATGTTCGTGGAGACGAACCCCATACCCGTCAAGGGCGCCCTGGCGATGATGGGGCGCATCCAGAACGAACTTCGCCTGCCACTAGTCCCCCTGACGGAGGCGGGTTCCGTCAAGGTCAGAAAGGCCTTGACGGACTTCGGCCTTCTGGGCGCGTGAGGTCCCGACGGTGATCAGGGCAGCGGTGGCAGGGGCCTGCGGGCGCATGGGAACGGCCATTATCCAGGCCATGGAAACTACCCAGGGCATCAGGCTTGCCGGTGCCCTCGAGAGGGAAGGTCACCCCTGCCTGGGCCAGGACGCCGGCCTCAGGGCTTCCGTGGGGGAAAAGGGCGTCACGGTGACCGCCGACCTGGATTCCATCCCTTCCAACGTGCAGGTCCTCATCGATTTCACCTCCCCGGAAGGGACTCTGCGAAATCTGGAGTACTGTGCCGGGAGAGGCCTTGCGGCGGTCATAGGGACCACGGGGCTGAGCGAAGAACAGAAGGAAGCACTGGTGATGTTCGCATCCCGGACCCCCACCGTCTTCTCTCCCAACATGAGCGTGGGCGTGAACCTGCTTTTCAAGCTGGCCGCCAGGGCGGCTGCCGTCCTCGGCGACGCGTATGACGCCGAGATCGTGGAGACCCATCACAGGATGAAGAAGGACGCTCCCAGCGGAACAGCGCTGAGGCTGGCCGAGGCTGTGGCCCAGGCTCGGGGCCGTGACCTGGCCGGGAGCGCGGTGTACTCCAGGCACGGCATGATCGGGGAACGCTCGAGGGGCGAGATCGGCATCCAGACCCTCCGGGGCGGTGACATCGTGGGGGAGCACACCCTCCTTCTGGCGGGACCGGGGGAGCGCCTGGAACTGACCCACAGAGCCCACAGCAGGGACAACTTCGCGCGTGGTGCCGTGCGCGCGGCGCTCTGGGTGACGGGTAAGGAGCCGGGGCTCTACGGCATGGACGACGTCCTGGGTTTGAAATGAGTTCGAGGAAGGAAGGGCGAGGGTCGAAGCTCTTCACTCCTGACACTTCACTCTCAGCCCTTAGCGCTTAGCCCTTTATTCTCTTTTCCGAAAGGAGTGTCATGAAGATCGAACAGGCCCATCGCCTCAAGGCCTTGCCGCCCTATCTGTTCGCCGAGATCGATCGCATGAAGGCGGAGGTGGCCGCAAGGGGTGTGGACATCATCAGCCTCGGCGTCGGTGACCCTGACCTGCCCACTCCCGGGCACATCATCGAGCGCATGAAAAGGGCCGTGGAAAACCCCAGGCACCATCAGTACCCGAGCTACGAAGGGATGCCGGCCTTCAGGGAGGCCGTTTCAAGCTGGTACCGTCAGCGTTTCGGGGTGATCCTGGACCCCGCCCGCGAGGTGGTTTCCCTCATCGGCTCCAAGGAGGGCATCGCCCACACGCCCCTCGCCTTCGTCAACCCCGGTGACGTGGTGCTGTGCCCCGACCCGGGCTACCCCGTGTACAGCATCGGGACCATCTTCGCCGGTGGTGAGGTTCACCTCATGCCCCTCCTGGAGGAGAACGGCTTCCTGCCGGACCTGGATGCCATACCCGAGGAGATGAGGAAGAGGGCCAGGCTCATGTTCCTCAATTACCCCAACAACCCCACATCCGCCACGGCCACGAAGGAGTTCTTCGAGCAGGTTGTCCAGTTCGCCAAGCGCTACAATTTCCTCGTCTGCCACGACGCGGCCTACACCGAGGTCTACTTCGATGACAAGGCCCCTCCGAGCTTCCTGGAGGTGCCCGGCGCTTCCGATGTCGGCGTGGAGTTCCACTCCCTCTCCAAGACATACAACATGACAGGCTGGCGCATCGGCTGGGTCTGCGGCCACGCCGACGCCATCTCCGCCATCGGGAGGATCAAGACGAACATCGACTCCGGGATCTTCCAGGCGGTCCAGGAAGCCGCCATCGAAGCCCTCACCTCCGATCAGGAACCGGTTGCCGAGCTCAGGCGGATCTATCAGGGCCGAAGGGACCTGGCCAGGGAATTCCTCACGAAGATGAAGCTCCGCTTCACCCCGCCGGAGGCCAGCTTCTACGTCTGGGCACGGACACCCTCGGGGCTGTCCTCGGCTCAGTTCGTCGGCCGGGTCCTCACCGAGACCGGTGTCGTGCTCACACCAGGCAACGGGTTCGGCAAATACGGGGAAGGCTACTTCCGCATCTCGCTGACAGTGAATGAGGAGAGGCTCTCGGAGGCTTTCTCCCGTATCGAGAAGCTCAAGTGGTGATTTGAAGACCGCCGAGACCGCTTTCATCGCCCTCGGGAGCAACGTCGGGGACAGGGTCGGCCACCTCCAACGGGCCGTGGAGAAGATCGTGGAGCTGCCGGGGGTCCGGCTCACCGGTCTGTCCCACCTGTATGAGACCTCGCCCGTGGACGTGGGCGGCGGCCCCTTTGTCAACGCCGTGGCCCGGATCAAGACCACGCTGGACCCGTGGCAGCTGATGGAAGGGCTCCACGACATAGAGAGCCGGATGGGAAGGCCCCGTGCCCGTAAAGGGCCCGAACCGAGGACCATGGACATCGACCTTCTCCTCTACGGTGGGCGGGTCCTGGATGGGGAAAGGCTCCAACTGCCGCACCCCCGCATGCTGTCACGCAGGTTCGTCCTCGAACCGCTGGCCGACCTGGAACCGGACATGAGCATTCCGGGTCAGGGCATGAGCGTTCGGCAAGCCGCTCTCATCCTCAGGGCCGAGCATCCCGAGCAGAAGGTCGCCCGGATGGCTGAGGGGTTGCGCACGTCCATACAGGGAGTCTGAGGCCGCGGAAGATGGGACCTTGACCGCGAATCGGGTGTAGCCTTATAATGAAAAGCTGGTAATGGCGGACAAGAGGTATATCGTCGTCGAGGGCCCCATCGGCGTCGGGAAGACGAGCCTGGTTGAGATGCTGGGCGAGGAGTTCGGTTCGAGGGTCGTCCTGGAGAAGGTGACCGAGAACCCCTTCCTTCCCCGTTTCTATTCCAACCCCATGGCTTTCGCCTTTCAGACCCAGATGTTCTTCCTCCTGAGCCGCTACCAGCAGCAGAGGGAACTGGCTCAGCAGGAACTGTTCAGCCAGAGCCTCGTCTGCGACTACCTCTTCGCCAAGGACAGGATCTTTGCATCGGTGAACCTGGACGAGGATGAACTGATCCTCTACCAGCAGATCTACTCGCTGCTCGACCAGAGGATACCGAAGCCGGATCTGGTCATATACCTTCAGTCCCCCACCGAGGTGCTCCAGCAGCGCATCCGGATGAGGGGCAGGAGCTACGAAAGGGATATCAGCCGGGAATACATCGAGGCGGTCAACGAGGCTTACAACCGGTTCTTTTTCAATTACGATGAGACCCCTCTCCTGATCATCAACACCTCCGAGGTGGACTTCGTCAGGAGACCCGAGGACTTCCAGGACCTGGTCCGGGAGATCCGGAGGATGAAAAAGGGGGTTCAATTCTACGTGCCGCTCGGATCCGCTTAGGCGGACCGGGACGGGGAAGAAGCCGCAGGCCTGTTCGCAAGCCTGCCCGTCGCCTGTTGGCGCCGCCCCCGTATGTGCACGGGGGTTTTTTATTGGCCGGAACGGGTGTCTGGAGACGGGCTGGCGGCGTGCCAGAGCAGTGCGGCAGTGATGGACCACCGGCTTCCTTTAAGGGCGTGACTCATGGAAAACAAGATCACCATCCGCACCATCAGGGAGATGAAGGGGCGCCAGCGCATCGCCATGCTCACCGCCCACGATTATCCCAGCGCCCTTTATGCGGAGAGGGCTGGAGCCCAGATCGTTCTCGTGGGTGACTCCCTCGGGCAGGTGGTCCTTGGCTACGAGACAACGGTCCCTGTGACCATGGAGGAGATGCTCCACCACACCCGGGCGGCCGGGCGGGGCTGCAGCAGGGCCCTTCTGGTGGCCGACATGCCCTTCGGCTCCTACCAGGCCGGTCCGAGCCAGGCCTTCGACAATGCCTGCCGGTTTCTCAAGGAGACACCGGCGCACTCCGTGAAGCTGGAGGGGGGCGTGACCGTGGCCGAGACCATCCGCCACCTCGTGTCGGGAGGAATACCCGTCATGGGCCATGTGGGGCTGACGCCCCAGTCGGTCTACCAGATGGGCGGCTACCGGATCCAGGGCCGCGGTGAGGAGGGGCTGAGGGCCCTCATGGACGACGCCCGCGCCGTGCAGGACGCCGGGGCCTACAGCGTGGTGCTCGAAGGCATCCCCTCGGAGGCGGCCCGGAAGGTCACGGAGGAGCTGGACATCCCGACCATCGGCATCGGCGCCGGCCCCCACTGCGACGGCCAGGTCCTGGTGTCCAACGACCTCCTGGGTCTCTACGACCGTTTCATCCCCAAGTTCGTCAAGCGTTACGCCCTCATGGGCGAGGAGATGGAGAGGGCCTTCAGGCAGTTCGTGGAGGAGGTCACCGAGGGGACCTTCCCGGATGAGGAGCATTCCTACGAATAATTTTATGTTTCAAAATTCCAGTGGAAAGGACAGCACCGCCTGAAATGTGAAATCTGATATCTGAAATTGTGTTTATTATGAAGATCATCACGACGATAGACCAGATGCAGGAGCACTCGGACCGCCTCATCGACCAGGGCGACAGGATCGGTTTCGTCCCCACCATGGGCTTCCTGCACGAGGGACACCTGAGTCTCATGCGCAGGGCGCGGGAGGAGAATCACGCTCTGGTTGTGAGCATCTTCGTTAATCCGACCCAGTTCGGTCCGGGTGAGGACTACGACTCCTACCCCCGTGACCTGGAAGGGGACGCCTCCATGTGCCGCGAGGTGGGCTGCGACGTGCTCTTCTCGCCCTCCGCCCAGGAGATGTACCCGGAAGGTTCCCTCACCACGGTTTCCGTGACCCGCCTGACCGAGGGGCTTTGCGGAGCCTCGCGCCCCGGGCACTTCGACGGGGTGAGCACCGTGGTGAACAAACTGCTCAACATCGTGAAACCCCACCGGGCCTACTTCGGGTTGAAGGACTACCAGCAGTTCAAGGTCATCAGCCGGATGGTCCGCGACCTCAACATGGATGTGGACATCATCGGCCTCCCCACCGTCCGTGAGCCCGACGGCCTGGCCATGAGCAGCCGCAACGCCTACCTCACCGGCGAGGAGCGCCGGAGCGCCCTCGCCCTCTCCCGGTCCCTGGACCTGGCCCGGGAGATGTTCGCCGGGGGGGTCCGGGACGCGGCCGCAATCGAAGCCATGGTCAGGGAGACCGTTCAGACCGAACCCTTTACCAGGATCGACTACGTGTCGGTGGTCGACCCTGAAGAACTCACTCCGCTCACCGTCATCGCGGATGGCGCCCTTTTGGCCCTGGCCGTTTTCGTGGGAGACGCCAGGCTCATCGACAACGCCCTCCTCGTACCGGTGGACGATCAACCTG
>CP070682.1:1684737-1698367 GCA_020352595.1 bacterium | reverse complement strand
CCTCAGCTTCTAACGGCGCCTCCTCGGCCGCGGCCTCGGGTTCCGGGGCCGTCTCTTCAGCCACCGGCTCCGGAGGGGCCTCGGCGGGAGCCTTGGGGGCGCCGGAGATGGCGGTGACGAGGTCGGCCTTCTTCATGGAGGAGTATCCGGTAAGACCCATCTCCTTGGCCATGTCCCTGAGCTGGGCAACCGTTTTGCTCTCGAGTTCCTTGATGTCCATGTTGAACTCCTTTTCTGCGTTGTGTTGAACACCTCAGTGTCGCTGCTTCCAGGAAGAACGTAAACCTCTAGCAGATCAGGGAAAAAGAGTCAACGCTCCTTTCGGTGAAGCGGTGCGCTGTGGGGCTGATGTGCCCGGAGCGCCCATGGAAGCCGGCAGGGTCCATGATCCATCCGGCCCCGGTTTCGGCGAAACAGCTCTCTCGACTTGAGGAGGATGTTCCCATATGATGATGGCATGAGCCTGACGCGAAAGATCTCGGGTGACGGGACCGGTTCCGTGGAAAGTCCCACCCTGCTGGTGCGGGAGGGGCCCGACAAGGGTGCGGCCAGGCAGATCGAGGGCACCCTCACCATCGGCAGCCGCCCCGAGAGCGGCCTTTGCCTGAGCGATCCCACGGTTTCCCGCAGGCACGCCGAGGTTTCAAGGACGGCCCAGGGGTTTCTCCTCCAGGATCTGGGGAGCACCAACGGGACCTACCTCAACGGCGTCCGGGTGGACCGGGCGTATCTGCGGGACGGCGCTGTCCTCACCATGGGCAAGACCTCCATGGTCTTCGTCCCGGGTCAGGGAGGAGAGCTCCGCCGGGAAGGAGCGCCTTCCGCCTTCGGGGAGATGGTGGCCAGAAGCGAGCCCATGAAGCGCGCCTTCGCGCTTCTGGAGGGTCTGGCCGCCAGCGACGTGACCGTCCTCATAGAGGGGGAAACGGGAACGGGGAAGGAACTCGCCGCGAGAGCCCTGCACGAGCGCAGTCCCAGGACGGCCAGGCCTTTCATCATCTTCGACTGCTCCACCGTGCCGGCCGAGCTCATGGAGAGCGAACTGTTCGGTTACGCCAGGGGGGCTTTCACGGGCGCGACGGATTCCCGGCCCGGGGCCATTGGGGAGGCGGAGGGTGGTACCCTTTTCCTCGACGAGATCGGGGAACTGCCCCTCAACCTCCAGCCCAAGCTGCTGCGCCTCCTCGACCGCAGGGAGTACCGCCGCCTCGGCACAGCGGAGCTGAAAAAGAGCAACGTCCGCTTCGTGGCGGCCACCAACAGGGACCTGGGCTCCCTCGTGCGCGAGGACCGTTTTCGAAGGGATCTGTTCTTCAGGGTGTCAGCGGCCAGGGTGGAACTGCCCTCGCTGAGGGAACGCCCCGAGGACATCGAGTTTCTGGCCCGCCACTTCCTGGAGGAGCTTTCCCGCGGCAGGGGAGGCCTGGCCCTGGAGGATGGCGCCCTGAAGGCCCTGAAGGGTCACTCCTGGCCGGGAAACGTCCGGGAGCTGAGGAACGTCCTGGAGACGGCGGCCGCCCTGAACCGGTCGGGGTCCATCGGCGCCGCGGACCTTCCCGTCTTCGTCGCGGGTCAGGAACGTCCGGCGGAGGGCAGCCTCAGGGACGCGGAGGCCGCGGCCATCGCCGACGCCCTGCGGAAGGCGGGAGGCAACAAGAGAAAGGCCGCCCGCCTGCTGGGCATCGCACCCTCCACACTGTACGCGAAGATGAAGCGGTTCGGGATCGACTGAAACCAGCGTCCAGAGCCTAGACAGCAGACTCTGGACGCCATACTCCAGACACCGTTTCCTTTCCGTCCACCCGTTCGATTTCCGAACGCGGAAAAAACAGGCGACAAGCAGCAGGCACCAGGCAGCAAGCCCTCCAAATAGCCGTTTTCTTTACACTTTCCCCTTTCCACCTTCCCCTTTCCTTTTTGGCACCTCCCTTGCTCTGACACCGGCATGGAGCAATTCCAACGACCAACCGTCAGGAGGTAGACCATGAATATCTGTCCGAGATGCGAAGTGGAAATGGAAAAGGGCCTTGAGCTTTGCCCCGACTGCGCGGGGGAAGAGGCCGGCGCGCCGGTCCATGCCAACGACGCCTGCCTGGAGCTCGAGGACGGCAGACGCCTCGAACTCGTCCACGAGTCCACGCTGCTGGGGAGACGGGATCCCCTGGAAGCCATCGACCCCGATGTGGACCTCGGTATCAACGGTGGATACGAGCAGGGGGTTTCCCGCCGTCACGCGGTGATCTACAGGGACGGGGACCGCTACTCCCTGGAGGACCTGGGCAGCAAGAACGGGACGATCCTCAACAGGGAAAAGGTCCCGCCGGGAGAGCCCGTGGAACTGAGTGAGGGTGACGTGATCTACCTCGGGAACCTGAAGGCCGTCTTCCATGCCGGTTTCGAGGAAGGGAGTGTCTCATGAAAGCCGTGGGAAGCAGTGTCGCGAGGATGACCTTCGTGGGGTCGGCGGCAGCGCTCGCCGCGGCCATCCCCCTCGGGCTCGTCATGGTGTCCATACACGGAGCCTGGGCCGTGAGCGTCCTTTTCGGTCTCATGGTGGGCGGGTTCCTGGCGGGTTTCATCACCGTCTTCGAGCACATGTGGTACGGGAGGCCGGGCCACTCCCTTTCCAGGACCGTCGTCTCCACCGCTGCGGGTGCCATGGGCGGCGCCCTCGGGGCTTCCGCAGGGCAGGCCCTTTTCATGGCCTGGGGCGTGAGGCTCGTGGATTCGGCCGTGGCCGGCATCGCTCTTCCCCTCTCCGCGGGATCGGCCGTCGGCTGGGGCCTCACAGGCCTTGCCGTGGGTCTCGCCATCACGGTGCCCTTTGCCTCCGGGCGTGACCGGTGGCTGCCCGCTTCCTTCGGCGGATTCGCCGGCGGGCTGGCCGGCGGTACGGTCATGCAGCTGTTTCGCCCCCTTTTCGGCACGGGCAGCCTGATCATGGGGCTCCTGGTGCTCGGCGGGGCCACCGGCCTGGGCATCGCCTGGATCCAGAGGACCATGGCGCATCTGCGTCTCCAGATCCTCGACGGGCCCGGAAGGGGCTCGGAGTTCGCACTGGGCAGGAGTGCGGTCATCGGCGCGGACAGCAGATGCTCCGTACGTTTGACGGGCGCCGGCGTGGCCCAGAGGCACGCACGCATCACCTTCAGGGAGGGCAGGGCCGTCATCGAGGACCTGGGGTCACCCAGAGGCCTGAGGCTCAACGACAGGAAAGTGTCCGGGCAGGCGGCCGCGCTGAGGCATGGCGACCTGATCCGCATCGGCGACAGTCTGCTGCGGATCAACGCACCGGGCATCGCCCGGGCGAGGGCCGCCGCAGCCGTGGCGCTCCTTCTCTGCCTCGTGGCACCGGTGCAGGCCGCCGCGGAAGCGGAACCTTCTCCGGAGTGGAGGATCACCCAGGTGGACACCAGCCGCTACCCCATGGTGGACCTTTACGCCATCCTGCCCGGAGAGGCGCGCCCCAGCGACATCAGGAGCGTCACCGTGACCGAGGCCGGCAGGGAAGCCTCCGTGGTGGAGGTGCGCGACCTGAAGCAGGGCGTGAGGGATGTGCCCCTGACCGTCTCGGTGGTCCTTGATGTGAGCCAGAGCATGGCCGGCGAGAAGATGGAGGAGATGAAGAAGGCCCTCTCGCGTTTCTCCCAGACCATCCCCTCCGACGCACGCGTCCACCTGGTAGTGTTCAGCGACAAGGTCAGCGTGCGCGCGAGGGACGTCTCCCCCGACCTGTTGGGACAATACGCCACCGGCATCACCGCCTCGGGCCACACGGCCCTCTTCGATGCCGTGCGGGCGGGTGTCGGGCTCCTTGAAGGTGCCGCCGGGCGCAGGGCCGTGCTCACCATGACCGACGGCAAGGCCAACCGCGGCAGCGTCTCCATGGAGGAGTCGCTCCTGGCCGCCGAGCGCTCAGGGGTGAGCCTGATGTTCGTGGGCCTCGGTTCGGACGCGCGGCGAAACCGGCTCACCGGCATGGCCCTGAGGACGGGCGGGAAGGCCGTCTATACCAGCGAACCGGAGGTCCTCTCCACCCTTTTCGAGGGGATGGCCGAGGAGATCAGCAGGGAAGTGCTCTTCCGCTACCGGGCCGCTTCGAGGGCTGAGCAGGTGGTCCCCGTTGCCCTGCGCGTGTCTACCAGGACGGGACAGGTCGAGGTGGGCAGCCGCTACTTCTCCCCCCGGGCCACCTTCATGGGCACCAGCGGGCACGGATCCTGGCTCCTGGTCCTCCTCGGTCTTCTCGGGCCCATCGGCCTCGTCGCGGCAGGCCGGCTGACCTCCTTCAACCTGTCGGCGGACCGCGTGATGCTGGTGGAAGGATCCGCCCAGGCGACCCGGATGCTCACAAGGGTCCTCACCCGCCACGGGATGACAGTCCCCGTGTCCATCGGCGGCGAAACGCTCCTGGTGAACAACCGCCCGGTAAGCGGCACGCGGACGCTGCGGCCGGGAGAGACGCTCACCTGGGGCGAGACGACCATCCTGTACCGGGACCGCTGAAAGAGGCGGTCCGCTCCGGCGGGCCGCCTCTCCATCTGTTTGACCTCCCATGGCAACTGTGATAGCAAGGCGTGAAAGGGTTTTAAGCCCGGGAACGGGCCGGCGAGGTGTGCACCGGCCAGCAGTCGCCGGGGACGTCCGGCGTCCTGGATCCGGGCGCCCGCCTGAACGGGAAGACCTCAGGCTCCGGAACCCCCTCGGGCGCCGGCCGGATGTGGCGATGGGACGTCCACCCGGCGGAGCCGGGCGTCATGGTCAGGGAGGAATGCGGGCTCGCCGCTCCCGCGAAGCTCCGGCGTCACGCGATCACAAAATGTCGAAAAGTCTGGGCAAATACCGCGTTCTGGGCGAGATCGGTCGGGGTGGCATGGCGGTGGTATACCGTGCCCGCCAGGAATCCCTGGACCGGATCGTCGCCATCAAGGAGCTCGACCTGAGCCGCACGGGCTCCGACCAGAAGGCCCTGGAGCGATTCCAGCTGGAGGCCAAGGCCGCCGCCTCCCTCCACCACCCCTGCATCATCACCGTCCACGATTTCTGGGAAAAATCCAAGAAAGCCTACATCGCCATGGAGTTCGTGGACGGGCTGGAGCTCAAGGAGGTCCTCTATCTGCTGGGCTCCGTCGGGCCCGTCTCCGCGGCCAGGATCGGCATAGCCATCTGTCAGGCCCTCAGCTACGCCCATGAGCGGGGCATCATCCACAGGGACGTCAAGCCGGGCAACATCATGCTCTCCAACCGCGGACAGGTTAAGCTGGCCGATTTCGGCATCGTCCTCGTCACCGGGCAGGCGGACCTCACCACCACCGGACAGATCATCGGGACACCTTCCTACATGTCCCCGGAGCAGATCCGAGGCGAGACCGTGGGGCCGGCCTCGGACATCTTCAGCCTCGGGGTGGTGCTCTACGAGATGGTGACGGGCCAGAAGCCGTTCCAGGGGCCCTCGGACGTGGCCGTGACCCACGCCATCGTCAAGAAGCGGCCCATGGGAGTCCGGCGCCTCGCCCCCAACGTCCCCAGGCGCCTGGCCAGGGTGATCATGAGGTGCCTCAGGAAGAAACCCAGGAAGAGGTTCGCCACCATGGACGACCTGGCCGCGGCCCTGGGACGATCGCTGCCCAGGAGGGCGGCCTCCACGGAGGATGCCGTCTCGGCCGTGGTGGCGGCCGCCGCACGGACAGGGACCGAAGAGGCCACCATTCCCATACAGGCCCTGGAGGTGGGGGGCCGCAGGCGTAGCCCCCTTCCCGCCCTGGTGCTCCTGGTCATGGCGGCCGTCGCCCTGGTGGTGGTCTGGCCCAGGGTGGCCACGCGCGAGACCATCGTGCCTGCCGTGGCCCCGGTGCCTGCCACCGTGGCCCTGACAGTCCACGCCTACCCCTGGGCCGAGGTCATCGTAGACGGCAAGGCCCTCGGTCTGACGCCCCGCGCCGAGCCGTTCCAGGTGGCTTCGGGACGCCACACCCTCGTGCTTCGCAATCCCCACCTGGGAGAGCGGACCCTGTCCCTCGACCTGTCCGACGGCAAGGCGGCCATCGTTTCGGTGAACCTGCTGGAGGAGGCGAGATGAGAGCCCTGGCGGCCCCCACGATGGTGCTCGCCCTCTTGCTGGCACTCCCTTTCCCGTCGAACGCCGGTGAGGTGTCCCGGACGGTGAGGCAGGGACAGTCCCTGTCGCTCATTTGTCAGCAGGCCTACGGGAAGGCGGAACTGTACGCTGTCGTCGGCGCCTACAACGGTATAGAGGACCCCACCATGGTGGCGCCGGGGGACAGGGTGAGGCTGCCCTACGCCGACAATGTGGCTCTCGGCCAGGGGGAGAGCCTCAGCGCACTGGCCAAGAGGCGGTGGGGCGACCCGCGCCTTTATTCCCTCATCGTTTGGGCCAACGGCATCCAGGATCCGGCCAGGGTACCCGCCGGCACACGGCTGACCCTGCCCTTCCTCATCCCCTACCGGCTCAAACGCGGGGAGACGGTCTCCATGGTGGCGGAGAGGTTCTACGGCGATCCGAAGGAGTACGCTCCCGTTCTGGCCGCCAGCGGCATCGCCGACGCCACCAGGGTCGCGGTCGGGTCACGCCTGCTGGTCCCCTATGTGCTCCCCAGGCCCGCCCGGGAGGAGGCGCCTCCGCCCACCCGACCCCGGGCCGCGAAGACATCCCCTGCCCCCGCCGCCAGGCCGACCCCGCCCCCAAAGCCCCAGGCGGAATCCGCGCCCAGGGAGGATACGGCGCGGGTCGAGGCCCTGGGCCTTCTGGATCGGGCCGAGGCGGCCTTCCGGTCTGGGGAATACGGGGACGCCTGGACCATGGGCCATGAGGCTTCCAAGGGGCTCCAGGGCCGGGAGAAGGCCAGGGCCTACAGGCTCCTGGCGGCCAGCCAGTACGCCTTCGGCAAGAACGACGCCGCCCTGGAGGACCTGCGGGCCGCCTACGCACTGGACCCGGACCACACCCCGGACCCCGTCCTGGTCAACCCCGAGATGATGGATCTTTACGAAAAAGCGAGGAGATAAAGGGGACGGCGGTAGAAAAGTGCCCGGTACTAAGTGCTGAGGCCCTCCGCTTCCCTTCGTCGCCTGGTCGCCATCTCGTTGAGCCGGGCCCTTACCTCCCCCACCATCTCCCCCAGGGTGTCCCGGTCCAGGGCGCTGACGGTCAGGGCACCGAAACGCCTCCGGAGATTGGGCAGCACGGATCTTTCCACCAGATCCGATTTGTTGAGCACCAGCATGACGGGGATCCCCTCCAGCCCCAGGGATTCCAGTGTCTCCTCCACCGTCACGATCTGTTCCCCGGTGTTGGGGGCGGAGGCATCGGCCAGGTGCAGGATGAGGTCCGCGTCGCCGATCTCCTCGAAGGTGGCCGCGAAGGCCCTTTCCAGCTCAGGTGGCAGGTCGCGGATGAGGCCCACGGTGTCCGTGAGGATGCACAGGGTGCCCTCCGCGGTGGTCAGCCTGCGGCTCACCGGGTCCAGGGTTGCGAAGAGCTTGTTCTCGGCCACCTCATCGCTCCTGGTCAGGGTGTTCAGGAGGGTGCTCTTGCCCACGTTGGTGTACCCCACGATGGAAACGATGGGTGTCGTGTCCGCGCCCCTGCGCTTGCGGCGGGTCTTGCGCTCCCTGGTCAGGTGGGCCAGGTCCTTTTCCAGCTTGCCGATGCGCTGCCTTATGCGCCTGCGGTCCACCTCCAGCTTGGTCTCCCCCGGCCCCCTCGTCCCGATGCCCCCGGCGAGACGCGACAGCGCCGTGCCCTTGCCCACCAGCCTGGGGAGCAGGTATCTGAGCTGGGCCAGTTCCACCTGGATCTTTCCCCCCCGGCTGTGGGCGTGCTGGGCGAAGATGTCCAGGATGAGCATGGTGCGGTCGATGACCTTCAGTTCGGTCTCGTCCGTCACGGCCCTGAGCTGGGACGGCGACAGCTCGGTGGCGAACACCAGGATGTCAGCGGCCTCGTCCAGGGCGTCTATGGTGATCTCGCGCAGTTTGCCCGGCCCGATGATGGTGCGCGGATCCGGCTTGGCCCTTGTCTGAAGGTAGGTGGAAACTACCTCCATGCCGGCCGTGCGGGCCAGTTCGGCCAGTTCGGCCATGGCCTCCTCGGCCCTCTCGGCGGAGCTCCCGGTGATCCCCACCAGGAGGGCGCGGGGGACGCCTTCCGTCGTGATGCCCCTGATGTGCCGGCGCATCTGGGCCTCGGCCTGCTCGATGAGGTCGAGGGGGCTGGCCCTCATCTCATGGGGGTTGGCGTAGCTGTGAACCGTCCAGCGATCCTCCCCCTCGGCCACCAGATAGGCGAGGTGTGTCCTCCCCGGGAGTCCCGCCGCGTCCACCTCCACCGCCACCATGAGGTCGAGGCGGACCAGGAGGAGGTCCGTGAGGTCTTCCCTGTCCAGGCCGCCGGGTTCCAGATGTGTGTGGACCATGCGAAGGCCGCGCAGATGTCCCGGGCTGAACCGGAAGAGGCGCAGGTCGGGGATGAGGACGCCCCGCCGGTCCCCCACGAGGACGTGGGTCACCTGGCCACGGCGGTCGATGAGCAGGCCCAGCTGCCGTCCCGTCTCCCGGGAGAGCGCCGCCAGGCGCCTGGCGGTCTCGGGCGACACGATCTCCTGGGCGCGGGGCTTGCCCCTCGCCAGACGCTCGATGCGGTGCAGCTGGTCCGACTTCAGGCCGGTGGTCTTACCTTCAATGCGGGCTATGGAAGCTCCTCCTTGCGTGAAAATGGTACTCCTTCCCCGCACCCTCCGCAAGGAGGAAGGATCCCGGGGGCAAGATCCCCCGGTTCAAGATCTGGTATAGTGAACCGCACCGGAATCGCGCAGGGGCGGCGGAACTTTCCGCGGCTGGAGCCACCTGAAAACTGAACGGAGAGCCTGCCATTGTTTCTCAGGGACCACTGCTACCTGAAGCGCCTGGAGGAGCCCCACGTCTACGACATCCAGAGCGATGAACTTTACCTCCTGGACGAGGAGGGCTTCCACAGGATCCTGGCGCTGCAGGCAGGCGGGAATGATCCGGAGGCCGGTGAGCTGCTGAGGGAGGCGGGGCTGGCCCAGGAGTCCCCGCGCTCGGGGCCGCCCTTCTTCGAGGGGAGTGCCGCGGACCCGTCCCTGCGCTACCTTGAGGTGCAGATCACGGGGCGGTGCGACAAGGCCTGCCGGCACTGCTACCTCGGTCCCCCCGACAAAAGGGACATGGACCGGGGCACCTTCCACCGTATCCTGGAAGAGTTCACCGCCGCCCAGGGGCTCAAGGTCATGGTCTCCGGTGGCGAGCCGGCCTGCCATCCCCTGTTCCGTGAGATGAGCGGCGATCTCGGCCGTTGGCCGATGCGCCGGGTGCTCATCACCCATGGGGAGTGGATAGGGCCCCGGGAAGCCCGGGACCTGCGGGATGTCTACCACCAGGTCCAGGTCTCCCTGGACGGCTGGCAGGAAGGGCACGACCGTCTCCGGGGCCCGGGTTCCTTCGCCAGGGCCGTGGAGGGGATCAGGGCCCTGAGGAGTGCGGGGGTCCCCGTCTCGGCGGCCACCATGGTGCACCGGCACAATCTGGACGAGTTCCAGAGGATGGACGCCTTCCTCAGGGAAATGGGGGTCCAGGAATGGAGCATCGACGTGCCCTGCCCGGCAGGGAGGTGGGCCGGCGAAGACCTTGAGCCGGAGCAGCTGCGGGCCATGAGTGAAAAGCTCCGGCACGCCTACGGGGGCGGGTTCCACGGGGGCGCCCGGGGGCTCTCATGCGGTTCGCACCTGATGACCGTAGGTCCGGACGGGACAGCGGCCAAGTGCGGTTTCTATTTTCACGAGCCGGCGGGCAACGTCCGGGAAGGGCTGGCGAGGGTCTGGGAAAGGGTTCCCCATGTCCCCCTCTCCAGCCTCCGCTGCCGGTGTCCGCAGCTTGCCGAGTGCGCCGGCGGCTGCCGGTTCCGGGCCCAGGTGCTGGAAGGGTCGCCTCTGGCCCCGGACATCGTCCAGTGCTATGCGAGGGGGGTGGAGTGATCTCGGGTCTCGGATCTCAGGTCTCCAATTTCAAAGCTCACGCGAACCCCTTGAGCGACCCCACCTTGGCCAGCTTCCGGTCCACGTACTCCCCGATGGCCGCACGCTGGGCATCGCCTACCAGGAGGAACTCTGCGCCCACCCCCGAAGGGCCGCCGGGCCTGACCCTTCCGGCCCACCTGACTGTGGCCGACGCCTGGATGGCCTCATCGTGGCCAGGCAGGATGAACGCCACCGAAAAGGTCTCGCCGATGTCCGGCGGCAGCTCCATCTCCACGAAGACGCCGCCGCTGGAGATGGTGTGGATCCACGCTTCCACCTCCCTTTCACCGTGCCGGACGTAGGAGGTCAGGCGTGTGGGGACCCTTGGATGGCGCCGCTGGGCCACCCCCATCATCCTCTCTATGGCTTCGAGGAGTTCGTCCCTTTTCAGAGGCTTGGACACGAAGGCGTCGCAGCCTGCCGCGAGGCACCGGTCCTTCATCCCCTCTCCGGTGTCGGAACTCAGCATGATGACCGGGATGGCCCGGGTGGCGGGGTTCCTCTTCAGATCCCGGCACACCTCGTCGCCGTCCATGCCCGGCATCAGGAGGTCCAGGAGGATGAGATCCGGCCGCTGATCCCTGACCATTTCCAGCGCTTCCTCCCCGGACCTGGCGGTGAGAAAATGGAAGCTCTCCCTCTGAAGATAGCTTTTCTCGAGATCCAGAAACAGCTCGGTATCGTCCACCAGAAGGATCTTCATGGTCCTCAAGCCTCTTTCCCGGTTGAAGGTGTTAAGATAGAATACTACCCTCTCAATGGGCGGAATTGTTCACAAATCCGCGAGCCATGTCAAGACGACCCGAGGATTCTTTCAGAGGGGTGCGGCGGGCTCGCGGGACCTGGAGGAGTGCAACCGTGACATCCACCTGGCTGAGTTTCCTGACGCGGGGCGGCGTTCTCATGATCCCCATTGCCCTGTGCTCGGTCATCGGCCTGGCCCTGATCCTGGACCGCTTCTACACCTACAGGAAACTGGGGCTGGGAGGGTTCTCCCTCGGGGACGGGGTCAGGCGAGCGCTCCAGCGCGGGGACCTCGCCGGCGCCAGGGACCTGCTGGATGGGGATCAGAGCGCGGGGGGCACCGTGCTCCGGGAGGCGATGGCGCGGCTCGAGGCGGGACCGGAGGGCATCGGGGCCTCCTTTGCCATGGCAGCCGGGGAACTGATCAGGAAGATGGAGGTTTCCCTGAGAGGACTGGCGACGGTGGCGGCCCTCTCCCCTCTTCTGGGCCTTCTGGGCACGGTCATCGGCATGATCAGGGCGTTCATGGAGATCGAGCGCCACGGCGCCAATGTCAGCCCCGCCCTTCTCGCCGGAGGCATCTGGGAAGCTCTCCTGACGACGGCGGCGGGGCTTACGGTGGCCATCCCCTGCCTGATGTTCCACAACCTGTTCCAGGGGCGCATCGAGCGGGTGGAGGGCGAACTGGGGCGCATGAGCATGGAGCTCGAGGATGTCGTTCGATCCTGAGGTCAGACGGTTCCGATCCCACCGCAGGCCCACCCTGGAACTGGGGATGACTCCCCTGATCGACATCGTCTTTCTCCTGCTCATCTTCTTCATGCTCACCTCCCGTTTCATCGTCAGCGAAGGGATCCAGGTGGACCTGCCGGTGACGGAGAGCCCCCACGTCATCCCCGGAGAGGAATCCAACCGGATCACGGTCAGGGCCGACGGCAGCCTCCTGTTCCAGGGCCGGCAGTACTCCCTCAGGGAGATGGAGGACCACATCCGGGATCAGGGACCGGCCTTCGTGCGCAGGCCCTTCGAGATCCTCTCCGACAGGAGGGCTGCCGTTCAGTCCGTGGTCTCCCTCCTCGAGATGCTCAGGGACAGCGGGGCCGACCGCGTGAGCCTGGGCACCATGAGGGCACCGGCCGCTCCCCCCTGATCCCCGTTCACCCCTTTCCCGACCGGAAATCTTGACAGCCTGCGTCTGCTTTGGTAAGGACCTCTCATTTGCCTAATCCCAGGTATCTTGAACCACCCCGAAACCGATGAGACATTTGTTGCTTGCCACATTGTTCCTGTTTGCTGCCGCGGCCTCGCAAGCGGCCGCCTCGGAGTGCGGAGACTGCCACGGGGAGTGGGCCGCCCAGGTCTCTGCCCTGAAGGTCCTGCACCCGCCCTATGAGGAAGCCGACTGCGGATCGTGCCACGAGGATCACGGCGAGTCCAACAGCCTCGTCCTCGCGGAGGAGGGCAACGCCCTCTGCTTCCAGTGCCACGACGATCCCGCCGATAAGGGCGCCCTTCATCCCATCCTGGAGGAGGACGGCTGTCTGGCCTGCCACGATCCACACGGTTCCGCCAACCGCGCCCTCCTGCTGGAGCCCAGGGACAGCCTCTGTTTCCAGTGCCATGACGACCCCACGGGCAAGGCCGTGGTCCACGAGGCGACCCGGGACGGAGGCTGCGTGGACTGCCACGACCCCCACTCCTCCAGGAACAGGAAGCTCCTGGTCCAGTCAGGTCCGGCTCTGTGCACCCAGTGTCACGACGATCCAGCCGAGGCCGGCCGGCTCCACGGCGTCATCGAGGAAGACGGCTGCCTCGCCTGCCATGCACCGCACTCCTCGGAGAACGCCAGGCTCCTGATGGCCCCCCGGGGGCAGCTGTGCCAGGAGTGCCACGGCTCCATGACCGACGGCGCCTTCGTCCACGAGGCGGTCGCGGGAGGGGACTGCACGGACTGCCACAGCCCACACGCCTCCAGGCAGGCGTCTCTCCTGCTGGCCGAAGAGCAGACCCTGTGCGGTGAGTGCCATGAGATCCTGGGCGCCCTGGACACCTATGTCCACACGGCCCTCAGCGATGGCATCTGCACGGACTGCCACAGGCCGCACTCAGCCGGCGAACCCAAACTGCTGGTGGCCGCCTACAATACCGAGCGGTATCCCGGCGATTTTTCCGAGGACAAGTTCGCCCTCTGCTTCCAGTGCCACGACGCCGGTCTTGTGAAAGGCAGCGGGGAGGACGGCGTCACAGCCTTCAGGAACGGTGTCGAGAACCTTCACGACCCCCACGTCCAGGGGGAGCTGCAGTCCAACAAGTACGGCATCGTCAAGCGCGGCAAGGCCAGGTCCTGCGCCGGCTGCCACGACCCCCACGGGTCTTCCCAGCCACACAACCTGGTGCGGCAGTACGAGTGCGAGCAGGTCCTTTGCTACACGCTGACCTTTTACGAGTTCGAGGACGGTGGAAAGTGCATGGTGGGCTGCCACAAGCCGAAGTCCTACCACCGGAACGCCGGGGAGGGGCAGCCGGTGGCCGCCCAGTAACTCCGTCAGTAACTCCGAAGGAAGGATGCGTTATGAAAAGCCGCCCCTGGGGGCGGCTTTTTTTCTCAAGGCTTTGGCTGCTCCCCTTCCGGGCCGGGGAGGGTGAGGAAGGGGACGATCTCATCCCAGAGGCGCTCCGCGGAAAGGGCGGGATCCTTTGTGGACACAGGGATGACGGACTCGACGGGGATGCCCAGGTCGCGTCCGATGACGGCGACGGATCTGAGTCGGCGGGAACGGGAGAGCTTGTCGGCCTTGGTGGCCACGGCGATGACCGGCAGCCCCCGTTCC
>CP070682.1:1668410-1684637 GCA_020352595.1 bacterium | reverse complement strand
TGCCCCTTTCCCTGGAAGCCCAGATGGAATCCAGAACGCTCATGCTGGCCACCAACAACGTTCTCTCGCCTGCCAACGGCCGGCCCATCGTGGTCCCCACCCAGGACATCGTCCTCGGTGTCTACTGGATGACCAAGCTGCGGCCGAAATCGGTGGGGGAGGGCATGGTGTTCCCCAACATGGAAGCGGTACGGATGGCCTATGACAGGGGCGTCGTCGCCCTTCAGGCAGGCATCAAGGTCCGCTTCAACGGCGAGATGGTGGACACGACGGTGGGCCGGGTGCTCCTTTACGATATCGTTCCTTCGGAGATCCCCTTCGAGGCGGTGAACAGGCTGCTGCGCAAGCGGGAACTGGGTGAGCTCATCACGCAGTCCTTCATGGAGTCCGGAAACGAGAAGACCATATACCTGCTCGACCAGATCAAGGAACTCGGATTCTCCTTCGCCACCCAGTCGGGCCTCTCCATCTGCGTGGACGACATGCACATCCCCCACCGGAAAGCCGACCTCCTCGCCCGGGCCGAGAAGGACGTGGCGCAGGTCCAGAGTCAGTACACGGAGGGCCTCATCACCGACGGGGAACGGTATAACAAGGTCGTGGACATCTGGGCCCAGGTCACCGAGGAGGTGGCCGACGAGGTCATCAGCTCCCTCGAGGAGGAGGGGGTGGAGGGCGAGGGGACCTTCAACTCCATCTACATGATGGCCGACTCCGGCGCCAGAGGATCGGCCCAGCAGATCAGGCAGCTGGCCGGCATGAGGGGACTCATGGCCAAGCCTTCCGGGGAGATCATCGAGACGCCCATCCGGGCCAACTTCCGGGAAGGGCTCAAGGTCCTCGAGTACTTCATCTCCACCCACGGAGCCCGGAAGGGGCTCGCCGACACGGCTCTGAAGACGGCCAATTCCGGCTACCTGACCAGACGGCTCATCGACGTGGCCCAGGAGTGCATCGTCACCATCAACGACTGCGGCACCCTGGACGGCATTGTGGTCACCTCCCTGGTGGAGGGCGGCGAAGTCATCCAGCCGCTGGAGGAGAGGATCCTCGGCAGGATCGCCCTGGATGACATCAAGGATCCAGAGTCCGGCGAGGTCGTCGTGCAGACCGCCGAGGAGATCGACGAGAGGTCTGTCGAGGAGATCGAGAAGCGGGGCCTGGGCTACGAGGGCATCCCCATCAGGTCCGTGCTCACGTGCAGGGCCAAGAGGGGCGTCTGCGCCAAGTGCTATGGACGGGATCTGGCCAGGGGCCAGCTGGTGGCCGTGGGCGAGGCGGTGGGCATCATCGCGGCCCAGTCCATCGGAGAGCCCGGCACCCAGCTGACCATGAGGACCTTCCACATCGGCGGCACCGCCAGCCGTCACGTGGAGCAGACCTCGCTGGAGGCGCCCATCGAGGGGTTCCTGAAGTACATCAACCTGACGACCATCAAGAACCGCCTGGGTGACCTCGTGGTCATGAACCGCAACGGAGAGGTGGCCATCGCCGACGAGAACGGCCGTGAGAAGAAGAGATACCCCGTGATCTACGGTGCCCGGTTCAAGGTGGCCGACGGCGAAGGCGTCCAGAAAGGGATGCTGCTGGCCGAGTGGGATCCCTTCAGCACCCCGATCCTCACCGAAGTGGACGGCAAGATCAAGTTCGGTGACATCAGGGAAGGCCTCACCATGAAGGAACAGGTGGACGAGGTCACGGGCATCGCCTCGAAGGTCATCACGGAGTACCAGGGCACCGACTTCAGGCCGAGGGTGTCCATCAAGGACGAGGAGGGGCGCACGCTCAAGGTGCCCGGCACCAAATCCACAGCGCGTTACTTCATGCCCTCCAACGCCATTATCATGGTCAACGAGGGTGACGCCGTGCAGGCCGGCGATATCCTCGCCAAGATCCCCATCGAGACCACCAAGACCAAGGACATCACGGGGGGTCTTCCCCGCGTTGCCGAGCTGTTCGAGGCCAGGGTGCCCAAGGAGCAGGCGACCATCAGCGAGATCGACGGCATCGTGAGCTTCGGTCGCGATGTCAAGGGCAAGCGCCGCATCGAGATCCGACCCGACGTCGGCGAGGCGAGGGAATACCTCATCCCCAGGGGCAAGCACATCAGCGTCCACGAGGGTGACCGGGTCCGGGCGGGGGAACCGCTCATGGACGGGTCCCCCAACCCCCACGACATCCTGCACGTCCTGGGGGAGAAGGAGCTGCAGAAATATCTCGTCAACGAGGTGCAGGAGGTCTACCTTCTGCAGGGCGTCAAGATCAACGACAAGCACATCGAGGTGATCATCCGCCAGATGCTGCGCAAGGTCCGCATCGAGGACGTGGGGGACACCCGCTTCATGGTGGGAGAACAGATGGACAGGCCCGATTTCTCGGAGGAGAACGAGAGGGTCATGCGCGAGAGCGGCAGGCCGGCCACAGGCAAGCCCATCCTTCAGGGGATCACCAAGGCCGCGCTCAACACGGAGAGCTTCTTCTCGGCGGCTTCCTTCCAGGAAACCACACGCGTGCTCACCGAAGCGAGCATCTCCGGCAAGGTGGACTTCCTCAGAGGGCTCAAGGAAAACATCATCGTCGGGCGCCTCATCCCGGCCGGAACGGGCCTCAAGAGGTACATCGAGACCGGTGCGGCGCCCAGCGAGATCCCGCCGGAAGTGGCCGAGATCCTTGAACAGGGTGACAGACCCTGATACGCGGCGAGGATCCGCCTGGTTTCAGACGGACGACCCGTAAGGTCGTCCGTCTGTTCTTAGAACACCGGCAGGGGGAGGCGGGAACAGGGGGGGAGAAAGGGTCGTGTAGGCCGTCCGGGGACAGTTATTTCCTCTTCCTGAAGCACGTCTTGCCGACCTGTTTAGCCCTTGACAAATCCCTTTTCGCCCGATAGTATCACCGGGTTTTTCCCTGAGCGGGATTCCACCCGGGAAAGGGTGGTTTCAATAAGAATTTCCGGTTCATCTTCAATGGGTTAGAAGTCCATGGAACCGGCAACCAGGGAGCTGGCACGGGTCCCCAGAGGGTCCAGTGTGCCAAGAAAGGCTTTTTACGCCCTTTGAACGTATTTTTTGCACAGGAAAAGACGGGTTTGAAGCGAGGAGTTGACACATGCCGACACTGAACCAGCTGGTGAGGAACAGCCGGAGAAAAGTGGTCCGAAAGTCCAAGAGTCCGGCCATGCAGCAGTGCCCGCAGAAGCGCGGGGTCTGCACACGAGTCTACACGACGACCCCGAAGAAGCCCAACTCGGCGCTTCGGAAGGTGGCCCGTGTGAGGCTCACCAACGGCATCGAGGTGACCTCATACATCCCCGGTGTTGGACACAACCTCCAGGAACACTCGGTCGTCCTCATCCGTGGAGGCAGGGTCAAGGACCTGCCCGGTGTGCGGTACCACATCGTGCGCGGGACGCTGGATACCGCCGGCGTCGCCGACAGGCGGCAGAGTCGGTCGAAATACGGGGCAAAGAGGCCCAAGTAAAGCCGGAGGCGAATGATGGCTCGAAGAAGGAGCGCTCAGAAAAGGGAGATCCTCCCCGATCCGAAATACAAGGACAAGCTCGTCGCCAAGTTCATCAACAACCTGACCTACGACGGCAAGAAAAGCCTGGCCGAGCGCATTTTCTATGATTCCATGGAACTCATGTCCGCCAAGGCCAAGGAGGATCCTCTGGCCATGTTCAAGAAGGCCGTGGAAAACGCCAAACCGGTCCTGGAGGTCAAATCCAGGCGCGTGGGAGGCGCGACGTACCAGGTGCCCGTGGAGGTCAGGTCCGAGAGGAAACAGGCCCTGGCCATCCGCTGGCTCATCTCCAGCGCGAGGTCCAGAACCGAGAGGACCATGGTGGAGAAGCTGGCCAACGAACTCATAGACGCCGCCAACAAAAGGGGCGCTGCCATCAAGAAGAAGGAAGACGTCCACCGGATGGCCGAAGCCAACAAGGCTTTCGCCCACTACAGGTGGTAAGGGAGGCGGAGACGCAGCGCGTCACCGACAGGATTTGGCAAGACAGTATCAACTGAAAAATCACAGGAATATCGGCATCATGGCGCACATCGATGCCGGTAAGACCACCACCACGGAGAGGATCCTCTTCTACACCGGCGTTTCCCACAAGATGGGGGAGGTCCACGACGGCGCGGCCGTCATGGACTGGATGGAGCAGGAACAGGAGAGGGGGATCACCATCACCTCTGCGGCCACCACCACCTTCTGGAAAGACACCCGCATCAACATCATCGACACCCCGGGACACGTGGATTTCACCGTGGAAGTGGAAAGATCCCTGCGCGTCCTCGACGGCGCGGTGGCGGTCTTCTGCTCGGTGGGCGGTGTGGAGCCCCAGTCCGAGACGGTGTGGCGGCAGGCCGACAAGTACAAGGTACCCAGGATCGCCTTCGTCAACAAGATGGACCGCACCGGAGCCGACTTCGGCAGGGTGGTCCGCATGATGCGGGACCGACTCGGGGCTCGCCCCGTGCCCGTCCAGATCCCTTACGGTGCCGAGGATAAATTCAAGGGAATCATCGATCTCATCTCCGAGGTCCTCTATACCTTCGACGACGAGGCACTGGGCGCCAGGGTAGAGGAGCAGCCGATCCCCGGGGAGATGGCCGAAGAGGCGGCCGCGGCGCGGGAGGCCCTCATCGAGTCCCTGGCGGAACTCGACGACGGGGTCATGGAGCGTTATCTGGAGGGCGAGAAGATCGACGTCGTTCAGATCAAGTCCGTGGTCCGCAAGGCCACACTGGACCTGGCCATCGTTCCGGTCCTGTGCGGCAGCGCATTCAAGAACAAGGGTGTGCAGCCCCTGCTCGACGCCGTGGTGGATTATCTGCCATCCCCTCTGGACTGTCCCGCCATCACGGGTAAGGAGATCAAGACGGGCGAGCCGGTCCAGGTGACCGCCGACGACGCATCGCCCTTCGCCGCCCTGGCGTTCAAGATCATGACCGACCCCTTCGTGGGGCACCTCACCTTCATCAGGATCTATTCCGGCCACCTCGCGGCGGGCAGCTACGTGCTCAACGCCACGTCGGGAAGGAAGGAGCGCATCGGAAGGCTCCTGAAGATGCACGCCAACAAGCGCGAGGATATCAAGGACGTCTATTCAGGCGACATCGTCGCCTGTGTCGGCCTTTCCAAGACACTCACCGGGGACACCCTCTGTTCCCCGGACCGCCCCATCCTCCTCGAGGAGATGGACTTCCCCGAACCGGTGATCTCCATCGCCATCGAGCCCAAGACCAAGGCTGATCAGGAAAAGCTGGGCACGGCTCTCCAGAAGCTTTCCCAGGAAGACCCGACCTTCCAGGTCACCACCGACCAGGATACAGGGCAGACGCTCATCGCGGGCATGGGGGAACTCCACCTCGAGATCATCGTCGACAGGCTCATGCGCGAATTCAAGGTGGGTGCCAACGTCGGTCGCCCGCAGGTCGCCTATCGGGAGACGATAACGGCCAGCGTCAAGAGCGAGGGGCGGTTCATCAAGCAGTCGGGCGGCCGGGGACAGTTCGGTCACGTCTGGCTCGAGGTGGAGCCAGGGGAGCCGGGCAGCGGCATCAGCTTCGAGAACCGCATCGTCGGCGGCGTCGTTCCCAAGGAGTACATTCCCGCGGTGCAGAAGGGGGTCGAGGAGGCCGCGCTGCAGGGGATCCTTGGCGGGTACCCCGTTCTGGACGTGAAGGTCAGCCTCTTCGACGGGTCCTTCCACGAGGTGGATTCCTCCGAGATGGCCTTCAAGGTGGCCGGTTCCATGGCCTTCAAGGAAGGTTCGAGGAAAGCCGGATCCGTCCTCCTCGAACCGGTTATGGACGTGGAGGTTGTGGTCCCCGAGGAGTATATGGGGGATGTGATGGGGAACCTGAACAGCCGCCGCGGCAAGGTGTCCAGCATGGATGAGAGAGCTGGTGCCAAGGTGGTTCACGCAACGGTCCCCCTGGCCGAGATGTTCGGCTACGCCACCGATCTGAGGTCCATGACCCAGGGGCGAGCCACCTATTCGATGCACTTTTCGCGATACGAGAAGGTTCCGCAGAACATTGCTGAGGAAGTGCTGGCACACTCGGGCGTGGCCTGAGGGTCCCGGATGGAGCCTACCGCTCTAAGGAGGAGATGATGTCCAAGGAGAAGTTTCAGAGGACGAAGCCGCACGTTAACGTAGGGACGATCGGTCACGTGGATCACGGCAAGACGACGTTGACGGCGGCGATCACGAAGTGTCTTTCCAACGCTGGAGGGGCGAAGTTCATTCCCTTTGACGAGATTGACAAGGCCCCTGAGGAGCGGGAGCGCGGCATCACGATAGCGACGGCTCACGTGGAGTACGAGACGTCGAAGCGTCATTACGCGCATGTGGACTGTCCTGGTCACGCGGACTACGTGAAGAACATGATCACGGGTGCGGCCCAGATGGACGGTGCGATACTTGTGGTGTCGGCGGCGGTCGGTCCGATGCCTCAGACGCGTGAGCACATTCTGCTGGCGCGTCAGGTGGGTGTTCCCTACATCGTGGTTTACATGAACAAGGTGGACATGGTTGACGATCCTGAGCTTTTGGAGCTGGTGGAGCTTGAGGTTCGTGAGCTGTTGTCGCAGTACGAGTTTCCCGGGGACGACATTCCTGTGGTCAAGGGCAGCGCTCTCAAGGCGCTCGAGCACGGTTGCGGGGATACGTCCTGTGCGGACTGCGGATCGGTGTTCGAGTTTATGGACGATGTTGACGGTTACATTCCTGAGCCTCAGCGCGTCATCGACAAGCCTTTTCTTTTGCCGGTTGAGGACGTGTTTTCCATCTCTGGTCGCGGGACGGTGGCGACGGGTCGTGTGGACCGCGGCATTGTGAAGGTGGGCGACGAGGTTGAGATCGTGGGGATCCGTCCGACGCAGAAGACGGTGGTGACGGGT
This sequence comes from bacterium, assembly GCA_020352595.1. GTDB lineage: Bacteria > BMS3Abin14 > BMS3Abin14 > BMS3Abin14 > BMS3Abin14. Next base: position 1,677,728 of record CP070682.1, on the reverse strand, counting down.
GTTGAGATGTTCCGGAAGCTTCTGGACCAGGGTCAGGCCGGTGACAACATCGGTGTTCTTCTTCGGGGGGTCAAGCGTGACGAGATCGAGCGTGGTCAGGTGATCTGTATTCCCGGGAGCATCACGCCGCACACGAAGTTCAAGGCTGAGGTGTACGTTCTGACGAAGGAGGAGGGTGGCCGTCACACGCCGTTTTTTGATGGTTATCGTCCTCAGTTTTATTTTCGGACGACGGACGTGACGGGCGTGGTGAAGCTTCCTTCGGACGTGAAGATGGTGATGCCTGGCGACAACGTGTCCATCGAGGTGGATCTCATCACGCCCATCGCCATGGAGAAGGAGCTTCGGTTCGCCATCCGCGAGGGCGGGCGGACGGTGGGTGCCGGCGTTGTGGCCGACATCATCGAGTAGGCATCGCTGCAGCACAGCTGAAAGCGGCGCGAGCAGGGACCGGGAAGTCATAACGGAGGAACGGCAAGGTCATGGAACAGCAGAAGATTAGGATCAAGCTCAAGGCCTACGATTACAGGATCCTGGACGCCTCGGTGAACGAGATCGTGGAAACCGCCAGAAGGACCGGGGCGAGGGTCTGCGGTCCCATTCCCCTGCCCACCCGGCGGAGCATCTACACGGTCCTTCGCTCGCCGCATATCGACAAGAAGTCCCGGGAGCAGTTCGAGATCCGGATCCACAAGAGGATGCTCGACATCGTGGAACCCACCCCGCAGACGGTGGACGCCTTGATGAAACTGGACCTGTCGGCCGGCGTGGACGTCGAGATCAAACTCTCCTGAGGGGGTCAGTGTTATGCCTCAGATGGATGTGCTCAGTATTGAAAATGAAGTGGTGGGCAAGGTGAAGCTGGCCCCCTGGTGGACCGGTCCGGGGCACCCGTCCGTCATCCACCAGGCCGTGGTCAGCGCCAGGGCCGGGACCAGAAGAGGGACCCACTCCACCAAGACGCGCCGCGAGGTGTCCGGAGGCGGGCGCAAGCCTTTTCGCCAGAAGGGTACGGGACGGGCACGGCAGGGCACCATCCGGGCGCCCCAGATGAGGGGAGGGGGGACCGTTTTCGGGCCCCACCCGAGGGATTACTCCAAGGCCATCAACAAGAAGATGTCCAGGAAGGCGCTCCAGGGGGCTCTGGCCCACAAGGCCGCCTCAGGCAGCCTCATCCTCCTCGAGGAGGTGAACCTCGAGTCCCCGAAGACCAGGGACCTCGTTGCCGCCATGGACCGCTTCGACGTCATCAGCGCGCTGCTGGTGGTGGACGCCGTTTCCGACCACCTCCAGAGAGCCTCCACCAACCTCACGTGGGTCAAGGTCGTCACGCCCGAGAGGGTCAACGTATACGATGTGCTGTCCTTCGACAGCCTTATCGTCACCAGGAAAGCCCTGGAGGCGCTGGAAGGAGCGTTGTCCCCATGAGACCTTACGCCAAGGTGATCATCAGGCCCCTCATCACGGAGAAGAACGCCATCATGAAGGAGGCCCAGAACAGGGTGGCCTTTGAGGTGGCGCCGGACGCCAACAAGATCGAGATCAAGAAGGCCGTCGAGGAGGCGTTCAAGGTCTCCGTGGAGGCCGTCAACGTGGTGAACGTCCGGGGGAAGGTCAAGAGGATGGGCAGGAACCTCGGAAAACGCCGCGACTGGAAGAAGGCCATCGTGACCCTCAAGGAGGGCAGCACCATAGAGTTCTTCGAGGGAGTCTAGGTCAAGGAGAGTAGAGCATGGGCATCAGGACACTGAAACCGACATCGCCAGGGCGGCGTTTCCAGACGGTGAACGATTTCGCCGAGATCACCACCGACAGGCCTGAAAAAAGCCTTCTGGTTCCCCTCAAGAGGAAGGGAGGCCGGAACAATGCGGGTCGCATTACCGCCTGGCAGAGAGGTGGAGGCCACAAGAGGCGTTACCGGATCGTAGACTTCCGAAGGAACAAGTACGGCGTGCCGGCCAGGATCAGCACCATCGAGTACGACCCCAACAGGAGCGCCTACATCGCCCTCGTGGTCTACGCGGACGGAGAGAAGAGGTACATCCTGGCTCCCCAGAACCTGAAGGTGGGCGATGAGATCCTCTCGGCCGAGAAGGCCGACATCCGGCCCGGGAACGCCATGAAGATCCGCAACATCCCCCTCGGCACCCTGGTCCACAACGTGGAGCTCAAGGAGGGCAAGGGAGGGCAGATGGTCCGCAGTGCCGGAGCCTATGCCCAACTCATGGCCAAGGAGGGCGATTACGCCACCCTGCGTCTCCCGTCGGGGGAGATCAGGATGGTCCGCCTCGAGTGCATGGCCACCGTGGGCCAGCTGAGCAACCCGCACCATGAGATCGTGTCCATCGGCAAGGCGGGCAGAAAGAGGTGGCTCGGCCGGCGACCCAGCGTCCGGGGCGTGGCCATGAACCCGGTGGACCACCCCATGGGCGGGGGCGAGGGCAAGAGCTCGGGCGGCAGGCATCCCTGCACACCCTGGGGCAAGCCCACCAAGGGCTACAAGACAAGGAAGAAAAACAAGAATTCCGACCGCTACATCCTCAAGAAGCGGTCCTAGAGCGGGAGGCTGACGTTGGCCAGGTCCATCAAGAAAGGCCCTTTTGTGGACGAGCACCTGATGCGCAAGGTGAAGACCATGGGGGAGAGTGGGGACAGAAAGGTCATCAAGACCTGGTCCAGGCGCTCCATGATCGTACCCGACATGGTGGGCTACACCTTCGCCGTCCACAACGGCAAGAACTTCATACCCGTTTTCGTTACCGAGAACATGGTGGGTCACCGGTTGGGCGAGTTCTCCCCGACGAGGAACTACAGGGGCCACACGTCCAAGAGCGACAGGAGAGGCAAGAAATAGCCGGCAGCTGGCCCAGCGAGGATAAACCATGGAAGCGACAGCCAAAGCAAAATTTGTCCGCATCGCGCCCAGGAAGGTGAGGATGGTGATGGACATGGTCAGGGGCAAACCCGTCGAGGAGGCGCTCCAGACCCTGGGGCTGGTCCGGAAAGCGGCCTCGCCCATCATCGAGAAGATCATCCGGTCCGCCCTGGCCAACGCCGAGAACAACCACGGAATGAGCACCGACGGCCTCGTCATCAAGAAGGCCTACGTGGACGAGGGTCCCACGCTCAAGCGATTCATGCCCAGGGCCATGGGCCGGGCTACCATGATCCGGAAAAGGACGAGCCACATAACCGTCGTGCTCGCCGAGAAGTAAGGAGGACGTTTTGGGCCAGAAAGTCCACCCGAAGGGGTTCCGACTGGGGATCATCAAGGACTGGGATTCCCGATGGTACGCAGAGAAGGATTACGCCAGGCTGCTGCACGAGGACATCCGCATCCGGGGGTTCATCAAGGAGAAGCTCTTCAACGCGGGTGTCTCGGACATCATCATCGAGAGAACGGCCAAGCGCGCGCGGATCAACATCCACGCCGCCCGACCGGGGATCATCATCGGCAAGAAGGGTGCCGAGGTCGAGGCGCTCCGGCGGGAGATCCAGAAGATGACCAACAAGGACATCTTCATCAACATCGTCGAGGTCCGCAAGCCTGAGGTGGAGGCCCAGCTGGTGGCCGAGAACATCGCCGGACAGTTGGAGCGGCGTGTGGCCTTCCGCAGAGCCCTCAAGAGGAGCGTGTCCTCTGCACTGCGCTTCGGCGCCGAGGGGATCAAGGTCATGGTCTCCGGCCGCCTGAACAATGCCGAGATGTCCCGCCGCGAGTGGTACCGGGAGGGCCGGGTGCCCCTTCAGACACTGCGCGCGGATATCGACTACGGGTTCGCTGAGGCCAAAACGACGTATGGCGTCATCGGTGTCAAGGTCTGGGTGTTCAAGGGTGAGGTCTCCGGTGAGAGGGCTCCCCGGGATTCCGGTCAGGCCTGAGGTTCGTGATCATCCGGTTCCGTCAGGGACCGGTCAGGAGACAGCGTCATGTTGATGCCCAAGAAGGTGAAATACAGAAAACAGATGCGCGGCAGGATGAAAGGCGCTGCCACGCGCGGCAACAAGCTCAGCTTCGGCGATTACGGGCTGCAGGCGCTGACGCCGGGATGGATCACCTCGCGCCAGATCGAGTCCGCCCGAATCGCCATCACCCGGCACGTCAAGAGGGGCGGCAAGGTCTGGATCCGCATCTTCCCCGACAAGCCGGTGACAAAGAAACCTGCCGAGACCCGCATGGGCAAGGGGAAGGGTTCTCCGGAGGCCTGGGTAGCCGTCGTCAAGCCCGGCCGCGTGCTCTACGAGCTGGAAGGGGTTTCGGAGGCGGTGGCCAAGGAGGCCATGAGGCTCGCCGCCCACAAGCTGCCCATCAAGACAAAGATCCTGGTCAGGGAGGACGTGAAATGAAAGCCTCCGAACTTAGGGACATGACCATGGATGAGCTTCTGAGCAAGGAGCGCGAGCTTCACGCCGAACTTTTCAACCTGCGCTTCCAGCTGGCCACGAACCAGCTGGAGAATCCCATGCGTCTGCCGCTGACCAAAAAAGACCTCGCAAGGGTGAAGACGATCATCTCCGAGAAAAAGCGGTCGCACGAGAGGGCGGAATGATGTCCGAGAACAAGGCCAAAGAACGCAAGATCATCATCGGAACCGTGGTGAGCAACCGCATGGACAAAACCGCCGTGGTCCAGGTCCAGCGGCGCTTCGCCCACCCGGTTTTCAAGAAATATGTGAGCAAGCGGGTGAAGTACAAGGTCCACGACGAAAAGAACGACCTGAACATCGGCGACACGGTCAGGATCGTGGAGACCCGCCCCCTGTCCCGCGACAAGAGGTGGCGCCTCCTCGAGATCCTGGAGCGAGCGGCCCAGGACTGACGCCCGTTTCAGCAGAATGAGGGACTGAGAAATGATCAAGGTGGAGACGATCCTCGACGTGGCGGACAACAGCGGAGCCAAGAAGGTACTCTGCTTCAGGATCCTCGGCGGTTCCAAGCGGAGATCGGCCAGCGTGGGCGACATCATCGTCGTGTCCATCAAGGAGGCCGCGCCGGAATCCAAGGTCAAGAAGGGCGATGTTCACAAGGCCGTCATCGTCCGGACCAGGAAGGAGATCCGGCGTCCGGACGGCTCCTACATCCGCTTCGACAACAACGCGGCGGTCATCATCAACGAGGCGCGGGAGCCCATCGGCACCCGGATCTTCGGCCCCATTGCTAGGGAACTTCGGGCCAAGAACTTCATGAAGATCGTCTCCCTGGCCCCCGAGGTGCTCTAGGAGGCGACCATGGCTGGCATCAGCATCAGGAAAAATGACTTCGTCGTCGTAAAGGCGGGGAAGGAAAAAGGCAAAAAAGGGAAGGTCCTGAAGGTCCTCCGGGACAAGGACAAGGTCGTCGTGGAAAAAGTCAATTTTATCAAGCGCCATCAGCGGCCGACCAGCGCCCAGAGGCAGGGCGGCATCATCGAGAGGGAAGGCCCGGTACATCTTTCCAACGTCATGCTCTGGTGCGAGAAGTGCGGCAAAGGTGTCCGGGTGCGCAGGCAGCGGCTGGATGACGGGAAGGTCGTGAGGCTGTGCGCCGGCTGCGGCGAATCCTTCGACTGAGCGGGAGATCGGTCCCATGAATGAGATGCAGAGACGTTACAGGGAAGAGGTGGTGCCCGCCATGATGAAGACGTTCAATTACAGGAACGTCATGCAGGTGCCGCGCATCGAGAAGGTTGTCGTCAACATGGGGTTGGGCGAAGCCCTCCAGAACGCCAGGATACTGGACACCTCAGTGGAGGAGCTCTCCCGGATCACGGGTCAGCGCCCGGTGCTGACCAAGGCGAGGAAATCCATCGCCAACTTCAAGCTGCGGGAGGGCAACCCCATCGGATGCCGGGTGACCCTGAGAAGGCAGCGGATGTACGATTTTCTCTACCGGCTCCTCAACATCGCTCTCCCCAGGGTGAGGGATTTCAAGGGTGTTTCCCCGAGGGGCTTCGACGGCAGGGGCAACTTCACCCTCGGCGTCAGGGAACAGCTCATTTTCCCCGAGATCCACTACGATGACGTGGAGAAGATCAAGGGGATGAACATTACCATCGTCACCACCGCGGAAACGGACGAGGAAGCGAAGGAACTTCTCGACCTCCTCGGCGTACCGTTCAGGAAGTAGGAGAGCATCGAAATGGCAAAGAAATCCCTGGTCAACAAGGCAAGACGCAAGCCCAAGTTCGGCGTCCGGGCCTACAACAGATGTCCCATATGCGGGCGGTCACGGGCCTACCTGAGGAGGTTCGCCATGTGCCGCATATGCTTCAGGAACCGAGCCCTGGCCGGTGAGATCCCTGGCGTCGTCAAGGCCAGTTGGTAGGAGGAAGTCGTCATGTCCATGACCGATCCCATTGCTGATATGCTCACGAGGATCCGCAACGCCCTGATGGCCGGCAAGGAGAAGGTGGATATCCCCGCCTCCGCCATCAAGGAGGGTATCGCCCGGATCCTCAGGGACGAGGGTTATATAGTCAACTACAGGATGATCGAGGACAACAGGCAGGGGCTGATCCGCATCACCCTCAAGTACGGGGAACCCGAAACACCGGCCATCGTCAACCTTCAGCGCATCAGCAAGCCGGGTCGAAGGGTCTACGTCGGTGTGGGGGAGATACCCAGAGTGCTCAACGGGCTGGGCATCGCCATCCTCTCAACGTCGAGGGGCATCCTGACGGACAGGGAATCCAGGGTCCAGAACGTGGGCGGCGAGGTTCTGTGCTACGTCTGGTAGACGAGCCCCGTCGGGGAGCCTCTCACGGAAGACGCCCCTGAAAATCTAGCGGAGCGAAAAAGTCATGTCGAGAATCGGAAAACAGCCTGTACCCGTACCCAAAGGGGTGGACGTGAGACTGGATGGGCGCACCATCACCGTCAAGGGCCCCAAAGGGATGCTTCGCAGGGATCTGCCGGCCGGTGTCGAGGTCCAGGTGGCGGCGGAAGCCGTGACCGTGCTGCCCCCCTCGAGGCCCAAGGAGAAGACCTCCTTCCAGGGCCTGGTCCGGTCGCTCATCAGCAACATGGTGGTTGGTGTCTCCGAAGGGTTCCAGAAGGATCTGGACATGGTGGGGGTGGGCTACCGGGCCATGGCCAGGGGCAATGCGCTGGAGATCCACGCGGGGTTTTCCCACACCGTGGAGTTCAATCTTCCGGAGGGGATCACCGCGGAGGTGGACAAGAACAACCGGATCACCATCCGAGGCATCGACAAGGAGAAGGTGGGCCAGACAGCGGCCGACATCCGGGCCATCAGACCCCCTGAGCCCTACAAGGGCAAGGGGATCATGTATGCCGGAGAGAGGATCAGGCGCAAGGCCGGAAAGGCCGGCGTATAGAATTCTGACCGGAGGGCAGGAAGAGTGGGCAGGATCGAGGACAAGATAAGAACACGCAACGCTCGGCGCAGGCGCATCAGGAGCCGGATCCACGGAACGGCTCTGATGCCCAGGCTCTCCGTGTTCAGGAGCGCCCGCCACATCTACGCCCAGATCGTAGACGACGATCTCGGTACTGTGCTGGCGAGCGCATCCACCATGGAGAAGCAGCTCCGCGGTTCGCTCAAATCTCCGGGCAACGCGGAGGCAGCCCGTGAGGTGGGTAAACTCATCGCAGCGCGGGCAGGCGAGAAGAAGATCGAGACGGTGGCCTTCGACCGTGGCGGGTTCAAGTACCATGGCCGGGTCAAGGCTCTGGCTGAGGCCGCCAGAGAGGGTGGCCTCAAGTTCTAGGTCTGCGGCCGCCGGAACCCATACAGGAATAGGTATGAGCATGAAGAGAGCCTTAGAACAGCCGCTTAGGGATGTGACCATCGATGAGACCGAACTCATCGACAAGGTCGTTTTCATCAACCGTGTCGCCAAGGTTGTCAAGGGCGGGAGGCGTTTCCGCTTCAGCGCCCTTGTGGTGGTGGGAGACGGCAAGGGCCTCGTCGGCGTCGGGCACGGCAAGGCCAACGAAGTCCCCGAGGCCATCCGCAAAGGGATCGACAAGGCCAAGAAAAGCCTCTACAGGGTACCGCTGCGCGGCACGACCATCCAGCACCAGGTGATGGGAAGGTGGGGAGCCGCCAGAGTTCTTCTCAAGCCGGCCAGCCCCGGAACGGGCGTCATCGCCGGAGGTCCCGTCCGGGCCCTCATGGAAGCCGTCGGTGTGAAGGATATCCTGACCAAATGCATCGGGACCAACAACCCCAACAACGTGCTCAAGGCAACCATGCAGGGTCTGCTGAACCTCAGGAGCCCCGAACAGGTGGCTGTCATGCGCGGCAAGAAGGTCACCGAGATCCTGCACGGCTGAGACCGGGAGACGGAGAGATGTCCAAGATCGACATAACACTGGTCAAGAGCACCATAGGCAGGCCCGGTAAGCATGAGAAGGTGGTCCGAAGTCTGGGCCTCAGGAAGCTCAATCAGACGGTGCGGCACGAGGATAACCCGTGCATCAGGGGCATGGTGGAGAAGGTGTCCCACCTGGTCCGGGTCCGGGCCGTGGAGGAAGAGTAGATGCTGAGCAACCTCAAGCCGGCCAGGGGGTCGGTAAGAAGGCGAAAGCGGGTCGGTCGAGGGCCCGGGAGTACCCACGGCAAGACGAGCGGGCGTGGTACCAAGGGCCAGCTGGCTCGCAGCGGCGGCAAGGTGAAAGCCGGTTTCGAGGGGGGACAGATGCCCCTCCAGCGCCGCCTGCCCAAAAGGGGATTCACCAACGTTTTCCGCAAGGAGTTCACCGTTGTCAACGTCCGGGACCTGGCGAGGGTGCAGGACGTTGACGTCATAGACCCCGATCTCATGGTCAAGCTCCGGCTCGCTCGCAAGGGGATGCCCGTGAAGGTCCTCGCGGAGGGAGACATCCAGAGACCCGTGACCGTCAGGGCACATAAAGTGAGCGCCGCAGCCGCCGCCAAGATCGAGAAGGCCGGCGGTAAGGTCGAGCTCGTCTGAGGGGGGAGATTTGCTTTTCAGCTTCGCGAACATCTTCAAGATCCCCGAACTGAAACGTCGTGTGCTCTTCACCTTCGGGCTGCTAGCCATATACCGCATTGGCGCGCACATCCCTACGCCCGGGATAGACGGCCTGGCCCTGGCCGAATTTTTCAAGCAGGCGCAGGGAACCCTGCTGGGTTTCTTCGACCTTTTCGCCGGTGGCGCCCTGCTGAGGATGACCATATTCGCCCTGGGCATCATGCCCTACATCTCTGCGAGCATCATCATCCAGCTGCTGACCGTGGTCATTCCCCACCTCGAGAGGCTTGCCAAAGAGGGCGAGGCGGGAAGGCGGACCATCATCCGGTACACGCGCTACGGCACGGTGGGCCTGGCGGCTTTCCAGAGCTTCGGCATCT
>CP070682.1:1661829-1668310 GCA_020352595.1 bacterium | reverse complement strand
GCAGGCTCACCATACTTCAGGGTCGCATGGTCCCACAAGACAAAGATGGCCGGCGAGGTGCGGGATTGGGGTATAATCTTGCCTTGAGACCTTGCCTGGCCTGAACCGGGAGGGAGCGTGGCCAGAGATGGACGCAGCCGACAGTCATCGCCCCTGAGGGCTCTGCCTCCCACCGTCGTCGCCCTGGGAGCGGTGAGCTTCCTCACCGACCTTTCCAGCGAGATGATCTACCCTCTGCTGCCGGGGTTCCTCGTGGGCGTTCTGGGTGCGGGGGCCTTCTCCCTGGGGGTCATCGAAGGCGTGGCGGAGTCCACAGCCGCCCTCCTCAAGGTCTTTTCCGGCCTGTGGTCCGACAGGGCCCGTCGACGAAGACCCCTTGTGCTGGCAGGTTACGGCCTTTCAGGGACGGCGCGCCCCTTGATCGGCCTCGCCACCGGCTGGCTGTTCGTCCTGGCCATGCGCTTCGCCGACAGGGTCGGCAAGGGCCTTCGCACTTCCCCGAGGGACGCTCTCATCGCCGACGTCACCCATCCCGCCGACAGGGGCCGTGCCTACGGGTGGCACCGGGCCATGGATCACGCCGGGGCGGTTACAGGCCCGCTGGTGGCGGCAGGGCTCATGACCTTCGCCGGCCTGTCCCTGCGCCACGTCTTCCTGGCCTCCGCCGCACCCGCACTTCTGGTGATGATCGTCCTGGCAAGGCACGTCCGTGAACCCGCCGGCCCCGGGCAGGCACCGGCGATGCCCCCCGTCCTTTCAGCGGGCTGGAGGGAACTGGGGCCCGGCTACAGGCGCCTGCTGATGGCGGTGTTTCTTTTCACCCTCGGCAACTCGACGGATGCCTTCCTGATCCTGCGCCTCGTGGAAACGGGCGTGGGGACGAGCACGGTTGCCGTTCTGTGGTCCCTTCACCACGTGGTCAAGATGGTCTCCACCTGGCAGGGGGGGCGCCTCGCCGACAGGTCGGGCAGCAGGGCCCTGGTGGCTTCCGGCTGGGCTTTTTACGCTGCCGTCTACATGGTCTTCGGCCTGGCCCGGTCCAGGAGCCTCCTCGTGGGCGCCTTCATCGCTTACGGCCTCTACTTCGGTCTCACCGAACCGGCCGAGAAAAGGTGGGTCGCCAACCTGGTTCCGGAAAGGCTCCGGGGGACAGCCTTCGGCTATTACCACGGAGCCGTGGGGCTGGCGGCGCTTCCGGCCAGCCTGGGGTTCGGGACCGTCTGGTACTTCCTGGGCGCCGCTCCGGCCTTCGCCATGGGGGCGCTCCTGGCCGTATCGGCGGCCGCCCTCCTGCACCGCGTGCCCGACCAGAAGGACCTCCCCGGCTGACCCCCTGTCCCCCCTTGCTTCTTCCCCCTTTCTTCTGCCCTGTCTCTTGTCCTTTTCCTCCTCTTTTTGACCTGCGTCATGTCCCCTTCCGGCCGCCCCGGCTAGACTTCTGGCAGGAAATGGAGGTAGACCATGCATCTTTCCAATAATCTCGGTGAAGTGGCGATCCAGGACGTGGTCAAGAGCCACCCCCGCATCGGGGAGATCCTCAACGACTTCGACATCGGCTGCGTCGACTGCGGCGTGGGGATCTGCCTGCTCAAGGACGTCGTGGCTATCCACGCCCTGGGCGAGGAGATCGAAGAGCGCATCGAGAAACAGATCAACGACTACCTGAAAGAGTCGTGAGCCCCTTTCAAGACAAGGAGACCGACCATGAAAGATCTCGCCTGCGGATGTCCCGGGTCCCACGTCAGGACCATCAACCGACCCGAAACCGACCAGCCGAAGACCGGAAACCTCAGGTCCGAACTGCGCCAGTGGCCCACCCAGCTGACTCTGGTGCCGCCCACGGCTCCCTGGCTTCAGGACGCCGACCTGCTGGTGGTGGCCGACTGCGTGCCCATGGCCTACGCGGACTTTCACCGCGACTTCATCAGGGGGCGGGTGCTGGTCCAGGCCTGCCCCAAGCTGGACGACTGCGGCCCCTATGTCGGGAAACTCACCGCCATGCTGGAGGAAAACGACATCCGTTCGGTGACGGTGCCCATCATGGAGGTGCCCTGCTGCCGCGGGCTGGCGGTGGTGGTCCAGCAGGCCATAGCCGCCTCGGGCAAGGACATCCCCCTCGAGACCGTCATCGTGGGCGTGGACGGGGAGCGGAGGAACTGAGCATGAAAAAGGACGTGACCAATGTGATGGTGCAGGAGCACAAACTGATCCTGCGCATGGTTTCCCTGGTGGAGAGGAACAGCGACCTCACGGAGCAGGGACTCTTCTCGGACTGGCAGTTCTTCCTGGACGCCGTGGATTTCATCCGGCACTACGCCGACCGCTTCCACCACGCCAAGGAGGAGGACACGCTGTTTACCGCCCTCGTCGCCAACGGCATGCCGGAGAAGAGTTCCCCGGTGGCGGCCATGCACATGGCCCACGACCAGGGTCGGGCCTTCGTCCGGGGCATGGAGGAGGCGGCCACCAGGGCCCTGGCCGGCGAGACGGGGCAGGAGGCGGAGATCATCCGGAACGCCAGGGGATACGCGGCGCTGCTCAGGGACCACATCGACAAGGAGGACAACATCCTGTACCCCCTCGCGGAGCGGACCCTTCCCGAGCACGTGAGGCCCGCCATGCTGAAAGCCTACGGCGAGGCCGAGGCATCGGTACCCTCCGACTTCACCCATCGCTACAGGCGGATGGTCGAGCGCTACGAATCGCGGGAGACGGGGGCGCGCCCATGAGGATCATCACGGTGTCGGACACGGCCGTGTTCCCCAACCCCCACGGGGTGGACGCCAGGAAGCTCTACGACACGGAGCACGCCCAGGCGGTGGTCATTACCCTCCAGCCGGGCGAGCGGCTGAGGAAGCACGCCACGCCGGTGGACGTCATCTTCTTCGTCCTCCAGGGTACAGGCATTGTTGAGATCGGGGAGGAGAGGCGTGAGGTGGGTGCGGACACCCTCATCGACAGCCCGGCCCGCGTGCCCCACTGCTGGTACAACGAGAGCGGAGCGACCCTGCGCATCCTGGTGGTGAAGGTGCCCCGGCAGACGGAGCCCAGCCGCCTCCTCTGACAGCTGCGCGGCAGGGCCGCCTGAACGCCCGCCGTCCTCAACCGTCCAGGAACCCCAAGGCTTCCTTTGCCGCCAGGGCGATGTTGATGCCCTGGGAGCACCGGACCACACACCCCGGGCAAGCAGCACAGGCCCTCAGTGCCCCCGCCACTTCAGCAGCCATCTCCCTGGCGAGGCGACCGTCCCCATACCCTCGCCCGTATGTCGCGATGCGCACAGCGTCCAGGCCGCCCGTTCCCTCCGGGCACTGCTCCAGGCACGTCGAGCAGAAGGCGCAGGCCCTGCCCGTCAGCTGCGCCCGGTAGAGTTCCAGCGTCAGGGTGTCCGCGAGCCCTCCGGCGCCGGTGACCGCGGCGACGTTCTCCCGGACCATGTCCCGTGTCAGCATGCCGGGCACCGCGGTGGCGATACCGGGCATCTCCAGCACCCGGCGCAGAGCCGCCTGGTGGGGGTTGAGACCCGGAAGCCCCTGGTCCCTGAAGCCCCCGTTCTGGGTCTTCATGGCGATGATGCCCACACCGGCTCGCGCCGCGTCCTCGATGGCCCTGAACAGGGAGTCGGGGGAGCGGAAGTTCACCGCCACGAGGACGGTGTCGTAGTAGCCGTCGCCCGTCACCGCCCTGACCACCTGCTCCTGGTTGGAGTGCGTGGTCACGCCCGCAAAGCGGAACAGGCCATCGCCCTTCATGGCCTCCATGATCCGCTGGACTCCCTTGTCACCGACCTGGATGGGGGAGGACACCCCGTGGATCTGCATGAGATCCACGGTCTGGACACCCAGGGAAGCGCGGCTCCTCTCCACCGAGGACCGCATGCGCGGCTCGTTGCCGATGTGGACCTTGGTGGCCACGAACACCTTTTCCCTCATCCCGTCCATGGCCCGGCCGACGATCCTCTCGTTGCGGCCCCCCATGTAGCAGTCGGCGGTGTCGACGTAGGTGATGCCGGATTCCAGGCCGAGGCGGATGGTGTCCGGGTCGGAGCACTGCATGGCCCCGTAACCCAGGGCCGAGACTCTGGCTCCCGTCCTGCCGAGGGTCCTTGCGGGCATGGGGGCCTGGTCCGCTGCCCAAAGCCTGACCGGCGCGGCCCAGGCCGCCAGGAAGGCGGCGGCTTTCCTGATGAACTGGCGGCGATCCTGGTCCATACTCAGGCCCCCAAAGGTTCCTCCGTCACCACTTCACCGTTTTCATGAGCACCCTCTTCAGATAGGCCGACGAGCCCGGCAAACGCTCCCGGGGCCAGGCGATGCCGTTGCCCCAGACCAGGACGGTGGGAGCGCCGCGGTCCCTGAGCACAGGGGCGAACAGCTCGGCCTCCTCGGCCGAGTCCATGATCCTCAGGAAATAACGGGACCCGTCCTGCCCGGTCCAGGTGTATCCCGGGCCAGCCCTCATGTCGTAGTCCACATCCTCCGGATGGTAGGCGACCTCGCACTTTGCAGGCGCCAGAGACAGCAGCACCTGGGCCGCCTTGGGCAGAGGTTCCGGGGCCCCCAGGCTGCCGGCTGCCGCCCTAAGAAAGGCGTCGACGAGGGGCCGGGCCTCGCCCCCGTCCGCCCTCTGCGCGTCAACCCGCAGGAAGTGTCTGCCCCTCATGGCATAGAAGGTGAAATCTCCGGCCAGCACCGTGGCGCCCGACTCCAGGTATTCCTCGCCCTCGCACCCGGCGTAGAGCCTGAACAGCCCGAAGGCGTTGACGCTCGCACCCATGTCCAGGAGGTCCACGGACACAGAGCTGCCGTCTGCGCTCTCGTAGAGAGCGTAGGTCAGGGACAGCGCCCCGTACCGCTTGAGCAGTTCGGCCTCGCCGTTGATGTGCTCGAACATGGTCTCCGGCGTCCACACCCCGGGGCTCCCGGTCAACCGGTAGCCGGGGGCTTCCCCGAAGGCCCCGGGAAGGTTTGCCTGCGCCTGGGCGGGCGCGTTTTGGGGAAGCAGGAGCGCCAGGAGGAGGGCCGCTGCTGGAAGGGCTTTCATGGCGCAGATTGTAATGGTTTTTGGTTGGTTCTTCCACCACCTTATACATCGGCGTCGGCCGGATGTGGGAGGAGCCGGCAAGAACCCATGGACCCGGTCCCTCGCTCCTGCCCTGCAGGACCACGGGCCGTCCCACGGGTCCGGGTGGCGTATTCAGGGGCGATCGGATAGGGACAGGACGTAGGTATCGATGCGCTCCTGGTCAGCCGCATCGATGGTGAGGAACCTCAGGCCCACTCCCTCGGGTCCCATCTCCATGTACCTGCCCCTCCACACCACCGCAGCCGAACGCACAGACAGAACCTCTCCATCCCCCGGCAGACGAAAGACGAGCCCGAGGATGTCCCCCGGCATGGGCGATCCTTCCAATGCCACGAAGACGCCCCCTCCGCTCAGCGAGTACAGCGTAGATGTGACCTGCTCCTCGCCATTGCGCACCGTGCAGGGCAGGGACACGGCAGCCCTGCTCCACCGTCGCGTGGCTACACCCAGCAGCTCCTCAACCATGGTCACCAGAAGGTCCCTGCGGATGGGTTTGAATATGAGTCCGTCACAGCCTGCCTCGGCGGTCCTGGCCCTGGACGTCTCCCTGTCGCCTGAACTGACTATGATGATGGGCATGGAAGCGGTTACGGGATCCTTCTTCAGTTCCCGGCAGACGTCCTGTCCGCTCTTGTCGGGGAGGATCTGATCCAGGAGGATGAGGTCCGGCAGCAGCTTCCGTGCCTTCCGGAGGGCCTCTTTCCCCGTCACGGCGCTGGAGATGTCGAAACTGCTCCGCTGCAGATAGGTGGTCTGCTGCCGGAGAAAGAATTCGTTGTCGTCAACGATGAGGATCCGCTTTCTGCCCATGGGTTCCCTTTCGACGCCCTCGCAGCATGTCCAAAGCCGGGAAACACACGCACGTGGGCGCCGTCACCTCCTGCCTGACGCTGGATGCAAATACCAGGCCGTATTTCCAGACCCGCCCTTGAGCCTTAACACATTGAAATCGCTGACATAAATCGCAACCGCCCGGACAGGGCCGGGCCCTATAATTACAAACTTGTAATTATACCCGACAGGGCGCGTCATGTTAATAATGTTAATTATTATATAAATTACACATATGTTGTTGCTGTCGGTTTATGCGAAAAAAGGGTAGTTGTTCAGTCCCGGGGGGCTGTTTCGGGCATGGAGCGGGGGCGTGCACAGGTCCCATATGGCACTCCCGGCGCAAGGGACCGCTCGCTGGCCTTGCCGGCCCACGTAAAGTATAGGAAAATCGGGAAGGCCGCACAGCCGGACCGGGAGGGTCCATGGACATCCGGGAAAAGATCGTGATGGAGATCCAGAGCTTCGTGCTGACCGGTGCCGGGAACCGGGACGAGGAGGGGAGGCGCTATTTTGACAGCCCCCTTGTTGGTTTTGCCTCCGCCACCGACGCTCTTTTCGAGCG
>CP070682.1:1653328-1661729 GCA_020352595.1 bacterium | reverse complement strand
GTTTCCAAAACCCTTCCGACACCATCTCAGGCCCCGGAGCCGGACCTTCCTACCACCCCCGATGCGCCGGTACAACCCGATGTGTCCCCGGAGGATCTGGAGGTCACCGTCGGAGGAGGATTCTCGGGCGAGGAGCTTCATCTGTCCGAACCGGACCCCGTCGTTGACGAGACCGTGGAGGAGGCCGGGGAGGAGGAACAGGCCGGCCCCGGGCAGGAGGAACCTGCTGCCGCGTACGACCCCGTGGCCCCTCCCCCGGGCCTCGACCTTGACCTGAGCACAGAGGGTCAGCCGGAAGGACCGGATGCGAAGAAGAAGGGCTTTTTCGGGAGGTTCAGGAAGAAGTAGAAGATCCCAGAGGGAAGGGTACACAGGATGGCAATACTCCGGCGGCCTCATGGGCCGCTTTTTTTGTCGGGCGCAAAGAACGGCGGGAGCGGGAGAGACCGGGAAGGAGCCTGCAAAGGTGAAAGGCCAAAGGGCAAAGGCGGAACCGCTCCCTTCCCATGTACTCCCTCTGGAGGCTTCCTGCGTCTGGCATCGATCTTGCTCCTCCTCGGGGCGTGATCCTGCGCCGTCGTCATACTGTGCATGGGAGTCCGACCCGGGCCCATCCGGCAGCCGCCGCCATCCTCGCGGTCTCACTCATGACCGGGTGTGCGGCAGGTCGTGCATTGATGGAACGGGCACGCCCGCTGATCATGGCGTCCCTGCCCGTAATGGGGGTGGCGGCCTGGCTTCATCCGTCCCGACTGGCCATGGGTGCGGCCGGCTTCGCCGCCGGGCTGGCAAAGGAGGCCCTGGCCCCACTCAGGTCAGAACTCTCTGCATGGGTGGAGAAGGATCTCACCCTGAGGGGGCGGCTCACCGGGGTCCGGCCGACGCTCTATGAAGGCAGTGAAATCACGGTCCGGGTGGATGGCGTCCTGTCGGAGGTCATCGAAACCGTGCATTTCGAAGTAAAGGCCATTGTCCGGAAAATGCCGTCGATACCAGCGGGCAGCATGGTCCTGCTGAGGGCCTCCCTGGAGAGGCCTCCGGGAAGGGGGAAGGTCACGGAACCCGTCAGGGCCCGGCTTGTAGGAGACGGCCTGCTGCCCCTGACAAGTGGACCATCCTTAACGGCAGCCGGACGCCGGCGGCTGATGGAGATCCTGGATGGTTCTGATGACCCTCTGTCGGGGCTTCTGGGGGCCATTAGCCTGGGGGAGAGGTGGCGCGTGGACGCCAGCCTTCAGAACGCCATGAAGAGGACGGGTACCTACCACTTTGTGGCTATTTCCGGTGTCCATCTTGCGGCCTGCCTGCTGGTCCCGGTACTGCTGGTTCGCCTGGCCGGGTCAGCACGAGGGAGGGGTCTGACAGGATGGAAAGCACTGCCGGGCATGGCCGTGGGCGGGGCCGCCGGGCTGCTGTACCTCTCCTTCACCGGCATGAGCAGTTCGGCCCTCCGGGCAGGACTGTTCCTGTTCCTGACCTGGGCAGCCCTGCCGCTGGGGCGCCACCCCTGTCCAAGGAGAGTCCTTTCATGGTGCGTCCTGGTTATCGTCCTCCTGGAAAGGAGACAACCCGACATGGCCCTCCTCCTTTCGGCTCTGGCAGTTGCGGGCATCGTGGAGTCCCGGGGAGGGGAAAGGGGATTTTTCCGGGTGTGCATGAGGGCGGCCACGGGAGCCATCCTCTTTACCCTCCCCGTGGCGGTCTGGTGCGCGCGGGGCGTCCCCCTGGCGGCCCCGCTCGCCAACACGCTGGCCGGGCCGGCCTTCAGCCTGGTCCTCATCCCTGCTGCCGTCCTGCTGGACCTGGCCTCCATGATCCCCCGGTTTCCTGTCAAGGCCGCGGCAGGTTCCTGGACATGGGCGGCCGGGCCGGTGATGAGTATGGTCGGTCACCTCTCGTCCATACCGGCCGCGTTCCTTCCCCTGGCGTGGACGGGTTGCGCTGCGGTATCTGTCGCGGGGGTTGCGGCCCTGATCTGCTGGTGGAGGAGGGGGTTCGGTACCGGTACCGGTCTGCTCCTCTTCCTGTCGGCGGCACTGGCCGGTGTGACGGTCCAGCAGCTCGACCAGATGGCCCATGCCGACCGGATGACCATCCACTTCCCGGGCATCGGACAGGCCGACGGGACCATCATCCGGGTCGACGGGAGGACGGTCCTCGTGGACTGCGGCCCCAAGGGAGCCCCGGGCAGGATGGCCCCTGTAGAGAGGGCCCTTCAGAACATTGGGATCGCCCGTATCGACGCCATATTCCTGTCCCATGACCACCCTGACCACGTGGGGGGAGTCGGGCAGATCTCGCAGAGGTGGCCCGTCGGCGCGATCTTTCTGCCCGGCGCAGCGGGTAAGAGGTGGGACCGGCTGCTTTCCACCTTGCCGGACGGGACCAGGGTCCAGTTCGTGAGAGCAGGCCGGAAGGTCCGTGTGTCCACCCTCGATTTCGAGATACTCGAACCGGGGGTCGCAGGGCCGAAGAACGGGGACGAGAACGCCGCGTCATTGCAGCTGGCGCTCAGAAGGCCGGGTTTCACAGCTCTTTTCACGGGCGACGCTCCGTGGGACAAGGTCAGAAACTCCCTGGAAAAGGTCGGCGCCATTGAGCTGCTGAAACTTCCCCATCACGGCAGCGGCGTCGGGTTTCCGCCCGAAGGGCTCGAAGACGCCCTGCAGCGCCCGGCGGGGGGCGGATGGGTGACCGTGGTCTGCCCCTCGGCCCCACCGGGGAAGGGAAAGCTGCCCTCCGCGAAGGTCGTGCGGTGGTTCCGGAAGGCCGGATTCAGGCTTCTATTTACCGGCGATGGGGATATAATCATGGGACAGGAAGGGGAGGGGCTCTTCGACAAACTCCCGACCTTATTGACAATGACGGTTCGTTCTGATAGTGAAAACTTTTATTTTCTATATCTTTAGAGAAGTTATCTCCAGGGAGAACCCATGTCCAGATCGAAGATACTGGTCGTCGATGACGATCGTTTCTCCCGGACGTTCTGCAGGCAGATCCTCGAGGAGGACGATGACCTCCACGTCGTGGAAGCCGAGGACGTTGACGGGGCCATGGAGATCATCCGCAGGGGCGGTGTGGACCTCGTCATTTCCGACCTCGTAATGCCGGAAAAGACCGGCCTGGATCTGGTGGATCAGCTCCGTCTCGAGGCCCCGGGCCTGAAAACGATCCTCATCACCGGATACGGCACCATCGAGAGCGCCGTGAAGGCCATGAAGATGGGGGCGCTCGATTACATCCGGAAGCCCCTGAACCCGGTGGAGTTCAAGATCATTGTCAAGCGGGCGCTGGAGCAGGCCAAACTTGCCGAGGAGAACAAGGAGCTCAGGAACAGCCTCAAACTCTACGATGTGAGCAGCCGGATCTCGCGAACCATAGAGATCGAGGAGCTTTATCAGGTCATCTTCGACCTCATGATCCAGGAAACGGGAGCCACGAGGGGCTTCCTCTACGTGGTGAACCAGGAGCACGGCGATTCCAACATCATCCTGTCCGAGGGGTTCGACGCCGACGACAATGAAGAGCTGGACAGAAAACTGTTCGAGGAGTTCGGGGAACAGCTTTCCAACATCAACACCCCCCTGGTCACTCAAAAGCCCTCCGCCGTCACCGTGCGCTACAGGTCCAGCACAGACAATATCCAGTCCCTTCTCTTCATCCCCCTGCGCAACAAGAACGACCTGGTGGGCATGGTCGTCTTCTTCGACACGGAAAAACGCGACGCCTTCGGGGACAGGGAGCTGCGTGTGGCCTCCTTTCTCTGTGAGCACGCCAGCGCGGCCCTCGAGAACGCCATGCTCTACTCCCAGGCGAAGATACTCACCATCACCGACGACCTGACCAATGTCTTCAACTACCGGTACCTCAACAACATCCTCGACCGTGAGCTGGTCCGTGCCCAGAGGCTGAATTCGTCCATGTCGGTGCTGTTCCTGGACCTGGACTCCTTCAAGCGGGTCAACGACCATCACGGTCATCTTCTGGGCAGCAAGATCCTGGTGGAACTGGCCGGTCTGCTCAAAAGTGCCGTCCGGAAGGTCGACGCCGTGGCGAGGTACGGAGGTGACGAGTACATCATCGTCCTGACGGACACCAACTCCAAGGGCGCCATGATCGTTGCCGAGAGGATCAGGCAGATGGTGGAGGAACACAACTTCCTGGAGAAGGAGGGGTACAACATCAAGCTCACCGTCTCCATAGGGGTCGCCTCCTATCCGGAACACGGAGTGAGCAAGGTCGAACTTCTTCACCTCGCCGACGAGGCGATGTATCGGGGCAAGTACGGGCGCAAGAACATCGTCTACGTGGCCACTCCGGGGGAACACAGCCTCAACGGTCCCGCCGGCCCCGCCAGGGACTCCGAAGTCCCTCGTGGATAATTCCGCATGAGCAGGCTTATAAAGGCTATCCGGGGGTTCAGGGACATCCCGGCTGAAGAGGCCTACATCCTGCGGCACGTGGAGGATCGGACGAGGGAACACTTCGAGCTCTTCGGTTACCGCGAGATCAGGCTTCCCATCGTCGAGGCCACGGAACTGTTTGCCAGGGGTATCGGCGAGTCGACGGACATCGTCGAGAAGGAGATGTATACGTTCCAGGACCGCAACGGCGCCAGCATCACGCTCAGACCCGAGGGTACCGCCTCCGCGGTGAGGGCCTACCTCGAGGGGGGCTGGAAGGCGCAGGGGGGTATCGCCAAGATCTTCTACACCGGCCCCATGTTCCGTTACGAGAGGCCGCAGAAGGGGAGGTACAGGCAGTTCTACCAGATCGGACTGGAGGCCATCGGAGGAGAGGGCCCGCTGGTGGACGCGGAGGTCCTCGACCTCCTGTACAGGCTCTTCGTAAGGCTCGGGGTCGAGGATGTGCGCATCCTCGTCAACTCCCTCGGTTGTGTCGAGTGCCGGCCCTCCTACAGGGACGCACTCACAGGATTTTTGGGGAAAGTCGCCGGCGCGCTGTGCTCCAACTGTGTGCGCAGGATCCAGAGCAACCCACTCAGGGTCCTGGACTGCAAGGTGCCTTCCTGCAGGGAGGCCCTCAGGGGAGCGCCCGCTGTCCTGGATTATCTTTGCAAGGCCTGCGACGCGCATTTTACGCGCGTGAGGCAGACCCTCAAGGAGCTGGAAGTCCCCTTCGAGGTGGACCACGGCATCGTCCGCGGCCTGGACTACTATAACAGGACGGCCTTCGAGGCCGTCTGCGAGCGCCTGGGCGCTCAGAATGCCGTGGCCGCCGGGGGCAGATATGACGGCCTCGCGAGGGAGATCGGAGGAGATACGCCGGGCATCGGTTTTGCCATCGGCCTGGAAAGGCTGGCGCTGATCATAGAGCGGGGTGGCCTCCGGCTGCCGGTTCCCCATTTCTTCGTGGCCGCGGCAACCGGCAGCGCCAGGGTGCCGGCCCAGGCCCTGGCTGACCGGATCAGGGGGATGGGGCTCATCGTGGAGACCGATCTCGAGGACAGGAGTCTCAAGGCGCAGCTTCGAAGCGCCGACAGGGCCGGGGCCACCCGTGTCATCATCCTGGGCGATGAGGAGCTGGGATCGGGGCAACTCCAGGTCAAGGATTTCTCCACGGGGGAGCAGAGGGCGGTGGACAGCAAGGTATTTCTGGCGGCGCTGGAGAAGGAAACCATGCCGCCGGTGAAAGGAGCAGTGCCATGAGTACATCAGGGAGTCTCAAGAGCACCGAACTGGTCAAGTTACTCAAGGGCAGCCAGGAGCGGTCCTTCACCGGTACAGTCACTCTCAAGGGAAAGACGGGTCTTGCGTCCATCACCTTCAAGGAGGGGAAGGTGGTTCAAGTCAGGGAGCCGAGGGTGCGAAGCCGGCTGGGAAGGCATCTGGTCAGCAAGAACATCATCACCGAAAAGGAGCTCCAGACGGCGCTTTCCGTCCAGAAACAGAAGGGGAAGGGGGCCTTCATCGGCGAGATCCTCATCGAACAGGCGGTGGTGGACAAGGAGACCCTCGACAACGCCATGAAGAACGTCCTGGAAGAGTCCCTCGTTCACCTTTTCTCCTGGGGCAACGAAGGTCTGTACCGCGTGGAACCGGCCGAGGATGTCCCGGGAGAGCCCCTGGAACATCTGCCCTTTGATGAGCTTGCCAAGCGTGGCGCTCAGCTGACATCAGCCGTGGAGGACGAGTGGGCCATCGATCAGATCGTTCCCAGCCGGGACAAGATCGAGGGCGAGATCAAGGAAGAGATCCTGCAGGCGGTCAGGAGGGTGAGCCAGAAACTGAGGGAGCTCAAACCCCAGGAAGTCGTTCTCCTCGTGGAGGACGAGATGCTCATGAGGGAACTGTTCAAGGACAAACTGCTGAGCTTCGGATTCGACGTCGACGCGGTGGAATCGCCCCAGAAGGCCCTGGAGAAGATGTCCGAGTACGAGGCCACCGGGAAGATACCCATCGTGATCTCCGATCTGATCATGCCCACCCTCAGCGGAAAGGGGATCTTCGGGGGACTGGAGCTCCTCGAGGAGATCCAGAAGACCCACAGCCACGTTCCCGTCATCGTCAACACGGCCTACCCGGACGCCACCATCCGGAGGAGAGCCCTGTTTCTCGGCGCCACTTACTACATCAACAAGCCGGAGAGGAAAGAGGTGGGACCGGACCACCTGGAAGAGCAGCTCAACCTCTTCATCGAGGAAGTGGCCCTCTGCATCCAGAACGTCATCCAGCGTCACGAGATCTACTTCGAGAGGGACCAGCAGAACATCCTGAGGGAGGAGCTGCTGTCGCAGCTCATACAGTCGCGGGAGGAACTGCAGAAGGTGGGAGAGGTGGTCCAGCGCGATGCCGGCGACATCCGATTCCTCTCGGACACCAGCCACAAGATGGTCAGGGACAAGAGTCTGGGCAACATGGCCGAGGTCATGGTGAACTTCGCTTCCCGGGAGGTGGACCGGTGCGCGGTGCTCCTCGTCAGGAGGGACAACCTCACAGGTTTTTACGGCGGTGATCGAAGGCCCGGCAAGGGGGACTTCGCCAAGGCGGTCAAGAATCTTAACATCAGCCTGGCTGATTCACCGCTGCTCAAGAAGACCGTGGACTCAAAGCAGATGGTCACGGCCGAAAATCCGGGTAAGGACCTGGGCAGCGGTTTGAGCGCCATGCTGGGAGACCCGTCCCCGGGGTACGTCGTGGTCCTCCCGATCCTGGTGCAGAACATCGTCGTGGCTCTCCTCTACTGTGACGTCGTCCCGGGAGGGATACAGCCCAGGGACATCGATTCCCTGGAGATTCTGCTCAATCTGGCCTCTCTGTCCCTGGAGATCCAGCAGCAGCAGGTGATGATCCAGAGGCTGAAAAAGACCTCTTCCTAGCCGCGGCACATATCGGCCGGAGGGGTGGGGCCGGAAATCAGCGCAATCACGGGCCTTGTAACCGGATAACCGGCGAGGCCCTTTGCTCGTCAGGAGGACACCTTGGAAAAAGCGTCGGATGTACTGGACCTACTCGGCGACTGGAGCAGGACACACAATTGCGGGACCCTGACAGCCGGGAACATCGGGGAGCAGGTGCTTCTCATGGGTTGGGTGCTCAGGAGGCGGGACCACGGGGGTCTCGTCTTCGTGGATCTCAGGGACAGGTGGGGAGTGACCCAGGTGGTGTTCAACCCCGAACGCGATGCGACGTCCCACCGAAAGGCCGACAGCCTGCGATCGGAATATGTCATCGCGGTCAGGGGCGAGGTTCTGGCCCGCCCGGAGGGCATGAGGAACCCCGACCTGGCCACCGGGGAGATCGAGGTCATCGCGGATGAACTCCGTGTTCTGAACTCGAGCCTCACCCCGCCCTTCCCCGTCGACGAACGGGAGGGCAGGGAAGTGGCCGAGAACGTCAGGCTCAAGTACCGCTACCTGGATCTGAGAAGGGACACGCTCAAGGACAACATGATCCTCAGGTCCCTCGTCAGCAAGAAGGTCAGGGACTTCTTCTTCCAGGAGGGGTTCCTTGAGATCGAGACGCCCTTCCTGACCAAGAGCACACCGGAGGGGGCCCGTGACTACCTGGTGCCGAGCCGTATACACCATGGTCTGATGTACGCTCTGCCCCAATCCCCGCAGCTGTTCAAGCAGCTCCTCATGGTTTCCGGATACGACCGCTACTTCCAGATCGTCCACTGCTTCAGGGACGAGGACCTGAGGGCCGACCGCCAGCCGGAGTTCACCCAGATCGACGTCGAGATGTCCTTCATCACGGAGGACGGCCTTTTCGATGTCATGGAAAGGATGATCATCGAGATCTTTTCCTCCGCGCTGGGCGTCGAGGTGCCCAGACCTTTCCCCAGGCTCTCCTATGGAGAGGCCCTGGACCGGTTCGGCATAGACCGACCGGACACACGCTTCGGCATGGAGCTCGTGGACCTCACCGAACAGCTCGGC
>CP070682.1:1639014-1653228 GCA_020352595.1 bacterium | reverse complement strand
ATGAGGATGCCGCCCACGGCCGAGACCACGGCGGCCACGCACCAGGAGATGGCGAAGACCTTCTTGACGCTGATGCCCATGGACAGTGCCACCTGGTTGCTGTTGGCTGCCGCCCTCATGGCGATGCCCATCCGGGAGTACTTGAAGAAGAAGGCGAAGAGGACCAGGAAGACCATGGAGGCCAGGAAGGTGTAGATGAAGACCTGGGAGACGACGATCTGCCCGACGTGGATGGGCGTCTGCGGGAAGATGGTCGGGAAGACCCTGATCTGGGTGCCCCAGATGGCGGACACGACGGCCTTGAGGAGCACGGACAGGCCGATGGTTATCATGATGATGGAGATGACCGGCTCACCGATCATGGGGCGCAGAACCACCCGCTCGATGGCCAGGGCCAGGATCACCGAAAAGGCCAGGGTGATGAGGAAGCCGGCCCAGAAGGGCACCTGCATGGTGGTCAGCATGGCCAGGCAGACGTAGGCCCCCACCATGAGGAGTTCGCCCTGGGCGAAGTTGATGACCGAGGAGGCCTTGTAGATGAGGACGAAGCCCAGGGCCACGAGGGCGTAGACGCTCCCGATGGCGAGCCCCTGGATGACCAGCTGTAGAAGGAACCAGACCTCCTGCATTTCAAACGCCTCCGCCGCCGCTCATTTCCCTGATGAGCACTGTCGTCTTGATGCGCGCCTTGCGCCCGTCCTGGTAGGTGATGGTGGTGTCGATGGGGATCCCCGTACTGTCGGTGTACATGGCCTCGATGACCTCGCGGTATCTCTCCCCGATGAACCCCCGCCGGACCTTCTTGGTCCTGGTGAGCTCGTCGTCGTCGGCGTCCAGTTCCTTGTACAGGAGGACGAACTTCCTGATGGTGGAGGTCTCGTTGATCCGGGCCAGGTCCCTGTTGACCTTGGCGGCCTCGCCCTCGATGAGGCCGTAGACCTCGGGCTTGGCGGACAGGTCGGTGTAGGTGGTGTATCCGATGTGCTGCCTCTCGGCCCACTTCCCGACGATGGGCATGTCGATGTTGATGATGGCGGTGATGTAGGGCCTCTCGTGCCCGATGCAGACGGCCTCCTTGATGTAGGGGGAGAACTTGAGCTTGTTCTCGATGAACTGGGGGCTGAACATGGTGCCGTCCACCATCTTCATGACATCCTTGACCCTGTCGATGACCACGAGATGCCCGTCCTCGGTGAACATCCCCGCGTCACCGGAGTGCAGCCACCCGTCCCGCAGGGTCTGGGCAGTGGCCTCGTCGTTCTTGTAGTAGCCTGAGAACACGCTGGGACTTCTGGAGAGGATCTCCCCGTCCTCGGAGATGATGATCTCGGTCTCGGGAATGGGTTTGCCCACGGAGTCGAAGTTGATGTCCCCGTCGTAGTGGATGCAGGAGATGCCGGAGATCTCCGTCTGGCCGTAGATCTGTTTCAGGTTCACGCCCAGCCCGTGGAAGAACCGGAAGGTGTCGGGTCCCAGGGCCGCCCCCCCTGTGGAGGCGGACCTGAGCTTGGTGAAGCCCAGACGGTCCTTCAGGGCGCGGAAGACCAGCAGGTAGGCGAAAAGGTACTGGGCCTTCAGCCAGAGGGAGGGCTCCCTTTTCTCGAACTTGCAGTCCGCCATCCTGTAGCCGATGGGGAGGGCGATGTTGAAGGCCAGCCTCTTCAGGGGGCTGGCATCCATGACCCTGACCTGTATGGATGCCGCGAGGTTCTCCCAGATCATGGGCGGGGAGAACAAGACGTTGGGAGCGATCTCGCGCCTGTTCTCGGTCACAGTTCCGGGCTCCTCCGGGAAGTTGACCGTGAACCCCCCCAGGAGGGCCGAAGCCACCCCCATCATCTGTTCCCCGATCCACGGCAGCGGCAGGAAGGAGACGAACTCGTCGTCCTCGTGCTTGGGATCGACCCTGATGAGGTTGCTGGCCATCTTGAGCATGTTGGTGTGCGAGAGCATGGAGCCCTTGGGGAAGCCGGTGGTGCCCGAGGTGTAGGCGATGAGAGCGAGGTCCTTCCCCTCCGTGTCCCGGACCATCTCCTTGAAGAGCTCCGGGTTCCGGTTGTCCAGGTCGCGGCCGAGGGCCTCAACCTCACGGAAGTCCATCAGCCACTCGTCCCTGTAGCTGCGCATCCCCTTGGGATCCGTGAAGATCACCTTCTGGACCTTGGGGATGCTGTCACGCAGCTGGAGGATCTTGTCCACCTGTTCCTGGTCCTCGGCCACGACGAACTTGGCGTCGGAGTGGTCGATGATGTAACCGACCTCCTTGGAAGTGGAATCCTGGTAGATCCCCAGAGGGACGGCGCCGGCGCTCTGGGCCGCGAGCTCGCTGAAGACCCACTCGGGCCTGTTGTCACCCACGATGGCCACCTTGTCGTCCTTCACCAGGCCCAGGCTGACCAGACCGAGGCTGAAATGCCTCACGTGGTCCAGATAGTCCTGCCAGGTGAAGGACTGCCAGATGCCGAACTCCTTCTCCCGCAGGGCCACCTTCCTGCTGCCGAAGGAGCGCGCGTTGCGCAGCAGCAGCTTGGGAAGGGTGTCCGAGGAGGAGATCTCGATGGTGTCGACGATTCTGTTTTTCTTTTTCGAAAACATAGTGAACTCGAGTGAAAAGCGGAAAGTAACAGGCAGGAAGAGATCATCACCGAGTGAGATGATGAACCTTTCCACTTTCAACCTTCCACTTTCTGCTAGATCATCTCCTCCTCCCCCAGATAGGCCGCGATGACCTTCGGGTCCGCCTGGATCTCGGAGGGTTTGCCCAGGGAGATCCTCTCGCCGAAGTCCAGGGCGCAGATCCTGTCGGAGATGTCCATGACCACTCCCATGTCGTGCTCGATGAGCACGACGGTGATATCGCGCTCCTCGTTGATGTCGAGGATGAAACGGGCCATGTCCTCGGTCTCCTCCACGTTCATCCCGGCCATGGGTTCGTCCAGCAGGAGGACCTGCGGGTCGAGGGCCAGGGCGCGCCCCAGCTCCACCCGCTTCTGGAGGCCGTAGGCCAGGGTTCCCACCGTCTTTTTCCTGATGTCCTGGATCTCGAGGAAGTCGATGATCTCCTCCACCACTTCCCGGTGCGTGATCTCCTCGCCGCGGGCCTTGCCCAGCCACAGGCCACCCGTCAGGAGGTTGGACCGCATGTGGATGTGTCGGCCCAGCATGAGGTTGTCGATGACCGTCATCCCCTTGAAGAGCTCTATGTTCTGGAAGCTCCGGGCCAGCCCCAGCTGGGCCCTGCGAAAGGGCGGCATTTTGACGATGTCCTTGCCGCGGAAGAAGATCTGCCCCCTGTCCGGTGAGTAGAGGCCGGAGATGCAGTTGAAGATGCTGGTTTTCCCTGCACCGTTGGGGCCGATGATGGCAAAGATCTCGCCCTCCCGGACCTCGAAATTGACTCCGTTCAGGGCCATGATGCCGCCGAAATGCAGGTAGACGTCTTTGAGCTCGAGAATGGGCAAGCCTTCGAGTTCTCCCGGGATACAAGACCGGCAAGGTCCTAGAACACTGTTTGATTTCTATGGACAAAAAAGCCCTCTACAGTTACGCTATTGGCCGTTTCCTGTCAAGATACAACCCCTGTCACGCGGCGCTCACGAGGCGGTTCCCACCGGTGCCCCCGCCCGAAGTTGACACGGTGGAAAATTGGCTGTTACCTTTGCCGTGAGGGACTTGCGGACCGCAGTCGTCTCAGAATAAGCGGCGCCCGTTTGCAGGCCCCCCGGCCTCCCGCAATGGGCGGGAACCGGGGCACATCAGGACCTGATCCAGGAGGCACTCATGCTCGCCAGGGATTACATGACGCGATCGGTGGTAACGGTTCACCCCGACGATTTCCTCATCGACGTGCGCAAGACGATGCAGGAACAGGGCATCCGCCACATCCCCGTGGTGGATCAGGGGATGCTCGTGGGCATCGTGAGCCTGAACACCATCAGGGACGCGGCCCCCTCCAAGGCCACGGATCTGTCCATACACGAGGTCCACTACCTGCTTTCCAAGATGAAGATCCGCGACGTCATGAAAAAGAAGGTGGTCACGTGCGCTCCCGAAGACCACGTCGAGGACGTGGCCAAGGTCATGGAGACCAGGGGCATCGGCGCGGTGCCGGTGGTGGACAAGGGAAAGGTCGTGGGGATCCTGACCAATCGGGACATGTTCCGGATCCTCATGAAGATCCTGGGAATGGACAGCCCGGGAAAACGGATCACCCTCGAGATGGAGCGGGGGCGGGGAGAACTCCTGGTGGACATCGTGAGGGCGGTCAAGGAGAGGGGCAAGTTCATCAAGAGCATGCTCTCCATGGAGAGCCCCCACGCCGGTCGCCAGACGGTGATCCTCCACCTGGACCAGTCCGAAATGTCGGGGGTGGTGGACGCCCTCAAGGGACTGGGTTTCGATGTCCAGTCCGTGGATGAGGTGGAATAAGCCAGCCGAAGGATGCCGTGCGTGCGTGGAGGGTGAATGCGTCATAGGCGATTTATGATCTTTCGGACGCACGCCTTACGCACATACGCACACACGGGTTCAGGAGCATCCCCATGAGCAAAGGTGAAGTCAGATACGAAATGAGCGAGGGGATAGGCGCCATCACCCTCTCCCGGCCGGAAAAGCGCAATTCCCTGACGCAGTCCATGTTCGCGCAGCTCTCTGATGCCGTCAGTCAGGTCGAGAGTTCGGATGACGTCCGGGTCCTGGTGCTGAGCGGGCAGAAGGGTACAGGATTTTGCGCCGGGGACGACCTGGGCGAACTGGTCGCCATGGACGCCGTCCAGGCGAGGGAGTTCCTCATCATGGCGCAGGGCATCTGCACGCGCCTGGAGTCCCTTCCCGTGCCGGTGCTGGCCGCCGTGGAGGGGTTCGCGCTGGGAGGCGGCCTGGAACTGGCTCTTTCCTGCGACCTTATCCTGGCGTCTCAAAACGCCAGGCTGGGGCTTCCCGAGACCAACCTCGGCATCATCCCCGGACTCGGGGGCTGCATCAGGCTGCCGCGAAGGGTGGGGCTTGGCAGGGCCCGGGAGATGATCTTCTCCGGCCGCATCGTGGATGCTCAGGACGCCTTTGCCTTCGGCCTGGTGGACGCTGTCTTGGAGACGGACCTGTTTGAGGACAAGGTCCTGGAGTACGCCCGGATGCTCGCCTCCAAATCCCCCGTGTCCATGGCACTGGCCAAGTCCACGCTGAACAGGGGGATGGACGCCAGCCTCGAGGCCGGCCTCGCCCTGGAGCGCGAGGCCTTCGCCTACTGTTTCACACTGCCTGACGCCAGGGAGGGGATAACGGCGTTTCTCGAAAAGCGGAAGCCGGTCTTCAGGAAATGATCGGGACACCGGGACACGGAGAAACGGGGACACGGGGAAAATACGCTCACTGCGCGTCGCCGCATCGACGCGTCACCGAACTCCGGAGCCAGGCATGATGAGGGGCATCGGGCGAGGCTACATCCATGTCTACACCGGGACGGGGAAGGGCAAGACCACGGCCTCCCTCGGCCTCGCCCTGCGTGCCGTGGGGAGGGGCCTGCGGGTGCTCGTCGTCCAGTTCCTGAAGGCGGAGAAGGAGTACACAGGGGAGAGGAGCGCGGCGGAGAGCCTCGGTCCCGCACTGGAGATAAGGGCCCGGGGGACGGGCGGTTTCGTCTTCCCGGGCGAGGTGCCGCCCGAGGCCTCGGAGGCTGCCCGCTCGGCGCTGGGCGAGGTCCGCAGCGAGATGGAGGCCGGGCGGTGGGACATCATCGTCCTGGACGAGATCAACGTGGCCAGCAGCCTCGGCATGATCCCGACGGGGGACCTTCTCGCCCTCCTCGACGCGAAGCCGGACGGGGTGGAGCTGGTGCTCACGGGCCGCAACGCGCCGAGGGAGGTGCTGGAGCGAGCCGACCTCGTGACGGAAATGAGGGAGGTCAAGCACTACTACGGCAAGGGTGTGGCCGCCAGGGAGGGGATCGAGAAGTGACGCGGTGAAGCGGTGGCGCGGCGACGCGGGGAAATTCCTTCTCCGTGTCTCCGGGTCCCCGGGTCCCCGTGTCGTGACCGGTTGAGCGATATCTGAGGGAGGAATCGTGAAAAAGATAAGAGTCCTCATCGCCAAACCAGGATTGGACGGCCACGACCGCGGCGCCAAGGTGGTGGCCCGCGCCCTGCGTGACAGGGGGTTCGAGGTGGTCTACACAGGTCTCCACCAGACCCCGGAACAGATCGCGGCCGCGGCCGTTCAGGAAGGCGTGGACGCCGTGGGCCTTTCCATACTCTCCGGTTCCCACCTCACCCTGGTGCCCAGGGTCCTGGAGCAGCTCAGGGAGAGGGGAGGAGAGGACATCCCCGTGTTCGTCGGCGGCATCATCCCCGCCGAGGACATCCAGACCCTCAAGGAGGCAGGGGTCATGGAGGTCTTCACGCCGGGCTCTCCCACCTCCCGCATCGCCGACGCCATCATCAGCACCGTGGCCGGGGAGTAGCTGTTGCCCGTCACCTCCGTGCGTTCCATCAAGGGGGACGGGTGGGCCTCGGTGCTCCTCTCCTCGAGGCGCGGTCTGAACAAGCTGGGCACCGGCACGCTGAGACCCCTCCTCGCTGAGCTGCGGTCCTGCCTCGTACCGGAGTGCCGCTGCCTGGCCATCGTCGGCGAGGGCGGATCCTTCGCGGTGGGGGCCGATCTGAGGGAGATCGGCGGTCTCACGCCCACCGACGCCCGGACCTTCTCCGACCTCGGCAACGGCATCTTCAGGCTCCTGGAGAGGAGCGCATCGGTGGTGGTGGCAGGGATCGACGGCTTCTGCCTCGGCGGAGGACTGGACCTCGCCCTGGCCGCCGACTGGAGAATGGCCTCCACCCGTTCCGTCTTCGGGCACCCCGGTGCGGACCTCGGCCTCATCACGGGCTTCGGGGGCACGCAGAGGCTGCCGCGCCTCATCGGCCAGCGCAGGGCCGCCAGGTGGCTCCTGTCAGCGGAGAGGGTTCCGGCAGGAGAAGCCTACAGGGAAGGGTTCCTCCAGGAGATCTGCCGGCCTGAGCAGTTCGAGGAGCGGCTCATGAGCCGGATCCAGCGGTTCGCGGCCATGCCGGCCGAACGGATCAGGGAGGTCAAGCTGCAGTTGAGACACGGAAGCGACCGTCTGGAAGCGGGGCGGTAGCATGTCACGCCTGGATGACCTCATAGCGGACGCTGCCCGAAGGGATCCCCGGGCCCTCGGACGCCTTTCACGGATCATCGATGATGATCTCGAGGGAAAGGAGGAGGCCCTCAGGAGACTCCACTCCATGGGGGGGGACGCCAGGGTCGTGGGGATCACCGGCCCGCCGGGTGCCGGGAAGAGCACCCTCGTCAGCAACCTCATCCGCGAGGGAAGGGCAGGGGGGCTCAGCGTCGCCGTTCTGGCGGTGGACCCCACCAGCCCCTTTTCCGGCGGGGCGGTCCTGGGGGACCGTGTCCGCATGCAGGAGCACGCCACCGACCCGGGCGTCTTCATAAGGAGCCTGGCCACCCGCGGGCACATGGGAGGGTTGAGCAGGTCCGCCCAGCAGCTGCTCACGCTCCTGGACGCGGCGGGTTTCGATCTCATCCTCCTGGAGACTGTGGGAGTGGGGCAGGAGGAGGTCCAGGTCAAGGACCTGGCCCAGACCGTCATCTTCGTCACCGTGCCTGGCCTGGGGGACGGCATCCAGGCCATGAAGGCCGGAGTTTTGGAGATCGCCCACATCTACCTCGTCAACAAGGCGGATCTTCCCATGGCCGAGACGGCGGTGAAGGACCTTCAGACCCTGGTGTCCTTTTCGCCCAACGAGGATGGGTGGAAACCTCCTGTCCTGACGTCCGTGGCTACCCGGGGCGAGGGAACCGGAAGGATCATGGAGGAGATGGACAGGCACTTCAGCCATCTCAAGGCCTCAGGCGGGATCGCCGAGTGGAGGCGCTCCCTGGCCCTGAACTCGGTCACCGAAGCCATAAGGGGGGTCGTGGACGGATCCCTCCAGCATCTCATGACCGCCGGCCGGAAGGAGTTCTCGGAGGATATCGACCGGGTCGGCCGGAGGGAAGAGGACCCGCTCTCGGTGGCCCGGCGGTGGCTGGAGAGGCTGGATCTCAGCCGGGGCTGAGATCCAGCACCACGTGAGTGCGTGGACGGGTGGAGCGTGGAGGCGACCGATGGGATCGCCCTCATGCGGGCGCACCTGCATGCACGCAATGGTTTCCCCGCACGTTCGCTCGACGTCAAACGCAACTACCGGCAAGGAGGTACCCATGGAATTTTACGACGTCATCAGGAGCCGTCGCAGCTGCCGCGTTTTCAGCGACCGGCCCGTGGAGAAGGAAAAGCTCGAGAGGATCGTCGAGGCTGCCACCTGGGCTCCCTCCGGGAAGAACAGGCAGAACTGGAGGATCTTCGTCGTCACCGGTGACCGGAAAGAGGAACTCGTCCAGGTGGCCGACAGGTCCTTCCCCTTCCTGGAGCCAAGCCTGAGAAAGCTCTACGACGAGAAGGTCGTCAACTTCACGCGCAACTTCTTCCGGACCCTCGGTGGTGCCCCTGTGCTGCTGGTGTTCTACAGCGCCCACACGGACGAGGGGCAGTTCGTGGACACCCAGTCCGTCTCGGCGGCCATCGAGAACGCCCTCCTTGCGGCCGCCTACGAGGGCCTGGGGGGCTGCTGGATGACAAACCCGGTCCACCTCGAGGAGGAGACCAGCGGGATCCTCGGCGTCGAGGACCTGAAGCTCATCGCCTTTGTTCCCGTGGGGTATCCCGGCAAGGAGCCGCCCGTCCCGCCCAGGAAGGAAGGGAGGGTGACGTGGGTCGGATTTGACTAGCAGGCTGCTGAAAAACCCCTGAAACGCAGTCTGGCAGGGCGACGCGGGGACAGGGAGAAAGATCTTTGATTCCGCGTCTCAGCGTCACCCCGTCCCCGAGGGGTGACGGGTTATCTGAGTCACGGGGAAGGTCAGGGCGCGCCGTGCGGTCTTTTCTCCGGTAGGACGACACCCCGACAGCCCCTCGCGCGGAATGCGTTATGGAGGAGACCGTGCAGAATTTCGAGGACATAGCCCTTTCCTACAGTATCACGCCGGAATCCGAGATCAGGGACAGGATCCTGCGTTTCCAGTCCCTCCTCCGCCGTGAGGAGCTCCGTGCTGCCCTCATCCTCCAGCTCATAGACAGGTTCTACTTTTCCGGCACCATCCAGGACGGGATCCTCATCATCCCGGCCGAGGGAGACCCGCGCTACCTCTGCCGCAGGTCCCCGGAGAGGGCCGGGTCCGAAACCCCCCTCGCCCTGGCGCCCTTCAGAAGCCTGAAGGAGGTGACCCCTGTCCTGGGGGACATGGGGGCCCTCGGCGGGGCGCGTCTGGGCATGGAGCTGGACGTGGTGCCGGCGGCGCTCTACCAGCGTCTGGCCGGCCTTGTCCCGGACGCCCGATGGGTGGACCTGGGCCCCCTCGTCCGTGAGGTCAGGGCCGTCAAATCCCCTTACGAGATCGAGAGGATCAGGGCGGCCGGGATCCAGGTCGGCCGGGTCATGGACACGGCAAGGGAAGTCCTGGCCGAAGGAATGAGGGAGGTGGAGTTCGCCTCCCGCCTCGAGCGCCGGGCCAGGGAACTGGGGCACCAGGGGATCCTGCGCATGCGGGGTTTCAACCAGGAACTTTTCTACGGGCACATCATCACCGGAGAGCATTCCGCGCTCATGTCCCATATCGACGCGCCCTCCGGCGGCCGCGGTGTCAACCCCTCCATCGCCCAGGGCGCGGGATTCAGGGTCATCCGGAGGGGGGATCCCGTCAGCGTGGACTTCGTGGGCAACGTGGGCGGTTACCTCATCGACCAGACGAGGCTCATGGTCGTCGGGGATCTGGAGCAGGATCTCGCCGAGGGGTTCCGCCAGGCGAGGGAGATCCAGGACCTTGTGGTCGCCAAGGCCCGCCCCGGTGTGCCGTGGAGCAGCCTTTACGACACGGCCCTCGCCGCCGCTGGAGAGCTTGGCATCGCGGACCGCTTCATGGGGCCGCCGGGGGAACAGGTCCGGTTCGTGGGCCACGGCGTCGGCCTGGAGGTGGACGAATATCCCTTCCTCGCCCCGAAACTGGACGCGCCCCTTCAGCCCGGGATGGTCTTCGCCCTTGAGCCCAAGGTCTTCCACCCGGGTGTCGGGATCACGGGGATCGAGGATACCTACCTCGTCACGGGGGACGGACTCGAACGGCTGACGGTGACCGAGAGGGAGATCATCAGAGTCTGACCGGCGGCCGGCATCGTGACGCGTCCGGGCCGTGTTTTGCTTCGGGAAACTCCCTCCCGGGAGCAGTCGAAAATAGAACGCGGATTACCATATTGAAACCGGTCCGGAAAGACCACGCACCAGGACGGTTGCAGGTGGAGCCCGATGGCAGGATTTTCGTGGGTCCGGGAGCCGGTGGATGCCATAAATTTACCATGAATAAGGGTTTTTCAGGTCACGTCCCTTTCCCAGATGGCACGGTGCGGTTTCGGGAACGGGTTGAGACCTTTTGGAAGCCCTTTTTCCTTGACATGGTTAAAACGGTGTTATAAAAACGTCCCTATGTCGCTCAATAAAACGGCATATCGCTAGTCTTACAAAGTGCCGTTTTAGGCGGGGGGTGGGCGGAGCAGTTCACCCGTTTCTTTTCTTTTCGCCCAACTTCAAGATGCCCTTTCGGGGGGGCAACCGTTCAAACGGGGCATTCTGCCCAGGCGTTGCCCATGCCGCCCCAACCCCGGTGTTACCCATCGGCGGTGGGCGCGCCGCAGATCAAACAGGGAGGAGAAAAAGGAGCCATGCAGATCAAGACCAGGAAGCAGGATCCCAAGAGTCCCTATTTCCAGCCTGACATCGAGACCATGCCTGTCGAGAAGCTCAAGAAGCTCCAGTTCGATCTTCTCAAGAAGCAGGTCACAAATGTCTACAATAGCAACCCTTACTTCAAGAAGGTCTACGACGCCGCCGGTTTCAATCCCAAGGACCTGAAGTCCCTGGACGACGTGGTGAAGATCCCCTTCATGGAGAAGAGCACCGTGAGGGAGGGCTACCCGACGAAGATCGTCACGGGCGACATGGGCCAGATGCGGGAGATGCACAGCACGTCGGGGACCACGGGCAAGCCCGTTCTCATCTTCGCCACCGAGAACGACATCGACCTGTGGGCCGACCGCAACGCCCGCGAACTGTGGATGGTGGGCGTCAGGCCTGGCCACATCTTCCTGAACTCCTTCGGGTACGGTCTGCCCACGGGCGGTTTCGGGTTCCATTACGGGGCCCAGCGCATGGGCGCCTGTCCCATCCCCCTCTCCGGCGGGCAGTCCGACAGGATGGTGGACATCCTCGTGGACCTTCCGGTGCACTCCTTCTGCGCCACGCCGTCCTTCGCCCTCTACGTCGGGCAGAAGGCCCATGAGAAGGGCTTCGACCTCGCCAAGGACTCCACGTGCAAGGTCAGTCTCCACGGCGCCGAACCGTGGCCCTGGGCGACGCGCGTCAAGATCGAGGAGCTTTTCGGCGTCACGGCCTACGACGAGTTCGGCATGACCGAGTTCCTCGGGCCCGGCATGACCTGCGAGTGCGAGGCCAGGACGGAGGAGATGCCGCAGAAGATGCACGCCTGGGCCGACCACCTGCTGGCGGAGTGCATCAACCCCGACACGGGGAAGCCGGTGGGCGACGGGCAGGACGGCGAGATGGTGTGGACCTACCTGGTCAACACCGGGACGCCCCTCATCCGTTACAGGAGCCGCGACCTGGCGTCCCTGACCTGGGAAGTGTGCCCCTGCGGACGGACCCATCCCAGGATGGCCGCCATCAAGGGCCGGTCCGACGACGCCGTTTCCATCTCGGGCCTCATCGTCTTCCCCAGCCAGGTGGAAGAGGCCCTGACGCCCTTCCCGGAGATGGGGGCCAACTTCCGCATCATCGTCGAGACGGACCAGCGGGGCATGGACCTGTTCACCCTCAAGGTCGAGTTGAAGGACAAGGCCTACCTGAGCGACGAGAACCTGGTCAAGGGCCTCGCACAGAAGATGAAGGAGGCCGTGAAGGCCGTGACGGACGTGAACCCCAAGGTCGTGGAGCTCATCGGTCCCGACGAGCTGCCCAGGGCAACCAAGGGCGAGGGCAAGACGGCCAGCGCCAGGGTCGATGACAGGCGCAAGAAGTGAGGCACACAAGGCAACCGACAGGAAAACAAATGAGACCAAATCAGGAAGGAGGTGTGAGTATGGAGCAGCACAAGCGCATGCGGGCTCGGATCACCGAAGAGGATCTTCGTCTCTCGGAGAGTGTTGAGCCTAAGGAGTCGTTGGAGACCTGGCAGAGAGTCATCTCTGCAGCCTGGGACATGACCATCGTCGCCGTGGCGTACAACGACATGCGGTATCCGCTCAAGCGGGTGCCCGAGACCCTTGAGACGCTGGAGAGTGAGATCGGTGCGATCAGGGACGAGACGACCCTGAACGTGATCGAGGAGGAGATCAAGACCGGTATCCGCCACTTCTCCGAAATCCTTGAGGGCGCCAGGGACAGCAGGGAACGGATGGACCGGATCCTGCGCGCTGCCTGGAACCGCAGGGTAGAGCTCAAGAGTTAAACGGCTTTTTCAGCCAAGATTTGGATGAAAGGAGATTAGGTTATGGCAGAGGCGACTATCCCCACCTTTATGAGGGGAAAAGACAAGATCATGTCCCTCTCGGATGCGGTGAAGACGTTCATCAAGCCCGGAACCTGCATCTGCCCCGGCGGCTTCAGCTACACCAAGAAGCCCTTCGCGCTGGCCCGCGAGGTTATCCGCCAGGACATCGGCAACCTCTTCGTCACCATGAACGGCGGCGCGTCCATCTGCGAGTTCTGGTGCGCGGCCGGTCTGGTCAAACTGCTGGACACGACCTATATCGGTCTCGAGGGTATTCAGCCCGTGGCCTACAGCGTCCGCCGCTCCATCCAGGACGGGACCGTGGATGTGGAGGACTACTCCAACTACGGTTTCGGCCTCAGGACTGTGGCCGGCCGCTACGGCTGGCCCTTCGCCCCCTGCATGTCCGAGCTGGGCACCAGCTTCATGCTGCACGACACCTTCGCCAAGATGGGACTCAGGGGCAAGAAGGCCGATGGATCCTGGATCCACCCGTCCATCCCGCCCGCCCGCGCGGTGGTCATCGAGGACCCGTTCGACGGCTGGGGCCTGCGCCCCCACGCCTTCGAGGGCGGTGACGGCACATCCAACCAGACCAACGCCCTCGAGAAAGTGCGCGAGGCGACAGCCTACACGGGCAACAAGGGCGTCAAGGTCGTTCTCGTTCCCCCCATCCTTCCCGAGGTGACCATCATCCTGTCACAGAGGGTCGGCGAGAAGGGGACCACGAGGATCGAGGGTATCTGGGGTCCGGACAACGAGCAGGCCATTTCCGCCAAGTACTGCATCGTCCAGGCTGAGAAGATCGTCAAGGAGGAGGAGCTGCGGGCTCAGCCGTACTCCAACACCATCGCCATGCAGTACATCGACGCCATCGTTGAGCAGCCCTACGGCGGCTTCCCGGGCCAGGTTCCGTACTACTACGACTACGACTGGGACTTCTGGAGGGCCTACACCCAGGTCAACCGGAAGGACAAGGCCGAGGTCAACAAGTACATCAGGAACTGGGTCATGGAGGACGAGTGGACCTTCCTCGCCACGAGACCGGGTGACGGCTATCCCACCATCTCCGGCACCAAGGGGCTCGAGAGGCTGTTCGAGCTGCGCGCAGATGCCATGTTCGGGTACAAGCCCGGCCTGGCGCGGCCTCTGTAATGGCTTTCGGATTGAACTTCCTGGAATCAAGGAGGTAAGGAAATGGCAATTATCAGACAGAGCGATCCCAAAAAGTGGACTCATGTCGACGACGCCGAATATGAGGCCTACTGCAAGGAGAAGGGGATCGATCCGGAGAAGTACACCACCATGGAGCTGCTCACGGCCGCGGCGGCCCGGCAGACCTATGACTTTTCGTTCATCTTCGCCGGAACGGGCCTGCCCATGATCGGGTGCATGATGGCCCAGCACACCTACGCCCCCAACGCCCTCATCATCATGGAGGCCGGGATCCTGGATCCGAAACTCCTGGAGGTCCCCATCTCCGTGTCCGAGGCCCGGGGCGGCTACATGTGCTCGACCCTCTCCAACATGGCCGATACCTTCGGCACCTTCGCGCAGCGCGGCTTCTGCACCTTCGGG
>CP070682.1:1626620-1638914 GCA_020352595.1 bacterium | reverse complement strand
GTCTCTTCAGTCCTCTCATGTCGTTTTTCAGGTGGGATCTCTTTCTTTCCGGGGATCGCGGGGCCGGAATTCTGATGGCCATGCCGGAAAACCCGCGTCGGACACCGACCTTCTTTTTACAACGGTTTCGCGCGGGAGGAAAGGAGTCTTATGGGCTGGAGGGGTGAATGCGTGGGTGAGTGAGTCAGTGCGTGGGTGCGTGGGCGAAGGAGCGAAAGGGAGCATGGGAGCAAAGTTCTTTTGATCCTCCTTGAAATTTGAAATCTGAAATTTGAAATCAAACTCTTTACACCTTTGGTGTCAGAGCGAGATCTCCGAAAAACACTTTACAAGAACGAACGGTCGTGCTATTTTTGGTTTCGTAGCATATCCCTGGCGTATGGAGGTACCCGTGTCCAAGGGCGAGCGAACAAGGGAAAAGATCCTCTCCAAGGCCATCAGCCTGGCCAGCGTCTGCGGGCTTCAGGACCTGAGTATCGGAAAGCTGGCTTCCGAGACGAGGCTTTCCAAGAGCGGCCTGTTCGCACACTTCAACTCCAAGGAGAACCTCCAGACCCAGATCATACAGCGTGTAAGGGACCTCTTCGTGGAGAAGGTCCTCATGCCCGCCATCTCGCAGCCCCGTGGCGTACCCAGGATCAGGGCTATCTTCGGGAACTGGAAGAGATGGATAGACGGAGGCTCCATCCCGGGCGGCTGCCTTGCACTGGCCAGCGCCCTGGAGTTCGACGATCGCCCCGGGGCCGTCCGCGCGGAGGTGGTGGGAATGATGCGAAGCCTTCTAGAGATGATAGAGAGGGCAGCGGACATCGCCGTTGAGGAGGGCCACTTCAGGCCGGACGCCGACACCAGGCAGTTCGCCTTCGAGTTCAACGCCATTATCTGCGGCTACCATCTGGGCAACCGCCTCCTGAAGGACCCGGAGGCCGACGGGCGATCCGAGGAGGCCCTTGGCAGGCTCCTCGCCTCCTTCGGCCCCCCGGGGGCGACAACCGAACAAAGGACCACCCGGAGTTGAAATAGCGACTGACCTTAGCCCTTCCCATGTCGGGAAGAGGGTCAAAAAGGGAAGTCTCAGGCATACGGTTTCAGGATCGAGAACCGTTGAAAGGACAGGACGATGTCGTACACCAGGAAGATGATCGAGGACTACACCAAGTGCAGGGAGCCCGCGAGGCTGGACCTTTACCTGTCTCACCGGGATCTGCGGCCGCAGTTCGACGAGATCGATGTGTCCGTCGGCGGGCCGGAGAAAGGGTCGGGGCGCGGGAGAAAGAAGGGCGAGGGGGACGCGCGCGGGCTGCGGAGACTCCGGCGCAGGCTTTCGGACTGCTGCGACATGGCAAGGTCCGCTCTGGCCCACGGATCCAGAGGCCGGAACCTTTAGGGACCTGCAGGACCTCAACTTTGAGGGAACGAAGCCATCCGTTCTCGAGGCCGCGGTGTCGGCCGGACGGGCCCGGCGGGATCCACCGGATACCACCCGCTCCGGTCAGGCGCAGGTTTGTCATGAAGCCCTGGCAGCGGGCGAGGGGATGAACTGCACCGCCAGGAGCGAGACCAGGCTGAGGATCGAGGCGATGACGAAGGGGATGCGGTAATCCACGATCCACAGAGCTCCCCCGACCACGGGCAGCACAACGGCGGCAATGTGGTTGATGGTAAAGCCCACCGCCATGCTGGGGGCGATGTCCTGGGGGTCGGCCACCTTCTGGAAGTAGGTCCGGATGGCGATGGAGAAGTTAAAGAGAAGGTTGTCGACAACGTAGAGACCCGCCGCCACCCAGCCCGACCTCGTCAGGGCGTAGGCCAGGAAGACAAGAACCATCCCTGCATACTCCAGTGTCAGGACCCTGCGCTCCCCGAACCGGACGATGGCCTTTCCGATGCGCGGGGAGACGAAATATCCCACGACGTTGTTGATGACGAAAAGCACCGTTACCGCCCGGACGC
The DNA here is from genome assembly GCA_020352595.1 of bacterium. Classification (GTDB taxonomy): domain Bacteria; phylum BMS3Abin14; class BMS3Abin14; order BMS3Abin14; family BMS3Abin14. The sequence goes on along the minus strand of CP070682.1, from coordinate 1,636,961 downwards.
TGAAACCGAACACCTTGACCAGCAGGAACACCGAGAAGGCGATGAATATCTGGCGTCTGGCACCGGCCAGGAAGGTCAGCAAGTAGAAGAGACGGTATCTCCAGCGCATGACCATGTGCTTTCTCTGGGGCGTCAGTTCGTGGTCAGCCGGGTTCTGCCGCAGGCCCCAGATCCCCATGAAAACCACCAGCACTCCCACCACGAGGAACATGGCCCGGTAATCCAGGCTGAAGCTCATGACGAACACAAGGATCCCGGCGACGATGTTGGTGGCTGCCGAGAGGCTGCGGATGGCCCCCAGCACGAGGGGGGCGGTGGAGGAGTCGAAGTACTGCAGGGTCAGGGACTGGTTGGTGGTCTCGTAGTAGTGGAAGCCGAAGCTCAGCAGCATGGTGGTGACAGCGATGCCCGCGAAGCTCGGGAAGAACCCCGTGATCCCCACCCCCACACCCAGGATCAGTATGGAGAGGGCCGAGAGGTGGTGCTCCCGGACGAGCAGCATGGCCCAGACGGCCAGCAGCGCCAGGAAGCCGGGTATCTCCCTCACGGACTGGATGATGCCCATCTGGTACCCGTCAATGCGGCCCGCCTCCACGGCGAAGTTGTTGAGCAGGGTGCGCCATCCCTGAAGCCCGAGCATGGAGGCTGCGCTGAGGACCAGGAGGAAGCGCAGCATGGCACGCTGCCGCCGGGGGACTGTGGGTATGGAAAACATCGCCGCAGATTACACCCAAAGATAACTCAGGGGAAGGAAAAGGCGGTGCCTGGTTCCCGGACGAATTTGATTTTTGAGGACCGTCCCCCACTCACCCAAATTTCAAAAAGGACCTGAAAAGCTCTTCGCCCCTGCGTCCCTGCGCCCCTGCGCCCGCGCACTCACTCACCCACCCTCCACGCACGCACGCTTCACGCACCCTCCCTTCCCCCTTCCCTTCCCTTGATTTGTGGTCCTTGTGTCTGTAACCTGTCCTGTGTCTGTATCCCGGGCCGCGCAGGAAGGGTCCGGGAACCAGTGGATGGGGCCCACGGGTGCAAGGGCGTTAACGGGGGGCAGTGTCTGGACACCGGGGCGTGGGCCCGATATTGGGGGAGTCCATGTTGCCCGGCCTTTGCTGTCATCCAGAGCGTCCGGAAGGTTTAGTCGCGACCTCCCCGCTCACTCCAGTGGATCGGAAGCCGGAAGAGGAGTGAGACGGATGCCGGAAGCGACCAGGCTGTTCCCGGGCGTTCTCAGTTTCGAGACGGTCAACGCCTACATCGCCCTCACGGCTGCGGTGCTGAACTTCGCCTTCGCCCTCCTGGCTCTGGCGCGGACGTCCCGGGAGACACTCTACGTGACCTTCTCCCTGGTGTGCCTGGGGGTGGCGTTCTGGAACTTCGCGGATTTCATGATCTTCGCCTCCGGGAATCCCATCTGGCTGCCGCCGGGTGCCTTCCACCAGACGCCCTGGAAAAAGCTGGTTTCCCTGGGCTCCTGCCTCGCCGTGGCCTCCCTCTTCCACTTCACCTCGATCCTGGTGGAACGCGCGGAGAAGAACCGGTTCTGGATCATCCTGGCCTATGCCGCCGCTTTCCCCCTCGCCCTGACACCCGTCCTTACGCCCCTCAGTGACCTGATCTACCGCTTCTGGGTCGGCATCGGCTGGAACCTCGTGTTCTTCTTCCTGCTCTTCCCCTTCCTCCTGTCCTGCATGGTCATGGTGGCGTCGGCCATGGAGAGGGCAGGGGAGGGCAAGGAGAGAAGCTGGCTCAAGTTCATCCTGCTGGCCATCATCATCCAGGTGGCCACCGGCCTGACGGACCTGTTCCACAAGATGCAGCTCTCCCTTCCCCCCCTGGGACACCTGGGGAGCGTCCTCGGGCCCATGGTCCTGGCTGCCGGTCTGTACCGTCACAGGAAGGCCTTCGACGAGCTTGCCCAGACGAGGAAGAAGCTGGATCTGCTCAGCTCCATGGCCGCCGAGATCGCCCACGAGATCCGCAGTTCGCTCACCGCTATCAAGGGGTTGACCCGGCTTCGGGCAGACCTGATAAAGAAGCTGGACCTGGAAAAGATCAGGCAGTACCAGGACATCCTGGTGGAGGAGTTCCAGAGGATCGAGGGCATCCTGGCAAGCCTGCAGGATTTCACGAGGCCCCTGATCATCGAGAAGGAACCGGTGAAGGTCAACGAGGTTGTGCGCAAGACGGTACGTCTGACCAACCTGGAGGACCTTAAGCTGGAGATCGACCTGAACCTGGACGACAGCCTCCCCGCGGTCCAGGCGGACCCTTCCCTGCTCAAGCAGGTCTTCCTCAACCTGCTTCGCAACGCCGCGGAAGCCTGCGGGCAGGACGGGCGCCTTCGCATCGCCACCTCCCTGAACCACGGTTCCCTGGCCATCGAGTTCGTCGACAACGGGCCGGGTGTGCCGGAGGAGGTCCAGGCCCGGGTTTTCGAGCCGTTCTTTTCCACCAAGGATTCCGGTTTCGGTCTGGGGCTCGCCGTCATCGCGAGGATCCTGGAGGCCCACGGAGGAGCCGTGTCCATCGAGAACGTCCAGCCCACGGGCGCGAAGGTGACCGTCCTCCTGCCGGTCTGAGCAGGGAGATGCCGGGAACGTTACACGTGAGGGATGGCGGCACCTCGCGCCTCGAGGAGTGTTCATGAAGACAGACGCCAGAATGAAGATCCTCGTCGTCGACGATCACGCCAACGTGCGGGTGGTCCTCCAGGACATGCTGGAACGGGAAGGGTACGCGGTGGTCACGGCCGGCAGTTTCGACGAGGCGGTCCCGGCGGTGGAGGGGGACGATCTGAGGGTGATCATCACGGATCTCAAGATGCCGGGCAGGAGCGGGATGGACCTTCTCTCCTACTGCAGGGAGAGAAGACCGGAGGTCCCCGTCGTCATGATCACCGGGCACGGCAACGTGGAAGCGGCCGTCACCGCCATTAAGGGCGGAGCCTTTGATTTCATCTCCAAGCCTGTCGACGAGGCGGAACTGCTCAACGTCATCTCCATGGCTCTCACCGAGTCGGAACAAAACAGGGACATCGTCTCTGATTTCTTCCACCGGGAGGAGGAGTTCGATACCCGGTTCATCGGTTCCACTCGGGCCGTGGAGGAGATCTTCCGCACCGTGTCAAAGATCGCGCCCACGGACTCCACGGTCCTCATCACGGGAGAGACGGGGGTGGGGAAGGAACTCGTCGCCAGGGCCATCCACCTTGGCAGCGGGAGGAGGGAGGCGCCCTTCATCAAGGTCCACTGCGCGGCCGTTCCCGAGAACCTCGTGGAGAGCGAGCTCTTCGGACACGAAAAGGGCGCCTTCACCGGGGCGGTCTCCTCCAAGCCCGGGCGCTTTGAGATCGCAGACGGCGGCACCCTCTTCCTGGACGAGGTCGGGGAGATCCCCGGCCCGGTCCAGGTGAAGCTGCTGACCTTCCTCCAGGACAGGGCCTTCGAGAGGGTGGGGGGCGTCAGGACCATCAGGGTGGACACGCGCATCGTGGAGGCCACCAACAGGGATCTGCAGGCCATGGTCAAAAGCGGTGACTTTCGGGCCGATCTCTATTTCAGGCTCCACGTGATCCCCATCGCCATACCTCCTCTCCGGGAAAGAAGGGACGACATCCCTTCGCAGGCGGACCACTTCATGAAAAGGTTCGCGTCAAGGTACGGAAAGAAGATCCGTGCCATACCGCCCGGGATCATGGCGGCTTTCCTCGCATACGACTGGCCGGGCAACACGAGGGAGCTGGAGAACGTCATAGAGAGGCTCGTGCTTCTTTCGGAGAAGGGAGAACTTTCCCTGCAGGACCTGCCCGTCGAGGTCAGGGGCGTGGCAAGGGCCGGCCATGACGCCGATTTCAGGGATCGGGTGGACAACGTCGCCAGGTCCGCTGAAAAGAGGCTGATCACCAAGGCCCTGGAGCAGACGGGGCAGAACAGGACCCGCGCCGCCGAGATCCTCGGCATCAGCCGCAGGACCCTTCAGAAGAAGATCAAGGAGTACGGGCTGTAGGGGGGAATAGTGCCTGGTGCCCGGGTGCGTGGGTGCATGGGTGCATGGGCGGAAAGTTCTTTTGATCAGGTGCTTCCGAGACACCAGACACCAGATACCAGATACCCAAACCCATATTCTTTAAGATCTGAGTTTCGCCTCTCCGCGGTGCTAGGACCTGCCTCTTTCCCCGGGCCCTGAACCTTTTCTTTCCGCCAGTTCTTCCTTGAGCCGCTGGGCGGAGAGGACGAAGCTCTCTATCCTTGCCTCCACCATCTGGGGGAAGGCGTTGCCGTCGGTCTCGATGTGGAGGTAGGGCAGGGACAGGCTGTCACCGTGCCGGATCCAGAAATCCTTGTTTTTCGCCGAGAAGTTGGCCTTCTCGTCGTGAACACGGTGGTTGAGGATGGACTCGGCGATCCTGCAGGGCATGCATCCGAAGGGCCCTATGGTGATGACGCCGTGCGTGTCGTCGCCGATCTCCTTGAGCGTCCCGCTCACGGTGAGGATGGCCTCGCCTGTGAGCTTGGGGTTGATGAGGGAGCTTCCCCTTTCCAGCAGGAACCTCATGTCGATGCGGTGTCCGTCGAAGAATCCCGAGCGACGCAGGATGCCGTGGATCCTGCCCTCGGCTCGGTCGAGGAAGTGGCTCTTGATGCGCGCATTGATCCGTTCCCTGAAGGTCGCCCCATGGGATTCCCCCGTGGCCACGCACATCATGTTGTATTTGAACCACTCGTAGATGGGAGCAGTCTGGACCACCACTCCCTTTTCCGCCAGCTTCTCCACGAGGTGCTGCCTCGAGTAATCGTCCTTGCGGACGTAGATCTCCCCACCCAGTGTGATCTTGACGGCGTCCGTGATGGGGTTCCTGGTCCTGAAAGCCGAGAGAGCGGCCATCTCCTCCTCGAGCTGAGCCACCACCTCTTCGCTGCTCAGGCTCTGAAGGGATCGCTTCATCCTGTCACAGGTGCCCTCCAGGGCCTGGAGGGCGCCCGGGACATCCTCCGCGAGGGCCAGGATGCCGGCGCGCACGTCGTCGAGGCCGTCGGCGATGATCATGCCGAGGACCGCCCGCGCGGTGAACTCCTCCGGCATGCCTGCATAACCGTTCTCGCTGGTGAGGGAAAGGACGGCCAGGTTGGGGATCCTGCGCTTGTCGATGAGCTCACTGATGGCCACGTTGTACTGGCCAAGGCGGCACGGCCCGCTGGTCTCCGGCATGAAGTACACCAGGACATCGTCCTCACCATCGTGTTCCCTCAGGAATTTCAGCAGGGACCCGGTCGTCAGCAGGAAGGGGAGGCACTCCTTGCAGGAGGTGACGGTCTTGCCGAGGGCCATCTCCTGCGGCCCGGGCGCGGGGAAGGCCTTGGCCCGGATCCCGAGGTACCCCATGGTGGCGGCGAAGAACTCCGACGCCAGTTCCCCCATGGAGGGGATGAGCATGAGGACGTTGGGATCCGTCAGGTCAACGATCCTGTTGTCGCCGGTGCGCAGCTTTACGGTTTTTCCGCTCTTCTCGATGCGGGCCGGCTGGAAACCGGAGTCTTCACCCTGCCTTAACCCCTGCTGACCATAACCCCTGATGACGTCCAGGAAAGCCTCCACGCGCGTGTCCACGCCGGCGTCGGCGGTGTGCGCGTCGAACTCCAGGGTGAGAAAGGGCTTGTGACCCATGACGTTCCTGAAACGCTCGATGAGGAAGGAGTCGGGCCCGCAGCTGAAGTTGGTCACGTACACACCGTACAGGTTGGGCGTGTCCCGCACCAGTTCGGCGGCCTTGAGGATGCCCTGACCTGAGGCCCAGTACATCTTCTCCACGCTGGTCCCCTCGAGGGCCTCGGGGGGCAGGAAATCGTACGGGATGATCCTGTAACCCCTGCTGGCGAACTTGCGCGGGACGCCCATGTTCCCGACTCCGGTGAAGGCGTTGTAGGCGCGCCCGAACAGGACGATGGCCGTGTCCTCCGGGGGCAGGGAGGCCAGAAAACGCCGCCCGTGCTCCTTCATCTCATCCTGGACGGCCTGGAAGGCGAGCCAGGCCCTGTCGAAGGCCTCCCCGGACCGTTTCCGGGAATGCCCCAGTTTCCGACCCAGGCGCAGGAAGGAGGCCCTGAGTTCGGGGAGGTTGTTGAAGTCCAGCACCTCGCTCAGAAGCCTGGAGCCGATCTCTTCCCTGAAGGCAGCATTGAGGTAGTAGGGCTCGCCCTGCACCAGCGGGCAGGTGCAGTTGACGCCGTCATCGCCGGGAGCGAAGGCGTACCTCACGTGTGGGACGAAGATGAAATCCGTCTCCATCCCGAGAAGGTTCTGAAGGAATCCGTGGGACTGGAGGACCGGCAGGCAGAATGGAGAGGCGGCCGCCTCCATCCCCTCCGGGTCCATCTTCTCGCTGGGCACGACCCTCACCCCGAGGTTGGTGAAGAAGTGCCGGTAAAGGGGAAAAGCCGTGGCGGTGTACAGGGAGGTCGGTATCCCCACCGACTTTGCCTCTCCCGAGGCATCCTGGCCCGGATAACCGTAAACGAGCTCCTCGCGGACCCGGACAAGATCGAATTCCTCATCCGTCCTCTCGGTCCTGTGCTTCATGTTGTAGTACATGTCGCATATGCCGCCGAAGGGGTACGTTACGCCGTCGATGACGTAGCGCTCGATGTGGCACTTACGGTCGCACTTTTCGCGCCCTCCGGCGCAGGTGAACGGTTTGCCCTTGACGATCTCCCGTGAAGCGAGGGCGCCGAGGTCGAAGGCCTGCTTTTCCGTCAGGCCTTTCTCGAGGCGGTCCAGCACCACGAGGGCCGCTCCGAAGGCTCCCATGAGACCCGGCTCCGGCGGCACCACGATCTCCTGGTCACAGAGGATGGACATTGCCAGAGGGACGGCCCTGTTGTAGCAGACTCCGCCCTGCATGAAGATCTTCTGCCCCACTGAGCGGTTGCCCTTGACCCTGTTGAGGTAGTTCATGCAGACGGAGTAGATGAGCCCCGCCACGCTGTCCTCACGGGAAGTGCCCATCTGGATGGCGGTCTTGATGTCGCTGCCGATGAAGGCGGCGCACTGGTCGTTGAAATTGAGGGGGGCGGCGGACTGGGCGGCGATGTCGGCGATCTGGAGGGTGTCGATGCCGAAGGATTCCAGCGCCGCCTCCTCGAGGAACGACCCCGTGCCGGCGCTGCAGGCCTCGTTCATGGCGTAGTCCGTGGGGACCATGTTGGTGATGAAGGTGTACTTGGCGTCCTGTCCGCCGATCTCGAAGATGGTCTCCACTTCGGGATCGTAATAGACGGCTGCCACGGCGTGGGCGATGATCTCGTTGATGACGTTGTCGGTCAGGCTGTGCAGGCCGGCCAGACGCCTTCCGCTCCCGGTGGCCCCAAGCCCGACGATGGCAGGCTCGTGACCCTCCGGCAGCTGTTTCACAAGAGCCTCGTAGCACTTCCTGCTGGCCCCTACGGGATCCCCCAGGGTCCTCAGGTACTCGCTGGCGACGATGGCCTGGTTGTCCCGTCGAACCAGGACGGCCTTGGTGGTGGTGCTGCCAACGTCCAGTCCGATGACGTACTCGCCGTCGTAGAAGTCGCCTCTCCCGCTCTCCTTGAAGGTCACCCTGGCCACTCCCCGTTCCAGGGCGGGGAGGGTGGAGAAGGGGTTGTAGGACTGCCGGATAAGGTCCCCGCGCGGTTCCGTGGTCGGGCCGTTCTGTTCTGCCCACAGCATGGCGCCCAGGGCCTCGAAGTAGGGGGCCTCCTCGGGGATGATCGTGTCCGGGAACAGTTCCCTGAGATGTTTCATGACCACCGGGTTCTTGCTGATGCCACCCACCACCATGGTGCTCTTCGCCTTGGACGACTTGAGCAGTTCCAGCATCTTGACGGCCATCATCCTGCAGAGTCCCGCCGTCACACGGTCCCTTCCGACACCCTTGTTGAGGGCGTGGGTGCAGTCGCTCTTGCTGAAGACGGAACACCTGTGAGCGATGCCGTAGGGTTCGGAGTCCCGGGCGATGTCCACGGCGTCGGTCACTTCCAGGTTCATGCGCTTGAGCTGCTGGAGGAAGAACTCCCCGGTGCCCGCCGCGCACTTGTTACCCGTGTAGACCGACTTGATCTTGCCCCGGGAGTCGAGGGTGTAAAGCAGGAAGGATTCGCTCCCCGCCGAAAGGATGCTTTCCACACCGGGATACTTGGACCGGATGGACTGGTAGGCCAGCTCCACGGCTTCGGGCTCGGAAATGGTCTCCAGGTTGATGAGGTCCCGGAACTTCCGTCCCGTGATGCCGATGCGGGCAGGGACGGAGGCGTTGATGAGCTCCTGGACAGTGTCCCCCACCTGTCCGCCGTGGGTCCGGCGGGAGATGCTCAGGTCTCCGTTGACCCTCTCGACGATGCTCAGCGTGCTGGCGCCGAGACAGATCCCCAGGGATCTGCTGGTTGCCTTGTCGTCTGTTTCCATCACGATCCTCAACCTCCCTCACGGTGCCGGCGGCGAGGGACCCATTTCCCGCGCCTTTGCGCCTCGAATAGCAAGGACCGTACCATGAGGGGAACGGTTGCAAAAAAGAGGTAGTATACTAGAACAAAAGGGAATTTTTTTAAATATCCATTATCGAAAAAATTGTTGTCGGGCACGCCGGTTCACGGCTGGCCTGCGGCACTGGGAACAGGCGTTCACACCCCCTGCCCCGAAGGGCTCTCTTTGATGTATCATGGGCCCCATGAAAAGGGGTCCACTGCTTCTTTTGCTACTTTTCGCGATCATGGTCAACCCCCCGCAGGTTCGAGGAGGCGCTCTGAGGGTCATCACCATCAACGTCTGGTCGGGATTGGACTACAACGGGTTTGCCCGGATGGGGGAATACGAGTCCGCCGAGGCGAGGGGTTCGAGGTTCCATTCCCTGGTCACCCAGCTCAGGAGCCTGGCACCCGACGTTGTCTTCGTACAGGAGGCCAACCCGGTCGGCCCATATTCGACCCGGCTTGCGTCCGCGCTGGACATGGTCGAGATCCACCAGGTGGTCAACGCCGGGTTGAAGATCGGTCCCCTTGGCCCCCCCCTCAACCTGAAGGAGGGGGTGAGCATCCTGGCAAGACCGGAACTCTCCCTGCGTAAGACAGGCTCGTGGAAGCTGTCCGGCTCGCCGGGGATCCACACGGATATCCTGACCCTGCACGCGGACGAAACCATCATCGTGCTCCCGGGGCGCATCACCGTTGACGGTCAGCCGGTCAACCTCCTCAATGTCCACCTCGTCGCGACACCGCGTCTTCCCGATGACGCGGATGAACTGCGTGCCCGTGGCCTGGCCCACGCTGACGCCTCGGAGGCCGAGGTCCATGAGGGCATACTCAAGTGGCGGCAAAGAGAAGAGCGGCGCGTGCAGGAGGTCCGGAATCTCCTGGAGCGCATCCGCGGTCTGCCGCCGGCGGTGCCCCTGATCGTGGCCGGGGATTTCAACGCCGATGCCGATGCGGATGAGATGGGCCTGTTCCGGGAGCAGGGAGGCTTCAGGGATGTGATGGAGGACCTGCCCGGAGCAGGACCGAAGGGCGAGGTCTGGACCTGGGATCCGGTGCTCAATGACAACATAGCTTTTTCCATGAATCAGGTGGACGCCCGGGGCAGGGTGAGGAAGGGGTTCGACTACATGGCTTCCCTGTTCGTGGACAGGCGCCGCCGCATCGATTACATCTTCCTCGGCCCGGGAGTCGCGCCTGCTCCCGGCGGTGCCCGGGGCGTCGTCCTTGGAGACAAGGTGGACGGCTTCCAGCCGTCGGACCACTTCGGCGTCATGGCGGACCTGGTGGTCGGATCATCCACAGGTCGTCAGTGACAGCCGGTTCGCAGGGCGCCCCTGCCCTCCGGAAACGGGGGCCGGAGCCGCGGGGGATCCGGGGCCACGGTGATGCCGCTGTGATCCGCGCAGGGGGAATGGTGGAGGGTGCAGGGGAAGGAGAGCCGCCCTTCCCGCCAGTTCTCAGGAGGGAAACCCATGAAGAGACCGATCCAGCCACGCAGGCAATTGCTCATCAACCGTCCCTACCAGTTCAGGTTCATCGCCGAGATCCTTGCCGCGGCTCTCCTGGCAACGCTCCTTTCGGCCACGGCCACCTACATCATCACCAAGAGGGAAGTGGGCAGGATCACGGCTGAGGGAAGGGGCGGTCCCGCCGGACTGGAGGAGGTCCTGCCGGGGGTCATCGTGGCGTCGGCCCTCGTGACCCTGGCGTCCATGGCGCTTCTGGGTGCCTACGTCACGCTCTGGGAGACACACCGTGTCGTGGGGCCTGTCAAGCGCATGGAAAGGAAGCTTCAGGAGATGCCCGAGGGGGACTTCAGGTACATGGAGAGCTT
>CP070682.1:1617200-1626520 GCA_020352595.1 bacterium | reverse complement strand
CCGCGTCCAGGGCATCCCGTGCAAGGAGGCCGTACTCGGCGCTCCGGGGGTTTGTGGTGAAAACGAGGCCCTCCCGCCCATCGACCAGCACCCGGAGCGCGGCTCCCGTCTCCGCCCTGCGCTGCACGCCGTCGGGTCTTCCATGCCTGACCTCGATCCTGAGGGAATGGACCTGGCGGACGATGCACTCCGCCTGGTCCGCGCCGGCACGGACAGCGGCCTCGCGGATACCCTCGGCCTTGCGTTCCATCTCCCGGAGCGCCACTCAGAGAACCTCCAGGATGACCGCGTCCTCCTCACAGTTGGGGAACTGGGGACACTTCAGGCAGTCACCCCAGACCTTGTGCGGGAGGGTTTCCTTGGGAACCTTGGCGAACCCCAGTTCCAGAAAGAAACCGGGTCTATACGTCAGGGCGTAGACACGGGCAATGCCCAGCTGCCTGGCCTCCTCGATGCAGGCCTTGACCAGCGTCCTGCCGACACCCTTGCCCTGGCTTTCCGGTCGCACAGCAAGGGATCTCACTTCGGCGAGGTCTTCCCAGTTGATGTGCAGCGCGCAGCATCCCAGGACACCTCCTCCGTCTCCCTCCATTACGTAGAAGTCCCTGAGCCCCTCGTAGAGCTCGCTGCGGGACCTGCCCAGCATCTCGCCCTGGGAGGCGAAGCTGTTGACCAGTTCGTGGATGCCGGGCACATCGCCTATGCGCGCCTTGCGCAGCTTCCCTGCCGTCTCAGCCACGTGCTTCCTCCAGGAGTTCCCTCGCCGACCTCATGATCCCCGAGCTCAGCTCGATTCCGCCCATCATGCGGGCCAGTTCGGAGACCCTCTCCTCCTCCTCGAGATACCTCGCCCTGACAACGGTCCTTTCGCCGGCCTGAACCTTCTCCACCAGGATGTGCCGGTCGGCGTACGCCGCCACGGGTGCCAGGTGGGTGACGCACAGGACCTGGTGATGACGCGCGATATCCTTGAGCTTGCGCCCCAGCACAGCCGCTGTCCTGCCACCTATGCCCGCGTCCACCTCGTCGAAGACCAGTGTCGGGACGAAATCCGCCCCCGCCAGGACCCTTTTGAGCGCCAGCATCACCCTGGAGAGCTCGCCGCCCGAAGCGATCTTCCTCAGGGGCATGAGCGGCTCACCCGGATTGGGTGAGATGAGGAACTCGACGCCGTCAGATCCGCTCTCTGACATCTGCACCCTGCTCATCTGAACGGCGAAGCGCACCTTCTCCATGGCCAGGTCTCCCAGCTCCTTCTGCACCCTGGCCTCGAAATCCAGCGCGGATTCGCTCCGTTTCCGGCTCATGACCCCGGCGAGGCTTCCGGTCTCCTCCGCGAGCCGGGTCTCCCTCTCACCGAGGGCGGCCAGGCCTGATTCACCATCCTGGATGAGATCCAGTTCGCCCCTCGCGGCTTCCAGGAACCGCAGAACGTCATCCACCGTGGGGCCGTACTTCTTTTTCAGTGAAGAGACGAGGGCGAGGCGCTCCCCGATCTCCTGCAGCCGCTGGGGGTCCGTCTGAACCATGCCGATGTAGTCCCGGAGCATGTGGCCGGCCTCTTCCATCTGTGCCGAGGCTCCCTCCAGGAGGGCGACCATGTCCCCCAGCCTGCTGTCGGTGCCCAACAGCGCCTTCAAGGAGGACACATTGCTCCTGGCCCGGTCAGCCGCCGACCCTTCGCCCTGGTAGATCTCCTCGAGGGCCCGCTCTGCTGCCCCCTGGAGCTTTTCAACGGCCGAGAGGACCTTCTCCTCCTCACGGAGCCTCTGTTCCTCGTCCACCGAAAGGGCAGCCCCTTCCAGCTCCCCCACGACGAACTGCAGGTAGTCCTGACGGGCCAGGCGGTCCTTCTTGCCCTGCTGGGCGGAGGCGATCTGCGACCTCACCCGGGAAAGTTCGCCGTAAAGACCCGCGAACTTCCTGCGCTGGTCCAGCAGGGAGGCGAAGGAGTCGAGGGCCAGGAGGTGGTTGGCCGTCCTGAGCAGGGACTGGTGCTCGTGCTGCCCATGCAGGTCCACCGTCTCCTCCCCCACTTCCCTGAGGGAGGACAGGGACGCCATCATGCCGTTGATGACGGTGCGACCGCGGCCCTCCCTGCGGATCTCCCGTCCGATGACCAGTTCCCCGTCGGGAGCCTCGACCCCTTCGGGCAGATTCACGCCCCTGGCCCGGAAGGCGGCCTCCACCACCGCGGACTCCGAGCCCGACCGGACCACCGAGGTATCCACCTTCTCGCCCAGCACGGTCTGGAGCGCGTCGACGATGATGGATTTGCCTGCCCCCGTCTCCCCCGTGAGCACCGTCAGGCCGGCGTAAAACGGCAGGGACATCTCGTCGATGATGGCGAAACCCTTTATGGAGAGAAATTCCAGCATGGAGGAATGCGGCGGCACGCGCCCTACCTTTGGCCCCAGTACAGCTTGGTGCTCAGGACCTCGAAGAAGCTCTTCGCGCCTGTCCTGATGAGTTTTACCTTCTTCGGAGAGGCGAAGATATGGACCCTGTCGTCCTTGTTCAGCTGGGTCCCTTCCTGTCCGTCGAGGGTCAGATACACCTTTCCGGAGTCGCTTGCAAGATGCAGTTCCACCCTGCTGTCCCCCGGCACGACAAGGGGCCGGTTGGTGAGGGTGTGCGGACATATGGGGGCGATGACGATGAGGTCCAGGGTCGGCTCGATGATGGGACCTCCAGCGGCCAGCGAGTAGGCGGTGGAACCGGTGGGCGTGCTGACGATGAGGCCGTCCGCCTTGTAGTTGGTCACCCTCTGCCCGTCGATGAAAGCCTCAAGGTCGATGATCCTCGCCAGGGCCCCCTTGTTGATGACGACGTCGTTGAGGACCTGGTAGTGGCCGATCTCCCTGCCCTCCCTCACGAGGTTGGCCTCCAGACGCATCCTCTCCTCGATCCTGAAGTTGCCGGAAAGGACCTCTTCCAGCGATCCGTACATCTCGCCGATGCCCAGTTCCGTGAGGAACCCCAGGGAGCCGAGGTTTATGCCGAGGATCGGCTGCTCCGTCTTCTCGACGAGCCGGGCCACGGAGAGCAGGGTGCCGTCGCCTCCCAGCACGATGACGATGTCGGTTTGTTCCGGCACCATCTCCCGGGGCACAACCGTCACCTGATCCCCGGAGAGCATGCTGAAGTCCTCCTGGACGCGGACCTGGATGCCCCGTTCCGTGAGCCAGGGAACAAGCCTGTGCATCGTCTCGTCGGCGTGCGGGCTCGTGGCCTTTGCTATGATACCTATGCTGCGGATATCACCCATGGGTCCCCCCGGAAATATGGTCCGGCATCACAAGACATGGATAAGGGCAGGGTGCGGAAGAGGTCAAGACCCTATCCAATGTGACGCCTCTGACGTGAAAGCAAGCCCCCATGATCCGCGACCACACGGGTCGCTGGATCCACCCCGGGCCCTCTGGCGGTGCTGCCGGGTCCTGTCCCCGCCCGACGGGGCCTTCATCCGCACCACCGGAGGTGGACAAGGTACTCGAGGTTGCCGCCGGCTCCCCTGATGGGGGATTCCATGGTCTCCAGAGCCCTGAACCCCTCGGCCTGGGCCGACTCGAGAACCTGATGCAGCGCGGCTTCACGGACCTGGGGATCCCTCACGATCCCCCCCTTGCCCACCTTGTCCGGACCAGCCTCGAACTGGGGCTTGACGAGCAGGATCACCCCGGCCCCTGGTACCAGGAAGAGCCTGAGTCTGGGAAGGATGAGCTTCAGGCTGATGAAGGAAACATCCACGACTGCCAGGTCGAAATGACGGGGGAGGTCGCGGTCACCGATGGTCCGGAAATTGGTCCTCTCCATGACCGTGACCCTGGGATCGTTGCGCAGGTTCCAGTCCAGCTGCCCGTATCCCACATCCACGCAGTACACGCTTCGGGCCCCTTCCTTGAGCAGGCAGTCGGTGAACCCGCCCGTGGAGGCCCCGACGTCCAGGCAGACCGCTCCGGAAACGTTCACCTGGAACCGGTCCAGGGCCGCCTTCAGCTTCACGCCTCCCCTGCTCACGTAGGGCAGCTGTTCCCTGACAGTCAGGGGGGCCTTGTCATCCAGCCTGGTCCCGGACTTTTCGATCCTCACCTGGCCGGAAAACACGCGTCCGGACAGGATAAGAGCCTGCGCCCGGTTCCGTGACTCGGCCAGGTTCCTCTCCACCAGCAGGATGTCCACCCTTTTAAGCGCGGTCACCGGACAGAGCCTCCAGTACGGATCGGCGGATGCCCTGGGCATCGAGTCCCAGTTCGGCCCGCAGTTCCTTCAAGGTACCGTGTTCGATGAAGCAGTCCGGCAGTCCCAGTCTCCTGACGGGCAGATCCTCGCCGAGGCGGGATGCCTCCTCGAGGACCGCCGAACCGAAACCGCCGGCGAGGACGTTCTCCTCCACGGTGATGACAAGTCCGCACCGCTTTCCCACATCAAAAATGAGGCCTGTGTCCACGGGTTTGACGAAGCGCGCATCCGCAACGGCCACCGATACGCCCTCCCCCTCCAGGGCCCTGGCCGCCTCCAGGCACGGATGAACGGTCGACCCCGTTGCCGCCAGGAGAACGTCGGTCCCGTCCCTGAGCAGTTCCCCTTTCCCCGTCTCCCACACCTTGGGCGGTGTCGGGGCGACTCCCACGCCGGATCCCCTCGGATATCGGAAGGCACACGGGCCCTTGGCGGCCAGGGCTGTGATGAGGGCGTCGCGAAGGGCGTTCTCGTCCCTGGGCGCCATGAGGGTCATGTTGGGGATATGCCTCAGATAGGAAAAATCATAGGTTCCGTGGTGGGTGGGTCCGTCCTCGCCCACCAGCCCGCCCCTGTCGAGGGCGAACACAACCGGAAGGTTCTGGAGGCAGACGTCGTGGACGATCTGGTCGTAGGCACGCTGCAGAAAGGTGCTGTAGATGGCCACGACGGGCCTGAAACCCCGGGTGGCCAGCCCCGCGGCGAAGGTCACCGCGTGCTGCTCGGCGATGCCCACGTCGTAGAAGCGATCCGGGAACTCGGCGGCGAATCGGTCGAGCCCCGTCCCCTCGGGCATGGCGGCCGTGATGGCGATGATCCTCTCGTCGTGCCTCGCGGCCTCGACAACGGCATCGGCGAAGGTTTCCGTATAGGAGGGAGGTCCTGCCCCCTTGACGGGTTTCCCGGTCTGAAGATCGAAGGGTCCCACGCCGTGGAAGGCGGTGGGGTTATCCTCTGCGGGGCGGTATCCCTTGCCCTTGTCCGTCCCCACGTGCACGAGAACCGGCCCATCGATGCGGCGCGCGTTGCTCAGGGCCTCGATGAGCCTGTCGAGCCTGTGTCCCTTGATGGGCCCGATATACTCGTATCCGAGCTCCTCGAAGACCATACCGGGGTAGATGAGGGATTTGAAGGATTCCTCGGCCCTCCTGGCCACCTGGAGGAACGGCTCTCCGAGCTTGGGTATCCTGCTGAGAAAATTCTCCGTCTCCTTCTTGACGCGGTTCATGAAATGACCGGTGAGGGTCCGGCTGAGGTAGGAGGACATGGCCCCGACGTTGGGGGCGATGGACATCTCGTTGTCGTTGAGGACGACCACCAGCTTCTGACCGAGGGTGCCCCCCTGGTTGAGCCCCTCGAGGGCAAGGCCCGCCGTCATGCTGCCATCGCCGATGACGGCCACCACCCTCCCCTCCTCACCGCTGTGCCGCATGGCCTCCGCGATGCCCAGGGCGGCGGAGATGGAGGTTCCGCTGTGACCGACGTTGAAAAGATCGTACGGGCTCTCCTTGCTCTTGGGGAATCCGCTCAGTCCACCCTTGGTGCGCAGGGTGTGGAAGAGATCTCTCCGGCCGGTGATGAGCTTGTGGGTGTAGGCCTGATGCCCCACATCCCAGACGATCTTGTCCTCGGGCATGCGGAACACCCTGTGCAGCGCCAGTGTCAGCTCCACGCACCCCAGGTTCGAGGCCAGGTGTCCCCCGTTGACGGAAACGACCCTCAGGATCTCCTCCCTGATCTCACCCGCCAGCCGCTCCAGTTGCCCTATGTCCAACTCCCATATGTCCCGGGGAGAGTTGATGCCGGGAAGGATCCGGCCGTCCGTCTTGATGTCTTTCAAAGTCTAGAGCCTCCTGAGGAGGATGTAGTCCGCGATCTGTCCAAGGATCCCCTTGGAGTCGACCTTCGCAACCTCGGTCCTGGCGTCCTCCACCAGTTCAACCGCTCTCCTTCGGGCCTCATCCAGGCCGAAAAGGGCGGTGTACGTTGCCTTGCCGCGCCTGGCGTCGCTGCCCTGGTCCTTGCCCATCTCCTCGGTGGTGGATGTCACGTCCAGGATATCGTCCACGATCTGGAAGGCCAGCCCCACCTTCTCACCGAAGCGGGTCAGAGCCCTGAGCGTTGCGCGGCTCGCCCCTGCCGAAAGGCCGCCCAGGATGAGGCAGCAGCGGATCATGGCACCCGTCTTGTGGGTGTGGATGTACTCGAGGACAGGCAACTCCACCGCCGCCCCTTCGCTCTCCATGTCCACCTGCTGGCCCCCGACCATGCCTCGCCAGCCGGCGGCGCGGCTGAGCTCCTCCACCATCCGGATCCTTGTCGCCGGCGTGATCCTGCCGGACGGCAGCGACAGCAGTTCGAAGGCCATGGTCAGCAGAGCGTCTCCGGCGAGGATGGCCGTGGCCTCGTCAAAGGCCCTGTGGCAGGTCGGGCGTCCTCTCCTGAAATCGTCATCGTCCATGGCCGGGAGGTCATCGTGGATCAGCGAATACGTGTGAACGAGCTCCACTGCGCAGGCCGCCGGCATGGCGTCGGTGGCCTTGCCTCCGGCGGCCTGTGCAGCCGCCATCACGAGGACGGGTCGGATCCTCTTGCCCCCCGCGAAAAGGCTGTAGCGCATGGCCGCCACCAGTCTCGCCGGGTAGGAATCCTCCCCGGGCATGCACGCCTCGAGGGCCTCGTCCACCGCCTGCCTCTGAGCATCGAGGAAGCTGCCGAGGCTCATTCCTCCTCTTCCTCCTGGAAAGGCCCGGTGGAAAGACTTCCGGAGGCGTCCTTCGTGAGGACCTCGACTTTCCTCTCGGCCTCCTCCAGGATCCTGGCCAGTTCCCTGAGGAGCCGCGTCCCCTTCTCGAAGAGGTCGAGGGACTCCTCCAGGGAGGCATCGCCGGACTCAAGGAGAGAGACCGTTTTCTCGAGCTCGGATATCATCTTCTCGAACTGTTTCCCCTCTTTGCTGGATCTTGCCAAGACACACCTCGTCTGCCGTCTGGATCCCCTCAAAGGATAACGAAAAGCGGGTCCCTTCGCACCACGCCATGCGGACCGCCCGCCCGGCTGCGGCGTGTCGGCGGCGCCTCATGCCGGCCGGTATGATCCGCAGCGTTTTACGATAGCACGAAATCAGGCCGAGGCAAACGGAAGACCCGGAATCGCCGGCGTGAGCGGACCCGCCTTTCACGCCGTCTCCAGGGGCTGGGCTCCCTGCCGGATCAACGCCGGCGGCCCGCGGCAGGCGAGGGCCATCTCTTGACAGACAGGCCTCTACAGCATATGCTTCCCGCTTAAAATCGCAGCAAAGGCGATGACGGGGACAGTACCCGTCCCGATGACGGTTCCAGCGATCCGGGGAAGGTGGGAGCCCGGTACCGGAAGGGACGGGGAAGATCACCCCCGAGCCGTTCCGTCGATATCCGGTGTAGGCGGACCTGTCCGCTGAAGCCCGGGCCGCGCCATGCGTTTCCGGGCTGTGACCGGGCGCAGGCGGAACCGGGCGCGCCCGTTACAGCGCCAGAGGGGTCCGGCCGCACGACAAAGTGCGCCCGGGCAACCGGGGTGGTAACGCGGAGAGGATCCGTCCCTGGAGGGACGGATATTTTTTTGGGAGGGATCCGCGCGCAGTACCCGGCACGCAGCACGCAGGAAACCCTGCGAACAACGGCCGTGTTCACCCGGTGCACTCGTGCACGGGTGCACTAATCTAACCTGAGATACCAGATAGCGAGTTCACCATGTCGGACAAAAAGAACTACAAGGACACGTTGAACCTTCCCCAGACCGATTTTCCCATGAGGGCCAACCTGCCCGTGCGCGAGCCCGAAAGGCTGGCCAGGTGGGAGGAGCAGGGCCTGTACCGCAGGATCCTGGAAAGCAGGGAGGGCATGCCCGCCTACACCCTCCACGACGGCCCACCCTACGCCAACGGCCACATTCACATGGGCACGGCGCTCAACAAGGTGCTCAAGGATTTCGTGGTGAAATCCAAATGGATGGCGGGGTTCTATTCCCACTACGTTCCCGGCTGGGACTGCCACGGGCTGCCCATCGAACACAAGGTCGACGCCCAGCTCCGGGCCCGGGAAAAGGGGCTCACTGCCATAGAGGTCAGAAGAGCCTGCAGGCAGTACGCGGACAAGTACATCGACATCCAGAGGAACGAGTTCAAGCGCCTGGGAGTTTTCGGCGACTGGGAAAACCCCTACCTGACCATGGCCTACCCCTACGAAGCCACCATAACCAGGGAGTTCGGCACGTTCATCGAGAATGGATCCGTCTACAGGCGCAAGAAGCCCGTCTACTGGTGCAGTTCCTGCGGCACCGCCCTCGCCGAGGCGGAGGTCGAGTACCACGAGCACACCTCGCCTTCCATCTACGTCGCCTTCCCGTTCCTGGACGACCCGGGTGAGAGGATCCCGGAACTGGCGGGGATCCCGACCTCGGCGGTGATCTGGACCACCACTCCCTGGACCATCCCGGCCAACCTCGCGGTGGCCCTGCACCCCGAATACACCTATGCGGCCGTAAGGAAGGGGAGCGAGGCCCTTCTCGTGGCCAGGGAGCTGGCGGAGAGCCTCGCGTCGGCCCTGGGGCTGGACAAGCTGGAGACCATAGCGACCTTCCCCGGAAGCGCCCTGGAGGGTCTGCGGACGAAACACCCTCTCTACGACCGGGAGTCCGTCATCGTCCTTGCGGACTACGTCACCCTGGAGGCGGGAACGGGGTGCGTCCACACGGCGCCCGGCCACGGGCAGGAGGACTACGAGACCGGCATCAGGTACGGGCTGGACGTCTATGCCCCTGTGGACGACGAGGGCAGGTTCACCGGGGATGTGGAGTTCTTCGCCGGCATGCCGGTCTTCGAGGCCAACAGCGAGGTCAACAGGAGACTGGCCCAGGCGGGGGCCCTGCTTGCCGAGTCCAAGGTCGAGCACACCTACCCCCACTGCTGGCGCTGTAAATCGCCCATCATCTTCAGGGCCACGGAGCAGTGGTTCATATCCATGGAGCACAATGGCCTGAGGGACAGCTCCCTGGAGGCCATCAACAGCGTGTCCTGGATCCCATCCTGGGGCCGGCAG
>CP070682.1:1613036-1617100 GCA_020352595.1 bacterium | reverse complement strand
ATGCGGATCTCACGGAGGAATCGCTCCGCGCCGACCGCCACGGCCAGGTCGGCCTTCAGGACCTTCACCGCGACCTGGCCGCGTCCCTGACGGCTCCCCCGGCACCGCTGAGCATCTCCACGGAAAGAGCGGCCTTCTCCTCGGGACCTCCTCCGCGGAGGGATCGGGGTTCGTGGCCCTTAAGGCCGAAATCCCCGGGCTCGATGCTCCCCAGTTCGATGGTCCCGTCGCCGTGAAGCTCCGCCAGCGTGGTGGGCGCGCAAACGGAGATCTCATCCAGTCCGTCCTCACTGGCCACCACCAGTGCCCGCTCACAACCGAGCCTGCGAAGGACCCCGGCGATGACCGGCACCAGCTGGGCGCTGTACACACCCATGACCTGCCTCCTCACCCCGGCGGGGTTGCACAGGGGGCCGATGAGGTTGAAAAGGGTCCGTATCCCCATTTCCTGACGGACAGGGGCCACCACCTTCATCGCCGGGTGGTAAAGGGGAGCGAAGAGGAAGGCGAAACCCGTTTCGTCAAGGCATCTTGCGGAAACATCCGGCGGCGCGTCAATGCGCACCCCGAGGGCGGCCAGCAGGTCGGCGCTGCCGCACCGGCTGGACACGGAACGGTTGCCGTGCTTGGCGACCTTCACGCCCGCGCCGGCTGCCGTGAGGGCGGCCAGGGTGGACACGTTGACGGTCCCGGCTCCGTCACCTCCCGTACCGCAGGTGTCCACGGCGCCGTCCCCGGCTCCTGCCGGTACCCTCACGCACCGGTCCCTCAGGGCCACAGCCGCACCGGCGATCTCCTCCTCGGTCTCCCCCTTCATGCGCAGCGCCGTGAGGAATGCCCCCACCTGGGCAGGGGTGGCGCGCCCTTCCATGATGATCCCGAAGGCCTCGGTCATGGAGCCGGTATCAAGACTCTGCCCCTCGACGACTCTGACCAGCATTTCACGCAGCATCTCTCATACCTCCCGTCATTTTCAGGAAGTTGCCGAAGATGGCCTCACCTCCCAGCGTCCCGAAGGACTCGGGGTGAAACTGGACCCCCTCGACGTTGAATTCACGGTGCCTGACCCCCATGATCTCGCCGTCCTCGGAGGTGGCGGTCACCTCCAGCGAGGAAGGCAGCGACCCGGGCTCGAGGGCCAGGGAGTGGTACCTGATGGCTTCGAAGGGGTTGGCGATACCCTCGAAGATGCCCCTTCCGCTGTGGCTTATGACCGACGCCTTCCCGTGCATGATCCGCCCGGCCTGGACCACCTTCCCGCCGAAGACCTGGCCGATGGTCTGGTGGCCGAGGCAGACACCGAGGACCGGTACGCGACCGGCCAGCAGCCTGACGGCATCCAGGCTGATGCCGGCTCCGTCTGGACGTCCTGGACCGGGGGAGATCACGAGGTGGGTGACATCCATTCCGGGCAGGTCCTCCGCCGTCAGCTGGTCGTTGCGCACCACCCTGACCTGCCCGGTCATGGTGCTGATGGCCTGGTAGATGTTGTAGGTGAAGGAGTCGTAGTTGTCGATGATGAGGACCATTGTTTTGCTCCCTTCGGTCGCATTAGTGCCAAGTACCGAGTACCAAGTACCAAGTACCCAGTACCAAGTACCCAGTACTCAGTTCTCCATCGCGATACCCATTCAGGATCCCTGCTCTCGCTCTTCCCTGGTACCGGGTACCGGGTCCTGAGTGCTCTCCGCCTGGAACCTCACTTCCCCGAAGGCCCTGAACATGGCCGCGGCCTTGGCCGCGATCTCGTCGCGTTCCCGAACCGGCACCGAGTCGGCCACGATGCCGGCTCCCGACTGGATGAACGCCCTGTGCCCGGAGTAGAAGATGGACCGTATGGTGATACAGAAATCCATGTTGCCCCTGGTGTCGAAGTACCCCACGCCGCCCGCGTACGGACCCCGGATGACGGGCTCGAGTTCGGCGACCACCTGCATGGCCCTGACCTTGGGCGCACCTGAGACCGTCCCCGCCGGGAAACAGGACCTCAGCACGTCGTAGGAGTCGCACTCCCTGGCGATGCGGGATCGGACCTCGGAAACGAGGTGCATGACGTGGGAGTATTTCTCCACGATCATCCTCCTCGTAACCTCAACGCTTCCCGGCTCCGACACCCTTCCGAGGTCGTTGCGCCCCAGATCCACCAGCATGATGTGCTCGGCCCTTTCCTTGGGGTCGGCCATCATCTCCTCTGCCAGCGCCCTGTCTTCGCCCTCGTGGGATCCTCGTTTCCTGGTCCCGGCGATGGGCCTTACCGTGAGCACCTGATCCTCTCTCCTGACCAGCAGTTCCGGCGAGGCGCCGAAGAGGACCCCGTCGGGCAGGCGAAGGAAGAAGTGGTATGGGGAGGGGTTCAGTCTGGAGAGGGCCCGGTAGACATCCATGGGGTCGGGTGCCGGGTCAACTTCCCACCTGCGGGACAGGACCACCTGGATGAGCTCCCCCCCGTGAATCAGCCGCCGGGATTCTTCCACGGCCCTCAGGAACCCATCCTCACTGAAGGAGCATCGGGCGGACCTCATCACGGTGTCGGGCCGCCTGCCACCACCTGATGACATTCCCTCCAGGTGGGCGGCCACCTCGCCGCAGAGGCGCTCCGCGCCTGGCCTGTCCCCGTGGAGGCAAAGGAGGGTCAGGCGCTTTTTGGCCGCATCCTTGAGAACAAGGACCGACGGAAGGTAGAAAACGACGTCGGGCAGGTCGAGGTCGTCCGCCTCCGCCGGCGGGATGTACTCTAAGAGCCCGCAGGCCTCGTATCCCAGGGTGCCGAGCCAGCCGCCCGCGAAACGGAAGCTGTCCAGGCCGGCGGGCAGCTCCACCTCCGGTTCCAGTTCCCTGAGAAGATCCAGAGGGTCCCGGACCTGGACGCTGGTCCTCCGGCCCGTTCTGTCCTCGACGTCGAAGCGTGTTCCCTTCCCCACAAGGCGCAGGAGGGGCCGCGCGGCAGTTATGCCGTACCGGGCGTATTTCTCCGTACCCTCACGGCTCTCCAGGAAGGCCACCGGGTCGTAGGGAAGCAGTGCTTCGTAGATGTCCGGCATCTCGGCGAGGTCGTAGGGCAGTTCCCTGACCGCTCCCCGGAGGGCCAGCCTCCCGTCAAATCTGTCCTGTGAAATCTGCATCCTGTCTCCTGTTTGCCGGGGAACTTCGGGTGCGCCTCCCCGCAAAAAAAAAGCCGCGGGCTCCAGGAGAACCCGCGGCTTTTAAGACAACTCCGTCACCGGATCAGCAGCTCGGACCCTCCCCTGCAGGATATTCCCGCCACCACCAGTAAGAATTGAAGGACCCGAGTGTCGTATGCGTCATTTCCATGGTAAGAAGCCGATTACCAGAAGCCGTGGCCGATGTCAAGGTTTCTTGTCTTCCAGGCGGACCATCAGTCCCACGGATACGGGGCTGTTCTCCATGAGCCGGATCCCCCTCGCCGTCACGATCAGCAGGGTGTGCAGGGATGTGTCCCATTCCCTGAGGACGCGCGTGGGATGCCACACCCCGTTCTCCTGCAGGAGCGGGTGGGCCTCGAGGAAAAGGAGACAGCCTTCCGGGATCCGGACACTCTCGTTGTATGTGACAAGATACGCCCCCTGGACCAGGTCCCAGGCCCCCATGGCGTCCGAGGAGCCCTTCCTCGCCGGCCGCTTGATCCGCCGGGCCTCCTCCACCATTTCCGGTTCGGGACCGACCGTGGCCTCACCCGCGATCTGGACCACGTCCAGCAGGGTGAGTGTCAGCCTGTCCCCGACGGTCTGTTTCCCCAGGTCCACCGCGAACCGTACAAGACCCCTGAGTTCATCCGACCCGACGACGCTCACTCCGGCCCCTCCCGCTTCTCAGATGTTCCCAGAACGGTCACGTGTACGGTCCTGTTGCGCCCCCGCAGATCCAGTTCCACCAGGATGATCTGCTGCCAGGTCCCGAGGAGCGGCTCGCCCCCTCGCACGGGAACCGTGATGTCCGGGCCCAGGATGGAGGCCCTGACGTGGGACCTGCCGTTGCCGTCCCCCCACCTCTCGTCGTGATCGTAGTGGATGCCTTCGGGTGCCATTCTTCCTATCGCACCCCTG
>CP070682.1:1607783-1612936 GCA_020352595.1 bacterium | reverse complement strand
GGACGGATATCGCCCCAGGTAATCCTCGACGGAAAGGACGACCTCGCGGACCTGCTCGTGGACAGTGAGGGTAAAGTACAGGTTTCTGCCCCTGCTGCGGGCGATGTGCTCATACAGGAGGCGGCCCGCGGTACTGAAAACGCGCAGACGGGGTCTGACCTCTCCGGGCCCCGTTTGCTCGAGGTACACGGCGATCTCCCTCGATCCCCCCGGCAGGGTGAAACGGAAGAAATCCTGATCCCTCGAGGGGTCGACCCTGCCGAGGATGCCCATGCCCGCCGGGGCTGCGTTGGCCCTCGCGAACTCGCCGTTCTCCTCCATCTCCTGCCAGGCGACGTATTCGATCTTCCTGACGTCGTCCGGGTTCTCGATACCGGGAACGGGAAGCCTCCTGTAGAAGACGACCTCCTCCCCGAACTCCAGCACGCCCTGAGCCTGTTTCTGGGCCTTTGGTACCAGCGTCACCCCCGCTTCGTGGCGGAGAAGGGTGAAGGATTCGGTGACGAATTCGCTCTGCGAAAGGGTCTTGACCACCTCGTCCGGCTCCCTGGTCGACCAGATGGAATAAACCGAGCGATCCGGGCTGAAATTCACGGGAATTATGGTCGTTCCCTCCCCCATGCGGAACTGGATCTCGCCGATGACGCTGCGCACCTTCCTGAAATCGGGCTTACCCTCGAAGGTGAGGGCAAGGGAATCACCCGCCGCTTCCCCTGAGAGGAACCGTTCCCTCAGGGTGGAGGAGACCCTGCTCCCTATCTCGGTCATCTCCCTGCCCAGGTCCCTGGAAAGGAGCGTCCCGTCCCTCGTGTCCATGCTCACCACGACCTCCTGCAGGCTCACGTCCACCAGGGTGCCGGACTGCACCTCCACCGCCTGAAGGGACAGGTACATGGGGATCTGCATGGCGCTGCCCGTAACCTGCGCCTCGCCCCGTTTCTGAAACAGGATGCCCACGGAAAGGTCGGCCATGGTGACGAGACCCTCCGACACCAGGGCTTCCGGAGCCTGCGGCGGCCTTATGATCCTGAAGCCGGGGTCCTCCCCGTTGACCGGGATCACCGTCAGCCCGGCTCTCTCAAGTTCGGTCGAGACATTCTCCACGGCGATCCTGCCGAGGGATTTGACGTGGTCGAGCCCCATGGGCGCGTCCACTGTGACGAAGACTGCTGTCAGGGGTGGGCTTCCCGGCTCCCTGATGACCCCGATCCTGGCCAGATTCTTCCTCAGAAGATCCGTGTCTACAGCCACCGAGAGATGCACCGTGTAGGACCTGTCGCTGACGTCCTGGCTCACGATCTGGTAGTTCGTTATGAAGTGCTCCGCCTGGGGTGTGATCTTCTCCCGCAGGAGGGCTTCGAGGGCCGCGTAGGTCTTTTCGGGGATGATCTGCCCCAGGACGTTCTCCACCGCCTTGACGAGGGCGGCCTCCAGGGCTTCGCTCTGGGCGGCGGCTACGTCGCCATCGATGATGGGGGCATGGGCGGATACCCGCGCCCTGGCTGTCAGGGCCGCGGCGTGGGCCGGTAGCATAAGGAGAAGGCAGGCACAGACAAGGATGGGGGCTCTGAATCCTCTCAACGGTTTCCTCCGTCGTGCGGGTATTGGCAATGAAATTTTCATTCTAGATCAATGAACCGGTTTTGGAAATCCGGTTCGTTAAAATAATCGGTCGCCGGCAGATGAGAGCGGTTGCCGGCCCCGGGCAGCCGCTCCGCGGTGCCGGACTCCCACCGGAGTATCAGGTTCGAGGCATCTGATCCCGCAACCTGTAATCAGCCTGGCAATGGCTCCGATGGGGTGACCCGGCTTCCGGGTTCGCCCTGTCGCCGGTCCCCTCAGCCGCCCGGTCAGGAAACCGATCCCTTCACGGGGTACCCCGCACTTCGCACTTCTCTGACGATCCTTTGCGCCATCTCCGGGATCTCCCCTCTGCTCCGGTAATCCAGCCACATCACCCCTTCCTCGCCCCGGAACCAGGTGATCTGGCGTTTGGCGTAGCGGCGGGTGTTGCGCTTGATGAGCTGGACCGCCTCCTCCAGGGTGGTCTCCCCCTCGAGGTGCGCCATGAGCTCCCTGTAACCGAGCCCCTTCATGGCAGTCAGGTCCCGGCTGTATCCCTTTTCCTTCAATCTCCGCACTTCCTGCAGGAACCCGGATGCCATCATGGAGTCAACGCGCTCCTCGATCCAGAGGTAAAGGGCCTGCCGATCCGGATTGAGGCAGTACACCCGGGCGTCGAAGGGTCGGTCGGCGAAGGCGTGCCGGGCCTGGTGCCCGCTTATGGGCATTCCGGTGATCGTGTGGACCTCCAGGGCTCTGATAATGCGCACCAGGTCCGATGGCCGGGTCCTTCTGGCTGTCTCAGGATCCCTTTCCTCGAGGAGCGTGTAGAGGATCCCGGGATGATGTTGCTCCTTCTCCCTCAGTTGCGATCTCAGCCCCTCGTCCCTGGCGGGTCCCTCGAAAAGTCCCCGGAGGGCGCCCCTCAGGTAAAGGCCCGTGCCTCCCACCGCCACCGGCAGGTGCTCCCTGGTGGTGATCTCCTCGACCTTTCCCCGGAAAAGAGGGATGTACCGTCCCACCGAGAAGGGCTCGTCAGGATCACAGAGGTCCAGGAGATGATGGCGGACACGCCTCCCCTCCGCGGGCCCGGCTTTGGCCGTTCCCACATCCATGCCCCTGTAGACCTGCATGGAGTCGACGTTGATGATCTCCATGGGGACCTGGCTGGACAGGTGCATGGCCAGCGCCGACTTCCCCGATGCGGTGGGTCCCCCGAGGACCAGGAGGAAAGGTCTGGCGGTCATTGCCTTCCGAAGAGCCTCTCGAGGTCCGAACGTGTGAGGGTCACCCGCGTGGGACGCCCATGAGGGCAGGTAAGGCCCGAGTCTGTGGCCTCCAGGTCCGCCAGGAGACGGCTCATCTGCTCCCCGGACATCCGTTTGCCTGCCGTGACGCTCTGCCTGCACGCCCACCTGCTGATGGCGAGGGCCACTTCATCGGGGACCCTCTTTGCCGGATCCGGGTCGGCGGCAAGCTGCCGCAGGAGCTCTTCGGCGATGGCGCCGGGCAGGTCCGCGGGAACTGCTGTGACACGCATCGTGCTGTCGCCGAAGGGATCGATCTCGAAACCGAAGGACTCGAGGATTTTCCTCAGGGCCAGGATACCGGAGACTTCCGACGGCCCCATCTCGAGGAGCAGGGGGACGGCCAGACGCTGGGAAGGGGCCCCTTGCTCGGAACGTCTCGCCATCAGACGGTTGTAGACGAGCCTTTCGTGGGCCGCGTGCTGGTCCACGATGGTCAGGCCTTCAGGCCCGGCCACCAGGATGAAGGTCCCCATGATCTGGCCGAGGATCCTCATGTCGCCGGGTCCGGGGCCAGGGGTCTGTCCCTCCGCCGGCAGCGCACCCTGTCCACCCCGGTGCCCGGGATCCCCGGCGCCGCGGCCGAAGGGCAGAGTTCCCTCGGCGGCGGGTGGAGTCACCGGCATGATCTTCTCGGCGGCGGGAAGATACCGGTGAGGCGGTCGCACCGGTCCTTCGACCTTCGTCAGCGATTCCCTGACGGCGGAGGTGATGGAATCCGGGCGCCTTATCCTCACCTCGCGCTTGGAGGGATGGACGTTGATGTCTACCAGATCGTCCTCTATCTCCAGTGCCAGAACGAGGGCCGGGAAGCGCCCCTGCGGGTAGATGCCGGCAAGACCGGCGGAGATGAGGCCGTTGAGAACGGGGTCCTTCAGGGGCCTCCGGTTGAGGAGGACGCGGTGCCTGCTCCGGCGGGAGAAAGTGATCGTAGGAGGGCTGATGAGGCCCTCGAGCCTGATCCCCTCCCCGCTGTGTCTTACGGACAGCATCCTTGCTGCCTCCTCCACACCCCACAGGGGGGCCACCCTCTCCCTGAGGCTGTCCACCGGCGGCATGGAAAGGAGACCGACGCCGTCATGGATCATCTCGAAATGGACATCGGGCCGGGAAAGCGCCGCGTCCTCGACGGACCTCAGGCACCACGCGGTCTCCGTCTCCCGACTCCTCATGAACTTCCTCCTGGCGGGCAACTGTCTGAAGATCCCCTCCAGGGCCACCGTCGTGCCGCGGGCCCGCCCGCACGGCTGGACACCTTTCAACCTGCCGCCATCCATTTCGACCCTGGTTCCAGCCCCCGAATCGCCGTCCCAGGTCTCGAGCGTGAACCGTCCCACCGCGGCGATGCTCGGCAGCGCCTCTCCGCGGAACCCGAGGGTCCTTATGTGCCTGAGGTCGTCAACGGCCGTGATCTTGCTGGTGGCGTGCCTCTCGATGGCCAGGAGGGCGCTCTCCTCGTCCATGCCCACGCCGTCGTCGGACACCACTATCTTCCGGCGCCCCCCGTCCTCCAGGCGCACCTCTATCCTCCGCGCCCCGGCGTCGAGGGCGTTCTCGACGAGTTCCTTCACCACCGAGGCCGGACGCTCCACCACCTCGCCGGCGGCGATGACGTTGACGAGCTCGTCGGGGAGGATCTTAATGCGGTTGCGGTTGTCAATCATGTTTTGAATCTCATATCTCAGACCTGTCCTCCGAAGCACCGGCAAAGGAGGATCTCACATCTCAAAGAAAAATCAGCCTCACGCCCGCTCGCTTGACACGCTTCCACCTTCGCTAACTCTCCCCATCCAGCTTTGGCGGACAGGCAAGACGCAAAGAACGACTAAAATATCAGGTTTTTGTCACCTTTTATGACTTCATTCAGTACAACCACGACCAAAATTGTCCCGAGGCAGCCTTTAATCATTTCCCCCCGACCCTTGTTTTTCTTGGCGCCTTTGCGTGAGACCGTTATTGATTTCTCTGCGTCCCGCGTGCTTATTCCTCCCCGGCACCCCGACACCGCTCCGCGCATCCGTGCATGCGTAGGGAGTGATTGCGAGTCGATCCCACGCACGAACGCACGTAAGCTCTACTCACGTACGGTTTTACCCCTGAGCCGCCGGATCTTTTCTCGCAGCTCTTTCAATCTCTCCCCTATCGCCTTTTCCCTGCCCTGCGGCGAAGGGTTATAGTACCTCCTCTCCCCCATCTCCTCGGGGAAGAAGCTGTGCACAGAAACCCCCTCCGGCATGTCGTGGGAGTACTCGTACCCCTTCCCGTAGCCGAGGTCCTGCATGA
>CP070682.1:1593743-1607683 GCA_020352595.1 bacterium | reverse complement strand
GGCGTGGGAGACCATAAAGTCACAACTGACTGACGAGATGTTCAGGGCAGAGAAGAAGCGCTGGCTGTCGACACTGGCGGAGAGGTACCGCGTCGTGAGGATCGGCGGTGCGGGAGTGGAGACGAGATGAGCTACCGATTGTCCGTCAGGGACGGCTTCGCGGCGGCTCACCGCCTTGTGGGAAGCGGGGGCAAATGCGAGGCGCTCCATGGCCACAATTTTCGCGTAACCCTGCGTGTCGTAGGGCAGAATCTGGACGAAGCGGGCATGCTGGTGGACTTCGGCCGCCTGAAGGGGGTCCTGAAGGAGATCATTGGACAGCTGGACCACAGCGACCTCAACAGTCATCCGGCCTTCACGAAAGATAGCCCGTCCTCGGAAAACATCGCCCGGTTCATCTGGAAGCTCGCCGAAGAGAGGCTGTCCGTGGAGGGAGTGGAGGTGGAATCGGTGACGGTCAGCGAATCGGAAACGGCATCGGCCACCTACGAACCCGGAAGAGGGAGATGAACACGCGCCCGGGATGGAACGGGTGTTGTGAGAGCCCAGGGTAGGCCGGGACCCGCGTGCGGACCCGGTGGCGCACGCCGAACGGCACGCAGCCATATGGCAGTGCCGGCTGGAAAGGAAGCAGAACATGGAGATCATTGACGCACACGTCCATATAGGGCGCAGGCACCTGCCGCTGGAACGGGTGGAGGACGTCCTCCAAAGGGCCGGGGTAGACAGGGCTGTGGTGTTCGCGGATCCGGAGAGCGCGGACATCCCGGATGACAACAGGTATGTCCTGGAGGTGGCGGCCAGGACCCGGCACATCCCTTTCTATTACATAGGAGGCAACGCCTACAGCGGAAATCGGCCATTCCCGCAACTGCCGGACCCGGAGGTGCTCAAGCCTTTCCGGGGTATCAAGTGGCACTGCTGGTTCACCCCCGGCCATGATACAGGCGGGACCTACCTCGGCATGAACGAGGCGAAGATACGGGAGGTCCTCACCGAACCGAGGATGGCCGACCTTATGGAAAAGGTACGCGAAATGGGCATCCCCGTGAATTTCGAGGAGCACTTCGACATCACGGTCCAGTTCGTGGAGCTCTATCCTGAGGTCACCGTCATCATCCCGCACATGGGAGGTCTGAACGGCGGTTCCGAACGCGTGCTGGCGGCCGTGGGGGACAAACCCAACGTCCTGTTCGATCTGAGCCTGGCATGGGTCGGGGAGGAACTGGTCCGGCGCTACGGCGCCGAGAAGTTCCTCTGCGGTTCCGATTATCCGTATGGCAGCCCGGCATGGAGCGTGGATCGGATCAGGAAGCTCAACATCAGCGAGGAGGACAGGATGGCCATCCTCTCGGGGAACGTCCTTTCCTTGACGGGGGGGTAGGAAGGTTGCCGGAAACCAGGATCGAGATCCCCGCGGAGGCCCTCGAAAGACTGAAGACGGCCGGCTCCCTTGCGGTGCTCACGGGGGCGGGCGTCTCAGCGGAGAGCGGGTTGCCCACCTTCCGCGGGAAAGACGGGCTGTGGAAGAACCACAGGCCGGAGCAGCTGGCGACGCCACAGGCCTTTTCAGCCGACCCGAAACTCGTGTGGGACTGGTATCACTGGCGTCGCGGCATCGTCAGGAACGCGTCGCCCAACCCCGCTCACCTGGCTCTGGTGGAGATGGAGAAAAGGATCGAGAATTTCACTCTTATCACCCAGAACGTTGACGGGCTCCACAGGAGGG
The DNA here is from genome assembly GCA_020352595.1 of bacterium. Classification (GTDB taxonomy): domain Bacteria; phylum BMS3Abin14; class BMS3Abin14; order BMS3Abin14; family BMS3Abin14. The sequence goes on along the minus strand of CP070682.1, from coordinate 1,605,954 downwards.
CCGGCAGCAGGGAGGTCCTGGAGATCCACGGGAACCTCTGCGAGGCGCGCTGTTCCGTCTGCCCGGCCTCCGCGCCGCTGGAGGAGGAGGAAGGCATCGTAACGTGTGAGGCCTGCGGCGCCTTCATGAGACCGGCCGTCGTATGGTTCGGGGAGAGCCTCGACACGGCACTGCTGGAGAAGGCCTACGTGCGAGCAGGCGGCAGTGACATGTTCATCGTCGCCGGCACATCCGGGATGGTCCAGCCGGCCGCCTCCCTCTCCTACGCCGCCCTGCGCGGTGGCGGCTACGTCCTGGAGGTCAATCTCGACCCCACACCCCTGACGGGAGAGGCCAACGCGACGATCCTGGGCAAGGCAGGAGATATCCTGCCGGAGCTCGTACGCCGGGTCTGGACGGGTGGGATGCAGTCTGCGTGATACAGCCGGGTGGAACCTGCAGGGGGAGGCTGTCGTCACGCCGGTGTTGAAGATGGAGATCTCTTGAACCTGGAGGCCGGGAAACGGGACACATTCCCGCTGACCATTGAATCTTAAAAAACTGAAGGACCATTGTTGAAAGGAACTCCCATGCGCAAGGAATCGGTCAACTTTCTCAAGGAACTCATCGCCGCACCCAGCCCTTCGGGGTTTGAGGGACCGGCGCAGAAGCTGTGGATGGAGAGGACCTCCCATTTCGCCGATGAGATCCGGGTGGACGTGCACGGCAACTGCATCGCCGTTCTCAATCCAGGGGGCAGCCCGCGGATCATGCTCGCGGGTCACAACGACGAGATCGGTTTCATGGTCAAGTACATTTCCGACGACGGGTACATCTCCTTCGCGAGCATCGGGGGAGTGGACATCCACCTGGTTCCCGCCAGGCGGGTCATCATCCACGCAGCCAAAGGTCCCGTTGCCGGGGTGGTGGGCAGGAAGCCCATTCATCTCATCGATCCTCAGGCAAGGGCCTCGCAGAAACTCGAGTGGCACCAGCTGTGGATCGATATCGGGGCCAAGGACCGCAAGGAAGCCGAGAAGAGGGTCGCTCTGGGCGATCCGGTGACCTTCCCTGACGGGTTCGAGGTTCTCGATGGCTCGAAGGTCATAGGGAGGGCTTTCGACGACAAGGCGGGCAGCTTCACGGTTTCGGAGGTCCTCAGGCTGCTTAGAGGGGTGAAGATCAGAGCCGCCGTTTACGGGGTCTCAACGGTGCAGGAGGAGCTGGGCCTCAGGGGCGGCAAGACCAGCGCCTTCGGCATAGACCCGGAGGTGGGGATAGCCGTGGACGTGACCTTTGCCTCGGACCACCCGGACGTGGAGAAGAAGCAGGTCGGGGAGGTGTCCCTGGGGAAGGGACCTGTCATCGCCCGGGGGCCAAACATCAATCCGAGGGTGTTCGAGGGGCTCATGAAGCTGGCGGGGGCGCGGAAGATACCCCACCAGGTGGAACCAGCACCCAGAGCCACGGGAACGGACGCCAACGTGATCCAGCTGACGAGGAGCGGAGTTGCTGCAGGGCTGGTCAGCATACCCAACCGGTACATGCACACGCCGGTGGAGATGGTGGACCTCAACGACATGGAGAACGCGGCCAAGCTCCTGGCCGCATACGTCCAGTCCCTGAAGCCGGGGCAGGATTTCACGCCGTTCTGAAGAAAGCACGGAGTGTCCATAGCACGATCCAGCGGGCCGAGATGATGGAGGATGGCGCCATCTCCTTTCCGGGCATTTCCCTGGTCCGGGATCAGATGGGTGAACCCTGAACGGCGTACAGCGGACTGGACTGCCATGAGGATCATCGCGGGGACGGCCAAAGGGCGCAGGCTGAGATGTCCGAGGGGATCCAGGACCCGCCCGACATCGGACCGTGTCCGCGAATCCATTTTCTCCATCATCGGATCAAGGGTCGAGGGAGCCAGGGTCCTGGACCTGTACGCGGGAACGGGTGCCATGGGGCTCGAGGCGCTGAGTCGTGGAGCGTCCTTATCCGTCTTCGTCGAGAAGGACCAGACAGCGTTGAGACACATCAGGGAGAACATCACCGGCTGCGGTTTTGAAGGGGTATCCAGGATCGTCAGATCCCCGGTCCTCCCGTTTCTCAAAGGCCAGGAGACCCTGGATCCCTTCGATCTTGTCTTCCTGGACCCGCCCTACGGCAGCGACCAGGGGACTTTGACCTTGCTGGCCCTCACCAAACATGCTAAATCCCTGCAGGGAAGCCTCATCGTCCTGGAGCAGGCCTCGGGAGTGGAGCCGGGTCCTGTGCCTCCCGGACTGAGGATCGCCGACAGCAGAAGGTACGGCAGCACCCGCGTCACGCTTCTGACCTTGGAAAATAGCGGGGAGGAATGATTGAAAACCATCGCCATTTATCCCGGTACTTTCGATCCCATAACCAATGGCCACATCGACCTGATCAGACGGTCCGCCTCCATTTTCCCCAAAGTCATCGTCCTCGTGGCGGGGGACACCAAAAAGGCCCCCCTCTTCAACCTGGACGAGAGGGTGAGCATGGTCAGGGAGGCGGTCAAAAGGATCCCCGGGACGGTCCGGGTGGAGCCGTTCCACGGACTTCTCATCGACGCGGTGAAAAAGCACTCCGCAAAGATCATCATCAGAGGTCTGAGGGCCGTGTCCGATTTCGAGTACGAATCCCAGATGGCCCTCATGAACAGGCGGCTGGAGCCGGGGGTGGAGACCTTTTTCATGATAAGCGCAGAGGATTACGCCTGCCTGAGTTCCAGTTTCGTCAAGGAGATCGCGGGTCTGGGCGGTAATGTGGGTACACTGGTGCCGCCAGGGGTGAAGAAGAGGCTCAGCAGGCTTTACTCGGGCAGGAAGTAGGGCCCCGAGGGGGGGACATGGACAGCACTCCGGGCGAGCAACCCGGCGGCATCGCGCTCCGTCTGGGACAGGACATCATCAGCGCCATCCACGGGAGGGCGAGGGAGGCCGGAAGGACCATCGTCCTGCCGGAGGCAGACGACGCCAGGGTTCTGGAGGCAGCCGTCGTTGCGCGGTCCGAGGGGCTGGCGAGGACCCTCGTCCTCGGAAACACCGAGGCCGTGAGGAACACGGCGGCCGGTGCGGATCTGGATATCGGCAACATCACGGTGCTCGATCCGGCCTCGGACAGGTCCCTGCTGGAGCTGAAGGAGCCCTACATCCGGATCCGCGAGGCCAGGGGGATCCCGAGAGATCAGGCCGAGGAGGAAGTGAAAAACCCCGTGGTGCTCGGCGCCATGGTGGTGCGCAGCGGCATCGCCGACGGCATGGTGGCCGGCGCGACCCACACCACCGGCGATGTCGTCAGGAGCGCCCTCAGGGTCATCGGCAAGGCCGATGACGTCGAGGTCGTGTCCAGCTGCTTCATCATGGTCATGCCGGTGACCGATTACGGCGAGAAAGGCGTTTTCATTTTCGGAGACTGCGGGATCGTGCCGGATCCGACGCCCTCCCAGCTCGCACAGATAGCCATATCCTCAGCCAGGAGCGGTGTCTTTTTCCTCGGCCTCGAGCCCAGGGTGGCGATGCTCTCCTTCTCCTCCCACGGGAGCGCCAGCCATCCCAGGGTGGACAAGGTGCGCGAGGCCACGCGCCTGGTCAGGGAGAGGGACCCGAGCCTGAAGGTGGACGGGGAGATCCAGATCGACGCGGCCATCGTCCCCGAGGTGGCCGAGAGAAAGATCCCGGGCAGCGTGCTGGAGGGCAGGGCCAACGTTCTGGTGTTCCCTGATCTCGACTCGGGGAACATCGCCTACAAGCTGGTGGAGCGTCTGGCCCACACCAGGGCCATAGGACCCATACTCCAGGGGCTGCGCAAGCCCGTGAACGACCTCTCCAGGGGATGCCGGGTGGAGGACATCGTCAACGTGACGGCCATAACCGCCATACAGGCCGCGTGGGGGTATTGAGGGGCCCGGGGGGCAGAAGACGGGGATACAGGGGATGCGGTACCGCGTTAGCATTAGCCATTAGCTCTTTCACGACACAGGGCCGCGGGAAAAGGTCGGCCCGAAACCCAACCTCAGGGGGGAAACAAAATGGATCTGGCAAAGAGAGTCAAAGGGATCAAACCATCACCGACGCTGGCGATAACAGCCAAGGCCAAGCAGATGAAGTCGGAGGGCATAGACGTCGTGGGTTTCGGGGCCGGTGAGCCCGACTTCGACACCCCCGACAATGTCAAGGAAGCTGCCATCAAGGCCCTCAGGGGCGGCATGACGAAGTACACGCCCGTTCCCGGGACGCCGGAGGCCAAGGACGCCGTCATCGCCAAGCTCAAGCGTGACCAGGGACTGGAGTACAAGCGTGGCGAGGTGATCATCTCATGCGGGGCCAAGCACACCCTCTTCAACATCTTCCAGGCCCTTGTGGAAGAGGGCGACGAGGTGATCATCCCCGCGCCGTACTGGGTGTCGTATCCCGATCAGGTGATCCTGGCCAGCGCCACGCCGGTCATCCTGGAGACCACGGAAGCCAACGAATTCGTCCCCACCATGGAGGACCTGCAGAAGGCCATCACGCCGCGCACCAAAGCTCTGGTCATCAACAGCCCGTCCAACCCCACCGGTGCGGCTATCCCGAGGAAGCGCCTCGAGGAGATAGCCGGACTCATCAAGGGCAGAGGCATCCTGGCCATCAGCGACGAGATATACGAAAAGGAGGTCTACGACGGCTTCGAGTTCTTCAGCATCGCCCAGGTGCCTGGAATGAAGGAGCAGACGGTTCTCGTCAACGGGCTGTCCAAGGCCTATTCCATGACCGGATGGAGGATCGGCTATGCCGCAGGTCCCAGGGATCTCGTCGCCGCCATGAACAACATCCAGAGCCAGAGCACCAGCAACCCCGTTTCCTTCTGCATGCCCGCCACCGAGGAGGCTCTCAACGGCCCGCAGGATTTCGTAGCCATGATGGTCACGGAATTCGACAAGCGGCGCAGGTACATCGTGGATAGGCTCAACTCCATGGAAGGGGTTTCCTGTTTCAAGCCCAAGGGCGCCTTCTACGTTTTCCCCAACTTCTCGGCACTCTACGGCCGGTCGTTCAAGGGCAAGAGGATCCTCAACTCCGCCGACTTCGCGGACTACCTGCTCACCGAGGCCAAGGTCGCCGTGGTCCCCGGCGTCGCCTTCGGTGCCGACGATTTTGCGAGGCTTTCCTATGCCACGAGCATGGCGAACATCGAAAAGGGGCTCGACAGGATCGAAGCCGCCATCGAGGCGCTGGATTAGGTCCGGTATGCCCTTTTCGACCCTACAGCCGCCGGATCGGGGGCGTTCTTGAGGCTGGTGCGCTTTAGTGTCATCGGTGAGGGACGGGACCTCCCCGGACCCCGCGGTGTCCAGCGTGTCTTCTGGGGCATCCACGAGGGGGATCGTGTCCTGGAGCTGACTCAGGAGCCCTGGGAAGGGATCGCGGAGGGCAAGGCAAGGTACGCGCCCGGGGAGGTGAAGATCCTCCCGCCGGCCGACCCCGGAAAGATCGTCCTCATGGGCTTTAATTACAAGGGTCACATTGAAGAGATGGGTTACGAGTATCCCTCAGAGCCCCTGATATTCCTCAAGGCGCCATCTTCGGTCATACCCCACGGAGAGGCCATCATCCTTCCGCCGGAGTCTGAGCGGGTCGATTACGAGGGGGAACTGGCCCTAGTCGTGGGTCGGCGCTGCCGCAGGGTCTCGCGCGGTGACGCTCCCGGCGTCGTTCTCGGTTGCACCATCCTCAACGACGTGACGGCCCGCGATCTGCAGAAGAAGGATGTCCAGTTCTCCCGTGCCAAGAGCTTCGACACCTTCTGTCCCCTGGGACCCTGGATCGAAACGGAAATGGACCCTCTCTCGGTGAGGATCACCACCGTTGTGAACTCCCGGGTGCGACAGGACGACCACACCTCCACGATGCTCTTTGACCCTTACGCCATCCTCGAGTACGTTTCCGCTGCCATGACGCTCATGCCTGGTGACGTCATCGCCACGGGCACACCGTCGGGGGTGGGGCCTCTGGCCCACGGGGATGAGGTCTCGGTCACCGTGGAGGGGATAGGGACCCTGACGAACCCAGTGGTCAGGGAGGGGATGTGAGCAGGACGTCAGCGGGAAGAAAGAGGCCTCAGGCCGGTAAGTCCGAGCCGCTCCTCGCCATCACCATGGGCGACGCCGCGGGCGTCGGCCCCGAGATCATCGCCCTGGCCCTGGAAAATGAGCCCTTTCTCAGGTCTTCGGTGGTGGTCGGAGATGTCACCAGGCTCAGGATCGGCGCCCGCAAGGCCGGAAGTTCGACGAAGTACAAGGTGGTCGAGTCCATGGAGCAGGTGGTGGGCCGGACCGGGGAGGTCCCGGTATTCCAGGTGGAACTCCCCCAGGATGACATCCCCTTCGGCAGGCTGAGCCCCGACGCCGGAGAGTGCGCCTACCAGTGTCTGGTCAAAGCCATAGATATGGCCATGGAAGGACTCGTGGACGCAGTGGTGACGGCACCCATCAACAAGGAATCGCTCTTCCTCGCCGGGCACAAGTACCCCGGACACACCGAGATCCTGGCTGAAAGGACAGGGGCTCCGGACACGGTGATGATGCTGGCGGCCGGAGCCATGCGCGCCCTCCACGTCACCACGCACATACCCGTGGCCGAAGTGCCTTCCGCCCTTACGAAGGAGAGGATCCTCAGGGTCCTTGATCTTGGCCACGAGGCCCTCCTGAGGATGGGCCTCAGGGACCCTCAATTCGGTGTTGCGGGGCTCAACCCCCATGCCGGAGAGAGCGGCATCTTCGGGCAGGAGGAGGAACGGATCATAAGGCCGGCCATCGAGGAAGCCCTGAGCAGGGGGATCAAGGTATCCGGGCCCCTGCCTCCGGATGTCGTGTTCCTCAAGATGCACAGGGGGCAATTCGACGCCGTGGTGGCCATGTACCACGATCAGGGGCACATCCCTCTGAAGCTCCTGGCCTTCGAATCAGGTGTGAACGTCACACTGGGCCTGCCCATCATCCGAACCTCGGTGGACCACGGTACGGCCTTCGACATCGCCGGCAAGGGGCTGGCAGATCCCGGCAGCCTGCTGGAAGCCCTGTGGCTGGCCAGGGCCCTTGCCGGGGTGAAGGACCGGCGGACCACGTCATGAGCCAGCGTCCGACAGGGCTCCTGTCAACACTCATCGTTATTGCGGGGCTGACCCTGGTGCCGGTCGAGGCCGCGGCCGAGGCGGTCGCTGTGGGGGTGATACTGCCCCTTTCCGGGCCCAACGCCGTTTTCGGACACATGCAGAAGAACTCCATGCTCATGGCCCTGGAGGAGGTCAACAGGAGGGGAGGGGTGGGCGGAGCCGCGCTGGAACTGGACATACGCGACACCGGCAACCGGCCGAGGGACGCCGCAGCCATCGTCAACCATTTCATAAGCGACAAGAACTATCCCCTGATCCTCGGCGGCGTCAATTCCAGCGTCACGGGGGCTGCCGCTGAGGTCTGTCAGAGACGGGGAACGCCCTTCGTTGCGGTGACCGGGGCTGACGACGCCCTTACGTCACGGGCCAGAAGCCACGTCTTCAGGATAGCGCCCCCGAGGTCAAGGTATCCGGAGGCTGCGCTGGATTATGTCAGGCAGGTGGTGCGGCCGCGCAAGGTGGCCATGGTGACGGAGATCTCGTCCTTCGGCGACGCCATTTCCCGGGTGGTGCGCGATGCTGCCGCGGGATCAGGGTGGGAGGTAGCAGCGGAATCGAGATACGATTTCGGGACCCTGAACCTCGAAAAGGTGTTCGACGCCGTTGAGAGGGTGGAGCCGGATGTCGTCTTCCTCACGTCCTTTCCGCCGGATTCGTCCAAGATAATGGAGCGGCTGCGCAGGGAACTGCCCTCGACGCCCATTATCAGCCTCGCACCCTATTCCTACCTGGCTGGAGACCTCAGGCAGTGCGGCGAGGGATGTCGGGGCGTTTTCAACGCGGCCCTCTGGTGGGGCTCCATGGAAGGAGCACCGGCCCGCTACACAGCGAGGTACACGGAGCGTTTCGGCACGGAACCGGATTACCACGGGGCACAGGCGTACGCCGCTGTCCTGGTGGCCGCAGCAGCCCTCAGGACGGGCAACGAGAGGGAGGCTGTGAGGACAGCCCTGGAGAGGACCAGGATCGAGACGCCTTACGGGGTCGTCGCTTTCCAGCAGTGGGGGGAGTTCCACAACCAGAACCGTCCGGTGGGGTATCTTTTCCAGTGGCTCGGAGACCGGTACGAGGTCATCTGGCCGGAGGACCGGCGCACGGCCAGGCCACTTCCCGTCGGAGAGCTCTGAGCGGCCGGGAATCCCCATGAGAGACCTGCCATACGGCCAGGGGAGCATCCGCCTGACAGACCTCTGGGAGGGAAAGGGGCTCTGGACAGCCCCGGGCCCATTCCACCCGGTGGACGGTGAGAAGGTCGTCCAGCGGGCCCTTGAAAAACCTCTGGGCATTCCCTCGCTGCACGACTTCCTTTCACCCGGGTGCCGCTGCACGGTGGTGGTGCCCGACCTGACCCGCCGCGCGTCCGTCCGTGTGTACCTTCCGCTGGTCCTTGACAGATTGCGATCCATGGGTGTGGCGAAAGGGGACGTCACCATAGTCGTGGCCCTCGGCATCCACCGCTCACTGGACGAGGCCGAACTCGCCACCCTGGTCGGTGAGCAGATCCTTTCGACCTACGATGTCGTCAATCACGATCCCGATGATCCCGGCGGGTGCGTCAGGCTCGGGATAACGGGAAACGGCATCCCCGTTCAGATCAACAGCCGAGTGGCCCAGGCCGACAGGGTCATCCTTACCGGAAACGTGACCTACCATTATTTCGCGGGCTACGGAGGCGGCGGCAAGGCCCTTCTTCCGGGAGTTTCCAGCCGGGAATCGTGCGAGAGCCACCACAAGATGGTGGTGGCATGGAGGAGGGGGGAACTGGAAGGTGACCTCGCTCCGGGCGTCCTGGAGGGTAATCCGGTGCAGAGGGTGATCAGGGAGGCTTGCGCCCTCGCTCCGCCCCACATGGTCCTTAACGTCGTCACCGATCCGCGGGGCGGTATCATCGGGGCCAGCGCCGGCGCACGCGACGCCGCCCACCTCGAGGCCTGTCGGACCCACGATGCCTATTACAGGAGAAGGCTGAAAAATCCGTCGAGGCTCGTCATCGCCAGCGCCGGAGGGTTTCCCAAGGATATCAACTTCATCCAGGCCCACAAGGGGCTGTTTTCCGCCCACATGGCCGCGGAGGCAGGGGGAGTGGTGATCCTGGCGGCCCAGTGTCCCGAAGGGGCGGGGCACAGGGATTTCTTCTCCTGGTTTGACCGGTGCCGCACCGAAGAGCAGTGGCTCCAGCGTCTGGAGGAGGATTACCAGATCAACGGGCAGACGGCTTTTTCAACATGGCTGAGGACACGGAGGACCACAACGATTCTCGTCAGCAGACTGGATCCCGGGGACGTTCACCGGATGGGGATGATCCCCTCAGGTACCATGGAGGAAGCCCTCCGTGAAGCAGAGCGGATCCTGGGAGGCCTGCCGGTCCCTGTCATCCTGCCGGACGCCGGTGACACCCTCCCCGTCACGAGGACGGCCTGAGTAGAGGACGGGCGATGGGGCGGTTGCATGGAGAGGCGGGCATGAAGCCCGGGACGGCGCCGTCTGCACGGAGCCCCCGTGTCCCTGACAGGGTGCTGAAAAAGTCCCTTGTGGACTTTTTCAGCGGCGGGTTGCTTGGGGCCGGCCGGCGCAACCCTCGCAAATCCTTCGTGTTTTTCATCTCGGATTTGGGTCCCTCCATGGCGGGACCCCCGCGTCGCCCTGTCAGGCTGCGTTTTGAGGGGTTTTTCAGCAGCCAGCCAAGGCCCTGCAAGGGCGTCCTGAATTCGCGCTGGTCCGCCAAGGGGGTTTAGTCACCTTTATCAGGATCGTGGTTAGGTTGTAAAATAGGGCAGATGGTGATAAGGCATTCTGTCAGCCCTTTTTGAGCGCTCGTCAAGGCGCGGGTCTTCAATGAGACGAGGCCGGGGTGGAGGGTGCGGACCGTCCACAGGAAGGGGGAGTTGATGGCGCAAAAACCAGGCGGAAAAGGCGACAAAGGGGCTTCGCCCGAACGCAGGCAGTACGGGCTGGAACTCAGACTGAGGAACCAGGGCCTGGTGGGCGTCGACAGCAAGATCCCCATCAAGGATTCTTCGGCGCTGAGCCTGCTTTACACACCGGGTGTCGCTGCCCCTTGCCTAGAGATCGCGGAGAACCCCATCAAATCCTTCGACCTGACCTGCCGGGGCAACACCATCGCGGTCATAAGCGACGGTTCAGCCGTGTACGGCCTCGGCAGCACCGGTCCCGAATCTGCCCTGGCCATGCTCGAGGGAAGATCCGTCTTCTTCAAGACCTTCGCCGGTGTGGACGCGATGCCCATCTCCCTGAAAACGCAGGACTGCGACGAGATCGTCGAGATCGGTCTGAGGCTGGCCACCAATTTCGGCGGCATCGTGCTCGAGGACATCGCCGCACCCAAGTGTTTCACCCTCGAACGCAACCTCAAGAAGGCCACCAGGATCCCTGTTTTTCACAACGACCAGCACGGTGGGGCCATAGCGGTCTACGCCGCCCTCATAAACGCCCTCAAGGTGGTGGAGAAGAGGATCGACAAGGTCAGGATCGTCATCTCCGGCGCCGGCGCGGCCGGCATAGCGACGGCCAAACTGCTCCTGTCGGCAGGGGCCAAGGACCTGGTGCTCTGCGACAGGTATGGATCCATCTACAGGTACCGCACCTACCCCACGAACTGGGCCAAATCCGAGATCTCCCTGGACACCAATATCGAGAGAAGAAAGGGGAGCCTCAAGGACATGCTGGCAGGCGCCGATGTCTACATCGGTCTATCGGCTCCGGGCATCGTTTCCAGGGAGATGATCAAGAGCATGGCCAAAGGCTCCATCGTCTTCGCCCTGGCCAACCCCATACCGGAGATCATGCCTGACGAGGCCGTCAAGGCCGGGGCGACGGTGGTGGGATCCGGCAGGTCCGATTTCCCCAACGAGATCAATTCCGCCTACGTGGCCCCCGGCATCTTCAGAGGACTGCTGGATGTCAGGGCGTGGCGCATAACCGAGGCGACCTACCTGGCAGCGGCAGAGACCGTCGCAGGGATGCTTCCGGAAAGCAAGATCAACGCAGGCAATATCGTCCCGGCCATCTTCGATTTCCACGTGGCGTCCCAGGTGGCCAGGGTCGTGGCGCAGACGGCCCTCGACAGGGGCGACGCCAGGGTCGTCGTCTCACCGGAAGAGGTGGAGAAGAAGACCCTCAAGATCGTCTACGAGAACGAGTACACGATCCTGCCGCCCCCGCCCCCTCGAAAGAAGAAGATGAGCAACATGGAAGAGTCCATCGACCTCCATCACCGCTATCAGGGGGTCCTGGAGATCAAGGTCAAGGTGCCCATCAGGGACGAGTTCATCCTGAACCGTCTCTATCTGCCTCCAGAGGCGGCGGAGGCGAGCATCCTCCTCTCCAGGGAACCTGAGAAGGTCTACGACCTCACCTGCAAAGCCAACCTTGTTGGTATCGTATCGGACGGCAGCGCTGTGCTGGGGCTTGGAAATATCGGACCGAGGGCGGCCCTGCCCGTCATGGAGGGCAAGGCCATCCTGTTCAAGACCTTCGCGGGAGTGGAGGCTTTCCCCGTCTGCATCTGCACCCAGGACGTGGACGAGATCGTCGAACTGGTCAAGGCCATCAGCCCCACCTTCGGGGGCATTAATCTGGAGGACATCTCGGCCCCCCGATGCTTCGAGATAGAGGAGCGTCTGAGGAAGGACACCGACATCCCGGTGTTCCACGACGACCAGCACGGCACCGCTGTGGTCACCCTGGCCGCCATGATGAACGCCCTCAAGATCGTCGGCAAGGAGATGCCCGCCGTCAGGATCGTCATGGCCGGAGCCGGGGCAGCGGGCATTGCCGTTGCCAAGCTCCTCATGAAGGCGGGGGCCGGGGACATCATCCTTTGTGACGAGTTCGGATCCATCTACGAGGGACGGAAAAAGCACATGAACAGGATCATGGAGGATATATCCCTGGTCACCAACAAGGACCGGTTCAAGGGCGACCTGGCCTCGGCCATGCGCGGGGCGGATGTCTTCATCGGTCTTTCCGCTCCCAGGATCGTAACAGGGGACATGGTCAAGAACATGGCCAAAAACTCCATCGTGATGGCCATGGCCAATCCGGT
>CP070682.1:1585409-1593643 GCA_020352595.1 bacterium | reverse complement strand
TCCCTGTGGACAAAAGGTCTGTGGTCAGGCAATTGCCATGGCTGGTTATACACCGCGGTAAAAGGGATGTAAGAGGAAAAGGCCGGCTAGAGCCGGCCTTTTCCTCTTCAGCAGCTGGAGGCGCACTTGCAAAGCCCCCTTCTCTCCTTGGAGATCTTGACGAGTTTCAATTCACCCACCTCCCTTCGCGCATTTGAAAAAAGTATATCATACACTCTTCCGCGTGGTAAAGGTTGCCGGATCCGGTTCCGGGGCCGCGGCATGATGCCCCGCCGGCAGCCGTTTCCGCGCGCGCCATCACCCTATTCCAACTGGAATTGGAACTCGACAGCATGCCCCCGATCCCCGGGATAGCGGAAGGAACGCTCCTCGAAGGACACGCGAGCGTTCCTGTCGACGGTGATCGCGGTGGACGTGCGGGTGCCGTAGCTCTCACTGACGATGAACACCGGCGAGAGGATCCTCTCCCACTCAGTTCCGAATCCGGTCTCCGGCAGCTCCTCATCCGGTGCCGGGGTGCGGTCGGCCAGAACCTCCAGGAGCGGCCCTTTATCCCTGAGGTCAGGATTCAGGATGGCCCTTTGGAAGGCTTCCAGGCTTCTGACGACTTTCGGCCAGGGCGTGTCCAGAAGGTGGTTGGAGAGCGCGTGAACGCCGTGCGACACCTTCTCCGGACCCTGTTTCCTGTTGGAAAGGTACAACAGGCCCTCCATGTCGCCCAGGAGAAGGTTGAAGCCGTTGTAAGCGTCCTTTCTGGAGTTGATGCCTTCGGCGAAGGAGGCCGCCTGGGTGCCGCCGACGAGGTAATCCCTCACCATGAGGCCCCTCGAAAGGGCGTGGTCCATGTGCCCGGCCGCTTGCCGGTAGTTGGTGACTGTCGCGAAACGCCCGGACCGTGTGATTCCCATCCACGTGCCGCCGTGCTTGAGATCACGGCCCGCCAGCACCTCGGGGTGGTCGTCCCAGAAACCCGCCTGCCTGGTGGGCCGCCTGTAGAACTCGTCCCTGTTGGCGGCCACTATGAGGGGGTACCGGGGGTGACAGCGGTAGGCCACGAGCACCAGGCACATGATATTACCGTCCGGGGTTCAGGATCCGGCGGACCGGCAACGCAACGCCACGGGACAAGCCCACGGTGGTGATCCACCGGGGATGGTCGCCGATAGCGGAGTCGCCCCGGATCTCAGGAGATCCTCTCACTTTCCGCCGTTGATGAGTTTGAGGATGTCCTCTGCAGACCTGTATCCCGGAGCGATGCGGCCGTCCGGGAGGACGAGGGTGGGAGTGGACCCGATGCCCAGTTCCTGGGCCAGCTTCAACGTGCGGTCCACAGCGTCGGAGTCGCAAGTCGGGTCCGGGATCTGCTTGCCGGCGAAGCTGTCTTCCAGGAGTTGGAGGCTGTCCGCGCAGAGGATGGATCTTGAGATGCGGTACGCGTCGGGATGGATCCTCACGAGGGGGAGCATCTTGATGTAGAAGACCACGTCCGGATCCGCGGCCACGACCTTGGCCAGTTCCGGATGCAGTTTCTTGCAGTAGGGGCATTGCGGGTCGGTGAAGAGGATCGCTTTCTTGGGGGCTCCCGCCCTGCCCAGGACCAGGGAGTTGTCCAGGGGGAGGGTGCTGATGTCGATCCTCCGCAGCTGGAGCATCTCATCGCGGGAGACGTTCTCACGGTCGGCGATGCGGACGGCGACACCGCTGATGACGTAGGATTTGGAAAAGTCGATGTAAACGAGGCCCACGCGCCCGTCGTTGCCCGTGACGGTGGCCGCGAAGAGACCGGGAACCTGGGCGAAACCGACGTTGTCGACGCTCCTGACCATGTCCTTGAGCAGTTCGCCCGCTTCCGCGGCGGTGATGGAGTGGCAGTCCGAACACTGGCCTTCGCCGCAACCTCCCTCTCCGAATGCCGCCGCCTCATGGGGGAAGAACAGGAGTGCTGCGAGGAACAGTGCCGCCAGGTAGGTCAAGGGAGGTCTGCGTGTAGCCATGGATGTCTTCCTTTCGGTTATGCCGTTGGAATGGCAGGCGAACGTCTTCCGGTATCGGGGTTCCTGCGGTGTGTTTCAGCGTGGGTCAAGTTCCCTCTCGATGGCAGCCGAGAAGGATTCCAGAGATCTTTGTGTCAACGGTTTCCCGTTGACGAAAATGGTGGGTGTCCCCCGCACGCCGACGCGGCCGGCCTCCGCCATATCACGGTTGATGATGGCCGCCACGCGGGGTCCCCGCCGGTCCTTCCCGAACCTGTCCATGTCGAGCTCCAGGTCCCGGGCGATGCCGAGGATGAGATCCTCGTCGATCCTGTTGTAATTTTCAAAGAGTCTATCGTGGAACGGCCAGAATTTGCCCTGGATGTCAGCCGCGAGGGCGGCCTCCGCCGCAGGACGGGCGAAACGGTGGTTCCGGATGGGGAAGTTCTTGAAGACCACCTTGACCTTGCCTTTGTGCTTCTCGAGCACCTGCCCGAGTAGGGGGACGAGCCCCGCGCAGTAGGGTCACTGGAAGTCGTTGTAGACGGCAATGGTGACCGGGGCGTCCCGGGAGCCGCGGAAGGGAGACTGGGTGATGTCGATGTCATAGCGCATGCCGAGGGAGATGACCCTGACTTCCTGTCTCCCGGAACTGCCCAGCAAGAGCCTGTTGCCCGCGGCGCTGAACTGGATGCTGTCGAAACCCTTTCCGACCTCGATGATCTGGACGAGGGCCCCCGCGGTATCGTAGACGGCCACCTCTCCGCGGCTGTTGAGCACGAAGGTCCACCTCCCGTCGGCGGAAACATCGAGATCCACGGTCTCGCCCTGGATGGGCATCTCCCGCCTTTCCAGGATCTCGAAGCTGTCGGCGGCCGCTGTGGAAGGCTGGAAGAGGGACAGCGCAGGCAAGAGCGCGACGGCGGACCATAACAACAAGGTGATGGAGCGTCGGTGTTCTGACATGAGGGCAAGATTACAGGATATCCCATGGGCGTGCAACAGGTGACAGAGGTGTGTCGGCGCCCTTGCATCGGGGAACCGCCCCCCCGGCAACGTTCCATTTCCCGGCCAGGTCTGGTAGAAATGACCATGGACAGGAGGTGAAGCCATGCCGGGGGTACGGGACGCCGACAGGAGGGACGAGAGCCGGATCCGCATCGGGATCAGCACCTGCCTCCTCGGGGAGAACGTACGATACGACGGGGGACACAAGCTGGATCGGTTCCTGCGCGACACCCTGGGACAGTACGTCGACTACGTTCCGGTTTGCCCTGAAGTGGAGTGTGGTCTGCCCGTCCCCCGTGAGTCCATGCACCTGGCGGGGGATCCGGACCACCCGCGGCTGGTGACGACGCGCACGGGGATCGACCAGACCGACCGCATGGTCCGCTGGGCGCGCAAACGTGTCCGCCAGCTCGAGTCGGAGAACCTTTCCGGATTCGTCTTCAAAAGTGGCTCCCCGAGCAGCGGCATGGAGAGGATCAAGGTCTTCAATGAGAAGGGGCAGCCTGTCAAGAGTGGAGTAGGGATCTTCGCCCGCATCTTCATGGAGCACTTCCCCCTGGTGCCCGTGGAAGACGAGGGCAGGCTCAACGATCCGTCCCTGCGGGAGAACTTCATCGAGGCCATCTTCGCATACGGCAGATGGCGTGACCTGATCGGGGGGAAAAGGACGGTGGGTTCCCTTGTCTCCTTCCACACCACCCACAAACTTCTGCTCCTTTCCCACAGCAGGAAACACTACACGGAGATGGGCAGACTGGTGGCAAGGGGAAAGGAATTCCCCGCCGAGGAACTTTATTCGAAATACGAAGCCCTGTTCCTGGAGGCCATGAGGATGAGGGCTACCCGGAAGAAGAACACCGATGTGCTCATGCACGCCATGGGTTATTTCAAAAAGGTGCTGAGCGCCGACGAAAAGCAGGAACTTCTGGAGGTCATCGGCTACTATCGGAGGGAAAGTGTTCCCCTGGTCGTCCCCCTGACCCTGATAAAGCACTACGTGCGCAAGTACCGTCAGCCATACCTCAGTGAACAGGTCTACCTGCACCCCCACCCTCTGGAGATCTCCATGAGGAACCACGTCTGACACCGTTTCTCCGGAGGATCGGTCCGGGGACAGGGGTTGCGGGAGGGATCCACCCTGCGGTTATTCACAAGGCCGGGCTCCTTCATTGACAAAAAACTACTCATCCGGTATGTATTCCTCCTCGGCTTCGGAGGGTCAGGATGCAGTTGCGCATCGAGGACATCCTCCCGGAGGGGATCGAGATCGAAGTCCGTCTGGATCCCGATGATCCGGCTTTCCGGGAGTTGGGATTGAAGGGACCGGTCACCGGTTCCTTTCACATAAAAAAGATGGGGCCTCAGATCCTGGTCCGAGGAAATGTCCAGGCGCTGGTGGCGTTGAAGTGCGCCCGATGCCTCGCTGATTTTGATGCTCCCATCAGTGAAGAAGTGAACATCGAGATGCGACCCGCCATGGAGATGGAGCGGTTCGGACACGATATTGAACTGGGCGCCGACGACCTGGATGTGGAATTTTTCCGGGGTGACGTGCTGGACCTAGGCCATCTGGTTGCGGAACAGATCGCCCTGGCCCTCCCCATGAAGCCGCTTTGCAGGGAAGACTGCAGCGGGATATGTTCCCGATGCGGTGCCGACCGCGCTCTGGGTCCCTGCCAGTGCGAGCCCCCCATGGAAGACAGCAGGTGGGAGGCGCTCAGCGAACTGAGAGACCGCCTGAAAAAGAAGAGGGATTGAAACGGTTCCGCTGACCGCAGAACAGTCCCGCCTAGGAGTGAGCCATGCCCTTACCGAAACAGAAGAAGACCAAAGCGCGCACGAGGCGCCGAAGGGCCCATGACGCCCTTCGCTCCCCCGCCAACAGCAAGTGTCCCAAATGCGGTGAGCCCAAGGTCCCCCACAGGGTCTGCAGCCACTGCGGCCACTACCGGGGACGGAAAGTTCTCGAGATCCAGGAAGTCTGACCCTTTCCGGGAAAGCCGCCGTGAAGATCGCCGTGGACGCCATGGGCGGGGACTACGCCCCTCACGCGGTTGTTGAGGGGGCTGTTCTGGCCCTCAGGAAGATAGACTGCACCATCATACTGGTCGGTGACCGGGAGGTGCTCGAGCCCCTGCTCGCCCGCCATTCCCATGCGGCAGACAGAGTGTCCATCAAGCACACCTCAGAGGTCGTGCGCATGGACGAGTCCCCCCGCAAGGCCCTCAACGTCAAGCAGGACACCTCCATCAGGAAAACCTTCGACCTGGTCAAATCCGGGGAAGCCGACGCGGCCATGTCCGCAGGCAACAGCGGAGCGGCGATGCTGGCGGGTCTTCACGTCCTCGGCACGCTACCCCACGTGGACAGGCCCTGCATCGGTTCCATCCTGCCGACCACCAACGGCAGGGTGGTCATGCTGGACGCCGGGGCCAACGTCGACTGCAGGCCCCATAATCTGGTCCAGTTTGCCTTCATGGGACACGCCCTGGCCAAATACACACTGGGGATCCAGAGTCCGCGCATCGGATTGCTCAGCATCGGAGAGGAAGCCGGCAAGGGCAACGACCTCGTCAGGGCCACCTACAAACTCCTCAGGAAAAGCGACCTGAACTTCCAGGGCAACATAGAGGGGAGGGACATCTTCGCCGACAATGTGGACGTCGTTGTCTGTGACGGCTTTGTGGGGAACGTGGCGCTGAAAACCGCCGAAGGAGTCGTGCAGGCACTGGGTACCCGTCTGAAGGATGAGATCAGGTCCTCCATCTTCGGCCGCTTCGGGTATCTGTTCATGAGGCCCGCCTTGAAGCGGTTCAAGCAGCGTTTCGATTACGCGGAGTACGGCGGGGCCCTTCTGCTGGGCATCGACGGCATCGGGGTCATCGCCCACGGCCGCAGCAATCCGGTGGCCATCATGAACGCCATCCGCATTTCCGATGAGTACGCACGGATCCGCATCGCCCAGAGGGTGAAGGAAGAGGTGGAGTCCAGCGCCGAGCTGAAGCAGAGTTTCGGTGACAAGGTCCATCAGGTCTTCGAACACATCAAAGAGAAGAAGTTCGAGATGGACACCAAAGAGTCCACGGCTTCGGAAAAAGGCGATTGAAGACCGGCATCATGGATGTGAGAACGCGCATTGCCGGGACCGGGTCCTATCTGCCCGACAAGATACTCACCAACTTCGATCTCGAAAAGATGGTGGACACCACCGATGAGTGGATCGTCTCGAGGTCCGGCATCAGGGAGAGGAGGGTGGCCGCTGCCGAACAGGCAACCTCCGACCTGGCCACCGAGGCGGGCAGGAATGCCCTCGAAATGGCGGCGATCGGGCCGGAGGATCTGGACCTCATCATCGTGGCCACACTGACGCCCGATCACTTCTTCCCTTCGACAGCGGGTCTCGTCCAGAGGAACCTGGGAGCCACGCGGGCGGCCGCTTTCGACCTCGAAGCGGCATGCACCGGTTTCATCTACGCCCTCACGGTGGGAGATCTGTTCATCAGGAGTGGGTCGTTCAGGACCGTCCTGGTCATCGGCGCGGAGGTCCTCACCAGGTTCATCGACTGGGAGGACAGGAACACATGCGTTCTGTTCGGTGACGGCGCCGGAGCAGCCGTCATGAAACCCTCGGATGACCCCGGGCAGGGGATCCTCTCCACCCATCTGCACAGCGACGGACGGCTCGCCGACATGCTTATGGCCCCCGGTGGAGCTTCCAGGATGCCCCCCACGCATGAGGTTGTGGAAAAGAAGCTCAACACCGTGAAGATGCGGGGCAACGAGGTGTTCAAGATCGCCGTGACAAAGCTGAGCGAGGTGGTGGACGAGGTCCTGCAGGCCAACGGCCTGAGGGAGGACGAGATCGATTTCCTCGTACCCCACCAGGCCAACCTCAGGATCATCCAGGCAACTGCCAGGAAGCTCAGGATGCCCATGGAAAAGGTGATCGTTACCGTGGACCGTCACGGGAACACATCTGCGGCATCGGTGCCGCTGGCCCTGGACGAGGCCGTTCGAGGAGGCAGGATCAAAAGGGGGGACCGCGTTCTCCTCGAGGCCTTCGGCGGGGGTCTGACGTGGGGAGCAGCGCTGGTTCGCTGGTAGCCGAACAGTCTTGAAAATCGCCGCTTTGCCCCTGGCCCTCCGGAAAGTACCCGGAACCGCAGGGAATGGTGGGCAGCGGAGGCATGGAGGGACCTGATGGATTACTTTTTTACAGAGGAACAGCAGGCGATCCAGGAGATAGCCAGGCAGATCGCCCAGGAGAAGGTGGTGCCCGTCCGGGAGGAACTGGACGAGAAGGAGGAGTTCCCCTGGGAGATCATGAAGGTCTGCGCACAGTCGGATCTCTTCGGCATCAATATACCCGAAGAGTACGGAGGCCTGGGGCTCGGTGTCCTCGAGACGACCATCGCCGTGGAAGAGCTTTCCAGGGCTTGCCTGGGCGTTTCAGTCAGCTACGCGGCGACAGGCCTGGGAGCATACCCCATCCTCCTTTACGGGAGCGAGGAGCAAAAGTCGAGGTACCTGCCTGCCATAGCCTCGGGGGAGAAGCTGGCCGCCTTCGGCCTCACGGAGGCCAACGCGGGCAGCGACGCCGGAGGCGTCAGGACAACCGCCGTCAGGGACGGCGACTCCTACATCCTCAACGGGACCAAACAGTGGATCACCAACGGCGGCGAGGCCGAAGTCTACTCCGTCATAGCCATCACCGACAAGAGCCGTGGCGCGAGGGGCGCTTCGGCTTTCATCGTCGAGAAGGGCACCGAGGGCTTCTCCTTCGGCAAGAAGGAGAAGAAGATGGGCATCCGGGCATCCACCACGAGGGAGCTCGTCTTCGAGGACTGCAGGATCCCGGCGGAGAACCTCATCGCCAAAGAGGGCATGGGTTTCATGGTGGCCATGAAGACCCTCGACATGTCCAGGCCCGGCATCGCCGCCCAGGGCGTGGGTGTTGCCAGCGGAGCCCTGGATGTGGCCGTCAACTACGCACGGGAGAGACACCAGTTCGGGCAGCCCATCATCGGGTTCCAGGCTGTCCAGCACATCCTGGCGGATATGGCCACCAGGACCGAGGCCGCCAGAGCCCTGACCTACGCGGTGGCCAGATTCATCGACAGCGGGGCCAAGGATGTCTCCAAGGTCTCGGCCATGACCAAACTCTTCGCTTCCGACATGGCCATGGAGGTAACCACCAATGCGGTCCAGGTGCTGGGGGGTTACGGATACATGAGGGAGTATCCCGTGGAGAAG
>CP070682.1:1582400-1585309 GCA_020352595.1 bacterium | reverse complement strand
GTCATCACCATCTCCGAGGGCATCAGGGATGTCCTCGTCATCGAGGGCGTCCCGGCTGGAAAGATCAGGTGCGTACCCAGCGCCGTGGAGGCCCGGATCTATAGCCGACCCTGCGACAAATATTGGTTCCGGACCCAATTTGGCCTGGACGAAGGGGACAGGGTCTGCGGCGTGGTGGCGCAATTCATCGAGAGGAAGGGGCATCGGTACCTCCTCAGGGCGGTACCGGAGATCCTTGCGGCCGTGCCCGCCGTCCGGCTGCTTCTTTTCGGCAAAGGCCCCCTCGAGGGGGAACTGCGATCCCTCTGCCGGGAACTTGGGATCCAGGACCGGGTCATCTTCGCCGGATTCCGGGAGGATCTTCCCCGTATCATGGGCTGCCTGGATCTGGTAATTCACCCGGCTCTCATGGAAGGGCTGGGCGTATCCCTTCTCCAGGCGGCAGCCGCAGGCATTCCCATCGTGGCCACCCGCGTCGGCGGCATCCCGGAGATCGTCACCCATCAGGTGAACGGTTTCCTGGTCCCGCCATCGGACGTCGCCGCCCTGACCCGTGCCACAGTGCGGATCCTGGGCGACCATGATCTCGGCCAAGCCATGGGCGACCAGGGCAGGAGGATCGTAAGGGACCGTTTTTCCATCCAGACCATGGTCGAGGGAAACCTGGCCGTGTACAGCGAGATCGTCCGGGGGAGATCCATAATCCAGAGCCTGACCTGAGCCTGTCGAGGGGGCCAGGGTCCAGCATAAATAAATGCCCGGAGGCCTGAGGTAAACACCCGGTAAAGAATCTGCAGCAGATGGAAAGAGGCTGCCGCGATCAGGATATTGACCGGAATAGAGTTCATTGGATCTCGTCGGACTTTGGCAGCCGGGCTCAGGATTGTCTTGTGCCCTCATTGACATCGGGCTTGGTTGCATCTATGTAGGTATAATTTGACCCGGAAGAATTATTACAGAAATTCAACCAGTTAAGGGGGCAGAGCAAGTGCTGTTGTCCGTAAAGTACAACTTCCTTTTCGTCCACATCGCCAAGACGGGCGGCACCAGCGTGAGGGCCGCCCTTGAGCGCCTTCGCTGGAGGGATCCTCTTTATATTCCCCAGTTCATCTCAAGCCGCCTCAGCCACATGACCGGCCACCGCATCGCGAGCAAACTGCCGCGGCACGCCAAGATCATCGCGGCCAAGGAGATGCTGCCCAGGGAACTGTTCGACCGTCTCTTCAAGTTCGCCTTTGTTCGCAATCCATGGGACCTGCAGGTCAGTTCGTGGCACCATCTCAGGAGGGAAAGACCGCACCTTGTGGCCCACGTCAACGATTTTTCGCAGTTCCTTCGCTGGAAGCTGGACCCTGAGCGTCCCTACCAGTACCACGTGGACACGTCCATCGAACATCAGGTGGATTATCTGAAGGACCTCGACGGGACGATCATCGTCGATTTCATCGGAAGGTACGAGAACCTGCTGGCCGATTACGAGGAGGCCTGCCGGCGCATCGGTATAAAGCCCCCCCCTCTTCCCCACAAGAGACAGGCCAGGGACCGGACCGATTACCGCAATTATTATACGGATGAGACTGCGGAGATGGTTGCCCTGTACTTTAAAACAGACATCGATGCCTTCGGATATACCTTCGATTGAGCCGCCCGTCCTCACGATTGCATGGCGATCTGGCGGGAACGCTGGCGGGTCCGATGCCAACCGGTGCGAATCCGATTCTGAAGGGAATGGATGAATGGATCTTGATAGTCGGAGAATGCACCCCGGAGCCTGCTTCATGAACGATGCGGGCAGTTCCATGGAGGGTGTTTCCGACGGTCGCGGCCATCATGACTATTGTTTCACCCTTTTCATCCCCACATTTAACCGCGCCGATAAGCTGGGAGAGACCCTGGAAAGCGTAAGCCATTCCACATTCCGCGATTTTGAGGCACTCGTCATCGATGACGGATCGACGGACCGGACAGAACAGATCCTTTCCGAGTGGAAGTCACAGGCCAGATTTCCCCTCAGGTATATACGTCAGGAGAACATGGGAAAGACCGGTGCCCACAATACCGCTCTGGGTCACGCCCGGGGTTTTCTCTTCATGACGCTTGATTCAGGTGATCTTCTTCTTCCCGATGCCCTTCAGAACCTGTGGGATCAATACGAGCGCATACCCGCGGAGGCCAGGCCCGGGAACGCCGGTGTCGCCGCTCTGTGCCTCAAGGAAAATGGCGAGCTGTCCGGTCTCCCTTACGCCGTGGATGGCGCTGATGCCACCTTTCTGGAGATGGACCGGATGAGGACGTTTACGGGTGAGAAGAGGCTGGCCGTCAGGACAGCGGTCATGAGACAGTTCCCCTACCCCAGGTTCCCCGGGGAAAAGCATGTCCGTCCCGACCTTATTTTCAAGCGTATGGCGCACTCATTCCACCTGCGTTTCGTGAACATCCCCGTTCAGGTCAACCGGCGCGAGCCTGACGGCATCACCGCCAACATCGTGCAGTACCGCCTGGAGAACCCCAGGGGATTCCGTCTTTACTTCCTGGAGGAGATCACTCTTCACAGGGAATATTACAGCCTGCGCAAGCGTTTTGGCGACCACTGGCGTTACGTACGATTCTCGCTGCACTCCGGTTTGGGACTTCTGGGCCAGGCCAGGGAAGTCGAGGAGCGACTCCTCTGGCTGTCGGGGATCCCCATGGGCGTCGGGAAATGGCTGGCAGACCTTCTGCGGGTGCGGACAGGCAGGAAAGTGCACTGATGTCAGTGAGGACTGTTACGGGGCGCTCCCGGTGTACGATGACCATCCCCTTTCCCAATAAGGAGGCGGCTGGTCCGATCGCAGGCGCTCGGTGCAGCGTGCCATCCGACCGGACAGTGGATAATACCGGATGGAGAAGACGATGAAAGTTTTCAGGGC
>CP070682.1:1575326-1582300 GCA_020352595.1 bacterium | reverse complement strand
ATGGCGCCATCAGGGGCCGTCCGTCCTTCGACGGCAGGGACCTCTGGGTGGGGACGGACGCGGGAACGCTCTGGATGATCTCCGCCGAGGGAAAGGTCCTCGGGTCCCACGATCTCGGAAGCCCCGTGAGGAGCTCACCGGCCATCGCCGGGCCCCATGGGACGGCCGTCATCACGAGGGACGGGATCCTCACCCTCCTCAGCGGCGGCGAGAGGATCTGGTCGCGGCAGCTTGCGGGCCAGGGGACCTACGCCCCGCCGGTGTACGTCCCCGGGTCCGGCATCGCGGCGGGGGACGGGTCCGGAGCCGTCTCCATGCTGGACCTGAAGGGCGCCCTTTACTGGAGGACGAGCCTGGGCTCCGCCGTGCACAGCCTCCGGCGGCAGGGTGATCTTCTCTGGGCGGGCACCGAGGACGGGGCCGTGGTCGTGCTCCAGCCGGCCACGGGCCGCGTTCTGGAGCGCCATGCGGACGGCGGGGCCGTGCACGGCGGGCCTGTACTCCTGGAGCGTCCGCGGGATCTGGCCGTCTGGGGCGCCAGGGACGGCCTCGTCCGGGCCTTCAGCATCCGGCTGACCGAGGGGCCGTGGGAGGCACCCCAGTGACACGGGACAGGTCTCTCCTCGCAGCCGTCTTTCTGCTCAGCCTCGCGGTCCTTCTGTATGAACTGACCCTCACGAGGCTCTTCTCCGTCCTGATGTGGTATCACTTCGCCTCCCTGTCCATCGCCGTCGCGCTGCTCGGGTTCGCCCTCGGCGGCGTCCTTGTCCACCTGAGACCCGGTCTCGTCCGCCAGGAGGGTTTCCCGGGCACCCTCGTGCCGTGGATGTCCGCTTTCGCCCTCCTGGCCGCCCTGCCCTTCGCCGTCCTGGGCCTCGCCCGCTTGCGGCCCGGCATCCTGTTCCCGCTGCTGAGTTTCTTCCACCAGCCCTATTTCCAGCCCTTCAGGCAGGCGCCCCCGGGGCCCGACCAGGCGGTGGTCATCTCCATGGCGGTGCTCTACACGCTCATCACCATCCCGTTCCTGGCGGCGGGCGTGGCCCTCGCGGGCCTTTTCCTGAGGCTGCCGGCCGAGCGTTTCGGTGCAGCCTACGCGGCGGATCTCGCCGGCGCGGCGGCGGGATGCCTTCTCCTGGCGCCGGGACTCCGGTACGCGGGGGCTCCCTCGCTGCTGCTCGCGGCCGGCAGCGCCGGTTTCCTGGCCTCGGCCCTCCTGGCCCGCCGCAGCTGGAGGTGGCTGTCCTTCCTGACGGCCCTGGCGCTGGCGGTGGTGGCGGCGGCCAACGGACCAGGGGACACCCTCGTGCGGCTCCAGTTCGCCAGGGGGCAGTACGAGCCCCAGATAAGGTTCTCGGCCTGGAACGCCCTTTCCAGGGTGGTGGTCTATCCCCTTACGCGGTGGGAGGCGGAGCAGTCGTGGGGCATCAGCCGGAGATACCCGGGAGTGCACCCCGAGAACCTGGGCATGCTGGTCGACGATGCCGGTTACACGCCCATCGTCCGGAACGGGACCGGTGTGACGGACCCCGACTGGGCCCCCTGGCACGTCATCTCCCTGGCCTACCTCCTCCGGCCCGGAGCCCAGGCCCTCATCATAGGGCCCGGAGGGGGCAGGGACATCCTCGCCGCCCTGGGAAGCGGCGCGGGGCATGTCACGGCAGTGGAACTGAACCCCCTCGTCGTCGGAGCGGTCCAGGACCGTTTCGCGGACTTTTCGGGAGCACCTTACGCGCTGCCCGGTGTCAGGACCGTCATCGGCGAGGGGCGGTCGCGGCTTGCCAGGGAAGGGGGCAGGTACGACGTCATCCAGGCCTCTTCCGTGTTCGGGGAGATCAGCCCTTCCGCGGGCGCCTTCAGCCTCAGCGCCAACTACCTGTACACGCGCGAGGCCTTCTCGGAGTATTGGCGGCACCTGAAAAATGACGGGATTCTGTCACTTTCCAGGTCGGTTTTCGGTCTCAGGGCGCTCAGACTCGTCTCCCTGGCCAGGGACCTCATCCTGAGCTCCGGAGAGAACGACCCGGAGGGCTCCATCGCGGTCGTCAGGGAACGGGGACTGGCCACGGTGCTGGTGGCCCGCGGCGGTTTCACGCCCGCCGAACTCGAGAGGCTGCAGCGGCTGGCCGCGGACAGGGGGTTCACCATCGAGTACCTGCCGGGGGCGGTCACTCAAGGCCGTTTCGCCGACGCCATCCGCGGCAAGGACCCGACGGATGGGCGCTTCGACATCTCCCCCCCCACCGACGTCCGGCCCTTCTTCTACAACAACGTCCCAAGGTCCAGGTTTTTCAACATCTTTTTCCGTCCCACCGAGAGAGGGGAGAGGCACGTCATCGTCCTTAGGACCATGGCCCTCGGGCTCACAGTCCCCCTCGCGGTTCTCCTCCTGCTTCCCCTGCTCATCCGGCGGGACCGGACCGCCCTGCCTCCGGCGCCTCTCATGGCGGTGTCCGCCTACTTCGCCGGCATCGGTTTCGGGTACATGAGCGTCGAACTGGTGATGATGCACCGCCTTGCCCTCTTCCTCGGAAACCCCACCCACGCCCTCACGGTGGTCCTTGCCGTCATGCTCCTGTCCTCCGCGGCGGGCAGCCTCTGGGCGGGAACGCGTTTCCAGGGCAGGAATGGGGCCCTGCGCAAGGCCGGGGTGGCATTGATCTTGCTCATCGTCGTCCTGTGGGCCGTGTCAGGAGCCCTCTCCCCGGCCTGGGACCTGTCCCTTGGGGCGAGGGTTCTCGCCACAGCCGCGCTTCTGGGTCCGCCGGCCTTCGTCATGGGTGTCTTCATGCCCGCGGGCCTGGCGGCACTCGGACGGGTGGGCGGGCAGCATCTCGTTCCCTGGGCCTGGGCCATCAACGGAGCCGCCTCCGTTGTCGGTTCCCTGGGATCGGTGATCCTGGCCATGAACTTCGGTTACTCCAGGGCCCTGGTATTCGGCGCCCTTGGCTACGCCCTTACGTTCCCCTTCATGCGGGTCCTTTCCGCAGATGGGGGTGGTGCACGAAAGGAGGTCGACCTATGAAAAGGACGCGTTACGTACGGCCCGCGATTGTGGGAAGCAGCAGCGTGCATCCGTGCTGAGGGGGGCGGGAGGGAAACCTCCCGCCCTGCTGTGATGAAACGGGGACCCTTCCTCTTTCTGGCCGCTGCCGCCCTTGTCATGGCCCTGTCCGGGACTCCTTACGGTTCCGGCTCCGGCATCCTCGGTGAGGTCCGTTACAGGGGGGAGGGGCTGCCGGGCGTCTACGTAGAGGTGTTCGGCTGGGACACCACCGGAGAGGAGGCGGCCCTGGCCTCCACCAACACGGGGGAGGGCGGCCGGTTCGAGGTCAGCCTGCCCCCAGGCCGATACCGTTTGACGGCCAAAAAGAGACCCGAGGGAGGGGGGTCCGGTGGCATGCTCTTCGGCACCAGCGGAGCCGAACCGGTTAAAGTGGGGGGAAGCGCGGTGCGCATCCCGGTTATGAACCTGCGGGACCAGGGTGGGAGCGGCGGGGCGGCCGACGGCGGGACGATGGTGTCCGGGAGGATCCTCAACGGTTCTGATCCCGCTCCCGGAGCTTTCGTGTATTTCTACCCGGGCACCCTCAGGCGCGGACCCGGCTACCTCTCGAGGGCGCGCACCGGGCCGGACGGCGGTTTCGAGGTCGGGCTCGAGCCGGGCACTTACACCATCACGGTCCGGTTCGCCGACGCAGGGGATGGCATGGGAACCGTCGGCAGGGACGATCTCGTGGGTGAGTTCGCGGGAAACCCCATCACCCTGGGCGACAGCCCTGTGGACCTCGGAGCCATCGCCCTGCGCAGCGTGGACGCCGTCTCCTGGGAAGAGAAGCGCTGGGGCACGGCCCTGGGGCGCTACCTCATCAGGGGGCGCATCACCGGAGAGGACGGTGATCCTGTGCCGGGAGCATACGCCTTCGTCTACGCCGACCACCGGATGGTGGGCAAGCCCGCCGCCATCTCTCCTCCCACGGGGGCCGAGGGCACCTTCACCGTCGTCGTGCAGCGGCCCGGAACCTACTACCTCGGGGCCCGCACGCGTTACGGGGGGCCTGTGGAACCGGGGGAGCTCATGGGGGCCTGGGACGGCTCCGGTCCCCGTCCCATCGTTCTCGACGAGGACGGGCCGGAGGCCACGTGCGACATCGTGGTCCGGGAGGTATGGTGAAAATGAGGGGCTGCCCACGCCATCTCCCGGCGCCGGCGGTGGGCGGGGCGGCGGGCGCCGGAAGGACGCCGGACAGGACCGGGATCCAGGGTCTCGCACGCTGTCCCGTTCCGGGGGCCCAGGCCTTTATCCGGGCGGCCCTGTGCCTGGCGATGGCAGCGCCGGCACCGGTCCTTGCGGATTCCGGCATCCACGGCAGGATCGCCTGGCGCGGCGAACTGGTCCCGGACGTGGTCGTCTACGCCTACGACAGTGCGGCGGGAGACTTCCTGAGGGACCCCGTGGCCGTCTCGGAACCATCGGCCACGGACGGAACGTACCGCCTGGCCCTCGCTCCCGGCCAGTACACGCTGGTGGCCAGGAGCGGCCCGAAGGGAGAGGGACGGCCCGGGGTGGGGGACTACTACTGCTATTACAGCGGCAGCCCGGTGGTGGTCGGCCGGGACTCCTGGACGCCGGTGGGTTTCAACCTGGTCAAGGTGCCCGCACAACAGCGGGACAAGGGCTCCGGTTCGGTCATCGAGGGAGTGGTCACGTACCGGGACGAGCCGCTGGAAAGGCTCTACCTTTACATCTACGACAAGGCAGGGGAGGCTTTCAGGGGACCCGGGACGGCCACCATCCCGGTGGGTGGCGGCGGCCGCTTCCGTGTTTCCGTCAGACCCGGAAAGTACTACCTCATCGCCCGGAAACGGCAGCAGGGGGGCATGTACGGACCCATGGAGATCGGGGACCACTTCAACTACTATCCGGGGAATCCCGTGGAGGTGGCCCAGGACGAAAGGATCGGCATCACGCTGGAGACGGTGACGCGCATAAGCCAGCTCGAGGAGGGCCTGACCCCGGGTCCGGCCCTCAAGGGGAGCGTCGTGGATGCCCACGGGAGGCCCGTCCCCGGAGTGCGCGTCTTCCTGCACAGGCCGGGGGAGCTGAAGGGACGGCCCCTCTATTTCTCCGGGCCCACCGGCGAGGACGGGCGGTTCGAGCTGGCCGTCCCTGTGGCGGGTGATTATATGGTCACAGCCAGGGAGCGCTTCGGCGGCCCGGCGGCCGAGGACGAGTACAGCGGCCGTTTCGGTGACGAGGCGCTCCACCTGGAGCCCGAAGCCGGGAAGGCCGTCCGCATCGTCGTGGGCAGGGGAGAGAAGAATTGAGGCGCATCGCAGGGATCCTGGCCATGCTGGTGATGGCGCTGACGCCGGCGCCGGCGGCTCTTTCGGAGGATGCTCCGGCCCGCAGCCTGCCCGCGGAGGTTTCGCAGGAGGTTCGCCTCGGCGGGGATTACCTCCTCGACGGTGCGGTCACGGTCCAGAAGGAAGGACGGCTCATCCTGGAGGAGGGGACCAGGGTGAGGGTCCTCAAGGACGCCTCCATCACCGTGCACGGCAGGATGGAGATCCGGGGAACGCAGGCCAGACCGGTGATTTTCTCCGCACCGGATGGGATCACCTGGAACGGGATCAGCCTTCTGGCGGGGTCGGAGAGCGTCATCGAGTTCACCCGGATCAGCGGAGCCAGAACCGCCCTGAGCCTCATCGCCTGTTACGCCAGCATCCGGCACACCGCCGTGAAGGGGTGCGAGAAGGGCCTCTATCTGGTCCGGGAAGCCAGGGCCGACGTCAGCCGGTCCCAGTTCTCGGCAAACAAGGTGGGCCTGGCAGTCGAGATGAGGTCCACCGGCGAGTTCAGGGCTTCCACCTTCCGCGGTAACGAGATCGGTTTCGGCATCGCCTCGGGGGGTGTCCCCGTGGTCTCGGGAAACCGGTTCGAGAGTAACGCCATCGGCCTGCAGGTCCTTCAGAGATACCCCGGAAAGATCGAGGGGAACCTCTTCAAGGGGAACAGGGACGGCGTGCGTCTTTACCAGAACGGCCCCGACACGGTCCTCGAGAAGAACCTTTTCGTGGACAACACGGAGGCCGCCATCCTCGCCCTCTCCTACACCTCGCCCACCGTCACCAACAATTTCATCAGCGGCGGCAAGTACGGCGTGGTGGCCAACCAGTTCTCTTCGCCCCGCCTGGTCAACAACGTTCTGCGCGGCATGGAGCAGGCCCTGCACCTGAACAAGAAGAACAGCTCCGAGGTGCGCGGCAACATCCTTTCCCATTCGGTGACGGGCATCTTCTGTGACTTCTCGTCCTACCCCACGGTCAGGGACAACCTCTTCGCGGACAACGAAACACACATCAGGCTGGGCAGGTTCCAGTCCTCGGACTGGGAGGGGAAGGCCGGATCCAGGGGGCTGGTGCTGCGATCCGCCGCCCGGCAGGGGAGCCG
Source organism: bacterium (assembly GCA_020352595.1). GTDB lineage: Bacteria > BMS3Abin14 > BMS3Abin14 > BMS3Abin14 > BMS3Abin14. The sequence goes on along the minus strand of CP070682.1, from coordinate 1,575,849 downwards.
CAATCCCAGGCTGGCCGAGGGTCCGGAGCAGTTCCCCGAGGCCGTGGACGGATCCGGTAACTGGTGGGACGCCAGGACTTTGGCGGAGATGGAGGCCAAGGGTGCGGATGCGGACATCTCCACCCTCTTCGACGGGCACGACCTGCCCGAAGTGACATACGAGGGTTTCGGCGAGGAGACCTACCGCCTGGACAGGATCATCTACGTGCCGCCCCGCACGGGGCCTCCGGAAGGGGCCGGCCTGAGGGGCTGGAAAGGGACCGAGGATGAGCTTTCTCTCCCCGACTGAAAGGATGGTCCTCCCGGTACTTGCGGCCGCCTGGCTGCTCCTGTGCGCCGGTGGCGCCGCCGGCACCGCCGGTGGCGTGGAGGGCCGGCTCGTCAGGGGAACCGAACCTGTCTCCGGCGGACGGGTGGCCGCCTTCGCCTCCGCGGATTTTTCCCAGGGGCCGGCTTTCCTGTCGCCCCCTTCGGCGGCCGACGGCCGGTACAGCCTGGACCTTCCGCCCGGCAGCTATTACCT
>CP070682.1:1571326-1575226 GCA_020352595.1 bacterium | reverse complement strand
GCGCTGACTGCCCTCGCGAAGCTTCCCTCCATGTTTCGGAACCTGTCGTGGACTCTGGCGTCGGGGCTGTCGATGCTGATGCCGACGCTCTCGAACCCTGCCGCCCGTATCCTCCCGGAAACCGCCCGGTCCAGGAGCCAGCCGTTGCTGTTCATGGTGACCTTGATACCCCTGGAAGCCGCGAAGGCGGTGATGTCGAACAGTTCCCCGACGAGGAGCGGCTCGCCCCCCCCGAAGTTGACGAAGACCACACCCTTGTCGGCGAGCAGTTCCACGACGTCGCGCATCCTTTCGGGAGGCAGGGCGGGCGTGTCGAGGGTGCGGCTGTAGCAGTGCCGGCAGGTGAAGTTGCACCTGTAGGAGAGGGACCAGTTGACGGTCAGCGGGGCCGACAGGATGTCATTACCGTTCATGGATGAGCCCTTTTCGCATCATCTCCTCGAGGAACAGGTCCACGTCCGCGGCCAGGGTCTGCTCCTCCACCTCGAAGAGCGCCATGAGTCGGCCGACAACGCCTTTCCGGTCCAGGGTGCCGTCGCACAGCTTCCATATCTCCCCTCCCAGCAGATTGAGCTGGTGCATCACGCCGCCCGCAAGAAGGGTCACCGTCCCCACCGCCTGAGCCGCCTCGTCCTCCCCGGCTCTCTCAGGATCCTCGAGTACTTCCCTCACACTGGCTTCTCTGTGGGATTCCACCCTCCAGTTGACCTCGGCGTCACGGAACAGCTTCTTCATGGGGGGACCTCCGATAGGGCAATCTCAGATTCCAGGATCCGGATTTCCCATTCCGGATCCAGCATGGCGGTGCGCAGGGGCGCCGGTGCACACGCACCCTCCTGCGCCTTCCCGTTGAAGGTTGAAGCTTGGGCGTTGATGTTCGCCTCTCCCTCCTTCACCCTCCACTCTCCCATCTTCATCCCCTCTCCCCCCCGACCGGGCCAGTCCGGCGCCTACGACCTTCGATGGAACCTCACCACCGCGAAGCAGAGGGCCAGTCCGCCCAGCACCGCGGCCTTGCCATAACCTGTCGGGCCGGCCGAGGTGCTCGCTATGCCCCACTGCTGAACGATGCCCCCTCCGGCCACCATCCCGAGGATGATCACGGAGGCGTCCACGGACCCTTCACCGGCCAGGATGAGCTGCCTGAAAGGACAGCCGCCCGCCAGGACCGAGGCGAAGCCCACCAGGGCCATGGCGAGGAAGTTCCAGAGATGGTCCGGGTTGGAGCCGGGCTGGTCCAGAAGACCCACGTTGAGACGGCCGGTGGCCAGGTTGAGGGCGACGGCACCCAGCATGAGGGCGCCAAGCCCCCTGGCGAGGCTCCAGTCCCGGGCCATGAAAAGGTTGGTGAAGCTGCCTGTGACGCAGAAGCGGGACCTCTGGGCCAGGACGCCGATGAGGAGCCCGGAAGCCAGGGCCAGGGCGAGGGGGGCCCTCTGGGCCGCCGGTCCCGTGGTGCCGGACTTCAGGACGCCGGGAACCCAGAGGGAAAGGACCAGGAGGAGAACGACCAGGGAGGGTACAAGGATCCCCTGCAGCGCGCCCGACCCGGGGCGCGTCGCCCCCAGGTCCAGTCCGGCCCGGTAGTACCGGATGCCCACCCAGACACCCGCCGCAAGCCCCAGGATCCCCGCCACGGCCGTCATGTCCCCCGCCCCGAAACGGAGCATCATCTTGATGGGGCATCCCATGAACACCGAGGACCCGACGATGAGGAAGACGCCCAGCGTGAACCCGAGCACCGGGTAGGAGCCGGCCCTCGGGCGCATCTCCCGGAAAGCCAGAGCCGAGATCAGCGCTCCGGCGACAAAGCCGGCCAGTTCGGGCCTCAGATAGGCCATGCGCAGGTTCTGGTGCAGACCGATGGACCCGGCGAGGTTCTCCATGAAACAGGAGATGCATATGCCCGAGTTGGCGGGGTTCCCCCACACGGCCAGTGCGGCGCCCAATCCGCCCAGGGAAAGACCGCTGGCCAGGATGAGGAGCGTGTCCCGGGAAGGCCACCTCATTCGCACCCTCCGGCCAGCCGCCTTTTCAGGAAGTAGGCGGCCTTGAGCTGTTCCTGCTCCGGCGCACCGAGGGCGCCCCCCGCTTTGGCCTCAAGCAGCAGGGTCAGGACCCTGCCCGTGATGGCCTCGATCCTTCCCCCCAGATAGAGGCTGGACCCCTTGTCGAGGTAGGCCGGCTCGAGCCTGACCGCGCGGGCGTAGTCCAACATGGCCGAGGGTTCCGAACCCGCGGCTTCGTGATAGCGCGCCGACAGGACCCAGACCTCGTGGCGGCCCGGATAGCCTGACCTGAGAGCTTCCAGGGCGGATTTCGCGTCGGCGTTGGAGTCCACCATCCGTCTGGCTTCCTGAAGGGTGCCGCGAAACCTCTGCAGGTCGCCCTCCTGGATCTCCTCGGACCTCAGGGCCGCGAGGGTTGTGCCCGCGCCTGGACCTCCACCCGGCAGCGCCATGAACCATACGACTCCGGCGATGCAGAGGACGGCCATGACCTCGGTGATCCTGTCAACGGTGTGCGTTCCCATGGCCGCCTAGTACTCCTGGTAGGGCGGCATGTTGGTTTTCCTCGCCATCGCCCGGACCCTGTCGAAATCCCCGTCCTCGATGGGCACGAAGCCGTCCACCTGGGCGTCCCCCAGCACCGAGTGGACCTCCGGACCGACGGCCACCGTGTCCCCCGGGAGGATGTTCATGAGCGCCGACCTGACCTTTCCGAGGGTCTCCTCCGGAACCCTGGGTGACGCCCCGAACACGCAGTAGGGGATGGCGTCGCTCCTCGCGATGATCCTCAGGTCCTCCGGGCCGATGCGCCCGTCCCGTATCATGAGCTCGATGTCCAGAAGCGGTACCGCCGCGGCGTCGTAGGCGCCCATCCAGACGCCGTAGACGACCTTCTCGTGTTTGTACGACCCCGCGGGGATGGCGTAGTAATCCAGGTCCAGTTCGGGGTCGACACCCGCGTCGAGGAGCAGTTCATACTGGGCCAGGAATCCCGTGGGCGCGAGCTGGGGGCCGAAGATCATCCTCCTGCCCCTGAGGTCCTGCAGTGTCCTTATGGGGCTGTCGGCCTTCACAGCGATGCCCCCGGCGCTCATGGAGCCCATCTCTCCCCTCTTCTCCCCGGCGAGGGGAAGAAGCCCCTTCTCGTGCATGATGATGTAAAGGAGCGAATTGGTGTGGGTGATGTCCAGTTCGCCGCGCTCGAAGGCTTCCGGCACCTCGAAGGTGTTCAGGTACACCGCTTCCATCCTTATCCCCGTTCTTTGCTCCAGATACCTGGTCAGGGGCTCGAAGCGTTTCCTGGATTCATCGAGGCCGTCGCAGATCATGTACCCCACCCTGAGGGCAGGCGCCTCCGTGTCCGGAACTTTTTCGACGGGGGCTTGCGCCGCCTGGCGGCAGCCCGCTGCCGCCAGGGCCACGGCCAGGACCGCGAAACCCAGGATGGTTATCGACACCTTCACTCGCCGTGGCCATCGCCTTATGTCCGACACTGTCCAGCCTCCCTGCAGCTAGAGAAGATCCCTTTTGCGCAGCATCTTCAGGGCCGTTTTCCGGGCTCCCGCCCCTGAGCGGAGCATGGCGAGCCCCTCTTCCCAGTCGCCGGGGGCCAGGCCGGCGGCCAGCTTTTCCATGTAAAGCGGGACCAGGCTGAAATCGAGCCTGTCGGCCGCCTGATCCCCCAGCACCAGCACCAGGACCCGTCCCCCCGCCTCGAGGCCGTCTCCCACCCTCCTCACACCCTCCGGCGGGGAACCGGGGAACTGGAATTGGGAAAGAGCCATGGGGGCCTGAAGGCTGATGACGGCACCCAGACACTCGGCCTGGGTCTCCTTTTCCAGAATGGTGAACTCGCGTCCCATCTGCTCACCGAAATAGGCTGCCACCACGT
>CP070682.1:1554296-1571226 GCA_020352595.1 bacterium | reverse complement strand
GTGTCGTCCACGATGAGGTCGACTCCCGTGACGGTCTCGAAGGACCTGATGTTCCTTCCCTCACGGCCGATGATCCTCCCCTTCATCTCGTCGCTGGGAAGGTTCACCACCGTCACCGCTTTCTCGGCCACGTATTCGCCTGAATACCTCTGGATGGCGAAGCTGATGATCTCCTTTGCCTTCTTGTCCGCGGTCTCCCGCGCTTCCTCCTCGATCCTCTTGATCAGTTTGGCCGAATCGATCCTGGCCTCCTCGACCATCATGGATTTGAGCTCCTCCTTCGCCTGCTCGGCGGACATCTCCGAGATGAGCTCAAGCTTGTTTCTCTGCTCCTCGATGAGACCGAGGAGCTCCTTTTCCTTTTCCGCGGTGGCCCGCTGCTGCCCGGCCACCGATTTCTCCCTGTTGACGAGCTCCTGCTCCTTCTTGTCGAGTGTCTCGAACTTCTTGTCCAGGTTCTCATCCCGCTGCTGCAGGCGCTTTTCCAGTTTCTGCAGATCCCTTCTCTCCTCCCGCGTCTCCTCCTCGAACTTGGTGCGGGACTCCAGAAGGGCCTCCTTGGTCTTTATCTCCGCCTCCTTGAGGAGGCTCTCGGCCTGCCGCCGGGCGGATTCGAGGACGTTGGCCGCCTCGCGCTGTCTGCTCCTGTCGGAAGAGGCCTGCAAGATCATTCTGGACGCGAAGCCGATGGCAGCTCCCACCAAAAGGATGACGATCCAGATCACGATGCCGCTAGGACCCATAGAACATACCCTCCTTTTTATGTACAGCCTTCCCGACCCGCTCCTCGCCAGGGGTCACCACGTGGTGCACCGGGATGTCGTGGGGCTCTGATGGCAGGTGCGCCAGGACCTGGAATTCATAGGCGAGGCCCAGAAAGGCGGCCTTGGTTGAAGCGAGGGCGAGGAGGCGGTCGAAATACCCTCCTCCCATGCCCAGACGGTTTCCGGCGTGGTCAAAGGCCAGACCTGGGATGATGAAGATCTCCACATCTTCGGGAGAAACGGTGTTTCCCCGGGTCACCGGGGGCTGGGGTACGATCCTGCCCTCCTCCTGGAGGTCAGACGGATCAGCGATGCCGGCCAGTCTTATCCCCGAGCCCTGCTTCCACCCCTCCCAGTCCGGGACCGCGACGCACTTGCCGCTGTCGAGGAGGAAGCGGATGATGTCACGGGTGGGTATTTCCTTGGCCGTGCTCGCGTAGACACACAGGGTACCGGCCTTTTCGATCCGGGGGGACGAGCGGACCCAGCCGGAAACGGCCAGCCCGGCCTCACGGACCTCCTCGGGGGACAGACTCTCCCTCAGGGCCCTGACCCTCTCCCGTATGATCCTTTTTTCCTCTGAGATGTCCAAAACGCAAAAACCCCACCAGGTGTAAACCGTACATCCGGTTCCACCGGTGAGGCCCGCACGTGGACCAGTCCTCAACTTGAAGGAGACCTCGCGGTCCCATGAACACCCCGGATCAGTCGGGAAGCCGGGAGATGATTATCGTCCGCTGTTGCCGCTGTGTCCGTATATGGCAGGGCCTTTGCGCCGGCCCATTATACCATTTGCGAAATCCTCAGATGCGATCTTCAAGTTTATATGGAACTGGACTCGATGCTGGCCCCTCCAGGGGACCGGTCCAGATTGCTTACATGAGAAAACCCCCGCCCTTTGCCGTGGTCAAGTTCAGCTTTTGAACCTGCTCGACCAGGTGGGCCTCCTGCGGGGCACTTCAGGCTTTTCGCTTGACGCGAACATGCTCACCGTACCCTCGGCTGGAATCCCGTTCGCTGAGTGTTGGCTCAAAAGTAACAGGCCTCCACGAGCAGGGCAGGGGTCAATATCAATCTATCAGAAAGGCGCCTTTCCTTCAAGGACAATCCCCTCACCCCGACCTGGCACCGAGAGCCGCTTCCACCCTGCTGGTCAGTTCCTTCATGCGGGTCCGGAGCTGCTCGGACTCCTCGAGCATGGACATCAGTTCATCGGCGATGTTCAGGCAGGCGAGGATGGCGATGCGCGACGTTGAGACCGTATCGGTGACCTGGGAGATCTCGCGCATCTTCCTGTCCACGAACTCCGCTACACGCCGGACGTACTCCGGATCCTTGTCCCCGCGCACGGTGTAGACCTTGCCGAATATTTCCACATCAACTCTTCCAGGCATGATCAGCTCCGGGGCCAGGCCGGCCCTGAATTCACAGTGACTTCAGCCGCTTGATGGCTCGGCGCACCAGTTCAGCGGCCTCCCGGTATCCCGCCTCCTCCTCACGGGAAGCGTCGGTGCCGCGAAGGCGCTCCAATCCTCTTGCGCTTTCGTCAACGGAAGGCGCCGGGGAGGGCGATCCCTGGAGACGCTCCAGGAGCCTGCTCACTGCTTTTTCAAGGTCATCCATGGCCCTGTTCATGGCCCTTTCCTTGTCCAGGTAAAATAAAATAAGTTATTTCAATAACTTCTGTCAAGGTTCTTCACAATAAACTTCAGGAGGGAAAATTCGAGGCGTTGTCCGGACACCGCCCCTTGAAAATAGGAAAACCCGCGCATGCGGGCGGCGGCACTCGAGGGCGGCGGCCCTGCAAGCCTCACCGGGCGATAAAGCCCTTGAGAGACCTCTCCTTCTCCAGAGCCGCCAGGACGCGACCGGCCTCCTCCTCACCATGATAGGGGCCGAGCTTGACCCTGTACCAGACCCCCCTATCACCGAGGTCCACCCGCATCACGGTTCCCGAGTACCCGTCGGACGACAGCCCTTCGAGAAGTTTGTGGGCCGCTTCGCTGCTCCTGTAGGAAGCCACCTGGAGCATGAGGGGAAGACCCTCACCGCCGGACCTCTCCCTGGGTTCAGGTTTGACGGGAGCGGCTTTGGGAGGCGGCGTATCAGCAGCCTGCCGCCTCTGTTCGGTAAGGGTCTGATAGAATGTGACAGGGGAGAGGGTGTCGGCCTTCTCTTCCATGGTCCTGGCGCTGTCGGGGGTTTGAAGCGAACCCTGACCGACGGCCTCCTCCTGCTCCCGCCCGCCCTCTCTGAGGCCGTAAAGGTAGCCGGCGAGCCCGGCGCCGGCCATGAGGAGGACAATGATGCTGACGCTGAGGCTGAACTGGAAGGGTGTCAGCCGGACCAGTTCCTTGGGTTTCGCGGACTTGCGCGCCAACCTCACATCCTCTCCGGCGCCGAGACTCCGAGCAGTTCGAGAGCCTTGCCGATGGCTGTCTTGACACCGAGCATGAGGGCCAGCCTGGAAGCTGTGAGCTGCACGTCATCCGCGAGGACCCTGTGGTGGTAATAATAATTGTGGAGGATGGTGGAAATGTCCCTCAGGTAGGTGGTCAGACGGTGAGGCTCCAGGGACACCGCGGCTCCCTCCACGACATCCGGAAGAGCGGCCATGTACCTTATGAGCTCCCTCTCCTCAGGAAGCTGGAGAAGCATCAGGTCCACGTCTTCAGGGTCGGGGAGGTCCACGCCCCTCTCCCCGGCGTTGCGAAGGATGCTGCAGATGCGGGCGTGGGCATACTGGACGTAGTAGACAGGGTTGTCGTTGCTCTGCTCCTTGGCGAGGTCCAGGTCGAAATCCAGCTTGCTGTCGGCCTTCCGTGTCAGGAAGATGAATCGGGCAGCATCCCTGCCGACCTCCTCCCGGACCTGCCTCAGGGTCACGAACTCGCCTGCTCTCGTGCTCATGGCGACGGGAACACCCTTCCTCGACAGACTGACCAGCTGGATGAGCAGTACCTGCAGGTCGTCCCACTGCCTGCCCAGCGCCTGCACGGCCGCCTTCATGCGGGCGACGTAGCCGTGATGGTCGGCTCCCCAGATGTCCACGACACGGTGGAAGCCTCTCTGATACTTCTCCCTGTGGTATGCCACATCGGAGGCGAAATACGTGAGCGATCCGTCTCCCTTGACCATCACACGATCCTTGTCGTCCCCCATATCCGTCGACCGGAACCAGAGGGCACCCTCGTGGCTGTAGGTGTGGCCGCTCTTCTCCAGCTCAGCGAGTGTTGCCTGGACCGCTCCCTCCTCAAGGAGCCTCTTCTCCGAGAACCAGCGGTCGAAACGGACTCCGAACTCCTCGAGATCCTGTCGGATGTCCTCGAGGATGGCACCGGCAGCCACGACCGCGATCTCCTCCACGGCCTGCTCCTCGGGCATTTCAAGGTACCGGTCCCCCTGCTCCTCGATGAGCTGTCCGGCGATCTGACGGATGTAGTCCCCCTTGTATCCCTCCTCGGGGAAAGGGACATCCCTGCGGCAGGCCTGGAGGTAACGGGCATACACGGAAAGGCCCAGGGTCTGGATCTGGTTCCCGGCATCGTTGATGTAGTACTCCCGCTGGACCTCGTACCCGGCGTACGAAAGGACGTTGGCCAGGGCGTCTCCCAGAGCGGCCCCGCGCCCGTGACCGACATGCAGGGGGCCGGTGGGGTTGGCGCTGACGAACTCCACCTGGACCCTCCTGCCCTTCCCGACGTCCGTGCGGGCGAAATCGCCTCCCTCCCTCAGGACGGAACGCAGCGTCCCGATCCAGAACGCCGGGCTCATGGTCAGGTTGATAAAGCCGGGACCGGCCACCTTCACCTCGTCCAGGTTGCGGCCTCCGTCCATCTCCCATATCCTGGCCGCCACCTCCTCGGCCAGATCGCGGGCACCGACGCCTTCCATCCGGGAAGCCATGATCATGGCCACGTTGGTGGCGTAATCCCCGAACCGCCGATCCCGGGTCATCTCGATGAAGGGCGTCGGGGGTGTGAGGGTGATCTTTCCCTCCGCTGCCAGGAGTTTAAGAGCACCTTTGACGATGTTTGTGAGCGTTCCCTTCAAGGAGATTCCTCCGGCAGGGCTTGTATGATCTCCATGGGGTTGTCCAGCATGAGCCTCCTCGCCCCCTCCAGGCCGACACTGTCCCGGAGTTCATCGAGCCCCCTGCGTACCCAGGGCGCCTGCTCGAGCGAGTGCATGTCCGAGGCCATGGCCCAGTAAAGATCCTTCTCGAGCATACCGTGTGCCAGCCTGCGGGCTCCCTGACCGTACATGCCCGACAGGCTGCCGAGGTTCCCCGCAAGACGTATCCCTGACGCGAGAAGGCCTTCCACGAGGGACGAGTTCCGGCACAGCGTCGGGTTGCGCTCCGGGTGGACGACCAGCACCTTCAGGCCCGCTTCGACGACGCCTCCGAGCAGACCCTCGAGATCCTTGTGCACGCCCCAGAACCCGACGTCCACCAGCAGGTGCCCCGCCGAACCGGGGTTTTGACTCGTCCTTTCCAGAAGCGTCTCGTCCAGGTCGTACTCCATACCGGCGTAGATCCTGACCGGTATTCCCGGCCCGGCAAGGGCTCCCGTGAGGCGGTGGACCTCAGCCTTGACCCTTTCCGGATCCAGTCCCTGCCAGGAGTAGAGGCGCTGGTGGGGCGTTGCGAAGATGTGGGCGAATCCCATCTCCCTCAGGGCCCGCACCATCTCGACGGATTCCCTGAACTCCTCGGGCCCGTCGTCGAGACCCGGCAGGATATGCGCGTGCAGATCGACCAGATCGTCCATGAGAAAACCTTTGGGCGCACCCTAGCACCGGCAGGCGGAACCCGCAAGCGGGATTCCTGTCAGGAATCCGTTGCGGGAGCGCTCCAACGGGGACCCGCACGTCTCCCAAACCGCCCTTGAAGCCCCGATACCATGAAAAAGCCCCGTCTGAAACGGGGCCTTGATCTTGCGGCTGGAGCGGGCAACGGGATTCGAACCCGCGACTTTCAGCTTGGGAAGCTGACACTCTACCAACTGAGTTATGCCCGCACGGATGCAAAATATTAATCCATGGCCAACCCTTTGTAAAGGTTTCAGCGACGCATCTGCGGGCACGGAGTCCAGCCCGGAACACCGCGCGCTCCTGCACCCGCACGCTGGAAGCACGGGGGCCGACAAGGACTGCGGGGCGGCGTCATGCCGCCCCGCCCGGGTGCCGTTAATCCACCTTCTGCTGATACCTCTCCTGATAGTATTTCTGGATCTCTTTGAGCTTCTGAGCGTCGAACCCTTTGACGTACCACTCGTGCCTTTCGTCGCCGAGAATGAACTCCTTCTCTATCCTCTCGTAGACCTCAGGCTTGCCTGCCTCCTCAGAGAGCCTCTTCGCCGCAGGCAGGTACTCCGTGTAGAAGTGTTTGGCCACTTCGTAAAGGCCGTGCCACCAGGCGTAGTCCGGACCGGACATGGCCGCACCGTGGCGGGCCCTTCGACCTTCGTGGTGCCAGAGTTCCCAGTAGATCCAGTCGATCTCATCGTTGAAATCGCCCTTGGGGATGACGCCCTCCTCGAGGAGAAGGGAGCGGATCTTCTGGGCCGGGATGCCGAATTTGGTGTCGTAAAGCTCTACGAACTCATCCAGCTGCTTGTAGAAGCTCTCCACGAAATAGTCCGAGTGGCATGCCGAGCATACCGCGGACATGGCCTCGCGTTTCTTCTGGGAGTTCTCCATCTTCACGGAGACGGGAGCCCGGAGGTTCCAGCTCAGGCGCTTGCCCACATCGTGGGTGACGCCTTGACCTCCGCCGCCGCTGATGTGACAGGTCGAGCAGGTCGGCGCGTCAAAGTAGTCCTCGCCGGCCACCCACTTGGGTCTTTCCATGTTCAGCTCGTGCTCGAAGGCCCTGTACAGGATGCCATGCTTGGACTCCTCGTAGACCTCCAGCTGTGGATGGTCGGGGCCAAGGTGGCACTTTCCGCAGACTTCCGGCTTCCTCGCCTGGGCCTTGCTGAACCGGTGCCGCGTATGACACGCCGAGCACGAACCCTTGGATCCGTCCGGGTTGAGCCTGCCGATGCCCGTATTGGGCCACGTGGAAGGGTCCAGGGTCCCGTCGGCCAAGGTCAGCACGACAGAACCGTGGCACTGGCGGCATCCAACGGCCACGGCAGGGGGGCCGCCCAGAGTCTGGCCCAGGAGACCGTCGGCCGAGTTGATTATGTTGCCGGCTTCGGCGTGATGGCTGGCTTCCTGCTCGGCCGATTCCTTGGCGTGGCATCGGCCACAGTCCCTGGGCGTGACGAGGATAGCCACGGTGTACCCGTTGTGGTCCATGGCGTCCTTGTCCCCCTTCTCGGCCTTGTGGCACTCGTAACAGCCGACGCCGGTCCCCCAGTGGATGCTCTTCTCCCACTGGGTGACAATGCCCGGCATGGACTCTGCGTGACATTCAAGACACTCTCCGGTCTCCCTGGAGATGTCCGCTCGCACCGGCGGGGAGGCCAGGACGGATATCAAAGCCGCCGCCATGATTATCATCAGGATCTTTTTCCCCATTTTGCCCTCCTTGGTTTCGCGTAATTATGACCCTTTCCCTGGCGTACCTTTTCTCTCACCCCCTTTGCCCTGATGGTCATTTTTATGCTTTCAACGACACAGGCCTCCCGCCTCCTCACGAGAGACGGAGCATCCTCTGCCGGTGGTATGGAAAAGGTTTCCCCCTTGGGGAGGCCCCCGAAAACCTCGCACGCATAGTGAATTATATCTCAAAGCAGCCTTGAGGTTTTGACCTGGATCAAATTTCGGGTGGGAAGGGGGGAGGAGGGGGTTCAGAGTTCGGTCTCTGACAGGCTCATGCCAGGGAGTGCGGGGTCCGGAGACTGGAGCGGGCGCCGGGCCTTATGAGGGGTTCCGGGTTCCCGGTTCCGCTTTCAATCCCCGTTTATTCCGGTTCCCTGCAGATCCCTGCCCATGACGATGGCGTCTTCACCGTTCTGGTAGTAGCCCTTCCTGACGCCCATTTCGCGAAAACCCCATCGCGTGTAGAGGCTGCGCGCGGCCTTGTTGGACCGGCGAACCTCAAGTTGGCACCAGGAACAGCCCCTCTCTTCGGCGTCTCTTGTTATGTGTTGGAGAAGAGCGGCGGCCACCCCCGATCTTCGCCGGGCCGGGTCCACCGCCAGGTTCGTTATGTGGAGCTCGTCGGCAACGAGCCAGCCCATGATGAATCCGGCTAGGACCTCCCGCGCTGGCCGGGACCGCCCCCCAACCCTGCCAGGGAAAGGCCTTGAGCCGTCCGGGGGCTCTTCAACGACGGCGACGAGACACCTGGACACCTGCCCTCGCGCGAGTTCCGTCTGGAACTGCTCGCGGAACCAGGGGTGATCATAGGAGAGGACCTCGATGCGATGGACCTCGTCAAGGTCCTCATCAGTCATGGGTCTGATGGAAAGCATGGACCTCATGTCCGGATGCCTGCATGTGCTCACGGCCCCTGCGGGTCGTGATCTTCCCCCGGCACGCTGAGGATGCTCCGGCCGGGAGACTGAGGTCTGGCATCAGGAGGGCGGACGTACACGGGGCGCAGTTTGGTCAGGTCCGCGACCCTGCCCAGGGAAACGTGCACTTCGGCGATGGTGAGGATGCGGGACGCGCATGGAAAGGGATCGAAGTCACTGTGGATCCTGAGCCCTTCGCCCAGTCCCTTGGCCATAAGGAGGGGAACACCGGTCCCCAGCGCCACGAATCCTGCGCCCGTCCTCCCGCGTGCCCAGTCCGCCACATGATCGTGTCCGATGAGGGCTATCTCCCCTTCCATCTTCGGCAGACCGTCACCGTCCAGACCCGCGTAGCAGGCTCCATACACCTCCCCCTTGCGGGCGTCGGCCAGAACCAGAACCCTCAGCCCCTTCTGGAGCGCGGGCAGTGCCACCGCGTCGAGGGAATTGACGGGAACGACAGGAAGGCCGGTGGCTGCAGCCCATCCCTTGAAAGTGGCAAGTCCAACCCTGAGCCCCGTGAAGGTTCCGGGCCCTGTACCCATGGCCATGGTCTGGACCTCATTCCTGGTCAATTTGGCAGTGGAAAGGACTTTGTCGACCATGGGCAGAAGGATCTCGCTGTGGGGCGCGTTGCCGAGGGATCGCTCAAGGACGACATCACCTTCCTTGTTCCTGACGGCGACGCTGCACAGGGCAGTGGACGTGTCTGCGGCGAGGATGACCATTCTATCCTCTGGGAGATGCTGTCTTCAGCCTCATTTCACCGCTTCCCCAGGGGCTGGATATCACCAGGTCTATCCACTCCTCACCGGGTTTGCGCATATCCGGGCCGTAGGAAAAGCAGAGCATGTACAGCCTGGACCAGGACATGTCCCATTGGAGGAACCTCATGTAGATCTTCCCCTCTTCCTCCCCGAGGCCGAGGCAGGAGGCCCTCACCACGGACCCGTCCGCGTTCCTGATGTAGGGGATCCAGCTGGTGCCCTCCTTGTCCAGGTCGTTGAACGCGCCGTCCGGCGTGTAAAAACCCAGAAGCACCCTGACGGTGTTGTCACCGCCCTTGTTCGTTTCCCGTTCAAGGATATCCCTCTCGGCGGGGCTCAGGAGTCTGGACCTCGCTTCCCAGTCGACCACTGCCAGCCGCAGTTCCTCAGAGATGAAAATGGCCCTGGCCGTGAAAACGGTGCGGAAATCCCTGTACACCTCAACCCTTCCCGAGTGCCATTTCATGAGCCCGCGGATCCTGCCCTCCTCCTCCTTGGACTGCCCCAGCCCGAAACCGGACAGGGGGTTGACCGACCTGCACCCGCCCAGAAGGACGGCCAGGACCACAAGCCCGGCGACACAGATCCCGAGCAGGCCCCCGGGCCGGGATCCACTGTGTCGGTCACTCATCACCCATCTCCCCTGAATAGAGACCCGCCGGCAGCCCGAGCTCATCGGCACCTGGCAGCCGGTTCCCGATTTCAGCATATTGCTCCTCCCTGCGATCCCTGAAAAAGGCCCATTCCTGCCGTGTTCTGGATACCTCCGACAGGTCGATCTCCGAAAGGTGAACGGAATCCCTCGACCCTGCCGCCTTGTGGACCATCTCCCCGTGGGGGTTCATGCAGAAACTCTTGCCGTAAAAGGACTGTTTTTCCTCACGCCCCACCCTGTTCACCCTCAGGTAGAAAAGGCTGTTGGCCAGGGCGTTGCCGGCGATCATGCTCTCCCATCTCTCATGGCTGGCATGGGCATTGGACGTGGGAACCACAACCAGTTGCGCCCCTTTAAGCGCAAGGATCCTGGACCCTTCCGGGAAGTAGACGTCCCAGCTCAGCTGGACGCCGATGAAGCCCACCCGCGTGCGGAAGACCGGGAACCCCCTGTCCCCGGGCAGGAAATAGAACTTCTCGTGCCAGCCCATGACGTTGGGGACGTGGACCTTCCGGTAAACCCCCAGGATGTCCCCGTCGGCGTCGATGACCGCAGCGCTGTTGTAATACCGGCCCTTGCCCGCTTTTTCAAAGAGCGGGAAGACCACCACGACACCGTTTTGGGCCGCAAACCGGCTCACCTGGGACACACTGGGGCCGGGGACTGTCTCGGCAAGTTCGAAATTGCCCTGTCGCATCCTGCTGGGGAACCACCTCGTGGTGCACAGTTCGGGAAAGGCAAGGAGCCCTGCGCCCCTTTCCACGGCAAGGGAAGCCAGTTCGAGGGCTTTGGACAGGTTGTTCTGGGCATCTCCCCGGCATGTAAACTGGACAGCGGCCACCTTCAGCATCGTATCCCCTCCTGGATCATGGCAAGGTCATCATCGTAACAGTATCCTCGTCGCCCGCTGGCCTGTGCGCGATCTCGTGATAACCCACAACACGGTCACGGCCTTTCTCCTTGGCCTGGTAAAGGGCCTGGTCGGCCTGCTCGACGATGAGGCTCCGGGTGATCTTCTCATCCTTTTCCAGAACGCTGAACCCGAGGCTCACCGTCACAGGGATGGGTCCCGCGGAGGTCTTCACGGGCGCCGACCGGATGGCGCGCCGGATCTTCTCGGCCACATCCCGTGCCTGCTTCCGGCCGGCGTTGTCCAGGACGATGGCAAACTCCTCACCCCCGTACCTTGCCACTGCGTCGTTTTTCCTGACCATGGGTTTGAGCCTCCGCCCGAGTTCGACGAGGACCTCGTCGCCCACTTTGTGACCGTAGGTGTCGTTGATGGTCTTGAATCTGTCCCCGTCGATCATGAGCACGGCCAACCTCTGGAAGTTTCCTCTCCTGACATGGCTGATCTTGCCGTCGAGGATGACGTCGAAGATCCTCCTGTTCAAAAGCCCCGTCAGCCCGTCGATGCGGGAGAGCTCATTGAGCTCACTGTGCAGCCGGGCGTTGTCCAGGGCGGGGGCCATCATGCCCGCCAGGGTACGGAGATCCTCCATCTCCTCCCGGCCGAAGGCCTCTGAACTGCGTGAGACCACCGAGATGACTGCCTGCAGGTCCGGCTTGCCGGCCTGATCCCTGATGAAGCAGGGGATGGCGGCGAAGGACACGACGCGTCCCAGCTTCTCGCGACGGTGAAAAAAGGGAGAGGGCAGCTCCTTGGCGTATCCGACGACGACCTCGGCCCTCACGGCGCCGCCTTCGGCATCCGCCTCCAGTTCGGAGAAGCGCCTCAGCAGCAGGCCTATCTGGCTGGGTTCGTCACGCAGGATCTTTTCCGCTCCGAGCTCCCGAACAGCCTCGCCCCTCGATCCGGCCACCGAAAGCCCACCGTCGTTGAGCAGGACCACCGCTCCGTCACAGTCCGGCAGGGCTTCCACGACGGCATCCAGGGCTTTTTCGGCGATCTTGACCCGGTCGAGGGATTGCGTCAGGCTCCGCGCATACTTGGAAATGGCGTCCTTGGCCGAAAGGTCCGCGGTCACGCGGTGCAGCGTGAAAGCCATCTCCATGGCCTTGGAGACGAGCCCCCCGTACTCCTCGAGACGCCTGGACGTCACATCATCCAGCTCCAGCGCGCCCACCGAGGCGCTGTCGAAATACAGGACGCAGCGGACCTTCTCGGCTCTCCCTTCTCCCACCGCGTCCTCAGCCCAGTTCGATTCATAGACGACCTTCACCAGGAAGGAGCCCACTTCCACATCCTCGGAGTAGAACCCCAGGGAGCTTCTGGCCGATCGCGCGTCGGACACGCAGAGGACACCTCCCCTCTGGCGGGCGATATGGACGAACCCCTTGTCCGCTGGCACCATGTCGCCGGTGATCCTGACACCTCTGTGAACGGCGGCCCTCATCCGGACATAGCCCGGCCGGTCCGGTACGAGCAGGACTCCGGTGCGGGCACCGAATGCCCTGCATCCCCACACCAGGAGCTTCTGCAGGAAATCGTCCTCCTCAAGGGCCGCCGCGAGGGCGGCCTCCTCGCCCCGTATACGGTCCATCATCTCCGGGAAGCCCTCCTTGCGGATGCGCCCCATCATCTCCCTGGCGTCGCTCTTCATGCGCTCGAACTGGGCCCTGTTGGACATTATGGTGGCCCTGTCCCTGCTCATCCTGAAGCCCAGCGGGAGGCTGAAGGCCCAGAAAAGGATGGCCCAGGGGAGGAGGGCCGTGTCGGCCTGGATGAGGTACCTGCCGAGGGCCGCCGACGACAGCATCGCCCCAGGCACCCAGAACAACGGGAAACGGCGGGCGAAGGTGCTGAAGGGAAAGGCGAGGAAGAAGGCGATCGGCACGAGGGGTACCTTCACCGCGAGAGCCTGCACGGCCGTTCCCGCCACCGCACACAGCGTCAACTGGACCGGCATCGCCATGAGCATCGGCCGGGCTCCTGCCTGGGTACCACGGGCCAGGACCACGGCAAGGAACAGGGCACCCGAGGACAGGAGAACCTGAGCCCCCAGCTGCACCTGCTTCAAGGGGATCTGCCACCTGTCCGGGGGGATGACCTGCGACGCTGCAAGAAGGACAAAGACCACGGTGAAGATGCGCCTGGCCGCAGACGGGCTCATCACCGTCCTGGTCACGGCTGCTCCCCCGCGGCCGGTCCGAGGATGTATACCGTCTCACCGGGCCGGACGAGACCCAGCTGCGTTCGGGCAAAGTACTCGATGGTGAAGGGATCGTCGCGCAGGAGGCTGATCTGTTCGGCGAGCCTCGCGTTGCTCTCCTCGAGGCCTCTCACACGCGCCTTGAGGTCCTCCCTCTGGCGGATCATCTGGTTCAGGCGGATGAACCCCCTCTCGCCCAGCGCGCTGTACAGAAGGAAAAGACACAGCGTCAGGAGCATGATGGCTGCCAGTCTGCGCGGTCGGTGTGTCATGGTCATGGGCGGGTCCTCAGGGGATCAACCTTCCTCTCCGGCTTCTTCGCCCGTGATCCACCTGCTGAAAGCCGACTTGAGGGCCTCGAACCTGTCCTTGTCCGCCGATTCCACATAGAGCCGGGCCACCGGTTCGGTGCCGGAGAGGCGAAGCAGTACCCAGTCCCCCCCATCGTAGATCCATTTGGTCCCGTCCACCGAGAGCAGCTTGCCGGCCCCCAGTTCCCCCACCCTCTCGGGGGGGGAGCGGAGGATGCTCCGCAACCTGCCTGCAAGGTCATCGTTGAGCTGGAGGTTGACCCTGACCGAGTACATGGTGCCGTATCTGCGGTCCAGGTCGGACTTCAGTTCCGCCATGGATTTGCCGGTAGCGGCCACCATCTCCGCTACGAGCAGGCATGCCAGGATGCCGTCCTTCTCGGGGACGTGGCCCCTGATGGACATTCCCGCGCTCTCCTCCCCACCCATGGCCAGCTGGTTCCGTGAGATCATCTGCCCGATGTACTTGAAACCCACCGGCGTCTCGTGACACTGCCTTCCATGGAAGGCCGCGATGAGGTCGAGCATCCCCGTTGTCGCCACGCTCCTGGCCAGATCCCCCTCCATACCCCTTTTATCGAGGAGGTATTCGGCCAGCAGGGACAGGACGACGTTGGGTTCATAATACTCTCCCAGGCTCCCCACGACGCCGAAGCGATCGGCGTCCCCATCCGTGGAGAGCCCCACTGCCGACTCCGCCTCCGCCAGCCTCGCAAGTTCCCCGAGCCTGTCTGCCGAAGGCTCCGGGGGGCCGCCCCCGAAGAGGGGATCCCTTTCGGCGTGCAGGGTGCGGACATCGCACCCGGCCTCGGAGAGGACCCTGTCGAGGAAACCGGCCCCCGTTCCATAAAGGGCATCGTAGACGATCCGCGTCCCGGATCTGGCGATCCTCTTCAGGTCGATGACGCCGGCCAGTTGACTCAGGTATTGGGGAGCCGGGTCGAAGGGCTCGATACGCCCCCTCACGCCCGGACCGGCCGGGAGGCCGTCTCTCTGAAAGGCCGCGACATGATCCTCGATGGCGCCGGTGGTCTGAGGCAGGGCCGGACCGCCCCAGGAGGGGCTGAACTTGATCCCCTGATAGATGGAAGGGTTGTGGCTCGCGGTGAAGTTGAGGGCCCCACCCAGGCCGCGCCCCAGGATCACGGAGGCGATGGCGGGTGTCGGCACGGGGGATGAGCACAGGAGGACGTCGATGCCCATGTCTGCCAGCAGCGCGGCCGCATCCGAGGCGAACTCCTCGGCGAGGAACCGCGTGTCGTGGCCGACCAGGACGCCTCTTTGCGCCTCCCCCGAGTCCCTCATGTACCTGGCGATGGCCGCCACCACCAGGCGGGATCTCTCAAAGGTGAAATCGTCGGCGATGATCCCGCGCCAGCCCGACGTGCCGAACCTGATCTCCTTCAGGGCGTCACCTCCTGAGCCTGCATCCTCTCTACCTTTTTTGACCATTTCCTGAGCTTTGAGTTCACCAGATCCTGCTTCGGGGCCTCGACATAGATGTGAAAACATGCGTGGTTGGAACTCGGGTATATGAGCACCCATCCCTGACCGTCCTTGAACCTGACACCCTCGATGCCCTTGGCCTGCTCTCCGAGCTCCTCCACCAGACGCCGCATCACCTGCCCCTTGGCCTCCCAGGGACAAGGGAGGATGCTGTGCTGCAGGTAGGACTCCGGGAGCGAGTCCGCAAGCTCACCGAGAGGTTGATCCACCCTGGCCAGCATCTCCAGGGCCTTGGTCAGGCTGAACATGGCGTCGAAGGAGGGGTGGAAATCCGGGAAGGCCAGCCCACCCTCCGCGGTGCCCGCCATGAAGGCCGAGGCGGAAGCGGCCCCGTCCAGGATGGAGCTGGGGCTGACGGGTGTCCGGACGATCTCACCCCCGTTGGCCGACGCCAGCTTCTCGAGGTTGCCGCTGGCGTTGGCCGGGACGGCCACCCGGCAGCCCGGATAGGTTCTGAAGGCCAGAAAGGCGAAAACCTGAAGCATCCGCCCGCCGTCCAGCCAGCGGCCCTTCTCATCGACCAGAAAAAGGGTCTCGCCGCTGGCGCTGAGAATGGCCCCCAGTGCGGCGTTGAGCCCGCGCACGTACTCGGACAGCTTCTTTACCGCCCGGTCGAACTGCTTGGTGGTCCTGGTGGCCTTCTCCTCGTCGAGGTGGGCGTTGAGGGAGACCACCTCGCATTTCAGCTTTCCCAGCAGAGCCGGGAGCACCTTCAGGGTGCTGCCGAAAGAGTAATCCAGAACGATCCGGGTCCGCGCCCTTTTGAGCGTTTCGACGTCCAGGCTGTTCATGAACCCCTTCTCGTAGGATTCCGATCCGTAATAGGGCACGCTTATGGTGCCTGAGTTGTCAATGCTGGCCCTCTTGAAATCCATCCTGAAGAACAGGCGGTCCACCTCGCCTCTCTCACCGGCGGTAAGCTCCCGCCCGTTTTCCCTGAACAGCCTGATCTCCAGGACCTCAGGATCCGACGGGGCCCTCCTGACATGCAGCCCTCCCACCTCGCCCTGGCCTCTGACCTGGTGTCGCGCCACGGGTATGGGAAGGACGCCGCAGTCGTGGACATCCACTCCCACGGAGAGGATCCCGGAAGCAAGGGCCTCACCGATCATGCGCGCCGCGCGGTGCATCCCCCTTGAGAGGGAAATGGTCGAGCGCTCGGGGAGGGTCGCACCGAAAGCCGCCCCCAGCCTTGAAGCGAACTCCGGAGTGATCTCCCTGTTGACCAGCCCCTGGACGATGCCGGAGGTGAAGAGGGTCCCCCTCCACCGCGATCCCCAGATGAAGTCGTTGGACAGGACGGCCTCGTCCTCCACCACCTTGTCCGGCCAGATGCGGACACCGGCACGGATGATGCTCCCGCGTCCTATGAGGCACTCCTCACTGATGATGGAACCCTCCTCGATGTTGGCCCTTGTCCGCACCTCTGTGCCGGAACCGATGACACTCCCCGCTACGAAGGCTCCCCTGCGGATGCGGACCCCGTCCCATACCACCGAAGACCTCATCCGGACGTTCCCCTCGATGACGCTTCCGGGACCGATGAAGGAGTCCCTGATCCTGGCGCCTTCAGCGACGCTCACCCCGTCCCCCAGGACGACCATGCCCTGGAGACGAACGCCTTCATCGGGAAGCACGGCCCCCTTGCCCATATAGACCGTAGCGCCCTCCAGCCGCCTGACCTTCCCCGGGATGTCCATTTCCACGACACCTCCGGCTATCTCACGGTGCAGCTGGAGGTATTCCACCGCGTTGCCCACATCCTTCCAGTATCCCTGGGCGACATACGCTGCCGGCGGCCTGTCGTCGAGGAGGAGTCCGGGGAAGATGTCCTTGGAAAAATCCGTGCTCTTGCCGCGGGGGATCCTCTCGAGGATATCGGGATCCATGATGTAGATGCCGGTATTTATGGTGTCGCTGAAAACCTCCCCCCAGGATGGCTTCTCCAGAAAACGCCTGACGCGGTCGTCTTCCCCAACGATCACTACGCCGAAAGGCAGCGGATTGTGCACCCTGGTCAGGACCATCGTGGCCAGCTCACCGTACCGCCCGTGGAACTCCCAGGCCTGAGAGAGGTCGAAATCGGTGATGACGTCCCCGCTTATGACCAGAAAGGTCTCCCCGAGGAGTTCGGACACGTTCCTCACGGCGCCGGCGGTCCCGAGCCCTCCTGGGGGGTCCTGATGGTAGGAGATCTTCACACCGAACCTGGAACCGACGCCGAAATGCTCCTCGATGGCTTCAGGGAAGAAATAGGTCAGCATGAGGATCTCCCTGAACCCGTGTTTGGCCAGCAGGAGAACGATGTGCTCGAGCATCGGCCTGTTGACCACCGGCATCATGGG
>CP070682.1:1547708-1554196 GCA_020352595.1 bacterium | reverse complement strand
TCGGAAACCGGCTTCGAGTCCACCTTCAGAGGCATGACCACGTTGGGCAGGATGGCCCTGATGATGCTCATGAAACCCGTCTTGACGGCCACGTAGACCCTTATGACCTTCATCCCTCCGCCGGTGGAACCGGCGCATCCGCCCACGAACATGAGCAGTATGAGGGTGATCTTGAGCAGCGCCGGCCAGAGGTTGAAGTCGGCGGTTGTGTAGCCGGTAGTGGTGAGGATGGAGACCACCTGGAATCCTGCCTGGCGCAGCGTCTGTTCACTGAAACCGGACCCGGTGAGGGCGAGGATGAAGGTGAACACGGGGACGAAAAGGAGGACGAGGGACAGGTAGATCCTGAACTCCTCGCTGCGCCAGTAGACCCCCACCTTTCCGCGAAGGCCCTGGTAGTGGAGAAGGAAGTTACAGCCGGCCAGGAACATGAAGAGGATGACGACCCACTGGACGTACCCCCCGTAGGCTCCGATGCTGGCGTTCCTGGTGGAGAAACCTCCGGTGGCCATGGTGCCGAAGGTGTGGCACAGCGCGTCGAAGAGGGGCATCCCCCCGATCATGAGCAGGAGGGTCTCGGCCATGCTCAGCAGGAAATAGACCGTCCACAGGGTCTTGGCCGTCTCCTTCATCCGGGGGCGCAGCCTCTCGGCCGTGGGGCCCGGGGCTTCTGCGCGATAGAGCTGGTAGGCTCCCCTGCCGATGGCCGGCAGGAGGGCCACGGACAGCACGATGATGCCCATGCCCCCCAGCCAGTGGGTCAGGCTTCGCCAGAACAGGATGCCCCTCGGCTGCCCCTCGATCCAGGTCAGCACGGTGGCTCCCGTCGTGGTGAATCCGCTCACCGTCTCGAAGAAGGCGTCCGCGTAGGTGGGGGTGACTCCGCTCAGATAGAAGGGGAGGGCTCCCACGAGGGAGACGACGAGCCAGGACAGGCCCACCACGGCCAGGCCGTCCTTGGCCCCCATGACGTTGAAATCATCCTCCGTGGCGGGCAGGAACCTGCGGACGGTGACCACCAGCAGGAACCCGAGGAGGATGGTTATGATGAAAGCCCTCGTCTCCATGCTGGAGTGATCGTCCCAGACGGCCCAGCCCAGCGGGAGGAACATCGTCAGGGAGGTCACCAGGAGGATTCTGGAGACAATGTTGAAGACGAGTCTCTTGTGCATGAAAATCCGTCTGGTTGCAGCCGGCCCGGAGCCTGTCCGGGTCTAGAGGAAGCTTCTCCTCATGAAAAGTCTCTCCAGCTGGGGTACGGCGTCCTCCTGGCTGAAGACCACCACGGGCTCCCCCTCCCGCACCTGGGTGTCCCCGACGGCGAGGATCACCTCATTCCCCCGGTGGATGGCCCCCACGATGGAGTTCTTGGGGAACTTCAGGTCCCTTATGGGCTTCCTGGTGACCGGGGAGTCGGGCTCCGCGATGAGCTCGAGCACCTCCGATTTGCACTCGGGGAGGCTGGCCACGTGGCTGATCCTGTCGCCGCGCACGAGGCGCAGGATCTGGTCGGTGGCCAGCAGCCTGGGGTTGATGAAGGCATCGATGCCCAGTCCGCCAACGATGGACGTGTAGTCGGGCTGGTGGGTGGTGATCACCGTGGTCTTGGCGCCCATCTGCTTGGCCAGGACGGCACTGATCAGGTTGTGGTGGTCACTGGTGGAAACGGCGATGTAGGCGTCCGCGGCCTCCACGCCGCACTCCCGGAGGATGTCCGCGTCGGAGGCGAGCCCATGGATCACCCGCACGTCGTTGAGCTCCCCGGCCACCTTTTCCGCCCGGGGCCGGTTCTCCTCCAGGATGACGACCTCCTTGACGCGCGTGGCAAGGCTGCGGGCGAGGCTTGTGCCCGTGCTGGTGGCCCCGTAGATGACCACTTTCCTCGGAAGGCGGACGGTGGGGTGGACGAAGGTGAGGAACTCGGCCAGGGAGGGATGGGGCAGGAGGACGTAGATCCGGTCTCCCCCTTCGATGACGTCGTCGCCCCTGGGGATGATCACCTGCCCGGCCCTGTTGATGGCCACCATGATGAAGGGCCACGGGAAATCGGACTCCCTGAGGTTGCCCAGGCGCTCCCCCGCCAGCGGCGAATCCGCGGGCACGTCGAAGGACCGCAGGAGGATCCTTCCTCCGGCAAAATCCGCCACCTCCCTGGAACCCGGGGCCTGCATGATCTTCACGATGGTCTGTGCCGCCACCTCGTCCGGATTGATGATCTCGTCGATGTGGAAGTGGCTGCGCTCGCTGCCCTCCACGATGCCGGTCAGGGACATGTCCCTTATGCGCGCGATCCTCTTCCTCGCCCCGTACGCCGCGGCGAGGGAGCAGATGGCCATGTTGACCACATCGGAGTTGGTGACGGCGATGACCATGTCCGCGTCCGACACGCCGGCGTTTTCCAGGGTGTCGTGTTCAAAGGCGGAGCCCGTCATGACGCGGACGTCCAGCTTCTCGGCGGCCCTGTCGGCCACGCTCTGCTTCTGCTCTATGAGGGTGACCTCGTGCCCCTCCTCAGAAAGGTACTTGGCCAGGTTGGAGCCGATGACTCCCGCACCGCAGACGATGAGCCTCTTGGACATGGGGTTCTCCTCAAGGGTTCAGGCACGGAAAAGGTTGACACATGGGTGGGGAAATATCAAGACGGGCCGGCACAGGGAAGGGAGGAGGGAGGATGAAGATCAGCCTCCCGGAAACGTCACCCTCCTACCTTTCCCCTTCCTCTTTCTGACGTCTCTTTCTTTCTGGAACGCAGTAGATCCCCCCCTCCCGCATGCCGGGGCGGAAGCAGAGGTTGCAGGAGGTGCATGTGGAGCGGTGTGCCGGGTCCCTGGCCCAGATGTTGACAAGGTCCGGCTCCCTGATGAGGGGCCTGGACAGGGAGAAAAGGTCCGCCGTCCCGTCCTCCAGGAGGCCCTGGATCACGGGCAGGGACCGAAGGCCGCCCACCAGGATCACGGGGACATCCACCGCCTCCCTGATGCGCCGGGCGTACGGTGCGTTGTAGGCCTCCCTGCCGGGGGCGTTGATCCCCTTCCGGACCGGGACCCCCTCGCCCGAGCCCGCGGTGCCGGCGCTCACCTCGATGGCGTCGATGCCCATCTCGTCGAGGCGCCCCGCGTGGTAGACGGCGTCCTCGATGCCCAGGCCCCCCTCGAGGTTGTCCGAGCCGCTCAGCTTGATGGTGACGGGAAAGCCCGGGCCCACCTGTTCCCGGATTTCGAGGTAGACCTCCTCCAGGAACCGGAACCGGTTCTGGAGGCTTCCGCCGTAGCGGTCCGTGCGCCGGTTGGCAAGGGGGGATAGGAACTGGTTGATGAGGTAGCCGTGGGCGCCGTGCAGCTGCACGCCGTCGAACCCGGCCTCCCGCGCCCTCCTGGCCGCCTGGCCGAAAGCCTGTACCACCTCCCCGATCTCCTGGTGGGACATGGCCCTTGGGGCACCGGAGTAGAAGGGGCTCTCCACAGAGGAAGGCCCCAGGGGCGGCTCGCCTATGGTCCTGGTCGAGGTCTGGGCGCCGGCGTGGAAGAGCTGGGCCATGATCTTCCCGCCGGCTCCGTGCACGGCCGTCGGAAGGGAGCTCAGCACGGGGATCTGGCGGTCGGAGCACGCGCCGATGGCGCCGCTCATCTGCCGCCCTTTCGGGTGCACCACGGTGTAACCCGTGATGATCAGGCCGACGCCGCCCTCGGCCAGCTCCCGGTACAGGTCGGCCAGCCTGGAGGTCGGACGCCCGTGCTCGTCGCACATCCCCTCCCAGGTGGCGCTGCGCACGAAGCGGTTGCGCAGTTCAAGCGTTCCGATACTGACCTTGTCGTAAAGGGTCCTGCTCATGGAGCCTGCCTCTGCGTACCCATCAAAAACCAGCCCTCTTGATCGTCCCCGGATACATTTGGCGATCAGGGGGTGCCTGAAAGATCAAGCGGGGTGGCTTTTTAACATAAGGAACCCCCTTTGGCAAGGGAAGAGGGAGGGAAGTTCCAGGTCCTCAGGATCAGGACCACGGACACTAGCCTGCCCGCCAAAGCCCTGGCGACGGCGGGACTCCAGACGCTTCCTCCAGCAGCTCCCTGTACCGGGGACCCTGGTTCTCCCACGAGAGCCGGGACAGGTCCGGCGGCGGCGTACGCCGCGTCATTTCCGGGTCGCGGCACATGGCCTCGAGACGTGCCGCGAGGATCCCGGTCTCCCTGCCGGCATCGTCGGGGGAAGAGGGGTAGCGGAACCCCTCGCCGAAGAACTCGGGGTAGGCCAGCCTGTCGGGCACCAGGGGCAGGCAGCCGGCAGCCGCGGCCTCGAGGACGGCAAGCCCCTGGAAATCGTGCAGCGCGGTGGACACCACCACGTCACACGAGGCCAGGAGATTCCGATAGGCCTCATCCTCCTGGACGTAACCCCACTGGCCGATGCGCTCACCCAGGTGCGCCCTCGCCTCCTCGAAGGAGGGGGGCGCCTCCCGGAACCGCTGTCCGAGGACGTGCACTTTAAAGGGCACCTTCCGCTGGGCAAGGAGACGGAGGGCGCCGAAGAAGCGCTCCGGCGCCTTGTCGTGCTCCCACCGGTGGTTCCAGAGGAGGGTCAGGGGGCCGTGGAGCGGCGAACGTTTTCCGGCAGCCAGGAACGCCGCCTCAAGGGGTACCGGCAGGACGGCCGACCTGGCGCCCAGGAGCTCCACCACGCCCTCCGGCACGCCGTCGGGCATCACGGCCAGCAGGCCCCGGGTCCCCTCCAGGAAGCTGTCCCGGTTCCAGGCGGAGTTGAAGAGGACCCGGTCGGCCGCCAGGGCGGTGTAGACCCCGGTCAGCCTGACATGGAGGGACTCCCTGCGGCGGACGCGGTCCGGGTAGGCGAACTGGTTCTCGTGGAAGTAGACGACGGTGGGGGTGGCCGCCAGCTTCGGGACCATGCCGCGAAGGGAGGCCAGGTCCGTCATGGAGGTGGCCAGCACGAGGTCGTACCCGGCCTCGAGGACATCCCTCTCCCCGTGGGCCCATGAGAGGGCGCTGCCCCTGGTGCGCCAGGCGAAGTGCCTCGGGGGCAGGGTCAGCACCGTCCACCGGTGCTCGCCGAGGTGGCGGACCAGCCCCTCCCGCCATTTCCTGTGGCTGGCCGCGTCGTAGGCGGACAGGAGCAGGACCCTCATTCAGGGAGGATAGACCACGAAACAGCGCGCGTAAAACCCCGGGGATGGAGCGTTGCTCAGGGCCGAGATCTGGCCCGTGCCGGGATCGTAGGATCCCAGCTGGTCAATATAAGGAGGCGGGTTGACGTAGCTGCTGGCGAAGAAGATGCGGTCGCCGAAGGCCCCCGTATAAGAGGGGTAAAGACCCGCGCTTCCGGGCACCGTGGATATGGGGCTCGTTCCGTCAATGGCCCACAACCAGTTGGTGGGCGTATCGTCGGTACCCCGCATGTAAAGGGTGGACCCGGCGATGGCCGGGAAAGTCAGAGTGTAAAGTCCCATAAAATCGTAGGTGGCATTGCTCGTCCACCGTGTGAGCACGTCGCTGCCGTCCATGGACCACAGCTGGACCGGCATGGTGGCGCTGGGGGGGCCCATGGCAGTGAAATACAATGCGTTGTCAAAGCAGATCATGTTCTGGGGGTTGGTGACGCTGCCGGTGACCGTGGCCGCCGGGCTGACGCCGTCCAGGGCCCAGAGATACTGGATGGGGGCCGCTGTCCCCACAGAGCCGTTGAAGTACAGCCTGCCGTTGCACACGGTGAGGTTCCACGGCCACAGGCTGTCCGCCGTGGAGGTCTCCTGGACCAGGCCGCCGGCGCCCCAGGAAAAAAGCTGGAGGTTGACGGCCCCGGCAGCCCCGGCGAAGTAGATCCTGTTGCCCAGGACCGCGAGGTTGCCGCCGGTGCTTATGACCCCGGTGGTGGAACTGATCCTTGTCCACCCGCCGCTGCCGAGTTCCCACAGGGAGTAAGTGTTGGTTCCGGCGGCGTAGCCCGATGCGTAAAGCAGGGAACCGGCTTCCACCAGGTCCCCGACGCCCTCGATCTGGGGGTAATACCGGAAGGTTCCCGCCGAGGGGTTGTAGCTCCAACTGCGGTTGTTCTCGCCGGAGGTGTCCGCCACGATGAAGTGGATCTCGCTCTGGTAGGGGATCCCTTTCTGGAACCACTCCAGGTCGTCGGCGCTCAGGGCCTGGGCGCTTCCGGGAACCGTGGCGATGGGGCTCGACCCGTCGTAGTACCAGAGGTGTGTCCGGTACTGGTCGTCCTTGGCCATGAAATACAGGCGCTGCCCCGTCACCGGCTGTGCGGTCACCGCGATCCTGACCTCCGCCGTGTTGCTCACCTCCCCGTCGGCATTGGTCACGTAGTACCAGAAGCTGTCGGTGGTCCCGGCGGAAACCTGGACGGCGTCGTAGGTGATCACCGCGTCCGGGTAGGTGCCGCTCTGGGCGCTGAGCTGCCCCGCGGGGGGAAGGATGACGCTCCAGGCGAGCCCGGCGCTGGTGTCGGGCTGGTCCGGGTCG
>CP070682.1:1532243-1547608 GCA_020352595.1 bacterium | reverse complement strand
TGCTCCTCGAGGAGATCAACGCGGCGGGCGGCGTCAACGGCCACCCCATCGAACTGATCACATACGACACCGAGTCGGATCCCACCAAGGCCGTGACAGTCATACGGCGGCTGGTGGACAAGGATCAGGTCCTGGCCATCATCGGACCGACCACCACCGGCTCGGCCATGGCCTCCATCAAATTCGTGGAGGACAGCCAGGTGCCGATGGTGGCATGTGTCGGCGGGGCCCCGGTCGTGGTTCCTGTCAAGAAGTGGGTCTTCAAGACACCGCAGACGGACACCCTGGCCGTGGAGCGCCTCTTCGACCACTTTGTCCGTGAGGGGATCAAGAATGTCGCGGTGCTCAGCTCCTCGGGCGGATTCGGGGACAGCGGGAGAAAGTCCATCCTGGAGATCGCCCAGGCGCTGGGGATCACCGTGGTAGCGGACGAGCGTTACAACGACAAGGACACCGACATGTCCTCGCAGCTCACCGCCATCAGGGGCAAGAACACCCAGGCCATCATCGTCTGGGGTATCGGTCCCGCGCCCGCCATCATCAGCAAGAACGCCAAGCAGCTCGGCATAGGCACGCCCATCTTCATGAGCCACGGTGTCGCCGACCCGAACTTCATCAAGCTCGCCGGTGAGGCGGCGGAAGGCGTCATGATGCCGGCCAGCCGCTTCATCGTGGCCGACAAGCTCGACCCGGCCGACCCCAGAAGGGCCTTCCTCATGGACGTCAAGAAGCGCTACGAGGAAAAGTACGGGCCTGTCAGCACCCATACCAGCTACGCCTACGATGCCCTGCGCCTCATCGAGAGGGCCCTGAAGGAGGCCGGTGCTGACCGTGCCAAGATCAGGGACGCCATCGAGAACACCAGGGGCTACGTGGGGATCAACGGGACGTTCAACATGTCAGCTCAGGATCACAACGGCCTCACCAAGGACTCCCTTGTCATGGTCACTGTCAGGAACGGGGGCTGGGAGATTGTGCCCTGAGGCTTTCCGGACAAACCCGGGAGGAGGCGGTTATCGCCTCCTCCTGGGAAACGAAGCCATAGCCCAGGGGCTTTTTGAAGCAGGTTGCCGGGTGGCCGCGGCCTATCCGGGAACGCCCTCAACAGAGGTACTCGAATCCCTTTCCCGTTACCGGGCGCCGGACCTCCATGTGGAGTGGTCCGTCAACGAGAAGATCGCCCTGGAAGTGGCGAGCGCGGCTTCCTATGCCGGTCTTCGGTCCGCCGCTGTGATGAAGCAGGTGGGGCTCAACGTGGCCCTGGACCCCCTCATGAGCCTCGCCTACACCGGTGTCGAGGGGGGTCTCATCGTCGTCGTGGCGGACGATCCGGGCCCCCACAGTTCCCAGACGGAGCAGGACACGCGCCTGCTGGCCCACGCCGCTGGCGTCCCCCTTCTGGATCCCATGACTCCGGAAGAAGCCTGGCAGATGGTCCACCTGGCCTATCACATTTCCGAGAAATACCGCGTCCCGGTCATTCTGAGGCCCGTTTTGAGGGTGTGCCACGCCAGGGCCCCTGTTCCCCTGCCGGGAGAACGGACCGCGGGAGGGGCGCCCTCCTTCCGGAGGGAGGTGAACCGCTGGGCGGCAACACCCGGACACCGGCTGACGCTGCACAGGGAGCTGAACGAGAAACTGAAGCTTCTGGGTACCGACAGCCGGGTGCTGGACACCTACCGTTTCCTGGCCGGTGCCGGCGGGAAGTCCCAAAGGGCGGTCCTGGCCTCCGGTGTGCCGGCGGCCTACGCCTTCGACATCCTCAGGCTCATGGACGCCGATGGTGCCGTGCCGCTCCTGGTGGCGGGCGTCCAGAACCCCTTCAACCCGGAGCACGCCGCCCGTCTGCTGCAGGGACGAGACCTTCTCGTCCTGGAGGAGACGGGCCCCTTCATGGAGGCGCGGATGCGCCATCTCCTGCGGGTGTCGGGCCGTCTCGACGGGGCACTGCCATCGGAGGGGGAGATGACGCCCGACACGGTCTCTCTGGCCCTGCGTTCCTTTCTGCAACCAGGGACTGCGGTGGCCGTGGGCCGAGCCGTCGAGGTGCGGACGTCCACGGGCGCCGGGGAAACGCCGTCGGGGTCGGGCGGGAGCGCCCCTGTCCTTTGCGCCGGATGTCCCCACAGGTCCTCCTTCTGGGCCCTCAAGAAGGCCATGCCCGGAGCTATATTCACCGGGGACATCGGCTGTTACACGCTGGGTATAGACCTCGGGACGGTGGACACGGTGCTGTGCATGGGCGCCTCCATCTCCCAGGCGGCCGGTTTCTATTGGGCTTTCGCATCGGATCCCGGTGAAAAACAGGACGTGGCGGCGGTCATCGGCGACTCAACCTTCTACCACGCAGGCGTCCCGGCCCTGATCAATGCCGTGCACCAGGGGGCGGCCTTCGTGCTCATGATCCTGGACAACGCCACAACGGCCATGACAGGAGGTCAGCCGACCCCCGGGACGGGCATCCTCGCCGGCGGGCAGAAGGGAGGGACGATCCCCCTCGAGGAGGTCATCAGAGGCTGCGGTGTCAGGCACCTGGCCGTTTCGGACCCCTGCGACCACGCCACGCTGCTGTCCCGGGTACGGGAGGCAGCGGCAGCGGCCAGATCCGGCGAGATGGCGGTGGTCATCAGCCGTTCGCCGTGTGTCCTGGAGACGGGAGAGCGTCTGGGACCGGCGCCTCTGGTGGATGGGGAACTGTGTGACGCGTGCCTCCTGTGCGTGGAGCAGATGGGGTGCCCGGCCATCGCCACGGAAGACGGGTCGGTCCGGATCCTGGCGGATCTGTGCCCGGGATGCGGACTCTGCGTCCACGTCTGCCCGAGGGGGGCCATCCTCGAATCGGGTGGAGAAGGATGAAGCCTGCAGGCGCACCCTATGATATCGTCATTGCCGGTAGGGGAGGGCAGGGGGTCCTCTACCTTTCCAGGATCCTGGGAGAAGCGGCCCTTGTCCAGGGGCTCGCGGTCCGTACCACGGAAACCCATGGCATGGCCATGAGGGGAGGCTCAGTTCTCTGCTTCGTGAGGATCGGTAGTGCCCTCGGCCCCCTCTTTCCCAGGGGTTCGGCGGATCTCCTCATGGTCCTGCACCCCGCGGAGGCGGCCACGGGGCACCCGTATCTGGGTCCGGGGGGGGTGGTGGTCTTCAACGGAGCTTCCGGCAGCCTGCCGGAATTCCTGCGGGTCAGGGAGGGCGTCTTCCCCGTGGACGCGGAGTCCATGGCCCGCAGCGTCGGAAACCCCAGGGGAGCCAACCTGGCGCTGGTTGGAGCGGCAGCATCGCTGCTGAGGGACTTTCCCCTGGCGCCACCCTCCATCAAGGAAGCCATCGTATCCCAGGGCCCTGAACGGTTTCGCACCACGAACCTGGAGGTTTTCCGCCTGGGCCAGTCAGGGACCGGAAAGGATTGAGGGATGTACCAGAGCGAAAAAGAGGCCATGGACAGGGACCGGCTGGCAGCCTGCCAGCTGTAGGGTCTTCGCGCCACTGTCGGACGCATA
The DNA here is from genome assembly GCA_020352595.1 of bacterium. Classification (GTDB taxonomy): domain Bacteria; phylum BMS3Abin14; class BMS3Abin14; order BMS3Abin14; family BMS3Abin14. The sequence continues at coordinate 1,544,108 of CP070682.1, read as the reverse complement.
AGGGACCATAACGCCCTCTATCATGCCCGGCTGGAGGGCATCGGTCCCGAGGACATAGGGGGGTTGGAGGAGCTCAGGAGCCTCCCCTTCATGACCAAGGAGGATCTCAGGGAAGCCTACCCCTTCGGTCTGGCCTGCGCGCCCAGGCATGAGTTCGTCCGCTTCCAGATGAGCTCCGGGACCACCGGGACACCCATACTGAACCCTTACACGGAATCCGACGTCCGCCAGTGGACCGAGATCATGGCAAGGTGTTATGCGGCTGCCGGTGTGGGACGGCGTGACGTCGTCCAGATAACGCCCTCCTTCGGCCTTTTCAACGGCGGCTTCGGTTTCCACTACGGAGCCAGCAATCTCGGGGCCTTCATCGTCCCCATAGGCGCGGGAAGGACCCATCTTCAGCTCCAGTTCATCCGGGATCTGGGAACAACCTGCCTGACAGCCATAGCCTCCTATCCCCTCAGGCTCATGGAGGTGGCGCGCGGGGAGGGGTTCGACTGGAAGGCCACCAGTCTGCGTGTGGGGATCTTCGGTGCCGAGGTCTGGAGCGACGAGATGAGGGACCGCATCGAGTCCGAGATGCGGATCAGGACCTACGACATCATCGGCATGACGGAGACCGGCGGAGTGGGCATGGGTATAGACTGCACCGCCCGGGCTGGGATCCACGTGTGGGAGGACCACTACCTCGTGGAGATCATCGATCCTGAAACAGGCCGGGTCCTCCCGGATGGGCAGGCCGGCGAACTGGTGGTGACAACTCTCTCCCGTGAGGGGTTCCCCCTCATCCGTTTCCGCACCCGCGACATCACCTCCATCGTCTCCAGGGACCGCTGCTCATGCGGCCGGACACACCTGAGGATAGCGAGGATCACGGGGCGCAACGACGACATGGTCAAGATCAAGGGTGTGAACTTCTATCCGCGCCAGGTGGAGTCCCTCCTCATGAAGGAGCCGGGAGTGGGCAACGACTACCTCATCGAGATACGCAGGGTGCAGGGTGCGGACCACATGATGGTCACTGTCGAGGTACAGGACCCTGCGGACGCCGGCCTTTCCAGAAATCTCCAGAGGATCCTCCGCGATTTTCTGGGTTTCGGAGCCGAGGTTGCCCTCGTCCCTCTGGGTGGCATCGAAAAGGCTCCGGGAAAGGCCGTGCGCGTGCTCGACAGGAGGAATGAGAGCTGAAAGAGACGAGGTGGAGCAGGAAAGAGCCAGGTGCCTCTCGGGAGAGCCGCAACCCAAAGGTTGCCATTATCGCAGATTTCAAAATTTTTAATACAATAATACAAGGCACTTAAATCATTATCTTAATGTTGTTTCATAAGTCCGGCCGGGGTGCTCCCCGGCCGGACTGCCCCTGCAACCCTGAACCCGGGACTTGAAACCCTGCACCCATCGTTCCATGACCATCCATGGGTCACCGGACGATGTACGGCATTCCCCAGGCCGTGCTGTTGTACGGCGCATCGGCAACCATGAACGTGGTCGAATCGATGACGTCCACCGCCGCGAAATGGCGCCCCCCGCAGGGGCCGATGGTGTAAACGCGTGTGTAGACACCGTCACCGGCCAGGACATCCCCGTTGGTGCCGTCGTCGAACATGAGGTCCCGGGATCGCCTTCCGTCGGTGCGGTGGCCCGGATGGTGCAGGAAAACGAACTGCGGCGGCTCCCAGCCCGGATCCGAAGCGTTGGCGATGGAGGCCTCGACGCGGACCTGGTCTCCGCGGGAAAAGGTCGGGATGCCCTCGGGAACGGAGAAGAGAGCGGCCGGGTCAACGGTTTCCCATACGAGCTCCTCGCCCACATAAGCCCTGAGACCCCGGATGAAAACCGTCTGCAGATCCGCGTCGGCAAGGGCAAACTCCACGGGGGATACGGCGCTCAGCACCCATCCCGAGGACGTCTTCTCGAAGCTGGCGTGCCTGGTGACGAGGTCTTCGAAGGGTTTCCCCCAAAGGACCATGGTGCCGCCCACCTCGTCAGCGATAAAGAAGGTGCCCGCCACATCGCAGACGACGGTCACAAACGCGCTGCCGTCCTGTATGTGGATGTCTATCTCCCGTCCCAGTCGCTCCATCTGCCCACGCCACCAGAACAGGGGCAGTTGAGCCGTTCCGCCGTCCGCCGGCAGGGACAGGAGAGACAGCTGGCTTGAGCTGACCTGGGCCCCTGCGGCCGCTGCCGCCTCCTCATCGATGCTGGTGTCCGTGACGGAGTCCGTGAAAAACTCCTCGCTCTCCAGGGCCGTGAGCACTGCCGCCTCATCGGCCTGCGTACCTCCGGTGGCAGTCACTGAACTGCCGGTTCCGCAACCGAGCACGAAGATCACAGCCGGAGCGAAAACAGCCGGAAGCATGAACCGCACCCATCTGTTTTTCTGGACCAGAACTGCCTTTTTCATCTGTCTTACCCCCTTTTCCAAAGGATTTGTTGAGCGGACCGGTGTGATTAGGACACCCCGGACGGGGGAAGGTTTAAAATTGTTCAGGGAACGAACAGCAGACGCGCAGACATGAGGGACGCCACCGGCAGAACGGTGGGTCGTCCCCTCGGGGTCTTATTTGTGCTTTCTGATATATCCGGGCCCCGGGCTAAACCACTGTGAGCGGCTCCCCGTCGTGGATAACCCGGCCGACCTCCTTTTTCGTATCCCTGAGGTGCTTGGGGATGGAGAAGAGGGAGGGGAGGAAACCGGCGTCAAGATACTGGAGCCGGTCGCTGAACGACTCCATCCTCGCGGTGATCTGAGCCTGGTCCATGGAGGGCAGGAGAGGGGAATCGCCCGCCAGAGTGAACCCCCAGTTGGAGGCGAAGGAGGGGATGAACGCCAGGTAGGGGCACACGTTGCGGAAAACGGACTCGAGGGTGGCTGTCACCGAGTGAAAGGACACTGAGTAGACAAAAGAGGGGCAACCCGACTGGGTGACGAGAACTCCACCCGGATTCAGACGCCTTTTGCACAGTCGGTAGAATTCCTGCGTGAAGAGCATGTACGAGGGCCCCTCGTCCACAGGTTCGGAAAGATCACAGATGATCACGTCATAGGTCCTGTCCTCCCTTTGAAGCACCGCGCGGGCGTCCTCGTGCAGGAGCCTCGTCCTGGAGTCATCAAAGGCACCCTGGTGCCAGGTGGGGAGATACTCGCGGCAGATATCCACCACCTCCTCGTCCAGGTCAACCATGACGGCTTCCTGGACGGTACCGTGTTTGAGCACCTCCCTCAAGGTGGCGCCCTCTCCGCCCCCGGCTATGTAGACCGCCCTCGGTTCGGGATGGCTGAACATGGCAGGGTGGACCAGGGCCTCGTGGTATATGAACTCGTCCACCTGGGTCGACTGGATCTTCCCGTCAAGGATGAGGACGCGCCCGAAGGACTCCGATTCGACCACCTTGACGTCCTGGAACCTGGAACGGAACCTCGTGATCTCACGCACGTAGCGCAGGAAGAACCCGCTGTCCCTGGTCAGGTTGTCCAGGATGAGGTTGTCTCGCTCCATTTAACCCACCTCCTTCCTGCCGATGACGTAAACGGCAGGCTCCGTAACACGTTATCAGAGACCGGATGAAAGTCAAAGTGCTCGGGACGGGTCCGGATCCACTCTCTCCGGAATGGCAGATGCGGACGGGCAGGCGGAATCCGGAAACCGAGTTCCGCGAAAAAGGTTACACTTGACAAATGAGGAGAGGGGTGTATATTTTCTGACTGAGCAGTCAGTCAGTTTCTGCAAGACCAGCCCTGAATACGGAGCGCAATATGTCACGGAAGGAAAAGATCCTTGAAGTCGCCACGGAGCTTTTCGCACGCCAGGGTTTCGACGCCACGGCCACGTCCGAGATCGCGAGGCGCGCCGGAGTCGCTCAGGGAACCGTGTTTCACCACTTCAAGAGCAAGGAAAACCTGCTCGTGGCCATCTGCGACGAGCTTGTCCAGGATTACATACGGGGGATAACAAAGGCCGCCGAGGGCCCCGGTTCGGGGTGGAACGCGCTTCAGAGGGTCCTGGAATTCAGTCAGGGCTTCCGTAAGAGCAGGCTGGATTCCATCACTGTCGCCTTCCGGGAGACCAGGTCCCTGGAAAAGAGGCCCCATGAACTGCACGAGCATTTCTGCGGACTCATGGGGCGTATAATAGAAGTCAAGAGACGGTGCATCGAGAGGGGGCAGGCCGACGGCAGCATCAGGAGAGTCCCCGCCCATGAGACCGCGCTGATCCTGCACATCCTCCTGTCCGGTATCATCCACGTGGAAACACAGGGTCTCGTCAAACTCCCGGAACTCGACACGCTGGTCCTGGATTTCTGCAGAAGGGGCCTTAGCACCAGCGTGTACCCTGAAGAAAGGCTGAGGGCAGAAGGTGGAGGTTGACGGCATGTTCTCCCGTTTTTCAAATCACCTGATCAGGACCGCCCGGCGGAGACGGTCCGCAGCGGTGATCCTTTGCCTCCTGTTGGTTAGGGGTGGTCTGCCCCCGGGCGAGGCCAGGGCACAGGACCTTACCCTGGATGAGGCATACAGGATCGCCCTCGAGAGGAACCACGACCTCATGGCCGCAGAGGAGGATGTGGAACAGGGGCGCCTCCTCAAAAGGCAGGCCATAACCGTTCTTTTCCCCAATCTGACAGCCACGGCCGGCTACTCCCGGATGGAGTTTGACGACGGCTCGGAAACGGAGGGCAACAGCTGGGGCCTCAGTCTCAACCAGACATTGTACAACGGCGGCCGCGTATGGGTGGCGAAGAGGGGAGCCGATTACACGCTGGCGGCCGCCCAGATGGGCCTTGAATACGTAAAACAGAGCATCCTCATGGATCTGGTGGTCCATTCCAACCAGCTGCTTTCGGCCGAAGACATCCTCCTGGTCAGCGGGAAGAGGGTAGAGCGGGTCCGGGAACAGGTCAGGCGTGCCGAGGCCCGCCTGGAAGTCGGTGACGTCCCGCGGACAGCTGTCCTGGCGGCCAGTGTCACCCTCTCAAGGGCCGAGATGGAACAGGTGGAGGCCCGGAAGGCTGTCTCCATAGCCCAGACGAGGCTGGCGGCACTCATCGGTTCGGATTCCCCGGTGAGGGTCCTGATCCCCCGGGATCCGGACGTTCCGAAGGAAGCCGCCTTCGAAGATCTTCTTCAAAGAGCCATTGATGGCCGGGCCGACCTCGCCCAGGCCCGGGAACTCATAAGGATCTCGGAGCAGGAGGCGGAACTCGTCGCCCGGAGCGACAATCCCAACGTGGACATTACGGGGTCCTATACCCGGTTCTCCGAAGAGAATTCCTTTGTCCCCGAGAGACAGATCGGAGTCACCCTCACGTGGCCCTTCTTCCAGGGAGGACTGGTAGGCCTCCAGACAAAGGAGGCGCGGTCCCGCGTGAGGCAGGTCCAGCAGATGTATCTCAGCCGGGTGGACAATGCCCGCCTTCAGGTGGAGGAGGCGTGGCTCACCCTCAACGCCCTCAGGGTCCAGGAGAAGATGGTCCGGTCCAACCTCACCAATGCTCTGGAAAACCACAGGCTGGCCAAGGCCCAGTTTGAACTGGGCGCGGCCGTCATTCTGGACGTGCTCGATGCCGAGGAGGACCTGGCCGAGGCGGAATATCTCGAGGTGAGTCACAAGTATGAGACGAGGACGGCCCTTGCGGCCCTCCTCTATTCCATCGGCGCGCTGGACATAGCCGCCTTCGGGACTGATTGATGGAAGAAGGTCCCGGAGGTACCCGGACCGGGAGGTCAGAACGATGAAGAAACCGGCAACCTGGAAGATCGCCATCGCACTTGCAGCCTTAGCGGCGGTGGCCGCCGCCGGAGTGGTCCTTCGAAAGGGAAAAGACGCCGGAAGGGAACAGCCGACAGTCACTACCACAGAGCCGGCCAATGAGGAGAGGAACGTCCTCAACGTGGTCGTCCGGGTCACGGCACCCGAAGATGTCAACGAGACGTTCACCTTGCCCGGAACCCTGGAGGCGTGGGAGGATCTCACCCTTTCCCTCCAGCGGACGGGTACCATCATCTGGGTGGGGCCACGCGAGGGTGACCGGGTCAGGGTGGGCGAGGAGATCCTGCGCATCGACACCGAGGCCCTGCAGACCCAGCAGGAGAAGATCAAGACCGACTATGAACTCAAGAGGAAACAGCTCGGACGCGTCCAGACGCTCCTTCAGGACCAGCTCGTGAGCCAGCGGGAATACGACGAGGCCTACAACGCTTTCGAATCGGTGAAGGCCGATCTGCAGCAGATAGCCATCGACCTGGAGAAGAGCACCCTCAAAAGCCCCATCGACGGGATCCTGGACCAGCTCCTGGTGGACCGCGGTGAGTACGGCACCGTGGGGATACCCGCCGCCGTGGTGGTGAAAGTGGACCGCCTCAAGGTCCTGGTGGACGTTCCCGAGAAGGACGTCCAGGCGACGAAGATCGGTCAGGAGGTGAGGGTGCTGGCGGCCGATGTGGAGGGAGATAAGGGACCCATCAAGACGGGGAAGATCATCCACGTCGGGTATGCCGCTGACGAGAGGACCAGGACCTACCCGGCAAAGATCGAGATCGAAAACAGGACAGGCCTCCTGCGGCCCGGCATGATCGTCCGCACCCGGTTCGTCCGCAGGGTCCTTCATGGCGTGATCGTCGTCCCACTGGACGCCGTCCTGGACAGGGACGGGGAGAAATCAGTCTTCGTCGAGGAGGACGGTGCAGCCGTGAGGAGGCTGGTCCGTCTCGGGCCCGTGGTCAACGGGTCTGTGGTGATCTACGGGGGCCTCCAGCCAGGGGAGAACCTGGTGGTGAAGGGGCAGCAGCTTCTCAGCGAGGGCGGCCCCGTGAAGATCGTCGAGGAATAGGGAAAGGCGGTTTACGGATCATGCTCATCACCAACGTGGCCATATCGAGACGAAGCACCGTCTTCACCCTCATGATCATCATCCTCATCGCGGGGCTGTTCAGCTACGCGATCCTTCCCAGGGAGTCGAATCCGGACATAACCATCCCCCAGATCCTCGTGCAGACCACCTACGAGGGCGCCGCGTCCGAGGATGTGGAAAACCTCATCACCCTGCCCCTGGAACGGAAGCTCAGGGGAGTCAAGGACGTCAAGGAGGTCCGCTCGGTGAGCGCCGAGGGTGCCTCCATGGTCACGGTGGAGTTCATGTCCGACGTGGTCATAGACGACGCCCTGCAGAGGGTCCGGGACAAGGTGGATCAGGCGAGGGGCGACCTCCCGGATGACCTCGAGAACGACCCCTTCGTCATGGAGATCAACCTCTCGGAGTTCTTCCCCGTGGTCATGGTGGCCATCTCCGGTGACATCGGTGAGCGGGTCCTCAAGGACGTGGCCGAGGAGCTCGAGGATCGCATCGAGGAGTTCCCCGGTGTCCTCGAGGTGGATGTCACCGGCAGCAGGGACCGGGAGATCCGGGTGGAGTTCGACCCCGACCGCATGGCCGCCTATCGGCTCAGTTTCAACGAGATCCTGGCCCTCGTCCAGAAGGAGAACGTCAACGTGCCGGGGGGCAGCATCGACCTCGGACGCGGGAAGTACATGCTGCGCGTTCCGGGCGAATTCACGGATCCCAGGGAGATAGACAACCTGGTCCTGGTGGCCCGCAACGGCAAGCCGGTCTACCTCAAGGACGTGGCCACCATCCGCGACACCTACGAGGATCCGAGCAGCTACAGCCGGCTCAACGGCATGAAGAGCGTCACCATCTCGGTACGCAAGAGGACCGGTGAGAACATCATCCAGGTGGCCGACCAGGTCTTCGAACTGCTGCAGAAGGCCAGGGACAGGCTCCCCTCGGGCATCGACCTGACCGTGACCCTCAACCAGTCCAAGGACATCCGCAACATGGTGTCCGAACTGGAGAACAGCATCCTCTCGGGGCTGGTGCTGGTTCTTACGGTGCTTTTCCTCTTCCTGGGCATCAGGAGCGCCCTGTTCGTAGCCCTGGCCATCCCGTTCTCCATGCTCATCTCCTTCACCGTCCTGCAGATCCTGGGCATCACCCTGAACATGGTGGTCCTCTTCTCCCTCATCCTGGCCCTGGGGATGCTGGTGGACAACGCCATCGTCATCGTCGAGAACATCTACCGGCACATGGAGGAGGGAAGGGACCGCGTTGAGGCGGCGCGCATCGCCGCGAGCGAGGTGGGGTGGCCGGTCATCGCCTCCACGGTGACCACACTGTGCGCCTTCGGCCCCATGCTGTTCTGGCCCGACATCATGGGCGAGTTCATGAAGTTCCTTCCCATCACCCTCATCATCGTCCTGTCCGCATCCCTGTTCGTAGCCCTGGTGATCAACCCCGTGGCGTGCGCCACCTACCTCAAGCATGGAAAGAAAAGATCGGAGGAGGAGAGGGAGACCCTCATCATCCGTCTTTACCGCCGCACCCTGGAATTCGCCCTCGCCCACAGGGTCCTTGTGGTGTCCCTTTCCGTCGCCCTCCTGGTGGGGATCATAGGTGCCTATTTCGCCTCCGACCCGGACGTGGAGCTCTTCCCGGACCCGGACCCCAACCGCGCCATGATCCAGATCGAGGCCCCGCCGGGCACCAACCTCGACACCTCCGACGAGATGGCCGCAAGGCTGGAAAGGGTGGTCCGGGATGAGAAGGACCTGAAGTTCATCATCGGCGAGGTGGGGGTGACGGAGGACTTTTCCGCCGGTACCCAGTCCAACCGGAGCCGCATCACCCTGGAGTTCCTGGACCGGGAGGACCGCAGCGAGAGCTCCCGGCTGGTGGTGGACCGCATCCGGCAGGCCGTGACGGGACTCGCGGGTGCCGACGTCAGGGTGGAAAAGGAGCGCATGGGCCCGCCCGTGGAGGCGCCGGTGGTCATCAAGATCCGCGGCCAGGATGTGGCGGTGCTCGTGGAACTGGTGGACACCGTCAAGGGCATGATCGCCGATGTGCCGGGGCTGGTGGATGTCGAGGACGACCTCTCCCGCGCCAACCCCGAGATCGCCATTCATGTGGACAGGGAGAAGGCCGCCCTGCTCGGGCTGTCCACCATCGAGATCTCCAACACCATCAAGGCCGCCGTCAACGGCTGGAAGCTGGGCGACTACAGGGAAGGGGAGAACGAGTACGACATCATCGCCCGGCTGCCGGAGCGCAGCCGTCAGAGCCTCGTCCAGGTGGCGAGCCTCCTCATCCCCACCCGGACAGGTGACCCGGTCCCCCTCTCGTCGGTGGCGACCCTCGAGATGAGGACCGGTTTCGGGGCCATCCGTCACCTCGACCAGAAACGCCTCATCAGGATCAAGGGCAACACCGCCGGCCGCAGTTCCCTGGAGATCGTCCAGGACATCCGCAACCGCCTGAGGGCCCTTGATCTGCCTGCCGGCTACAGCATCAGCTACGGCGGCGACTACGAGGAACAGACGAAGGCCTCCTCCTTCCTCAGCAAGGCCTTCGTGGTGGCCATCTTCCTCATCTTCATGGTCCTGCTCAGCCAGTTCAACTCCCTGCCCCAGACCCTCATCGTGATCTCCTCGGTGATCCTGTCTCTCATGGGGGTCTTCTTCGGCCTCATGGTCACCGGCATGCCCTTCGGCATCATCATGACCGGTGTCGGGGTCATCTCCCTCGCCGGCGTCGTCGTGAACAACGCCATCGTTCTCATCGACTACATCAACCTCCTCAGAAAGGACGGGATGGAGCTGACGGAGGCGCTGATCCGAGCAGGCACAGTGCGATTCCGCCCGGTGATGCTCACCGCCATCACAACCATCCTCGGGCTCATACCCATGGCCACCGGACTGAGTTTCAATTTCGCGGAGCGCCGTTTCCAGGTCGGCGGGGAATCCGCCGAGTGGTGGGGCCCCATGGCCGTGGCCGTCATCTTCGGGCTCGCTGTGGCCACCCTTCTGACCCTCGTGGTGGTGCCGGTGCTCTACTCCATAAGCGAGACAGCCTCCGTCAGGGGTGCGATCTCGGCAATCTCGGGGAGATTCAGGAAGCAGCGAACCGAGAGCTGAGTGCCAGGGGCGGTGAGCCGGGATGAGTGCCGCCGGGCTCCTCCTGGTACTCTGTTCTTTGCCCCTGGCCTTTCTTAACTGGTGCCATCGACAGTGATTGGATTTTCCCGGTTAATACTTGCAGCGTCCTTTCTGGTTCTACCGGTGCCGGCGTCGGCACAGATGGCACCGGTCGGCTCCCAACGGCTTGCCGTTGACTTCACCAACGACGAGTCGAGGAGCATCTCGGTCCGACTGGGCCGTTCGGACGGCATCTCCGCAGACATGAACTTCGCCGTCCTGGATTCCGCGGGGATGGAGATCGCCCGCTTCTATCCCCATGAGATCCTCAACGACAGATTCTGGTCGGGTCCCCTCAGCGTGTCCGACTACAGGCAGGTGCGCATCGGGGCACGTGTGGCCAGGATCAGCCTCGATGCCGAGCAGGCGGGCCGGCTGAGGGATCTGTTTTCCAGGAGGCTCGCTGAGCTCGCCGAGGAGCGCAGACAGAGGAGGATCAGGCAGCAGAGGGAGCTCCTCAGGGACCTGGACGAGGAGATCAACGCTCTGGACGTGGAGGATGTCAGGCTCAGGAACCGGCTTGAGGCCCTCAAGGACAGGTGGGAGAGGGATCGTGCCGCGGTCAGGAGAGATCTGGAGGACCGCCAGGAGGAGATGGACGACCTGAGGAGCGACAGATCCGAACTGATGGAGGACAGGGAGCGGCTTCTGGCAAGGCGCGACTCCCTGCTAAGGAGAGCCGACCCGCCGAAGGACAGGATCTCCGCCCTCAACGAGGATATCGCCGATCTGGACGACCGGATCAGGCTTATCGGCATCAGGATCGACGACCTGATGGTCGATATCAGGTCCTACCGGGAATCCTCGCGGGAGATGGAGAGCGATGTCCGGGATCTGGAGAGTGAGAGGGCCCGTGTGGCCTCGGAAAAAAGCGAGCTGGTCAGCCGGCGGCAGAGAATTCTCGGCGAGGTGGAGGATCTGGAGAAGGGCCGCGGCCGCTGAGGCGTCCCTCATCGGTGGCATCCGAGACAGACCTCGCGATTGACGTCCCACAACCCGTTCTGGCGGGCCAGGTCAGGATCCTTCATGACCCGCATGCTCTTGTATTCGCTGCCCGGACCGTGGCACGCCTCACACTGAACACCCCTGAGATCCCTCTCACTGGTGCTTTCGGACATGGGTTTTCCGTAGCCGGTGGTGTGGCACCCCAGACACTCCGGATCGGTTTTCCGGGCACCGACCAGGGAATCGAAGGCCTTGCCGTGCCTGGATTCCAGCCACAGGTGGTAACGCTCCCTGTCCGACCCGGAGTGACAGGTCCTGCAGAACTTGGCACCTATGTAGAGCGGTTCTGCGGCCCGGACCCCGCCTGCCAAACCACAAACGAGAAGGGTCGTGATGACGAGGGCCCTTATGTCGAGCCGTCCGGCAATCATCTTGTATAATCCTGCGCCTTGTGACACGTCGTCTGGCACTGTCCCCCTCCCTCCAGGGCGCGGTAGTCGATCCTGAGACGATAGACGGGGTTGTATTGAACCTCCGCGTTGATCAGGTGCGGCTGCCTGGAGGCGTGGACGTCATGACAGACCCAGCAGGAGAACCCGCGCTCGCCGTCCCTCACGACGTGATGGGTGTGCAGGTTCCAACGTTTGTGCCGGAACCTGGTGGCCGTTTCGGTGTAGTCCTCCTGAACCAGGGTCAGGGAGTGGCACTGGAAACACAGGTCGTAGGCCTCCGGGCGGAATGGCACGTACATCCTGCCGTCGAAGGAGGCGTTGGTAAAGGGAGCCTCGCCGCTGTGGTTGGTGTGGCAGTCTGAGCATTCCCCTTCCCGCACCGGCTCATGGCAGATCGAGAGCACACGTCTGAACTCCAGTCACTTGCGAGAATC
>CP070682.1:1524397-1532143 GCA_020352595.1 bacterium | reverse complement strand
GGTCGGGAAAGTCCCGGGTCCTGCCGCCGCCCGGCCCGGCGCCGGAGAGGAGGTCCGGCGCGATGGCAATATACCCGGCCTCGGCCACACGGTCGGCCACGCTGCGCACCCAGTCGGTGAGCCCGCGGTTCTCGTGGATGATGACCACGGCCATGGCCTTCCCCTCGACCTCCGGATAGACCACGAAGGAGTGCACCTCCCGGTCGCCCTGCTTCACGGCGACCCACTCCTGGTGCCTGGGGGACTGCTCCAGGATCTTCAGCGCCGCATCCTCGGCCACCGCCGGGCGGGGTACCGCCCATGCGAGAGCCAGCAATATAAACAGCATCCTTTTCATGATCCAGACCTCCCTGTTCACGGTTAAAAGGCGTAGCAGGCATAACACAGCGTCCGGCATCCGGCTGGCTGCCCAATAACATACTGATTAAGTTAGGAATGGTTGGGTGGTTTGTCAACGGAGGTCAGGGACGTGGAGGAACAACCTGCGAGGGAGAGGACTGCCTCGCGGCGCATCCACGCGACCTGCTGTCCTCAAAGGGGCGAGAGCGCCTCGCCGATGACCACTGTGGAAATCGGGGTGTTCCCGTCGAGGGGGGTGCGAATCACCAGGTTCCCCTGCTTCCTTGCCACCTCCACGATGACGCCCAGGGCCAGATCACGCCCGCCGTCGTCCCTCAGGGACACGATGCGGTTCCTGAGGGCGAAATTGGAGAGGTCGGCCAGCTCACGGGTGACGCGAAGCCCCACGGAGGACAGGCTCACCTCCCGGAGGACGGCCTTCCCGAAATAGGCGGCGAAGCGCTCCCGCCTCCAGGCCGCTCTCTCTTCCGGGTCCCGTTTCCGCACCCCCGGGGGGACGGAAAGACGCAGGACCGCCGGCCTGGTCTGGTGGGAGAAGGAGTGAAGGATGGGCTCGAGCTCTTCGGTCTGCTGCAGGGCGATGACAAGGTCGGGCTGGAGGAGGTCCACCTTGTGCTGCTTGAACACCGCCCCAGCCGGCTCCTCGATGAAGCCGGAAGTGTCGATGAGGATCCTGGGACAGGCTGCTGCGGCCGAGAACACCATCCTGGCCGCACCGCTCAAGGCCGGCAGGAGGTTTCCCCTGGGAGAAAGGGATCCCACGAAGGCCATCTCCCCGGCCTGGAGCAAGCCCCTGCCCGGGAAACCGCCCTCCACCAGCGTCCATGCCACTGTGGTGGGCGGGCCTACAGTGGACTGGCCCACGTCGAGGTCCACCAGTGCCACGGGCCCCTCTCTGGAGAGATGGTTTGCCAGGTCCTCCACCAGGGTGGTCTTGCCTGTGTCCGTTCCGCCGAGGACCATGATCCGCCGGGTCACTGAGCCGCGGATGACCTCCGGCAGCACGCCATCGGCGAAATAGTCCCGAAGCACCTCTCACCCCCCCCTCGCCTGTGAGCAAACCGCTGACATGAACGCCCTCCACAGACCGGTCCCTGTGCCATCATACCACGGGAGACGGGGAGACAGTGCGACCAGGCGAGGGGGGGTAGTACCTGGTGCCTGGGACCTAGGGCCTGGGATCCAGGAACCAAGTACTGCTCTTTGGTGTCAGAGCGAAAAGTTCCGACCAGGCGACGAGGCGATGGGGGGGACGGCGCGACGGGGCGAGGAGGGGAGCAGTGCCTGGTACCTGGGATTCAGTGTGCGGGGGACGGTCCTCAAATATCAAATTCGTCGAGGAAACGGGAACCGACTTTCTCCTTGGATCTTGCCCTTCGACAATGCTCAGGGCGCCGAATCTGTCGAGATGGATCTTGGATTGGTCCCTGGCCGGGTCCGCCGTTCAGTCCAGCGGGTGGGCGACGGGCAGAGAAAAGATGAAGGTGGTCCCCTCTTCGGTCCTGGATTCAACCCGGATGGTCCCCCCCCGCAGATCCACGATCCTCTTGACGATGGCGAGGCCGGCACCCGTTCCGCCCTGATCGAAACCGCCGAAGCTGGTGAACAGGTTGAACACCTTTCCGATGTCCCTGTCCCCGATGCCCTTGCCGTTGTCCCTGAAGAAGAAGACCCTGTGGGAGGAGTTCTTATCGGCCTCCTCCGCCACCCCGATCTCGATCCTCGGCGCGACTCCCTCCCGCCGGAACTTCAGGCTGTTGGTCAGGAGGTTCATGAAGACCTGGTAAGCACGCGTCTCGCTCATGCGAAGGGGGGGAAGAGCATCGGACACGATCACCTCGGCCTGGACCGCTTCCATTTCCTGGCGCTTTTCGTCCAGGATCTGGTTCAGCAGTTCGCGAAGGTCCAGGGGAGATGCGTCATCCTTTTCCTGTCCGATCCTGGCGTATTCCAGGAGATCCCTGAGCATGTGGTCCATCCGTTTGAGGTTGCGCTGCACCCGCCCGAACATGTCAGCTCGGCGACCGTCGGCCTCCGGGGGCAGGGAACCGGCCAGGAGCTGGGTAAAACCCAGTGCGCTCGCCAGCGGGGACTTGAGATCATGCCCTGCCGCGTAGATGAAGGATTCCAGAGCCTCGTTCTTCTGCTAGAGGTCGGCCTTGGCCCTGAGCAGGTCCTCCTCGGACCGCTTGAGGTTCAGGAACAGGTTGTTGTAAGGGTCCCTGAGACTGGCCTCGATGAGCCCCTTGTAGACGCAGTAGAAGGAGAGGATCTTGAGCAGGTGACCGAGCATGTTGGACAGCCCGTAGACGCTGACATAGAAGGTGAAGAAGAGCTCCGATACCATGGTGGCCAGGATGGACCCCGACAGGAACCAGAACATGGTCCTGCTGAGGTTGGCCCGGTTCCTCACCACCGGCACCAGGGCGGCGGCCAGGACAGCCACGATGACATATTCGCTCACCTTCTTGAAGGTGGTGAGCCCCCCGGTCTCGGAAAAACAGACCGGGAAGATGCCCAGGCTGAAGATGGAGAGGAGCAGCAGGATCGTGGCCCCCGCGTAGACGGAGAGGACGAGGTGGGGCCTCACCCTGCGGTGGAAGAAGAGGGCGGCGAGAAGCAGCGAGACGCTCTCCAGGTACCGGGCCTGGATCCACAGCTGCGTGGGGAGGTCGGCGCCGTAACCTGCGAAGACGCCCATCCCCGCGTAGGAAAGGACGTGGAGAAAGTCCAGGAACCCCACGAAGGGGTAGATGAGGCCCAGGAACAGGAGGTAGTTGTTCTCCAGGAAATCGCGGGAATTCCAGGCGATGAAGAAGATGCCGAAGGCGATGACGATGCTGAACCCTTCCACGAAGGCGTGAAAGAGCAGGTAATTGCCGCGGCTGAGGAGAACGAGACCTGCGAATGCTGTCAGGAAGAGGGCGCCCCTGAGGACGTACCCCGCCGCTGACACGCTCTGTGCCGGTACGCCGACTACCCGCGTGGAGGCTTCAGGCGCTGCCGGCACCTCCACACTGCCTTCACGGGTCTTTGTTTTCAATGTGGCGGTTTCCTCCGGAATCCCGGTTCGGTGGGCGGCAGACTCCTCCCTCTACCTCCTGCAGGGGGAACGCCACCCATGAAAAGTGATTCTACCACAGTATTGAACGTGTGAGGCCGTACGGCTCTTCCGGGTGACGCCCGGCCATCCCCTCTCCCGTCATGTGACCTGGCCCGCCGCCGCGGTGGCGGGGCGCAGCACACCGAGGGAATCGTAGGTGTAAAGGGCCAAGGCGGCCCATATGAGGCCGAAGCTCACCAGGTGAACCCTGGTGAACGGCTCGCCGAAGACGAAAACCGCCAGGATGAAGTGACCCGAAGGGACGATGTACTGCATGATGCCCATGGTTGAGAGCCTCAGGCGGTTGAGCGCTCCTCCGTACAGGATGAGAGGCGTGGCGGTGATGATGCCGGCCAGGAGCAGCAGGATGTCCGTCATGGACGATCCCGTGGGGAAGGAAGCTTTGCCCGCGGCCTGAAGCCAGACAACGTATCCCGCGGCCGGGGGTGTAAGGAGGAGCATCTCCACAGCGAGCCCGGGCATGGCCTGAACCCTGGCGACCTTTCGGACCAGTCCGTAGAGGCCGAAACTGAAAGCCAGGACCAGCGACACGAGGGGGACCTTTCCAAGGGAAACCGTCTGGACGATGACCCCGCCCGCCGCCAGTGCGATGGCTGTCTTCTGCCTCGCGGTGAGCCTCTCTCCCAGGAAGACAAAGGCGAGGAGGACGCTCACCAGGGGATTGATGTAGTAGCCCAGGCTGCTCTCCAGGACCTTTCCCCTGGCCACAGCGCTGATGAAGACGAGCCAGTTGGTGGCTACGAGCAAGGTGGTGCACGTCAGGAAGGCGACGGTCCTCCTGTCACGGAGGGTGGCCAGGAGCTGCGCTCCGGCCCCGGTGGCGGCCGCGAAGAGGAGGAGGAAGAGAGCGGACAGGACGATGCGGAAGGCGAGGATCTCTGTGGCCGGCAGCGCCGACAGCGCCTTGAAATAAAGGGGGAAGGTCCCCCATATGCAGTAGGCGGTGAGGCCCTGCAGGACCCCCCTTTTGCCCTCGGACAACCGTCTGCACCTCCGCGTGTTGGCCCATCCCGGGATGGGCCCATAATACAGCAATGGCTGTACCGGTACAGGGAATTGAGTGCGCTGGAGGAGGAGGGCGGCGGGGAGAAGGGATGGCCGGGACTCTGCGGGAGGTGTCATCCTTGACAGATGGGGAGCCCGATCCCTACAATTGGAACTATCGAGGGACGATCAATGACCGTGAGAGACCAGGATCATTACAACAGGTGGAAGGGCAATTTCGCCGAACGGCGGAAATGGCCCCGCTACCCCCCCACCAGCGGGGCCAGGGCCCTTGTGGAGGGCCGCTCGTACAGGCTCATGGACATCAGCGGCGGCGGGCTCGCCATCTACGATTACGGTGGGGAGACCGTGCCAGAAGAGATGGTCATCAGCATCCACTCTCCGGACGAAGGGTTTCTGGTGGAGGCCCTGCGCTGCCGCAAGGTCTCGGACGGTTGGGTGGTTTCCGATTCCCCCTACGGCCGCGCGGAGGTCAACCGGGTCAGTCTCGAGATCGTTGAGTCGGATCCGGACATGGAGCACAAGCTCGCTCCCTTCATGCACCGGTTCTAGGTCCCCTGCCCCCGGTCAACGGGGAGTTCCCCCGCATCACAACAGTGTCTCCAATCCAGGTGGTGGCGTCCGGAGAGCGGCACGAAGCGCCAACGGAAGGGCGTGGAGTGCGATGGGCTCCATTGCCCGTTACGCAGTTCCCGATGTTCCGTTCCGGACACTTGACAACTGGTGCCCGGTTCCAGGTTCCTGTATCCCGGTTCCTTACCACCCTGTGCTCAAACGCCCCGTCACCTGCCGTTCCTCGCCTCGGCCTGGATCCTGACGCAGTTGACGAAATCGAGCACGGAGTCCCCGTCGGATGGGCGGTTCTGAAGGAACTCCGTCCGGTCGCCGTCGAGCCTTATGCTCCAGGTGCCGTCCTCTCCGAATACCCACACCTTGTCCCTTTCCTGGCCCCCGTAGTAGATGACGTACCTCGAAGGGACAGGCGGGTTCGATAGCAGGTTGCCCCTCATGCCGGAGAGGGGGGCTTCTTCCCCCAGAAGGTGAAGGACCGATGCCGGAAGGTCGGTCTGCTGAAAATAGCCCTCCACCACCCTGCCGGGTTCCTGCCCCCGGCCCAGGAAAACGAGAGGGATCCTGGCCCGGGCTTCATCCCTGAACCGGCCGAACTCTTCTGACCTGAGGGGAGTCATGCTCCTGTGATCGCTGGTGATGATGAGCAGGCCGTCCCTCAAAAACCCTTCTGCCTCCAGGTTGTCGTAGAGCCAGCCCAGCTGGGTGTCAGCGTAGCGGAACACCTCCTCCTCCTTCGTGGAGCCGGTTTCCGGTTCCCAGAAGGGGTGGTGTGTGGAAACGTTCTCGATGACGAGGAAGTATGGCCTTGAGCCCTGAAGGTCCGGCAGGACATTGTAGATGATGTTCTCGTAAAGGGCCCGGTCCGTCACGGACAGGAAGTGGTACCTCTCCATGCCGTTGAAGTATGGCTCATCGTGTCCCAGGATCTGGTCGAACCCTATGGAGAGGAGCCACTGGCCCTTCATGGAGAAGTCGAGGTCTCCGCTGGTGACGAACACGGTGTGATACCCCATGTCCCTCAGCCGCCGGGGAAGGGAGTCACTGATACCGAAAAAACCGTCGAAACCGCCCCTGTCCCCCGTGTTTATCATGGTGGTCGTGGGAAGGGGAGGGATCCCCGTGAGGAGGGCGATGAGGCCGTCGTCGGTGTTGAAACCGTTGGAAAAGAAGTCGGTAAAGGCCGTACCTCTCCGGGTTATGGAGTCGAAGCGGGGTACGATGTCCCTGGTCTCCGAGAAGAGCCGCGTCTGGTAGAGGGAAAGGGACTCGAAGAGAACGAGGATGATGTCCGGTCTGCCGTCTCCCGGCGGGTCAGGCAGAACGGTGTCCACCTCCCCCAGGCAGGACCCGTTCAGGGCCCGTGCGGTCTTTTCCGGGCCGTACGGGCGCGCGAGCCCGTTGGGCCGGTTGACCTCGAGGACGTTCTCCACCACCCAGGCGTTGGCGCCGCTCAGGTCGGGCGCCGCCACGGCGATGACGGCGAAGACCAGCACCATGGCGCTCATTCCCGCGAGAAGTCTGGGGAAGCTCTTCAGGGGTAACAGGAGGAAGGACAGTAAGGCGCCCACGAGGGAAAGCAGGACGATGGGCAGCAGCAGTTCACCTGCAGAACCCAGCACGGAGGAGGCCATGAAGAGGACCGATTTCGTGTCCAATCCGTATATGAGGATGTCCTCCACGAAGAGCCTCAGGTTGAATACCCTGAAGACCAGGAGATCGGACAGGTAAAACAGCAGGACAAGAAGGCTGCCTGCCTTGAACAGGAAGCCCAGGATCCTGCTGCGAAGGACGAGTGCGGGGATGAGACAGGCCAGCAGCAGCCCGAGGATCACCGAGTCGTGCCTGAGGACCGCCAGGGCGAACTCCCGCCGCATGCCCATGATGCTCCCGAAGCGTTCATCGACGATCTGGATCCTGGACACCAGCACCAGGATGGAGAGCGCGCAGAAACCCAGCATGACCATGGTGGGCAGATATTCAAGGTGACGTGGTCTCTTCAGTCCTCTCATGTCGTTTTTCAGGTGGGATCTCTTTCTTTCCGGGGATCGCGGGGCCGGAATTCTGATGGCCATGCCGGAAAACCCGCGTCGGACACCGACCTTCTTTTTACAACGGTTTCGCGCGGGAGGAAAGGAGTCTTATGGGCTGGAGGGGTGAATGCGTGGGTGGACAGAGAAATAGTGGCTGGTGCCTGGCGCCTTGTTCCCAGGTCCCAGGCACAAGGTACCAGGTCCCAGGCACAAGGTGCTAGGTACTGCTCTCCAGTGTCAGAGCGAGATCTGCAAAAAAACCTTTACAAGAACGAACGGTCGTGCTATTCCTACTTTCGTATCGTGTCCCTATCCTATGGAGGTGGCCGTGTCCAAGGGCGAGCGAACAAGGGAAAAGATCCTCTCCAAAGCCATCAGCCTGGCCAGCGTCTGCGGGCTTCAGGACCTGAGTATCGGAAAGCTCGCCTCCGAGACGAGGCTTTCCAAGAGCGGCCTGTTCGCCCACTTCAACTCCAAGGAAAAGCTGCAGACCCAGGTCATCCAGTGGGTGGAGGATATGTTCACCAGGGAGGTTCTTCGCCCGGCTTTTAAAAAGCCCAGGGGGATACCCCGTATCGAGGCCATCTACGGCAACTGGAAGAAATGGATCGACGGCGATGCCCTGCCTGGCGGATGCATCATGATCGCCAGTTC
>CP070682.1:1520885-1524297 GCA_020352595.1 bacterium | reverse complement strand
CTTCATCGACCCGGACGGGCGGGTTGCCGAAAAGGTCCGGGACGAGGGCGGGCGGGACCTCTTCGTGGAGGGTATTCTTGTCCGTGAGGTTCCCCTGTCCGGAGAGATCACCTACTACACGAGGTACGGGGACGTCTTTGCCTGGGTGATGATGGGAATTTCCGGTGTTTTCCTGATCACTGCCGGGACCGTGGCGGTAAGGGGCCGGTCCCGGCCGGAGCCCTGACATGGGTACGGATAGACCGCTGACTGGCAAGGGCATGCATTGGACCCTTTTTGCCGGACTCCTGGCATGTGTCCTGTCCCTTTATATCCTCTACGGGATCAACATGATCCTGTGGAAGGACGCCACCGACTACGGGTGGCGGGCCATGTACGATTCCGGTCCGAAGGTGGTGGACGAGGTCTTCGGCAAGGGCTGGCAGGCGGGGCTGCGTGTGGGAGACACCATCCTCGCCGTCAACGGGCGGTCCTACGAGACCTTCGACGAACTGTTCTTCGAGATCCGGAACCCGGAGCCCGGCGGCGTCAACGTCTACTCGGTGCTGCGCGGCGGCGAGCCCCTGGAGATCCACCTCACCAACGGCGTGCTGGGTCCTTCCGCGGTGCTCAAGAGAAGCGGCCCCCTCTTCCTGACGGGCCTCCTGTTCCTCTCCATGGGGGTCCTGGTCTACCTGATGAAACCCGGGACACGGGAGAGCCGGGTCTTCCTGCTCATGACCGCCGCGCTGGGCGTGTCCATCAGCTACGCCTCTCCCAGCGACCTCATGCGCCCCCTGTGGCTCTTCAAGGTGCGCCAGTTCCTCGACGTCCTCCTGCCCGCCCCCATCATCCACCTGGCGCTTCTCTTCCCGAGGCGACGGAAGGTCCTGGGATCGGCGCGGTGGTTGTGGGTCCTGCCCTACCTGGTGTCCCTGGCGATCTTCGGTCTCTTCAGGCCCCTATCCCACGCCTACTGGAACCCGCCGCCTCACATGGACCTGGTCAACAACCTCTACCTGCTCCTCGCGGTGGTCTTTTTCGTCGGCTCAACGGTGTTCAACCTGGTGCGGGATCCCTCCCCCACCATCAGGGCCCAGTCGCGGATGATCATGCTGGGCATCTTCATCGGCATGTTCGTCCCTGTGGCGGAGCTGCTGGCCCGGCACCTCTGGGGTGTCTACCTCTTCCAGGACCCGGCCCTCTCCTTCGCCCTCCTGCTGAGCGCCTTTCCCCTGGCCGTGGGCTACACCATCGTCCGGCACGACCTCTTCACCATCGACACCGCGGTGAGAAAGACCTTCGGCTACGCCCTCTCGTCCGGGAGCATCCTGGGGGTCTACGCCCTGCTGGCGGCCTTCCTGAACATGGTGGTCCCCACGACCGACCTGTCCCGCTCGCGCACCTTCGCGGTGCTCTTCGTCATCGCCGTGGTGCTGGCCCTCCGTCCCCTCCACGAGAGGGTCCAGAAGGCGGTGGACAGGGTCTTCTTCCGCGGCAGCGTCCCCTACAAGGATGCCGTCGCCAAGGTCAGCAGCGCCCTGACCTCGGTCCTGGACCTCAAGGAGGTCCTCATTCGCATCATCCACGCCCTCCGGGACCTCATGTCCATCCAGTCGGCCGGCGTCATCCTCATCCAGCCGGAGGTGGGCAACTGCCAGGTCCTGCTCATCAGGGACGCCGCCGACGGCGGCGGCGAGGAGGTCATGGAGGACTGCCTGGACCTCGACGATCCCCTCGTTTCCCTCATGCAGGAGGCACGGAGGATCATCACCATCTTCGACCTTCAGGAGGACCCGGCATACGGCGAGGCGGGGAAAGCGTGCCTCCCAAGGTTCGAGTCCCTGGGGATCGTCATCGCCGTCCCCCTGGTCTTCCAGGGAGAACTGACGGGGCTCCTGGCCCTGGGACGCAGGAAGTCCGGGCGGTTCTTCACCAGTGAGGACACAGACCTTCTCCGGACCCTCGCCGACCAGGGCGCCATCGCCGTCGAGAACGCCAGGAGAGCGGAGAGAATGCGGCACGAAGAGGTCATCCGGGCCAACCTGGCGCGGTACCTCTCTCCGCAGGTGGTCGAGAAAGTCATGAGCAGCCAGATGGACGTGGACCTGGAAGGCGACAGGAGGGACGTCACGGTGCTCATCTCCGACATCCGGGACTTCACACGCCTTACGAGAACCCAGGCGCCCGACCGGCTCGTGGCCATCCTCAACGAGTACTTCACGGACATGGCGCAGATCATCTTCGAGTACCAGGGGTCCCTGGACAAGTATATCGGCGACGCCATCGTGGCCGTCTTCGGCAGCCTCAGGGACCTCGAGAACCACGCCCACAGCGCCGTGAGAGCGGCCACGGACATGGTCCGGTGGATGGAGCAGCTCAACATGAAGTGGGCGGACAGGTTCGGGGATCTGGACCTGCAGATCGGCATCGGCATCGCCTCGGGGGAGGTCTTCCTGGGAAACGTCGGCTCTCCTGAAAGGATGGAGTTCACCGTTCTCGGCAGCGCGGTGAACACGGCCCAGATGCTCTCCGAGATGGCGGAGCCGAGGCAGATCCTCCTTTCCGAGGGTGCCGCCAGGAAGGTGGAGGGTCTGCTGGACCTGAGATCGCTGCCGCCTGTCACGGGCAAGGGGCTGGAGGAGGATCTCGCTGTTTTCGAGGCGGTCCTGGGGGACGGTCCTCAAATTTCAAATTCGTGAGGCGCGCTGGCAGGCATGCCGGCACCGCAGCCTTCACCCCTTCCCCATTTGCCCTCCTGCGGCTAATATGTCGGCCCATGACGGGAGGGAGTCACCATTGAGCGACAGCAGACCGGCCTCCGCCTGGCCGACCCTGGCCATCCTGGCCGCCACCATCTTCTGGGGCAGCTCCTTCGCGGCCATGAAGGTCACCATCAGTGCCTTCGGGCCCTGGACTGTCATGTGGGACCGGATGACGGTGGCTCTGGCAGTGGTACTGCCCTTCGCGGGCCGCCTCCGGCCCCAATCCACGCGGCCGGGCGACTGGAAGCTCCTCCTCGCCTTCGTGATCTTCCAGCCGTGCCTCTACTTCGCCCTGGAATCCAACGCCCTGCGCTTCACCAGTTCCGCCCAGGCGGGTCTCATCTCCGCCTCGGTCCCCCTCATGGTGGCCCTGGGAGCGCGCATTTTTCTGGGGGAACGGGTCTCCAGGGCCACGGTGGCCGGGCTCCTCCTGGCTCTGGCCGGTGTGGTCTGGCTGACGCTGGCAGGGGAGCCGTCCCTGAGCGCCACGAACCCTCTGCTGGGCAACGCCCTGGAAATGGGGGCCATGGTCACCGCCGTGGGGTACGTTCTGCTGGTCAGGAGGCTCAGCCAGAGGTACAGCCCCTGGTCCCTGACCGCCATGCAGGTGGTCGCGGGCTCCCTCTTCTTCCTGCCCGGGGCCGTCCCCCTGCTGGGCGGCAGACTGG
>CP070682.1:1514984-1520785 GCA_020352595.1 bacterium | reverse complement strand
CCCCGCGGGGCGCGCCGGCCACCTGCCCTGACCCTCGCGGCCGGCTGGCCTTTGGGCGGGGACACCCCCCGTGGGGGCGGGGGAGGGGGCGGCCGGCGACCGGGCCCCGGCACGACCGCCGAAATCCCCGGGAATGTAGACCCCTTCCCTTCCGCGGAGCCTGGAGATAATGTCTCTTTTCGACGGCCGGCCCGATCCCAGCGCATTCATGAGTGCGGGGAGGACCGGCTCCGCATCGCCCAGGACCACGATGTCGAAAAGGGGGGACGATGTCTCGGGATTGATGGTGAGGGCGACCCCCCCGCCGATGACGAGGGGCGCCGCCTCGGGGTCGCCGGCCGCCATGACCGCCTCCATCATCCGGGGGAGGTGAACCATATCCGGCTGATAGGAGATGGAGATGGCGACGGCGTCGAACTCGCCAAGGGACCGGCCGCCGTCGGGGAACCGGAGTGAGCCCCCTTCCCAGAACACCCTGCGGGCATGGAACCCCGGCTGCTCCAGGAAGGCTCCGAGGACGGCCTGGAAACCGAGGTTTGACATGCCCACCCGGTAGCTGTTCGGGTAGGCCACCGCCACCCTCAGCCCGCCGCCACGGGGATGCGGCGAGACCCAGGATTCGTCCGGGGCGCCCCTGGCCGGCACTGCCCGGTCAGTCCGCCTGGCGCCTGAGGAAGGCAGGCACCTCGAACTCCTCCTCGTCGATGAGCGTCAGGGACGGCCTCCGGGTTTTTTCCGGGGGCTGTTCCCCCTCCTTCCTGCGCATGTAGGCCGGGACCTCCATATCGCTGTGCCTGTCACCCCGGCCCTGCAGGATCTGTTCACGTCCGCGCAGGGTCGTTTCGCGCCCGAAGCCGGTGGCGATGACCGTCACCATGAGGTCCTCCCCTATGGTGTCATCCTCCACCCAGCCGAAGATGATCTCCGCATCGTCGTGCACGGCACTCTGGATTATGGAGGAGGCGTGCTGGATCTCCTGCATTCCGATGTCCTTGCCCGCGGTGATGTTGATCAGCACCCCCAGTGCCCCGTCGATGCTGTTGTCCTCCAGCAGGGGGCTGGAGATGGCCGTCTGGGCAGCCTCTGCCGCCCTGTCATCCCCGGAGGCCACCCCTGTCCCCATGAGGGCCCTGCCCTTGCCTTCCATGACCCGCTTCACATCGGCGAAGTCCAGGTTGATGCGTCCCGGTTTGGTTATCAGGTCGCTGATGCCCTTCACGGCGCAGTTGAGGACGTCGTCGACGATCCTGAAGGCGTCGCTGGCCTTTGCCCCGTGCTTGATCACGGAGAAGATGCGGTCATTGGGGATGACGATGAGCGTGTCGACGCTCCGGCGAAGCTCCTCGAGCCCGAGTTCGGCGTTTCTCATCCTCACCTTGCCCTCGAACCCGAAAGGTTTCGTGACAACCCCCACGGTGAGGGCGCCGCATTCCTTGGCCAGGCGGGCCACCACGGGAGCCGCTCCCGTTCCCGTTCCGCCCCCCATGCCCGCCGTGACGAAAACCATGTCGGTGCCGATGAGGGCCTCGCGAACCTGGTCCTCGCTCTCCTCCGCCGATTTGCGGCCCAGTTCCGGATCCGCCCCGGCGCCCAGTCCGTGGGTCACATCCACGCCCAGCTGGATCCGGGTGGGCGCGAGGGATGTCTTCAGGGCCTGGGCGTCCGTGTTGGCCGCTATGAACTCGACGTTCTTCAGGCAGGATTCGATCATGTTGTTCAGGGCGTTCCCGCCGCCGCCCCCGACCCCGAAGACCTTGATCCTGGCCTTGAGGTCCATGCTGTCCTCCACGAATTGAAACATCGGCTCACCTCCCATTAGCGGGCTCCCCGAATAGCCCGCGTGAATCCCGGATCCCGGATCCCGGATCTCAGAAAAGTTCGCCCTTGCTTTCTGAGACCTGAGATACGGGATCTGAGGTCGTCAGAAGAATTCCTTCAACCACCCCTTCATCTTGGAGAGGATCTTGTCGAAGATCCTGCTCTCGTTGGTGCCGAACCCTCCTTCGCTGGTGTGGGTGGACGCGTACTTGACCAGCCCGACTGCGGTGGCGTACATGGGACTGTTGACCACGTCCACCAGCCCCCCTATATCCATGGGATAGCCACGCCTCACGGGCAGGTTGAAAACCTGCTCCGCCAGTTCGGTCATGCCCTGCATGATCACCGTACCGCCTGTGAGCACCACGCCCGAGGCGATCTTGTCGTCGAAGCCCGATTTGAGGATCTCCCTGTTGATGAGGTCGAAAAACTCCTCCGCCCTGGGCTCGATGATATCCGCGAGGGCCTTCCTCGACACGACCCTGGGCTTGTGCCCTCCCACGGACAGGACCTCCACCTCCTCGTCCTCCCCCACCAGATCCACCAGGGCGCAGCCGTGCTGACGCTTGATCTTGTCTGCCTCCGTGGCGGGCGTCCTGAGACCGTAGGCGATGTCGTTGGTCAGGTTGACTCCTCCCAGAGCGAGGACCGCCGAGTGCTTGATGCTGCCGCTTCCGAAGATGGCGACGTCGGTGGTGCCTCCTCCGATGTCAACCAGCGCCACGCCCAGGTCCTTTTCCTCCTCCGTGAGGACGCCGTCGGCGGCCGCTAGGGGCTCCAGCACTATGTCCAGGACGTCGAGACCCGCGCGGTGGCAGCTCTTGATGATGTTCTGTGCCGACGTGACGGCCCCTGTGACGATGTGCACCCTCGCCTCCAGCCGCACCCCGGACATTCCGAGGGGATCCTTGATGCCGTCCTGGTCGTCGACGATGTACTCCTGGGGGAGGATGTGGATGACCTCCCGGTCCAGCGGCATGGCCACGGCCTGCGCGGCGTCGATGACCCTCTCGACGTCCTTCCTTGAGACCTCCCGGCTCTTGACCGCGACGACTCCGTGGCTGTTGAAACCCTTGATGTGCCCACCCGCGATGCCGGCGTAAACGCCCTGTATGGGCACACCGGCCATGAGTTCGGCCTCCTCCACCGCCTTCTTGATGGAGTCCACGGTGGCATCGATGTTGATCACCACTCCCTTTCTCAGCCCCTTGGACGGGGTTGTCCCGATGCCCACGATCTCGCACATGCCTCCGTTGGATACGGCGGCCACCACGGCGCAGATCTTCGTCGTGCCAATGTCCAATCCGACAACGATCCTTTCCTTGCCCTTGGCCATCTACCTAACCTCCCACAGGGGTTGCTCCCCCCCCTGAAACCTCAGTCCTTTTTCCACCCGGGATCCCTATAACCCGCCCCTTGAACCGGAGATCGTAACCAACGGACGCACCGTTAAAAGCCCCTGCCTGGATGACGGCGGAAAGTCTGGCCAGCTGGGCATGTACGTCGGTGGCGTCCATGACCAGGAGGGTTCCTCCCCCCATGAGGGAGACGAGCACGCTCCGGCCCTCGACGCGGGCCTCCGAGATGCTGTCCGATCCCAGCAACCCGGATCCGGAGATCTCCATCAGCACGTGAAGGGCCCCCAACGCGTCCACGGCCACCTCACCGTCGCGCATGGGCGGGGAAACTCCCGTGATGAGGGGGTATCCCTCCGGGTAGACGCTGCGCCTCGACAGGACCACCCCCTCGGCGTCCACCAGCACAAACCCCCTGCCCATCACGGCGGCCACAGGCGTGCGCTCCCGGATGGTTATCCTCAAGGTGCCGGGAAGCTCCCTCACCACTGCGGCGTCCAGGACCTGGGGGTGCCCGGCCACTTTCATGCGCACCGTATTCAGGTCCACACGCAGCAGCGGCATCCCCACGGAGACGCCGCAAAGCGCCTTGACCTGCTCCGGAGATATGTCCCTGCAGCCCTCCACGAGGATGTTCCTGACCGCCAGCGAGGGGAGCGCCATGATCCTGAGGGCTCCCAGATAGCCCCCTGTGAGAACGGCCAGCAGAAGCGACCCTGCCAGCGCTCCTCTCAGGATCCACCAGGCCCTTATGAGATAGACCCGTCTGCCCGCCCCGCTGCCTGTTTTCTTCAGGGCGCTCTTGCGCCTGGCCGGCTTCCCTGACAGGAGTTTGCTTTTGGGGCGCTCCTTGCTCACAGGCTTCCCTCACCGGCCGTTCGCAGCATTTCGAGGACCAGTTCCACGAAATTCATCCCCACGCCGGCCGCGGATTTCGGCAGCAGGCTGGTGGGCGTCATGCCGGGGATGGTGTTGACCTCGATGACGCTGTAATGGCCTTTGGACCCCCGGAAATCCACCCTGACGCCGCCGCAGCACCTCAGCGCCCGGGCCGCCGCCAGAGCCGCTCCCCTCACCTTCTCCGTGGCCGCTTCACCGATGGGTGCCGGCACCCGGTACTCGTCCGCACCCGTCACGTATTTGGTCTCGTAATCGTAAAAGCCGGTGCTGGTCACGATCTGGACAACGGCCAGGGCGCGGCCGTTGAGCACACCCACCGTCAGATCGTCCCCGTCCACGAAATCCTCCACAAGGACGTAGGGGTCGTGGGAGGCCGCCGTTTCGATGGCCGGGGCCAGCTCTTCGATCCGCCTCACGATGGAGACGCCGATGGTGGAGCCCTCGCGGCTCGGCTTGACCACCACGGGGAGCTCCAGACCGGCCGGGGTGTCGTAGCCTTCCGGCCCGAGCTCCACGAAATCCGGCGTCGGGATGCCGCAGGACCTCAGGACCCTTTTTGTCATGATCTTGTCCATTGCCAGCGCGGAGGAGAGCACGCCGGGGCCCGTGAAGGGGATCCCCATGAGGTCCAGGGCGCCCTGGATGGATCCGTCCTCACCGCCTCTCCCGTGCAGGGCGATGAAGGCGACGTCCACCTGTCTGTCCGCCAGCTCCGAACGCCAGTCCCCGGCCGTGTCGATGGGGACCGCCGCGACGCCTCCCTCGACGAGGGCCGCGAGCACGGCCCGCCCCGTGGTCAGGGACACCTCCCTCTCCGCCGAATTTCCTCCCATGAGCACACCGACCTTAGCCATGGATGATCCTTACCTCCTCCTCGAGACTTATGCCGAACCGCTCATGGACCGTTTCCTTCACCTTCCCGGCCAGAGCCAGGAAATCCGCCGCCGTGGCCCCGCCCGTGTTGACGAGAAAGTTGGCATGGACGGGCGAGACCTGGGCTCCGCCGCATCTCACTCCCTTCATGCCGGCCGCGTCGATGAGCCGCCCCGCGCTGTCGCCTTCGGGATTGCGGAACCAGCAGCCGGCGCTGGCGACACCCGTCGGCTGGCTTGTCCTTCTCCTTTCCATCTGTTGGGCCACCCTGCTCCTTACCGCCTCGCCTGTCTCGGCACGGAGCCTGAGCCGGACAGCCAGGATCACCCGGTCCTCCGGAAGGATCGTCCGCCTGTAGGAAAAACCCATCTCCTGCCCGGGGATCCACTGCGGCTCACGGCCGTCGAAGATCTGGACCTGCTCGACGACGTCCCCGATCTCGCCCTCTCTCGTCCCCGCGTTCATCCTCACCGCACCGCCCACGGACCCCGGTATGCCGGCAAGGCATTCCAGCCCTGCCAGCCCCTCACGGCCCGCAAAGGTCACCAGGCGGGGCAAGGCCGCCGCGGCGCCCGCCGTCACCAGCGTTTCCTCTTCCCGCCGGACCCTGGAGAACTCCTCGCCGAGCCTGACCACGCAGCCGGAATAACCTCCGTTGCTGAAAACGACGTTGGTCCCGCCTCCGATGAGGATCCAGGGAATCGCGTCGCGGCCCAGCGACTCCATGAGGACCCGCAGATCCCCGGTGCTCTCCGGCACCGCGAACAGGCCGGCCGCCCCGCCCACTCGGAGGGAGCAGTGCCGATGCAGGGGTTCGCCCATGGCGAGCTGCCCCGAATAGCCCCTGTCCAGGAT
>CP070682.1:1508467-1514884 GCA_020352595.1 bacterium | reverse complement strand
TCGACGAGCCCACCAAGGACCTGAACACGCCCCTGAGCCGGGGGATCATGGGGTTCGCCATCACCCACGTGGCGGCCGTCCGCGCCAAGGGCCTGGGGACCTATCTGAAGGAATACGCCCAGCCTTTCTTCATCATGGCTCCACTCAACGTCGTGGGGGAACTGGCCAAGGTTGTCTCCATCTCCTTCCGTCTCTTCGGGAACATCATGGGCGGCGCCATCATCATCACCGTCGTCTCCTGGATGGTTTACAGCCTGGTCCTGCCGCCCTTCCTGTACTTCTTCTTCGGCCTGTTCGTGGGCACAGTGCAGGCCTTCGTCTTCACCATGCTGACCATCACGTACATCGCGGTGGCGACGAAATAGGGGCCTGAAGTGGATCAGATCGCTGTCGCGCTTCTCATCAAGGCCATGTACGGCATCGGTGCCGCCTTTGCCGTGGGGTTCGGCGCGGTGGGTCCGGGCATCGGAATGGGCATGTCCGCGGCCTCGGCGGTGGAGGGGATGGGCAGGCAGCCCAAGGTCTCCTCGGACCTGTTCCGCATCATGCTCATCGGGCAGGGGGCGACCTCCACGCCGCCCACCTTCGCCCTGGTGGTGGGCATCCTGCTGCTCTTCGGCACGGGAGAGGGCACAGCGCTGATCCAGGGCTTCGGCGGTCTCGGGGCGGGGATCTCCATCGGGGCCGCCTCCTTCGCCTCCGGCGTGGGCAGCGCCTATCCGGCCGCGCAGGCCTGTGAGGCCATCGCGCGCCAGCCCCACCTGCGCAGGCCCTTCACCACGCTCATGCTCATCGGGCAGGCCATCAGCCAGACACCGCTCATCTTCGGGCTTCTGGTCTCGTTCATGCTCATCTTCGCCGTCCCGGCAACGCCGGATGCCGGACTGGTGGAGTACGTCGCCGTCCTGTCAGCCGGCATCTGCATGGGCTTCGGGGCCATGGGCCCCTCGGTGGGCTCCGGGATGGCTGCCGAGTCGGCCATAAGGGGGATCAGGTACCACAGGCAGCCTGAGGCGGGCGTCGGCCTCCTCACGCGCGTGATGCTCCTCGGGCAGGCCGTGGCCCAGTCCACCAGCATCTACGCCCTGGTCATCGCCCTGGTCCTCATCATGCAGGTCAAGAGGTAAAAGTGCGCCCCGGCCCGTCACGCGGGTCACGGCGCTGAGACAGACCAGCCAACAGGCGGGCACCGGGAAGCGGGTGCCCGGAACGGAAATCAAGGAGGTTGATACATGGAAGCAATCACGGGAGCTGAACTCGTCCGCGCTGCCGCCCTGCTCGGTGCGGGCCTTTCTATGGGGTTCGGGGCCATCGGGCCCGGTGTCGGTGAGGGTTTCGCCGCAGGGAAAGCGTGCGAGGCCATCGGAAGGAACCCTGACCAGGCCGGCCTTCTCACCCGGACCATGCTCGTCGGCCAGGCCGTTTCCGAGTCCACGGGGATCTACTCCCTGGTCATCGCCCTTCTGCTGATCTTCGTGGTCAAGGGATGAGGCCGGGCAAGGCCTCGCCAGGGGAAAAATGTTGACACACAGGGGTCCTTTTATTAACGTGAGGGGCGCTTTGCGTAAAGGTTCCAACCGTTCAGGGAAGCGGAGGCCAACGTGATAAGCATTAATTTCACCCTGCTGGTCCAGCTCGCCAACTTCCTGATTTTATTGGTTATTCTCAACTTCCTGCTCTTCAAGCCCATCCTCAGGGTCCTGGACGAGCGGGAGCGGCTCGTCAGGGAATCGGCCGACCTCAAGGAGAACCTGGGGCGCCTGGCCGAGGAGAGCATCCAGGAGTACGAGGGCAAGCTGCTGAAAGCCAAACAGGAAGCCATGGGGATCCGGACCAGCGGACGCAACGAGGCCATGGCAGCCTTCCGCCAGACCCTGAGCCAGGCAAGGGACGCCGGCGTCCAGGAGCTGGAAAGGGCCCGGGAGGAGCTCGCCAGCCAGGCGGAGGTCTCCCGGAAGACGCTCAAGACAGAGGCGCAGTCCCTGGCGCAGGCCATCGCCTCCAAACTCGCGGGGAGGAAACTTTGAGGCCGACGACGAGAACCCTCCTGGGACATGGCCTCCGGGTCCTGTTCCTGATGGCCCTGCCCGCCCTCGCCGCTGCGGCCACTGAGGGAGGCGAGGGAGGAGGCCGGGCCATCTTCGACCTGGTCATGCGGTTCCTCAACTTCGCCATCCTCGCGGGCGCCCTCTTCTATTTCGCGCGCAAGCCCATCGTCAATGCCATAAGGAACAGCATCGAGTCGGTCCGGACCATGATCAGGGAGGCGGAGGAGACCCGCCAGGCCGCCGAGATCCGCATGAAGGAGGCCGACGAAAAGCTGGCCGGCGTGGACAGGGAGATGGCAGATCTCCTGGCCTCGGCCCGCAAGGAGAGCGAGGCGGAAAAGGAAAGGATCCTGGCCGAGGCCGCCGAGGCCGTGGAGAATCTCAAGATCGAGGCCACCATGGCCATCGAGCAGGAGCTCAAGAAGTCCCAGGAGATCCTCAAGAGGGAGGCCGCGGAGGTCGCGGTGGCCCTCGCCGAGGAGATCATCAGCAAGAAGATGACCTCCGAGGACCAGAGGAAGTTCGTATCCGAATATCTTCAGAAACTGGAGGCCAACCAGTGATCGGTTTCGTGCTGGCGCGCCGTTACGCCAAGGCCATCATCGACCTGGCTGTGGAAGCGGACCTTCTGGCGGAGATCGGCGAGGACCTCAACACCATCGCCGGCCTCTTCGCCCGGAGTCCCGAACTGGTGAACGTCTTCTCCGATCCCACCTACGGGGCCGACGCCAAGGAAAAGGTCCTGGCGGGCGTCCTGGAGAAGGGCGGCGTCCAGGATCTGACCATGAGGTTCATCGGGGTGCTCCTCCGAAAGAACCGCATACTGGGCATCGGGCAGATAGCCAGCGCCTACAGGGACTTCGCCGACCAGATGAGCAACCGCATCCGCGCCAGGGTGGTGAGCGCCGTCGAGCTGCAGGAGGACGAGGTCGCCAGGATGAAAAAGGTCCTGTCCGACATGTCGGGGAAGGACGTCATCCTCGAGATGGAGGTGGACCCGAGCCTCCTCGGGGGCGTTGTGGCCTACATGGGCAGCCAGGTCTTCGACGGAAGCCTGAAGAACCAGCTGGTGCAGATAAAGGACACCCTCAGCAAGGGGAGATAGATCGCGATGCAGATCAGAGCGGAAGAGATTACAGAGATCATAAAAAAGCAGATCGAGGGCTTCGAAAAGTCCATCGACGTCAAGGAGACGGGGATCGTCCTGTCGACGGGCGACGGCATCGCCCGCGTCCACGGCCTCGAGAACGCCATGGCCGGTGAGCTCGTCGAGCTCCCCGGAGAGGTCTTCGGCATGGTGCTCAACCTCGAGGAGGACAACGTCGGCATCGTTCTCCTGGGCGAATACCAGCTCATCAAGGAAGGGGACATCGTCAAGAGGACCGGCAGGATCGTCGAGGTCCCCGTGGGCAGGGGCATGCTGGGGCGCGTCGTCAACGCCCTGGGACAGCCAGTGGACGGCAAGGGGCCCATCGAGACCGAGGCCACCCAGCTCGTGGAGGTCATCGCCCCCGGCATCGTCAAGAGACAGCCGGTCAAGGAGCCCCTGCAGACGGGCCTCAAGGCCATCGACTCCATGATCCCCATCGGACGGGGCCAGCGCGAGCTCATCATCGGCGACCGCCAGACGGGCAAAACAGCAGTGGCCATCGACACCATCATCAACCAGAAGCACGCCGACCCCCCCGTGATCTGCATCTACGTGGCCATAGGGCAGAAGGAGTCCACCGTGGCACGGGTGGTGAGGGACCTCGAGGAGAACGGCGCCATGCAGTTCACCATCGTGGTGACCGCCTCGGCCAGCGAGCCGGCGCCCCTCCTCTTCCTGGCCCCCTTCGCCGGCTGCGCCATGGGTGAGTACTTCCGGGACAAGGGCGAGCACGCCCTGTGCATCTACGACGACCTCTCCAAGCACGCGGCGGCCTACAGGCAGCTCTCGCTGCTCCTGAGGCGGCCCCCCGGCCGTGAGGCCTATCCCGGGGACGTCTTCTACCTCCACTCGCGGCTGCTGGAGAGGGCCGCCAAGATGAGCGAGGAGGAGGGAGGAGGGTCGCTGACGGCCCTTCCCGTCATCGAGACCCAGGCCGGCGACGTTTCGGCCTACATCCCCACCAACGTCATCTCCATCACCGACGGCCAGATCTTCCTGGAGTCGGATCTGTTCTACTCCGGCGTCCGCCCGGCCATCAACGTGGGCATCTCGGTCTCCCGCGTGGGCGGCAACGCGCAGATCAGGGGCATGCGCCAGGTGGCCGGGAGGCTTCGCCTGGAACTGGCCCAGTACCGGGAGATGGCGGCCTTCGCGCAGTTCGGATCCGACCTCGACAAGGCCACCCAGGCCCAGCTGGCCAGGGGCGAGAGGCTCGTGGAGATCCTCAAGCAGGGCCAGTACGCGCCCCTTCCGGTGGAAAAGCAGGTCCTGGTCATCTACGCCGCCACCAACGGCTACGTGGACCAGTACCCCGTGGAGGTCCTCGGTCAGTTCGAGGAGGAGCTGTACCACTTCATGGAGAACAGGTACGGGGAGATCGTCAAGAGCCTGGCCACCAAGAAGGAGATCAGCGACGACCTCAAGGAGAAGCTCGACGCGGCCCTGGCCAAATTCAAGGAGGAGTTCGTCTACGAGGAGAAGACGAGCCTCCTGTAAAAGGAGCGGACAAGCCCCATGAGCACCCTCAGGGACATCAAGCGGCGGATCTCGTCCGTCAGGAACACCCAGCAGATCACCAAGGCCATGAAGATGGTCGCCGCTTCAAGGCTGCGCAGGGCGCAGGATGCCATCCTCGCCTCCCGACCCTATGCCCACAAGATGCTGGAGGTTCTCTCCAGCCTGGCCCTCCGAACCAACCCGCAGGCCCACCCCCTCCTGCAGACCAGGGAGCCCAAGAAGGTGGACCTCATCGTCGTCACCTCGGACAGGGGGCTGTGCGGAGCGTTCAACGCCAACATCATCCGCCAGGCGGAGTCCTTCATGCGCAAGCACGGGGACTGGGAGATCACCATGCACGTCATCGGGAGGAAGGCCCACGACTATTTCAAGAAGAGGAACGTCAA
Source organism: bacterium (assembly GCA_020352595.1). Lineage (GTDB taxonomy): Bacteria > BMS3Abin14 > BMS3Abin14 > BMS3Abin14 > BMS3Abin14. The sequence continues at coordinate 1,509,782 of CP070682.1, read as the reverse complement.
CGTGCGCAAGGTGTCCCTGAACATCCTCTCGGACACCTCATTCCCCGTGGCCGCGGCCATCGGCGGCGACGTCGTGGAGAACTACCTCGAGGAGAAGTTCGACCGGGTGTACATGGTCTACAACGAGTTCAAGTCGGCCATCCAGCAGAGGGTAATTGTGGAGCAGCTGCTGCCCATAAAGCCCATGGACATCGCCGAGGACTACTACGCGGTGGAGTACACCTTCGAGCCGTCCGAGGAGGTCCTCCTCAACGAACTCCTGCCCAGGCACATCAACGTGCAGGTCTACAGGGTCCTCCTCGAGTCCGCGGCCAGCGAGCACGGGGCCAGGATGACGGCCATGGAGTCGGCCACCAAGAACGCCACCGAGATGATCGAAAAGCTGACGCTTCTCTACAACAGGACCCGCCAGGCAGCCATCACCAAGGAGCTCATCGAGGTCGTCAGCGGCAAGGAAGCCATGAAGTAGCAGGCCGGGACCCGCAGGACCTGGCCCATGGACATACAGGAAGCCTCAGATAAAGGGGGTACGTTTCAGTGAAGAACATCGGCAGGATAACCCAGATCATCGGACCCGTCGTTGACGTCGAGTTCGAACCGGGGAAGCTCCCCGCCATCTACAACGCCATCAAGATCGAGATCGAGACCGAAGGCGTCAAGCGCACGCTCATCACGGAGGTCCAGGCGCACCAGGGCAACAACGTTGTCCGGACGGTGGCCATGGGCTCCACCGACGGGCTCATCAGGGGAATGGCAGCCGAGGACTCCGGCGGACCCATCACCATCCCCGTGGGACGTTCGACCCTGGGCCGGATCATGAACGTGATCGGCGAGCCTGTGGACGAGGGCGGCCCCATCGAAAGCGAGATCAGGTACCCCATTCACCGCGAGGCGCCCAGCCTGGAGGACCAGAGCGCCGAGACCGAGATCCTGGAGACGGGCGTGAAGGTCATCGACCTCCTCGAGCCCTACGTCAAGGGCGGGAAGATCGGCCTGTTCGGCGGCGCCGGCGTGGGAAAGACGGTGGTCATCATGGAGATGATCCACAACATCGCCATCGAGCACGGCGGCTTCTCGGTGTTTTCCGGTGTGGGCGAGCGCACCCGCGAGGGCAACGACCTGTGGCTGGAGATGAAGGAATCCAAGGTCCTCGACAAGGCCATCCTCGTCTACGGCCAGATGAACGAGCCTCCCGGGGCGCGCCTGAGGGTCGGACTCTCCGGGCTCACCGCCGCAGAGTACTTCAGGGACGAGGAAGGACAGGACGTTCTCCTGTTCGTCGACAACATCTTCCGGTTCACCCAGGCGGGTTCGG
>CP070682.1:1505051-1508367 GCA_020352595.1 bacterium | reverse complement strand
GTGCTGGAGGGCCAGGTACAGCGTGCGGTGGTGGCACCCTTCGACGGTTTCCTGTACGAGGCCACAGTCCGGGCCGGCGACACGGTCCGGAAGGGCCAGGTCCTGTGCTCCCTGGATGACAGGGACATGAAGCTGGAGCGGCTCCGATGGGCAAGCCAGAGGGAACAGTTCCAGAGGCAGTACAGGGAGGCCATGGCCGGAGGCAACCGGTCCAACGTGAAGATCCTCGGTGAGCAGATCAGCCAGGCCGAAGCCCAGATCAGCCTCCTGGACGAGCAGCTGGCACGGGCCAGAATGGTGGCCCCCTTCGACGGGTTGGTCATCAACGGGGACCTGAGCCAGTCCCTGGGTTCCCCCGTTCAGAGAGGACAGCTGCTTTTCGAGATCGCCCCCCTCGAGGATTACCGTCTGCGCCTGCGTGTGGACGAGCGCGAGATCAACCGGGTCCGGGTGGGCCAGAAGGGGACCCTGGTCCTGAACTCCCTGCCCGAGAAGCCTCTCCCCATGACCGTCACCAAGATCACACCGGTCTCCGCCGCGGAGGAGGGGCGGAACCTGTTCCTGGTCGACGGCGACCTGGACGAGACCGACCCCAGCCTGCGCCCCGGCATGGAGGGGTACGCCAAGGTCAACGCGGGCAGCCGCCGCCTGATCTGGATCTGGACCCACGACCTGGTGGACTGGGTGCGCCTGTGGGTCTGGTCCTGGTGGCCGTAGGAGATGGCCCGGTGGAAGACACGCTGTTCAGCCCCTCCTGGTACCGCGTCGCCGACCTCACGCCGCGCCTGAGGACCCACGCCCACATCCACCGCCACACCTACGGGGGCGAGGTCTGGTACGTCCTTCAGGACCACGTCTCGGGGCGGTTCTACCGATTCACCCCCGTCGCCTACCAGGTCCTCGGCCTCATGGACGGAAAGCGAACGGTCCAGGAGATCTGGGAAAGGGCCGCCGAAAGGTTCGGCGACGACGCCCCGACGCAGGGGGACATGGTCCGCATCCTCAGCCAGCTCCACTCGGCCGACGTCCTCCTGTGCGACGTCCCTCCGGACACCGAGGAGATCCTGAGCCGCCACGACAAGATCACCCGAAGCAGGATCATGGCCTACGTCAGGAGCCCCCTGTTCATGCGCTTTCCTCTCCTGGACCCGGAGAGGTTCCTCCAGCGCACGGAGTTCCTCTTCAGGCCCATATTCGGTCTGGCCGGTCTCGCCGTCTGGCTGGCGGTGGTGGGGTGGGCCCTTTTCCAGGCCGTCGGGCACTGGCCGGAACTGACCCACAACATCGCGGACCGCGTCCTGTCGGGACAGAACCTCCTCATCCTGGGGCTCGTCTACCCTGTCATCAAGGCCCTGCACGAATTCGGTCACGCCTACGCCGTCAAACGGTGGGGCGGAGAGGTCCACGAGATGGGCATCATGCTCCTGGTCCTCATGCCGCTTCCGTATGTGGACGCCTCCGCGGCTTCCGCTTTCCCCGAAAAGAGGCGCCGGCTCCTCGTCACCGGATCCGGCATCATGGTGGAGCTGTTCGTGGCGTCGGTGGCCATGGCGGCGTGGCTGAACCTCCAGCCGGGCATCGCCCGTTCCGTGGCCTTCAGCGCCATGTTCATCGGCAGCGTGTCCACGGTGCTCTTCAACGCCAATCCCCTCCTGCGTTACGACGGCTATTATCTGTTGTCGGACCTCCTGGGCATCCCAAACCTGGCCCAGAGAAGCGTGGGATACCTCGGGTATCTGGTCAAGCGCTACCTGTTCGGTCTCAGGAAGATGGAGGCGCCCCACGCCCGTCCGGACGAGAAGTTCTGGCTGGGCATCTACTCCGTGGCCGCCTTCATCTACAGGGCCTTCATCTACGTGTCCATCATCCTCTTCATCTCCGGCAAGTTCTTCGTCATCGGCGTGATCCTCGGGATCTGGGCCTTCATCAACATGGTGGTGGTCCCGGTGGCCACCCGCATCAACTTCGTCGTGAGCAGCCCAGCGCTCGGAGACAGGAGGAACCGGGCCGTGGCCGTCTCTGCCGGGGCCCTGGCCCTTGCGGCGGTGCTTGTCTTCCTCCTGCCCTTCCCCTCGTGGACCCGCACGGAAGGGGTGGTCTGGGTTCCCGAAGGGTCCCTGGTCAAGGCGGGCACCTCCGGTTTCATCGACCAGGTGGTGGTGGATTCCGGGACCCGCGTCGAGAAGGGCCAGGTCATCCTGTATTGCGCCGATCCCCTCCTTGACGCCCGGGTCAGGGTTCTGGAGGCCCAGGTGAGGGCCCTGACGGCACGTTACGAGGCCGAGACGTACCTTGACCGGGTGCAGGCCCGCATCACCCTGGAGGAGCTGGAAACTGCCAGGGCCAACATGGAGCGCGCCCTGGAGCGTTCCCGGGAACTGACCATCCTGAGCCCCGCCACCGGGACATTCGTCCTGCCGGGGCAGGAAGACCTTCCGGGACGCTTCGTCCAGCAGGGTGAACTTCTGGCCTACGTCCTCGAGGAGAGGCCGCCCAGCGTCCGGGTGGTGGTGTCCCAGTCCAGGGAGGACCTGGTCCGCCGCCGCAACGAGGGGGTCCTGGTCCGCCTGGCCGAGGACCTCGGCCGGGTCCATGAGGCGCGCATCCTCAGGGAGGTGCCCGCGGCCGAGGCCCGCCTTCCCAGCTCGGCCCTGGGCCTCGCCGGGGGCGGCGAGTTCGCTGTGGCTCCCTGGGACAGGGAGGGGCTCCAGACCCTGGAGAACCTCTTCCATTTCGAGCTGGAGCTGCCGCCCGGCACCGGGAGGGCCAAGGTGGGCGGGCGGGTCTTCGTCCGGTTCGACCACGGCTCCGTACCCCTGGCCGGCCAGTGGTACCGCAAGGTGCGGCAGCTGTTCCTCAAGCGGTTCAATGTCTGATCCCATCCTCAACCCGCTATCCTTCAGGGGGTTCTATCCCGAGCGCAAGGGCACTGGAGGATCCAGGACGGAGGGCATGTTTCGGGCAGCCTACGGGGTGCTGGGCCACTTCATCTGGACCAGGCCATGGCGGCTCCTCCCGGTGGTGGACCGGGTCAACGCTGCCGGAGAAGGCCTCTCCGGTCTTGACGACACCCGGCTGCGCGGCGGTGCCGACGAGGTTCGCCGGCGATCCAGAAAGGAGGGCCTGACCCGGGAACTGGCCGTGAGGGCCTTCGCCCTGGCCCGGGAGAGCGCCCACCGCACGCTGGGCATGCGGCCCTACGACGTGCAGCTGATGGGCGCCTGGGCCCTCCTCAAGGGCATGGTGGCGGAGATGGAGACCGGCGAGGGGAAGACCCTCACCGCCACCCTGGCCGCCGCCGCGGCCGCACTGGCCG
>CP070682.1:1500447-1504951 GCA_020352595.1 bacterium | reverse complement strand
CCGGACCAACTTCTTCCCCGGCATGAACGTCAACTGGAAGGCCTACCCCGACAACATAGGACACTGGATCTTCCCGGGCTGCTTCCGGTGTCACGACGGCAAGCACGTCAGCGAGGACGGAAAGGTCATCCGGAGGGAATGCGTGATCTGCCACACCATGCCCGAAAGCTCGCCCAGCAAGCACTGGACGGAGGCCTTCCCGACGGGAACCGAGTGGGAAACGTGGCACCCATGGGATCTGAAATATCAGCACGCGGAGATGAACTGCAGCACGTGCCACAGCGGCGGACTGCCGCCCGCAAGGGACTGCGCGACCTGTCACGAGCAGAAGGGAGTATCCCAGTACTACGAGGATGTGGGCATGGGCGACTTTGAGTGCACCGAGTGCCATCTCGACCTCCAGAAGGTCCAGCCGGTCATGGAGTGCACCGACTGCCACGGAGGGGAGATCGTCGGCCTGCACCTCGAGGTTCCGGACCACGAGGACGCGGGCTGCACCACCTGCCACGAGCCCCACAAGTGGGTCGTGCGGGACCGGGAGACGTGCTACCAGTGCCATGACGACAAGGAGGAGCACAACCCCGGGGACATGTGCACGGATTGCCACGACTTCAGTTAAAGGACTGCGGCCACACCAGGGTATTGTAACCACTACAAGCCTTCCGGCAGCACCTTGAAGCCCGGCTTTCGCCGGGCTTTTTTTTGGGGACTCCAGGATCAGCGCCGGAGTTCGCGGATCCCGGATCACATTTTTTCCGCTGTTGCTTTTATTTCACAAGCATTTCATGTAAAAAAACCTGTTGTTTTTCACGACCGAAGTGATGCGGGAACCCAGGGGAGTGGAGAGTGCCGGAGGAGAGGAACGGTACGGACATCCGGATCCGCCTGCTTCAGGAGGAGATCGAGGCCCTCAAGGCCCGTGTGAGCCGGCTTGAGGGGGGACCGGTATCCGGACAGCTACCTGCCGCAGAGGCCCCGCCGCCGGCAACGGAGGCCGCCAGGGAGAGCCGCTGGTCGGCGGGAGGAGTGGCGGCGGTCATGTCCCGGGGAGCCACCGTCAGCCTGGTGCTGCTGCTGGCCCTGGTCCTGAGGACCCTGACGGACGGAGGCGTTCTGAGCATGGGTTTCGGAACGCTGCTGGGCATAGCCTACGCCACCCTCCTGGAGGCCGTAGGCTTTCTGATGTACCGGAAGGGACATCCCTTCGCACCCCTGTTCAGCATCAGCGGGGTCCTTCTTCTCGTGGCCGTCGTCCTGGAGGCCCACACCAGCTTCGGGTCGCTTCCCACCATTCCTGCCTATGGGCTCCTTGCGGTGGCGGCCGGCGGCATGGCATTCATGAGCAGGATCTACAGGATCGCCGTGCCTGTGAGCGTGGGGACCATGGCCGTCCTTCTGGCGGGCATCCCCATGGACTTCCCCAACCCCCACTTCCCCTCGCTGGCCGTTTTCCTCATCATCGTCAACATCATGGCCTTCACGGCGGCCGGCCTGCCCAGGTGCTCCTGGCTCAGGATCGTCTCCTTTTCGGCCACGGCTGCGGTGGTCTTCCTCTGGGCCTTCAAGCTCAGAGCCATACTGGCGGCGGGTCACCCCGCCGGCCGATCCCTGGAACCGGGGCAGGTGGCCTCCCCTGTGTGGTTTTTCGTCCTCATGGCCTTTTATGTCCTCTTCTTTAACGGGATCTCGGTGGCGGCCCTCTGGCGCAAGGGTCCTGGGGAGGTGAGGCCCTTCGACAACATCCTCCCCACGGCCGCGACAGCTTGGGGCTACCTGTCGACCCTCATGGTCGTCCTTGCCGCGAACAGGGGCCGCATGGCTCTGGGATGGGCGGGTGTCGTCCTGGCCACCGCCCTTCTGGGGATAGCGGCCCTCAAGGCCCGTGGCACAGACGGGACGTCGACGGGGATCAACACCTTCGCCTTCCCGGCGGCCTTCCTGCTGGCCCTGTCCTTCCGGGACGTCTCCGGCGAGTCGGTGGTGGCGCTTGCCATCCTCGCGTGGGCGGCCCTCAGCCTCGCATGGCTGTCGGGACGGTGGCAAAGCGACGGCGTCCGTGTCACCTCCTACTTCCTCCAGGTCATGGTCCTCGGCGCTTCCCTCCTTCTGCTGGCGTGGTCGCCAGCCGGGAAACAGGCCTGGATCAGCGCCGCGAGCATGGCCGTCACGGCGGCCATCGCCCTGGCCCATTACCGGCAGGTCAGGAGAAATCCCCCGCCGTCACGCACGGCCTACTTCACCCGGTTCGACAGGAAGGACATCAGCGGCGTGGCGCCCCTCATGACCGCCGTGGGTACCGCCTTCCTCGCCCTGCGTTCCGCTCTTTTCGGGCTGGTCGAGGGATACCGGCCCGTCTTTCAGGCTGGTGAGACAGTCATCATCAACCTGGGCGCCCTTGTGCTTTTCGTGTCGGCACGGGCGAGGAGGAACGCGGAGATGAAATGGCTGGCCGTGCTCGTGGTCGTCCTGGGCGGCGGAAAGGTCTTCCTCCACGATCTTTTCAGGATCAAGGGGGTGCCCGTCGTCCTGAGCGTCCTGGCCTTCGGGGCCGCTGCCGCCACCGGCTCACTGGTCCTGGGAAGGTGGTACAGGCAGGAAAAGGGGTCCGAGGAGCAGCACGGTGGAGGGGAAGGCTAAAGTGGCGAGTTACAGCTTGTCATCGGGGAGATCCACCCCGGTATTCTTTACAATGGGGGGTGTTGAGGCTAGACTTTGCTCTGATCACAAGGCGCCGCGAGGCGAACTCGCCCATGATCATCGCAGACCCATGGAACATCCACACCTGCGGAGGTAAATCAGATGAGAAGGTTCACGATCCTGCTTCTCCTTTTCTGCTTCATGTCGGCCGTGGCGGCCGTTCAGGCGGCGGCGGAGTCAAAGAATGAGGGGGCTGTCTGGAGGACCGAGGAGAGTGCGGAGACCCCCGGGGAGATGGGCATTCCGGAGTTCTTCGTGGCCCCGCCGCCTTTCTCGGACGGCATTTTTCCCTGTTCGGACTGCCATGCGGACATGGAGGTAAACACCAGCAGGCGGGAGCTGGTGGAGTTTCACGAGGATATCCAGATCATCAACCACAACGAAGAGGACAGGTGGTGCCTGGACTGTCACAACCCCGACGACAGGGATGTCCTGCGCCTTGCCAGCGGAAGGCTCGTGAGCTTCGAGGAGTCGTATTACCTGTGCGGGCAGTGCCACGGGACCATCTTCAGGGACTGGAAAGCGGGCGTCCACGGGAGGAGGACCGGCGAGTGGAACGGCCAGAAGGTCTACAGGCTGTGTGTCCACTGCCATAACCCTCACCAGCCGAGGTTCAAGCCGCTGGCGCCCAAGCCGCCCCCCGTCAAACCCAAGGACATCCGATAGAGGCCACCCGTCATGAGAGAGAACAGGAAAGAGACCATGCGAGATAAAAAGATCACCAGAAGATCCCTTCTGAAGGGAGCGGCTCTTGGAGCCGCCGCCCTCGCCCTTCCGGGACGCGACGCCAGCGCCTCCATCTGGGAAGCGTTCTTCCAGAAGCACTTCAGGGAGCTCAACGACCAGGAGATGCAGAAGATCCTCAGCCGCCTGGAACGGGAGTACGGGGAAGAGTACGGGAAGGATTTCAGCATCTCCGCCAGCAAACCGCTGCCCGGTGTCCTGTTCGGCTACGGACTGGACATTTCACGGTGCATCGGGTGCCGGCGCTGCGTGTACGCCTGCGTGGAGGAGAACAACCAGTCCAGGGACCCCCAGATCCACTGGATCACCGTGCTGCGTTTCCGCCAGGGGGACAAGTGGGTCAACGACCTGGAGAACTCCGACAGGTACTACAACCCCGAGAATGTGCCCGAACCGGGTTATTTCTACATGCCCACCCAGTGCCAGCAGTGCGAGAGGCCGCCATGCGTCAGATCCTGCCCCACCCAGGCCACCTGGCAGGAGGACGACGGCATCGTGGTCGTGGATTACAACTGGTGTATCGGCTGCCGTTACTGCATGGCCGCGTGCCCCTACGGCGCCCGCCACTTCAACTGGAAAAAGCCGGGGATCCCCGAGGAGGAGATCAATACCAGCACGCACTACCTGGGGAACCGCCCGCGGTACGTGGGAGTCGTGGAAAAGTGCACATTCTGCATCCAGCGCACCAGGAACGAGCCCGGCCAGTACCCCGCCTGCGTGGAGATCTGCCCGGTGGGTGCCAGGAAGTTCGGCAACCTCCTCGACCCGGCAAGCGAGATCAGGTACTGCATCGAAAACAAGAGGATCTTCCGGCTCAAGGAGGATCTCAACACCCATCCGAAGTTCTTCTACTTCTTCGCGACCTAGGGAGAGGAAGAGACCATGTTGGATAAAATCAGGCACTTCTTTATCGCGCTCAAGCAGATCTTCACCGGGTCGAGGAACTACTATCTGTGGCTCGGGTTCCTGGGTTTTTTCATTCTCCTGGGAGCAGGGACCTACGCCCTCCAGCTCAAGAAGGGTCTCATCATCACAGCCATGAGGGACCAGGTCTCGTGGGGTT
>CP070682.1:1496916-1500347 GCA_020352595.1 bacterium | reverse complement strand
TGGCGGAGGAGGAGGGATTCGAACCCCCGGTGGGTCGCCCCACAACGGTTTTCAAGACCGCCGCCTTCAACCGCTCGGCCACTCCTCCGCACAATTTCCGATGACCTCGACGGTCACCGGAAATCAAGTTTGAAATTTCAAAATCCAAACTTCAAATGAGTCAGAACATCGCCTTGAGACGTTCATATACTTTTCAAGCCACAGGGGGGGATTATTGAAATCTGGAATCGCCCTATTTTCTGACGATCCTCTCCATCCCCCCCATGTACGGCCTCAGAGCCTCCGGGACCACCACCGTCCCGTCCGCCTGCTGGAAGTTCTCCAGGATGGCCACCAGGCACCGGCCCACCGCCAGGCCGGACCCGTTGAGGGTGTGGACGAAGCGGGTGCCCTTCCCCTCCCGGGGCCGGTACCTGATCTGGGCTCTCCTGGCCTGGAAATCCTCGAAGTTGCTGCACGAGGAGATCTCCCTGTAGGCCTGCTGTCCCGGGAGCCAGACCTCCAGGTCGTAGGTCTTGGCCGCCGAGAAGCCCAGGTCGCCCGTGCACAGGTTCACGACGCGGTAGTGCAGGCCCAGCCTCTGGAGCACCTCCTCCGCGTCCCTGGTGAGCCCCTCGAGCTCGTCGTAGGAATCCTCGGGCCTCGCGAACTTGACCAGTTCCACCTTGTTGAACTGGTGCACGCGGATGAGCCCCCTCGTGTCCTTGCCGTGGGAGCCGGCCTCCCTGCGGAAGCACGGGCTGTACGCGGCATACCGGATGGGCAGCTCCTCCTCCCGGAGGATCTCCTCCCGGTGGATGTTGGTCACCGGCACTTCGGCGGTGGGGATGAGGTAGAACTGCCCCTCCTCGACGCGGAAGAGGTCCTCCTCGAACTTGGGCAGCTGGCCCGTCCCCGTCATGCTGGCCGGCTGGACCATGAAGGGGGTCAGGGCCTCGGTGTACCCGTGCTCTGCCGTGTGCAGGTCCAGCATGAAGTTGATGAGGGCCCTCTCCAGCCTGGCTCCCGCTCCCGTCAGCAGGGTGAAGCGCGCCCCGGCGATCTTGGCGGCCCGGGGCAGGTCAATGATGTCCAGCATCTCCCCCAGGTCCCAGTGCGGCACGGGCTCGAAGGACATCTGCGGCTTTTCGCCCCAGGTCCGGACCACCTCGTTGTCCTCCTCGCCTCCTCCCACGGGTACGCTCTCGTGGGGAAGGTTCGGCAGGGTCAGCAGGAGGTCGTCCAGCTGCTGTTCCACCTCCCGCAGCCGCTCGTCATTGGCCTTGATCCTCTCGCCCAGGGCCCGGACCTCCTCCTGGCGTCCGGAAGCGTCCTGCCCCTGCTTCCTGAGCCTGCCGATCTCGGCGGACTCGGTGTTGCGGCGCGCCTTCATCTGCTCCGTCTCCTGGAGGAGCGTCCGCCTCCGGCCGTCGAGGCTTTCAAACGCCTCGAGGCTCACACCCTCGCCCCGGGTGGACAGCTTCCCGGCGACGTATTCGAGATTCTCCCGGATGAACCTGGCATCGAGCATGGGGACTCCCATCCAAAAAATCAGGTAACTGAATATTGAAAAGCCCGGTCCTTTCGAGTGCGGTCAATTTAGCACGAAGGACACGGTGTTGGCACGAAGTACAAGAAACAAGGGTTCGGTCAAAAACCTCTGCGCGCTCCGTGTTCAACAGCTTTTTTAACGCTTCACCAGGGCCCGCGTTTCCCTGCCGCATGGTGGGTGGTCCGCCTGGTACGAACAACGCCTTTACTATCACCACACTACCGGCTTGTCAAACACCCTCTGGCGTGCTAACTTCCCGCCATGCAAAGGTTTTTCGCCGGTGCCGCCCTCGTCCTTATCGCTCTGCTCCCCGGTCCCCTGCACGGGGCCGAGCCCGGCGGCGGCTTCACCATCGCCCTCCTCGGGGACTTCCTGCCGGCCGGCAGCGCCGACCCATACATCGCGAGGAGCGGGTACGGGTACCTCTTCTCGGCCGTGCGGCCCATACTGGCGGCCACGGACGGGGCGGTGCTCAACCTCGAGACGCCCCTGACGGAGGGGGGCAGCGCCGCCCAGGGGAAGGCCTACACCTTCAGGGCATCCCCCGCCGCGGCCGCCGCCATGGCGCGGGAAGGGGTCAAGGCGGTCTGGCTGGCCAACAACCACATCCTCGACTTCGGGGCCGTGGCCCTGCGGGACACCGTCCACTACCTGGACGAGGCGGGGCTCAGCCACGTGGGCGCGGGCATGAACGTGGCCGAGGCCGCGGCGCCGGCCAACGTCCCCTTCGGCACGGGCCGGGCCTCTCTGCTGGCGTTCTCCAACACCTTCCCGGACAGTTACTGGGCCCGGAAGGATCGCCCCGGCACCTTTTTCGGTGCGCCGGGACCGGTGGGACGTGCCGTGGAGAGGACCCTCGGGGCCTTCGGGAGCCCGGTGGTGGTCTCCTTCCACTGGGGGGAGGAGCTCATGGCCGAGCCCAAGGACTACCAGGTGGACCTGGCGCACCTGGCCGTGGAAAAGGGCGCCGCCCTCGTGGTAGGGCACCACCCCCACGTCCCCCAGCCCTTGGAGATCTACAGGGGCGTCCCCATCCTCTACAGCCTCGGCAACTTCTCCTTCGGCTCCTACAGCACGCGGTCGGGTGTGGGGATCCTGGCGGTGGCCCGGTTCGACTCCCGGGGCCGGTGCGACCTGCTCCACATCCATCCCCTGCTGGTGGACAACACGCAGGTCCGCTTCCAGCCGAGGCCCATCACCGGGCTCGAGGGGCAGAGCATCTTCGACCCCCTCGTCAGGGGCATCGGCCCCGGACAGGCCGAGGTCTCGTGGGACGGGGAGAAAGGGATCATAAAACCGTTACCGGCGGATTCAAAACCGGAGTAATTATTTTCTGGCTCTTTCTGGAAATGGATACCTGCCATTTAAGGTTATTGTGCTCAAAACCCTTTTGTCGAAAGGGCTGATTTACCGCAGAGACCACGGAGATCACGGAGGAATCCGCTGTCGGAGAAAGGCGGCAGCCCGCACTGGGAAAAGGGCCTGCGAAGACGGCCTTTGCCCCGCGGCCTCCCCTCCAGCACCGGTGCCCACAGGAAAAGCCTGCCCTCACCTGAACGGATGGGTTCCCTGACACGGCGATGAAAGCTCACTTTGATCTCCGTGTCAGGAAGTCCATCGGCCGATCTCAATGAGATCCCTTCCCCGGGGGTGAAGGTCAGGTGAGGGCGAGCAAGGCTCTTCTTAAGTGTCCTCTGTGCCCTCTGCGGTGACAGCTCTGAATCATATCGGGGCGACACTGCTTTGGTATGCATTGACCGGATGAACCGGATTTCTTATCCGGTGTCTGGTGTCTGGACTCCCACCCGTCCTCTTCATCCCCACTCAAGACGTAAAAAAAGGGGGAGGCCCTGGCCTCCCCCGCATGGGTGAACCTGTTTGCGCTCTATATGATGAACGC
>CP070682.1:1492920-1496816 GCA_020352595.1 bacterium | reverse complement strand
CCTGGAAACGGTTGACGCCGTCAAGGTCCACCGCTGGATGGGTGCCGCGCGGTGCTACCTGGCATCCCGCGCCCAAAGCGGGGTCCGGTGCAGGTTCGATCTGGTGGCCATCCGGTCAGGCGGTCCCCTCAGCAGCCGTATCCGGCACTTCAAGGACCTCATCAGCACCGACAGCCAGGTGGCGGCCCCTGCTAGGCGCCGCGCAGGTCACCTTGCCGCCGAGAGATTCACGCCCCGCGAGGGATGGGAGATCCGGGAGTGAAAAGGTGGCGGGTTCAAAGCAAGGGGTTCTCCTCGGTGGATTTTGTGCTAAAATGTACAAGGAGCTGCCGGGGCCGCGTTCACCCCGCACCATCTTCCGTCCGAGCAACCTGAAGCCGGTTAGGTCAACAGGAGAAACGGCCCGAAGACGGGTACGCTCACGCAGGGGGGAAAGTTGAACGGAGCGCAGGTTCTCGTTGTAGACGATGAGAAATCCATAAGGGACGGCCTTCTCCGGATCCTGGAGAACGAGGGCTGCCGTGTGGACCTGAGCGACAGCGGATATTCCGCACTGGACAAGCTGCAGGCCAGAGACTTCCAGGTCGTCATCACCGACCTCAAGATGCCGGGCATGGACGGGATGGAAGTGCTCAAAGCCATCACCATCCTCCAGCCCAACGTCCCCGTCATCTTCATCACGGGTTACTCGACCCTCGAGAACGCTGTCGAGGTGATGAAGATGGGGGCTTTCGATTACCTTTCCAAGCCGTTCACCCGGGAACAGATCGTCCAAAAGGTCCGTCAGGCCCTGGAACACAGGGCCTTCCTCCTCGAGGAACAGTCCCCCGGAAAATATCTCCGCGAGCAGATGGGCTTCGATATGATCGTCGGTCGGAGCCCGGCCATGGAAAAGGTCTTCCAGAGGATCGAGCAGGTGGCGCCGACGGACAGCACCGTTCTCATCACGGGTGACAGCGGGACGGGGAAGGAGCTGGTGGCCAGAGCCATCCACCATCTCAGCCCTCGCCGACAGAAGCCTTTCATGGCCATCGACTGCACCACCCTTGTCGAAAGCCTCCTGGAAAGCGAACTTTTCGGCCACGTCAAGGGTTCCTTCACGGGTGCTGTTCAGACGAAGGTGGGTCTTTTCAAGGTGGCAGATGGGGGCACCCTGTTCCTGGACGAGGTGAGCAATATCAGCCCCGCCACCCAGGCCAAGCTCCTGCGCTTCCTCCAGGAGAGGGTCATCACGCCCATCGGCGGGACCAGCACCGTCTCCATCGACATCCGCCTCATCGCCGCCACGAACCGCGACCTGAAGGTTATGGTACGTGAGGGGACCTTCCGGGAGGACCTCCTCTACAGGCTCAACATCGTGCCCATTCAACTTCCGACCCTTTGCGAGAGGCAGGATGACCTGCCGCTGCTGGTCAGCCATTTTCTGAGACGCTACGCCGAGGAGGTGGGCAAGGAGATCCGGGGGATGGCCCCCGGCGCCATGGCCCTGCTCAGGGAGTACTCCTTTCCGGGGTACATCCGCGAGCTGGAAAACCTCATCGAAAGGGCCGTGGTCCTGGCCAAGGGCACCCTGATCCAGCCTGAAGACCTCGAGATCGGGATTTCCTCCGACGCCGACCTGGGCCTTCTCAACGGACGCATCCCTGCCAACACGGAGGAACTCAAGTGGCTGAAGAAAAAGGTCCGGGAGGAGGCGGTGAAGCCCCTCGAGCGGGCCTTCGCGCTGGAGGCTCTGGAGCGCAACGGCTGGAACATCACCCGGGCGGCCGAGGACGTGGGCATGTTGAGACCCAACTTCCAGTCCATGCTCAAGAAGCTGGGTATCTCCATCGCCGACCGGGAAGCGTGAATCCCGGGAAAGGACTCTCCCCTTTCCCCTTTCCCCTTTCTACTTTCTACTTTCCACTCTTTCACACCGCCAAGGTCACGATGAACGTGGCGCCTTTCCCCTCCTCGCTGTACACCTCTATGGTGCCGCCGTGCTGCTCGACGATGCCGTAGGATACGGACAGGCCCAGGCCCGTTCCGCTCGCTCCCTTCGTGCTGAAGAACGGGTCGAAGACCTTCCCGATGTGCTCCTTCTTGATGCCCTTGCCGGTGTCCTGCACCCGTATGACCACTGACTCGCCGTCCACATCCAGGCCTGTCCAGATGATCAGCTTGCCGCTGCCCTCCATGGCCTGTCCGGCGTTGACGAACATGTTCACGAAAACCTGCTCCATCTGGCCCGCGTCCAGGAGCAGTTCGGGAAGGTTGGCGGCGTATTCCTTCACGATCTCCACGTTGTGGAAGAGGGCCAGATGCTCCACCAGGCCAAGGGCGCGGTCAATGGTCTCGTTGAGGTCGTTCATGGCCTTCCTGGGTTCGGTCTTCCTGGAAAAATCCAGGAGGTTCTTGACGATCCTCGCGCAGCGGTCGGCCTCGGCCGTGATTGTGGCAAGGTCCTTGCCCAGTTCCTCCGAGAGTTCGGCGTATTTTTCCATGAAAGAGGCGTGGATGAGGATGCCGGTCAGGGGGTTGTTGAGTTCGTGGGCGATGCCGGCGGCCAGCTCACCCAGGGATGCGAGCTTCTCTGAGCGCACCAGGACGGACTGCATCTGCCGGATCTGCCGCGTCCGCTCCTCGACCCTGCTCTCCAGGGTGGCCGCCCATCGCTCACGTTCCTCCCTCGCATTCTTGAGGGTCTCCGTCATCTCGTTGAAGGCGTCAGCCAGTTCGCCGATCTCGTCCGGCGGAGCGTCCTTGATGAACTGCCAATCGCCCCTGGAGATCAGCTTGGTGTGGTCCAGGAGCGTGTTGACCGGGGAGATGATGAGCCTTCTGATGAGGAGGTTCAGGCAGATGGCCAGCGCCAGAATGAGGAACACAAGTTCAACGAGGACGTTGTATACGTAGGTGTTGACCTGCGCCATGATCCCGCGCAGGGACATGACCACCTCCAGGACCCCCAGAAGCTTCACATCGCCGGGGTGGTAATGACACGGCGCCTGGTAGCACGCTTCCTCGTTGTAGATGCCGGTGGTGACGCCCAGCACCTCCTCTCTCTCCGCATCCGTGAAGACACGGCTCCTGTCCATGGTGGGTGCGGCCACCTCCGCGTCGGACCCCTGGTGGCACATGCTGCAGCTTTTGTCTGTGTTCTTGTCGATAACGGTGTGTATCTCACCCTTGTTTCTCGAGTACTGGACCACGCCGCTCTTGTCGATGAGCCTGATGTTCTTGATGTTTTCCTGGGCACCCGCCTGGTCCATGAGCTGGTAGGCGGAATTCACGTCGCCCCGGAGCATGGCATCGTACGTTGACCGAAGGATGGTTTCCGACAGCTGGTCCACGTCGTGCGTGTAAACCTCCATGAAGGCCCGCTTGAGGGTGGAGATGTTGAAGAACGTGAATACGGTCATGGTGAACAGAAGGACCACAGCGCTGATGATGGAGAACTTGCTCATCAGTCCGAGACGCATGTCCACCCCCTCCCGTGCCGTTACATGACATCTCGCGGAAGCGGCGAAAGCCGCTACGCGTCAATTATAGCGCATTGTGCCGCATGGGGCGTCGTGGACCACGGCACCGTGGACCCGACTGCCCCGGGCCCGAGCCGTCAGGTACCCCCTCGAGGTTTCTCCTCCTGCATCCTCTCGAGCTTCTCCCGCTCTTCCGAGATGGCTTCGCCGCAGAAAGTCCTTATGGAGTAGTTCTCCAGACCCAGGATGACCAGGCCGGACACGAAGACGGCCCAGTAGGTTTCCTGCATCGTGCCTGAAAAACCGTAGAAGACGTAGAAGGAGGTGATGTAGAAAAGGTGGGACCAGCCGCGGTAGACGCCGGACCCCTGCATGATCCGGGAGAGGGTGAGGGTGAGGGCCGAGAAGACGTAGACGACGAGGGCCAGACTGATG
>CP070682.1:1490287-1492820 GCA_020352595.1 bacterium | reverse complement strand
CTGAAAAACCCCTGAAAACGCTGCCTGATAGGGCGACGCGGGGGTCCCGCCATGGCGGGACCCGGATCCGACCTTTAAAAACACGAAGGATTTGCGGGGGTTGCGCCGGGCCGCCCCAGGCAACCCGACGCTGAAAAAGTCCACAAGGGACTTTTTCAGCACCCTGCAAGGTGTACCGGGCTGCCCAAAAAGGGAGGGAACATGAGCCTGAGGAGCGTCTGGAGCAACATCACCAGGGGGGAGACGTGGCTGCGGGGAGTGGTGATGCTCCTCTTCGTTGTGATCTACGGCGTGACGGAGGTGCTCCTCTTCGCCGTCGTCCTTCTGCAGTTCCTCTTCACCCTGGTGACCGGGGACCAGAACGGCAGGTTGAGGGAGTTCGGGTACAGCATCTCCGTCTTCGTCTACCAGATGGTCAGGTACTGGACCTACAACTCCGAGGAGAAGCCGTTCCCCTTCGCCCCCTGGCCGGGGGTGGGGAAGTAGCGGCCCCGGGTTTGTGGCCCTTTTATCGGGGTGACGGGGTATCGGGGTGTCGGAGGAGAGGAGCAGCCGCCTCCGGGGTCCCTGTCGCACGTGAAGGTGGATCGTGAGCAAAGGGTCAACGAGACATATACCCCTGTCGGGAGCGGCTCTCCTTGTGCTCATCTGCCTCATATGGGGCGGCAACATGGTGAGCATCAAGTTCAGCAACAAGGGCATCCCCCCCATGCTGGCCGCCACCCTGCGTTCGGCCGTGGCCGCCCTCTGTCTGTGGAGTTTCGCCGCCGCGAGGGGCAGGTCGGTGTGGCTGAAAGGGGCCGATCTCAGGCACGGCGTCGTCATCGGCGTCCTCTTCGGCCTGGATTTCCTGTTCCTCTACTGGGGGACGTCCTACACGGTGGCTTCCAGGGCCATCATCTTCCTCTACACGCACCCCTTCTGGGTGGCCCTGGGGGCTCATTTCGTCCTCAATGACGACCGGCTGAACATGTCCAAGATGGCGGGTCTTCTCCTCGCCTTCGCGGGGATGGTCTTCGTCTTCAGGTCCGGCGGCGGGCAGCTGCCCGAGGGGTACTGGATCGGGGACCTGATGGAGATCGCGGCCGCCGCATTCTGGGGCGCCACCACGCTCTACATCAAGAGAGTGGCGGCTGTCCGCCCCATCGACCACTACCAGACGCTGTTCTCCCAGCTCCTGTATTCCATCCCGGTCCTGGCGGCGGGCTGGCTGGCCTTCGAGCTGGGAACGCCCATACGTCTCGCCCCGGGGGTGCTGGCCGCCTTCGGCTACCAGTGCCTCATCGTGGCCTTCTTCAGCTACGTCCTCTGGTTCTGGATGATCCACACCTACCCGGTGAGCCGCCTGGCTGCCTTCACCTTTCTCGCCCCCATGTTCGGGGTGGTCTTGGGAGGGCTGCTCCAGGGCGACCCCCTGACCGCGGGCCTGTGGGTGGGGCTGGGCTGCGTGGCGGGGGGGATCTATCTGGTGAACCGTCCTCAACGCGTAAGTGCCTAGTACCTGGTCCTGGTGCCTGGGCCAGGGGACCAGGAACTAAGTACTGCTCTTCCCGGTCATCCCCTCAACCCGGACTTTAATCACCACGACTCTGTCCAGGTTCTCTTTGGAGAAATCGAACTCACAGTTCGAGTACTGGCTCATCAGAATAGTCAGACCTTTCTCTTTTTCCTGCCGGTCGGTCAGGATGCTTGCCTTGCCCGTACCGGTGACGCTTCTGAACCTGGCTGTCCAGGAGCATGCCCTCTCATTTGTCACGAGTTCATGCTCAGCAATAATGCTGAAGCACACGTCCGGGTTCCTTCCCAGGACATCGATCTTCCGGCCCTCCGGAGCCGAGTGAAAGTACAGCGCCCCGTCCTCGTACCCGAAGTTCAGGGGGACAACGTAAGGTCTCCCGTCGTCTACCATGGAAAGGTGGCAGATCCGGGCGGAACGGAGAATGGATTCGAGGTCGATGTTGTCCCTTATCTGGCGGTCGGTGCGGCGCATGATGTTGGAATACTAACAGAGTTCAGAATTCAATATCTGGAATTCGTGAGAAGAACTGAGACCAAAACCAGGACCAGGACCAGGACTAGGACTAGGACTAGGACTAGGACTAGGACTCCTCCCACCCCTTATGCTATCTTTTTCTGAGACATCGCGTCTTAAAGGAGCTCCCCATGAAGCGTCATACCTTTTTCGCCCTGACCCTTTTCTTTCTCCTCTCCTCCGTCCAGTGCTCCTCCGGGGGATTCCTGGACGACCTCCTCAAGGAGGCCGTGAAGCCGAAAGACAGCGAGGAGAAGACCTTCGTCGCGGGCCTCAAGGAGGCCCTGGACATCGGGACCAGGAAGGCGGTGGAGAAGGTCTCGGCGACGGACGGCTACTTCGGCAACGCCGTCATCAGGATCCCGGTGCCCGGGGAACTGGAGAAGGCGGAGAGCCTCCTGCGCAAGGTGGGCATGGACGACCGGGTGGACGAGTTCATCCTGAGCATGAACCGGGCGGCGGAGGCCGCGGCCCCACAGGCGGTGGACATCTTCGTCGGCG
>CP070682.1:1487231-1490187 GCA_020352595.1 bacterium | reverse complement strand
CTGCAGGAAGGGGGCACCGGGGCGCGGTGGATCCGGCGGGTCCTCTCAAGGAGCCAAGCCTCCAGGAGCGGGCTCCTCAGGATCTCCTATTCCCCCAGGGCGCGGATGGGCCCGTTGAGGGTTCCCAGGAAGGCCTCCAGGGCCTCCATCTCCTCCCCGGTCAGCCCCCCGTGACCCAGCTCCGGGTTACGGGAGCGACTGTAGAACTCCAGGACCTCCCTTATGGTCTTGAACTGGCCCGCGTGCATGAAGGGGGGGCGCTCGGTGACGTTCCTCAGGGTCGGCGTCTTGAAGGCGCCCACGTATTTTTCCGTGCCGGTGTCGATGAACCGCAATTCACCGCACTGGCGGGGCTGAGCGTCGCTGTACTTCCCGAGACAGTTGAAGGGATCGGCAAGAACGGCGATAATGCCGTCAGCCCTTCCCCGGTCGCCGCCCTCTCCTTTCTTCGCGATCCCCAGGTTGTGGAAGCCGCTGTTGGTCAGAAGGGGTCCCACGTGGCAGTTGGTGCACTTGGCCTTGCCGATGAACAGCCTCAGCCCCTCAGCCTCGTCGTCGGAGAAGATCCTGGGCAGGTCCTGGGCCCTGCCTTCCAGGAGGGCCTGGACGTAGTCGTCGAACCTCGCGGGTCCGGGGACGATGGTCCGCACGTAAGCCCCCACAGCCTTTCCGAAGTTGGCGTATACCATGTTGACTTTGTCCCTGTCCTCGTGGGGGATGTTGATCCAGGCCTTGTACGCTTCGGGATCGGTCATGTCGGGACGGGCCAGGACCCTCCCCAGTTTTACAAAGGTCGGCAGCGGGCCGAAGATCGCCTCGTAGTCTTCCCGGTAGTTCTCCATGATCACCTTGACGGCGAAGACCCTGGAGATGCCGTGCTCCACCGAGCTCTCGATGGGTCCGAGCGCCTGGGACCACAGGCTGTCCTTGCGCCCGTCCCAGAAGAGCCAGTTGAACCAGGCCGCTCCGGCCAGGGGCATGGTCCTGCGCTCGGTAAAGCCCATCCCGTGGGCCCTGGGCAGGTTGTCGGTGAAGGCGTACTCCGGGCGGTGGCAGGTCCCGCAGGAGACCTCGCTGTTGCCCGAAAAACGCTTGTCGAAGAAGAATTGCCGCCCCAGGGCCGCCGCCGCCGGGTCGTCGGCGAAGCGGTTGGAGGGGCTGGCGGGCTTGTCGGGGAGGGACCCGATCCACAGCCCCTTGAGGATGGCCTCCTCACTGTCGGTCCACTGGTGAGCCCCCTCGCCGTGGGCCAGCAGCCTGTCCGCCGGCCCCGCCAGGAAAAGAAGCAGGGCCGCCAGGAGGAGCAGGCGCGGATGAAACGCAAACCTCATTATTTACTCCTATTGAAGGACCAGGTTGAAGGACGCGCTGTCCATCTTCCCTCCGGCCGAAAGGTGGAAGCTCAAGACCCACCACCCGGGCATGCTGAACTTGATCCCCTCCACCAGGTACTTCCCGTCACCGAGTTCCTCCGTCACCTCCGGCACCGTGGGGAAGCCGTGGCCGTGCTCGGGCATGTCCCCCGCGATGCTGATGCGGGCTCCGTCCACCGGTCTGCCGTCGGGAGTCTTCACCTGCAGGGTCAGGCTCAGGAACTGGTTCACTGGAGCGGGGGCCGTGTCTAGGGTGTAGCTGACGTGGAACAGGCCGTTTTTGGACATCCTTTTGTCGGCCAGGTCCATCTTGGCCATGTCCGGCGCCTTCATGGCGTGGGTGTGGCCCATGGCTCCCACCTCGGGAAGCTCTATGGCAACCTTGTCCGTGACATCCCCGCTGGTCACGGTAATGCGCAGCTCCCACTCGCCGGTCATGCTGAACATGACGTCCCGGACCTCGTACATCCCCCCACCCCTCTCGGAGATCGCGGGGGCCGTGCTGACGCCGTGACCCATCTCGGGCATCCACGGCTCCACGACTATCCGGGCTCCCGTGACATCGGCATCGGAACTGTCGTGGATGATGAGATCCAGGCTGTTGACGCCCATCTCCAGGTCCCCGGACGGCAGCATCACCTCAACGCCGAAGGACCCGTTATCGGTGACCTTGAAAAGGCTGTCCTCGTAATGCTTGGTCATTCCGGCGGGGGACCCCTCCTCTGCCGACCCTGTCGTGAGGCCGGCGCCCGCGAGCGTTAACAGGAGCGCCGCTGCGAAAAGTGCCCATCTCCTCATGGCCTTCCTCCTTTCCAGGCTGCGCCGGGCGCAGGGCTTGAAACAGGTTTTACCTATTCTAACCGATGACGGCGGCTTTGTCCGGACCCCGGGGGACGGTCCTCAAATTATCAAATTCTTTTACCCGGATACCACGGGTGGCCCGCTTCCGGGAGGGGAGGAGATGGAAACCGCGCGGGGTCTGGGCGCTGAGGGTGCCGTTTTCCTTCCCCCTGATACACTGTTTACCTTGTGTCCGGGCTCCATGTGTCAAGAATCCATAAAGCGTTAATGGAATTTTCATCCACCGGGGGATCCGTGCCTTCTCACGTCATCAGGGTGACGGCGGCGCAGAACACCCTCCTCTTACAGGGGTGTCAGAGCAAAATCTCCACCGGGAGGCTCCTCCCGTTGATGGCCGTCGGATCTGCTGAATACTCGATATGGTACGGGTCACGTTGCCGCGGGCGACACGGAAACCGGCCAGGAAAACAAGCGTGGGGGAAGGTTCATGAAGGCCATCGTGTACACAAGATATGGTCCGCCGGACGTTCTTCGGGGACGAAGGGGGTCAAGGCGTGAACGGTGACGGGGTCCCGTGCACCGGTGCACATGTGCATGGGTGCGCCATCTCACTGTCCGGTACTCCGGCACGGGGACGTGCGGATCTCAAAACCATCGCGTCCCCGCTCTCACCAGCGTGGACAGCCCCAGGAGCAGTAGCAAAGCCGTCACCACTTTCCGGTAGGCGGCGGCTTTCATCCGCCCGAAAAGGTGCGAGCCAGTGAGGACCCCGGCCATGACCG
>CP070682.1:1483310-1487131 GCA_020352595.1 bacterium | reverse complement strand
CTGAGTTTCAAGAACCCCGACTCCGGACACTAGACACTAGACACCCTTTCCCTTCCTGTTATAATCAGGTGATTTATAACCGTTGAGTAGCGATAACGGTTTGAAATCGAAGTGTCTGGTGTCTTATTCTGGTGTCTAGACTCTAGACCCCAGACGCTAGACACCTTTCACGAACCGGAAATCACTTCTGAGAGGATTGGTTTGTGAAAGTATTATGGGCCCCGTGGCGCATGGAGTACATCCTCGCAGACAAGGGGCAGGAGTGTTTCCTCTGCGACCTGGCGGGCGCCCTGCCTTCCGAGGACAACCTTCTTCTCTACCGGGATGACCTCGCCATGGTGGTGATGAACAGGTACCCCTACAACAACGGTCACATCCTGGTGGCTCCGGTGGCCCATACCGCGGACCTTAACGAACTCACGCAGGCCGAATACAGCCGGACCATGGAACTGTTCCGCTTCAGCCTCAAGGCCCTTGAGAGGCACATGGAGCCGGAGGGCGTCAACGCCGGCCTGAACCTGGGAAAGACAGGGGGGGCCGGCCTTGAAGAGCACGTTCATTTCCACATTGTGCCCCGGTGGCACGGCGACACGAACTTCATGCCCGTCATCGCCAACACGCGGGTCATTCCCGAGGCCATTAGGGAGACGTACAGGGGATTGCAGCCGTTCTTCGAGAAATACGGGGAATAGGGAAGGGAGGCCATACCCATGAAGAGACAAGCGATGTGGGGTGACAGGTGCAGCCCTCCACCTGCCACCTCCCACCTTCCGCTCCAGAGGTCGCTGCCATGAAATACGTCTACGCGCTTTTTATCTTTCTCATGGCACTTTTCCTGGCGGCCTTCATCCAGCAGAACGGGGAGGATATCGTCCTGAAATACTTTTCGTGGCACTCGCCCCCGCTGCCCATCTCCCTCTACATGATCCTCGCCCTGGCCGGTGGTTACGCCCTGGCCGTGGTCGTCGGCCTGTCAGGCGGTATCAGGACCAGGGTGCGGACCATCGTGGCCGAGAGGGAGGTGAAACGGCTCCGGGCTGAACTCCAGGGCCTGAGGGAGAGAGAAAAGGAGCTTTCATCGGAATCCCTGGAAGGTGCCCCAACGGCTGCGCGCGAGGCCCCGGGAGCCGGGGAGGACATCCCGGAAACGCCCGGAGCAGGGACACAGGGTCCTGGATACAGGCCGGGCGGACCCGGAGGGGAGGAGGAGACGAAAGAATATTGACCGGCTCCCCGGAAAAGTTGATCAGGCTGATTCCCGCAGCAGGGTTGCTCCTCATCCTTTCCTGTGCCATGCCCTCTGCCGCCTGGAGCGGTACCCGCGAGGCCTCCATCGACGACCTCATCCTGGGTGAGGCCCATTACATGGCGGGCGACCTGTCCGCCGCTGCCCAGAGGCTCTCGAAGGCCGTGAACTCGGATGACGCGGTTCAGGTCCAGCGGGCCTACTATCTCCTTGGGCGTGTCAGTCTCCTCACGGGGGATTTCCGGCAGGCCAAGGAGTACTTCGAGCGGGCGGCCGATTCCGGTAACGGTGGTAGCAGGTGGAAGGCCCTTGCCGGGATTGGGGACGCCCTTTACGCCAGCGGCCGCCACGAAGAGGCGTTGCGCAGGTACAGGATCGCTCAGGCAGCGGCTGCCGGCGGTGTTGACGCGGCCGTGATGGACCTGAAGATGGCCCTTTGCGAGCATGTGCTCGGCAACGAGGCGGCGGCCCGCAGACAGCTGGGCAGCGCCCTTGCCAGGATCCCCGTCCTGTCGGGCTGGGTGGGACGGGAGGAGGAGTTCTATCACTCCATGTCCATGATCGGGATCGAGGTCTCAGCGAAGGACGAGGAGAGGATCTACCTCCTGGTGGGTCCCGTGAGGGGGGATTTCAACGCGGACGAGGTCATGGGGGTCGAGGTCCCGGTGAGGGAGATCAGAAAGGGCGGGAGGTCCTATCTCGAGTACGGCCCCCTTGCGGACGAGGTGGAGGCCATGATCTTTTCCGAGAAGATCAGGGGCGCGTTCTCCTTTCCAGTGGAGATCATCACACGTTGAAACAGACGGAAAAGGCAGGCGGGGCGACGGGCACCCCCATGATGAAGCAGTACCTCGCCATCAAGCGCGACCATCCGGATGCCATCCTGTTCTTCCGCATGGGTGATTTCTACGAGATGTTCATGGACGATGCCGTCGTCGCGGCCGATGTGCTCAAGATCGCCCTCACCACAAGGGACAAGGGAAAGAAGAACGCCATTCCCATGTGCGGCATCCCGTACCACGCCGCCGAAGGGTATCTCACCAGGCTCGTGCGCGCGGGGCACAAGGTCGCCATCTGCGAACAGGTCGAGGATCCGGCCAAAGCCAGGGGGCTCGTCCGCAGGGAGGTGACGCGCGTCGTCACACCGGGAACCGCGGTGGAGGATTCCCTCCTCCAGGGATCCGAACCTTCCTATCTGGCGGCCGTCCTGCCGTCGGGAAAGGCCTATGGTCTGGCTCTGGTGGACGCCTCCACCGGCGAGTTCCTGGTGGCCCATCTTGACGGTGCTGCGCCGGACTCCCGGCTGCAGTCGACCCTCGCCCAGTATGATCCCAGGGAGATCCTTCTTCCCGAGGGGGCCGACGGGCGGGGACTGCCCGGGCACGTGGCCTTTCTGGAACCCTACCGTTTCAACGGCGATATGGCCAGGGAGTGCCTCAAGGAGTTCTTCGAGGTGAGCACCCTTTCCGGGTTCGGTTCAGCGCTGGAGGGACCCGCGCTGGGCGCCGCCGGTGCGGCCCTTTGGTATCTCAGGGAGGTCCACGGGGGGGCCCTGGGACACCTGAGACCGGCAAGAACTCTCACGGACGACGAGGTCCTGGTCCTGGATGCCAACGCCCTCAGGAACCTGGAGGTCCTGAAGTCACTCCCCGAGGGAAAACGGGAGGGCAGCCTGCTGGGCGTCATGGACAGGACCGTCACGAGCCCGGGAGCCAGGCTGCTCAGGGAGATGCTGACGAGGCCCCTCAGACGGGTTCCCGTCATCGAGGAACGGCATGAACTGGTGGGAGAGTTTGTTCAGGAAACGGTCCTCAGGGGGCGGCTGAGGGAGGCCCTCCGCCGGGTATCGGACATCGACCGGATCGTCGCGCGCTTCACCACGGGCAACGTCGGGCCCAGGGATGCCAAGGCCCTCGCCCAGACCCTGGAGGAACTGCCGGCCATCCGGGAGCTGCTGAGCGAACTCAACTCGGACCTCGGTGAGCAGATATGCCGCGGTGTGGACGTGATGGGGGAACTGGCCCAGCTTCTGCACTCCTGCCTGGTGGACAACCCGCCCGGCACCCTGAGGGACGGGGGCGTTTTCAGGGAGGGATACCATCCGGATCTGGACGATCTCAGGGCCATGGCCAGGGATGGCAGGAAGTATCTCAGCGGTCTCGAGAATAGGGAGAGGAGCAGCACAGGCATTGGGAGCCTCAAGGTCGGATTCAACAAGGTCTTCGGCTATTACCTCGAGGTCACCAACGCCCACAAGGAGCTGGTGCCGCCGGAGTGGATCCGCAAACAGACCCTGGTCAACGCCGAGCGATACATCACCGAGGAGCTCAAGGGGCTGGAGGACAGGATCCTCTCCGCCCAGGAGCGGATGGTCCTTCTGGAAAGGGAACTCTTCGAGGAGCTGAGGAGATCGGTCCTCGAGCACACACGCAGGCTCCAGGAAACGGCCTCCAACCTGGCCATGGCCGACGTTTTCTCGGCGCTGGCCGAACTGGCCCACTCCTCGGGCTACGTCAGGCCGCACCTGCTGGAAAACGACCCGGTGGGGAGGATCTCCATCACAGGGGGCCGTCAT
>CP070682.1:1479410-1483210 GCA_020352595.1 bacterium | reverse complement strand
TCTGCATGGGCATGGCCGCCAGCATGGGCGCGTTCCTGTTGGCTGCTGGTGCGAAGGGCAAGCGCTATGCGTTGCCGAACTCGCGCATCATGATCCACCAGCCGCTGGGTGGCGCACGTGGTCAGGCTTCGGATATCGAAATCCAGGCACGCGAGATCCTCTACCTGCGTGAGCGTCTGAACACGATCCTGTCGGAAGTGACGGGCCAGCCCGTCGACAAGATCGCGCGTGACACGGACCGCGACAACTTCATGAGCGGCGACCGGGCCAAGGAATACGGCCTGATCGACAAGGTGCTCGTCCGGCGCGGCGCCTGAAGGGCGCGGCAGCCGGTGCGCCTGGAGGCACACCGGTCTAGCCGCACCGAATGTGTCAAGCGGTGTCAAAAACGAGGCTTCGCGCCTCGTTTTTGCTTAGCACAACACCTGCGGGTCGACGCCAGATAATTTGGCGTATGATGCTGCCAGGAACTACTGGTTATCGTTATGGCGGACAAGAAAGGCTCCACTGGCGAAAAGCTGCTGTACTGCTCGTTCTGCGGCAAGAGCCAACACGAGGTCAAGAAACTGATTGCCGGTCCCTCGGTCTTCATCTGCGATGAATGTATCGACCTGTGCAATGAAATCATCCGGGACGAAGCTGCCATCTCCGAGAAGGAAGGCGGCCTGGCAGTCAAATCTGACCTGCCCACCCCGCACGAAATCCGCCAGAGCCTGGATCAATACGTGATTGGCCAGGAGCAGGCCAAGAAGATCCTGGCCGTCGCGGTCTACAACCACTACAAGCGTTTGAAGCACCTCGGCAAGAAGGACGATGTCGAGCTGTCCAAGAGCAACATCCTCATGAGCGCCGGCAGGATCGAGTCAGCCATCGACCACTACAGGCAAGCCCTGAGGTACAAGGACGACCCGCGTATCCACTACAATCTGAGCCAGGCCCTGAGGGAGAATCTCCAGCTCGAAGAGGGGGAGAGCGAGTTCCGCAAGGCCCAGGAGATGGATCCGGAGCTGACAGGCTCTCTCATGGAGCGCCAGAAGGAGGGAGCGAGGAGGATCACGGTGGACATCTACGGCGACGTGAGCCGGTTCTTTATCGATTCCCTCACCCTTCCTCATGACGGGCGCTCGTGGAGGAATGGCTTCTGGGCAAGCCTCGTCCCTGTGGTGCCCTTTTCCATGTCCTGGCTCCTCTACCCTCTCGCGTCCCTTGTTCTCCTGGCAGGGGCCATCCCGGGAAGCAGGCTGAACCTCTCAAGGCGATGCCGGAAGTGCAACAGCATGCACTGCCCGAAATGCAGCCAGTCGAGTTCGGACATCCTGTGTGCCCAGTGCCGGCAGATCTTCCTTGTCCGAAGCGGCGTCGATCCCGCGAGCAGGGTCAAAAAGATGATGCAGATCATGCGGTTCGGCAAGAGAAGGGGCCTTCTTTCCCGGGTAGCCACCATCCTCCTGCCCGGAATGGGGCACATCTACCTCGGTGCGGGATGGCAGGCCTTCGGGCTCATCACAGTCTCGGTCCTTTTCTGGACGAAATGGGTCATGTGGTTCGGGCTTTTCCGCAACACGACCATGCTCGAGATCCAGTCAGGCATCGTCTCAAAGGTCCTTTTCGGGATCTTACTGGCGGCCTTCTACCTCCTGGCCCTCAGGAGCGTCGGCCGCATGATGGAGGAGAAGTGATCCCATGGCTTTAAGGGGCACCTTGAGGGACTTCGGCCTCTCGGACATTTTTCAGCTCATCTCACACCAGAGGAAGACAGGGGTCCTCTATCTCGAGGACAAGGGCAAGAGCGTTTCGGTCACCTTCGACGAGGGCAAGGTCGTAGGGGCGGAGGCCGTTACGGAAAAGACCCACGAAAAGGAGAGGGTTGGCGAGATCCTTCTCAAATCGGGCCTCATCGAGATATCCCGACTGCAGGAATGTCTGAGGGAGCAGCAGGCCACGGCCAAGAAGCTCGGCCTCGTCCTGACCGAGAAGAAGTACCTTACGGAGGAACTTTTCAAACAGGCGCTGGCGTTCCAGATCAAGGAGACGCTGTTCAGGATCTTCCAGTGGACCAGCGGGACCTATCGCTTCGAGACGGGTAAGGTCACCTATGACAAGCAGTTCATCTCACCTCTGCCCGCCGAGTTCATCCTGATGGAGGCCGCGCGGATCATCGATGAGTGGCCGGGCGTAAGGGCCCGGATCCCCTCACTGGAGATCGTGTTCGCCAAGATCCCCGGAGCCGAGGACAAGGTCCTGAGGCGCTCCCAGATCGGTTCGGGAAGCCCGGAAGAGGCAGGGGAGCTCGATTTCGACATCCTGGGGGAGGCAAAGCCCAAATCCTACGATGCGGACAAGACGATCCTGACGGCGGAGCAGGAGAGGGTCTTCGACCTCGTCAACGGCCAGTTCAATGTGTCCGACATTGCGTACAGGTCCCTGCTGGGTGATTTCGAGAGCTCCAAAGCACTCCTGGACCTCGCCGGTTTCGGGCTCGTCAAGCCGGTCAAGGTGCCTGCCTCGACGCCCAAGACAGAGGAAGTGGCGGAGGACACCAAGAGGCGCAAGGGACTCATCGCCATGGTCTCGGGACTGCTCTTCGCCGGGATCCTGGTCTTTATCCTCTTCGGGGCCCTGGCCAGATCCGGAGGTCGGTTGAACATACTGGCCCAGATCACCTCGGAGAAGGCCGGCACCATACGGGAGACAGTGGTCCAGTCCCAGAAGCAGCGCCTGATGCTGGCCCTGGAGACCTACAGGCTGGAAAAGGGCTCCTATCCCACGGCCCTGGAGGATATGGTCCAGTCGGGGCTCGTGCTCCCGTCCGACATCACCTATCCCTTCAACAGCCCCTACACCATCGAGTGGACCGAAAGGGGCCCCGTGGTAATCTCCCCGGCGGAATGATCTTGAAGAAGGACCTCACCATCGACAACGAGAGGCAGGCGAGGGTGCTCTCAGGGGCACTCGACGGCAACCTCAAGATGATCGAGCGCCTCACCGGCGTGAAAGTGGGGATACGCGGGCAGAAGGTCTTCTTCGACGGCCCCGGCGAAAAGGTGGAGGAAGTCAGGCGGCTGGTCAACGACATCGTGGAGAACCTGCGAGCGGGCGCGACACTGTCGGGCGACGAGATGGAGAACCTGTTCCGCCAGA
The DNA here is from genome assembly GCA_020352595.1 of bacterium. Taxonomy (GTDB): domain Bacteria; phylum BMS3Abin14; class BMS3Abin14; order BMS3Abin14; family BMS3Abin14. Next base: position 1,480,069 of record CP070682.1, on the reverse strand, counting down.
TGGCCAGTGGAGCCGGCACGGGGATGACGGAACTTGTTTCCGAGGCCGTTGTCCTCACCCCCCGCAAATCAGTGGTTCCCAAAAGCCGCAACCAGAAACTCTACCTGGAAAGGATAAGGGCGGACGACATCGTTTTCGGCATAGGTCCCGCCGGCACCGGGAAGACATACCTTGCCATGGCCGCCGCCGTGCGGGCTCTCATCTCCAAGGAGGTGAGCCGCATCATCCTCACGCGGCCGGCCGTGGAGGCCGGGGAGAAGCTCGGCTTCCTTCCAGGGGACATGTACGAGAAGGTGAACCCTTACCTCCGGCCTCTCTACGACGCCCTTTTCGACATGTTGAGCGCGGAGAAGTCGCTCAAGCTTGTGGAGAGGAGGATCATCGAGATCGCCCCACTGGCGTTCATGCGCGGCCGGACCCTCAACGATTCCTTCGTCATCCTGGACGAGGCCCAGAACACAACCACCGAGCAGATGAAGATGTTCCTCACGAGGCTGGGGTTCGATTCAAGGGCCGTGATCACCGGTGACATCACCCAGATCGACCTGCCCGCGAATCAGCTGAGCGGCATGGTGGACGCGCTGCGCGTGCTCGAAGGGGTCGAGGGGATCGGCTTCATGCGCTTCACCGAGGCCGACGTGGTGCGCCATCCCCTGGTC
>CP070682.1:1473294-1479310 GCA_020352595.1 bacterium | reverse complement strand
GCCGAGATCCTGGAGGAGATGGGGGACAAGGAGGAGGCGTACGGGCTCTACAGCGACATCACCACAAGGTACTCGAAGGGCGACATGGCCTCCAGGGCCAGGAACAAGATGAAGGAACTCGCGTCCTACGCGCCGCGGCCCGTCGACCCAGCACCGCGTCAGCCAGCCTCCTCGCGGGTTGACATAACCGACATCAGGTACTGGTCCAATCCCGACTATACCAGGGTGGTGGTCTACGCCAACGGAAACATGCGCTTTACAGAGAACCAGCTCAGGAAGGACCCCGTGTCGGGCAAACCCCCGAGGCTCTACGTCGATATCCAGAACGCCGTCATCCCGCAGAGGCTGTGCGATCCCATCACCATAGAAGACGGGCTGCTGCAGAGGGCCAGGGTCGCCCAGTACGACAACACCACGGTGCGGCTCGTCCTGGACATAGACAGCATGAACGATCACAGGATCTTCACCATGGAGAACCCCTCCCGTCTCGTCATCGACGTCATCGGTGAGCAGGGGCAGTACGCGGCCGCCGAAGCCGGCGAACCGGTGGCGACGGCTGCCGAACCCCTGCCCCTGGCGCAGCAGTTCGGCCTCGGTGTCCGCAGGATCGTCCTGGATGCCGGGCACGGGGGCAAGGACCCCGGTGCCATCGGCCCCAACGGGCTTAAGGAGAAGGACGTGACGCTGGCTCTGGCCCTCAGGCTCAAGCCGCTGCTGGAGGAGAAGGGTTACGAGGTCCTCATGACCAGGGCATCGGACCTTTACATCGAGCTGCCCGAAAGGACCGCCTTCGCCAACCAGAACAAGGCCGACCTGTTCATCTCCATACACACCAACGCCTCCCGCAGCAGGAAGGTCAGGGGGGTGGAGACCTACTTCCTCGGTGTGGCCAGGAGCAGGGAGGCCAGCGAAACGGCCATGCTGGAGAACGCCATCTCCCAGCAGGCCCTTTCGGATCTGGAGAAGATCCTCCTCGACCTCACCCGCACATCCAACCTCAAGCAGTCGAGCATACTGGCGGAATCCATCCAGGACAGCCTCTACAACGGGCTTCGCAGCAGCTTCAGCGACATCCCCAATCTGGGCGTGAAACAGGCGGGCTTCTACGTGCTCATCGGAGCCCAGATGCCCGCTGTCCTCATCGAGACCTCTTTCATCAGCAATCCCAGCGCCGAGAAGCTGCTGGCAAGAAAGGATTACAGGGACACCCTGGCAAGCTCCATCCTCGAGGGCATCGTGAAGTACGTGAGCCTCCTTTCCTCGGCCTACAGTGGAGCGCCATGAGCCTCATCAGCGTCGAATCCCTCGATGCCGTCGCTGCACCCCAGCAGCTCGGGAAGGAACTCCAGCGCACCTACAGGAACGCCTGGAACACCCTCAAGCTCGAACACGAAGCCGGTCTCGACAGCCTCGAGGTCATAGCCCAGCTGACCAGGCTCATGGACGAGATCATCGGTTTCGTCTACAGACGGACTGCGCAGGTCCTCCGCGACGAGGGGGTCAAGGAGGACAGGAAACTCGTCCTGGTCGCCCTGGGCAGTTACGGGAGGAGGGAACTGGCCCCTCACTCGGACGTGGACCTTCTCTTCCTGGTCCCGGAAGAGATCTCCCACTGGACCAGGGCCTTCACCGAACGGATGCTCTACCTGCTCTGGGACACGGGTCTCGATGTCGGGTACAGCACGCGGACGGCCAGGGACTGTTTCGCCCTCGCTCAGGAGAACTACGATGTCCTGACCTCCATCCTGGACGCACGTTTTCTCCAGGGTGACACCGCGTTCTTCGACCATTTCCGAAAGGAGTTCAAGCGGAAGGTCCTCGACAAGGTGGGTCCCGATTTCGTCCGGGCCAAGCTCAAGGTCATGGAGGAGCGGCTGGCCAGGCACGGCGGGACCGTCTATGTCCTCGAGCCCAACATCAAGGAGGGGATGGGGGGGCTCAGGGACATCCACACAGCCCTCTGGGTGGCCAAGGTCCTGTTCGGCGTGGACAGCCTCCGGGAACTGAGCAGGGTCGAGGATCTTGATGTCCTGGACCAGGAGGACTACCGCTTCCTCACCGAATCCCTCAACTTCCTGCTGCGCATCCGCTGCGACCTGCACTTTGCCTCCACCACCGCAAGGGACCTGCTGACCATGGAGCGCCAGCCCTTTATCGCCCAGAGGCTGGGCACCAGGGATCGAGGGGGCGTGCCGCCGGTGGAGAGGTTCATGCAGGAGTATTACAGGCACACAGGCAGGGTCCACCACATCACTGTGGGGATCATCAAGAAGTCCATGGACAGGAAGCGCAGGGCACCCAGGATCCTTCAAAGGCTCAGGGAGAGGGACCTGGGAGACGGTTTCTATGCCCGGGACGGCAACCTTTACACCAGGCCGAGTCCGGCGGAATTTTTCCATGAGGACCCGGTCCGGATCATGGAGGTCTTCCGGCGTTTTCAGAAGACCAACCTCGAGATCTCACCGGAGCTGTCGCTGGCCATACGAAAATCCCTTAAGCTCGTGGACAAGGATTTCCGCAAAGACTCCAGGACCAGGGATCTGTTCTTTGCCATCCTGGGAGACGACCGGAGGCTTTACGAGACCCTCCTGCTCATGAACGAACTGCGCTTCCTGGGCAGGTACATCCCCGAGTTCGCCACTATCCATTGCAAGATGCAGCACGATTACTATCACACCTATACGGTGGACGAACACAGCATCAGGGCCATCAAGGAGATCGTTGAACTGCCGCGCTCCCAGGATCCGGCAATGAGCGTCTACAGGCAGGTCTTCGACGAGGTCAGTGCCCAGCGCACGCTTCTCTTCATGACGCTCCTTCTCCACGATGTGGGGAAGGGGAAGGGCTCCAACCACGCGGAGACGGGCGCCGTCATGGCCGCCAGAGCCGGCAGGCGCCTTGACCTGACCGGGGACCAGATAGAGACCATGGAGTTCCTCATCAGGAACCATCTCCTGCTCTCCCACGTCGCCCAGAGAAGGGATCTCCACGAGGAGAAGACCATCCTCGAGACGGCCAGGATCGTCGGCAGCAGCTATAATCTGAAACTGCTGTATCTCATCACCATGGCCGATCTGAAAGCCGTGGGGCCGGGCGTTTGGAACGACTGGAAAGCCAGCCTCATAACGGAACTGTTCCTCGAGGCCAACAGGGCCATCGAGCAGGGCGGCATCAGCAGGGAGGAGGTCCAGGAAAAGATCCTTCTGGCCAGGACCGTGGTCATGGAGCGCCTTTCCCCGGACCACGGAGCCGAAAAGGTCCGTTCAGAACTGGATGTCCTGACGGACAGGGCATACATGGTCTACAAGCCCAACGTCCTGGCCCACCTCATTGAGATGAACCTGAAGATAGGATCCGATCCCATTCGGCTGTCCTGGCGCCAGGCCAAGGGGGGCAGTTACACGAACCTCTTCATCGTCGCGAGGGATCATCCCGGCCTCTTCGCCAAGATCGCGGGGGTTCTTTCGGCCAATAACATCAATATCCTGGGCGCCCAGATCCTCACCAGGACCGACGGTGTTGTCCTCGACGTGCTGCACGTGACCGACAGTGTCATGAGGCCCATCCAGGACCGCGTCAAGTCCCGCATCGTCAACAGGGAACTGAAGAAGGTGGTGGGTGGGGAGATGGATGTCGACGAACTCTTCACCAGCCGGAAACTCTCCATGCCCCTGGACAAGAGGGACCGGAGGAAGATCGCGGCACCCACCAGGGTGGAGATCGACAACGAGATCTCTGAGGACCACACGGTCATCGACGTCTACACGACCGACCGGATAGGCCTGCTGTACAGGATCACATCCACCCTGGCCAGGCTGGGTCTTTCCATCCACACCGCCAAGGTTTCCACCAAGGTGGATCAGGCGGTGGACGTCTTTTACGTCAAGGATCTCGAGGGGAAGAAGGTCACCGACGAGCAGGAACTCGGGAAGGTCCGGGAAGCCCTCATGGCGACCCTCGGGGAGCAGGCCTGAGTCAGGGCCCGTTCCGGTAAACGTAGATCTGGTTGCCGCCCAGTTCCTTGGCCTTGTAAAGGGCGTTGTCGGCGGAAACGATGAGGTCGTCCGAGGATTTGGGATTGACGCTGTCGTAGGAAACAAGGCCTATGCTCGCCTCGATGGAGTGCTCCCTGTCGTTGGCCTTCACGGGTGTCAGAAGCCTTGCCAGGATCTGGTTGGCCACCCTCAATCCCCCCTCGGTGTCCGTCTGGGTCAGGAGGAGGACGAACTCGTCCCCGCCGTATCGCGCGAGGAGGTCCGTTTCGCGCAGCCCCACCTGAAGACGGCGGGCCACCTCCCTGAGCACGAAGTCCCCGTGCCGATGGCCGTGGGTGTCGTTGACCTCCTTGAAATTGTCGAGGTCAAGGAGAAGGAGCGTGAAGGGCGTCTTGTAACGCCGGCTGCGCCTGACTTCCTCATCGAGCTTGTCGATGAAATAGCGGTAGTTGGGGATGCCCGTCAGGCCATCGGTGATGGCCATCTCTTCCAGTTGCCGGTTTTTCTCCTTGAGCTCCACCGAGAGGTTCTTGATCCTCAGCATGGCCTTGATCTTGGCCAGGAGCAGGGTCGTGTTGAAGGGCTTGGTGATATAGTCGTCGGCCCCGGCGTCGATGCCCTTCATGATGTCCTCAGGCTGATCCTTCACCGTGACGAGGAAGATGAGGGTGTCCGCCGATCCGGGGTCCTTCTTGATCCTCTGGCAGACCTCGATGCCGTCGATGCCCCCGCCCTTGGACGCATCCGGGTCGGGCAGCATCACGTCCAGAAGCACGAGGTCGAAGGGCCCGTCCTTCTCCATAATAGCCAGGGCCTCCGCACCCGTGTGGGCCGGAATGCCCTCGTAACCCTCTGACTCGACGATCTTGCAGAGGATCTCGTTGAGAGGCGGGTTGTCTTCGACGATGAGTATCTTGGGTTTCTGGTCCATCAGGAGGCGCCCCTTTACGGGAGGTGATGCTTCAGTTTGCCGACGATCTCGTTGATCTTGAAAGGCTTGGTGATATAGTCGATGGCTCCGAGATCGAGGCCCTCCTTGACCATGTCGGCCTGGTCCAAGGCCGAGATGAGGATGATGGGGATCCTGCTTGTCTCCCGGTTGTTCTTGAGCGCCTTGAGGAACTCCAGACCGGTCAGCCGCGGCATCATGATGTCGGTGATGATAAGGTCCGGTTTCTCTTCCTCCACGGCCAGAATGGCTTCAAATCCGTTGTCTGCGGTGACGACTTCGAAGCCGTGCTCCGCGAGGCCATTGCGCATCAGGTTGAGTATGAACGCTTCGTCATCAACTACGAGGATCTTGTGTGCTGCCATGTCCGATACACTTCCCCCCTTAAAAAGTTTCTGGTAATTTATGAGATATGTCTAGGAAAATCAAGGAAATTGAAGGAGATAGGGCAGCCGGGTCCACCGGAGACCTCTTTCCGGAGCATCACGGAGGCGCCCGGACGGGCCAGGCGGGCCCCCTTGCCGACAGGATGCGGCCCGCCACCCTGGACCGTTTCGTCGGACAGACGGATCTCATGGCCGAGGGCGCCATCCTGAGGAAGATGATCGAGGAGGATCGTCTCGCCTCGGTGATCTTCTGGGGGCCTCCGGGTTCCGGCAAGACCACCCTCGCGCGGCTCATTGCGGATCGCACCGGGTCCCTCTACATGTCCTCCAGCGCGGTGACCTCGGGTTCCAGGGAGATGAAGGAGGTGATGAAGGCCGCGAAGGATCTCAGGCGCCGTTCCGGGAGGCGCACCATCCTGTTCGTCGACGAGGTCCACCGGTTCAACAAGGCCCAGCAGGACGCCTTCCTCCCCTACGTCGAGTCCGGGGACGTGATCCTCATCGGGGCCACCACGGAAAACCCTTCCTTCGAGGTGAACGCGGCCCTCCTGTCCAGAAGCAAGGTCTTCGTGTTCACCCCCCTTTCACCCCGGGAGATCGAGGGGATCGTGAGGCGGGCCCTGGAGGAAGACGCCGAAATCTCCGGGATGGACCTCGTGTTGACGGATGAGGCCATGGAGTTCCTC
>CP070682.1:1470447-1473194 GCA_020352595.1 bacterium | reverse complement strand
GAGGCCGTCATCTTCATCACGAGTTCCGGTTTTATGGCCCTGAAGAAGATATTCCGGTACCTTTCGTTGCCGGTGAACAGGTCCCATAAGATGGCGCTTAAGACCTTCTCCCTCCCCGTGTGATCCTCCGCTTCCTTTTTCAGCGCTCTTAGCATGGCCGAGGTCAGGAAGGGGTGCTGCTTGTACAGGTCCGTGAACCCGAAGAGGAAGCCGCCGTACCGGTTGTCGGTCACGAGGCTCTGGTAGTCGGGCAGGTAGTGCTCCTTGAAGTGCTTCTCCCCTACCCCGTGCAGGACCACTGTTTTGGCCGCCGACTTGCCCATGAAGTAGGCGGCCCCGATGCCGTCCTTGTAGAGCCGTGTCGACCCCGCGTCGCCGATCATGACCACGCGGTCCGCGAAGGGTCGGGCGGGAGCCCGTACGTTCATGGAGGGGAGGCACCGGCAGCTGAACCTGTCGAGCTCGCCCTCCGGAAAGAGATGCCTGACCTTCGGGTGCGCGAGGAACTCGCTCACCCTCGCCCTGGTGAGCTTCCTCCCGATCATGACCAGGTTCACGTAGTAGGTCTTGGGGATGAGGGCGGCGAACTTGATGTTCTTTATGGGCAGGAGGAAGATGTGGATGGAGTTGCCGAACCGCTCGCTGATGTGCTCCGGGTCCAGGGAGATCTCGGTGATGGAGGTGCTCGCCGTTTTCGGGGGCGTGTAATGAAAGTCCACCCCCTCGAAATCGGGGGTTTTCCTCCCGTTCACCCCGAAAGCCCCCACCACCAGATCGGCCCTGATAAGCTCCTCCTCTCCCGAAAAGAGCACCGGTTTTCCGTCTGTGAAACGCACACGGTCCACCGTTCGGTGAACGTGCTCGACCCCTTCCCTGACCGCAGTCTGAAGCAGGAAGTTGTCGAAACTGTCCTTGTCCTGGATCGTCAGGTCCTTCGGTCCTCCGCTCCTGTACACGGTGGCGATGGTTTTTTCCCTGGCCGGGGTTTCGATGCTGACATCTCCCCTTTCCGTGTACAGCTGATAGCTGTGAATGCCCCTCTGGACGACGGAGGGCGGGATGTTGATCCCCTCCACGGCCAGGGACTGAACCATCGCCTCCGATACAACACCTCCGCAGTGGTTGCACCCGGCAGGACCCTTTCCGAGGAAATTCTTGGGCTCGAAGATGGTGATCCCGATGTCGCGGCCCAGCATCCTGGCCATCTTGAGCGTGAAGTAGGCAAAAAAGGATCCCGCCGGCCCGCCTCCGATGACGGCGATGCGGTCGCCGTCCTTGAGGGACAACGCGTCCTCCGAATGGGGACCGTCCCCTTCCATCCTGGAAAGAAGGTCACCAAAGCTCTTCCCGGTGATGACGTCCCTGTCTAGGGCAGGTTCTTTCGGTCTCATCACGCCTTGAGTCTTGTCCTGTACGAATTCGTTTTAAGCGGCCAACAGGCAGCCTGTATGGGGAGGATACGCCAGACTCCCGAGACGATCATACCAGACATTTACGGCGTTGTTGCCCCGTTGTTTCACTCAAGGCTTTCTTCTGTGTCGTAGGAAATTCCGAACACCTCCAGTTCACCCGATTTGCCCTTGACCTGGCTGGGAGGCAGGCTGATGCATTCGTGCGTGTCGCCGAGTTCCTTTACAGTAGCCCTGGTGGCCAGGATCTGCCCAGGCTGAGCCATGTCCGAGAAGCGTGAGGCGACGTTCACGGTGTCCCCGATGACGGTGAACTCCATCCTTTCCGGAGAGCCGATATTACCCAGGAAAACCTCCCCCGTGTTGACGCCTATTCCGATCTCCATGGTAAAGCCGTCGAACTGTTCGGCCCATTTCCTGTTGAGCTCCGGCATCCTCTTCATCATGTCCACGGCGGCGCACACAGCGTTCTGTGCGGGGTTCTCCAGCGGTATGAGGCTGCCGAAGACAGCCACTACGGCGTCTCCGATGTACTTGTCAAGGGATCCCTGGTTGTCGAAGATTATCCTTGCCATCTCGGTGAAGTATTCGTTGAGGATCTGCACCAGTTCACTGGGCGGCCGGCTTTCGGTGATGGAGGTGAATTTACGGATATCCGAAAAAAGTACCGTGACCGTTTTGCGGCTGCCCCCCAGGTTGACCTTGACGTCGTTGGCGATCACCTGCTCGACGACCTGGGGGGAAAGATACCGGGCCAGGTTGGCTCTGACGATCTCATCCTTTTTCATCTGCTCGATGAGGCGGGCATTTTCCAGGGTCATGGCACCCTGGCTTGAAAGGGTCGTCAGAAGCTCCTTGTCTTCAGGCGTGTAGGGATCACCCGAGAGCTTGGCCCCAAGGCCGATCCCGCCTTTGAGATGATCGTTGACGTGAAAAGGGATCCACAAGGCCAGATCGCTGATGCATTCCGCTTCCTTGGCGGGGTCAAAAACACCGTTGTCACGGCAACTGTCCACCAGCGAATGAACGTCCGAAACGATCTTCAGCTCCCCGAACCGGCCTGATCGGACGCAGTGCGCTATGAGCTGTGTGGTGGAGGGAGACATACCCCTGTGGACACAAACTTCAGACTGGTGCTTTGCCGTATCGGCCAGTACGGCCACTCCCTTGAAAGTCCCGAAGGTACCTATGACCATCATGAGCAGATTCTTCAGGATTTCCTCGGGGGTTCTGAGAAAAACGATCTCCTGGCTGATGTCGTAGAGGGTCTTGAGATGGAAGATCCGTCTCTCCAGTTCCCTCTCGTGCTCCGTAAGGGAGTTTTTGGTGGTATCAGCG
>CP070682.1:1466489-1470347 GCA_020352595.1 bacterium | reverse complement strand
GGCCGTACCAGGCCCGATCCTCGGCCTCCTTGAGAGACGCGGCTTCTCCGTAGGATGTGCGCGAAGCCTCGCCGTACCCCTCTATGCGTTCGATGTCGCCCAGGACCAGCCACGCCTCCACGGAGCCCGGTTCCCTGAGGAGGGCGTTTTTCACGTCGTCTCGACCCTCGAGGGCCCTGTCGGTCATGAGGTTGATGGCCCCCAGCTGCGCGTAGAGACGGGCCGAGTCGGGGAACCGCTCCAGCCCGGCGTGGACGTACTCCATGGCCTTCTCGAGGTCGCCACCGTAGATCATGATGTCGGAAAGGATGAGGTTGGACGCCGGCTGCCTCCGGCTCCTGTCGGCGGCCAGGGGCTGGAGGATCTCGCGGGCCGCGGTGAACTCCCCGGACAGCAACCGCGCTGCCGCCCGCCCCAGGGCCAGCAGTTCCCCGTCCTCCCTGCCCAGGGCTCCGGCCGCCCGGTCGAAGGACTCCAGGGCTGTCTGTGGGTCACCTCCCCTCAACGCCACGAAACCCATCCCCAGGAGCCCTCGGCCATTGCCCGGCTGCAGATCGAGGGCCGAGGCCAACTCCTCGCCGGCCTCTCTCCAGCGCCCCAGGTCGGCGAGGATGAAGCCTCGGAGTACTCTCTGGTCGGCGGTGTCCCCGCTGGCGGACCGCAGGTCCTTTCCGAGTTCCTCGGGCCCTCCACCGTGGAGGGATACGTGCCTGAGGGGATCCACCTCAAAGGCGGTGACCCACTGCACCCTCTCCCGGGGGTCCACCAGCACGGTCTTGACCGGAGCCTTGCCCATCTCCGCCCGTGCCTGCTCGTTCCTGCCCACGACGACCCGTCCGTAGTCGTTGTAGAACTCAACCTCCCCGCTGAGGACCGTCAACGTGGAGGTTGAGTCCTCCGCCACCGCCATTTCCCAGTTGGTGCCACGGATGGCGGCTGTCGCCGAGGGTGTCTCCATGATGAGGCCTTTCGGGATGGACCTCGACTGGGTCCAGGCCCGACCGAGGTTGAGGCGGAGGATCGTCCCGCCCCTGTCAGGGACCGGCGGCTGGACCTGCTTGACCTGGAGAACTGTTTTCTCGTTGAGCCTGATCTGCGTGCGGTCCGCAAAGAGAAGCCCCATGCGGCTGTAATCGCCGGTCCGCACGAAATTCCCCTGGAAAAGGTCCTGCTCCATGGCGGCCGACCGCCACGGCTGTTCCTCGACCTCCCTGAACTGGCCCACACCCTGTATGCTCACGATCTCGGCGGCCGGGTCATCGCCCTTTGCCGCCTGTGAGGGGCTCACCAATGCCAGGGAATCAAGGAGCCCTGCGGCGAACAGACAAACCAGGGGCTTTGGCTTGGGCATGGTCATTCCTCTTCTCCCGCGCACCGCGACCCCGGCCCCTGGGCAAAGGGCCGGGATCTTGTGTATGTGCCTGATATGCTTAAGCGGCTGTTCAAGGACCTTCAGAAGGCCGTCGGGGTGTCGGAGGTCTTGGTCCAGTAATTGTAGTCTATGTAAAAGAGGTCGAGGTACGGATCGTAACCGATGACACTGGTGAGCATGGAGTCACCGGAGCACAGGAAATCCCACTCCTGACCGACTCCGTCTGCTGTCACCAGGAAGGTCCCTTCCCAGGTGCCGCTGGTATATGTGACGGCATAGGTCCCGGCGAGTTCCCCCCGGGCGCTTTCGAGGGCGTAGGCCTGGTAGATCTGGCCCGATCCCAGCTGGAGCTGCGCCGACCAGGAGGCGTACGCCGTCTGGTCGATGCTCCCGACGTAGTTATAGCTTGTATCGTAATAGTCCGTCTGGAAACCTTGCAGCATGTAGGTGCCGACGAGGCTCAATTCGGGCGGCGTCACGACGGCCTGGGAGGTGGATGTCTTCTCATCGGCCCCGCAGCCAGCCAGGATCATGGAGATAAGGGCCATCAGGACGATGATAAATAGAGGCCTTCTCATGGGCACCCCCGTGAGGCAGGAAATAATAAACCCAATCTACTCGATGGAGAATTTCAAAATCAAGGTCCAAGAGCAGAAAATCCCCCTACGGGGCGGTTCCCTTCGTCTTCCCGGCACAGCCACCGGACATCTTCCCTGGCACCTGCCGCACAGGGTCCAGACTGGTGACTCCGACGGTCAAAGGTGGTAATGGTGGTCCCGAGGGCTGGTCCGGATGGTCCTGAGCTCCAGCGGGAGGTGAGCTTCGTGAAAGCGTCATGGAAGGCACGAAGGGCCTGGCGGCTGCTGATCCTGTTCCTCGCCATAGCCCTTCTGCTTCCCGGCTGTTTCGGGAACAGGGCCCGCCGCACCAGGACGGATCCTCTCGCGTCCGTCAGGGACGTGGCCGCCCGGATCCGGGCCCTGGCCGAGGAACCCTTGCCTGTCGCCCTCGAACCCGCCCAGGCCGCCTATTTCGAGGAGTTCAGGGGGCTGCTTCTTCAGCTGGGCGCGAGTCTCGAAGGGGTGGTTGCCGAGGCGCAGGGAACACCAGGATACGATTACAGGGCAAGGATCCGGGAGATCTACTCCCAGTTCAACCTGCAGGTGGGGCAGCTGAGGGAAAGGATGGGCGGCAGCGCCGCGCCCGCTGAACTTTCGCAGGTCGTTAAGTCCAGGCACGAATCCGCGGCCAGGATCTTGAACAACATCCTCTGACCAGGGTTGACCCCGGCGGCCGACAGGCCCGGGATCCAGGTCCGGCCCTGTCTTTTGGGACTTGATCTTTGTTCCGCGCGGACAGGCCCAACGTCATCCGCATGAGCCCGCGGGGAATGTCCGTTTCTTTGCCTGTGGAGTCCTCCTAGATCCGGGAGGGCTTGCAGAGGTTCGCCTCGCTGTGGGCCGCCCGGCCGCAGTTGCGGCAGTAGTATTTCGCGTCCCTGGCGATCTCGCGCACCCGGTCGAACTCCTTGCGGATGACTATCTTGCACAGGTGGTTCTCGTCGTGGCAGTCCGCCCCGCCCTTGCAGTGATGAACGTCCTTGCTCATGGGCTTCCTCCTTGTGGGATGGCTGTTACAGGGACCAGACCGTAGTCGGTACCATTTCCAGGAATCATAACACAACGGGACACACCCGGGGGGTGTGGATCCCGGTGTCACAACCCTTTTCACTCAGTTTGACGCCGACGACCGGTCCGGGGAAAAGACCTTTGGAAAACAGAAAGGGGGCGTGGGGCCCTTGCGATCCCCACGCCCCCTGGAGGTTTGTGCCGGTGGTCCTACTTGATCCAGCCCTGTGACTTCATGATCTCGATGTGGGTCTTCTCGAAGTTCTCGACGAATTTGGTCAGTTCGTCGCCCGTGATCAGGGTGGCTTTCAGGCCCGTCTTGGCGGCGAAGGCCAGCCACTCGGGGTCCTGGGACATCTTGCGGAACAGTTCCACCATGCCGTCCCTGGCTTCCTTGCTGATGCCGGGAGGCGCGAAGACGGCCCTCATCATGTTGTAGCTCAGGTTGATGCCGGCCTCCTTGCCGGTGGGCACGTCCTCGTAGCCCTTGATGGCCAGCCGGTCGTCCTGGAAGACACACAGCGGGCGCAGGTAGTCGGGGTAGAAGCCTCCCGCCTCGCTGACCTGGTTCACCGTGGCCTCCACGTGTCTGCCCACGAGGGACTTGGCAACGTCACCGCCGCCCTTCTCGGGCACGTACTTGAAGGGCTTCGTCCCCATGAGCCTCTCGATGGCCCTGAAGACGATCTCGTCCTCCTGCTTGGTGCCAGTCCCGGCCACGGTCAGGCTCTCCTTCCTGGCCGCGGCGATGAAGTCGGCCGCGGTCTTGTAGGGGCTGTCCTTGTGGACCCAGAGATGGAAGTTGAAGAAGTAGAAGCTGAAAAAGAAGACATGGGCTATGTTACTAAAGAAGAACTT
>CP070682.1:1457664-1466389 GCA_020352595.1 bacterium | reverse complement strand
GAGACCCCCTCAGGGCCGCAGGGCTTACAGGACCGGATGAGGAAGACCACCCGCTTTATCTGTATCTGAAAGGGGCCGCTTTGAGGGAGCTCGGCCTGTACGGCGCTGCGGCCGGGATCCTGGAAAAGGCGCTTCGCGATGAAACAGCGGGAACCCCCCTCTGGCAAAAGGCGCTGGTGGATTATGTGTCCCTCCTGGATTTCACCGAAGACCGACCCGAGATCCACCATACAGGCATACCCGACGACCTCACAGGAGAAGCCTCACTCGCCCTCGCGGCCTACCGGATCCGTCAAGGTGAGTTGTCTCCTGCCCTGGAACTGCTTGACGGATCGCTGGCCAGGGATTCCACGACGAGGATCCAGGCCGCCATCACAGCCGCAAGCCTGAGGGCCGCCACCGGAAATTGGGATTCCTCCCTGGAACGGCTCGGGTCCGTCACAACCGGCGAGACCTCAGCCATGACGGACCTCCTGTACCTCGTGAGGGGATACGCTCTTCTCCAGTCGGGACAGCCGGGCCGGGCCAGGGAATCCTTTCTCACCGTGCCTCCCTCGAGCCCTTTTGCACCGGAGGCCCTTTTCGGGCACGCATGGTCCCTGATCCGGTCAGGAGACCTGGAAGGGGCAGTACTCAGGCTTGAGGAGCTGTCCGACACCCACCGCCGGAGCAGCGTGATATGGGAGTCCACCCTTGACCTGGCCCTTTGCTACAGGGAACTGGGGCTTTACGATCTGGCCGGCCAGATGCTGGAACAACATCTCCATAGGATCCGTGAGGCCACCGCCTGGTTCACCGCCCTGCGCGAGACGGAACTCGGACCGGGCAGTAACCTGGTCCTCTTGGTGGAGCACCTCATCCGTCCCCCAGCCCGGCTCGACCTGGACGGGTCGGGGATCCCTGATCTTGCCTGGAGCAGGATCGGGGAGTTTTCGACAGACCCCATCGTCAGGCACTCAACGGCCCTCCTCAGGGGCATCGAGCTGGTCCTTTCCTCGACCTCGGCATTGAGCCGGCGCCTGGAAGGGGATCTGTCCCTCGTTCAGGAACAGATCCGGCTGACGGATCATGAGATCCTTCTCAATCGTGCCCGCATGGCCCGCATGCAGGATATCCGGGGTCGCCTGGTCGCCATTGACGATGGCATGCGCAGGGCCCTCCAGGACTCCTCCCTTGACAGATTCGGCACGCAGTCATCCGTCGCCACCCTGTCCAGGATCGGCCGACTCAAGGGCCGTCTCGATCTAATAATAAACTCTGCGGGCAAGGCAGACGCCTTCTCCGAACTGATCAACAGCCTTGAGGGCTCCGTGACGGTCACGGAGCTGGAGGCGCAGCTCAACCTGGTCAGGAAGCAGGCCTACCTGGACCTCGTATCCTCGAGGCGGACTCTCAAACATATCAGGTCCGCCCTCACAGGGCTCGAGGGACAGCTCTGGTTGTCTCTCAAAGGTCACGCCGTGCGGCTCGAGCAGCTGACCTCGGGAAGGGTGGCCTCCGGAAACAACCTCGTTGACCGGGTCCTGGCCGGCTGCACCCAGGCAGAAAGCCTGCTTATCCGGCGCAGGGGAGACCTGGACGATCTGGCAGGGAGGATCACGGCCGCCCTGGACCGCCTCGACGCGCCCCTCAAGGCCAGGCTTGACACCCTTGCAGACGGGGTGGCCCTTGTCCGGTCCCGCCGTCTCATGGCCCTTTCGGCCGCGTCAGCCGATGAGCTGCACGAAATGGAGGCCAGAACCCTGTACACGGCCGCGGATATCGAGATCAGCCGGATGGAGGACACTGTGCGTGTCCTGCGGGAGGCGTTGCAGTGAGAAGGGTCGCGCTCGCGGCACTGGCGCTCATCCTGGTGTCATGCGCCTCGGTGCCCCGGACGCCGCCGGCAGAGCGCCCCCTCACGCCGCGCGAGAGGGAGGCGAGACTCCTCCTTGAGATCGAGAGGACGAAAAAGCAGGAGAGGGCCCGCCTCGACGACATGAAGCGTCAGACGCGAAGGACCGGCGCCGACTTTCTTCTGCTCCAGGAGAAGGAGGCCAGGCAAAGATCCATTGAACTGTACAGGACCCTTTTGAAGACGTTCCCCCTGAACAGGGGCGACTACATGGCCGAGGCATCCTTCAGGCTCGCGGAGCTGCTCTTCGACACCGAGAGGGAGAGGATCAGGTCCATCCTGGAGACGCAGGGAGACACCGCGTCCGTCATCCCCGATTTTTCTGAAGCCATCGAGGCCTACCGTGTCGTCATCGAGAATTTTCCCGAGCACCCTCTGGCCGAGGACGCCCTCTACGGCATGGCTTACTGCTTCACCGAACAGGGCGACCAGGACAGGGCGGCCGAAGGGTACGCGCGACTGGTTCAGACCTTCCCGGACACGCGGTACGCCGTGGAGATCCACATGCGCCTGGGAGAGCATTATTTCACCATGGAGGATATGAACCAGGCCATCGAGCACTACCTGTTCGTCGTTCAGCGGGGCCAGTGGGAATACAGGGAGAAAGCGCTCTACAAGCTGGGCTGGTGCTATTACAACAGGGACGATTACGACCAGGCCATCGACACATTTTTTTCCATCATCGACCTGGATATCCAGAGAACGACCACCGGTGAGAACCTCCTCAACGAGAGCATGGACATCATTGCCAGGGCCTACGCCGAAAGCGGCGGCACCCCGGCTCTTGTCAGGCGGTTGGAGAAAAGGGGCCCTGATCCCACCTCGCCCCTCATCCTCCTGAAGCTGGCGAATCTCTATCGCGAGAGGTCCTTCTACCCCGAAGCCATCGGCACATACAGGACCTACGTCAACAGATATCCGGCAGGCAGGGACCTTCCCGCCGTCCTTCAGCACCTCGTGGAGAGCTACCACGTCTACGGCGACCTTTTGGCCTCGCTGGAAGTCTCGGAGACGCTGAAGGACCACATAGGGCCCGGCACGCCGTGGTACAGCGTCGCCTCCGCCGAAGAACGCAGCAGCGCCGTCGCCCTCGTCCTCGAGAACCTTGCGACCTCCGCCGGGCGCCGGCGGGCCCGCTCACAGACCGGCGGCAGGGAGGCGGAACTGCTGCAGGCCCTGGCGGACCTGACGGCCTACGAGGCGATGGCCGTATCAGGCACTCCCTGCGACACCGGATATCTGAAGGGCATCGTCCTGACGGAACTGGACCGTTACCCGGAAGCAGCCGCTTCCCTCAACACCCTCGCCCAACAGGAACAGTGTTCAGACATAGCTGCCAAGGCCATCCTGACGTCAGTGGCCTTCCAGATCAGCACCTACGAAGGGCTCGGAAAGGTGGATCTGCCCCTGCTCCAGGGCAGCGTGGAACTGTTGACAACCGTGGCCGGTGAAAGACAGGAGGCCTCAAGGTCCATCCTGGCCCTGGGCGAGATCACCCTCAACCTCGAAGACCCTTCCGGAGCGCGTGCACATTTTTCAAGGGTGATACGCGAATACCCGGATTCGCCGGAGGCCGGCAAGGCCCGCATGCTCATCGCCAGGACCTTTTTCAAGGAGGGAGAGTTCAGGCAGGCCGCAGCCTGGTTCAAGGAGTCATGGAGAAAGGCTGTGGAGGATCGGGAATCCGCCGAGGCAAAACGCCTGCACGTCTACAGCCTCTTCAAACATGCCGAATCCCTGAGCGCGAGCGGCAAAGCCACGGAAGCCGCGGAAAGGTTCGAAGCCATCTACGATCAGTTCCCCGAAGCGGACGTTGCCCAGGTCTCCCTCTACAACGCCGGAAAGATCTATAAGTCCATCGGCCTGGAGCGCAAAGCCACCTCCCTTTTCGAGACCCTCGCCGCCAGTTACACGGAATCAGAGTTCGCCAGCGAAGCCCTCCAGATGTCCGTCCTCATCCTGGAGGCGCTGGGCGATCCCGTCAGGGCCGCCGATGACAGCATGGTCCTCGCCTCCCGCACGGAGGGTCGGGAGAGGGCGGAGGCCCTTCTGAAGGCCGCGCAGCTCTATTCGGCCGGCAACGCGCCAGCCCGGGCCGCCTCGACCCGGTCCGCATACATTGCCCAGTTTCCGGAGCCCATGGAAGAACTCACCCGACAGACTCACCTTCTGGGCCGGGACCTGGAAGCTCTGGGCGACTGGCCCGGCGCACAGGCTGCCTTTGAGAGGACCATCGCCCTGGGCAAGAAGGGGAAGGATCCGTCCGGGATCGCCGGCTGGGCGGCCCGAAGCCAGCTCCGCATCGCCGAAAACTCCTTCTCCCGTTATGATGCCTACCATCTCCAGCCGCCGGTGGAAGACACCATCCTCAGGAAGCGTGAGCTCCTGCAGGACGTGATCAGGAAGTTCGTGGCCGCGGGCAGCTACCGGACGGCGGACGTCATCACGGCTTCCAACTACTTCATAGGCAGGGCCCTCGAGCTCTTCAAGGAAGACATCCTCTCTTCGCCACGACCCGGGGGGTTCAACGATGCGGAGTTGGAGGAGTATGAGCTCCTGCTCCAGGAAATGGCCTATCCTTTCGAGGAAAAGGCCCTGGAGGCCTATCGGGTGAATGTCACGAGGGCCGTTTCCCTGGAAATCCTCGACCCGTGGATCGAGAAGACCTACGAGAGGCTGGCGGAACTGGCACCCTGGGCCTATCAGAGGGAGGAGGAGGCGGCCTATCCCACCACACTTGTCGACCCGCCGCCCCCGCGGCTGCCCCCTCTGCCCGACATTCAGCGAGTTCAGGCCGTGGGGCCCGGCGGGTCTTCAACCGATGGCCGGGAGATCTTCTGATGAGACCGACCCGCCTGCCTGCCCTGCTCATGTCGTTCCTTCTGGCCGGATGGCTATGTCAGGGCTGTGCGGTCTCTCCGGAAAAGCCGACTCCGCCTTCCGGCGCTTCGGCCGGGAGCCCCGGGCGCGGGGCGCCTCCCGCTCCCGTTGCGGCAGAAGGGTCAAAAGGATCACCCCTGGAGGACTCCTATGCGCTTCTGGGTTCGCTCTGGAACTCCTATGACGCCGGCAGGGAGATCGACACCGCTGATGTTTTCCGCATAACGGAGCTGCTGCCGCAAAGCACCTACAGCTGGACCATCTCGGGGCTGGCTGCCCTGCGCAGGGGCGAGACCACAGGGGCCGTTGAGGACCTCAAGCGCGCCGCCAGCCTCGATCCGGCCAACGAGATCAGCCTTACAGTCCTGGGCCAGATCGCCCTGGAATCGGGCGACCTCACCGCCGCCGACCGGTATTTCTTCCAGGCCTATGAGGCGGCCAAAACCCCGGCGGCAGCCAACAGGCTGGCCCTCCTCAGGATGCGCGGCGGCTACCTCGAGAGCGCCAGGGACATCCTTTCCGAGACCCTGGCCGCCCACCCAGCTGATGTCATGACGCGCAACAACCTCTCGGTGGCGTTGGAGATGATGGGCTCATCCAGCGAAGCCATAAGACTTCTCTCAGGCGGAAAACTGGCCAGCCGCGAGCTGCTCCACACCAGGGCTCTCCTGCTGCTCAAGGAAGGAAGACCCCAGGAGGCTTCCATGGATCTGGAAGCGGCCACGGAGGAGGGTCACGATTTCACCACCTGGCTTCTGCTCGGCGCCACGGACCTGCAGAGGGGCAATGTGGCCTCAGCGGAAGGAAAGTTCCTCCGGGCCGTGGAGGCCTCCCCGGACCGGCATGAAGGGTACCTCAACCTGGGCCTCGCCCTCCGGAGGCAGGGCAAGTTCTCTGAGGCCCGGCGTGTGTATGAGAAAGGCATCGAGCGGGCGCCTCACCCGGATCTGCACCTTAATCTGGGCGTTCTCCTGGAACTGTACCGCGGTGAGCCCGACAGCGCCCTGGTCCAGTACCAGGCCTACGTTGAGGAGGAGGGACCGGGATCCCAGAGAGTGAAGGGCTGGATCGAGTATCTGAAAGGGGTTGTGTACAACCGGTGACCCCGGAAGGGGCGGGGCAGACCTCCGCACCCTTCCGGAAAGATGGTGACAGACAAATCATCCCGACCCAGGGGAGGATCGTGTATGAAGCGCGTGTTGACCTTTCTGGCAATTTGCCTAATATGGCCTTGTTCCACCACGGTGCTCGCAGCCGACGAAAGCCGGCCCAGGACCTACATCAGGATGGAAGAGACCGAGATCATAGGGATCATCGAGCACCCGGAGATCACCTACATCATCCCTAAGACCAGAATTAGGTTCAGCAAGATCCCGCTGGACCGCGATTTCAGCCGGGAGGCTTCAAACTACAACGATCCCCTGGACCTGGACCGCGAGGTCAGGACCAGGGTCCTGCTCACCGGTCCTCAGGGACCCGAGGGAGGGCAATAGAATGGTCGCTCTCGTTGCCAAGGCCTTCAGGGACGGAGGTCCCTTCATGTACCCCATACTGGCCACATCCGTCTTCGCCGCCGCCATCATCGTGGAGAGGATATACTTTCTCGCTGTCCGTTATCGCATCAACGACTGGTCTTTCCTCAGGAAGATCGAGGAGTTCGTGAGGGAAAGCGACCTGGAGGGTGCCCGCAGGCTCTGTGATGACACCCCCATCCCGAGGGTCGTCGCGGCAGCCCTGGATTGCACCGGATGCAGTGTCAGGGAGGTTCAGAACGCGGTGGACGAAGCGGCCATGGAGGTCCTCCCCCTGGTGGAGAAGAGGGTCCATTACCTTGCCATGGCTGCCAACGTCGCCACCCTCCTGGGTCTCCTGGGTACCATCATCGGCCTCATGCAGTCGTTCAACGCCGTGGCAGGGGCCGAAGCGGCCCAGAAAGGGGCCATCCTGGCGAAGGGCATCGCCATCGCTCTCAACACCACCGCTTTCGGCCTCACCGTGGCCATCCCCTGCCTGTTCTTCTATGCCTTCATCCAGTCAAGGGCCAACAACCTGGTCGAGCAGGTGGACCGCGTGGCCGTCAAGATGGTCAACATGGTCTCTCGCACGGGGAGTCCTCTGTAGATGGCCTTCAAACCCTCCCACAGAAGGAAAAAACCCGGCTTCATCCTGGATCTTAACATCGCTCCGTTTCTCAGCCTCTTCGTGGCGCTGATCCCCATGCTCCTTTTGACGGCCTTCTTCCAGAAGGTCGGCATCGTGAACCTCTACCTGCCGACCCTGGAGGAGGCACTCCTCGAGGAAGGCGTCACCGACGCAGGGGGAGACTTCACTCTCGCCGTGACCGTGACTCCCACAGAGCTGACGCTGAGGAGGGATGACAAGGTGCTGCTTAAAGAGAACATCGTCAGCAACCTGAACCTGGAGCGCCTCACGGGCGCCCTGATGAGGATAAAGCAGGCAGCGCCGCAAAAGAGGGATGCCGTGCTGCTCCTGGACGGCCGCATCAGGTACGAGACCATCATCGATGTCATGGACGCGGTCAGGGAGAACGGGGGCGTTGAACTCTTCCCGGAGATCTCCCTGGCGGACAGGGTCCTGGAGGGCTCCTGACCTTGGCCCACGCCCCCACAAAAAGAAGGGTCACGAGATCGAGGAGACCCTCCCTGCTGGTGCTCAACATCACCTCCATGCTGGACATGTTCACCATCCTCATCATCTTCCTCCTCAAGAGCTACTCGGCCGAGGGCCTCATCCTGACCATCCCCGCCGACCTCTTCCTGCCCTTTTCCACGACCCAGTCATCGCCGGAACCCGGTCTGGTGGTGGAGCTCTCCAGGACGACCATGGTGGTGGACGGCAGGGTCCTTTCCGTGGACCTGGCGGCTGCGGAGGCATCCGAGGCTCTTCTCATACCGGAGCTTTATGATGTCCTCATGGCCAGGGCCAGACAGTATGAGGAGATCTCGGCCGTCAACCCCGACGTGGACTTCACGGGAAGGCTCGTCCTCGAGGGGGACCGTGACATCCCCTTCAGCCTGTTGAAGAAGGTGCTCTACACCTGTGGACAGGCAGGCTTCATCAACCAGTCCCTGGCCGTTTTCCAGAGGGAGTGAGTTTGGCCAGACCCGGGCTCCGCATAAAGCTGCTCCGGCGTGGGCGTGTCGTCTCGGATACACCGGTCACCGGTGGTACGGTCTATTCGGGTCACCACTGGCGATGTCAGATCGTCGATCCGCACAGCAGGCCAGCAAGGAGAAAACTGCTCACGGCGGGCTGGTCCGGTTATGTGATCCACCTGCCCCCCGACGCCACCGGGTCCTTCACCCTTGCCGGTTCCACCCTCTCCCTCGAGGCCATGGTCTCGTGGGGGCTCGCCAGAAAGGGCAGGAAAGGGTACCGCGTCCCCATCCGGGGGGATATGACGGCCCAGATCGAAACGGAGGGATCGAGCCTCCTGCTGGAGACGGTCGCTATCGCTGAACCCGAGCGAGTCCTGCAGCCGCAGAGCCACGGTCGGGTGCCCGTGAAATACCGTTTGCTGATGCCGGACCGGACGGACATGACCTTTTTTCTCCTCCTCACCTTGGTCTTTCTCCTGTACGTCATGGCCGTGAGGGGATTGCTCAGGTACCCTATCCCTGATGTCACCACCATCGGGGAGCTCCCCAGGAGGATCTCCAGGTTGATCCTCGAACCGGTGGCCCCTCCGCCCAGCCGCATCACGAGGGCGGTGGAAAAAGCGGCCCCAGAGGCCGGGGAGGCCCCCGGCGTCCGGGAAAAGGCTGAGGAGGCGCCACCGCCGTCGGCAGACGAACCGGCAAAAGCCGCCGGGGCAGAGCCCCCTTCCAGCCGTGAGGAGATCAGAAGCCGGGTTTCAAGGATGGGAGTCCTCGGAGTCCTGAGCGGCAGGGGCACAGCCGGCAGAAGAAAGGCTTCGGCCGGGATCTCGGT
>CP070682.1:1454950-1457564 GCA_020352595.1 bacterium | reverse complement strand
GAACACGGAAGTTAAGCTCCTCAGCGCTGATGGTACTGCATGGGCGACTGTGTGGGAGAGTAAGTCGTTGCCGGAATTAATTCGAAAGGCCCAGCAGGTGATCCTGCTGGGCCTTTTTTTTACCCAAGGCCCAAAGCCTGTCATCGCGGGCCATTCCCCGAGTTAAGCGATCTCGCAATCTATTTAAACCATCCGATTTAACCGCAGAGTACGCGGCTTGTCCGTCGTAGCTCAAAGAGCGAAGTCGGAAGGGACGCAGAGAAGGTCTTAAATAGGGGGAAAAACCTTGTTATTCCGAGCGAATACCCGACTCCATCCAGGGGCGCCGGGGTCGGAGGTTGAATTGTGACGCGACCGATCTGTTCAGTCGGTTTTGTTGACGATCCTGCTGATCGTCGAGCGGTCCAGGTTGAGGAATCTTCCGATCTCCGTCTGCCTGTACCCATAGTGCCGGAAAGCATCCCGTATTACGGCGTCCCTCTGCTCCCGCTGCCCCGCGTCTAATCCCATAAATAGGTTCTCGAGGGGGGGGCGGGAGAGGATCCTCTGCTTGCGCTGCACTGAACCAGAGGACTGCCTCATGTCGATGATGGGCCTGAGCCTGTTGGAGAGAGTCGGATCGGTGCTCATTTGTCGAATGAAGTCCGGCATCCTCTCGCAGTTTTTCCCCAGGTCCGTGTGCACGAGACGGCTGAAGAATTCCCTGGCAAGGGAATGACGGGTGCTCAGACAGTTAAGTACCAGATCCGTTGTGAGGAATTCAGGCGCTCGTTCCTTGCCCACTGTGGCCCTGTAACTGCTCCACCTCCAGTCTGCGGCGTCATCAACGACCTTTGCTTCGACGGGGTTGCGGCAGATATATCTCGCCGTGCTGAGGAGGTCTCCGGTCCCGTCGATGAGCCTCGCTGTGAAACGTCCCTGGAAGACGTGTCCGGCCTGGCCGTACCTTCTGTTGAACCGACCGGCATAGACGCTGTTGAGGTGTCGCATGCCGCCAGACAGGATGCCCTCCGGGGTTTCCAGGAGGAGGTGATAGTGGTTGTCCATGAGGCAGTAGGCGTGGCAGAGCCAGTTTAACCGTTTTGCGTTGTCGGCCAAAAGCTTCAGGAACAGAGTTCGGTCGGAATCATCGATGAAGATATCCTCACCTCGGTTACCGCGTGCGCTGATATGGTAGATCGCTCCAGGGAACTGCAGCCTGATCGGTCTTGCCATGGTTTTCCTCCGCATCAAAGGCAATGGAGAGAAGTGCTAGCAAGATCGCTGCCAGGTCGAGGGGGAGCCGGGAAAAACCGAGACGAGGGAAAATATCACAATTCAACCTCCGACCCCAAATTGCCGTTTGGCCTTGCCACCGCTCCCCACGCTCTGCTAGGGTTTTAGGGATTTTCCAAGACACATTCCGCCTGGCTGATACCAGTCATCCAGCTACGGCGGACAAGGACTCCAGACCCTTCGGCGCGCTACACTTGCTCAGGGCAGGCACTAGACACTACGGCAATAATCGCAATGGATGAAAAGCGAAAATTCTACACGTTCATAGCAGCCGGCTTCACGGCCATCGTTGCCGTTATCCTGCTCGCCCCCGGGGCCTTCAAATCCCTGGCCCTGGCCTTCGCCCTGGCCTACCTTCTGGACCCCATGGTGGACTGGCTCGAGCACAGGAAGGTGCCCAGGGTGCTCTCCATCCTCGTCATCCTCCTGCTGGCAGCCGGGACGCTGGCCCTGGTCCTCTCCTTCCTCGTGCCCTATCTCTGGAGGGAGGCGGTTCAGTTCGTGCGGGAGGCCCCGGAACTGGCCGAAAAGGCCCTCGGAAAAGTAGCCGCGTGGCGGCTTTTCCCCGAGGAGATGACGCGAAGCGTCCCGGAACTGCTCAAGGAGGTCAAGGGGCGCTTTCTGGCAGGCGGGTGGAGCACCTTCAGGCCCCTCGTGACAGGACTCTTCAGGGCCACCTCGGGCGTCATGGGCACGATCCTGGCCCTGGTCAACGTGGTGATCATCCCCGTGTTCTTCTTCTTCTTTCTCAAGGATCTCGAGGCCATAAAGGAAGCCTTCTACGGCTTTGTGCCCCTTTCCTTCAGGGACAGGGTCCGGGACTACCTGGTCATGGTTGACGGAGTCCTGAGCGGGTTCATCCGGGGACAGATCCTGGTGGCCCTTTCCCTTGCCGTTCTCTACTCCCTGGGGCTGGGCCTGTCGGGCATCCGCTTCGGGGTGCTCATAGGTGTCGTCGCGGGGGTGCTTTTCATCGTCCCCTACGTCGGCACCATAGTCGGGATCCTCGCTTCCGCCATGGTGCTCATGGTGGATTTCTCCGGTTGGGGGCAGGTCCTGGCGGTGGCGGCCACCTTCGCGGTGGCCCAGGCCATCGAGGGTTACGTCCTCACCCCCAGGATCGTGGGGAACAGGGTGGGCCTGAACCAGCTCGAGACCCTTGCCGTCATCCTCGTCGGAGGAGAGATGGGGGGGCTCGGAGGGCTCATCATCGCCATACCGACGGGGGGGATCATCAAGAAGACCATCTCCTTCCTGCGACCCGGCGAGGCGCCTGTTCAGGGGGAGGTGGACGAGAGGGTGTATATGGCACGAGGCGAGGGCGCGGGGCGCCAGGCGG
>CP070682.1:1451749-1454850 GCA_020352595.1 bacterium | reverse complement strand
TCCCGGGATTTCGGGAGAAGATCAGAGTCCCAGGTTCCCGGGCAGCCTGCCCAGGAACTCCAGGACGCGGTCGCCCAGGGCGCCGTGCCTTATGATGGAAGGCGGATCCGTGGTGAGGTTCAGCACTGTCGAAGGCTGCATGCCGGGGGTCCAGCCGCCGTCGATGACGAGGTCCACCTGCCGGACCAGGTCCCGGTCCAGCTCCCTGGCGCATCTCTGGGCGGGCCTGCCCTCGAAGTTGGCGCTGGTGGCCGTGAGGGGCCGCCTGTAGAACCTGGCAAGGTCCAGGGCCGGCGACTGCGCCGGGATGCGGATGCCGATGCTGCCGGTCCCCGCCGTGATGCCGCGGGGGAATCCCTTGCCGGCCTTGAGGACGAGGGTGAGCGGTCCCGGCCAGAATTCCCGGGCGAGGTACCGGAAGACGGGGGGGACCTCGCTGGCGACGTTGCGAACGATGATGGCGCTGCCGGCGATGAGGGGGATGGGTTTGCCGTATCCCCGCCCCTTGAGCTGGAGGAGCCTGGTGACGGCCTTCTGGGACCAGGCGTCGCACAGGATGCCGTAGAAGGTCTCCGTGGGCGCTATGACCAGCCCCCCTTCCCCCAGGATGCGAACGGCCTGGCGGAACAGGCTCTCGTCGATCTGCTGGGGCATCACCGGTCCAGTTCCTGCGCCATCTCCCGGCGATAGCCTGCAAGCTTTTCCCTGAGGTCGTCGTCGGCGAGGGCGAGGATGGATACGGCCAGGAGCGCCGCGTTCCTGGCTCCCCCCCTGCCAAGGGCCACCGTTGCCACGGGGATGCCGCCGGGCATCTGGGCGGTGGAGAGCAGGGAGTCGAGCCCCTGGAGAGGGGAGGAGGGGATGGGCACACCGATGACGGGTCGGACCGTCAGGGAGGCCACGACACCGGCCAGGTGGGCCGCCCACCCGGCACCGGCGATGAAGATCCGGCAGCCGTCCCTCTCCGCCTCCTCGACGAGCCTGCGGACGCGCTCCGGCGAGCGGTGGGCCGAGGCCACCGCCACGCGGAAGGGGACGGCGAAGCTCTCCAGTGTCCTGGCGGCCTCCTCCATGACCTCCTCGTCGGAGGCGCTGCCCATGAGTATGAGGACGTCGAATTGATCCATTTAAACCTCTCCCTTATCCGGTCCAATGTCCAAAGTCCAAAGTCCAACGCCGTCAGGTAAACTCGGTTTCCCTCCCGAACGGTGGGCGTTAGACGTTGGACTCACTTGAGGAACTTGATCGCCTTCGCCCCTATGTCCTTCCTGTACTGGGCGCCTTCCCACGTGATGAGGCTGCAGGCTTCGTAGGCCCTCTCGATGGCCTGCGGGATGTCCCTGCCCCTGGCGGTGACGCCCAGGACCCTGCCCCCCGCCGTGACGATCTTCCCGTCCTTGAGCGACGTTCCGGCGTGGAACACCTTGACGTCCTCGAGGGCGCCGGCTTCGTCGAGGCCGCTGATCACCTTCCCCTTCTCGTAGGAACCCGGGTAGCCGCCCGAGGCCATGACGACGCAGATGGAGGCGTCGTCGTGCCAGTTGAGGATGACCTCGTCGAGGCGCCCGTCGATGACCGCTTCCATGATCTGGACGAGGTCCCCGTCAAGGCGCATGACCAGGGGCTGGGCCTCCGGATCGCCGAAGCGCGCGTTGAACTCCAGGACCTTGGCCCTGCCGTCCTTGATCATCAGCCCCGCGTAGAGCACCCCCTTGTAGGGCCTCCCCTCGGATTCCATGGCCCTGATGGTGGGGATCATGATCTCGTCCATGGTCTGCCGGAAGATCTCGTCGGTGACAACGGGCGCCGGCGAATAGGCCCCCATGCCGCCGGTGTTCGGTCCCCTGTCCCCGTCGA
This sequence comes from bacterium, assembly GCA_020352595.1. Lineage (GTDB taxonomy): Bacteria > BMS3Abin14 > BMS3Abin14 > BMS3Abin14 > BMS3Abin14. The sequence continues at coordinate 1,452,993 of CP070682.1, read as the reverse complement.
AGATGGGCTTGTGGTCCTGGGAGGTCGCCAGGGGAAGAACGGTCTTTCCGTCCGAGAAGGCGAGGAAGGAGGCCTCCTCCCCCGTGAGGAACTCCTCCACCACAACCCTGTCCCCGGCGGCCCCGAAAGCCCTCTCCTCCATGATGAGCCTTACGGCCTCTTCGGCCTCCTGGAGGGTCTGGCAGACGATGGCCCCCTTTCCGGCGGCCAGGCCGTCGGCCTTGACGACGATGGGCGCCCCCACCTCGGAGAGGTGGGCCCTGGCGTCGCGGGCGTTGTCGAATACCCTGTAGGTGCCCGTGGGGATGTTGTACTTGGCAAGGAGGTCCTTGGTGAAGACCTTGCTCCCCTCGATCTCTGCTGCGGCCCGGGTGGCTCCGAAGATCCGCAGGCCCGCCTCCTCGAAGGCGTCCACGATGCCGTGGGTAAGCGGCAGTTCCGGTCCCACGCAGGTCAGGTCGATCCTCTCCCTTCTCGCGAGATCCACCATGGCCGCGATGTCGGTCACCTCGATGGGGACCACCTCCGCTTCGGCGGCTATGCCCGCGTTGCCGGGCGCGCAGAAGACCTTGGTGACCCTGGGCGACTGGTTGAGTTTCCAGACAAGGCTGTGTTCACGCCCCCCGCCTCCGACGACTAATACCTTCATTCTTACCTCCTGGGATGTCTGCTGTCCTCAGTATGCGGGTATCGGTGTCGTGAGCCGCGCTCCATGCTCCGTCACACCGACACTCCGTAACTCCGTTACCTGAAATCTATCAGGGTGCTGAAAAAGTTCCTTGTGGACTTTTTCAGCGTCGGGTTGCCTGATCCGACCCGGCGCCACCCTCGCAGATCCTTCGTGTTCTTACATTTCGGATCCGGGTCCCGCCATGGCGGGACCCCCGCGTCGCCCCTGTCAGGCTGCTTTTCCAGGGGTTTTTCAGCAGCCTGCTAGTGCCTGAAGTGCCTTATCCCCGTGAAGACCATGGCCAGGCCGTGCTCGTCGGCCGCGGCGATGACCTCCTCGTCCCTGACGCTGCCGCCGGGCTGGATGATGGCGGTGACGCCGGCCTGCGCGGCCGCGTCGATGCCGTCCCGGAAGGGGAAGAAGGCGTCCGAGGCGAGGACCGAGCCCTCGACGGGGAGGTTGGCCTTCATGACGCCTATCCTGGCCGAGTCCACCCGGCTCATCTGCCCGGCGCCCACCCCCACGAGAGCCCCGTCCTTCAGGAGGACGATGGTGTTCGACTTGACGTGCCTGC
>CP070682.1:1448298-1451649 GCA_020352595.1 bacterium | reverse complement strand
GCTGCATGGGTTGTCACCTCTCAGCATGCCTGTAAAGTCTGACAATATCCACACAAAATATACCAGATATTCCAAAGTTGTCAATTTCTAAAACCGTTGAGGAAAATACTTACGGAAATTCAGGAAAAAGGGGGATATGGGGGGAAGGACAGGAAGGTGGTGCCGGAAACTTGCGAACTGAGTGTTAAGTACCAGGGACCAGGTGCTCCATTTTGGATCCCTACCCTTCCAGGATCTTCAGAGCCCTTTCCAGTTCGTCGATGGAAGCCTTGAGCTGTTTCCGGTCCACTCCGCCCATGAAGAGGTCCATCTGACCCTTGGAACGCTCTTCGCTGCGCATCTCCCGCAATCTCTTGCGGGCACCGGAAATGGTGTAGTTCTCTTCGTAGAGGAGGGATTTGATGGTGATGATGGTCTCTATGTCCTTTTTCCTGTAAACACGCTGGTCGGCCCGGTTCTTGGGGGGATTGAGCATGGGAAACTCGCTCTCCCAGTACCGCAGCACGTGGGGCTTGACACCGGTGAGCCGGCTGACCTCGCCGATCTTGAAAAAGAGCTTGTCGGGGATCTCTATCGGGGTTACCAAGCTATCTTACCTTGATCGCGGCCCTGTGGGGGCGAGCCTGGAAGGCCTCTTCCCCCGGATCAGGCTCCGTTGATGTGATCCTTCAGCTTCTGGCTGGGTTTGAAGGTCAGCACCCTCCGGGCCGAGATCTTCATCTCCTCACCCGTCTTGGGGTTCCGGCCCTTCCGGACCTCCTTGCTCCTGATGACAAAATTCCCGAACCCGGACAGCTTGACCTTCTCGCCCTCCTGGAGGACCTCCTTGAGGATCTCGAGGATCATCTCCACCGCTTCCGAGGACTCCTTCTTGGAGAACCCCGTCCTGTTGTGGACCACTTCAACGATATCGGCCTTCGTCATAGGATTACCCTTTCCCTTTGAAAGACAAATCCCTTCATTTTCAAGAGTTTGTAGTTTAAAAGGTTTCCGGGCTCGGCGTCAAGGGGAAAAGATTGGCAGGATTGATCTTTTTCAGTTCAGAGTTCAAAGTTCAGGGTTCAAAGCAAATACTGAAAATAACCTGTTCCCTCTGAACTCCTTGCTCTGAACTCTGAACTACCAGGTTGCACGATAAAACAGATATTTAGCGCAACTTGGCCCCGAACTTCTCCTCCAGGGCCTTGACCACCAGGGCGAGATTGCGGTCCACCTCCTCGTCGGTGAGCGTCCTGGACTGGCTCTGGTAGGTCAGCGCGAAAGCGAGGCTCCGGTGCCCTTCCGGGATCCCCTTGCCCTCGTACAGATCGAACAGTTCCGCCTTTCCAAGGTTCTCAGCGACCTTGCGTATCTCGGAGAGGATCCGTTCGGCCTCCACCTCCCTCGGCACGACGACGGCGAGGTCCCGGAGCAATCCGGGGTACTGAGGGATGGGGCGATAGGCCTTAATGGACCTGGCTTTGAGCATCTCGTGAAGGTCCAGTTCAAGGCATCCGGCCCACTGCCTGACGCGGTATTTCTCCCTTATCCCGGGCCGCAGGGTGCCCACGAGACCCAGGGAAGTCTCCCCCGCCATGACCCAGGCGCTCTGCCCCGCCTGGAGATAGGATACGTTCATCTCACGGAACACCGCGCCCGGGATCCCCAGAGCGTCCAGGAGTGACTCCACAGCGCCCTTCATGTCGAAGAAATCGGAGACCTCCAGGTCCCTGTACCACGTCTTCGGGCTCCTGCTCCCCGTCATCAGGGCTGCCACGCGGAAACGCTCCTCAGGCAGTTCGCACTCGGGGCACGGCAGGAAAACCCGCCCCGTCTCGAACAGCCTCACTTCCTCCACCCGCCTGCTCATATTGGTTCTCAGGCACTTGAGGAGGCCGGGCAGGATGCTGGTCCTCATGACGGTCATGTCCTCCGAGATGGGGTTGAGAACCGTCACCGGTTCCGGCCCTCCCCCGAGGCCCAGTTCCTCCATTTCGGCCTTTCCGATGAAGGAGTAGGTTATGGCCTCAGAGAACCCCATCCCCTCCATGGCCTCCCGCAGGTCGGCCTGGAGCGCTTCAAGGGGGTCCGTTCTCACCGGAACGGTGCGCCCGACAGGGAGGGTCACGGGGATCCTGTCGTACCCGTAAATGCGGGCCACCTCCTCGATGACGTCCTCCTCCATCTCCAGGTCCCTTCGGTAGCCCGGGACCTCGACGGACCATATTTTCCTGTCCTGGCGCTCCGGTATCAGGCCGAGACGCCGCAGCGCCGCGAGGGCCTCCTTGTTGGGGATGTCCACGCCCAGGAAGCTCCCGATCCTCTCCATGCGGAAGGACAGCCGTCGCGGCTCCTCCGGCCTGGGATGCGCGTCCCAGACGCCCCGGCACACCGTGCCCCCGGCCCATTTCTGGATCAGGTATGTCAGCCTGTCCACAGCCCTGGCGGTGCCGGTGGGGTCGGTTCCCCGTTCGAAGCGGTAGGAGGCTTCCGTGGACAGCCCCAGACGCTTGGAAGTCCTCCTGATGGTCATGGGGTCGAAGCAGGCGCTCTCCAGGAGGAGGTCCGTCGTCTGGTCCGTGATCTCCGAGTCCATGCCTCCCATGACGCCTGCCAGCGCAACGGGGCCTAGTCCGTCGCAGATGAGGAGGTCCGAATCATGGAGAACCCTTTCCTGCCCGTCAAGGGTCTCGAGGACCTCGTCCCTGCCGGCCTTTCTTACAACGATCCTGTTCTCGGCCAGCCGGTGGTAATCGAAGGCGTGAAGCGGCTGCCCCATTTCCATCATCACGTAGTTCGTCGCGTCCACGATGTTGCTGATGGAGCGGATACCCACTGACTCGAGTCTTCTCCGGACCTTTTCGGGGGCTTCCCCCAGCCTCACAGAGGTGACGACGCGACCGCTGTACCGGGGACACCCCACCGGGTCCTCGATGTCGATGGAGGTCATGGCGCGCACGTCCGGGCCCTCCTCCTTCATTTTGGCGGCCGGGATCCTCACCTTCCGTCCGTATATGGCCGCCACCTCCCTTGCGACGCCCAGATGGCACAGCCAGTCCGGCCGGTTGGGCGTCACGGAGATCTCGAGAACCACCTCTTCCTCCGCTCTCTCGACCCCTTCCACCTCCAGTCCCGCCATGGTCAGGGCTTCTGCGAGCTCTTCAGGGCTCTCCCTGATTTCGACGTAATCACTGAGCCAGTCCAGATTGATCTTCATGGGGAAACTCCCGTCCCGGGTTCAGATTCCAGGGTTCAACCATCAGCATTCAGGTTCTGCGAACTCCGCTTCTAAACTAATAAAATGCTTAAAGTATATCTTTTAATTTATTGTAATAATTACCTTTTTAACGCTTCTGTTTTGCCTTCAAAACT
>CP070682.1:1439214-1448198 GCA_020352595.1 bacterium | reverse complement strand
TCCGCCGGAAGCCATGGAGGCGAGCAGATCCTCGTCGAAGTCGTAACCCATGCCGAAGGTGGACACGGAGACGCCGCTCTCGTACATGGACCCGGTCATCCGTGCAAGGCGGCCAGAGTCGGTGACCCCGACGTTGGCCAGGCCGTCAGACAGCAGGATGACTCGGCTGATGAAACCGGATCTCCGGCGTCTTCTGACCTGACGGTAGCCCTCCTCCAGACCGCCGGACAGGAAGGTCCTGTCGCCGGGCTGGATCCGGCTGATGACGCGGTGGAAAAACTGCCGGTCGGTCACCCTGCGCGAGGGCACGGCGACCTGAACCCTGTTGTTGTAGGTCACGATACTGAGGAGGTCGTCCGGACCCAGGCGGTCGACCAGCATGTGGGCGGCCTGCCTGACGTGCTCCATCTTGCCCTCGCCGGCCATGGAGCCGCTCCTGTCCAGGACCAGGGCCAGGTTGAGGGGCGGACGATGGGCGAGTGGAAGATCATCCGGAGCCACCACGCGGATCTGTATGACGCTCTGTCCGTCGCCCCGGTAGAGCACCGTGGAGTTTTCGGGCGTCACGTCCATCTGGAGATGTTTCCCCATGGCGGCGGAATCCATCGGCCCCGGAAGGATCTGGAACGCAAGCAGGACGATGGCCGCGAACAGGGGATGAGGGCCGTTACCTTTCTTTTTCATGTCTGTCCTCCTGGAGTCTGGGTATATTTCCTCTTGCAGATTGCCCGTTTTATCGGTTCTATATCAGGAGCCCTGATCCTTGATACACGCGTGACGCGGCACTTATTCCCCCGTGGATATCCTCGGGCGGCATGGGCAAGCCGGGAATAAACGGCCGCTCCCTGTGGTATACAGGAGGCAACGGGAGAACTTCCTTTGGAAGAGATTCGCGACGAGACTCTGGCCCTTAAGGCGGCATCAGGGGACATGATGGCCTTCGAGGAACTGGTCAACCGTCACCGGATGACGGTATACCGCATGGCCCGCACCGTGACCGGCAACCATCACGACGCGGACGACGCGGCCCAGGAAACTTTTCTCAGGGTTTACAGGTCGCTGCGTTCCTACGATCCCCAGCGGCCCTTCCGGCCCTGGCTCAGGCGCATCGCCTACAACACGAGCCTCAACAACGTCCGGGCGCGGAGCGCAAGGTCCAGGGGCATGACGGACACGGATCCCCCGGATGTGCCCGATCCCAATCCGGGCCAGTCCGCGGTACTCGAGGCCAGACAGAGCGCCGTCAGAGTCGAGGACGCCGTCGACAGCCTCCCGGGAGAACTGCGCGCCACCCTTCTCCTGAGGGTGGTGGAGGGCATGTCCTACAAGGAGATCGCCGCAGCGACGGGGGTCCGCATCGGGACCGTGATGTCCAGGCTCTCGAGGGCCAGGGAGCGGGTACAGGAGTGCCTCCAATCCGCAGGGAAAAGGGGGCGAAGGGGTGACAAGGCATGAGGTGCACGAGGGTTCACAGCAGGCTGATGGCCTACCATGACGGGGAGCTCTCACCCGCGGTAAACCGCAGGGTCGGGAAACACCTCGAGTCGTGCGCCGAGTGCAGGGCACTGCTCGAGGGCCTGCGCCTTGCCGACCGGGCCGTCGGGAAAACCGGCGGCCCGACCATGCCGTCTCCCGAGGACAGCGACTGGCAGGTCTTCACCGTCCGGGTCATGGACCGTGTCGAGGAGGATGCCGCCACCGTTGTTCCGGTACCCGAGCAGGTCAGAGCCGGCAGGCCGGCGCCGGTGCTCCGATGGGGGCCGGCCCTCGCCATCGTTCTCGTCGTCGTCGTGTCGGCCGGGGTTCTCATGAAGATCCGCAGCCCGATGCCCGTACCCGAGGCACCCCCGACCCTCTCGGACGCCTCCAGGGATGAGGGCACGCCCGCGGCCGTGGAGGGTGAATACGGCCCTGTCTCCACAAGTCGGCTGCCTATGGAGGAGAGACTGCGACGGCTCGATGTGGGGGAACCCGGCGAGGCCCGACCGGAGGTGGCGCAGGTGGGGAAGGACGCAGCCCGGGAAACCCCCCTCCAGGAACCGACCCCCATGGAAAAGCCCCCTGCGGAGAAGGTTGTCGCTGAAAGGGCCCTGCCCGTTACAAGGGAGCAGACCGGACCCGGGCCGGAACCCGGGCAGGATTTCGCCCGACAGCCGGCGGATGACGGGATCCGGAGGACGGGGGAGCCCTCTGACGTAACGCCCGCCGGAGAGGTCAAGGGCATCCGCCCCTCCACGGTGGTCGGGGAGACGGCACCCGGGACGCCGGTTCCTGTTGCCCAGGTCGCCCCGCCCGCCTCAGGGGCGGGCGCCGGCGGGAAAGCAGCGGTCGGTGCCACGGACCCCGGGGCGGTGCGGGAGGCGCCAAAAGCAGACGAAGGGGGATCCGCACCGGCAGCCGTGGTCAAGGCAGAGGCGCTACCCCCTGGACCGCCCCCGCCCGTGAAAACGGGAGAAGAGGACGCGGCCGCCGATCTGCCGGGCGGTGCACTCCCTCGGGACGTCGAGCCGTCGGCCGGGTCGCGGGTCGCTGAGCAGGTCGGCGCCGAGGAAAAGGTGGAAGGGGGCAGGGAGCCTGAGATTCGGCTGGCGGTCGCGCCGGCGTTGCCGGAAAGGGATCAGGCGCCCCGGCCCGAGGAAGCCCAAACCGCGGGAAGATCTGCGGCCAGGGAGCCGGACCTGCGCCTGGTGCCCTTTCCCGGCGCCACCCAGACGGACCAGCTGGAATACGCGAAAAAACTGGCCGAGGTGAGAAAGTTCTGGGAGAGCGAGCAGATCCTCAGGGACCTGCTCTCCCAGGGACCCCCCTCATCCCTGGAGGAGGAGGCCTCCCTCCTTCTGGTGAAGGCTCTCGTCAGCCAGAACCGCCTTTCCGAGGCGAGGCAGCTTCTCGACGGCGCGAGGAAACAGTTCCCGGCCAGCCAGGCCATCCAGACCTTCCGGCTCCAGGGTGATTCGGTCACACCGGTCCCAGGGGAGTCTGAATCGGGGCAGTGACCCGCCGCTGTCTTGAGGAATGTCCCCTGATGGGCCGGGACATCGTCAGTGAGGCGGGTAAAGGGAGTTCACCACCAGTCCGGACAGGGAGCCTGTGACCCCGTAGAGGACCTTGGCGAGTAGAACGACCTTGTCAGTCCTCGTTCCCAGGCGGTTCCTCGTCCGGACGATGATCCAGCATCCGAAGAGCCCTGCGGAGAGGGACGCCGCGAACACCATCCACGTGAAAGCGTGAAAGTGGATCAGGTGATCCGGGATCTGGTCCAGCCAGAAGAAGATCCAGCCCAGGCATGTCAGGACCGCGGTGAAATCAGCCGAGTAGATGAGCCTGCCGAACTGTTGCCAGTACTCGGTGCGGGAAAAGCCGCTCCTTCCAATGATGCTGTTTTTCATCCCGGCGCCCATCCCTGTCTTTTACATCATGTGATGGTGACATGGGAAGACCGTTGGTGCGGGTGACCGGTTGCGGGGAAGAGCAGGACCCTTCTCCCCGCTGTCTCACGCGGTTGTTTCACTCCGGCTGCTGCGTTAGACTGGAAACGTGGCCGGATCGTGACGGTGAAAGGGGTACAGGAAGCCCTGCCTTCACCCCATGACCCGTGCCGGTTGCCGTGCGGAGAGAAATGATGGCCGACACACTCGTGACACTTTCGACCCACGCCACCGTCCTCGAAGCTGAACTGGTGAGGGGCCGCCTTCTGTCGGCCGGCATCGAAGCCCACATCCACGCTCCCCACGCCAACGCCCTGTATCCGGGTGTGCTGGGCGAAGTGAGACTGCAGGTCAGCCGGGAGGATCTGGACATGGCGAGAAGGATCCTGGCCGGCGCCCTTGACGAAGACCCTCCCCCCGAAGGCAGTGGAAGCGGCAGGAAAACAGGCCTGAGCCTCTCGACCCTCCGGTGTCTCAGGGGCTCCGGGAAACCCTGAGGGCAGGTGAGGCCCTGCCTGGATATGGGAGGGACTGTGGGAGGGTGCGCAACTCAGGGAAGGGTGCTCCCTTGACCCGGCCGAGGAGAGCCCGGATCATCTGCACCCTCGGACCCGCAACACGGAGCCAGGGGATGCTCGAGCGCCTCATCGGGGCGGGCATGGACGTGGCCCGCCTGAACATGGCCTACGGGACCCAGGAGGATCACAGGGATCACATCAGGGCCCTGAGGGCCGGGAGCCTGAAACTCGGACAGCCGGTGGCGGTGCTGCTGGACCTGCAGGGGATAAAGATCAGGATCGGCCAGGTGAAGGGAGAGTCCCTGCACCTGGAAAGCGGACGCGACATCAACCTGCGACCGGGCCGCCGCCCTTCCACCGCGGACTGCCTTTACGTTTCCTATCCAGCCCTCCTCAGGGATGTCAGGGTGGGGCACAGGGTCCTGCTCGACGACGGCCTGCTCTGCCTGGTGGTCACCGGGCGCGAGGGAAATGCCCTGACGGCCAGGGTGAAGGAGGGGGGGGTGCTGATATCCCGCAAGGGTGTGAACCTGCCGTACTCGGCCGTTTCCGCCCGGCCCTTCACTTCCAAGGACAGGGGCGATCTCGCCTTCGGCATCCGCGAGGGGGTGGATGCGGTGGCCCTCTCCTTCGTCACCAGACCGGGGGACGTCGACCTGGTCAGGCGCGAGCTGCGACGGATGGGTTCGCATATCCCCGTCATAGCCAAGATCGAGAAGCCCTCCGCCGTCAGCATGATAGAGGACATCCTGGACAGGGCAGACGGCATCATGGTGGCAAGGGGGGACCTGGCTGTGGAGAGTTCCCCCTTCACCGTCCCCCTGACGCAGAAGCTCCTGATCCGGGAGGCCAACAGGAAACAGAGGCTGGTGATCACCGCCACCCAGATGCTGGATTCCATGAGGTACAACCCCGTGCCGACGAGGGCGGAGACCGCCGACGTGGCCAACGCCATTCTGGACGGTTCGGATGCGGTCATGCTGTCAGGCGAGACCTCGGTGGGAAAAGACCCGGTCAGGGCGGTCCGGATGATGGCGCGCATCGTGACGGAGACGGAGCAGGGAGGTGCCTCTTTCCGGGTTGGGCTCCCGACACCGGAGCCGGTCCGCGAAGGGGACCTGGACCGGACGGGCTTCGCTGTGGCCGATGCGGCCGTGAGCGCGGCCAGGGATGTTGGGGCCAGGTGCATCGTCGCTTTCACCCGCTCCGGTTACACGGCCGCAGTCCTCGCCAAGTTCCGTCCCCCCATGCCCATCGTCGCCTTCACCTCCGAGCCGACCATAATCCGAAGGATGAAGCTCCTCTGGGGCGTGGTGCCCCTTCCCATGGACCATCTGGAGGATACCGACACCATGGTCACCCGGGTGGAGAAAGCGTTGCTGGAGGGTGGCTACGCCAGAAGGGGGGACGATGTGGTCATCACGGCCAGCCTGCCCATGGGGACCAGGGGCAAGACCAACTTCCTGAAGGTTCACAGGATGGCCGGCAGGCCGGCTCCGGGGCGGCGCTGAGGTTCCATCCGCAATCCCGGCGGCCGTGAGCTTTTCAGGACTTTCCGGAGACCCGCCCGGAGGGCCGTGGTCTCCGGGATCCTTCCGGGAGGAGAAATGGCCCGCCTCGAGGATCTGCCAGAACAGTTGAGGGAGTATCTGCTCACCCTTGCGCTCCCCTCCTTCCCTGTCACACCCTGGGTGAGAGGACCTGCCCTGGCCCGGAGCCGCCTTGCGGTGGTCTCCACGGCCGGCATCCACACCTCCGGTGACCTGCCCTTCTTCCGTGGGGCGGCCGATTTCCGGGTCCTGAGGCTCGAAACGCCCATCCGGGACCTGGTCATGAGCCACGTTTCCAAGAGCTTCGACCGGACGGGGTTTAAGCAGGATCCCAACGTGGTCTTTCCCCTGGATCGGCTGCGAGACATGGTCAAAGCCGGGGAGGTGGGAAGCCTGGCACGGGAGCACTACTCCTTCATGGGAGCCACCGACCCGGCCGCCATGGAACCCTCGGCCCGGAAGGCCGCGGGGCTCATGCACAGAGACGGGGTCACCTCCGTTTTCCTGGTGCCTGTCTGACCCAACTGCACGCGCGCCGTGGGCGCGCTGGCGCATTACCTGGAGGACGAGGGTCTGTCCACCACCCAGATCAGCCTCGTCCGCGAGCACACTCTCAGGATCCGCCCGCCCCGCGCCCTCTGGGTGCCCTTCGAACTGGGCCGTCCCCTCGGACCGCCGGGAGAGCCGGAGATCCAGGCTCGGGTCCTGAGGGCCGCCCTTCAGCTGCTCGAGCGCCCCTCCGGCCCGGTGCTCGAGGAGTTCACCTGATCCTTCTGCCGGGTCGGCAGCTTTCTGCCGGGGCCGGATGCCCGCGAAGGATCGGCCGGGATCCCCGCCCACTTCAATGCGGTCCGGGAAACACCGTATGTTGCCCGGCAGCAGGAACCCTGTTCCCGTAGGCGCGAACAGGATCACATCCCTTCACTGCCCGTCCGTGCCCCCTCACCCCGGCTATGGGAGCCGCACAAGATCCAGCCTCACGGGCCTGGTGCTCGAGATGTCTTCCTCGTCCGTCTTCAGGTAGTAGCCCGAAAAGAGGGACTCGCTGGTCAGGCGCAGGTGCCAGCAACCGTGGCTCCTGATGTCGGGCAGGTCGGACCAGAAAATGGCCATGAAATCATTTCCCAGCAGCTTGCCCATGAGGTTCCACCTCCGGCGGGCCTGGTCCTGGGGGTAGATCCTCTGGATCTGCCCGGTGATCTCCTCGCCTTCCTGGGTCAGAGTTATGACATCCCTTTTGACGATGTCGCCCCTTTCGTCGTAGATCCTGTCCTCCCAAAGCCCATCGAGGTAGCCCATCGCCGCCTCCTTGTCCATTGATCCCGGGTGGTCTGTCACCGGGTTTCGTCTTTTCTTCGCCCTGTTTCCATTTTACCACCAGTCCTGCAGGTCCGTTGCCCCCCGGTGCAGCCGGGGACGGGGCCGTGCGTTCCGGAAGGATCGGTCCCAGGGCGCCGGGGTAGGCGGCACGGCAAATCCCTTCAACGGAGAAACTGCACCGACCCCGGGAGCGGCTTTTGTGATAAGATGCTGTCCATCCGTCAAGGGGGTTCCCGATGACCGCCTACCAGAGGGCGAAAAAGGCCATAACAGATCGTTTCAGGGAGCTTTACCCCAGGGTGAAGATGGAGCGGGAAGACGCCGTCTGGAAGCTGGAAAACAACCTGAGGGAGATCCAGTGGATGGGCGGAAGAGATGTGGGCAGCGCTCTGGCTTTTTTCCGGGCGGGGGACGGCGACAAGCTCAAGGCCAGGGGGAAGCAGCTGCCGGAGCTGCACGTGGTCCACTCTTCCTCGGCCCTGGCTGTCAACACCTTCGCCCCGTGGCTCCGTCAGCCGCTTGACATGCTCCTTACGGAAAAGAGGCATTTCAGGACGCTGGAGTTCGAGAGGCAGGTCGGGGTCGCGTCCATGGGCCGGCCGGCTGTTCTGGACGTGTTCGCCTCGGGGTTCGAGGGTGTCGTGGGGGTGGAGTGCGCCTTTTTGGAGCCCTTTCAAAAGAGGGCCAGGACGACCCCCTTCGCTCCGCAGTACCATTACTTCCGGGACAAACCCAATTGCCGGATCTGGTATGACCAGGTGGTAAAGCTCAACAGCTTTCCCGAAAAGTTCAGATACCTGGACGCCAGAAAGCTCGTCAGCCAGGCCCTCGGGCTCATCGCCCATTACGGACCCGCCCCCGTGAACCTCCTCTATCTCTTCTGGGAGCCCGAGAACTGGCAGGGCATGGAAGAGTTCCTCGGTCACCGGCTGGAGATCCAGGCCTTCACGGACGAGATCAAGGGCTCGTCGGTGTCCCTCGTGGCTCAGAGCTATGCCGATCTTCTCGCCTCCTGGGGGGGATACATGAGGATCGACTGGGTGCGCAAGCACGTGGCCGGGCTCGCTCAAAGATACCTTCTGAGGATCTGATCAGTTCGCCCCACCCCGGCTCCGTCCGTGGATGGCGAGGGACGTAAAAGACTCCATGCTGCGGAAAAGACCATGAGACGGGAAGCGGCGCTGCTGATGCTCGTCGGGGCGGCCTTGTGCTGGAGCCTCGGAGGGGTCCTCATCAAGTGGGTGCAGCTCGACGCCATGGCCATCGCCGGCGGGCGCAGCGCCATCGCGGCCGTCGTCGTGTTCCTGGCTTTCCCCAGGATGAAGATCACCGGATCCTTCTACCAGCTGGTGGGGGCCGCGGCCTACACCGCCACCATGATCACCTTCGTCATCGCCAACAAGATGACCACGGCGGCCAACGCCATTCTCCTGCAGTACACCGCTCCCGCCTGGGTGGCCCTGTTCGGCGCCTGGTTCCTGAAGGAGAGGACAAACAGGAGAGATCTGGCGACCATCTCCCTCGTCACAGGGGGCATGATCCTTTTCTTCCTGGAACGGCTTACGGTATCGGGATTCTGGGGAAACATGGTGGCCGTCGTGAGCGGTTTCAGCTTCGCGTGGCTGATCCTCCTCACCCGCCGCCAGAAGGAGGCCACGCCCTACGGGTCCATCCTCATCGGCAACATCGTCACGGCCCTCGTGTGCCTCCCCTTCATGCTCAGGAAGGCTCCCGACGCGGAGGGCTGGGCGGGCCTCATCCTCCTGGGCGTCGTCCAGCTGGGGATGGCGTACGTCTTCTTCGGCATCGCCACCCGTTACGTAACGGCCCTTGACGCGGCCATCATCCTGCTCATCGAACCTGTCCTCAACCCCGTCTGGACCTTCCTGGGCGTGGGTGAGGTCCCGAGCCTGCTGTCCGTCATGGGGGGGGCAGTCATCCTGGGGGCGGTGACTTTCAGGGCGGCGAGACCGCAGCAGGGGGCTCGACGCGACACCCTTCCGCGGGGAGGGTGACGGGACTTCGTGGCGGACGAAGATCCCTGACACTGCGATGAGGCCCCGCGCGTGCCGGTCTGGTATCATGAAAGCATGAAGACCCTGATCCTGGACGGTTTCGCCAGGGAGACGCCACTGTCCCGGGAGATCCTCCAGGCGCTCACTTCGGAG
>CP070682.1:1433310-1439114 GCA_020352595.1 bacterium | reverse complement strand
CGTGGACCTCGTAGCCCTTGCCCAGCAGAAACTCCGCCAGGTAGGATCCGTCCTGCCCTGTGACGCCTGTGATGAGCGCTTTTTTCATTCATCCCCCGATGCCGGCAATTTATGATCTAACTATTGTTAAAATAAACAAGGACTTTTTCGATCTACTTTAAACGTTACCTCAGGTGAATTTCCCTGAGATCTGAGATCCCGCTCTTTTCAGATCTGGCGCTTGTCCACCACCCTTTTCGCCTTCCCCTGGAACCTTTCCAGGGTGCGCGGTTCGACCAGCTTCACCCTGGCAGCCAGACCGATGGCGTGGCGGATGTTCTCGCTGATCCTCTCCACCAGGTCCCTCTGCTTCCTCATCTCGTCGAAGAAGATGGATTCGTTGACCTCAACGAGGATCTCAACCGTGTCCAGTGCCCCGTCCCGGCTCACCACGATCTGGTAGTGCGGTGTGAGCCCCTCGAATTCGAAGAGCACCTCCTCCACCTGGGTGGGATAGATATTCACACCCTTGACGATGATCATGTCGTCGGTCCTGCCTGACACCTTCTCCATCTTGATGAGGGTCCTGCCGCAGGGGCAATCGTCCAGGTAGAGCCTCGTCATGTCCCTCGTCCTGTAGCGGATAAGGGGCATGGCCTCCCGCTTCACGGTGGTCAGGACCAGTTCACCGCTCTCGCCCAGTGGGAGGACCCTTCCCGTGTCCGGATCGATGATCTCCGGGATGAAATGGTCCTCGTTCAGGTGCAGCCCGTGTTTCATCTGGCACTCCCCGGCGACGCCCGGACCCATGACCTCCGAGAGACCGTAGTTGTCCGTGGCGATGATGCCGGTCCTGGTTTCGATCTCCTGCCGCATCTTCTCGGACCAGGGCTCAGCCCCGAAGAGCCCGCACCTGAGGCTCAGCCTGTCACGCTCGATCTGATTCTCCTCCATGACCTCGGCCAGGAACATGGCGTAGGAGGGGGTGCAGACCAGCACCGTGGTGCGGTAGTCCTCCATGATCATGAGCTGCTTCCTGGTGTTTCCGCTGGAGACGGGGATGACCGAAGCGCCGATCTTCTCGGCACCGTAGTGGAGCCCGAATCCCCCGGTGAAAAGGCCGTACCCGAAGGCGATCTGAACCACGTCGTCGCTGGTCACGCCCCCCGCCGTCATGATCCTGGCCACCACCTCGCTCCAGGACTCAAGGTCGTTCCTCGTGTACCCCACGACTGTGGGCTTTCCCGTCGTGCCCGTTGACGAGTGGATGCGAACGACCTCCTTGAGCGATACGGCGAACATCCCGTAGGGGTAGTTGTCCCTCAAATCCTCCTTCGTGGTGAAGGGGATCTTCTCGAGGTCCTCCCTCGTGCGGACTTCGGCGGGATCGATACCCAGACCGTCGAGGCGGTTCCTGTAGAACTTGACGTTGCGGTAGGCCCGGTTGAGGGTTGACTGCAGCCTCTCGAGCTGAAGCTGCTCCAGATCCTCCCTGGTCATGCACTCGGCCTGCTCGTCCCAGATCCTGTGTCGGGTCATGGCGTTCCCCTTGATCACTGATCCCAGATCTCAAATTACCTATATACCATGTTGCGTTTCAAGGTTATTTGTTCGGTTCTTTGTGAGATCTGAGATCTGAGATCTCCTCTCACGCGTCCCATATCTCCTTCTTCCCCTTGCCCAGGTAGGCCCTCTGGATCTCCCTGTTCTCCAGCAGCCTGTCCGCCCTGTCCTGGATCACCACTGATCCCGTCTCCATGACGTAACCCCTGTCGGCCATGTTGAGGGCCGCCCGGGCGTTCTGCTCCACAAGGAGGATGGTCACACCCTGGTCCCGCAGCCTGGATATGGTGCGGAAGATCTCGGAGGCGACGAGGGGGGCCAGGCCGAGGGAAGGTTCGTCCAGGAGAAGCAGCCGCGGTTTCGCCATGAGAGCCCTGCCCAGGGCCAGCATCTGCTGCTCCCCCCCGCTGAGGGTCCCCGCCATCTGCCTGGAGCGTTCCTTGAGGAGGGGAAAGAGCCTGTAGACCCCCGCCAGGTCCTCCTCTATGCCCGATCGGTCCCTCGAGCGGTAGCGGATGTAGGCGCCGAGACGCAGGTTGTCTTCCACCGAGAGGGGGGAGAAGACCATCCTCCCCTCAGGAACCTGGGAAAGTCCGGCCTTGACGATCCTGTCGGGGGGCAGGTTCTGGATGTCCCTTTCACCGAACCTGATGGACCCCTCACGGACCCTGAGCACACCGGATATGGCGTTGATGAGTGTGGTCTTGCCGGCCCCGTTGGCGCCGATGAGAGCCACGATCTCCCCTTCCCCGACATGGATGGAGACACCCTTCAGGATCTGGATGCGGCCGTAATATGTTGTGACGTTGCGAACCCGAAGCATAAGTTCAACCTCATATCTCAAATCTCAAATCTCAGACCGTTTTGAGATCTGAAATCTGAGATCTGAGATCGTCCCTCATTCCTCCCCCAGATAGGCCTTGAGGACCCTCTCGTCGTTGCGCACCAGTTCAGGGTCCCCCTCGGCGATCTTCCTGCCCTGGTCGATGACGGTCACGTGGTCGGAAACGCTCATGACAAGCTCCATGTCGTGCTCGACGAGCAGGACGGTGATGCCCATCTCGCTGATGCGCCGTATGAGCTCGGCCAGATCCTCGGTCTCCCTGATGTTCAACCCGGCGGCGGGTTCGTCCAGCATGATGAGGGTGGGACCGGCCGCAAGCGCCCTGGCCAGCTCCAGGACCCTCTGGCTCCCGAAAGGAAGGCTGCCCGCCACCCTGCCGGCCGATTTCTCCAGCCCGACAAAAGCCAGCCACTGGAGCGACTCTTCCCTGATCCTTCTCTCCTCGGCGAGCACCCACGGCAGCTTGAAGGCCGAGGCGAAGAACCCTCCCCTGGACCTGAGGTGCATGCCCACCATGACGTTCTCCAGAACAGTCATCTCGGAGAAGAGCTGCAGGTTCTGGAAGGTCCTCGTGATGCCTTTCCGGGCGACGGCATGGGTGGCCAGGCCCGTGATCTCCTCACCGCCGAAGAACACCTGGCCCGACGTCGGCGGGATGACCCCCGATATGACGTTGAAAAGGGTGGTCTTGCCGGCCCCGTTGGGACCGATGACGGACTGGATGAGGCCGCTGCGAACCATGAGGTCGAGCCCTGAGAGGGCCTTGACGCCCCCGAAATCCCTCGACAGGCCCCTGGTGTTGAGAACCTCGACACTGGATCCGCTCACCTGCCGTCCTCCCTGCCGCCGAGGCTCTTGAAGCCGGCGATGAGAAGGTCCTCGATGCCCCGCAGCAGGCCGCGCGGCATGAAGATCATGACACTCATGAGGATCATGCCGAAAACAGTGGTCTCGAAATTCTCGAACACGTGGAGGAATTCCGGCATGCTCGTCAGAAGGGCCGCCCCGAAGATGGCCCCCCAGAGGCTCCCGAGGCTGCCGATGACAACCATGGTGACCAGCTTGACCGAGAACATGAAACCGAAGGAGCTGGGGCTTACGAAGGTGATGTAATGGGCGTAGAGCCACCCGGCGAGGGCCGCGTAAAGGGCGGACAGAACGAAGATGCCCACCTTGTACCGGCTCACGTCCACCCCCAGGACCGAGGAGGCGACCTCCGAACCGTGGATGGCCCTGAGGGCCCTGCCCACCCTGGACCTGACGACGTTGATGGAGAGCAGGAGGGTGAGCAGCAGGCAGAGGCACACGAGGTAGTAGTACTCCAGGTCGGTGTCGAAGTCATAGCCGAAGAGGGTCATCTCCCTGATCCCCGTCAGTCCGCTGGGCCCACCGGTGAGGGGAACCAGTTCGTTGAAGAAGATGTAGACGATGATGCCGAATCCCAGTGTGGCCATGGCCAGGTAATGTCCGTGCAGCTTGAGGGTGGGCACCCCGATGACGTAGGCCAGGACCGCCACGCCGCCGAGGGCCACCAGGAGGCCCGCCATGGGAGACCAGCCGGCCCTGGCCGAAAGGACACCCGTGATATACGCCCCCAGGCCGAAGAACGCCGCGTGCCCCAGGGAGATCTGGCCCGTGTAGCCAAGCAGGAGGTCAAGACCGATGGCGATGATGGAGTGGATACCGATGAAGATGAGGACGTTCAGGTAGTAGTCGTTGGTCAGCGCCATGGGCAGGAACATCAGGGCGGCGCCGAAGGCGACAAAACCCGCGTAAGGTGTCTTGGCCAGGGACAGGAGTCTCATACGCGGTCCCCCTTTGTCCTGCCCAGGATCCCCTGCGGGCGGAAGAAGAGCATGACGAGCAGGATACCGAAGGCGATGGCGTCCTTGTATCCGCTGGAGATGAGGCCGGCTCCCAGACTTTCGAGGACACCCAGGGCCACGCCTCCCACCACCACGCCCCAGAAGTTGCCGAGGCCGCCGATGATGGCCGCGCAGAAGCCCTTGAGCCCCATCATCACCCCGATGTCGTACTGCGTCATGCTTATAGGGGCGATGACGATGCCGGCGGCGGCGCCCACGAGTCCGCTCAGACCGAAGGACACCAGGATCATGAAACGGGTGTCTATGCCCACGAGCCTGGCCGCCCTGGGCTGAAAGGCGCTGGCCATCATGGCCTTTCCGGTGATGGTCCGGCCGAAGAACTGCCTTAAACCGAGCACGATGAGGAAAGCGATCCCCATGACCCACAGGCTCTGCGGCTGGATGACGGCCCCCAGGAACGGGATGGGGTCCTCACCGGAAAAGGCCCGGATGGGGTAAGGTTCCTTCCCCCAGACGAGGCTGGAGATGCCCCTGATGAAGATGGACGCTCCGATGGTGATGATGATGAGGGTTATGGGGTTGGGGTTCCTGATGGGTCTGATGGCTGCGATGTCCAGGATCACCCCGATGAGGGCCACGGCACAGACTGCCAGGATGGCTGCCAGGGGCAGCGGCAGCCTCAGGGCCTGGATGCCGGTGACGGTCAGGAGCCCGCCGAGCATGACGAACTCGCCCTGGGCGAAGTTGATGATCTCGGTGGAGTTGTAGATGATGTTAAAGCCCATGCCGATGAGGGCATAGATGCTCCCCACGGTGATCCCGGTGATGAGGTACTGGAGAACCTGCTGCTCAAAGGTCATGGAAGTTAGGTTCCGGGCTTTGGATCCCTGGTTTCCTGCTCCATTTTCCCGGCTCCTTTTTCACATGGAACCGGGCCATATCCCTTGGAAAAGTAAAAGCCGGTCTGGGTACAGACCCAACCTTAAATCCATACTTTTTAACACGTTCCGGCATTTTTTTACACAAAAAGGGGGCCGGGATCCGGCCCCCTTCGATTCTGTGAACTCTGGCCTCTGAACTCTGGACTGTTTGCCTATTCCGCCAGCGTCCAAGCGCCGTCCTTGATCTGGATCATGACGAAGCCGTCCTTCGTCAGTCCGTTGTGGTCTTCAGGCGAGAAATTGAAGATACCGCCCGTGCCCACGAAGCCCTGGATCTTCTCCAGTTCGTCGCGGATGGTGGCGCGGGTGGCCTGACCGGACTTGGATGCGTTCTCGATGGCCAGTTTGGCGATCATGAGCGCGTCGTAGGCGTGACCGCCGAAGGTGTTGACGGTGTTGGCGCCGAACTTGCCTTCGTAGTCAGCCTTGTACTTGGCGAGGACCCCTTTCTGGGGGTCGGTGTCGGCCAGCTGGTCCACGACGATGAGCTTGCCGGCCGGCAGGAAGGTGCCCTCGGCCCCATCCCCGGCCAGCTCGATGAACTTGGGTGATGCGACGCCGTGGCTGTTGTACAGAGGGATGGTGATGCCCAGCTGTTTCCTGTTCTTGGCGATGACGGCGGGGCCAGGATTGGTGCCCCAGCAGATGATG
>CP070682.1:1416962-1433210 GCA_020352595.1 bacterium | reverse complement strand
GACTACATCACCAAGCCCTTCAACGAGGGGGAGGTGCTGGCACGCATCCGCATGCTGCTCAAGGTCAAATCACTCAACGAGAAGCTCAGGGACGCTTACTGCACCATCAAGAACCTCACGGCCTTCGGTGAATCCATCATCCAGACCTTCCAGCCCACGGACTTCGACCTGCTCTTTTCCATTGACAGCATCGTCAGCCAGCTCATGAGGATGAACGGGGAGAGCCCCTCCAGACCCGGGACCATCATCCTGGGCGTCGAGGAGGAGGGCCAGTGCAACTTCTACCGCTATTCCCAGGTCGGCGGAAGGGTCACTCGCGAACACATGGACCTGCATCAGGGCAGCTGCGCACCGGCATCTCTCCAGAAGGATCCAGGCCCGGTCTACTTCTACAACGGCGAGGAGATGGTCAGGTCTCACTTCCGTGACCTGGTGGAACACCTCGAAGCTTCCGGCACCCCGGTCAGGAACATGGTGACCTACGCCAGCCCCTCCCTCTCCCTCTACGCCCTGAACTACTCCTCAGACGTCTCCCAGTACGAAGCCGCCGTCCTCGAGAGCCTCGTCATGCAGGCCCTTTTCCTGAAGTCCCTCTCCGAGCAGGTGACGGAGACCGAGGACGCCTTCTCCTACACGGTCTACAGCCTGGCCCGGGCCGCGGAGGCCCAGGACCACGACACCGGCGACCACATCCTGCGCGTCGGCGAGTACTGCTCCACCATCGCCGAAAAGCTCAAGTTGTCGGACCGGTTCATCAGGAACATCCGTCTGCAGGCGACACTGCACGACATCGGCAAGATCCACACCTCCCCCGCCATTCTCAAGAAACCCGGCCGGCTCAGCAAGGAGGAGTGGGCGGAGATGCAGAAGCACACCCTTTACGGGGCCCGTATCATCGGAGAGCACAGGCGTTTCGAGATGGGGAAGAGCATCGCCCTCACCCACCACGAGAAGTGGGACGGCACGGGCTACCCGGGAGGCCTGGCGGGGGAGAAGATCCCCGTCGAGGGCCGCATCATGGCCGTGGCCGACACCTACGACGCTCTTCGCACCGTGAGGGTCTACAAACCCGCCTTCGACCACGACGACGCATGCCGCATCATCCTGCAGGGGGACGACAGGACGCTGCCGGGGCACTTCGACCCCGAGATCCTGGGCATCTTCAAGAAGAACAAGCACCTTTTCGAGGAGATATTCGAAAGGATCGGCGACTAGCAGGGTGCTGAAAAGTCCCTTGTGGACTTTTCAGCGTCGGGTTGCCTGGGGCTCCCCGGGTCAACCCTCGCAGATCCTTCCTGTTTTTACAGCTCGGATCCGGGTCCCGCCATGGAGGGACCCCCGCGTCGCCATATCAGGCTGCGTTTCCAGGGGTTTTTCAGCAGCCTGCTAGCGCCCCATGGGCCCGGGTTTTCCGCTGCCCTCCACAGGTTCCGCCCCCCGATCCCGCCTCCACTCACCGTGTCTTCCACCGGCCCCCTGCCGATCCGGCCCTTTCCTGGCCCGGAGGGCAGGCGCTGATCCCGCCACAGCCACGGCTTACAGGAAGATCCGGGGGCCGGCGGTACGCTCCCCGGCTCAGGTACGACGCCTGCGGTAGCCTGCGATGATCCCGAAACCGAGGTATGTGGTCACGAGGGAGGACCCTCCGTAACTGAGCAGGGGCAGGGGCAGCCCCACCACCGGCAGCAGGCCGGCGGCCATGGCGATGTTGATGGCGGCCTGCAGGGTGAAGGTGCAGGTCACCCCCACGACCAGGAGGAAGGAGAACCGGGTCTTGGCGAACTCGAGGTAGCTGAACAGGTACACCGTCAGGAACGCCAGGAGTCCAAGGACGATGAGGACCCCCACGAAACCGAACTCCTCGGCCAGGACGGAAAAGACGAAGTCGGTATGCTGTTCCGGTATGAAACGCAGCTGGGACTGGGTACCCTGCTGGAACCCCTTGCCGAAAAGCCCCCCCGATCCGATGGCGATCTTGGACTGCACGACGTGATAGCCGGTTCCCAGGGGGTCCCGGTCCGGCCTCAGGAAGTTGAGGATCCTCTCCCGCTGATACGGTTTGAGAGAGAAGAAGAGGGAAGGGGCGGCCGCTGCGGCACCGAAGAGCATGACGAGCACGGCCGGCCAGCGCACGCCCACGAAAAAGATCACCGGTACGGAGATGATGACCAGGAACATGGCGGTCCCAAGATCGGGCTGCATGGCCACAGGGAGGGCATAGGCCGCCACCAGGAGCACCGGGGTCACCATCTCCTCCAGGCCGAAGGGAGGCTGTGA
This sequence comes from bacterium, assembly GCA_020352595.1. Taxonomy (GTDB): domain Bacteria; phylum BMS3Abin14; class BMS3Abin14; order BMS3Abin14; family BMS3Abin14. The sequence goes on along the minus strand of CP070682.1, from coordinate 1,430,933 downwards.
TTTGCGGCGGTTGAAGTACCGGGCCAGAGCGAGGACGAGGGTCACCTTGGCCAGCTCGGAAGGCTGGAAGGTCAGCCCGCCCACGTGGATCCACCGCTGAACGCCCCCCGTTACCTTCCCCGCCACGGCCAGCGCCAGCAGGACGGTGAGCACGACGCCGTAGAGGATGTAGGCTCCCCTTTCGAGGTACCTCCGGTCGGCGTAATACCCAAGAAAATAGGCGGCAAGGGCCACGGCCAGCCAATAGGCCTGGCGGCCCGGATACCCGGAGTAGGGTCCTCCGCTTGTGGCGGACGTTATGACCATGATCCCCACGGCGGAGAGGGCCAGCGTGCAGCCCAGAAGCAGGAGGTCGAACCTCCTCAGGTTCACGATGGCTCTCATGGTCATGTCCCCGGTGCAGGCGGATCGAGGAGGTCAGGGTGATAGGTCTTGACGTATTTCTTCAGGATCCTCCCCACAATGGGCGCCGCCGCGGAGGCGCCGTGTCCCCCATGCTCCACCACAACCACCGCGACGACCCTGGGACGGTCCGCCGGCGCGAAGCCCGCGAACCACGCGTGATCCCTGAGCTCGTAGGGGATCTCTTCCTCATCCCTTCCTTCCATGTCCTGGAGCCTGACCACCTGGGCGGTGCCCGTCTTGCCGGCGACCTTCAGGCCGGCGACAGCGGCGGCCCTGCCGGTACCCCGGCTCTCGCCAACGACCCCCTGAAGGGATCCGGTGACGGTGTTCCAGACCTCATCCGGTATCTCGGTCTCTCTCTTGACCGTGGGATCCCGCCGGTAGAGCTCCATGCCATTGACATCCGAGATGCCGCTCACGAGAAAGGGGTCCATGTGCATGCCGCTCCGGGCTATGGTGGCGTACAGGTTGGCCAGCTGCAGGGGCGTCACCAGGACATAGCCCTGGCCGATGGAAGCGGAGAGGGTCTCGCCCGGGAACCAGACCTCGCCGCGCTCACGATTCTTCCAGTCGGGGGAAGGGATGAGCCCCTCCGCCTCCCCCGGCAGGTCTATTCCCGTCTTCCGACCGAGGCCCAGGACCGACGCCCACATGGCGAGGGCATCCATCCCGACCCTCTCCCCCATCTGGTAGAAATACACGTCGCAGGATTCCACGATGCCCTTGTGCATGTTCACTCTGCCGTGCCCTCCCGGCCTCCAGTCCCTGTAGATCCGTCTGCCGTAGTAGTAGCCGCCCGAACAGAAAAGGTTTTCATCCTCGGCGACCGCCTTCTCCATCAGGGCGGCGATGGCGGTGACCACCTTGAAGGTCGAACCCGGGGGGTAGACACCCTGCAGGGCCCGGCTCTGGAGGGGATGGCCCGGATCCGTGAGGATCTCGTTCCACCTCTGCGTTCCCATGCGCAGGGAGAACTCGTTGGGGTCGAAGGCCGGCCTGCTCACCATGGCCAGCACCTCTCCCGTCTGGGCATTGAGCACGACACCGGCGCCCCTGCTGTCCCCGAAAGCCCGTTCCAGATCCAGCTGAAGCTCTATATCGAGAGTCAACCGGACATTGGCTCCCGGCACGGGTTCCGTGACGCCGAGGACGTTCAGCTCCCGGCCCCGGGCATCCACTTCCACCTGGCGGCCACCGTCCTTGCCCCTGAGGTAGTCGTCATAAGCCTTTTCGATGGCATACTTGCCGATATTGTCCCCTCGACTGGCACCGGGATACTGCCCCGACCTGATCTGCGTCTGTGATATCTCCCCGACATAGCCCAGGACGTGGGCTGCCGTCTCCCCAAAGGGATAGTGTCTCCTGGGAACCACCTGCAGGATGACCCCGGGGAAGAGGTCCTGATCCGCCTCGAAGATGGCCACCTCCCTGGGGCCAAGGTGGTCGAAGACGCGCACAGGACGATAGGGGATCCCCGTCCCCCCTTCCAGGTACCGTTCCTTGAACTGCTCGGGCTCCAGGCCCAGAAGCCGCGCGAGGGCCTCGATCTCATCCACAGGTTGGGCGATCATGTCCTCCTTGACGACGGCCAGGGAGAAATCGGGGGTGCTGTCCGCGAGGATGACTCCGTTTCGATCGGTGATGATCCCACGCGTGGCGGGCATGTCCAGCAGCCGGATTCGGTTGTTGTCGGCCAGCTTCTGATATCTTGAGTGCTGGAGGATCTGGAGTCGCCAGAAGTGGAGGGTCAGCCCGAGAAAGACCAGGGCGAGGGTCACGAGGGCGACGGCGAGCTTTCTCTCGACTCCGGGGAGGGGCTGCCCGGAGCGCTGCGCGATGGGATCCATCTGTCAGTCCCCCAGGCTCAATTCCTCCTCCCGTCGTATGCCGGCCCTGCCCTCAAGGCGGACCAGAAGGGAGTGCGATGCGAGGGCCAGCAGGGCATTGCCCATGAAGGTCCACAGAAGGAGGGGGGAGAGGAGTCCAGGCCGCGGCTGGGCAAAAAGCGAGAGCACCACGACCTTGGAGAGGACGGAGAAGAGGACGGCCCCGGCGACGGAACCGGCACGGTGGGCGATGCTGCTGACGAAGAACTTCTCCCTCAGGTATCCTCCGGAAAAACCGCCCACGATCTTGGCCAGGCCGTTGATGCCGATGACGCCGCCGCTCATGGCGTCCTGGAGGTATCCCAGGGCGGCGCCCGCCATCATGCCGTGCACCTTGCCTCGGGTAAGGGCTACATGAACGACGACGATGAGGGGCAGATCCATCCCCGAGACGAGCCAGTAGGGGAGGAGAAAGGGGATGACCGTGGATTGGGCAAACAGGGCCGCTCCCCCCAGGATCAGGAAATAGACCAGCCTCACAGCTCCGGCTCCTGCCCCCCCTGGAGCTCAAGGATGAGCACGTCCTCGAGCCGCCCCAGGGGAGCCTTCGGCAGCAGCTTGGCGTACTGATAAAGACCATGATTGCGCTTGATGACCTGGGTGATGGTTCCCACTTCAACACCCCTGGGGAAGATACCCGCGAGGCCGCTCGTGATCACGGTGTCGCCCTCGGCAACGTCCTCCGTGCGGTCGAGATACTTCAGCTGGCAGGTTCCCGAATTCTCGCCTTCCAGAACGGCCCTCGCCCTGGACCGGCTCACGAGGACCGGGACCCGCGAGGACCGGTCCACGATGAGCCTCACGACGCAGCTGCGCCCCGCCACTTCCACCACCCTGCCCACGAGTCCCGCCGGCGTGACCACCGGCATGCCCCGCTGGACGCCGTCACTGCTGCCCAGATTGACCACGACGGTCCTGGTCCAGGGGTCCGGGGATTCTCCGATGACCCTGCCCGCGATCCCTTCAAAACCCGTCTCGGAGCGGTAGGCCGCGAATTCCTCAAGGCGTCCCGCCCGGAAAAGCTCCTCTCGCAGTTCCTGAACCTCGCTTCGCAGCCTCCCCACCTCCTCACGGAGCCTCCTGTTCTCCGTCCGGACGCCGAAGAGGAAGACGTACCCGTTCCAGACCCGGCTGATGCCCCCCGTTACCGCACGGAACCCGCTCTGGAAAGGGGTGGTGACGGCGATGACAGCCTTGCGGAAGTAGGTCATCCCGCCAGGGTCGCGCACCTGTCTTGAGATGATGAGCAGGGATAGGGCGACGAGGAGCACCAGGAGCAGCCCCTCGCGGCGGCGCGCGAGAAAATCGCGCAAGGTGCCGCCCGGACCAGGCATGATCTACTCTCTGAGGGAGATCTGCTTGAGGAGCTTCAACTCGGACAGGGCCTGGCCGGCACCCTTGACGACGCAGGTCAGGGGTTCCTCGGAGATGATGATGGGAAGCTCCGTCTCTTCCCTCAGCCTGACATCGAGCCCCTTGAGAAGGGATCCGCCGCCTGCGAGGACGATCCCCTTGTCCACGATGTCGGCGGCAAGCTCCGGAGGTGTGCGCTCGAGGGCGTTGCGGATCGCCTCAACGACCTGGCTAACAGGCTCTTCGAGGGCCTCGTAGATCTCCTTGTTGTTGATCTCGAGGGTCTTGGGAACGCCGCCGATGAGGTCGCGGCCCTTGACCTCCATGGTCTCCACCTCATCGGGCGGATGGGCCGATCCGATGTTGATCTTGATCTGCTCTGCCATCCTCTCCCCGATGAGGAGATTGTACTTCTTCTTGATGTAGCTGACGATGGACTCATCCATCTTGTCTCCGCCCACCTTGACTGAAATGGACAGGACGATGTCGTGGAGGGAGATGACGGCGACTTCGGTGGTCCCGCCGCCGATGTCGACGATCATGTTTCCGGAGGCCTCGGAAATGGGAAGACCCGCCCCGATGGCCGCGGCCATGGGCTCCTCGATGAGATACACTTCCCTGGCTCCCGCTTCCTGGGCGGACTCCCTGATGGCTCTCTTCTCGACCTGCGTGATGCCGGAAGGGACGCCGATGATGATGCGCGGTCGGATGAGCCTGCTCCTGTTGTGGACCTTCTGGATGAAGTAGCGGAGCATGGCTTCGGCCACCTCGAAATCGGCTATGACGCCGTCTTTCATGGGCCTGATGGCTATGATGCTGCCCGGCGTGCGACCCAGCATCTGTTTTGCCTCCCGTCCCACAGCGAGGACGTGGGAGTTGCCCCTGGAGTCCTTCTGGACGGCGACGACGGAAGGCTCGTCCGTCACGATGCCCTTTCCCTTCACGAAAATGAGCGTGTTGGCTGTTCCGAGATCAATGGCCAGGTCGTTGGACATCAACCCCAGGATGTTGTTCAAAAACATAGGATTACCTCGAAGTAGGTCAGTGGCCCGTCAGCGGCCGGGAAACGCTCCTGATGGTGATTTCCAGGGAGCCGTCAATATACAGCCAACGGATATTAACAGAACGTTTCTTTCATTTCAACGTCCCCAGAGGCACGATTGTCCTGAATTTTTCGGTTTTTCCCCCTGGGGTTTCCTTTCCTCCCTTGCATTCGGTACCCATTATCTTATAATGTCCGACTGCCCGGAAGCGTCATGTTGCACGCCGAAGAGCCGTTTTCTTTCCGGGTTTCAGGGACAAGCGGGGTCGGCCGTCGAGCGGTCCTCCGGACAGATGGCCGCCTTAAGGAGGTTGCAGGCTGATGCTTGACTACATGAGGAAGCAAGCGGGATCGTGGGTCATCCGGATCCTCCTGTTCGGGATCGTGGTCGTCTTCGCCTTCTGGGGGGTCGGCTCGTACACGAACCGTGACATCAACACCATCCTGACCATAGGGGATGTCCGCGTCCCGTACAGCGAATACCGCGACATATACAACATCCTCGTGGACTCCTACCGCCAGGTTTACGACAACCTGGATTCGGCCACCCTCGAGTTTCTTGATGTCAAGGGGCAGGCGGTCAGGGCCCTCGTGGAGCGTTACCTTCTTCTGGAGGCCGCCCGCCGTCTGGAGGTGCAGGTGGCTCCGGGCGAGGTGGCGTCCCGCATCGCCTCGACACAGGCCTTCCAGGAAAACGGCGTGTTCTCACCCCAGAGGTACCAGATATTCCTGGACCTGAACCGTATGACCGCAGAGGCTTACGAGGCTTCCGTCGGCAGGGAGATCGTCATCGAGAGGGTCTCCGAGCTGATCCAGGCCTCGGCCGTCGTAACGCCGCAGGAGATCCAGGACAACCTCCAGCTGATGACCAGGAAGGCCGTTGCCACGGTGGTCACCCTGACCCCCAACGACTTCGTGCGCAAGGTCTCGCCCCCGACCCGGGACCAGATCGAGGAGTTCTACGACGAGAACCTCGAGCTCTACAGGGTCCCGGAGCGGTTCAGGCAGGCCATCGCTGTCATCGACCCGGCCGATTTCAGGGACCGGGTGACGGTGCCTGTCGAGGAGGTGGAGGACTGGTACGACGGCCACCAGCGTGACTACACCGAGCCGGCTGCCTACCGCCTCAGCCACATCCTCTTCTCCCTGCCGGCGGACGCCCCGGCAGAGAGCATAAGCGATGTCCGGGTCCGGGCCGAGGAGGTTGCCGCCCGGATCAGGAACGGGGAGATCACTTTTGAAAGGGCCGCAAGGGAGATTTCCGACGACCGGGACAGTGCCCTCAAGGGGGGGGACCTGGGCTTCGTGGAGGAAACGGACCTCACCGGCTCTATCCGGAATGCCGCCGCCGACCTGGAACCGGGTGGCATAAGCGATCCTACCCCCACCGCCAGGGGATTCGAGATCATCAAGCTCATCGAAGACCGGGATTCCAGGGTCATTCCCCTCGATGAGGTCAGGGGGACCATCGAGGAGCAGCTTCGGCGGGACAGGGCCTTCGAGCAGGCCTACGATGCCGCGGACGATCTCCTGGACGCCGTTCAGAAGTCCGGCCGGCCGCTGGCGGACATCGCCGGGGAAAGGGGGCTTTTGACCGTCAGGACACCCCTTTTCTCCCGGCAATCCAAACTGGAATCCCTCGAGCTTCCCCGGGAACTCCTCGAGGCCGCGTTCAGCACGCAGGAGGAAGATGTGGGGGACATCTACGAAAGGGACGGAAAGCTCTACCTCTTCCAGACAGTCGAGCGCAACGACTCCTTCATTCCCGACCTCGAGGAGGTCAGGGACCGGGTGGAGGGCGGCCTTCTGGTCCGCAGAGCCATGGACCTGGCACTGGAAAAGGCCCGCGAGATGGTGGCCGGATTTGAAGGAGGGGAGTCCGTGAACTCCCTCGCCTCCTCCCTCAGGAAAAGGGCCGTCACGACGGAACCCTTCACCGTCCTGGACACGACCCTTGACAGGTTCGAGGACGCCGAGCAGATCATCCGGGAAGCCTTCAGTCTCGGCAAGCCCGGCAGGGCAGTCGTAGCCAGCGGCAGGCAGGCCCACTACTTCGTCGTCCTGGAAAAGTTCGTCGAACCCACTGAGCAGGAGCTCGACGAGAAGCGCGCCACCGTGGAGCAGGCCCTGTGGTATCAGAGACAGCAGGACCTCCTCGGCGGCTACATCCAGGGGCTCAGGGAGGAGATGGAAGACAGGATCAAGGTCAACGAGGACCTGCTTTAGGAGCAGCAGGACCTGGATCCGGATCCGCGGATGACGCCTGCCGGCTCTTCTTCAGGATCCACATCCCCTTCTCGTCCGTGTAGGAGGTCACGCTCCCCCCTGATCCCTGGCGTACCTTGAAACGCCGCCTGACCCTCGCGGGAGCCTCCGCGAACATCCTTTCCAGCGCCCTGATCCCCTCCTCGTCCAGCCCCACTCTCCCGGCCCACTCGCGGAAGACGTGGGTCTTCTCGAAGACCTCCGAAAGGAGGATCCGCAGGCCGGCGTCCCTGAAAAAGCCTTCCCACTGGACGGACGTATAGGATCGCACGTGGCTGGGGTCCCGGAAGCGCTCCACCTTGTTGATGAAGGAATCGCATTCGGTGTCACCGGCCGGAGCCAGGCTGTCGACCAGGATAAACTGGCCTTCCGGCGCCAGCACCCTGGCCACCTCCCTGAGAAAGGGCGGAACGCTGGCAAAATGGTGCGGGGCGATGCGGCAGGTCACCAGGCCGGCCCTGCCGTCGGCAAGGGGAAGGGCTTCGGCCCCTGACTGCACGCACAGGACAGGCCCCAGGCCGAGACCATCCAGATGGGCCTTAGTCACCCGGAGCATCTCCATGGTCAGGTCCGCCGCGATGCAGACCCCCGAATAGGGTGCCGCAGCCCTGAGGGCATGTCCCGCTCCCGAGGCCACATCGAGGACCAGCGCCGGGAAGCTGCCGGCGGCCGCCTTCCGGATCACCTCCAGGTCGGGACCTGAACGGTGTTCGGTGCTGTGAAGATATCTCTCGGCACTGCGCGAGAAGGTGTCCCTGGGGTCCGATCCGTCTGCCATCCTTCAGCGCTCCAGCACAACCAGGGTCTCCGCGTGGAAGGTCTGGGGAAACATGTCCACGAGTTCCATCCTCCGGATAGAGTAACCCGCCGAGGTCAGGCGGGCAAGGTCCCTCGCCAGGGTGCTCGGCTCGCACGACACGTAGACCAGCACCGGCACCTTCCGTGCCGTCAGAAGCCTAGTCACGGGAGCGGGCAGTCCGGCGCGCGGCGGGTCCAGGACAGCCGCGTCCCAGCTCTTCGAATCCCTCGCCAGGAAGTCGGCCACGTCCATTCTCCGGAAGGTGCTGCCCGCTGCAGCGGCTGTCTCCGCGTCGGCAACAGCCGGAGCTGAGGCCTCGACACCCAGGACATCCATTCCCCGCAGTGCCGCCGGGATGCTGAAGTTGCCGTTGCCGCAGTAAAGGTCCAGAAGGCTCGAGGTCCCCCGCTCCCCGAGCAGTTCCATGACCCGGAGGACGAGGAGCCCGTTGACCGCGGGGTTGACCTGGAAGAAGGTCCCGGGGGACGCGAGAAGAAGGGCACCGGCCGCGTCAAGCCTGATACCGCCGCCCCTTCTCAGGAGGAGCTTTCCCCTTCCATCGCGGGCGGCCTGGCCCGCCACCTCCAGGCCCCGTTCACGGGCCGTCCCCTCAAGCCGGTCCATGAGGGCCCGGACATGGGAACGGGAGCCCCTCCGCCGCTCCACGTCCCAGAGGAACGAAACGGCCCCGTCCACGGGGCTCATGGCCACCTCGCACGATACCGGGACACTCCTTCCGGGGGGGCCGCCGGCGGAGTCCAGGAGAGAACGGAGAGTCGAGACGGCCTCGTTGAGACCGTCCGGGAGGATCCGGCACCGGTCCCAGGCCACCACCTGGCCTGAGCCCCTTCTGAGGAACCCCGCCCGCCCTCCCGAGATGCGGAGCCTGGCCCTGTACCGGTAGCCCAGGGTGACCGGGGACTCCCGGACGGCAATGGGGAGATCCGCCGTGATGGAGCCGATGCCCCTCAGGGCCTCCAGCAGGATGGATCCCTTCCATCTCAACTGGGCCTCGTAACGCAGGTGCATCCAGCTGCACCCACCGCACCTCCCGAACCAGGGACAGGGAGGCTCCACCCTATCCGGCGAGGAGGTCAGGATGCTGCCCGGCTGGGCGAAAAGGACCCCCCTCGCCGCCCTGACCCTCTCGGGGATCACGACGTCCCCCGGCGCGGTGAGGGGCACAAAGAGAGGGTTCCCGTCCAGGAAAGCCAGCCCGCTGCCTCCCGGCACCATCTTCCGGATCTCAACGCCCGGTGTCACGGTGTCCGGCCTGGTTCCGCGGCTCAATGTCCCCCCTTCCCTTTTCCTTATCCATTTTCTATCCTTGGATTCCCCTTTCCAAACGATCCAACCGGAGGTGCGCCATGAGCGAGGAGAAAAGGACCGTCGTCCACATCGACCCGACTGAAGAGACCGGCCGCTATGCCAACGCGGCGGCCATCACCCACTCGCGCAACGAGTTCATCCTGGATTTCCTGATGCTGCTGCCCGGTGACAGGAGAAAGGTCGTGTCGAGGCTCATCCTCTCCCCGACCCAGACCAAGCAGCTGGCGGCAGTCCTCCAGGAGAACCTCGCCAGATACGAGTCCACCCACGGGAAAATAAGCGTGTCCCCCGCGGAGCCGGAGTTCACGGGAAGGGTCAACTGACGGGAGTACGCCCGGGCGCCGGTCTGGAGCGGGGAGGCACAGGTATCGGCTTCCTTCCGGATCCACTGGTGATCCCACGGGGCGGGTCTTCGTGCGGCATCACGCCCTGAAGAGCCTGGAGGCCAGCAGTCCTGCCAGGGGGGGCATGAAGAAGGTGCACGCCAGCCGGATCATGGTGAACCTCCAGCCCAGGATCCCCACCTCCATGGGCAGCCTCGCCACCGCCCAGAGCGACCAGGCTGTTATGTAAGCCACCATCGTCCCGAGACCCGCCCCTGCCTGCATGAATCCGGCCATCATGGGCAGGCTGACATAGGGGCCTCCCGGTGTGAGGCCCCCCGCCAGGGTCCCGAGGAGGATCCCTTTCAGCCCCGACTCCGCCCCCACCCAGTGAGCGATGACCTCCCGCGGGATGAGGACCTGGATCATTCCGGCCACCACGAAAGCCAGAATGAGCAGGGGAAGGATCTGTGTGAGGATCCGGAACCCGGCCTTGAGGCCCGCGATGTGCTGCCCCTCGCCCCGCGAGTAGCCTACGTAAAGGAGCACCAGCGCCAGAACGGCGAAAATGACGGTCGCGACGATCATGCCCTTGTTCCTCTTCATTTCAGTTCAGTCCCGGGAACCCGACACCCGGCCGCGAAAGGGCCGCCCCTGCCCAACCTCTACGGCGGTGGCGAGGGGAAAGGAGTCCTGCGCGCCGGGATGACGGAGGCGGGAAGGCCTGAGTGGAGGCGTGCCTGCTTTCCCGTTCAACGCGGCTTGCATATGATCTCGCGCACCTTCAGCGCGAGGAAGTTGTTCATGTGTGCGGGCACCAGGACGCAGGCCGTGTCGGCCCCGGAGCCGGTACCGGCGATGAAGACCGCTTCCTCTCCGGACCTCACGGCCCCGGCGTCGGCCGCCATCACTGCGCACTCCACGCAGGTTTTGACACCCTGGCCGAACATCCGGAGGGTGGAGGCCACCATCTCCAGGGGGTAGACGCCCTTGAAGGTGTTGCGGAAAGACCTCTCCGGTCCGCTCAGAGCGTGGGTGCCGGTGACCACACGGAACCCCATGCCCTGGAGAGCCTCACGGGCTCCCGCCTCCATGTCGTCCTCGTTGGGCCCGGAAAAGCCGACGTGGTGGGTGACCGCAACAAGCCTGCCCCCGAAGACGGCACGGTCCGCCGCCTCGTGGGCCTTCACGGCCGTCTCACCGGAGCAGGTGGCCACGACCACGGTGCCGACGCCGAGCTCCACCGCTCGCTTCATGCCAAGGGCCACGGCCTCATCGGTGTTGGCCGGCCCGGCCTTGTCGAAGTATCTCACCACCAGATCGGGCATGAGACCCCCTTTACCTTCTCGCACCTGTGCACGGGGGCGCCCACGCTCCTCCCCTGGCGCCCCTCCCTGTCGCCTCTACTCGTCCTTGACCAGACCCACTGTCTTGTACATGAAGTTGCGGAACCTGTTGAGCGACGCCTGTTCCGCGTTTCCCTCCCCGGGGAGGGCCCTGAGGAGCCGGGCTGCTTCCCTGACGCTCTCCCCCTCGGCCAGTGCCATCCTGTAGACCTCCAGCACCGTCTGGCGGGTGATCTCCCTCTCCATGAAGGGACTGTGGACCAGCGTCCAGAAATCCCCCTCGCCGCGACGGATCATCCCGTAAAGGGCGGAAGCGTCCGTGGCGGCCTCCTTCTGGGCTTCGCCGGCCAGGGCCAGATAGCTGCTCACGTCCCGGGCCTCGACCACGCCGCCCTCGCTCTCGAAGAGGGCTCCCTGGAGCACCGTGACCAGCTGCCTGATGTTTCCTGGATATTGGAGCTCCGACAGGAGGGACGCAGCCTCATCGGTGAGAACGGGTACCGTCTCGCCCAGGGAGTAGCTCGAGTGAAGCCGGCCCAGGAAATGCCTGGCCAGGTCGGGGATGTCCTCTCTCCTCTCGGCCAGGGAAGGGACCCGGAGGGTCATCTCGCTGAGACGGTGATAGAGATCCTCCCGGAACGCCCCTTCCTCGATCTCCCGCGACAGGTCCCTGTTGGTGGCAGCCACGAAGATCACCCTGCTGCGCCTGATCCTGGTCTCCCCCAGCCTGGAGAACTCCCCGCTGTCCAGAAACCTCAGAAGCTGGACCTGTGTCTTCAGATCGGCATCACCGATCTCGTCGAGGAAAACGATGCCCCCGTCGGCCTCCTCGAGGATCCCCGTCCTGTCCGCGTGGGCTCCCGTGTAGGCCCCCTTTCTGTGTCCGAAAAGCTCAGTGTAGGTCAGCTCTCCGCTGAAGGCTGCGATGTTGGTCTTGCGCAGGGGCAGTTCCACCTGCTTTTCAACGGCCTCCCTGAACTTCTCGTTGATGAGGTTGTACAGGTTGTTGAAAACGAACTCCTTCCCCGCTCCGGTCTCCCCGGTAAGGAGCAGGGTGGGAAGCCCCAGAGCCAGGTCCTTCTCCCCGCCCCTGTTCCAGTTCACCAGGCGGTTGGTCAGGGGCACCGTCAGGCGGCTGATCCGCTCCACCAGGTGCCTCGCGGCCCTGCTGTTGCCGATGATGTTGCCCAGGAGATAGGAACTGACCGCCGGATCCTTGTACGAGACCTCCCGCCTCAGCCGGACAACCTTCTGTCTGAGCTCGGCGATCTTGACCTGGTCGGCGATGCGGCTGGCGATGAGGCGGGAGATGAGCAGAAGGATCCTCTGGTGCTCCTGGGTGAAATAGCCCTTGACGTAGCTGTCCAGGTTGATGACGCCCAGCACCGTTTCACCCACCCTGATGGGGACTGCGAGTTCGGATTTCACATCGGACACGAGGTTCCGGTAAAACCCCCCCCTTGCTCCCTCAGCCTCGGTATCCGGGCAGAGGAAGGGTCGGCCCGTGAAGGCGACGTAACCGGTGAGCGATCGGTGCTCGCGGGGAAGCTCCTCTCCGCCCACGTGAAGGGCGGGAATGTGCGCTTTTCTCCAGTCCCTCGACTTGGCACCCACGAGGCGCCCCTCCTCGTCCTCCACCAGGAGCCAGCGCTCCTGGTCCCGCTCCCGCACCAGGGCGACGGAACCGCTGTCGGCACCGACGAGTTCAACGGCCCTTGAGACCACCTTTCCCAGAAACTCCTGGAGGCTGACGTCTTCGGCAAGGAGCTGCTCGATCTCCGACAGCACCTGGATCTCGAAGTGCTCGGCTCCCGTGGCCCTTATGCCCTCGCCCAGGGCTCTGGCGTGATTGTCAAGGAGCTTGAGCTCGGACTCCGAGAAACGGTGAGGGAGCTTGGTAAAATAGTTGACCACGCATGTGACGGTTCCGCCCTCGATCTCTACGGGGATCATGAGGAGGGTCCTGAGGGCGAGCCTGGTGAAGACGTCCCTTCGCTCGAACTTCTCCTGGAGGATGTCCTCGAAGAAGAGGGCCCAGGACGCCCCGGGGCGCCGGACCACCCTCTCTCCATCCTGCCTGACCAGCCTGGACAGGAGGCTCTTGCCCTCGAGAAGGCTGATCCGCTCGAGGGTCTCGTAGATGGGCAGGTCCGAGGACTTCCTGGAGGCTGCGGCCAGCACCTCCATGTAGCCGCCCCTCTCCCTCCTCAGCGCCTCAGGTACGGGTGACTGAACCGGTATCAGGACAGAGACCATGTCGAGAGCCATGTCCAGCTCGAAGGCTCCCTGAAGCAGGATGCGCGCCACGTCCCGCTTCCTGGAGCGATCCAGGTGCCTGCTGAGCATGGTGCGCTGGTTGAAGCGGTGGGCTTTTGTGAGGACCGGCATGACACGGGTGAGCAGCTGCCGGATCTCCTCCCGCTGGCCGCTTCGCAGGGGTTCACCCTGGCCCTCCTGGAAATCCAGGGTCAGCACGCCGATGGAGTGGTGCGCGTTGGCCAGGGGGAAGATGGCACACCTTTCCAGATGCCTCTCCGCGTACCAGGCATCGTGGAGATCATCGCTGCCGGCAGCCAGTGGTGCGTTCATCAGGGCCCGGGATTCGAGGAAGGAACGGACCAGGGGGTTTTCCCTTCGCTGGATGGGGATCCTGGCCCCTCTCCTCTCGAGCTCCCCTTCGGGCGTGTAGAGGCAGACCAGGGCGCCCTCGCGCATGTCCTCCATATAGATCCTGATCTCGGTCAGGTCGGTGCTGCGGATGATCTCCTTGACGAGGTAGTGAAGGATATCGAGGAGGTTCTCCTTGTCGAAGGAGAGGATCTGTTCAACGAACGACATCTTCCCTGGACTCCGTATCCCCGGCCAGCCTGTCAGCGGTGACGGCCAGAAGTTCGGCGTACCTTTCGGCAGCCAGCGCCATGAACTGGTCCATTTGCTGCTCCGGGACCGATGAAGCCCTCGGAACGCTCACCGCTCGGGGGTCGACGTAGCGGTCGTTCCTGTACATCGCGAAGTGCAGATGGGGACCGGTGGCTCTCCCCGTGCGGCCCACATAGCCGATGATCTGCCCCTGCCTGATGCTGCTGCCGACCTGGATGCCTGATGCGAAGCTGTTCATGTGGGCGTAGGCGGAAGAGTACACCGAATTGTGGCGTATCTTGACGATCCTCCCGTTGACCGAGTCGTACTTCTTCATGACCACTTTCCCGTCGCCGATGGCCAT
>CP070682.1:1409790-1416862 GCA_020352595.1 bacterium | reverse complement strand
CCCTGGTGTAGAGACGGTAATCCCTGCCCGCGACGATCCTGGAAGGGTTGATGCCGTCTATCCGGCTTCTGGCCACGGAAAGGATCTGCGCCTCCGCGACCCCCGCATCGCTCAGGATCCCCAGAAGGGTATCCCCGCGGCGCACCCGGTACTCCCCGACCTTGACGGGAATCTCAGCATCGCCGCCGACCGGTCCGGATTCCGTCTCCTGCCCGGCCAGCTCCGTCCCTTGAGGGATGTCCTTCCCGGGGGAGGACGGGAGAGGCAGCCTGCTGGCCAGCAGAACCGCCAGGCTCAGGACCAGGAGGACCAGGAACCGTGGGCGGATGGCGGGCCTTTTCCTGAGGTGGACGTTGCGTCTGGGAAGAGGATTCTGGATCATCTTTCCGGCACCCCTTCCCAGATCCTTTCCACCGCAAGGGTTCTGATCAGATCCTCACGGCCGTCATCCCCCGCGAGCTCAAGGTGACCGTAAAAGACCTCCTCCAGTTCCCGCAGTGCCATCTCGTGCACCTTGACGATGGGATAGAACCCGGGCGTCAGGGGTGGCAGGGAAAGGGACATCATGTTCCTCACGGCCAGGCCTTTGAGGGCCCCGATGGCGTAATCGCGCCCGTAGTGGGAAAGGATCTCCCTCGCGGCCTGGACGAGGTCGCGGATGTCACCGGGCGATCCGGTCAATTTCCTCTCTCCTGAACCTCTCGAGGCTTTCGAGCCTCGAGGTCACCTCCTGGAGGTACTTTTCCAGCCTCCTGTTTCCCGGGTCACATCCCAGGGCCTGGTTCCAGAGCTCCCGGGCCCTGGTGAGCTGTCCATCGGAGAACAGTTTTAGACCCAGAAGGCGGGCGTACTCCACCATCTCCGTCCTGCCCGGATCCCCTGGCCGGGACATGGTGAGGACAAATTTCAGATGGCTCGCCGCCAGGTCGACATTGCCCTTCTGCTCGGCCTCCCTGACCACCGCCATTCTCTGGTCCATGACGGCCACCCGTCTCTCGCGCACCTGAAACAGGATCTCCTCCCGCTGCTGCCTGAACTCCTCAGGGATCCCCTCGCCGGCAAGATGACCCTCCGCCTCCTCGAAGCGCCCTTCCTCCATGAGCATCCGGGCCCTCTGAATCCTCTCCCTGATCTCCGACTCCTCCTGTGAACGCTCCATGGCCGCCCGGATCCGCCGGATCTCCTCCTCGATGGACCCGTCCTCCGGACGGAGCCGGGCCGCCGCGACGAGCCTCTCCAGGGTCTTTTCGAGGTCCCCCCTGTCCTCGAAATAGCTTGCCTCGTTCCTCAGGCTCGTCCCCTCGATGTCGATGGAACGGTCGAGGTCATGAAGCAGTTTCTGGACCCAGTAGTACCTTGGGTAGACACCGAGCGCCCTCCGGAAGTTAGCCCGGGCCCCGAGCAGGTCGCCCTCCTTCCTCTGGCGCAGGGCCCTGCGTGTATAGGCGTCGGCCTTATCCAGTCTGGATCGCGAAAACTCCAGCCCGTCGAGGACGCTCTGGGAACAGGTATCATCCGACCCCAGAAGGTCCCGGGCCGTATCCACGGCCGGTTTGTGCTCACCGGACCTGCTGAGATCCAGCACTCGGCCGCAGTCCGAATCTGGAACCCTCCCCGGCTTGAGGGTGGCGCAGCCTGCCGCGATAAAGGCGACGAGGGACACGACGAGCCCTGTGGCTAGCCTTTCGATTCCTCGACCTCCTCGCAGATGGCCTCGATGACCCCTTCCTCCTCCAGCAGGAAAAACAGGTCCACGAGCATGGGATCGAACTGTTTGCCGCTTCCCTCCCTCACCCTCATGAGCGCCTCCTCCCGGGAGAGAGCTTCCCGGTAGGGACGATCCGTCGTCATGGCGTCGAAGGCATCCACCAGGTGGATGATCCTCGAGGCGAGGGGGATCTCCGACTCCATGAGCCCCCTGGGGTATCCCGTCCCGTCGTAGTGCTCGTGGTGATGCCGGACGAACAGGGAAACCTTCTGCAGGGACGTCAGCTGATGCAGTATCCGTGAACCGATCTCGGGGTGCCCCTTCATATCGTCGACCTCCCCCTCGCTGAGGGGTCCGACCTTCCCCACGACACCTCCCTCCACCCCGATCTTTCCCACATCGTGGAGGATGGCCGCCATTTCCAGCTCGTTGAGCCGGGCCTCGTCCATCTCGAGCTTGCTTCCCAGGGCCACTGATATGCCTGCAACCCTCTCGCAGTGCCCCCTTGTGTACTTGTCCTTGGCTTCAAAGGCTGTGGCCAGAGCGCTGATGGTCTCCTTGAAGTTCCGCTCGATCTGTCTTCGGGCCGAGTGCAGCTGGGCGACCATGAGGTTGAAATGCCTCGTCAGCCGCCCGACCTCATCCCGGCTCTTGTCGTGGACGTGCACGCGCAGGTCTCCGTAACCCAGGGCCTGGACGGCTTCTTCCAGCCGCTCCACCCGCTTGACGTGGTGACCGGCCAGCAGGAAAATCCCCAGGATGCCCAGCCCGGCCCCGACGGCAAGCGGAATGATGAGGCCCAGTGCCGTTGTGACCACCGCACGACGGATGTGGTCCGTGCCCACGCCCACCACGGCCGTGCCGACCCGCACGCCCTCGACCATGATGGGGAGGGATGCCTGGATGACTCCTCCGGGGGGATCCGGCACACCCCGGGACAGGACAACGCCTGTTCTTTCCGTCTGTGAATGGTAGACCACTTTGCCCTGGTGGTCCATGAGGAAGGCGTAACGGACATCCTCGTCCTGGTTGATGGACTCCGTGATGGGTCCCAGCCTCAGATCGTCCAGCGCCAGGAGGGGATCCCGGGCGTTGACGGCAAGGTACCTGGCCAGCGACTGGGCCCTCTTCTGGGCCTCCTGGCCGAGGAAGACCCACTCGAACCTGATGAAGGCCAGGAAGGTCAGTCCGACGACGAGGAGGAGAAGAAGGGAGAAGGAGATGGCGACCTTCCATCTCAGCGAGGCGAGCAGGGGGACCCCCTCCCTCCCCTTGACGCGCTGTTTTTCGAAGCCCAGACGCTCCATGATCCTCCTGGTAAACCGGGTCCCCTTCCCGGCCTCGACTCCGCCTGCCATGGTTCGGGCTGCCTCAATCTCCACCGCTGATCACCACCTCGAGGGTCGTGTTTCCCACGGTGAAACGATGACCGATATCGAGGTTCGCCGTCATGATCTTCCTCCCCCCGACGAAGGTGCCGTTGGTGCTCTCCAGGTCCACCACGACAATCTCAGCTCCGAAAACCTTGAGGAGGCAGTGCCTCCTGGAGACCTCGGGATCGTTGAGATTGATGTCGCATCCGCTCCTGCCAAGGGTGCACTGGGCACCTGAAAGGGGGTACTCCTGTCCTGTCTGGACGTCCCTGACGGCCATGGGAGACCCCTCATCGAGGTAGGGCTCCCTGGACGAGATCCTCTCCAGAAAGGCCGAAACCTCCGTGCGGCTCTGATCCACCTCCGAGTAATCGTAGGCCATGGTCTGACCGAAATCGGCGCCCGGGGACGCCCCGGGAAAACCGGGGGACGCACGTCCCCTGCCCCCCGGTACGATGAGGATCTCCTGTCCGCAGTTCGGGCAGATGGCCCTCCCTCCCCCCTCGGGAACCTTCTCATCCGCGATCCGGTAGATGGTCTGGCATCCGGTACAGGTGACCTTCACCCCGAACACGCTCCATGGAAAATGTGGTCCTGCACCCCTGGCCCTCCCAGCCCCTGGGCGGGACTTCCTCCGTCGACGGCAGGAACGGCTACCTGTACACCTCCGCCGTGGACCTCGTGAACGCCCTGCCGTCGTACTTGTAGACACCGCTTTCCGTACCGAACCACTTGTTGTCTGCAAGGTCCACGGCTATGACCTTCACCGGCACCGCCGGCAGGCCCTGGGCATCCGTGAAACGGGTCCATTTTCTGCCGTCGAAGCGGGCGGCACCGCTCCTGGTCCCCACCCAGATGTTCCACCGGCCGTCAACGGCCACCGAGAGCACGTGGTCCGAGGGAAGTCCGTCGGCGGTGGTGAAGACCTTCGCAGCCCTGCCCTCCTGCCTGAGCAGCCCCTTCACGGTCCCTATCCAGAAGACGCCGTCGGCGTCGATGGCCAGGGAGGTGACGTTGTTGTCGGGCAGGCCGTCGTCCGTGGTCCGGACCAGGAACCTCTTCCTGTCATACAGAGCCAGCCCCCGGTCCGTACAGAACCAGATGCTGTCCATGGGGTCGATGACCACGCCGTTGATCACGTTGCTCGGAAGGCCGTCGCTGTAGTCGAAGGTCACCCAGTTCCGGGCACCGTCGAACTGGGAGACTCCCTTGTCTGTCCCTATCCACTTGAAACCGAGCCTGTCCACCGCGATGGCTCTGACGGAGTTGCTGATGAGCCCGCTGGAGGTGGTGTAGTTCTTCCTGCGCTTCGTGTCGATGTTCACGCTGAAAAGGCCTTCCTCGCCCCCCACCCAGAGGAGGTCGCCGTCGATGACGCTCGGGTGGATGAACACACCGTTGGTGTTGTCCCTCCAGAGCCCGCTGGCGACGCGGTAGGAGGCCCTCCGGCTCCTCTCCCGGTTCCCGGCCCTGTCCACCGCGAAGAACCTGATGGTGGCGTCGTCGCTGAGGGATATGGGGGCCGTGTACAGGGGGGATTTCTCAGACGGTTCCGTTCCGTCCAGCGTGTAGTGGATCCTGGCTCCCTCCTCGGACCTGAGTTCCAGGACGATGGGCGGATTGTACTCGCCCGGCGCCGGGTAGGGCACGGTCTGGGGAGGGACGGTGTCTATGACGTACTCGGCCACCTGCGCGGGCTCCCGGTTCCCCGCGTCGTCCACTGCGTAAAATGAGATCTTCTCGGTCCTGTCGACGACGAAGGGACCGCTGTAGGTCGAATAGTCGGCCTGGGCCGCGCGGCGCACGAAGATCCTGCCCCCTTGTTCCGAGGAGAGGGTGACGCTTACGGGCCGGCCGTAATGTCCCGGTTCCGGATCGACGGAGGTGGTCGGGGCCTTGGTGTCGAAGGTGTACCTTTCCACCCGGACCTGTTCCCGGTTGCCGGATGCGTCCGTGGCGTAGAACTGCACCACCGTGTCCTTGCCAAGGCGCAGGGGCGCACTGTATCTGGGCGAGGATTCTGTGGGCGGGCTGCCGTCCAGGGAGTAGCGGATGACCGCGCCCTCCTCACTGGACAGGGTCAGGCTGATGCCGCCGGAAAAGGTGCCTCCCGGAGGATCGGCCGTGGTCACCGGCGCGGTGGCGTCGAGCACGTAGCGCTGGCTTGCCGGCTGGCTCCTGTTTCCGACGCCGTCCACGGCCATGTAGGACAGCACGGTGTTCTGCTCGATGCTTATGGGCCCTTCATACCGGCTGGATCTTTCGCTGGGGGCGGAGCCGTCCAGGGTGAAGTAGACCTCGGCCGGTTCGGAGGTCTCGATCTTGACACGGATCCTGCCCGAATAGCTGCCGCCGGGCGGCCTGGTCACGGCTTCCGGGGCCACCGTGTCGATGACGTACTCCACCTGGCTGACGGGACTCCTGTTTCCGGCAGCGTCCATGGCGAAGAAGGACAGGACCGTGCTCCTGGTTATGGGGATGGGTGCGCTGTAAACGGAGGAGGAGAGACCGGGTTCCTGACCGCCCGTGTCGTAGTAGATCGGCCCCCTCTCACTGGATTTGAGCGCCACGCGCACCGGGGAGGGGAAGGCTCCGCCGCCGGGCTGGACCCGCACGGAGGGAGGCTCCGTGTCGATGACGTAGCTCTCCTCCCGCACATCCTCCTGGTTGCCGGCCTCGTCCACCGCGAAGAAGCGCAGGACTCCGCTGCGGACGAACCGGAGGGGAACGCCGTACTTCTTGGACCTTGCGGTGGGGCGGCTTCCATCCAGGGTGTAGTAGATCGTGCTCCCCTCTTCCGCGCTGAGCTTCACGCTCACAGGCGCGTTGAAAAGGCCCCCGGAAGGTTCTGCGAGGGTGACCGGCTTGGCCTTGTCCACCCTGATGGCGTAGGACTCCCTTCGAGCCTCCTCCCTGTTTCCCGCCTCATCCACCCCGAAGAACCGGAGTTCGGTGTCCTGCCTGAGCGCCACCGGATCGGTATAGCGAAGGGATGCCTCGGAGGGATCGGTGCCGTCCGTGGTGTAGTAGACCACGGCACCCTCTTCCGTCTGGAGGCGGACCGATACGGGGTGGAAAAACTTGCCCCCCCTGGGCGAGGCGACGGTCTCGGGTGGCGTGGTGTCCAGGCGCAGGGTGTATTCGGCCGACATCTCCTCGGAACGGTTCCCGAACCGGTCCACCGCGTAATATCTGACGACGGTGTCCCTCTTCAGGCGGAAGGGAGACGTGTAGGGGATGGGCTGCTCCTGGCCCAGCGCGAAATAGATGGAGGCGCCCTTCTCACTGGCCATGGAGACCTCGATCTGTTCGCTGTAGCGGCCGGGGGCCGGTTCGATGGCCACCTCAGGAGGCGTGCGGTCCAGGGGCCAGAAGTAGGCCAGCAGAGCCACCAGCGCCAGGACGACGGCCAGAAACAGTAGCGCCTTTCCCCTCATCAGGTCTCCTTTCCCGGAACCCCGTCGTAATAATAGCGTCCGTATTTGATGTACCCGGCCACATTGCCCATGCGCGGATCTTCCTGCGTCTTGAGCAGGGCCAGCTCCCCCCTGACCAGGGGCTTGAGGTACTCGAAGAGCGCCTCACCGCCTCCACCGGCGAGGAGGACGAGGTCCAGGTCCCAGTCGTCCACCCAGATCCTCTCCATGTCGCTGGCCACGGCGCTGGCCAGCCGTCCGAACACCTCGTTCTTGACCTTTGCCAGGTCGTACTCCGCCCCCCTGATCTTGATGCTTCCTTCGCGCACGGCGTCGTAAAGCCGGTAGATCTCCACGTTGACGCCGCTCATCTCCTTGAGCGCCTCCGAGATGAACTGGAACCCCTTGGCGATGCCCGTGTCGGTGGTCCTGCTGCCCCGCTCCGAGTGTCGCAGCCCTTTGCACACGGTAAAGTCGGTCGTCTTGAAACCGATGTCCACGACGCCGATCTTCTGCCTCGCCATGTCGGTCCTGAGCAGCGACCCGTCCTCCCGGAAAAGGTAGTCCACAAGGCT
>CP070682.1:1406836-1409690 GCA_020352595.1 bacterium | reverse complement strand
TTGCAGGGTGCTGAAAAAGTCCCTTGTGGACTTTTTCAGCGTCGTGTTGCCTGGGGCGGCCCGGCGCAACCCCCGCAAATCCTTCGTGTTTTTACAGCCCGGATCCGGGTCCCGCCAAGGCGGGACCCCCGCGGCGCCCTGTCAGGCAGCGTTTTCGCTGGTTTTTCAGCAGCCTGCCAGGGACCTGCGCCTTCACCGCTGCCAGTTGATCCTGACGCTCTTTTCTCCGTCCTCGTACTTAAGGGAATACTCCCCCTGGTATGACCGCTGCAGGGCCTCCCCTATGCGGCGCGCCACGTGCACGCCGGTGGTGGTGACCATGGCCCCCCCCTCCTCCCGCTCCTTGACGCTGATGATCCTCTCCATGGGGTGCGGCCCCTTCTCCTGCTCCTCGATGTTCCGGATGAGGTTCATGATCTCCTTGCGGTGCTGCCGGAAAAAATCACCTCCCAGGCTCAGGATCCCGGCAGGGTAATCGTCCTGGATCCGCTGGCAGGCCGGGCACATGGCCTGGCCGGTCTGACGCGTCGATCCGCTCCACGTCCATCTCCCCCCCTCGTATACGGCCCCGCAACGGGTGCACACCGTCCCGTCAGGCCTTTTGCCCCACTCCTCGTAGGTGTCGTGGCGTCTTTCGCGGATAAGCCGGTCTTTCCTGCCCCAGCGCCCCTTGTCCATGACCTTCCTCCTTTCCGGTCCATGTACCTCCTGGTTAAAGTATAACGCAGGGGGGAGGGGGGGAGGGGTGAGTGGGGCGTGGGTGCGTGAATGGGTGCGTGGGTGAGTGAGGGGGTGTATCAGGTCTTCCTGTGCACAAGTGCACGGGTGCACCGGTGCACGTGCGTGAGCGCGTGGGATGTGCGTGCGTGAAAGTCCTTTCAGGTCCTTTTTGAAATTTGAGATCTGAAATCTGAAATTGAACTCTGAGATATGAGATTCACATCTCCCGTCCCTTCAACCGGCCTGCAAAGGCCCTCCGGCCACCTTGCCGCCCCAGGACAGGATCTTCCGGGAGATGAAGCGCACAACCTCCTCGTGCTCCTCCCTCCCCGATCCGGTGACCTCCAGGGGCTCGCCCAGAGCGATGTGCACCGGTATCCGGGGCACGATCCTCCCGAAGTCGCGAAGGACCCGTCCCACGACCCAGGCGTCCGTTTTCAGGGCGATGGGTACCACCGGCACCGAAGCACGCAGCGCCAGCTTGACCCCGATGGTGTTGAACTGGGAGGGATCGAACACGATCCTCCGCGTTGTCTGGGGAAAGACGATGATGGACATGCCGGCGTCCAGTCTCTGTGCTCCCCCTTCCAGGACGGCCCTCAGGTCCTCCCTTGGATCCTTCCTGCCCACCTCGATGGGGTTGCGGGCCTTGAGGATCTTTCCGAACACCGGGAACCTTGTCAGGCTGTCCTTGACAACGAAGGTGGTGTCCCAGGTGGGCTGGATGATGCACGGCAGGACGAAGGTCTCCAGCGTGCTCATGTGGTTGGACACGAAGACGGAGGGCCCTTCAAGCCTCCTGAGAACCCCCAGGTTCTCCAGGACGAACCTGACGCCCACCTCCTCCAGCGCCCTGAGCACCTGCAGGCTGCTCCAGGCCCACTCTTCACCCGTGTACAGGCCCTTGACGGCGAGACGGTTGGCCCGCCAGTAGACGCCCATCATGCGGCGGTGGAACAGGAGGCTGGGCGCATGCCGGCCCCATGCCGAGACGGGGTTTGGGGCAGTCCTGTACTCGTCCACCGAAGGGAGAGTTTCCATGACACTATCCATACAACATCCCGGGGCTCAGGTCATCCCCCCGCGCCCCACTTCCCTGTCGGCGGAAAATCGTGATGGTGCTATAATGGAAAGCGTCTCGTCACACACCGGCGGGAAGGGAGGGAACAGATGGGACAGGAGGATAAGGTGCGGCAGGTTTCCGACCTCCTTGAGCTGGCCACCCAGGCACACCATTCCTACGAGGCCAAGGTGCTCAAGGGGCACAGGGACGACAGGTGGTTCGACTGGTACGCGGAATACCTCATCGGCCACGGCATTGACCTCATCCTGGAGGACTCCCTCGCATCAGAGATCCTGGGGCGCCTCCTCAGATCCACCGAAAGGGACCGCGGGCAAGGCCAGTCCCTGGTGGACTGGAAGGAGGTCACTGCCCGCAGGATCATCGAGGAATTGACCTAGCCTGCCGGGCGCAGTCCGGCTCTCACATGCCTCCGTTGGAAGGCAACCCGGGCCCTTGCTACAGGGGCCCGGGTATCGGATGCCGTGTCCATCACCACGAACAGGTATCATTCAGCAAGTGATATCTTTATGATATCTATTGACATCACTTATTCTGCCTGCTTCCTGATGGAAGGCCGCGGGAAGTAGAGGCTGTCTAAAAAGAACGTCTCGAACCTGCTGTCCTCCGCGACGCTCAGGTGCCGGACCTTCCGAGCCAGGTCCTCGCCGGCTTCACGCACCTTTTCCGACAGCAGGATCATGGAGGCCCCCACGCGTGCGGTGTTGCCCGCAAGGACGAAGCGGGCCGGGTCCACGGCAGGGAGAAGCCCGATGGCCGAAGCCCTCCCGGGATGGAGGCGGCTGCCGAAGGCCCCCGACAGGAAAACCCGCTGGAGGTCCTGCTCCCCGATACCGAGCTCCGCAAGCAGCGTCTTCATGGTAGCGGCGATGGCCGCCTTGGCCTTCTGAACGGTGGCGACGTCCGCTGCCTCCAGGACGATGCCGCGAGCCCTGTCCAAGGAGAGCCCCCTGGCGTCCACACTGGGATGCGAGCCCATTTTCATCAGACCCGTGGGCTCCAGCACCTCCAGGGACAGCATGGCGGCCACCGCATCGACGATGCCGGTCCCGC
>CP070682.1:1404085-1406736 GCA_020352595.1 bacterium | reverse complement strand
GGAAATAATCGAGAGGTCCTTAAACCCGGGAACCTGACATCCGTTCAGATATCGTTCCAGCTTCAATGCGCTGTTCTCACCTTCTTAATCACCTGGAACCCAGCACCTTATTCACCGATAGCACGAGGTTATTCCATTGCGAAGCCCCTGGGGTTTTATTCTCGTTTCCTTTTTTCTGACAGGCAATGAGTGCTTGGAGGCATAATTGACCGCCTCGGGAATTCTCACCATCGCCGTCGTGCTGGTAATGCTGGGAGCCCTCGCCTTCGAGGTCCTGGCTCCCGATGTCATCCTTTTCGTGAGCCTGGCCATCCTGTTCCTGACCGGCGTCCTGACCCCACAGGAGGCGTTCCAGGGGTTTTCCAACCAGGGGATGCTGACAGTGGGTATCCTGTTCATCGTGGCCTACGCGGCGCAGGCGTCGGGCATCCTTGAATCCTTCGCCGGCAGGATCATGGGCCGTGGGGAGGGCCTGAGGCGATCGCTGCTGAGGATGTCGGCCCCCGTCGTGGCCATGTCGGCGTTCCTGAACAACACCCCCATCGTGGTCATGTTCACGCCGGCCATCCGCGACTGGGCCAGGGCCAGGGGCCTCTCGCCGTCCAAGTTCCTCATCCCCCTGTCCTACGCGTCCATCTTCGGCGGCGTGTGCACTCTCATCGGCACCTCCACCAACCTGGTGGTCAACGGTCTTCTGCAGCAGGAGATGGGCCGCTCCCTTAGCCTTTTCGAACTTGCCTGGGTGGGAGTGCCCACCGCAGTGGCCGGGACCCTGTACCTGGTGACGGTGGGCCACCGCCTGCTCCCGGACCACCGGGACCCCGTGGAGGACCTCAAGGAAAGCGGCAGGGAGTACCTCGTGGAGATGGAGATCCGCAGGGGCTGTGCCCTCGTCGGCAAGACCGTACTGGAGGCGGGCCTGAGGAACCTCCAGGGCCTCTTTCTCGTGGAGATCTTCCGCGACGGGGAGTCCATCGCCCCGGTCAAACCCACGGACAGGATGAAGCTCGGCGACCGCCTCGTCTTCACGGGGCTGGTGTCTTCCATTGCGCAGCTGCAGAGGATCGAGCACCTCATTCCCGTGGACACACCTCGCATGTACCACGACCTGCGGCGCAGCGGGGACGCGCGCATCATAGAAGCCGTGGTCTCCCGGGCCTCGCCCATGCTGGGACAGACCATCAAGCAGGGCAACTTCCGCGCCAGGTACAACGCGGTGGTCCTGGCCGTGCACCGCCACGGCGAGCGCATCCGGGCCAAGATCGGGGACATCGTCCTCAAGCCCGGGGACACGCTGCTCCTGCTGGCCAGCGACGACTTCCTCAAGACTTGGAACCGCTCCCGGGAGTTCTACATGATCTCCAAGGCCACCGACCTGGGCGCCCTGGACAGGGTCAAGTCCATAACCTCGGTGGTCTGTTTAGGCGGCATGATCGTCCTGGCCGGGCTGGGGATCCTCTCCATCTTCAAGGCAGCCATCCTGGCGGCCGTCGTGCTCATCCTGACGAGAACCGTCACGCCCTCTGAAGCCCGGCGGTCCATCGAGTGGAACGTCCTCATCGTCATCGCATGCGCCTTCGGCATAAGCAAAGCCTTGGACAAGACGGGCGCTGCGGCTGTCATCGCCCAGTCCCTCGTGGGAACGGTCCAGGGCCTCGGACCGTTGGGAGCTCTCGGGGCGGTTTACCTAGTCACCTCCATCCTCACCGAGGTGATCACCAACAACGCAGCGGCAGCCCTGGCTTTCCCCATCGCCATTTCCGCCGCGGCGCAGGTGGAGGCGGACCCCATGCCCTTCGTCATCGCCGTGGCCGTGGCGGCATCGGCCGCCTTTGCAACCCCCTTCGGTTACCAGACCAACATGATCGTCTACGGCCCGGGGGGCTATCGGTTCCGGGATTTTCTGAGGATCGGTCTCCCCCTGAACCTCCTCTTCATGGTAGTCGCGCTGCTGGTGATCCCGAGGGTGTGGGGGTTTTGACCGATAAAGCGGGCATGGGACTGTAAACGGACAAGAGGGAAAGGGATGAGAGACCGCAACATCACGCCACACAATAGTCTGGTCACGAGGGAGGACCGGCGGAGATTGTTCGGACACGGCTCCTGCGTGGTCTGGATGACGGGGTTGTCGGGGTCCGGAAAATCCACCATCGCCCACGAGGTGGAGCGGGGCCTCACCCAACGCGGCGTGCACGCCTGTGTTCTGGACGGGGACAACGTGCGGCACGGGCTCAATGCGGACCTGGGTTTCTCCGATGAGGATCGCAGGGAGAACATCCGCCGCATCGCCGAGGTGGCCAGGCTCATGACGGAAGCGGGCCTCGTGGTCATCACCGCTTTCATATCGCCCTTCGGCGAGGACCGGGACAGGGCCAGGGCCCTCTTCGGGCCGGGGGAATTCCTCGAGGTCTATGTGAGATGTCCCATGGAACTGTGCGAGTCCAGGGACCCCAAGGGTCTTTATGCCAGGGCGCGCAGCGGAGAAATCGCTGATTTCACAGGGGTGGACAGCCCCTTCGAGGAGCCCCTCAAACCCGATCTCATTCTGGACACGAACCGGCTTTCCGTTGCGGAAGCGTCCGGTCGGATCATGGCTCTTCTGGAGGATGGAGGCATCGTCTCCGCGCCGCCGGCATAGGGGCACGGGATGC
>CP070682.1:1397842-1403985 GCA_020352595.1 bacterium | reverse complement strand
GGAGGCCGCACCGGAGCCTGTGGAGGCCGAGGCCGCGCCCGAACCGGAGGCCGCACCGGAGCCTGTGGAGGCCGAGGCCGCGCCCGAACCGGAGGCCGCAGCCGAGGAGGCGCCCGCCCCCCAGGCGGCGCCAGCTCCCAAGCCCGCGGCTCCCAAGGAGCCGCCCAAGCCGGAAGTCCTGCCGACAAAGACCCAGGTCCGCCTGAGGGGAAAGCACGACATCGCGGCCCTCAAGCTGGAAAAGAGGGCCCTGCGCTCCCAGATCCTGGCTGCCATCGCCGAGCAGGACTACGAGAAGATGCGGGAGCTCAGGAACAGGAAGAAGGAACTGAGAAGACTGTTGAACCGCGTCTGAGCTGTGCCAGGAGATAGGTGCTGAAGAGATAAGACAGGCCGCCCGGTGGGCGGCCTTTTTTTGGGCTGACAGGTTCGAGGATACAAAGTTCGACGTTGGATGTTCAAGGTTCAACGGAACGGGCAAAGTTCATGGATCCCTGACGCCTTCCTGCGTTCCCCCCCTTAGCCCCGAACTTGTCGAAGGGAGTGCCTCCGTGGTGAACGCTCCGCCACTGAAGGGACCTCTGCCCCTTCTCCCTGTAACCGGTTTTTCTCTGCGCCTCCGCGTCTCCGCGAGAGACAGCCTTTGGCGTTGCAGCGCTAAGATGCAGGGTTTCTCGCTCGTTCCCTCCCGCCTTCGCTAAAGCTTCATCGCGCCAGGTCGGTCACTGGAGGCGCAGGGGGCGCAGGGAAGAACGGAATTAAAGGGTTCAACCTGAATCCTTTCCTCTGCGTCCTCCGCGTCCCTGCGAGAGACAGCCTTTACGGATTTTGCGCAAGAGCCGGGCCTCTCGCCCGCTCCCTGCGGTCGCTTCCGCCTGCGCTAACGCCTCCCGCCCAGCTTCCGCCGTCGCTCTTTTGGAGTATGCAGATCAGGGAATAGAACGAGCTATGGCGGACAAGACGTCGGACAGGCAAGACGCCAGGACGCAAAGAGAACAATCAGGTACTGAGGGTTAAACCTTCCCTTTCGCTCTTCTTTGCGTCCTGGCGTCTTTGCGTGAGGCTGCCCTTATCGCCTTTCCGGAACCGGGATCGCGTCCGTCTTCGCCTCCGGCTTCGACGGGACGAGTCGCCCGGACATGGCTCGCGATGACAGGCACTCCCCATTCCCGTTTTTCTCCGTGTCCTCCGTGGTGAACCCGCCGCTTCGTCAGAGACCGGTTATTTCCCGGACATCAGACTCCGCACGCCGGACAACGCCGTCAGGCGTTGTCCCTCTCCACCGCCTCCACGATGGCCCGGGCGAGCCCCGGAACGCGCCCCTTCGTCTCTTCCCATGAGGGCAGCGGTCCGGGCACGTCCGCCTCTTTAAGGCCCATGGCCTTTTCGAGGGCACGCGTGAACACCTCTATGGCCCTCATCTCCGCATCCTCGTCCCAGGATAGCCCGTTGGCCAGGGCGTCCGCCCGGAACCTGGGCGCCAGCGCCAGGGCGGCCTCGCGGTA
Organism: bacterium; assembly: GCA_020352595.1. Classification (GTDB taxonomy): domain Bacteria; phylum BMS3Abin14; class BMS3Abin14; order BMS3Abin14; family BMS3Abin14. The sequence goes on along the minus strand of CP070682.1, from coordinate 1,402,480 downwards.
CCTGGCCGGCAGGTCCTGCGGCGGGGAGGCCACCTCCCGCAGAAGTGCCGCCGACACCTCCACCGCCATGCGGTTGAGCCCCCTCGTGGTGTCCTCCGGATGGACTTCCTGGTGCTTGTGGTCGTAATTCTCGCACAGGTCCACCTGGCACACGCCTTCAAAGCCCACGGCACGGGCCACCGCGGAGAGGATGCCCACTTCAAGCCCCCAGTCCCTCGGGACGGGGATCCTGGAAGCCAGCTCCATGGTCATGGAGAACTCGCCCGCCAGGGCGTACCTCATGGCGCCTATGGTCCTCAGGGCCGGGGTAAAAGCCTCCTTGACGAGAACTGAGACCAGGGGCACCACCAGGAGCCTGGTGACCCTTCCCGCCAGAAGGGCCCCGGAGACCCTGGCATAGAAACCCTTGCAGAAGGCGAACCGGAGCTCCGGATGCACCAGGGGGGCCAGGAGGCGCAGGGGGATCTCTTCAGTGAAGGTGACGATGTCCGCATCGTGCAGGGCCACGGCGTGAAAGGCGCGGCGTCCCGCCAGATAACCCAGGGCGATCCAGACGTCGCGGCCCTTGCCCGGCGGCCCGACGTCCACCTCCGGCCGGGCCTTTTCCAGGACGGGGGCGAGGTTCTCGCTCTCCGGCCAGACCACGGTGGCCCTGGCAGGGAGATCGTCCAGGAACCCCTTCGCCCTGTCCAGATCCTTCCGGGAGGCCCGTCCAAGGGCGAGGACCACCTCGGCGAGGTAATCCGCCCTCTTCAGCTCCTCCATGATGACCGGCCACGCGGGACCGTCCATCTCCGAGGCCAGGGCCGGTATGAGCAGCGCCGGGGGCCTGCGGCGCGAGCCGGCTCCGAGCATGGCCCTCAGGGCCCCGATGCCGGGGCCGGGAAGCCTGTGTATGGTGGTGATGGGACCGTGCTGCCAGAAGTCGCTCATGGTTATGCAGAACTCTTCTTCAATGAGGCCACAGGAGAGGGGAGGCAGGGAAAAGCGGCCTTCCCGAACAGTGGCTCGGAGCCGATGCGGGGCCGGTGTCCGCCGTGCGCCCCATGGCTCCCCCGGCGGTCGCTGCCGAGCCGCGGTAGCCGGTCACGGCAGGAAGTTCGCCTCCACCGAGCGGTCCCCCAGGCGGATCTCGATGGGCAGCGACAGCCTGAACTCCTCCGGCAGGATGAGATATCCCGAGTAGATGTTGCCGCGGATCTGGGTCACGCACAGGAGCGGCCGCCAGCTTTCATCCTTCTGGCGCATCATGAGGAGGTTGCAAAGCTCCTGCGGCTCCTTGGTGTGGATGTCCATCTGGAGTATGGCGTTGGAGATGCCGTTTTCCTGCCTCACCTGGGCCTCCAGCCTCGGGTTGTACTGCACCACCGCCGAGACGATGCAGGCGTTCTTGTCCCGCGAACTGATCCAGAAGGAGTTCCGCGCCGCCGCGGGCCTTGCGGGAATGAAGAGCTGCATAAAGATGGCGGCCGCAACCACCAGGCGCACCGGTGTGAGCGGTGTAATTAAATATTTCACAAATACATGATACCTCACCGGTCCGGGCCTTTCAATGAACACCCATGACCGGCCCATGGATGCCGGCAGGGCCCGCGCTGCTGTCGTCCGGCACCCTGAGTGTTCCGCCGGGGCTGCTCCGCCGCCCGGCCGCCGAGGCGGGTCGGGCATCTAAATGATCTTGTTGAGGGGATACTCGATGATGCCCTCGGCGCCGCACTCCAGGAGCTGGGGGATGAGCCTGCGCACCACTTCCTCCGACACAATGGACTCCACCGAGTACCAGTCGCTCTGGTGCAGCCCGGCCACCGTGGGGGCGTTGAGGCTCGGGAGGATGGCCACCACGCTGTCGAGCCTGTCCTTGTGGACGTTGAGCTTGATGCCCACCATGCCGATGGCCTTCTCGGCGCCCTTGACGAGGAGGGAGATGGTGTCGATCTTCCTCCTCTTGCACGGGTCCTGGTACGCCTTCTTGTTGGCGATGAGGTAGGGCTTGGACTGCATCATCTCGTGGATGATCTTCAGGCCGTGGGCTCGTATGGTGCTGCCCGTCTCGGTCACCTCCACGGCCGCGTCGGCGATCCCCTCCACCACCTTGGCTTCCGTGGTGCCCCAGGAGTAATCCACCTTGACGTTGATCTCCCTCTGGGCGAAATACCTCTTGGTGAACTGCACCAGCTCCGTGGAAATGCGCTTTCCCTCCAGATCCTCGATCCTTTCGTAGGGGCTGTTCCGGGGGACGATGACCACCCATCGGGCAGGACGGCTGCTCGCCTTGGAGTAGTTGAGTTCCTCCACCCACACGACGTCCGAGTCGTTTTCAAGGATCCAGTCCCTGCCCGTGATGCCGGCGTCCAGGACCCCTTCCTCCACGAAGCGGGACATCTCCTGAGCCCGGACCAGCGAACAGGACAGTTCGTCGTCGTCAACGGTGGGAAAGTAGTTCCTCGAGCCGCGGTTGATACGCCAGCCGGCTCTCCTGAACAGTTCAATGGTGGCGTCCTCGAGGCTCCCCTTCGGGATGCCCACTTTCAGGACGTTTTTTTCCTTCTGGGCGCCTGCCTGCCTGGAGGCTGTTTTTTTCCCGCTCAAGTCCTCTTCCTCTCAGTCGTTGGTTTCCGGATCCCGGATCTCTGGCTCAAGGGGTTGCCGCTGTCAGCAACGGACGCCGCGGCACGGTCACACGTTGAACCTCACGTGCAGCACCTCCCCGTCTCTCATGGGATATTCCTTGCCCTCCACGCGCAGCTTCCCCGCTTCCCTCGCCTTGGCGAGACTGCCCAACTCGACGCACTCCCGGACCGAGATGACCTCGGCCCTGATGAAACCCCGCTCCATGTCGCTGTGGATCTTCCCGGCAGCCTTGACCGCCGGCGTCCCGTCCGGGACGGTCCAGGCCCTGACCTCCTTCTCGCTCACCGTGTAGAAGATGATCAGGTCCAGCAGCTGGAAAAGGCCCTCCAGGAAGCGGTCCCTCGTGGGGGACGTGATACCCAGCTCCTCGAGGAAGGGCCCCCTCTCCCCCTCGGGCAGTTCCATGAGCTCCAGTTCCGCCAGGGCCGCGGTCTGCATGTAAACCGCCCCCTCCTCGGCGCACCGTCGGTCAATGTCCGCGTAAAGGGGTTCGGACACCCCCTCCTCGCCGATGTTCGCCACCACCATGAGGGGTGCCAGGGTGAGGAACTGGTAGCCCGAGAGCACCCGCACCTCCTCCTTGTCCAGCCCCATGCCGCGGATGGGCCGGCCCTCCTCCAGCTCCTCCTTGAGCCTGATCAGGAGCTGGGCCTCCCGCGAGGAGATCTTCCCCTCCTTGGAGAGCCTCTCGAGCCGGTTCTCAATGGGCATGAGGTCGGCGATGGCGAACTCCTGCATCAGCGACTGCAGTTCTTCCGCCAGCTCGGCACCGGGACGGCACGCGGCGGAGGTGGGGACGGAGAACCCCCTCAGCACCAGCACCAGGGCATCGAGACCAGCCGCGCGGGCCAGGGTCTCCCGTTTCAGGCCTCCCCCTTCCTCGGGTCTCAGGTCGCCCAGCTCCACGACATCCACCTGAACGGGGGTGGCCTTTCTGGCATCGAAGACCTCCACCAGCTGCTCCAGCCTGGGATCGTTCAGGGAGATGGAGCGGATCTCCGGCCCGCCGTGCCTTGAGGCCAGGCCGGCGTCCCCCGAGAGGAGGGCCAAAAGCGTCGTGACCCCGGACCCTGAATATCCCGCGAGACCGATCTTCATGGCCATGAGAGGCGGAACGGAAAGCAGGCAGCCCGCAGGTGCGGCTCCCTTCCCTGTTCCCCGTTCCCTATCCCCTGCCCCCTATCCCTTATCCCCTATCCCTTATCCCTGATCTCTGATCTCTTATTTCCTATTCGCCCACGATTTTGTATCCTCCTGATATCACCTTTCCCCGGACCCCACAAGTGCGGAGGGCGCCAGACATGACGTTCGTGCCGGCCTACCTCGGAACGGGACCAGACGAACTCCTGGAACGGGCCAGGGCCCTGGAGGAGATGGCCTCACCCTGCCGCCTCTGCCCTAGAAGGTGCGCAGCCATGAGAGGGGAGGGCGAAACAGGCTACTGCAGGACGGGCTTCGCCCCCATGGTGAGCTCCGTGCACCCCCACTTCGGCGAGGAGGCCCCCCTCGTCGGCCGGGGCGGCTCCGGAACCGTCTTTCTCACCAACTGCAACCTCGGGTGCATCTTCTGCCAGAACTACGACATCAGCCACCTGGGCCGCGGACAGGAGGTCACCGTCCAGGAGATGGCCTCGGCCATGCTCACCCTCCAGAGGATGGGATGCCACAACATCAACTTCGTGACACCCACCCACCAGACCCACGCCATCGTGGCGGGCGTGGCCCTGGCGGCGGAAGCCGGGCTCAGGATCCCCCTGGTCTACAACACTGGAGGATACGATTCCCTGGACGCCCTGAGGCTGCTAGACGGGGTGTTCGACATCTACATGCCGGACATGAAGTTCTCCCACGGCCCCATCGCTTCCCAGCTCGCCGACGCCCCGGATTACCCCCAGGTGGTCAGGGAGGCCGTCCGTGAGATGCACCGCCAGGTGGGGGACCTCCAGGTGGACGAAAGTGGCGTCGCCACCAGGGGACTCCTCGTCAGGCACCTCGTCCTTCCCCACG
>CP070682.1:1394392-1397742 GCA_020352595.1 bacterium | reverse complement strand
CGCGCTGGGCGATGGCGGCAGGGCGCGCCAGGGTTATTTCGAGTTCGCCGAGGGCGGCGTGATCTTTCTCGACGAAATCGGCGAAATGCCGCTCAGCCTGCAGGCCAAGCTATTGCGCGTATTGCAGGATCATCGCTACGAGCGAGTCGGTGGCAACCGGTCGCTGAAGAGCGACGTGCGGGTCATCGCCGCGACCAGCCGGCGGCTCGAGGAGCTGATCGAGCAGGGCAGATTCCGCGAGGACCTTTTTTACCGGCTCAACGTATTTCCGATCGAGGTGCCGCCGTTGCGCGAACGCCGCTCCGACGTTCCGCTGCTGATACAGGAAATGATTGCCCGCATCGAGCGCGAGAACCGCGGGTCGGTGCGTCTCAGCGAGAAAGCGGTAGCGGTGTTGCAGCAGTACGACTGGCCGGGCAACGTGCGCGAACTCAAGAACGTCATCGAGCGCGCCATGATCCTGTCCTCGTCCGACAGGATCAAGGCGGAGGACCTGGCCCTCAGGCGAACGGAAAAAATAATGACAGGTTCAACCCCTGCGGACCTGAACCTGGACGACACGGAGCGCCTGCTCATTCAGGAGGCCCTCGCGCGATCCAGGGACAACCAGTCGAGGGCTGCCAAACTGCTCGGGATCTCCAGGGACACTCTCAGATACCGCATGAAGAAGCACGGGTTGCTGGGCTGAACATGGATGCGAGGCTGCGATGGACTTTTCGCGGCGGCGGACCCGTGCCGGGCCTGAGCCGGTGACCGCGGTGTGCTGGCTGCGGAAGCCCCTCTTCTTACGCCCTGTCTGGCGGAATGACGGACCGGCCTACTCCATGAGTTGTCCCTCGAAGACGTTCCACCTTCCCTGACCTGCAGGGCCGGTCTGGTGTGGGAAATGGCACACCCTCTGAGAGTATTCTCGCAGGATCGCAACCACATCCGGTTGACCAAGGGACAGGCTCTTCGATGGCGACGTAAACCCATGAATAAAAAGGGAAAATGCTCACCGGTATTTTGCTATAAATGACAGGCGTTTGGAACGAAACTTGCGTAAATGTTGCGGATGAAGGAGGTAAGATGAAAACACCAAAGGGAACATTCACGAAAGGACTTCTCGCGATCCTTGTGGCTGCGGCGCTGGTCATCGGCGGCGCGGCAGCTCCCCGGACTGCCACGGCCGCCCTGCCCGCACCCACCTGGATGCCCGGGTTCCCCATGCTTGCGGGTCCCCAGGTCATCCTGATGTGGGCCCCTGTGCCGGGAGCCGTCAAGTACAACCTGTACATGAACGGACAGAAAGTGGCCGAGGCCATGGCCATGCAGCACATCGCACCGGCCCCGACCACCGGCGGGGAGTACTCCTATACCGTCACCGCCGTGGACGCGGCCGGGGCCGAAGGCCCGCCTTCCCAGCCCCAGGTCATCAGGATCATTATCGTCATGCCGCCCAAGGGCCTGGCCGCCCTCCCCCAGCCCGAGCGGATCACCATTCGATGGAATGCTACGGAGGGGGCCGTCATATACGACGTATTCCGGAGGGAAAAGGGCAAGCAGGATTACAAGCTCCTGGGCTCGGTGACGGACACGCGCTTCGACGACGCGCAGGTCGAGAGCGGCGTCAACTACGAGTACGCCGTCAAGTCCAAGGACAGCACGGGGAAGTCCTCCGAGTACTCCGAGATCCTCGAGGCCACGCCCTTCGTCGCCAAGGAGACGCTCACGGGAGGCAAGAGGCTGGAGTTCAAGGTCCACGCTCTGCCGACGAGGATGCTCTATCGGGCCGATCTGCCCCAGTATCCGGCAGACTCGGCCATCTGCGGGAACAGGGCCGTCGTTTCCGCCTACACACTCTGGATGGTGGACAATGTCACGGCGCCCGAAGCCTTCTGGAACCTCGTGCCCATCATCCCCAACGAGAAGCAGTTCCTCGGTGTCGCCTGGGACGAGGACTGCGAGACCGTCTATGCCGTCAACGAACCCCAGGGCAAGCTGTTCGTCATCGACCCGGACGGGACCACGGGGGAAACCAGGGGGGCCATCCTGGCCAGGTACGACCTGCCGATACCGCCCGATGGCCCGCCGGAGACCGAGGGGACCCTCTACTTCCTGAGCGTCGACATGACGGGCAAGGAGGTCACCAGGCAGACAAAGAGCAAGGTCCGGCCGTCCGACGTCGTCATCGACCGGGACGGGAACTTCGTGGTGGGCGACCTCGACAACAACCGCTTCCTGCTGCTGAACCCGGAAGGGGAGTTTATCGAGACTATGCTCTACGACCAGGCCGAGGAGATCAACAACGACCCGACGTGGTTCATCACCAAGCCCATGTCCATGACCTACGGGACCGACGGTAAGATCTACGCCACGAGCCTGAACAAGATCCTGGCCGTGGACCCCGTCGAGGGCACCAAAACGGCCATCGGCGGCCCCGGGACCGTTTTCGGGACCTTCACGTCGGTCAAGGGCGCCTACCTCGACAAGAAGAACAACATGTACGTCACCGACGGCAGGGCGGGCAACATCCAGGTTTTCCAGAACCACGAGGGCTACGGATGGGTGCCGGTGTACATCGTCACCAACGAGAAGAAGGACGCCAACCTCCAGACGCTGACACCCCAGTCTGTCATGCTCACCGACGACCTGAAGCTGATGTTCCTCACGGAGTCCATGAGCAAGACCGTGTCGGTCCACCAGGTGCTCTGGGACAAGGCCGACCCGGTGGAGCTCCCCCCCCTCCAGTAGGGGGTCAAGGGTGAGGAAGGCCAAGGCCTGAGGCCCGCCGCACCCGGGGAACTTTGCAGAAGACAGAAGAGACGATGAGTCATAGATACAGGATGAAAACCGAAGAGAGAAAGGAGGTGGGTCCAGATTGACACCCGGCCGGCCGGGCAGGGCGCCCGGGCCCCGGGAAAGGGAAAGGAGCCGACCGAGGCCCTGACAGGGCCGTGGATCGGAAAACAGAAGCAATTCAAATAGTAGGAGGAATTCGTAATGAGGAAACTGACCATTATTCTTGTTGCCGCCGCCTTCGTGGCCATCACGGCAGCAGGGGCCATGGCAGCGCTGATCAACACGAGCCACAACGTGGTCGCGCACGACAACCTGTCCGGGTCCAACGCCCAGCAGGGTGCCTGCTCCTTCTGTCACGTGCCCCACGGAGCGGCCGGCGCCGGCCTGTTCCCCACCGGCCTCGGCGCCATCTCGGGCGGCGGCTCCGCGTGGGAAGGCGACCCCGTGGCCACCGTATGCTGGGACTGCCACGGCGCGGCCACCTACGAGGACACCCAGACGATCCTGCCCTTCCAGACGGTCAACGACAGGGCCCACGGGCGTGACGCCACCCAGCTGGTAACCTGGGG
>CP070682.1:1386977-1394292 GCA_020352595.1 bacterium | reverse complement strand
CGGGCGCCCGGGCTCTGGAAGGATGCGCGCTGGTCTACGCCGTCGATCCCTACCCGGAGACCTTCTCGGCACTGCTCCAGGGCAAGGAGGTCCGGGATCCCTTCCAGAGGGTCTTCAAGGAGATGGTGGCGGAGGTCGAGGAAGGGCTTGCGGACAGTGACGTGGCCTTCCTGGTTCCGGGGGACCTGACCGTCTTCTCACCTTTCCTCCCCCTCGTGGAACGGTTCGGGGCCCGGGCGCGCGTCATTGCCGGGGTGGGCGTTCTCAACGCAGCGGCCGCCCTTCTGAAGCGGACGCTTGACATGCCCGGGGTGAGCCACACCATCCTTCTCACCAGCCCCAAACACATCGACCGGAACGCGCAGGACGGTGAACTGGCCAGGCTTGCCCGGGCCGCCGGGACCATGGTGCTTTACATGAACAACCGGCCCCTGGAGCAGCTGGCCGGGGAACTTTCCGAAGGTTTCGACCCCGACACGCCCGTGGCCATCGCCTCACGCCTGGGCATGGAGGGCGAGAGGATCTACCGGGCCACCCTGGCTACCATGGCTTCCACCGTTGGCGGGGACGACATATTCGGCCTCGCTTCGGGGGAACCGTCCCTGGCCATAATCCTCGTGGGCGAGGTCCTCGAGGCGCCATCGGACCCCGTCTTCTGGGACCGGAGGAAGGAGAGGTTCTGGGACAGGAAGAAAGGAAGTGCCTAGAATCTGGTGTCTGGTGTCTGGAATTTCGGTGCCCTTCTGCACCCATGCACCCGTGCACCTGTGCACTTTCATTTGAGATCTGAGATCTGAGAAATGAGATCCCCTAAAGACCCTTTCGACACACCTGCCCAGATCCTCGCGCCCGTCAACGCGCTGGCCGAGGTGGAGCCACTCCTGGAAGCCGGGGCCGACTGGCTTTACGGCGGCTGTCTGCCCGGGGAGTGGACGGAACGTTACCCCGCGACGGTGCTGCTGAACCAGAGGACCTTCGCCAGCGCCCAGTTCGCATCGCTGGACGAGCTTGAAGCCGCCGTCCGCATGGCGAGGCGGTCCGGCGGTCGCTTCGCCCTGACCCTCAACGCGCCCTTCTACATGGACGAACAGATGGAGTTGGCCCTTGACATGGCCGGGTGGGCTGCCGATGTCGGAGTGGGTGCCCTCATCGTCGCGGACCCTGGCCTCATGGTCCGGGTGAGGGAGGCGGGGATCGCCGTTCCCATGCACCTGAGCACCATGGGGCTGGGTTCCAACGCCCCGGCCGTCAGACTTTTTGCGGAGCTGGGCGTCACGAGGGTGATCCTACCCCGTTTCCTGAACCTCAGGCAGGTGGCCATGCTCGTCGAGCAGGTCCCCGAGGTCGAGTACGAGGCGTTCATCCTGGTGGGGAAATGTCCCAATGTGGAAGGAGTCTGCACCTTCCTCCACGACAGCCCCGACCTGAGGTGGCCCTGCGAGTGGGACTGGGAGATCAGCGGCCCATGCGGTGAGCGCGCGCCGGAAGCCGTCACGCTTCACTTCAAGGGGATGAGGGATACCGACCGCAGGGACGCGTGCGGACTGTGCGCCCTGCCGGCCCTCCTGAGCGGGGGCGTCAACATCTTCAAGGTGGTGGGCAGGGGCGCCCCCCTTGACCGGAAGGTCCTCATGGTGACACGGCTCAGGAGGCTCATGGCAGGCGCAAGGGAGGGGTCCGGTCCCCAATGGATCCAGGGCTGCATGGAGGCCTACAGATCCCTCTTCGGACACCCCTGTTCCCCCCAAAACTGTTATTACCCGGAGGCCCTGCAAGAATAATGAGGGAAAGGTACTTCACCGTCGGGCCGGGTGCGGAAGCCTCCGGGGACAGCCACGGGTTCAGGGTCGGTTCCGAGACCTGCGCTCGGCTCCTTCCCGGTCCCGGCAGGCTGTCCTCCCTGGCCGCCTCGGGAGATCCCGCCGGCCTGACACTGGTCACTCCCCTGGCCGGACCCGACGAGGTGGACCGGGTGCTTGAGGCCATATCGCAGGCGCGCTCGGAGGGCTGGGGAGAGGTCGTCGTCAATGACTGGGGGATCCTTCGCGAGGTGTCGGCCCGACCGGGCGCGGATATTACGGCGGGAAGGCTCCTGCTGCGTCTCAGGAGGGGACCGGGATCTCTGGATGACTGGGATGGCCTCGACGGGGCGTCGAGACGGTATTTTGCCTGGGGTCCCCTTTACGACAGGCCGTTTCTTGACTTTCTGGGCCGGCAGGGCGTCGCCAGACTGGAACTGGACCCACCCAGGCACTGGCTGCCCGTCCCGTCCCCCGACGGTTTCAGGCTTTCGATGCACTGCGACACAAGGCTGATCTCGGTCCTGGCTTCGTGCCCCTGGCTCCCGGAGGACAGTGAAGGACAAGGGGCAGAGCCCCGGAACTGCGAGAAACCGTGCACGGAGGGAGGGCCCCTCGCCATGCGGGCCGCTGCCCTTGAGCATCCCCTCCGACTGTGCGGCCGCGCCATCCTGGAACGGGTCCGGCTTCCTGTGGGCGAAGAGGACCTCCCGGACCGGGTGGACCGCCTGATATACGACCCTTTCCCCTGATCTTGGCATGGGACGTGTATGGCGAGAAGGAATGAGGAAGGGGTAAGGATGAAGGATGAAACGGGAAGGGAGCCTGATGTGGTTCCGGTCCGGCCCTGAAGAGGGAACCTGCCGGTGATCCCGTGAGAGGGAACCGGCGGGCACGTACATCCTTCCTCTTTCCCTGTTCGTCCTTCTCATCAACCAAAGGAGCTGTCTTGCACCGTAAACTCAACCGCATCTACTACGAGGTCAAAAAACCGCAGATAAGCTGGGATGACATCGGTGGGCTGGAAGGACCCAAGCGCATCGTCCGGGAGATGGTGAGCCTGCCGCTGCGCAAGGGGGATCTTCTGGCCAGGCACAACCTGACGGTCCCGTCAGGCGTTCTCATATGGGGGCCTCTGGGCGTGGGGATCACCATGCTGGCTGAAGCGGCCGCCATGGACGCAGGAGTGAGCTACGTCTACATCTCCGGTCAGGAGATGCTGGGAAAACCGGAGCAGCTCGAGCAGGCCTTCCGCGACGCAGAGCACGAGGCACCCTGCGTCCTTTACATCTCGGACACCGAATGGCTGGCACCCAGGGCGGGATCGGATTACCAGTGGGGGCCGGGCAACTTCAGGGGCAAACCCCCCACCTTCGCCGACAGGGATCTGACCGAGGTGTTCATCCGGCAGATCGACGGGATCGAGGGGCGGCCGGACATCATGCTCGTGGGCAGCGCCTACAGGGTGGACGTCGTGGACCAGGCCATCATCAAGGAGAAGCGCCGGTTCAACCGCAAGGTTTTCGTCGCGCCCCCCTCGGCTGAGGACAGGGAGGGCATGCTCAGGATCTACATCGAGCGGATACCTACCCTGGGCGGCGCGGTGGACGTCACCGAACTGGCCCTCAGGACGGAAGGGTTCGTCGGGTGGGACATCGAGAACCTGTGCAAGAGGGCTGTCCTGAACGCCGTCGAGAGGGATTCGGGGGACGTGCAGATGGAGGATTTCCTCAAGGCTGCCGAGCAGATAGAACCGTGGCTGACCCCGGCCATGGTGGACAGGTACAGGGAGATCTACCGTGACGACTGCCCCCACCACTACTCTTTCTAGGGCTGACCTGGACCTCATCGAGAGGGTCCACGGACACATCTGCCCCATGGTGCTCCTGGGGGCCAGGACAGCCAGGAAGGCACGCCTGGAGATGGGAGAGGGATCCACAGCGCACCTGTTCGCCTTCTATCGGGGACACGGCTGCGGTGTGGATGGAGTCCAGATCTTCTCGGGCTGCACCTGGGGCAACGGGAACCTCGTCCTCCTCAGGGGCAGGGACCATTCCCTCCTGCTCACCGCGGAGGAGGCCGGAGAGGGAGTCCTGGTGTCGCCGAGAAGGGAGGTCCTCGCCAGGATCCGGCGGGCAGAAAGCGGCGACAGGCAGGCCCTCATGGAGTGGCTGGCGGGGGAGCCCGACGGCGGGCTGTGCCTTTCCGAAAAGGTTGCCGGCCTCGGGGTCCTCTCGCGGTTCCCGGAGGAGTGAAGGCTGTGGCGTTCCTCGCGGAGGCCGCGTCCATATACCGGCGGGAACTGCTTCAGCTGCTGCCGGCCTTCCTCCTGGGGGTGGGCGTCGCCGCCACCATCAAGACGTTCCAGTGGGACCTGAAGCTGCGGGCATACATGAGGGAGTCCGGGGCGGCCACCATCCCCCTTGCCGTTTTCCTGGGGATCTTCAGCCCCCTCTGCGCCTGCGGGGTGCTGCCCGTGGTGATCCCCCTCGCCGTGTCCGGCGTTCCCCTGCCCCCGCTCCTCGCCCTCCTGGCCACCTCGCCCCTCATGAGCCCGGACGCCCTGACCATCACCTGGGCGGGCCTGGGACCGGCCATGGGCTGGACCAAGGTCCTGAGCGCGGCGGGGATGGGGTTCCTTGTCGGGGGCGTAACATACATCCTTGAAAAACGTAGTAATTTCACGAAAGGGATCATCCGCATCAAGCCTGTCTACAATGAGGACGGGTCTCTGGCGTCGGCCTACGACATCGCCTGCGCCAACGATATATCCGTACCGACCATGGTGGTCAGGCCAAGGGAGAGCAGGGTGCTGTTCTTCCTGGACAGGGCCAGGGACACCTCCCTGTTCGTGGGCAAGTTCCTCCTGCTGGCCATTGCCCTGCAGGTCCTCATGGAGATGGTCGTCCCCATGGAGGCCATCAGGTTCCTGGCGGGACGGCCGGGGATGATGTCGCTGGTCTGGGCTGCCCTCATCGGGGCCCCGCTGCCTGCTCACCAGGTGCCGGTGGTGCCCATCACGAAGGGACTCCTGGACCTGGGCATGGATCCCGCAGCGGCCGCCACCTTCCTGGTCGCGGGCCCGGTGACGAGCATACCCGCGCTGCTGGTGCTCTGGAAGGTGTTCGAGAAGCGGCTCTTCTTCGTCTACCTGGGGCTGTGCCTTGCCGGTTCCGTGGCGACGGGGCTGCTGTTCGGGCTGGTGGCCTGAGGACGGAAGGGCCCCCGGAAATGGTTTACAAGCCGCCGCCGGAGGGGTTTACATCGCTTTTGAGCCAGGGTGTTCTATGGTATATTCTCAGAAAATGAGCCCATGATTTTCAGGTCGAAAAGGAGGAGTCTTATGAGTCTGGGGGGAAGATGGAAGCTGCACTCCGCGGGTTTGACCCTGATCCTCCTTGTTTTTCCCGCCGCGCTTTACGCCCTCGGGTTCACCGACATCACCGACGTGGCCGGCGTCGGTGACAGGGGCCACGGCAAGGGGGTGGCCTTCGCCGACGTCGACGGCGACGGCGACTGGGACCTGTACGTGTCCAACAAGGGTGGGGAAAACGTCCTTTACATCAACGACGGAGCCGGCGGCTTCGTGGCCGCCTCCAGGGAAGCAGGGGACAGGCTGGATGACGCGGGTCTCTCCATGGGGTCCTGTTTCGGGGACATCGACAACGACGGTGACCCGGACCTCTACATCGTCAAGGGAGGCCGCTACGAGATCGAGGCCAACCGCCTCCTGATCAACGAGGGCGGGCGCTTTACCGACGTGACGGACAAGGCCGGCGTCGGGTCCAAGGATTTCACCTATTCGGCCGCCTTCGCCGACGTGGACAACGACGGGTATCTGGACCTTTACCTGGCCAACTACGGTGTCGGGGCCCGCAACACCCTTTACAGGAACAACGGTGACGGGACCTTCACCGATGTCACGGAAGAGGCCGGCGTCGGAGACCGCAGCTGGAGCTGGAGCGCCGTTTTCTCGGACGTGAACGGGGACGGTTTCCAGGACCTGTACGTCGTCAACGGCCGCTACCCCGCCGGCGAGCCCAACCACCTCTACCTGAACAAGGGTGACGGGACCTTCACCGACGTGTCACGCACCGCCGGTGTGGACGACGGCAACTGGGGCCTCGGCGCGGCCTTCGCCGACGTGGACAACGACGGCGACTTCGACCTTTTCGTGTCCAATTACGTGGGCCCCAACAAGATGTACCTCAACGACGGGTCCGGCATCTTCAGGGACGTCTCGGAGGCCTCGGGCCTGGCCGACGAGGGATGGGGCAAGGGGCCATCCTTCGGCGACGTGGACCACGACGGGGATCTGGACCTTTACGAGGGTGACTGCAAGCTGGCCAACAAGCTGTATCTCAACGACGGGAACGGGGTCTTCACGGACGTCGCCGACCGGTACCCCGCGCTCAAGAACGAGACCGTGAGGACCAAGGGAACGGCCTTTGCCGACGTGGACAACGACGGAGACCTGGATCTCTACGTGGTCAACTGGGGGGTCAGCAACAGGCTGTACCGCAACGATCAGAACGATGGCCGATACCTGAAGGTCCGCCTCAAGGGGACCGTCAGCAACGCGGATGCCGTGGGAGCCAAGGTCAGGGTCTGGAAAGGGACCAGGCTCGTCGGGTTCCAGGAGGTCAAAACCATGACCGGTTTCTGCTCCCAGGCACCCCTCGAACTCCACTTCGGGCTCCCGGGCACCGGCAAGTACAAGGTCGACGTCGTTTTCCCGAGCGGATTGACGGCCTCCGGCACCTACAACAGCGGGCAGACCGTGACCATCGTCGAGGGCAACTGAGGTTCCTGACCGGTGAAGGGCCCGGTCCCGGCCGGGATCCCCATCAAAGGACATGGTTCTTGCAAGGGCTGTTATTGAAAGCGATAACAGCCCTCTTTTTACGCTCCAGGGCCGCCTGTCGGGTGACCCGGACCCGGCGGTCCGGATGCGGCCGGGAAGCCTGGATAGGAGGAGGATGCCGGTAAATGGCGCGCCGCGGTGCCCCGACTCGGGTCCTGAAGGGTGAACCGGTGACGGCTTGGGCGCTCGCCGCACAGGGTCTCCCGTTGACCAGGTTGATGCTCGTTGTCCTGACCATGGGGGTGGCGGTCACAGCATCCGGGTGCGCCGGCACAGCGAAAAGGGCCGGGACCCTGCACACCCTTTCCGGGACCACCCGCTTCCAGGGCAGGCCCCTTGTGTCGGGGGAGGTCACCGCCATGAGAGCCGAACCGGGAGGAACCGTCCTCAGGGCACCCATCGGCGCGGATGGGGGTTTCCGGATCGGCCTGCCGCCGGGCTCCTATCTCCTCATGGCCCAAGGTCGTGACCCGGCCTCGGGGTCGGCCCTTTTCTCCTTCCTGGCCAACAACCCGGTCCACGTCTACCGGGACATGCCCGACGCGGTGGTCCTGCCCTTCGTGGCCTCCACCGCCCCGCCCCGGCCGGCTGCCGGCGGGGGCATCAGCGGAACGGTGCTGCTGGACGGGGAGCCGGTGTCAGGGGCCGTGGT
>CP070682.1:1377657-1386877 GCA_020352595.1 bacterium | reverse complement strand
GCCGAAGTCCCCCATGGAACCCGCCAGTTCACTCAGGTTGAACCGGAAATCCCCCATCCTCATGCCTTTCAACAGCCTCCCTCAGGCAGCTGGCGGCTCCAGGGTGAACAGCCGATCGGGCAGGCGAACCGACAGCCGGCCTCGCCCTGCCGCGGTGATGCCGCCCACCGATTATACCCGACGTTCGCGCATTGCATCGGGCTCTACCAGGTGCTCTGATCCGGATTTGTCCGTCATCGCCCACGCCTGAGGCAATGTTTTACCGGACACCATCTTACGCCATGCCACGGTCCCCTGGCTCACCTTCTCAGTGTGTAGCGCACGAGTCCGAAGCTCGCAAGCGTGACGACGCCCCACAGCACGAAACCGGCGGAGAACATGCCGGCATCGCCGAAGGCACCGATGAGGGTCGGGAGAACCCCTCCACCCATGATGAAGGCCGGCGGCACCACCAGGGACACGCCCAGGTTCCTCGACCTGGGGTCGACGATGTCCGACAGGATGGTCCAGATGGGCGGGAAGAAGGCCGTGGAGAGCATGGGCTGGACGAACAGCGCGCCCCTGAACAGGAGCTCGGAACCCGCTCCCAGGGTGGCCGTGGCCGCGCCGTTGAGGAACACGATGGCCGCCAGCACCCTTCCCGGGCCGAAGCGGTCCGTGGCCCAGCCCACCGCGAAGGGGGAGAAGATGGCGGCGACCCGTGACATGGACAGGAGCGTGTTGGCCGTCGTCTGGTCCAGGCCCCGGCCGGCCTGCAGGTAGAGGGGCAGCATGGCGTAGACGCCCACGTTGGCGCCGGCGCCCAGCATGAAGATGACGAGCAGGAACCAGTAGCGCCTTTCCGACAGGACGCGCGCCACGCTTTTCATGGACGGCGCCTCGCCGTAGATCCTCCCGGTTATGGGACGCAGGAGATAGGTGACCCCCAGGAGGATGATGCCGGCCGCCACAGGGACGAGGACCGCCTGCCAGGCGTAACGGCCCAGCATGACCTCCGCCAGCATGGGGCCGATGATGAAGCACAGGCTGGGGGAGATCTCGTGGAAGGAGTAGGCCTTCCCGTAGTCCCCCGGCGCGAGGTTGTAGGTGAGGGTGGGGATGGCGGAGGGAAGGTAGATCCCGGTGGAAAGGCCGATGAGGAAGAGGGCCGCGGCCAGGCTCCAGAGGGAGTGAGAGAAGATGGCTCCGAGGAGGACGAGGCCGCAGGAGACGCACGAGTACCCTATGGTCTTCGGGTGCGAGACCTTCCTGGAGATGAAGCCGGACACCAGGAGCCCGGCCATGTACCCCAGGGTCATGAGGAAGAAGAGGGACCCGGCCCCCGTGTGGCTGATGCCCAGGTCCTCCTCGATGGGCACCAGCAAGGGCCCCCAGATGAAGCGGGCCAGGAAGTTGAAGAGGAAGATGGCCGTCATGAAGAGGAGAGGCGCCAGCCTGCTCCTGAAGGGGACCAGTTCCTCTCCGTTGGCACCGCGGATCACGGGTGTGTTCATGGGCGCGATGGAAGGCGAACCGTGTGGAGACGATCTCGGCCTGAGGCGGGAACGGGAGGCTGATCAGAGGGTCTCGGTGTTGTAGAATTCTCCAAAGAGCTCCTTCTCCGAGGGCCTGTCCTCCGGGATGGGCCGCGCCACCCATGTCACGTTCATGTAGTGCTTGAGGTGGATGTTCTCGTTGGTGATGTTGCCGCCCCAGATGCCGCATCCGAGGCTGGAGGTCATGGGCATGCCGTTGGTGAAGGACCCCGCGTTGGCCTTGGACTGGGGCTGCCGCACCATGATGCGGCTCACGGGCGCCACCATGGCCAGCCGGTGGATGTGGTCGTCGTCGAAGGAGTAGATCCCGCAGGAGTGCCCCTTGCCGCCAACCTCGTAGATCTGCCTGACCATCTCCAGGCCGGTGTCGAAGCCGCTGTACTTGAAGATGGCCAGGACCGTGGTGAGCTTCTCGCCCGAGAAGCGGTGCTCCTTGCCGATCCCTTCCTGCCTGACGATGATGAACTTCCTGTCCCCGGGGATGGAGAAGCCCGCCGCGGCCGCCATCTCCTGGGGCGAACGGGCCACCGTGTCCACGTTCCTCCTGCCCTCGGCGTCCCACATGATGGCCTCGAGTCCGGCCTTCTCCTCGTCCGAGGCGAGATACCCGCCCTCGACCTGGAGCTGCTTCAGGAAGGCGTCGTAGACGGAGGCCTCCACGAGGAGGTTCCCGTCCGCGGAACAGCCGGAACCGAAGTCGGAGGTCTTGCTCTTGCGGGTGTTCCGGGCGGCCTCCTCGATGTCGGCCGTCTCGTCGATGACCATGGTGGAGTTGCCGGCCCCCACCCCGTAGGACGGCTTTCCCGAACTGTAGGCCGCCCTCACCATGTCCATGCCGCCCGTGGCGATGGTCAGGTCACAGATGGCCATCAGTTCCTGGGCGAGGGGGATGCTCGGCTTTTCGGCGCACTGGAAAAGGTCATCAGGGGCTCCCTGCTTCCTGAGCGTTTCCCTCATGACCCTGACCATCTCGAAGGTGGTCTTCCTGCTCCTGGGGTGGGGAGAGAAGATCACGGCGTCCTTGCACTTCATGGCATAGATGCCCACGCCGGGGGGGGTCAGTTCGGGGTTCGTGGTGGGCACCAGGGCCGCGATGACCCCGGCCGGTTTGCCGTACTTCACGATCCCCTTTTCGGGGTCTTCCTCGATGATCCCCACGCTCTTCTGCCTGAGGGCGTCGCGCAGGATCCCCATGATCTTGAAGCGCTTGGCGACCCTTCCGGCCCTGTCCCCGATGCCGCTCTCGTCCACGCCCATCTGGGCCACGCGGGTGAAGGTCTTCTCGTTGGCCGTCGCCCAGCCCAGGGCCCTGCAGAGGCGGTCCACGGTCTGCTGGTCGTAATCCCTGATGGTCTCCATCGCCGCCCTCGCCTTGCGGAGAAGCTCCCGGGCGTACTGCCTTTCCTCGTCCGTGATGGGTCTGGCCATGTCAACCCTCCTCAAAGCCCGGCTGCCGGGCAGGACGCCTCACCTGGTGGGCAGCTGACCGGGTGGGGCATAGGCCCACAGGAGCCACAGAGGCTCTTCAGTATCATTATAATGGATGTGCTCGACACCATCAGGGATCCACATGAAATCGTACTGTTTGAACCGCGTCTCCTTGTTGTTGTCCACGTCGATGGCGATGCCTCCCCCCTTGACCACGAAGTTGATCTCCTCGCTGCCGGGGTGCGAATGGGGCGCGCAGCGCTCGCCCGGCTCGAAGATGGTGAGGCCCGCCACGATCTGCCCGGCCCCCAGCTGCGGCTGGTCCACCGCGCGGAAGACCTTTCGCCTGTACCCTTCCTGGTCCAGGCCCAGCCAGATCTGTTCGGCGTCCTTGAACGTGTTGATGATCCTGATCTCCACTGTTGCCTCCTTGCAGCTGTGGGATTCCTCGCGGGCTGTCCCCGCCGCCGGCGCGCCGGTTCAGCGGGTCGTGCAAAGCCGGAGGTCCTTTCTAGCCCTTCCCACCCATGAGGCCTGCGACGGCCCTCAGCCCCAGCAGGTAACTGTCGACACCGAGGCCGCTGACGACCCCCTTCACCACCGGGGCGAACACCGAGTGGTGCCGGAACTCCTCCCTGCCGTGCACGTGGGACATGTGCACCTCCACGACGGGGACCTCGAGGATCCCCAGGGCGTCGGCGATGCCGTAGCTGTAGTGCGTCCACGCCCCTCCGTTGATCACCACGGCGTCGGTGCCGTCCCCGTGGGCCTGGTGGATCCGCTGGGCCATCTCGCCCTCGCAGTTGCTCTGGAAGCACACCACCTCCATGCCCAGTTCCCGGCCCAGGGCCTTGACCTCCTCGTCGATCTGGGCAAGGGTGACGGTGCCGTACTGGCCGGGATCCCTCTTTCCGAACATGTTCAGGTTAATTCCGTGCAGAACGAGTACTTTCTTCATGGCACCCCCTCAGTCTGGGATACGGCTCCCCCGGAAGGCATCGATGACGGCGCAGCACCGGCCGGGATACCCGCACCACACCATGACGGATGCCTTCCGGAAGCGACGGGTGTAGCCGGACACGTGAAGGCAGAATCCGTTCAATAATAGGTCTTCTGTCCTGCTTGGCAGGATATTTACACTATGAATCAAGGGAACCCTCTTGTCAACGCGAAACTGGTGCCAAACAGACGGCAATCTCATATAATAGGACCGTTGTCCTATATTTGGAGGCGGGGGGTGCACATTACGGGACCGGCCTCGAATACGCAGGGTTCCCATGCCCCCTCGCTGGAACCGTGGACAGGATCCGGTGTATCCATGAAAAAGAGTCAAAGCGGCCATTCCTCCGGGAGATCCCGTCCTTCAGTCCCCAGGGTCGACACGGTGGCCAGGGCGCTGGGAATCCTCGAGTGCTTCACGACGGGCGAACCGGAGCAGACCCTCAAGCAGCTGTGCGAAAAGACCGGGCTCTACAAGAGCCGGGTTCACCGGCTCTGCAGGACCCTGCTCGAATGCGGCTACCTGGTCCGCACCTCCTACTCCAGCTACCGCCTCGGACCCAAGCTCCTTGTCCTGGGAAAGGTTTACGAGAGGACCAACACCCTCGTTTCCATCTCCCGCCCCATCATGTCCCGGCTGGCCCTCTCCACAGGGGAATCGGCGGCCCTGTTCGCCCTGGAGGGAGAGCGGTCCATCTGTCTTGCCAGGGAGTACGGTCCCTCACGGCTCTTCTTCGCCATCAACGAGGGTGACTACATGCAGCTGCACGCCACGGCCATCGGGAGGGTCCTGCTGGCGCACGCCCCGGCCCAGTTCCGCGACTCGATCCTGAGCGGCCGGCTGGAGTCCATCACGCCGGCCACCATTACGGACCGGAAGTGGCTGGAGGGCGAGTGCAAGGCCATCCTGGAACGGGGCTACAGCGTCAACCGGGAAGAAAGGGAACCGGGCGTGGCGGCCGTGGCCGCCCCCATCTTCGATTTCGACAGAAAAGTGCCCGCCGCCCTCTCCCTCGTGGGGCCGGTCCAGCGGTTCTCCGATCAGGCCCTGCCGGGCATGGTGGAAAAGCTCCTCGAGGCCACGCGGCAGATCTCCCAGCTTCTCGGCGAGTCCGGATGACCCGGGGTCCTTTCCGGGGTTTTTCCGACCCGTTCCCATGGTGTTAAAAAGCGCTATTGCGGAAAAGCTCAGCCCCCTCCAGTCCGGGATCCGGCCTGGAGGAACTCCTCGCGCAGGGGTGTGAAGGCGTCGATGAGGCGCACCTCGGGCGTCAGGACCTGGATCGTGTGGGGCCGGCCCGGAGGAACAACCACCATATCGCCGGGCTGCAGCCGGCGGGATTCCTCGCCGATGAAGAACAGCACCTCTCCCCCGACCACGCAGGTCACCTGCTCGTGAGGGTGGGCGTGGAAGGGATCCGGTTCCCGGTCAGGACCGTTGGTGAAATCCCAGACCACCACCATGAGGTTGTCGCTGTGAGCCACACGGCGCGTCTGCCTCGAAGAAACCCGGACCGTCACCTCTGCTGAATCCACGACCACCTTCATCTTATCTCCTTCCCTCTGGCGTCAACCGCCCTCCAGGCCGAACTCGATCCCCTTGATGGCCGCCACCAGGGTGGCGTTCACGGGAGTGGGGACACCGTGCTGCGCGCCCCGGCGCACCACAGCGCCGTTGATGAAGTCGATCTCGGTCTTCACGCCCTTCACCACGTCCTGCAGCATGGAGGTCTTAAAGCCGGAGGGGAGGTCTTTCACCGCCGTCAGGAAGGCCTCTTCCGGATCGCTCATCTCCAGCCGGATGCCGGCTGCCCGGGCCACCGCCATGGCCTCGGCCACAGCCTCGATCCCGCAGCGGACGGCCTCGGGGACCTGAACCAGTTCACCGTAGGTGAGCCCGGTGATGGCGGTTATCGCCCCGGTGGACACGTTGATGAGCAGTTTCCGCCAGATCACCGGGAGCATCTCCGGGCACACCCTCGTCTCCAGACCGGCCCGTTCAAAAAGATCCCCCAGGCGCCTGGCCCTTTCCGTGATCCCGCCTGCAAGTTCCCCTACCTGGGTGAGCTTCCCCTTCCGGGCCACAAGGACGCGGCCCGGTTCGGTGATCACGCCACCGCCGTAGGTTTTCCCGCTCAGGACCCTGTCCCGTCCGACGACCTCCCCCAGGACCTCCTCGTTGCCCAGGCCGTTCTGGAGGGAGATGGCGAGGGTCCCCTCACCGAAAAGGGGCCTCGCGGCCTCGATGGCTTCCCTGGTGCGGGCGGACTTGACCAGCACGACAACGAGGTCCACCGGCCCGACCCGGGCGCAGTCGGTGGCCACCGTGACCCTGACCGTTCTTTCCCTCGCCCCCTCCACGAGGGTGAGCCCCCCGTGCTCCATGGCGTCGAGATGGTCGGACCTCGGGCCCACCAGGCGCACGTCGAGTCCGGCTTCGGTCATCAGACCGCAGAAGACGCTCCCCAGGGAGCCGGGACCGAGAACCGCGATCTTCATTATCACCTCCAAAGATCTCTTCTAACAGGGATAAAGGGGATGGGAACCCAGGTCCAATGTCCAACGCCTAACGTCCAACGTGTTGATCGGATCCTTCAAGATCCGGATCTTTTCTTTACCTCCACGATCCCGTTGTCGGCGTCCACCCGCACCAGGTCGCCGGTGGCGATGACCTCCGTGGGGTCCCGGTCAAGGTCGGTGACGGCGGGCAGGCGTCCGACCACTGCTCCCAGGGCGGTCTGGGGGTTGATCTCCCTGACGACGTAGGCCGCGGGGGACAACCCCGCCATCCGAAGGGCCTGGTGGGCGATGGTCCAGGCTGAGGACCCCTGCGCAGTGCGGAAAACCAGGACCTTGTCCTTGACGTTTAGGCCGTACCATTCGTGGTCCACGTCCACCACGTCTCCGGTTGACAGGTCGAAGGTGCCGTACCCGCCGAGGGAACCCTTCGTGACGAGGGCCTCCGCCTCGGCGAGGCCGCCGGTCACCTTCCTGCCGCGGAGCACCATCCTTTTCATGTCAGGGCCCCTCTCCACCTGCCGGAAAGGGCCGCCTCGATGCATTCCCCGGTGGTGCCGAACCAGGTGTTCGCGAGGCCGGTGGCCCCGGGGGCGTAGTGCCCGTACTTGGCCGAGTTGGTGGCGAACACGCTGCCTGGTTCGGCATCCAGGACGAGGCAGCAGGAATCCACAAGGATCAGCCCTCCCCCCCTTTCGATGACGCTCTCCAGTCCCTGGATGCGGGCCATGGCCCGGATCATGCTGTTGGTGGTGATGTAAAGTTTCGTGTTGGGGCTTATGCGCCGGCCCTCCAGCATCCCCGCCACGGCCTGCAAACCCTCCAGGGTCATGTGGGGGCAGCCCAGTGCCACGATGTCCACGTCATCCTTCCTGGAGCGGTTGAGCTTCCCGTAGGCCTCGCGGCGCTCCTCCTCCCCGAACCGCAGCTTTCGGACCCCTTTTCGCTGTCCACCGGCAGCCTCGACCGTCGGCGCCTCGGGTGTGACGCCCACGATGTGGTGCATGACGATGCTCCCCGAGGAGATCCCCGCGGCGCAAAGGGCCATGAGCCGCGTCAGGTCGGGAAGGCGGTCGATGTTCGTATAGACGGGGATGTCCAGCCCCACCTGCCCGGCGACATGGTAGCCCAGCAGGCACCACTCCCTGACATCCTCCATGCCTACCTGGACATCCACCACCACCTTTCCCAGGCGGTTCTCCTCCAGGTGCATTCCCCATAGAGGTGTCTTGCCGGTAATGGCCGAGGCAAAGGCGCTGTGAAGCCCCTCTATGTTGGTCCGGGCGCCGATGACCGAGTTGGCGTAGGCGATGGCCGAGGACTCCGTCCATGCCAGGTGCTGTCCCCTGACGGGTATGTTCCCCACCTGGTAGGGTGTGCAGGTCGCCAGGTGGATCATTCCCACCCGCCTGCAGTAGTCGGCCATGATCCGGAGAAGGTGGCAGTGGTCCTCACCCCCCATCTGAAGTTCCGGATACGCCTGGTCCCTCCAGGTGGCGTTGGTCGTGGTGAAGGCTTTCACCCTGTCCAGGATCACCGTTTCATCGCTGTCGAGCATGAAACGGGAGGCCACCTCGTCGGGGTCCAGGGAGGGGACATGCCTGCGAACGATGCTCACGTCAGGGATGGAGCCGGGGATGACGGTCACGTTGTCCGTGTCGACGAAGCCGTCGGCGCCCAGGGCCAGGGCATAGCGGACCAGGAGTTCCATGGCCTTCTGCCGCGCACTGCCCCCGGAGCCGTCGAGCATCCCTTGCTCGTCTGGGCTGAGTTTCAGGGTCATGACCTTCCCCGGTCCTCCATCCGGACCTTCCCGCAGACGCCTGCCTCGGCACCGTGGGCCTGCCTCCAACGGCTCCCGTACCGCTGCATGAAGGCGCCCTGGATCAGCTGTCGGTGCCCACGTGGGAGATGTCCCTTCCGGGTGAGTAGATGTCCAGGATGTTCCAGTGTCCCGTGGTAGGCGTCGGGTTGTTGATCATGGGGACGTCCATGACCACGGGCCGGTTCCCATGGATGGCTTCCATCAGTGCCGGCTTGAACTGATCCGCGGCTTCGACCCGGATCCCCTCCACGCCGTAGGCCCTGGCCAGGGCCGCGTAGTCTGGTGAGGTGGACACCCCGTCCTTTTTGAAGACGGTGCCGAAGGTGGTGCCGAAGTGGGCCTTTTCAAGACCCGCGATGGTTCCGAAGGCTTCGTTGTTCATGATTATCCACACGGCAGCGATGCCCTCGGCCCTGGCGGTGGCCAGCACGGAAGGGTTCTGGCCGAAGCCTCCATCGCCCACCAGGGCCACCACGACCTTGTCGGGGCGGGCCAGCTTGGCGCCGATGGCCGCGGGGGCCCCGAAGCCCATGGTGGCCAGGCCGCCGGTGATCTGGATGCTGCCCGGCTCGTAGACGGGGAACTGCTGGCCGACGCCGTTCTTGTTCCAACCCACGTCGGTGGTGATGACCGCGTCCCTGGGAAGGACCTCCCTGAGCTCGGCGAGGATCCGCTCGGGCATCATGGGGAAAGCGTCGCTCTGCTCCATCTCCAGGTTGCGGGCCTTGAACCCGGCCCGCTGGGCCCCGATGGCCTTCACGAGCTTGGGTTTCCGGATGCCGTCCGGGTACAGCTGACGTGCGACCCTCACCAGAACGGACAGGGCCATCTTCAGGTCCGCGACGGCACCGATCTCGACGGGGTAGTTCCTCCCGATCTCCGCGGGCTCGATGTCGATGTGGATGAGCTTCGTCGG
>CP070682.1:1373839-1377557 GCA_020352595.1 bacterium | reverse complement strand
GTGTCGATCTCGCCGCCGGCGATGTATTCCAGTGTCCGGCCGTCCATCTCACGGGCCTGGTCGTACGGGAGGTAGTGAGACATGTCGCTGCTGGCGATGTAAAGGACGCTGCGTCCCCTGAAGGCGGATGCCAGGACATCGGCGAAGGCGGCGGCAAGGCCTGGCGAGGGGCTGCCCATGACCACCGGCACCAGTCTGAAACCGGGCTCCAGTGCCACCTGCAGGAAAGGCAGGTGGACCTCCATGGAGTGCTCCCTTGCGAAAAGCGCCGGGACATGCCTGATCCACTGGGCGCGTTCCATCAGGGTCCCCACGGCCTCACGGTCGATGATCACCTCGCCGAGGGGAGTCCGGTAGGCGTCCATGTCCAGGACGGACACGCCGGCCATGGGGGAAGTGTGGGAGGGAGCGATGACCACAACGACGTCGAACCGGCGTCCCTTGATCTCCCGGTACGCGTGGCCGGCCGCCGGCCCCGAGTAGACATACCCGGCGTGGGGGGCGACCAGGCCGAGGATCTCTCCCCTGACCTGGGGGCTGCCGGCCCTGCTGATGAAGCTGGAGACCATCTCCCTGAGCTGTGAGGGGTCGGCCGGGTAGAAGGCGCCGGCCACCACAGGCTCCTGAACGGACCTGGCCTTGCAGGCCGGCGGTGCCAGAGCGAGAGAGGCGCCAAGGACCAGGAGGACGCACAGCTTACGGTAAAACCTGGCCTCGGTCCTGCTCACGGCCCCCCTGACCCTGCGGATCGTCCACCGCACAGGAAGGACGGCCGCGGCGGTGGCGCCGAGAAGGATCCGGATGAGGGTTCTGCGGGAAATGTTCCTCATGCCTCGATTTCCATTTCAGATCTCATATCTCAGATCGCGGACAGCCTGCAACCAGCAACGACCAACGGAGCACGGAGGACGAAGTGTCAAGCACTTGGACCTCAGCACCTGGCACTTAGTACCCGGTTCTTTCCTCCTCGCCCTCCCATCTGCTTGTCAAAACAGCCCATACAGTTCCTCGCCGCAGTATCCGCACTTCCCGTCCACGACGTTGTAGCTCAGGATGCGGTAGCCGAAGCGGTCGATGACCATCTTTCCGCATGCGTGGCAGAAGGTGTCCTCCCCCGGGTCCCCCGGGACGTTCCCGGTGTAGACGTATCTCAGGCCCGCCTCCAGGGCCGTGCTGCGGGCGCGATCCAGGGTCTGGACCGGCGTGGGCGGAAGATCCTTGAGCCGGTACATGGGGGTGAAGCGGGAGAAGTGAAGCGGGACCTCGTCCCCCAGTTCCGCCACCATCCAGCGGCACATGTCCCGGATCTGACCCATGTCATCGTTGAGCGTGGGGACCACGAGGTTGGTGACCTCGAGGACCACCCCCTCCTCCCGCATGGTGACAAGGGTGTCGAGGACCGTCCTCAGGTTGCCGAAGCAGACTTCCCGGTAGTATTTCTCCGTGAACCCCTTCAGGTCGACGTTGGCCCCGTCCATGACGCGGCAGAGCCTGCGCAGGGGGGCGGTGCTGATGAACCCGGCCGTCACCATGATGTTCCGGATCCCCCTCTCCCTCGCCAGGCTGCCCGTGTCCTCCATGTATTCGTAGAAGATCACCGGCTCCGAATAGGTGTAGGCGATGGAGGCGCAGCCGGATCTCGCGGCCAGGGAGACCACCGCCTCGGGGGGCATGTCCGTGTTGTTGGCATCCTCCGGGTCCGTCTGGGATATCTCCCAGTTCTGGCAGAAGAGGCAGTGGAGGTTGCAGCCGGCCGTGGCGATGGAGAAGGCGCCGGATCCCGGCAGGAAGTGGAACATGGGCTTTTTCTCCACGGGATCCACGTGAACGGCGCACACCTTGCCGTAGACCAGGGAGTACAGGCTTCCGTCGTCGTTGTACCGGACCCTGCAGTCTCCCCTCTGGCCGGGTGCCAGCCGGCAGGACTTGGGGCAGAGGGTGCACTCAACGGATCTCGGCTGTGTCAGCCCCAGCATGGATCCTCCTGTAGTAGATGGCCTCCCTGCGGCTCACGTTCCCCTGCCGCACCTGCCTCTCGATGCGGTCGAGGTTCACATAGGGCAGGTCCGAGACAGCATACCTCGAGACCACCTCCCTGTGCCACCCCGCGATGAGGGTCAGCACAACGGCCAGGACGAGCAGGACGGCCGCCGCCGGCACCGGCAGTGTCCTAGACGGTCTCATCGTCCCTTCCTTTCCGGGGTCTGACGGCCCGGCTGAGGATGGAGAGGATGGTCCCGGTGGGACACAGGCCGTTGCACCAGAACCTCCTCCAGAAAAGGGATACGGCCAGGACGAAGGATGCCGTGATCCACAGGACGGGAGTCAGCCTCAGGGAAAAAAGTCCGAAGAAGGGCTCCACTTCGGTGAAGCCGGAAAACCCGACCCAGACGCCGAGGATGAGGAGGCCCCCCAGAAGGACGTGCCTGAGCACGGGCAGCGACGGGGCTATGCCCGGGTCGATCCTGGCTTTCCAGGGCCAGAGCCGGTGACCCAGGTGCTGGATGGCCCCGAAGGGGCAAACGAGCCTGCAGTAGGACCGGCCCTGCCAGGGAACCGAGGCCGCCAGGTACGCCAGGATGAGGAGCAGGGTGGGATTCTCCGGTCCCGGCAGGTCGAGGGTCAGGATCCGGGAGATGGCCGAAAGGGTCACCGGAGTGTTGAGAATGAATCCTATGCCCGCGAGGTTGAGAAGCATCATGGCCTCTCTCAGCCCGGCTCGTGTGCTCAGAGCGCCCACGGCCAGGGAGGCGGCCAGCAGTGCCGCCAGCAGGATCGTTTTCCAGTGAGTCCAGGGGCTGGTCTCCCCACCCCGGGGGGGCGGTACATCGATGCCAAACAGCCTCGATGCCGCCAGCGATGACGAACGTCGGACATCCCCTATGAGGGCGCGGGAAGAGACTGTGGCCCCGGAGACTGCGTCCAGGAAGGGGAATGGCTTCGTCAGGTCGATGCCGGTCATTTCCTGGATGAGGCCGGACCCGGTGACCATCTCCATGTAGTAGGGCGTCTCCGTGTGACGGAACGGGATCACAGCCGTGATCCTCCCTTCCGGCGTCAGGCCCACTGCCGTTCCGATCTGGCCAAGATATCCCCTGACGACGGGGGGGATGGTGTCGGTGGTCACCACCGCGCCCGCGACCCCGCCGCCGGAGTCCCAGCCCATCAGGTGGGGCAGGGGTTCGGACCGTTCCTCGAAGCGGACCGCATCGGGAAGGGCGGCAGCCAGAAGGCCTGCAGGCAGCGGCTCCGCGGGAGCCTGCAGGCGCGCCAATCCCCTGACCAGCGAGCCCGTCAGCGCCAGGATGGCGAACAGGAGCGCAAGGCGCGCCACCGCGGTAGGTCTGCCCCGGCCGGTGCCGGTGCCCATGTCTTTATCAGGGGTCATCTGTCTTTGCCCAGGCTCTCGGTGAGGGCGGATCCAGCAATTCATATCACGCCTGGCCTCGGGAGCGCAAAGGGTCGTGGGCCGTTATGGGCGAGGGGAGAGCCGGCGGCTCGAAGTTGCGGGCCCGCCTGCCGGTGCGGCGTTGCGGCCGGAAGACGGCGCTCAGGCGAGGTCGAGGACGGGGATGATGGTGTCCCTGGTGCTCAGCGTCAGGGCCTGTTCGTATTTTTCGAAGGGGAATGTGTGCGTGAAAAGGGATTTGAGCGTCGCCCTGTACAGGTCGTCAAGTTCCACCAGGTGCTTGACGGCCGAATCGAAGGCATCCCTTCC
>CP070682.1:1368920-1373739 GCA_020352595.1 bacterium | reverse complement strand
GGACATCCTCTGCGCGTAACGTTCCAGTTCCACGGCCAGTTGTCTCGAATAGACCTCAAGATCGAACTCGAAGCTGAGGCGAAAGCTGCGGGGATCAAGGTTGGCTGATCCGATGAGGGACCACGTGCCGTCCACGATCATGAGTTTGCTGTGGACGAAAGGCGGAGGGACCATGATGGCTCGCACCCCCGTCTCGATGAGTTCCGGCAGGAAGGACATGGAGGCCATCTGTACGAGGGGGTGGTCGCTCTTGGCCGGCAGCAGGAGGTCCACGGCGACGCCCGCCAGAACGGCGGTGCGGACGGCCTGGATGATGGCCCGATCGGGAATGAAGTAGGGCGTCATGATGACCACCCTGTCGCGGGCGGATCTCAGGACCGCCAGCACGATCTGGTAGATCTTCTCGAGGTCCTGGTCGGGTCCGCTCGCAACGGCCCGCGCAATGCACTCCCCCGCCCGTGGCAGCTCGGGAAAGAAAAGGTCTCCCTCTATGATCTCGCCCTGCGAGGCGTACCAGTCGTCGGCAAAGACCTCCTGCATGCTTGCGAGAACGGGTCCCTCGACCCTGAAATGAACGTCCCGGGCCAACTCCTCCTTCTCCATCCGGGTGGAGAGGTGCCGGCTTGTCAGGTTGATGCCTCCCGTGAACCCCACCTTGCCGTCCACGATGAGGATCTTGCGGTGGTTTCTCAGGTTGATGCTCGGACGCCTGAAAGGAAAAAGGGGCAGGGGGTGGAAAACGGCCAGGCTCGCCCCGGAGCCCCGGAGCCGGTGGGCCATGGCCAGGGCGGCGCGGCTCGTCCCCACACCGTCGACGAGGACGCGGACCTGCACTCCCCTCCGGGCGGCGTCGCAGAGGGAGTGGACGATCCTCCTGCCCACGGCGTCCCTGTCCAGGATGTAGGTGGTCAGGTTGACGGATCGCTGGGCCGCACCGATGGCCGTGAGCATGGCCGGAAAGGCCTGGTTGCCTTCGTAAAGGGGATCGATGAGGTTGCCCTCGACGAGGGGTTCTCCCGTGATCCTCTCGGAGATCCTGTTCATGGCAGACATGGCGGGGGGCTGCACGCGCCCGGCGCCTGCCGAAGAGCGGGAGCGATGCATGCCGGATCCCCTGGCAGCCTCTCTCCTGGCCTGGACCACCTTCTCGCGGTAGAGCCGGTTGACGCCGAGGATCCAGTAGAATGCGGGTCCGGCCACCGGGAGCAGCACGATGAGCACCAGCCAGAGGGCGGATCCCCTGGGGTCCCTCTTGCGCAGCAGAACGTGGCCGGCGGCCGCAGATGTGACGGCGAGCCAGGCAAGGGCCACCAGGAGAAAGAGAATGGATCTCATGGTGGAACTATAACATCAGTGAGGTGCCGAGGGTGCAGTGTAAAAAGTTCAGGAGGCGATGAAATATTTATGGTTTTCTCCGACCATCAGGTTTGTTAGAATTGCGCTGACAGTTGGTCCAGGTAACCGAACCTTTATTCCTCTGGGGGAGTGGCTATGCGGCGAACCATTTTTCTCTTGGCGCTAGTTGGGGTCCTCATGTCGGCCCAGGCCCTCGCGGAAGGTCTTTCCGTGATGGCGGGTTTCCAGACCGTGAGCTTCGGGGCCGACCTGGAAAGGGGCAAATACTACGACCTGCCGGCGGGACCCGGGCTGGTGGTGAACATCGGTCTCCCGACCTTCCTCGGATTTCCCCTGGACGTAAGCCTGGGTCAGCGGGAGATGAATGAGGGGAACACGGGTGCAGACACGACCTACAGGTGGCTGGAGGCCGGCCCCCGCTTCCTCTTCGGGAGCAAGAGCTCGAGGGTGAGGCCGGACTTCTTCTTCGGGGTGGGGACCTACGACCTCGAGATCGGAAGTCTCGAGTTCGACACCGGTGCCGGCGGTTATGCGGGCTTCGGGTTCGAGGACTACACTTCCGACAACTTCTCCGGCCGGTTCCAGGCCAAGGGTGTCTACTGGAAGAGCGACACCTTCAACACGGACGCCGCTTCCCTCAACTTTGCCCTGACCTTCGGATATCACTTCTAGCGCAAACGAACCCTGAGACGCAAAGGACCGGGGCCGCCTTTCAGCGGCCCCGGTTTTTTCGTGCCCGGCGAAACAGTTTCACTTTCCCCGCCCCTCAACCCGTCATGGCAGGGCTGGCGCCCCCCCGCTGCAGAGGGGTAGACCCCTCACAGATCCCTCACACGACGAGGCTAACCAGGGAAAGGGCCGCCGCTGCGGCGAGCACCGGGTCGATCTCGCGGAACTTGCCCAGGGCCGCCTTGATGAGCACGTATGAGAGGAAACCGAAGGCGAGGCCGGTGGCGATGGAGAAGGTCAGGGGCATCAGGATGAGGGTGAGGAAGGCCGGGACGCCCTCCTCGAAGTTGTAGAAATCGATGCGCCCGATGCCTCGCATCATGAAGATGCCAACGATGATGAGGGCCGGCGCGGTGGCGTAGGCGGGTATGGCCCCGATGACCGGCGTGAAGAGGGCGGCCAGGAGGAAGAGGACGGCCGTGACCACGCTTGACAACCCTGTGCGTCCTCCCTCCGCGATGCCGCTGGCCGACTCGATGTAGGTGGTGGTGGTGCTCGTACCCAGGAGGGCGCCGCCCACGGTGGCGATGGCGTCGGCCGTGAGCATGCGCGGCAGGTCCTTGATCTCGCCCCGCTCGTCTTCCAGGCCCGCTTCCCTGCAGGTGGCCAGCATGGTGCCCAGGCTGTCGAAAAGGTCCACGAACATGAAGGAGAAGATGCTTGCCCACAGCGACACCTTGAGAGCGGAGAGGATGTCCAGCTTGAAGACCACGGGAGCCATGGAGGGTGGAACGGCGACGACCCCCCCCGGTGGGGGCGAGATGCCCAGCGCCATGCCGACGGCAGCGGTACCCAGGATGGCGATGAGGATGGAGCCCCTGATCTTGCGTACCTCGAGGAAAGCGCACAGGAGAAGGCCGAAGAGGCCCAGGAGGACGGTCCTGTTTAGCGGTCCCAGGGCCACAAAGGTGGCCTGGTTGCCCACGATGAGCCCAAGGTTCTTCATCCCGATGAAGGCGATGAAGAGGCCGATCCCCACGGAGGTGGCCATCCTCAGGCTGGCGGGTATGGCCCGCACGATCCTCTCCCGTATCCCCACAATGGTCAGGAGCAGGAAGAACACCCCCGAGAGGAAGACGACGCCGAGGGCGGTCTGCCAGGGGATCCCCATGCCCAGGACGAGCCCGTAGGCGAAGAAGGCGTTGAGCCCCATCCCCGGGGCCATCATCAGCGGGGCGTTGGCCCACAGGGCGATGAGCAGGGTGCTCAGGCCGGCGACGAGACAGGTGACGGTGGTGAGCGCCGCGCGATCCATGCCCGCGTCCGACAGGATGGCGGGGTTGACGAAGACGATGTAGGCGGCAGTGAGAAAGGTCGTGACGCCGGCGATGATCTCGGTGCGCACGTTGGTCCGGCGCTGGGAAAGCTTGAAAAGGTTCTCCAGCATGGCCCCCTCCCTTCCGGCTGGTGAAAAGGTGATGGGCTCTATTTAGCACAGGTGAGCGCGCGGGCGCAAACACCGGGGTGAAAGGGAGGGCGAACTGGTGTATATTGAAGCGGTTGATGAAAGGGGGGAGCATGGGATACAGGTCCTTTTTAAGGAGTCTTGCGATCCTGGTGGCAGTGGCGTCAGTGGCCGCGGTGGCGAAGGGCAGCATCGAGATCATCGATCCGCACACGGAGCCGGCCCAGTGCCAGAGCTGCCACCACGCGACGCCGACGCAGGAGGACGTCTCCGGGGGGGAGTACCACCTGCTGGGGGGAGGCATCGACGAGACGTGCCACATGTGCCACCCCTACGACTGCTGCAGGATCTACGCCCTGAAGGGCCACAACCACCCGAGCAACGTCGGGGAGTGGGATACTGAGAATTTCAACGAGCCGCGGACGCTGCCCCTTTACGACGGGCTCATCACCTGCTCCACCTGCCATGTTCACCGCAAGGGAGACGGGGAGGGGTACAGGATGGTGCGGCTGGTGCGCGTGACCCTGAGCGGCGTGGACTGGACGCGGCTCTGCACTGACTGCCACTTCGACATCTGATCCGGACCGACTCTGCCGGAGGCCCCGGGTGATCATCCCGGGCGACAGGAGGTGTCTTATGATGGGGATCGTTTGCCGGATACCTTGCAAGAGGACCCTGGCGTCCGCGGCGCTGCTTTGTGTCCTGACCGTGCTCCTCCTGCCGGCTGCCCTCCCGGCGGCCGACGCCAGGGAGATCGACCTGAGCGCCGACATCGCCCTCGAGCAGTTCCAGAAGGAGGTCAAGGGGGGAGATCGGTTCCTGGCCAGCGCCAAGGGCTACCTGGTGTTCCCCAAGGTGGTCAAGGCCGGTCTCGGCATCGGGGGCGAGTACGGCGAGGGGGTTCTCAGGATGGGCGGCAGGACGGTGGCCTACTACAGCACCGCCTCCGCCTCCATTGGTTTGCAGTTGGGCGTCCAGAAGAAGAGCATCATCATCGTTTTCCTGGATGACGAGGCCCTCGGCCGCTTCCGCAAGAGCCAGGGGTGGGAGGTGGGGGTGGACGGTTCGGTGGCCCTTATCAAGGTGGGCGCCGGCGGCTCCATCGACACCACCAACATCAAGGACCCCATCGTGGCCTTCGTCTTTGGGCAGAAGGGGCTCATGTACAACCTGACCCTGGAGGGCTCGAAGTTCACGAAGCTGGACAAGTAGCAGCGAATCTCAGATCTCAGATTTCAAAAAGGATCGCCGGTATCAATGATGTCATCGCGAGCCGGTTCCAGCGCGACGCGATCTCAGGCACCGCTGAATACAGGGACTGTTTCGCTG
>CP070682.1:1365105-1368820 GCA_020352595.1 bacterium | reverse complement strand
GACACACTCAAGTCCAAGAAGTACTGGGAGCACGTACCGGGCTCAACGGAGTTCGTCGTGATGTTCCTGCCGGGAGAGAACTTCCTCCAGGCGGCCCTGGACCAGGAACCGAACCTCATCGAATACGGCGCCACCAGCAACGTCATCCTGGCGACGCCCACCACCCTCATAAGCCTGTTCAAGGCGGTGGCCTACGGCTGGCGGCAGGAGGAGATCGCGCGCAACGCCGTCCTTATAAGGGACGCCGGCGAAAAGCTTTACAGGCGGCTCGGGACCTTCGTCGGGCACTTCGAGGGGATCAAGAAAGGGATCGACAGGGCAGCGGACGCCTACAACCAGGCCGTTGGCTCCATGGAGGCGCGTGTGCTGCCCGCCGCCAGGGAGATGACCTCCCTCGGTGTGGGCGTCGAGGCCTCCGTCAGGAAGCCCGAGCGCATCGACAAGGCGACAAGGTCCCTTCAGGCGCCCGAGTTCGACGAGGAGCCGGAGACCTCCTGAGGGCCCGTCTTCGATCCCTCTTCTTCCGGACCGTCCGCGGCGCCGACCGGCTTCCCCTTCCCCTTTTCCGCCTCTCGGGCCACCTCCATCATCCCGGCCATGGCCCGCGCCCTGATCTGCCGCATGCTGCCGCGGTAAACCCGGATCCTGTGCGCCGCCATCCCCCCTCCCAGAAGGACGAGGAGGACCGCCAGGGCCATGAGAACAGCGGCCAGGGTCACGGTTCTCTCCTCCACGGGCGGGCCGGTCCGGTTCGTGCGGCCGGTGCGCGGCAGGCGTGGTCCGGTCTCCCACCCGGAGGGTGTTTTCTGCTATACTGCCGTGGACGCGGAACGGAAGGGGCTATGGGTATGTTCAACCGCAGGCAGCGCGAAGGGGACAGGCGACGGGGTTCGGCGACGCTCCCGGAGCGTGGCGACCGGCGCACCGGAAGGGCCACCCGAAGGGTCGCCCTGTTCGATCGCCGGGTGCGCTTCATGGATCGCAGGAGGCGGTACGACCCGGCCTGGATGGGGGCAGCGGACCGCCGGGTCCGCGTCATGGACAGGCGAAGAAAAGGGGAGGACTGAGTTCCGGCTTCCGGTTTCAAGGTTCCGACTGCCACGTCCTTCGTACCAGGTCCCTGGTTCTGAGTCCCGAGTTTTGAGTTCCTAGTTCCAATCCCCGGTTCCCCCCAACAGTCTGTCGAGCTCCGTGAGGCTGACGGTGGTCTCCAGGCACTGCCCCATCCACCGCGAGCACCTGTTGGCATCCAGCGGTACGCCGACGGCGGGCAGTCCCAGTTCCTCGCAGAGCCTCAATCCCATGACCAGTTCGGGGATGCACGCGATGCCCAGGACACCCAGGCCCGGGTGGCGGGCCATGAGACCCTGGAATAGTCCCCTGTGATCCATGCTCGCTGAAATGTAGGGCTCCACCCCGAAACGCTCCAGAAGCTCCGAGGCCAGCCTCACCAGACAGCCGCCGTCACAGCGCGAGCACAGCATCTCTATGTCGCCGTTCACGGCGCGGCAGTCTTCCCTGAAATCCTTCAGGCAGTGGGCGATGAGAGCCATGCGGTAGGGAGCCTCCAGGAAGGCGGCCCGGGCGAGACGGTTGTTCAGTTCGATCTCCATCATGTATAGGAGGTGCTGCCGCCGGGTGGTCCTGAGGGTGGTGTCGAAGAGGTGGGCAGGGGAAAGGGTCCTGAGATGTTCCTCCACGCCCGTGAGGTAGGATCCGAGGGCGCTGTCCACGGCGACGAGGACCTTTTTCATGTCCCGGCCGCGGCCCATGGACCAGGGCAGCCTCCCCTTCCACGTGGAAGCCTCGCGAACGGCCCGCAGGAGGCGCCCGGCGCCCGGCACCAACCGGAGACAGGCATCGGCGGTCTTCCGGACGAGGCGGTAGTATTCAGAGGGATCGCCACCCTCGTCCGTCAGGGTGTAGGTGCGGCCGGTGAACAAGTGAGGGCCCGCAGACCCGGGGAAGGGCGACATGAGGATGGAGCGGCCTTCCACCTCCGGACCTCCCAACCGCGGCCTCCTGTCACTGATGGGCCCCCATCTCCCTGATCATGTTGTCGTAGGCTTCCCTCAACAGGCTGTCGAGGGATTTGGGCGACACGGGGTCGAACTCGGCGATGCCCGTGCTGACCTTGAGGTTGTAGGCCTTGGAAACATCCCGGTTCTGGGCGGCCACGTTCATCCTGATGCGCTCCGCGATGATCTCCCACGAGACCGTGGACGCCTTGGGCAGGAAGGCCGCGAGTTCGTCCTTGTCATATCTCCCGAGGAGGTCCGAAGCCCTCATGGAATCCAGGAGCGCCCGGGAAACGAGGACCATGGCCTTCTCGGCCTCCTCCTCTCCATACTCCTCGACGATCTTGTCGAGGTCGTCCAGATTCACCAGCAGCACGAGGCTCTTTTCCGGGATACCGCCCGAGGCCTCCAGGTAGCTTTCCACCATGCCCTGGAAAGCCCGGCGGTTGGGGAGGCCGGTGGTCTGGTCCACGGTCCTTATGGTCTTTTCCCCGGCCTGCTCCTTCCTGGCGCGGCCGGCTCGGCCCCTGGTCCACAACCAGAGGACCAAAAGGCCCGATACCCAGGAGAGAATGAAGGCTGCGTTCAGCCTCCAGGAAGCCGCGGATCCGCTGAGCGGGAGAACACGGAACACGGTGAGGAAACCGGTCCAGGCGAGCAGTATTGTCAGAAATCGAGACACGCTACCCTCCTCTCGTTCACACGTCATTCTCGCCCATGGCACGGGTTAAGGCAACAGTAAATGAGGGGCCCGGCAGGCGGCCCGCTAGCAACGGACGGTCTCCCGGAACCCCCCTTGATGGACGTCACCCGGCGTGTGTGGCCTTGCCGCCCCTCATCCGGGCAGCCTCCCGTTTGGCCATTCGCTCCTTGTGGATGGACCAGAGCCAGCCCACGAGGTACCTGACGGTGAAGTAGATGAGCACGAGGCCGATGAAGGCCCTGGTCAGGAGGATGTCGTCCATGGGAAAAGGATATCAGATACGGAGGGGGTGAGGGATCCCTGTCCTCGCTTATGCCGGCAAGGGGATCCGGGGCCCGCGCGCAGGCGGGACCCCGGATGCCTCGAGGCTGCGCCGCGACCCGGACGGCTCAGGTGAAGTGCTTCCTGAAAAGATCCGCGGAGCGGTTCTGCCCCTCCGACGTCAGGTCCACCGATCGCGACTTGCTCTTGGGGTTGCCGATAAACCCCTTCTGGTGCAGACGATCCAGAACCTCCCAGTCGTGCCCCTTCCACGTCCGGTATCCGGACGCGTCCTTGAAGGTGGTCAGGTGCATGAGGGCCAGGACCATCTCGTCCACGGTGTTCTCGTCATACTTCATCTTGTTTCACCCCCTTTCCCGGCCGGTCTCAGGCAGAGGCCGAATAGGGGATTGCAAGGGAAAGGCCAAAGGAATCCGCGCCTCGGTCAGTGAGTGATGGCGTCCGTGTGTGAACGAAATGAGATCAGGGGTGCGTTGCGCAGGGGACCACGCTCCACGCACGCGGGGGTTTGCGGGTCATTTCGCGGGCAGCGTCAGGGCGAAATCCCGGCCGACGGCGAGCCACCTTTCCAGTTCCTCCGGGTCCTCCCAGCGGCTGCCGTCCACCATGACCCAGCCCTTCATGGGGCGGCCGGTGATGTCGAAGGGTTTTACAAACGGTTTGCCTAACGCTTCTGCGGCCTGCGTCTCTCCCAGTCTTAAAATCAGATAGT
>CP070682.1:1362166-1365005 GCA_020352595.1 bacterium | reverse complement strand
GGGATAGTACCTGGTGCCTGGTGTCTAGGGCCCACGAAGCAGGGTGAAGGGGGACGGTCCTCAAATATCAAATTCGCAGCATCTCAGAGGCCCCGGCCCCTGGTGCCTGGTATCAGGTACTAGCTACTGGTTTCCTCCCTCTTCCCCAGGTGCCAAAGCAGCCTCCGGCACATGCCGCGGATCATGCGCACCTCCACCTCGGTGGGTTCGGCGCGGTTGAGGAACTCCCGGACGGCGCGCATCATGTGGTCGGGGTTGTCCTCCCACAGGAACTGTATCCGGCCCAGGACCTCCTCCAGGTGTCCGTACATCCCCTCCATCTCCTCGAAGGAGGCCGCCCGGCGGCCGGTGCCGGCACCGGGCTCCCCCTGGGCCGCCATGATGGCGTAGAGGGTGATGGCCACGGCGTGGGAGAGGTTGTAGCTGGCGAGGCTGCCGCCTGTCGGGAGGGTGACGGAGGTGTGGCAGAGGGTCAGATCCTCGTTGGAAAGCCCCCTGTCCTCGGGGCCGAAGAGGATGGCGGCCCCACCCTCCGAAGCCCTCTCCATGATGCGGCCAGCGACGGAAGCGACTTCGGGCAGGTCCCAGTACCTCCTGTCCCTGGCGGTGGTGCCCACCACGAACCGGGCTCCGGAGGCCGCTATCGCCTCCTTCAGACTGTTCTTGACCTGGGCCCCGTCGAGGATCTCCGAGGCGGAAACAGCCAGCCTCCTGGCCGTTTCCCAGTCACCGGTGGCCGGCTGGGAGAGGATGAGGCGGCCGTATCCCAGGTTGGCCATGACCCGGACTGCCGCCCCGATGTTCTCCGGGATGGAGGTCCGGTGGAGGATGACGGTGATGTCATCCTGTGGCCGGCGGTTTCCCGGGCCTGGGTCCACGTTTCCTCCTCCGGCGGCTCCTCTTGCGCGGAGCCTGGCTGCGGACCGGTTCGCCCCGCAGTTCCCTCCACCTGGAGATCAGTTTCCTGCCCTCCTCGGAGGTGGCGGCCACCAGTTCGAAGAGGGTAAAGGCGTCCTCGAAATAGGACTTGCGCAGGAGCGTCCCGGGACGGAAACGGCTCTGACCCAGCCCGAAGAGACGGACCTGGGCGGACAGCATCTGTCTCATGCGGTCCTGGGTCTTCCTGGGAACCTGGATCCGCTGACACACGGGCGTCAGGGACTCCCGCGCGGCCCTCACCAGGTCGGTGTCGCCGCCCTCCCGCATCCGGTACTCGAACCACGGGTAGAGGAGGCACGAGAGGATGAGCCAGGGCAGCGTTTCCCCCGTGCTTTCGAACCTGGAGTCCAGCCGCCCCAGGACGTCGAGGTAAGGTCCGATGCCCTCTTCACGGGCATGCGCGGCCATCTCCGGGAACAGGACGGACAGGAGGCCGGTCTCTTCCAGGAGGCTCATGGCCCTGCGCGCCGTGCCCCGTCCCATCATACGCAGGATCTCCTCGAGGATCCTGGGAAGGGCGCCCTTCCAGATCTCATCCCCCATGGACTTGATGAGGCGCTCACATTCCTCTTCCAGTCTGAAATCCAGGAGGGCCGCGAAACGCACTCCCCTGAGCATCCGGATGGGATCCTCCCGGAAGCGGACCTCGGGGTCCCCGATGCACCGGATCACCTTTTTCCTGAGATCTTCCAGCCCTCCCACGTAATCGATGACGGAGAAATCGGCGATGTTGTAGAAGAGGGCGTTGACGGTGAAATCCCTCCGGAAGGCATCCTCCCACGGAGTCCCGAATGTGTTGTCCAGCGTGATGAGGCCCTCCTCGCTGTCGAATTCCGAGACGGTCCGGAAGGTGGAGACCTCGATGATCTTCCCTCCCCGGAAATAGACGTGGGCCAGCCGGAAGCGCTTTCCGATGAGGCGGCAGTTGGTGAAGATCTTCTTGATCTCCGCGGGGTGGGCCGACGTGCTGATGTCGAAATCCTTGGGCCTGCGCCCGAGGAGGAGGTCCCTGACTCCGCCCCCCACGAGGTAGGCCACGTGCCCGTGCCTGTTGAGGCGGTACAGCACCTTCAGGGCGTCGGGGTCTATGAGGGAACGTGAGATGGAGTGTCCCGAGCGGGGGACGGTGACAGGATGGATGATCTCCGGTGTTTGGGCGTCAGGTGCCTGCATTGCCCACTTAATTAGGCCTATATGTCAATTTTGTCAAGGTACTGCCATCAACCCCCGGAACCCGCGAGATTCTATCCCGCTCATTGACAGAGGCCGGAGCGTGGTTAGTTTATCACCTGTGTCGGGAGAAAGGTCTTATTTTAAAAACGCTTAGATTCATTCAGGGAGGTATCTTGAAATGGCGAAAGTGATAGGGATCGACCTGGGGACGACCAATTCGGCCGTGGCCGTCATGGAGGGTGGCAGCCCCAAGATCATCCCCAACGAGGAGGGTGGTCGCACCACCCCTTCAGTGGTGGCCTTTACCAAGGACAAGGAGCGCCTGGTGGGGCAGGTCGCCAAGAGGCAGGCCGTGACCAACCCGGAGAACACGGTCTACTCCATCAAGCGGTTCATGGGAAGGCGTCGGGAAGAGGTTCCCGAGGAGATCAAGATCGTGCCTTACAAGGTCGGCAAGGACTCGTCCGGCAACGCCGTCGTCAACATCGCCGGCAAGGAGTACACACCGCCGGAGATCTCGGCCATGATCCTCCAGAAGCTCCGGAAGGCGGCCGAGGATTACCTGGGCGAAAAGGTGGCCCAGGCGGTGATCACGGTCCCGGCCTATTTCAACGACAGCCAGAGGCAGGCCACCAAGGACGCCGGCAAGATCGCGGGCCTGGAGGTTCTTCGCATCGTCAACGAGCCCACGGCGGCGGCCCTGGCCTACGGGCTGGACAAGAAGAAG
>CP070682.1:1357875-1362066 GCA_020352595.1 bacterium | reverse complement strand
GGGCCGGCCTGTTCCTCCTCCCCGGCCTCCTCCACGGTCTCGTCAACGACGGGGTCCGGGTCGGACAGAGGAAGCTCCTCGCCCGAGAATCCTCCTCCGACGGTGACCTCCAGATCCTCCGGGGACACCTGGGGTTGTACGGGCGCATCGGGGGTGGTAGGAAGGTCCGGCTCCGGGGCCTGAGATGGTGTCGGAAGGGTTTTGGAAACATCCACGTGAATCACGCGATCAGATCCCGCCTCCAAGAGCCTCGCCCGGATCGTCAGGTCCAGTTCGATGGTGCCGACACCTTCCACGGGGAAAGCGAGACGGAGGGGCCGGACCGCCTCCTGGCCGGGCGGTGTAATTTCCGTCTCCTGCTCCCGGGGAGCAGCTGCTTCGGGCTGTGTCCGGGGCGGCGCGGGCGGGACCGGTGCCGGCTCATGGACTGCCTCCACGGGGAGATCCGCGGTGCCAGGCTCCGGAGATTCCTCCCCTATGGTCTCCTGTGCGGGGGTCTCTTCTTCGATCCCCCTCGGCGCCACGGCGGGCTCTGCCGCGGCTCCCGGTTCGGGCGCAGCGGCCCGGGTTCCGGAGGCCGGTACCTCCGTCACGGTGGCTTCCCTGGCCGGCCTCGACTGCTCCTTGCGCGTGACGCCCGTCTCGGCAAATTGCGCCTTGAGGTTCCTCATGACCATGCGCACGATCTCGGTGAGCGTCTCCAGGACTCCGGTGGACTCCGAGGCAGTGGCCTCCATGAGGGGAGCCCCGTACCTGTTGAGCGACGCTCCCAGCTCCTCCACCGTGAGGATGTCTTCGAGGTCCCGCTTGTTGGCCTGGATGATGTGGGGCAGATCCTTGATATCCTTGCCGTAGGATTGGAGGTTCTTCTCCAGGTTCAGGAAGCTTTCGATGTTGGCGTCGGCCATCTCCCTCTGGGAATCGGCCACGAAGACGACGCCGTCGACCCCCTTCAGAACCAGTTTCCGGGTGGCGTTGTAGTGGACCTGCCCCGGTACCGTGTAGAGGTGGAGCCTGACCCGGAAACCTGCAAGGGACCCGAGTTCGAGGGGCATGAAATCGAAGAAAAGCGTGCGGTCGGTCTGGGTGGCAAGGGAAACCAGTTTGCCCTTGTATTCCGGTCTGATCCCGTCGTGGATGGCCTGGAGGTTGGTGGTCTTACCCGAAAGCCCGGGGCCGTAATAGACGATCTTGACGTTCACTTCCTTCTTGGGATAGTTGAAGACCGGCATCGGATCACCTCCCCTTCGCCTTGGAGAGGAGAAGCCGCTTGGCATTGGTCCGCAGGGCCTGGGGAAGAGAGCGGCTCTTGGTGATGAAATCAAGGTCCTTTTTCGAGAGCCTCGGCAGGAAGCGGATGGAGATCTCGGGAGGCGTCTTGGGGTTCATGACGACGCTGTGCATGATGTTCCGGTTGCTGATCCATTCGCGGTTCCTGCAGATGGCCCTCAGGATCTCCGTGTTGGTGCCGGTGTTCCTTGCCAGCATCTCGATCTCGCTCTCTTTCAGGCCCGGATTGCCCAGGACCGCCATGTAAACCTGCTTGTTGTTGTCCTTGACGAGAATGTTCCTGGCCTCCTTGTCCCCCTTCATGGCCAGCTTGATCTTCTCCCCCACCGTCATAGCCTGTATGCGCTGCGACAGGGAGAGGCTGTCGTCGTCACCCTCACCCGGTTCCCCGCCAGGCGTGAGGGAATCCCTGGAGGACAGGAGCACCGACCTCTCCTCATCGGGGAGGGAAGGGTTGTTGAGGAGTGATTCGATCCAGTCCACCCTCTGGCCGGCGTGCCTGGTGAAATAGACGATGGCGTCCCGGCTCAACGCCGGATCACGCAGGAGCGCCGTCACTTTCTCAGGATCCAGGCCCTTGAGCGCCCGTGCAGCCATGTCCCTCGTCTTTGGATCCTGTGCACTGAGCATCCTGACCATGATGCTCAATTGACGCGCATTCAGATCATCTTTTGGTCCGGACATTTCCGCCATGACACACCCGCCCTCGAGGGCCGCTGGACCTCACCGAAGCTTGACGACGATGGCTTCGAAACCTTTTCCCTTGAGCTCCTCCCTCGCCCGGGTGGCCTCGTCCATGGTGTCGTAACTGCCCACCCGCACGAAGGTCATGGGAAGTTTCGTCTCCTTCCTGGAAAGGGAGACCGGTAAACCGAAGGACCGGATCTTGGCCATGATGCTCCTGGCGTTCTCCTCGAGGAGATAGCTGCCGGCGTAGATGACGGCGCCCCCCTGGGTTCGGCGCCTGAGGGTGGAGTCAATACCCGCCCCCTTGAGCTGTCCCAGGGCCCCCTGGGCTTCGCTCATTGTGGCGAAAGGACCGACGGTCAGCATGTTCATCATGGCCGTGGTGGAACCTTCCCTGAGAAGAGGGTCGTATCCCAGGGATTGGAGCTTCTTCTCCAGCTCCGTGACGCTGGATTCGAGGATGAGCGCTCCCACCTGAACCGAGTAGAGCCCCCCTTCAGGGGCTGGAGCCGGGACTGCCGGTTTTGGTGCCTTCTCCTTCACCGGTACCGCAACAGCTGCCTCTTTCACCGGCTCCTTGCTCACCGGTTCCGGTGCTGGTGCGGGCTTTGCCGGCTGCAGCTTTTCCGGCTGCGGCTGGGCAGGAACAACAGGGGACTCAGCGGGCTGGCCAGGGGACTGGGCCTCAGTGGAGGGGGTCT
The DNA here is from genome assembly GCA_020352595.1 of bacterium. GTDB lineage: Bacteria > BMS3Abin14 > BMS3Abin14 > BMS3Abin14 > BMS3Abin14. The sequence goes on along the minus strand of CP070682.1, from coordinate 1,359,388 downwards.
CCCCGGAAGTCGCGGGGGGCTCTTCCGTTTTCGGAACAGGGACCTCTTGGGATGGCTGCGGCACGACGGCAACGCTTACCGGCGCAGTGGCCACAATGGGTTTATCCCTCTTCAGATAGGTCAGTGCGCCGTACAGGAGCCCCAGGATGATGATGATCGCCCCGCCCACCACGATGAAGGGGGATGGAGACTTGCGGCCCGCTTTCCGTTTCTTTTCCGCTGCCGGCGCTTCTGACTCGAAAGAGGGCTCATCGAAGGTCTTTTCCTCTGATATGGGGCCGGCGGCCGAGGGCAACTCCTGCCGGGCCGCCGGCGGTGTCAGAGGGGGCTCCGGAATGTCCAGTTCAGGTTCTCCCAGCGGGAGGTCGGGCAGGGTGGGCGGAGCCTCCTGTTCCTCCTTGCCGAACAGGTCCTCCGGCTCCTCCTTTCTGGGCTCCTTGGGTCTGTCCTTGGTGCCGAAGGAAAAAGGATCCAGATTTTCTCTTTTCGGGAAAAGATCGAAATCGTCGCCCATGTGCTATTCCTTTTCTTTTTTGCGGCCTGACTCCTCGATGACCTTCTGGGCCAGGTGGGCCGGGACCTCCTCGTAGTGAGAGAAGGAGAGAGTGAAAAAGGCTCGGCCCTCGGTCATGGATCTGAGGTCCGGAGCATAGGAGAGGATCTCCGCCATGGGGACCTGGGCCTTGACCACCTGTACGCCTCCCTTGGGATCCATACCCATGACCTTTCCCCTCCGCGAGTTAAGATCGCCGATGACGGCCCCCATGAAATCGTCCGGAACCGTCACCTCCAGATTGACGATGGGCTCGAGAAGAATGGGGTTGGAGTCCAGAAAAGCCTTCTTGAAACCCATGGAAGCAGCGATCTTGAAGGCCATCTCGGATGAGTCCACCGTATGGTAGGAACCGTCGAAGAGGGTCACCCTGACGTCCGTCACGGGATAGCCCGCCAGCACCCCTTCCGTCATGGCCTCCCTCACACCCTTTTCCACGGCGGGGATATACTGCCTCGGGACGACACCGCCGACGATCTTGTCCACGAACTCGAACTCCTCCCCCCTGGCGAGAGGTTCCACCTCAAGCCAGACGTCTCCGAACTGTCCCCTCCCCCCGGTCTGCTTCTTGTACCGGCTCTGCAGGCTGGTTTTGCCCTTGATGGTCTCCTTGTAGGCGACCTTGGGCACTCTCATCTCCACCTCGACGCCGAACTTGAGCTTGAGGCGCTCCAAGGTGACCTCGATGTGCTGCTGCCCCATCCCCGACAGGATGTTCTCCCTGGTGGCCTCGTCCCTCTTCACGTGTATGGAGGGGTCCTCCTCCAGGAGCCTCGCCATGGACTGGCTCACCTTTTCCTCATCTCCCTTGGACTTGGGCTGGATGGCGTAGGATATGGCCGGTTCGGGCAGTTCCACCGACGGCAGGAGGAAAGGCTTCCCGTCCGCGGTGAGAGTGTCCCCCGTCCTTGTCTCCTTGAGCTTGGCCACGGCGGCCAGCTGCCCGGCGATGACCTGGGG
>CP070682.1:1350708-1357775 GCA_020352595.1 bacterium | reverse complement strand
GCTCCTCGAACTGCCGGTAGAACTTCAGGTGCGACCGGTTCACGATCTTGAGCAGGAAGAAGACAGTGGCCAGCCCGGACCACTGGGACCGGAGTTGCTCGACGATCCTGGAATCGTCCTCGTCGAGGTTCAGAGGGAACCTCTTGAGGGAGCGCCCCAGAACCCTGAGGATCTCTTCCTGCTGCTTCTTCAGGGGGACCTTGCCGGCGAACTGCACGAAGAAAAAGTAGTTGAAGACGGCGTGCCCTTTGAGGAAGACCTGCCTGTAGTCCTCTGTGGACGACGTCCTGTCGGAGAAGCTTATGCCCTGGCCTTCCTCATGTCTGGCTCCGAAGACCACGAGGCGGTTGATGACCTCGGGTTTGACCAGGTCCTCGATGGGCTCGTCGACGCCGAACATGTAGGGGCAGAAACTGCCCCCGTTGCCCGTGTGCGAGAGCGTGTCAGGTCCCAGGATGAACTGGTTGCCTCCCAGGAAGAATCGGTGGCTGGCGACACCGCCGCTTTCCTGCATCTCGTGGAAATAGCGTCCGTCGAGACCTTCTCCGCACAGAGTCGAGAAGAACTCCTTGTTGCCGCCGACTTCGCCGTGGATCCTCAGATCCTTGATCATAGTGTCTGTTCTTGCACGTCAACCGCGGCAGCCGCCGCCCGCATCATCTCCCGGTCCAGGAAACAACCTCACAAGACATTAATAATTCAGGCAATGTTATATCATTTTCCCGATTATGTCTTGGGGTTAAATGACGAGGGCGCCGCCGGAATCCCTTGACAGCAGCACGGAATTTTTCCATAAAACGCGGGACAGCCCAGCCCCGTTTCCCATGGAAGCCGCCGTGCGATGATGACCTTGGAGCGAAAGAGGATCCTCATTATCGAGGATGATCCGGATGTGAGGGCCCTGACGGAGGACATCCTCAGGGATCGATACGAGATCCTCCTTTGCGAGGACGGGAAGCGCGGCATCGAAGTGGCGCTGCGCGAGCTTCCGGATCTCGTTCTCCTGGACGTCTACATGGGGGGGATAACCGGTTTCGAGGTCTGCCGCATCCTGAAGGGGACATCGGAAACCAGCTCCATCCCCGTGATCATCTTCACCGTCGGGGCGCACAAGCATGAGATCTCGAGGGGCTACGCCTCCGGCGCCGATGATTACATCACCAAACCCTTCGAACCCGAGGATCTGGTGGACAGGATCGAGAGGTTGATCTAGGGAAGGGGGATGGGGGACCTGGAAGGGGGAACAGGGTGCCGGGTCCCCGGTTCTCGGTATCTGGTTCCTAGCCCCGGGTTCCTGGTTCCCGGTATTTGGTTCCTTTCGGGCCCTCCGCCATCAGGAGAACCATCTCCCGCACCACCTTGGCGGCCACCGCGCCCGAAGGTCCACCTCCAGCCGGCGGCGGGCAGTACTCCACGACGTCTGCCCCGATGATGTTCATCCCCCGGAGGGAAAGCAGCACCTCCTGCAGCTGCTCGAAGGTGAGTCCGCCCGGCTCGGGGGTCCCCGTTTCCGGCATGACGGAGGGGTCGAGCACGTCGAGATCCACGGAAAGATAGACCGGGCCCTCTCCCAGGCTCGCCCTCAGGCGACCCGGGTCGTGCACCACGGCCCCTTCCTCCCGCGCCTCTTCCCATTCCTCCCGGGTTCCCGAGCGCACGCCGAATTGAAGGAGCCTTCCCTTACCGAGCCTGTCCCGGATCCTCTTCATGACGGTGGCATGGGAGAAGATGACACCCTGGTACTCTTCCCGCCTGTCCAGGTGCGCGTCCAGCTGCAGGACTTTCAGGTCGGCATACATTTCCAGGCACTCCTCGACGGCCGGGAGGGTCACCAGGTGTTCGCCGCCCATCATCAGGGGTCTGCCCCCCGATCGGAGGACTTCCTTCACCTTTCGGCGCACCTCTCCGGAGAGCTGCTCGAAGCCTGTGACGGGGATCTGGAGGTCTCCGCTGTCCACGAGATGGACGTCCTCCAGATCCGCATCGAAAGCGGGGCTGTACGTTTCGAGGACGTCTGACCAGATGCGGATGGCCGCGGGTCCGAAACGGGCCCCGGGCCTGAAGGAGGCCGTTGCGTCGAAGGGGACCCCGAACAGCACCACGTCCGGGTGACCATCCCGGCTTCCGGCGCCCAGGAAACGCAGGGTGTCGGCCTGCGTCATCCCTTCAGGGCCTCTGTGAGGAAACGGGGGACGGCAAAGCTGGCGCCATGCAGCTGGGGCGTGTAATAGCGGGTGGCGACGCCGGCGCCGTCACCCCTGGACGAACCGGGCTCGGGGCCCCTGGATCCCATGAGAAAGCTCCAGTTGCCCCCCGGGTATGTGGTCACGGCGGCCAGGTAGAAGGCCCTGCTGGGGAAAACGCCGTCCATGCGGCTGTATACCTGTACCATGAACGGCAGGTGATAGAAGGGGGACTCCGACTGCGTGACGAAGATGCCGTCGGCGCCCAGGGCCTTCGCGCAGGCCTGGAAGAAGCTCCTCGAGAAAAGGGCCTCGGCAGGACCGACGGGGTCGGTGGAATCCACGAGGATCACGTCGTAGCTGCCCGGCCGGGCCCGTCCGACGAAGGCGACCCCGTCCTCGTAGAGGATCCTCGTCCTGGGGTCCTTCAGCCCCGCACTGATCTCGGGGAGGTGCTCCAGGGAGGCCTCAACCACCATCCGGTCGATCTCCACGAGGGTGACCTCCTCGACACACTGGTGTTTGAGGACTTCCCTCACCGTCCCCCCGTCGCCGCCGCCGACGACCAGGACCTTCCTTGGTTCCGGATGGTTGAACAGCGGCACGTGGGCCAGCATCTCGTGGTAGACGAACTCGTCGCGCTCCGTGAGCATCACAACGCCGTCGAGCAGGAAGACCTTCCCGAACTCGTACGTGTCCAGGATGTCCAGGGTCTGGTACTGGCTCTCGCCGTGATACAGGTTCTTTCTCACCTCCATGGTGATCCCCGAGTGCGGCGTGTGCTTTTCCGTGTACCAGATGCTCAAGTCCCGGCCTCCTTCGTCCAAAGCACGACGGCTGCGAAGGCAGCTCCGACGCTGTTGACCTGGTGGGACACCGAGGTGCTCTCGACGCGGCCCACGTCCAGGCCCCTCATCATCAGCCCGTGAACGGCCATATCCCTGCAGATGTTCTCGATCTCCCCGGAGGGCCCCGTGGCACTGTACTCCATGATGAGCCCCGGCATGGAAGGGTCGGAAGGGAAGGCCGCCGCGACAGCGGCGGAGATGGTCTGCCCCTTGATGTTGCTGTTGATGGAGGCGTACGCAACGGGGACCAGGGCCCCGTAGGGGATGGGTACCGGTTCGATGCGCACCGCCCCCGGGGGGACGATGCTGCTCATCTTGACAAGGTTGGTGTTGCCGATACCCGAAGCGAGAAGGGCCCCGTCGAAGGCGTTGAGCGGCATGTAGCCCTCCGAGGTCCCCTGCACGAAAAAGTAGGCGTCAGGGCAGCGGAAGATCACGATCAGACCTGCTGGGGCACCGGCCCGAGACTTCCCTGTGGCTTGTGACAGGCGCCCTCACCGAGAACCCTCAGTTCACCGCGGGGCAGTTCCTTGCACTCGGCGTCCCCCGCCCTGAAGATCTCTCGGAGATATTGGTAGGCGACCCAGGGATCCACCTTCTCGCCGCAGGTGAAAAGATCCACCGCCGCGTACCCGTATTCGGGCCAGGTGTGGATGGCGAGGTGGGATTCGGCGATGACGACGACGCCGCTGATCCCGTGGGGAGCGAACCGTCTGAAAACACTGTCGACGATGGTGGAGCCCGCCCTGACGGCGGCCTCCTTCATGGATTCCTCCACCAGACGTATATCGTCAAGGACACGGGCGTCGCAGTTGTAGTACTCCGCCAGGATATGTCTTCCCAATGCATTCATGACATGTCCCCTTTGCAGTGTTGTCGGTTGTCAGGCGCCCGAGGGCGCTCTAGTGAAATACCGGCGGCGAAACCACCCAGAGGATGGTGGCCGTCCGCTTGCCTTTGTTGGTTACGGTGTGGGGCCTGTCGGACTCGAAGTAGAAACACTCCCCTTTCCGGACCTGCTTCGGCTTGCTTCCTTCTATCTCCAGAACCACGTATCCGGACAGGACCATGCCGAACTCCTCACCCTCGTGACCGCTGTCGACGGAGGACGTGCCTGGCTCGATGGTCACCAGCACCGGATCCATGAGGTTGCTCTGGGCGCCGGGGATCAGGAGCTCTATGGTCTCCTCGCCTTCGTCACCCTCCAGCACCACCCTGTCCCCCTTCCGGAAGACGACCTTCTGGTCCCCTTCGCTCTCCATCTCCCTGAAAAACTCGGCGAAGGAGGTCCCGAGAACCTCCAGGATCTGGCCCAGCGCCTCCAAGGAGATGGAGGTCCGATCCCTCTCGAAAAGGGAGATGAACCCCTTTGTCAGGTCCGCCCTCTGGGCCAGTTCATCCTGGGTGAGGTCGTTGGCGATGCGCAACCTTCTGATCCTGCTGCCGATCTTCATCCCATTCTCCCCCGGCAGGCCCCCGGACGGGAGCCGGGCCTGTCGGTGTGCGGGGCGGCGCCCATGACCGGCTGTTTAATAAAGTGTTCCATTATGTTTAATAAAGTAGAAACGGCGTGTTTAATAAACAATGACATAAAGTTTAATAAACAACGCCAGAAAGTCAAAGGGAGAATGATTTATAGTTATGTAGAAGCGGTTTGTCAAGGGGGAAGTGGAAGGCATTCGCAAGTGGGCGTTCCGGCCCTCAAAATCCCTCCGGAAAGGAGGCGCCACAGGGCGAAAAAACGCCTAAATGTAAAGGCTTGGGGGCCGGATGGAAATTCCGGAAGGATTACGGTGGTCCGCGGGCGTGAGCGGATGTTTCTGAACCTGGTCTGAACCGGGACGGCGAAGCCCCGGGAGGTGATCAGGGAGGCGTTTCCTTGACCCACTTCCCTCCGGAAAAACGGGCAACGCCCGTCCGGGTGGCGGCCCAGACTTCACCGTCGGGATCGGGGGCTATGAGGACGACGGAGCTGCCGGGGAGACCGTCCTGCTGTGTGTAGCTCGTCCAGCTTTCCCCATCGAACACGGAGACACCCCTTGGTGTTCCGACCCAGGTGTTCCATGACGAATCGATCCCCACCGTCCGGATCTCGTTGTCGATGAGACCGCTCTCCCTGGTGAAGATGTTCCACTCGCTGCCCGTGAACTTCGCGAGACCCTTCCTCGTCCCGAACCACTTGTTGCCCGCGTAGTCCACCGCTATGGAAAGCACCGTTTCGTTGGGGAGACCATCCCTGCCGGTGATCGTCTCCCGGACCTGGTCATCCTGGATGCGCGAGACCCCGTTCCTGGTCCCGGCCCATATGGACCCGTCCCGGTCAACCCCGATGCTCAGCACCTCTCTGGCCGGCATCCCTTCGTCCGTGCTGAAGTAGGTGAAACCGCTGCCCTCCCTGTACCGGTTGAGCCCCCTGTCCGTGGCGATCCACAGATCGCCTCTTTCGTCGAGCACGAGGTCGTGGATCACCGTGCCCTGCAGCCCCTCGTTGTCTCCCACGAACCTCCTGTCCCCGGAGCCCACCCTGTAGTGGGCCAGGCCGGACTCGGTACCCATCCAGAAGGTCCTGCCGTCCGTGACGCTGGGGATGAGGAATACGCCCCTGAAGTATTTTCTCCACACTCCGTTGACGAGATCGTAACGTTGGGTCTGGACGCTCTCCCTGTTTCCCGAAGTGTCCATGGCGAAGAACTTGAGGGTGGTCGGCCTCATGAAGGTGAACCCCCTGAAATAGATGGGGCTCTCGGTGTCCGGGTCGTACCCGTCCACCGAATAGTGGATCCTGGCCGATTCCTCGGTCCGCAGGGAAACCCGGATGGGGGGGGCGTAGACACCGCCTGGAGGATCGGCCACGGTAACGGGAGGATCGTCGTCGAAAAGGTACGTCTCCTCCTTCACCTCCTCCCGGTTGCCGTCGGCATCCATGGAGAAGTACCTGAGCACCGTGTCTCCTGTCAGGACAAGGGGCTCGGTGTAGACGGGCGAGCGCTCCGAGGGGGAGGACCCGTCGAGGGTGTAGTGTACTCGGGCATCCGGGTCCGAGACGGTGATCCTCACCGAAAGCGGTGAGGTGTAAAGACCGGTTCCAGGATAGGCTTCCGACGCGGGCGCCTCCCTGTCGAGAATGTACCGGAACCGGTGGACGGCGCTGCGGTTTCCACTCGCGTCCTCCGCGAAAAAGGCGAGCTGTACGCTTTCCGTCAACAGGAAGGGACCCTCGTAGAGGCTGGAATCCACGGTGGGCGTGGTACCGTCCAGGGTATAGAAGATCCGTCCTTCCTCGGTGGCCGTGAGACGGATGAGATCCCCTTCTCTGTAGCTTTCCGGTGCGGGAGACACCCTCACGTCAGGGGGCGTGGTGTCCACCAGGGTGTCCGTCAGCTGGAACCGGTAGACCTCCTCCCGGACCGGTTCGCGTGAACCGTCGGCATCCACCGCGAAGAACTTCAGCGTCGTGTCCGCCGTCAGGATGAGGGGGGAGGTGTAGATGTCGCTGCCGGAGGAGGGCTCGGTGCCGTCCATGGTGAAGTAGACGGTGGCCCCTTCCTTCGAAGCCAGGGACACCCTGACGCTCTTGCGGTAGATGCCGCCTTGAGGTTTTGCCCCGGTGCGGAGGCCGCCGGTGTCTGGTTCCGGCGTCCTTATCCGGTAAAAGGCCTCCTCGACGCTGCTCCTGCGCCCGTCCCCGGTGACGGTGAAGTACCTTATCACCGTATCCCTTTCGATGAGAAAGGGGTTGTCGTAAGCGGGCGATCCCGCATTGGGTTCGGTACCGTCGAGGGTGTAGCGGACCGTGGTTCCCTCCGGCGCCTGGAAACGGACGCGGACGGCCTGCCCGTAATCCCCCGGCTCCGGGACAAGCGCCGCTTCCCCGGCCACGGAAGGCGAGGCAAGGACTGCCAGAAACACTGTCAGGAAGAGATAGAGGAAGCTGCCGTTCGCACGTGGATGCACCGGATCCTCCGTTGGCGACGATCCGGCCCCGCCGGAACCCTCCTCTGAAAGGGGGGCTCGGGGCCGGTGAGCCCATCACGGT
>CP070682.1:1341992-1350608 GCA_020352595.1 bacterium | reverse complement strand
GGGAGGGATCATCGTGGACGGGACATCCGAGAGGAAGGTGATGGAGGCCTCGCTGGCCCTTTCCGGCAGGCTCCCGGTCAGGGAGGGCATACGGATCCTCGGACCCTCCCCTGCGCCCCTCCTCAGGATCCGCAACCGCTACCGCTGGCATCTCCTCGTGCTGGCGCGAAACCACGCATTGCTGGCGAGCGCCCTTTCCGCTGCCAGGGGGATGGATGCCGCCGGGATCAGGGTGACGACGCGGATTGACCCGGTTCAGCTGCTCTGAGAGCGGTACGGCCTTGTTGACTTGAGTGGGCGGTGGGTTATGATAGTGGGGGAGCCTGAAAAGCGGCTTCCCTTTTATTTTCCGGCCCCTCTGCCGGACCGTGCCCTCACGGGCTGCATGCGGGGAGGAACCATTCCGAAGGGCGGAGGACCGTCCCCTGGAGAGACCATGGCGATCTTGCCCATAAGGACATATCCGGACCCCGTGCTGCGCAGGACCTGCCAGGACGCCGAGCCGGGGACGGAGCAGATCAGGAGGCTGGCCCAGGACATGCTGGAGACCATGTACGCCGCCCCGGGCATCGGTCTGGCCGCGCCCCAGGTGGGCGCCAGCATACGGCTGGTGGTGGTGGACGTGGCCGGCGCCCTCGGGAGCCCGGACCCCTCCTTTCTCCTGAATCCGCGCATCGTCCGCTCATCCGAAACCACGGCTTTCGAGGAGGGCTGCCTCAGCCTGCCCGAGTTCTCCCTTGAGGTGGAAAGGGCCCGGGTCATAGAGGTGAGCTACCAGGACCTGGAGGGCGCCGAAAGGTCCCTCGTGGCCGAGGACCTTTTCGCTGTGGCCATCCAGCACGAAATGGACCACCTGGAGGGACGCCTCCTGGTGGACTACGCCTCTTCCGTCAAAAGGGATCTCTACAGGCGAAAGGCCCGCAAGAGAAAGGCCACCTAGATCCGTGCGCATCCTGTTCATGGGCAGTCCCCAACTGGCTGTCCCCTCCCTGAGGGCGGTGGCCAAGGTCGGGCAGGTCGTGGGGGTGGTGACCCAGCCGCCGCGAGGAAGGGGGCGCGGCCTGAGGATCGCCCCGTCACCCGTGGCCCAGGCGTGCGAGGAGATGGGACTGAGCCCCATGACACCTGCCAGCATCAGGACCCCTGAGTTCGCAGCCCGCATCAGGGAGATGGGTCCGGACGTTGCGGTGGTGGTGGCGTACGGGAAGATCCTGCCCCCCGAACTCCTCGCCATACCGGCGCTGGGGTGCGTCAACGTCCACGCCTCGCTCCTGCCCGAACTCCGGGGGGCGGCCCCCATCCAGTGGGCCATCGCCCGTGGTCACAGGGAGACGGGGGTGACCCTCATGCTCATGGACGAGGGCATGGACACCGGCCCCATCCTCCTGCAGCGGAGCACGGCCATCGGAGCTCGGGAAACCTCCCTCGAACTGGGGGAGAGGCTCTCCCGCATGGGGGCCGACCTTCTGGAGGAAGCTCTCCCGGCCCTGGAAAGGGGGGAGCTCAGGCCCGTGCCCCAGGACGCGGCGCGGGCCACATACGCTCCCCTGCTGACCAAGGAGGATGGTAAGATGGACTGGTCCCTGGACGCTTCGGCCCTCGCCGACAGGGTCCGCGGCTTTTCCCCGTGGCCGGGAACATACACGACCGCGCGAGGGGGGAGGCTCCTGATAACGGGAGCCCGGGCCACGACGAGAAAGCACGGTATCGCCCCGGGCCAGGTCCTCTCGGCGGGCCCCGAGGGGATCGAGGTGGCATGCGGACAGGGGACCCTCCTCGTGACCGCCCTCAAGCCCGAGGGCAGGCGGACCATGGAGCCGGCCGAGTTCCTGGCCGGCCACAGGGTCGCCGAGGGGGATCTATGGGGAGATTGAGGCGCCCGCCCAGGCCCGAGGGGGCGCACCCTGTATGCAGCGAGGCCGGCAGGCCCCCAGGGGGAGGGGCGGCCATCCTCAATGATGCTGCCCCCGGATCTGCACACCGGACCCCCGGACCATGGACCACGGACACGACATGAGCATCAAGCCGCGCAAAAGACTCTTTATCGGGCTCCTGCTCGTCCTCGAGGCGCTGGTGGCGCTGGGTCTGTTCCTGCTCTGGTACGTCCCGGCGAGGGGATACGAGAACCTGGGCCGAAGCCTCTCCGTGTACACCGCCTGGATCTTTGGGGGCATCCTGGTCCTCTTCTCCCTCGGCATCCTCTTTCTCGTGGCCATCATCCTCCTCGGGCGGGAGGTGCCCGGAGCGAGGCGGTTCCGGGGGGTCATCATCCGCTATCTTCTGCCCGTTATCACGGCCCTGGGGCGCCTGGCCGGCATCCCCAAGGACGACATCCGCCGGTCCTTCATCGAGATCAACAACGAGATGGTTCGGTCCAGCTCCTTCAAGGCACCTCCCAAGCGCATCCTGGTCCTGATGCCGCACTGCGTGCAGAGGGATGTCTGCCCCTACAGGATAACCGTCAACGTCAACAACTGCCGTCAGTGCGGCAAATGCGACTTCGACCAGCTCACGCGCATTGCCGACCGGTTCGGTGTGGAGATGACCGTGGCCACAGGGGGCACACTCGCCAGGCGCGTGGTCATCGAGACCCGGCCCGAACTCATCGTGGGCGTGGCCTGTGAGCGGGACCTTGCCAGCGGCATCGTCGAGACATACCCGATCCCGGTCATCGGCGTGCTCATCGACCGTCCCGAGGGGCCCTGCCTGAACACCCGCGTGAACGTGGAAAAGGTCAACGAGGCCCTGCAGACTTTTCTGCCCAGGAGATTCTTCTCCGGTGAAACGCACAGTGGCCAAACAGCAGCCACCTGAGGGTGCCAGGGTCGCCGCCTGGAGGATCCTTCAGGAGTGGCACGAAGGAGAAGAGGCCCTCGAGGCGCTGCGGGACCGTTGCTTCTCGCGCGGTAAGATGCCCCGCCGGGACAGGGCGCTCATCACCGAACTGACCCAGGGCGTCATGCGTCACCGCCTCTTCCTGGAACACAATGTCAGCTTCCATCTGCACAGGCCGGGCAGCGCACCGCCGGAACCTGTGTTCCTCGCACTCCTTCTCGGGGCATACCAGCTGCTCTTTCTGCACAGGATCCCGGCACACGCTGCAGTCAAGGAAACCGTGGATCTCGTCAAGGGATCCCGCTACAGAGGGTTTGCCCCCCTCGTCAACGCGGTCCTCAGGAGGATGGCCGACGCGGGCACCTGTCCGATGCCCACCATGGACGAGGACGCCGTGAGCCACATCGTCCTGAGCACCTCCAATCCACGGTGGCTGGTGGAGAGCCTCGTCAGCCAGCTGGGCGTGCGCGAGACCCACCAGCTCCTCCAGGCCCTCAACCGCACTCCGCCCCTCGCCCTGAGGACCAACACCCTGAAGACCACCCGTGATGATCTGCTCGGGGAACTTCAGAGTCTGGGGGTCAGCGCCGAGCCGGGCAGGCTTTCCCCGCTGTCCGTCATCGTCGAGGACAGGACGCCGCCCCTGGAACTGGTGCCCTTCCGGGAGGGGCGCTGCACCGTCCAGGACGACGGCGCCCAGATCATCGCGCCGCTCCTTAGCCCTTCGCCCGCCCACAGGATCCTCGACGCATGCGCCGCCCCTGGGGGGAAGACGGGACACCTGGCACAGCTGACGTCCAACAGCGGCTTCATCGTCGCCGCGGACCTGAGCCTGCCCAGGGTGCGGATGACGCAGGACAGCCTCAGCCGGCTGGCAGTGACGTGCGTGAGGCTCCTGGCTGCCGACCTCAGCTCGGAAGGGGACCCCTTTCTCGGCGGCAGTTTTGACAGGATCCTGCTGGATGTGCCGTGCAGCGGAACCGGCGTCCTCAGGCGGCACCCGGAGGGCAAATGGAGGAAGGATCCCGGGACGGTCGGGCAGCTCGCCGCGATCCAGGCGGGGCTCCTCCGGTCAGCCGTGCGCCTTCTCGCTCCCGGCGGCAGGCTGCTCTACACCACATGTTCCCTCCTCAGGGAGGAGAACGAGGACGATGTGGAGGGGTTTGTGCACGGTGCCCGGGGGGTGGAGCGCCTGGACCTGCGGCGGCTCTTTCCCGCCATGCCGGCAAGCCTCTTCAACCCTTCGGGGGACCTGCGCCTCTGGCCGCACCGCCACGGGTGCGACGGCTTTTTCGCCGCGCTCCTGGAGAAGATCCCGTGAGCCGCACCGGCCTGGTCATGAGGATCCTGGCGCTGGCCGCGGCCATGATCACCATCGCGGCCCTCTCGGCCTGGGTGGTCTTCACCTTCCTGACCAGGGGCGGCGAGGTCACCGTTCCGGACCTGAGGGGCGCGGAACTTCGTGCGGCCCTGGAACTGGCGAGCAGGGAAGAGCTCGGGATCCGCATCAGCGGGGCGGGATACGACCCCTCCACTCCACCAGGTCACGTCATCTCCCAGGAGCCCGGCCCGGGCGGACGGACCAGGAAGAACCGCATTATCCACGTCGTCGTCAGCCAGGGCACCCACACGGTCCTGGTGCCGAGCCTCACGGGGCTGAGCCTGCGCAGGGCGGAACTGCAGCTGGCCCAGTCCGGGCTGACCCTCGGCCGCCTGAGCCGGTCTTACGACGAGGAGGTCCCCGACGGCAGCATCATCGCCCAGACACCCGTGGCCAACCTCTTCGTTCCCCGGGACACGGGGATCAGCCTGCTGCTGAGCGAGGGCCCCCGCCCCAGGGTCTACCTCCTGCCCGATCTGACGGGCCTGCCCATGGATGAGGTCCTGTCCGCCGTAAGGAGCTGGGGGCTGCGATCAGGAGGCGTCTCCGAAGAGGACTCGACGCAGCTGCCGCCGGGAACGGTGACCGAGATGAAGCCGCCGCCGGGGAGCCCTGTCAGCCAGGGCCAGAGCGTCCACCTGACCGTCAGCCGCGCCCCTGCCCCACCCGGGCCTTCGCCCCTGGTCCTCTTCCAGTACGCGGCCCCGCCGGGCCTCCTGGACAGGAAACTCACCCTCATCCTCGAGACGGAGGCCGGGCAGAGCATCGTGTACGAGGGGACCGTGGACCCGGGCACCTCCGTTTCCATACCGGTGAGCATCCCCGCGCCGGGCCGGCTGAAGGCCTATGTCGACGGCTCCCTCCTGGAGGAGAGGAAAGTACCCTAAACAAAGGGTGGCGCCTTCGCCGCCAGTAGTGCTAAGAACTATGTACGCAGCCCAGGGCCCGGCGGACGGGGAGCGCCCCGGGGACCCACCGCCCCCCTGATGGCCCCGCGGCGTTAATTGCCCCACTCACCCTGTGAGGAAAGACATGGACCTGAACTCGAACAGGATCCTCATCGCCCCCTCCATCCTCTCAGCCGACTTCGGACGCCTGAGGGAGGAGATCGCAGCCGTCGAGGAAGCGGGGGCGGACATGATACACCTCGACATCATGGACGGGCACTTCGTGCCCAACATCACCTTCGGCCCCCCTGTGGTCGCCAGGCTGCGCGGCTTCAGCGATCTGCCCTTCGACGCCCATCTCATGATCGAGAACGCCGACCGTTACGTCGAGGCCTTCACGGACGCCGGGGTGGACATGATAAGCGTACACCTGGAGTCCAACGTCCACCTTCAAAGGACCCTCGCCCTCATCAGGGAGAAGGGCGCCAGGGCGGGCGCCGTGGCCAATCCGGCCACGCCCCTCGAGGGCCTGCGTTACGTCCTTGACGACCTGGACTACATCCTCGTGATGAGCGTCAACCCCGGCTTCGGCGGCCAGCAGTTCATCCCGGCCACCCTGTCCAAGCTCAGGGATCTGTCCTCCATGCTCGGTGAGGCCGGGAGGGATATCCCGGTCCAGATCGACGGGGGAGTCGGCCCCGGCAACGCCGCCGATGTCACCGCCGCCGGGGCTGACATCCTGGTGGCGGGTTCGGCCATCTTCGGGAACCCTCCCTACGGTGAGGTCATCGGGAGGTTGAAAAAGGAAGGGGACAGGGGGAGGAAAGGAAGGGGAGGGCGCAGGTCCGGAGTCCGGGGTTGAGAGTTCGGAGGGAAAAGGGGTTTCGACTTTCAAGCTTCGGGGTTCAACGGAGAGGACAAGTTTCAGAGTCCGGAGCAGGGGACACAGACGAGCGGGGTCCGCGGACAGGACCCATCCACCTTTGCAGGCTCAAGGCAAGGAAGTGAACTCCACGCACCATCGGGAGGTGGAACTTGAAAGACCACAGGGAGCGCCTGGACCGCGTCCGGGCGCCTGAACTCGACAAGATCATGGGAAAGTCCTTCCCCGTGCTGGACGACGGCTTCGTGCGGCTGGTCGACTATATGGGAACGGACGCGTCCATCGTGCAGGCTGCCAGGGTGTCCTACGGCAAGGGCACGAAAACGGTGAGCGACGACCGCGCACTCATCCGGTACCTCATGAGGCATCGCCACACATCCCCCTTCGAGATGTGCGAGATCAAGCTGCACGTTCGCGTTCCCATGGACATCTGGCGCCAGTGGATCAGGCACAGGACGGCCAGCGTCAACGAGTACTCCACCCGATATTCCCTGGCCATCGACACGGCGAGGACCACACGGCCCGGAGAGTGGAGGCTTCAGTCGGAGATCAACCGGCAGGGCAGCGAGGGCGGCGTCGACCCGGGCATCGGCCGGCGCCTCACCCGGAGGGAGGCCGAGGCCCAGGCCCTGCTCAAGGAGGTCTACGAGGAGAGGATCGAGCTGGGCGTGGCCAGGGAGCAGGCCCGGAAGGACCTGCCGCTGGCCACCTACACCGAGGCGTACTGGAAGATCGACCTCCACAACCTCCTGCACTTCCTGGCCCTTCGCATGGACGACAAGGCGCAGATGGAGATACGGCTCTACGCCCGGACCATCGGGGAGAAGATCGTCAGAAAGTGGGTGCCCCTCACCTGGAAAGCCTTCATGGATTACAGGTTCGGATCCATAAACCTTTCCAGCGACGAGATCGCCGTCGTGTCGCTGCTCGGCAGCGGGAAGCGTAAGGAAGCCGAGCGCGCCCTGCTGGAGGCGGGGCTCGCCGTCAGGGACGGCGGCACCCTCAAGGCCACCCTCGAGGGGAGGGAACTGGCCGGCAAGCTGGTCAGGCTCGGCATCAAGGTCCCGTACAAGGTCTGAGCACGGCACACCTCGTGGCAGACAACCCGGGATGCGGCCGCGGGAGCCTGCCCTCATCCCCATGCGGCGCCCTGGGCCGCCTTTGACATGTCCCCCGCACCAAAAGGGAGGACGGCTTCATAAACACCCGCGTTGTGTGCTAATCTTGCACCATGAAGTTCTTCGACCTCATCTGGCTCTTCTTCATCATCTCGGCCATATCGCCCCTCATCCAGAGGCGGTCCCTGGAGGCCAGACGGATGAACACCTTGAAGAGGATCGAGGCGGATCGAGGCAGCCGCATGATCACCCTCATCCACCGCCAGGAGACCCTGAGCCTTTTCGGGTTTCCACTCATGAGGTACATCGACATCCAGGATTCCGAGGAGATCATCAGGGCCATCAAGCTCACGGACGACTCCATCCCCATAGACATCATCCTCCACACGCCGGGCGGGCTGGTGCTCGCGTCGGAACAGGTGGCCCATGCCCTCCTCAGGCACCCGGCCAGGGTCACCGTTTTCATCCCGCACTACGCCATGTCCGGGGGCACCCTCATCGCCCTCGCGGCCGATGAGATCGTCATGGACGAGAACGCCGTCATCGGCCCCGTGGACCCCCAGGTGGGCAACTTTCCCGCGGCATCCATCCTTCAGGCGGTGGAGAGCAAGCCGGTGGAGAAGGTGGACGACGAGACCCTGATCCTGGCCGACATCAGCCGCAAGGCGGTCCGGCAGGTGCGTTCGTGCGTCGAGAGGATCCTGCAGGAGAAGATGAAGCCCGGGGCGGCCCGAAAACTGGCTCACACCCTGTCCAGCGGCAGGTGGACCCACGACTATCCCATCACCTTCGACGAGGCCCTGGAGCTGGGCCTCCCCGTGAGAGCGGGCATCCCTGAGGGGATCTTCCAGCTCATGAACCTGTTCCCGCAGCCCACGGCGAGGCGGCCCTCGGTCCAGTACGTCCCCGTCCCCTACCGCGAGGCCCCCACGGCCAAGGAGAGATGAGAAAGGGCCGGGCGGCCCTTTCTGGAAACGGTTTTTTTCAAGGGGACGCCGAACGGTGATGCCGGAAGGCGTACAACTCCCCCCCTTCCCCTACTTCTGCTGCAGCATGGCCTCTATCTGGGCCAGCAGCTGCCTTGCGCTCTCGGCCTGCGGGCCCTGCGGCGCCACCCTCAGCAGGTCCTGGAGGGCGGCCCTGGCGCCGACCGGATCCTTGAGATCATAGAAGAGAACGATGCCGAGGTTCATCCGGCTCTGGGGGTGGTTCGGATCGGCTTCCATGGCCATGCGGAACCGCTTGACCGCCTCGTCGGAGCGTCCGTTCCTCCTGTACATCACGCCCAGATCGGTGAGCACATTGGGGTTGCCCGGCCTGAGGGCCAAGGCCTTCTCGTAGGCCTCTATGGACTCGGGATACATGTTGCTGTCGAAATAGGTGTTCCCCAGCTGGACGAGCAGGCCGACGTCGTTGGGGTTGCTGGCCAGCCGGCGTTTGAGCTCGCCTATCTGCAGGGTGTAGTCGGGGGCCGGTGCCTGCGTCACCGGCGGGCCGGAGGGTGCCACAGGC
>CP070682.1:1332899-1341892 GCA_020352595.1 bacterium | reverse complement strand
GTTGACCTGGTAGAAGAAACTGTCCGTGCCCACCTGGGCCGGCGTGTAGGTCACCTGGAAGGGCTCGCCCGCGTAGGTGCCGGCCTGGGCGCTCAACTGACCGCCGCTCACAGGCCCGCTGGTGACCGCCCAGGTCAGACCGGTGTAGCTCGAACCGAGGTCGGGGTCGCAGGCGAAAAGGGTGATGGGCAGGGTGTCGCCGAGGCTCACCCGCAGCCTCTGGTAATAGGCCCTCGGCGGGGAGTTGGCCCCTGCGACGGCCGCAGGGAGCGCCTGGGAGTAGGGCAGTGGACAGTAGGTGGCCACCGCCCGCCCGCCGCCACCGCCACCGGACGAACCGCAGCCCGCAAGCGCCAGCAGGAAGGACAGCGCCAGGGAACAGGCCAGCGCACACCGTGGAGTCATGATCCGTCTCATGTCAGGTCACCCCGTCGCTTCGGCATGTCTTCTCCCATCATGTATCGGTGCCCCCGTCTCCTCCCGGATAGATCATCCCGGAAACGAGCCCCGAAAGGTCAGCCGCCTCACGGACTGCCGCAGATGGTGGTGGACCCGCCTGCGGCCGTCGAGAACGCCGCGGCCGTGTCCGCGGCGGTGAGGGCGAGCGCCGCCGAGGTCCCCGTTGTGACCGCGGACACGGCGCTGGTGTTGTTGGTGGAGTAGACGGGCGAGGTGCCGAAGTCGCAGAACCCGCCAACCTGCCCGTTGGCATCCATTTTTATGGTCCAGGCCTCGTAATTGCCTGATCCAAGGAATGAATCCGTGTAACCGGAGACGATGTACCCGAAGTCGAGGGTCAACTGGGCGGCCTCGGCGTGGTCGTCGCCGCCCGCGTCGTACACTTTCTGCCAGACCACCGAGCCGTCACCCGCCAGCTTGATGATCCAGGCGTCGTAGGCGCTGGAAAAGGAGTCGGTGCTTCCCACCACCAGGTAACCGCCGTCGGTGGTCTGCTGGGCCAGGAAGGCCTCGTCCGCCCCGGTGCCCCCGAAGCTCTTCTGCCAGACGATATCCCCGTTCTGGTCCAGTTTCAGCACCCAGAAGTCGCCGTTGACGTCAAACTCCATGGTCTGTCCGGCCACGATGTACCCGCCGTCACTGGTGGAACGCACCTTGCGGACCCTTTCCTGGAAGGCGGGCGCCGCCGTCCCCACGGACCGCTGCCAGGCTACGGTGCCGTCGGCATTGAGTTTGAGCAGCCACGCGTCGTAGTCCCCCGTTCCTGCGAAGGACCTGGAAAGGCCGGACACGATGAAACCGGTGTCGGCCGTCTGGTCCACCGTGAATCCGAGATCCCTCTCCCCCGCGTCGTAGCGGCGCACCCATCGCTGGGTTCCGTCCGCGTTCAACCGCAAAACCACGAAGTCGGGCGTCGCGGTCGCCGGACTGCCCCTGTACCCGGCAACCACGTACCCGTCCGGCTGGAGCGTGCTGGTAAGAGCTTCCTTGACGTCGTAGGAGTATTCCTGGTCGGCCGTGCCGGCGCTCTTCTGCCACTGGATGTTACCCGCGGAGTCGAGCTTCACCACCCACATGTCACTGGTGAATGCACCCAGGGAGAAGGTCTGCCCGGTGACGACGGCCCCTCCGTCCGACGTAGAGTCCATGCCGAAGGCGGCGTCGGTGTTCCCGTCGCCGAAGGTGCGGGTCCACTGCAGGGCGCCCGAGGCGTCCAGACGGGCCACCCAGAAGTTCCACCCGGAGGTCCCGGCCAGGTAGAACCCTCCGCCCGGGGCCGGGCCGATATCCCTGGCCTGCACCCAGGTGGCCATGGAGTAGGTCCTGAGCCAGGTGGCGATCCCGAACTCCCACGCTCCCATGTCGTACCATGCCCCCTGCGGTCTGGCGTTCCCGGCGTAGTCCGTTGCGACACCGGCGTCGGTGCCCATGTCGATGGCCGCCGATCCGGCGCTCAGCGCCAGGAGGGAGTTTGCGAAGGCCGGGTCCGCCAGGATGTTGCCCGTCCCCGGCCAGGGGCCCGCGGCTGCCTGCACATCGGAGAAGGACACCGTGGAGGCACCGCTGATCTCGGGGTCCGTCGCCGCGCTGTCTCCCCACAGGATGCTGTTGACCACGGTAGTATTGACCGGCGACAGGTTGTACAGGCCTCCGCCCTGGGAAGCCACGTTTCCGGAAAAGGAGCTGTGGACCACCTGCAGCGAACCGGTGCTCCAGTGCAGGAGACCGCCCCCCAGTCCATTGGCTGTGCCGGCACGGTTGGAGGTTACCACGGAGTTGACCAGCGTCGCGCCGGGGCTGTCGACGAAGATGCCTCCCCCGTCGTAGGCCACATTTCCATGGACCCTGATCCGGTCCATGAGGACGCTGCTGGGGCTCGTGACATAGATCCCGCCTCCTGCGGCTCCCGAGTTGACGTTGCCGACGAACTGCGAATCCCGGACAGTGCTTGTCGACAGCGGCGCGAGGAACAACCCCGCTCCCAGGCTGCCGGCGCTGTTGGCCGTGAAGGAGGTCGAGTCAATGAACACCGTGCTGTCCGAGATGGCGTACACCCCGCCGCCGTCACCGATGGCTGAATTTCCAGTGAAAAGGGACCCTGAGACGGTGAGGCTCCCGGCCAGGCTGGAGGCCAGTCCGCCGCCCTCGCTGGCACTGTTGCCGGTAAAGGTGGTGTTGGTGATGAGGAGGGAGGCGTTCTGTTCGGCGTAGATGCCCCCGCCCGAAAGTCCCGCCGCTCCCCCCGTGAAGGTACAGTTCTGCACCACCACCGATCCGTTGAAGTTGATGTCCATGGCGCCGCCGTAATCCCCTGTCCGGTTGTCCGTGAAGTCGGTGCCGATGACGGTGATCACCGGGCTGCCGTAGGCCCCCAGTGCGCCGGCGTTGACGCTTGAAATATTGGAGGAGAAAACGGAATTTGTTATGAGCAGGGTGCTGTTCAGATCGGTGTCGATGGCGCCGCCGGTGTTTCCGCCGGCGTTGTTGCGGAAGGTGCAGTTGTCGATGGTGACGCTGCTGAAGTAGTTGGCCATGGCGCCGCCGTACAGGGAAGCGTAGTTGCTGGCAAAGACGCAGTTCCTGACGGTGACGTTGAGGACATTGACGTTGGCCATCCCCCCGGCGGCAACATCCGCCGAGGACCCCACGCCTGAGGCGTTGCCGTGCCTGATGACCAATCCGTCCAGGACAGCCCCGGACGCACCGGCCACGAGGTGGTACAGGTCCCCGGACAGGTCCCCGTCGGCGTCGGCGTCCAGTATTGAGGGGTAAGCGGAGGGATCCCTGGAAAGAGCCACCCCCCCCGAGACCTGGTAGCCGCCGTACACCTCGACCCCGTCCCTGAGGGTCAGGAGTGGAGCGGCGGGATCGACGGTGCTCAGGGGTGTGTAGGTCCCCGAGGCCACGAGCACGGGCGTCCCGACGGTGGCCAGCGGCATGGCCTTGCTGGGGTGGTCGAAGGCGGTGAGCCAGGTCAGTCCGTCCTGGGAGGCCGGCGGGGCCTGAGTGGCCGCGTCCACGTACAGCGTTCCCCCGGCGGCTGAGGTGTTCCTCACGGTCAGGGTGAGTGTGTCAGCCACGGAGACCCCGTTGAAGGTAGAGCTTCCGGTCACTGTCACCTGCTGGTCGGAGGGGACGTCGGAAAGGACCAGGGTGCCCGGCGGGGGCACGAAACCGGCATAAGGGGAGTTCTCGGACCACAGGGCGGCGGCTGTCACATCTGTGGGCGCCTGCCCCGTCCAGTTGGCCGTCAGGGAATAGGTCACCGTGCTGTTCTCGGGAACGTCCGTGGAACCGCTGATGCTGACGCTGCTGAGCACGGGAAGGACCGTGATGAGGATCTCGGCGGTGTTGCCCCAGGTGACGCCGTCGTTGACCTGGTAGAAGAAACTGTCCGTGCCCACCTGGGCCGGCGTGTAGGTCACCTGGAAGGGCTCGCCCGCGTAGGTGCCGGCCTGGTCGCTCAGCTGACCGCCGCTCACCGGCCCGCTGGTGACCGCCCAGGTCAGACCGGTGTAGCTCGAGCCGAGGTCGGGGTCGCAGGCGAAGAGGGTGACGGGCAGGGTGTCGCCGAGGCTCACCCGCAGCCTCTGGTAATAGGCCCTCGGCGGGGAGTTGGCCCCTGAGACGGCCGCCGGGAGCGCCTGGGAGTAGGGCAGTGGACAGTAGGTGGCCACCGCCCGCCCGCCGCCACCGCCGCCGGACGAACTGCAGCCGACCGCCATGCCTGCAGCCAGCAGGAACAGGAGAAAATCCTGCCTTATCCTCATAAGCACCCCCGTCAGATCCGGTGCTTCACCCTCCCCCCCTGGAAGGGCCCCAGGCCCCTCTGATCACCAGGCGCCCGCCACGGGCGCTCCGGGTGTTTTCTAGCCCTTGAGAACGGACAGCACCGCCCCGTAGTCAGGTTCCTGGCCGATCTCGGGGACCTGCTCGGTGTAGACGACCCGGCCCCTCTTGTCGATGACCACCACCGCCCGGGCCATGAGGCTCTTCATCGGTCCGCTGAGGATCCGGACACCGTAGTTGTTGGCGAAGGCCCGGTAGCGGAAGGCCGACAGGACGACGACGTTCCGGATCCCCTCGGCCGCGCAGAACCGGCTCTGGGCGAAGGGCAGGTCCTCGGAGATGCACAGGACAGTGGTTTCGGGGAGGGAAGACGCCTCCTGGTTGAACCGCCTGATGGACATGGCGCAGACGGACGTGTCCAGGCTCACGAAGACGTTCAAAACGAGGCGCTTGCCAGCGAAATCGTCCAGGGTCGTGTCGGAAAGGTCGTTCTTCGTCAGTGTGAAGTCCGGGGCTTTGGAGCCGACGGCGGGAAGGTCGCCCACCGTCCTGACCGGGTTCCCCTTGAACGTGACGTTCGCCATGACACGCGCCTCCTTGTCCGTGGATTGGGGCGGAGCCGGCAGATCCCTGCCCCGGGGCGTGCGCCCCGGAGCGGATAGCGCTCCGCATTCTGTTTCCTGTCACCGGGGCACCCCGACATCGGGTGGTGCCCCCTGCCCTGAAAAACAGCCGGCAGCGGCACACCGGCAGACGGCTGCCGGCTAGTCCTCGAAATCGCCGGCAGGTCCCTTGTCCGAGTCCAGGGTGGCCGCCCTCCGGACGATCTTCTCCTCGGTCCACCGGGCCGGGTCCTCCATTCGACCCACCTTGGGCCCGAGATCGTGTGACCCGGCCGAGAGGATGGCCTCCACGGCCAGTGGGGCCGTGTCCGAGGCGTTGAAGACGTTCTTGAGCAGGCCGTAAGTGAACTCCTCCACGGCCTCGACCATCCGTTCCCTGGTCTCCCTGGACTGGCCGAGGAGCTTGTTCTCGAAGGGCAGGTTCAGCTTCTTGTAATCTCCCTTCTTCCAGCCCTTGTCAGCCGCGTACTTGACCATGTCGGCCCAGACGGCGTCGGTGACGCCCGCGTCCCGGGCCCGGATGAACTCCCCGTTCTCGTCGAGCTGGGCGTTGCCGTAGTCGTTGACCTTCACGCCCCAGGAGAGCATCTGCAGGGCGGTGGCCACGTTGGCCTTGGTGGTGGCCGTCTCGGAGGTTATGCGCCGCAGCCTCTCGCTGCTGTTCCCCGAGGTGCCGTGCTGGGCGCCGGAAATCTTGTAGGGTGCCAGGGCCTTGTGGATCCTTGCGGTGAGTTCGACCTGGATGCCCGCTTCGCTCTCCTCGATGCCGTGGGTGGTGCCGTTGTTTAAAGCGATCCAGTCCGGGAAGATGTCATGGGCGTTGAGGCCCTGGACGAGGAAGAGGGCCTCCTGGACAGTGGAAAGCCCCTCCTTGCCCTTGATCTCCCCCACCTCCGTCTCGAGCCCCGCCCAGCCCGGCACGTATCGGGCCAGGTCGATGCTCGCCAGGAGGTTCCGGTCGTCGGGCAGGTGGGACGCGTCGATGGCGATGGAGGTGATGCCCGCGTCGAACATGGATGGGATCTCCACGCGGGCCTTCTGGACGTCCGCGTCCCCCTTGATGCCGTAATGGTCGGCGTGGATGGCGACGGGGACCGTGATGCCCAGTTCGTTGGCGATGGAGTCCACCAGGAGCGCCAGGTTCCAGAAATTGACCGCGCAGTAGGCCCCGGCCCCACCTTCCGACTTGGCGATCTCGACGATGATGGCCGCGTTGGCCCTCTGGGCGGCGGCCAGCGCCCCCCGTATGACGAACTGGTTCCGTCCGTTGGCGGCGATGGTCATGGCCTTGCCCTTGGCCATCATGGCCCTGTCAATGACCTTGCCGCTGACGATGAGGGCCCTCGAGTTGGGGAAGAGCCGGACGATGTTCGGCGGGCGCCCTTGGGAGAGGGCCTTTTCGAAGTCCTTCGGGGACAAAGCTGCCATGGTTGACCTCCTTGTCAGCCTTTGCGAAGAGATTCGGTATCGTCGAGGAAGGGGCCCTGTGCTCCTTTCCCCCCCTGAACCTACAGATTACACTTTCCAAACGTTCAAAATCAAGGATGAGAAGGTCTCCGGGCCCGCAAGCTGGCGGGCCGGCCGCGCGGGGGCTCCGGTAAAGGCATATTCCACCTTCCCATCAGGACCGGGCTCCGCAACTTCCCTCTGGACACCACACCCCGGACACCGTTTTCCCCGGATCCTGAACCGTGTCGCCCCGTTGCACCTTGAACCCCTCACCGCTTTGCCACGAGTCTGTCGGAGGGGCAACCATCCGGCGCCCTCCCGGCGTGATGACGGGTCACGGCGCGACACCGGAAACTCTTCTACTTATTACTTCCCCCTTGCCGTGATCCGGAAACAGGAGTGTATCCGTGGGCGGCGCTCAAAATCCCTCGGCACCGTTTCGGCGGTGATGTCCCGGACCTGGAGCCCTCCCAGGGAGGCCACGTCGAGGGAAAAGTCCCGCCGGTTGGTGGAGAAGATCATCACGCCCCCGGGCCTGAGGAGCCTGGCCGCACTGAGGATCAAGGGGGCGTGGTCCCTCTGGATGTCGAGATCGCCCTCCATGGCCTTGGACCTGGAAAATGTGGGCGGGTCGAGGAATATCAGGCCGTACCGGCGGCGCTCCTTCCCCAGCCACCTCAGCACGTCGGTGCGCAGCAGTCTGTGCTCCGGACCTCCGATCCCGTTGATCTCGAGGTTGCGCCGGGCCCAGCGGATGTAGGTGTTGGAAAGGTCCACCGAGGTGGTGGTCCTGGCTCCCCCCGCTGCCGCGTAAACCGTGGCCGAGCCCGTGTAGCTGAACAGGTTGAGGAAGTCCGCCCCCCTGGAAAGATCCCCGATCATGGCCCTCGTCGGACGGTGGTCCAGGAACAGACCCGTGTCCAGGTAATCCGTGAGGTTCACCAGGAAGGTCAGGCCGCCCTCCCGGACCTCGAGGAATCGGCCCTTTTCCTGGAACTTGCCGTACTGGGACCCCCCCCTCTGGCGTTTCCGCACCTTCAGAACGACCCGGTCCGGGGGAAGGTCGAGGACCCTGCCGATCCTCTGCAGGGCGGCCTCCAGGCGGGCGGAGGCGCGCCGGGCATCCACTCCATGGGGAGCCTCGTATTCCTGGACGTGGGCCCAACCGTCGTAGAGGTCCACGGCCAGGTTGAACTCGGGGATGTCGGCGTCGTAGAGGCGGTAGCAGGTGATGCCCTTTTCCCCGGCCCACTTGCCCAGCGTTCTCAGGTTCTTGCGAAGCCGGTTGGCGAACATGTCCCCCTCACCCTCACGGGCGCCCACCGGAGGTTCAGAGGAGGGGCGACGCCGTCCGGTGGGCGCAAGGAGGTCCTTGCGGACTTCGAAGTGGAGGAGGCGGCACTTCAGGTCTCCGTTGTAGAGGTTGTTGGTCTTGACGGCCCGCAGCCCCATCTCCCTGCCCAGTTCGGGGTTCCCGGTGAAGACGGCCGCCCTCCAGCCCGGGAAGCCGGCCCTGAGGCGCTCCCCCAGGGAGGCGTACAGGGGCCGGAGCTCGGCCACTTCCCCCAGACGCTCCCCGTAGGGCGGGTTGACCAGGACCAGCCCCGTTTTTCCCCGCGCGCCGGGAGGGGCTTCGAGCAGGCCGATGTCCCGCCGCTCGACGTGGACCTTCCTTTCCAGGCCCGCCCTGGCGATGTTGGCCAGGGCCTTCCTGACCGCGGCCCGGTCCGCGTCGAAACCCAGGATCACCGGCAGGCCATCGAGGCCCTCCTTCATGCGGTACCGCGCCTCCACCTGAAGGCGGGTCCACAGGGACGACTGGTGTCCCGCCCACGCAGCGAACCCGAAGGATGGTCTGAGGATGCCGGGCGCCACGTCGCCGGCCATGAAGGCCGCCTCGATGGGAAAGGTCCCGGAGCCGCACATGGGGTCGATGAAGAAAGCCCCATCCGAAGCCAGTTCCGGCCACCTTACCCTCAGGAGGATGGCGGCCGCCAGATTCTCCTTGAGGGGTGCCTCGCCCTTTTCCGCGCGGTAGCCCCGCCTGTGGAGAGCCTCCCCGGAAAGGTCCAGGTAGAGGGTGCTCATGGGCCGGGCCAGGTGCAGGTTGATGCGGATGTCCGGGCTCTTGGTGTCGACGGAAGGACGACGGCCCCTGACGTCGCGGAACCTGTCCACCACGGCGTCCTTGACCTTGAGGGAGGCGTAATGGGTGTGGACCACCGTCCCGGCCTTCCCGCTGGCGCTCACCGCGATGGTGGCATCGGGGGAGAGATGGTCCTCCCACCGCACCTCCCTGGCCCCTTCGTAAAGGTCCTCCTCGTTCGTCACCTGGAAACTGGCAAGGGGCAGGAGCACGCGGCTGGCGGTCCGGGACCAGAGACAGGCCCTGTAGGCCGCCTCCAGGGAACCCGTGAAGGAGACGCCCGCGGCCGACTCCCTGACCTTTTCGGCTCCCATCAGGACCAGTTCGGCCGCGAGGAGGTCCCCCACGCCTTTGGGGCATGTGGCGAAGAATTCAAGCCTGGTGGACATGCATAAAGACTAGGGCCAATGAGGCCTCATGTCCACAGGCTTGAATTCGGTGGAAAGGGGAAAGGGGGAGGAAGGCAGGGCGCAGGACATAGGGCGCAGGGCGCAGGGCGCAGTGCGCAGAATAAGGCTAAACCGTTT
>CP070682.1:1328181-1332799 GCA_020352595.1 bacterium | reverse complement strand
GGTGGAACCGTTCCAGCTGGAGATCCAGGGAATGCTGGGCGACCTCAAGGGCCGGCTTACGGCCAGGGGAGTCCCCTTCGACACCAGGGTGGGGCTTTTCGACATGACCCAGTTGGCCTCCAGGAGCACCACCGAACGGGCCGCGGCCTACAACTACGACTTCATCGCCGGGGACGGCAGTCTGGGGATGCACAACCCCATTTACGTGGTCAACCTGCTTGCGGCCAGCATCTCAGCGTTGCCGTAACGGTAATCTCAGATCTCACCCTTCGACCGAGCTCAGGGCAGGAATCTCAAATCTCAGAGAAAAAACGCATAGGAGCCAGCGCGTTTGCCGCTGGCTCCTGTAATTGTCAGGAAATGTGAAATCCGGAATCGTCCTGGCGCCTCTCCCTTCAGTGTCAAACCCTGAACAGAAGGTTCTGCTTAAAACCCTATCCTGAAAAGCACCTGGAGCGTTCCCGTCTGCACGTCCACGGGACCATCCTCCCACTGGCTGATGCGCACGTCGAAGCCCAGGCTGGCCGCCGGCAGGATGGGCCAGCCGAGCCCGCCGCCCAGCGTCACCCCCCATCCTTCGATGCTCTCGAACTCGTGGCTGGAGATGAGGGCGTAGATGCGGGTGGAGAACCCTCCCGTGTCCAGGGTCCAGGAGGGCCCCACCATCCAGGCGCTGTAGTCCCCCGGATCGTGGTCGCTGGACTGGATGGCGAACATGAGCCGCGTGACGCCAGACCCGACGTTCACCTCCGCGGAGAGCCCCGACCCTGTGTCCACCCCGTCCAGGTCATCCTGGAAGGAGGTGATGCCGAAGCCTGCGCCCACCTCCACCAGGGCGAGGGAGGGGGAGGGGAAAGCAAGGAGCAACAATGGCAGCAGCAACAGCGTCAAGAAAAGGGCTGGCGGTGCGGCAAGGGACACTCTCTTCATGGCGGGCCTCCTTTCGGGAAAGTATACCCCATTTCAAATTTCCCATCCCGGGTTTGAGAAGGGTTCCGGGTGCAGGGCCTTTGAGTGTCTCTCCATGAAATCTGAAACCCGGGATCTGAAATTCCCTTCCCCCTTAGAGGATGATCTCCCTGGCCTCCAGGATCTCCGGCAGGTCCTTGATCTCCTTGAGGACCCCTTCGGGGATGCGGCTGTCCAGGGAGACGAAACCAAGGGCGCTGCCCTGGTAGCTCTCCCTTCCAAGGTAGAAGCCCGCCACGTTGATGTGGTTGCGTCCCAGGATGGTCCCCACCTTGCCGATGACTCCGGGCCTGTCCTGGTTGGTGAAGAACAGGAAGGTCCCCTTGGCCACCACGTCCACCCGGAACTGGTCGATGCCGATGATCCTCCCCTTCAGGTCCGCGAAGACCGTGCCCTCGACCGTGTTGACTCCCCGGTCGGTGACCACTTTAACCGTGATGAGGTCGCTGTAGTTCTTCACGCGATCGGCCTTGGCCTCCAGGATGGAGATGCCGCGCTCCTTGGCATAGTAGGGGGCGCTGATATAGGTGGCCCCTTCCCGCAGCCGCAGTTCCATGAGCCCCTTGAGCGCGGCGAAGGTGAAGGGCTGGTAGCGGAAGGGGGAGTCGAACACCTTCTCGGACACGTCCTCCGCGAACAGTGGGCCCACCAGGGTTATCTGGACCTCCTCGATGCGCCCGGACAGGAACTGCGCCAGGAGCCTGCCCATCTTCTCGGACAGGTCGAAATAGGCCTGCAGCTCCGGTGCCAGGCGACCCCGGACGTAGGGCAGGTTCACGGCGTTCTCGTAGGATCGGCCCTTGAGAACGTTGACCACCTGCTGGGCGATGATCACCGAGACGTTCTTCTGGGCCTCTTCCGTGTTGGCTCCGAGGTGGGGCGTGACGATGAGGTTGGGTACCTTCCTGAGGGGGGAGTCCCCGGGCAGGGGCTCGACGTCGAAGACGTCCAGGGCCGCCATGAAGATGCGGCCCTTGCCCAGGGCCTCGGCCAGCGCCTTCTCCTGGACTACGCCCCCCCGGGCGCAGTTGATGAGGACGACCTGATCCTTCATCAGGTCCAGTTCCCGTTTCCCGACCATGCCCGTCGTCTCGTCGGTGAGGGGGACGTGGAAGGTGATGATGTCCGACCTGGCCAGGAGGTCGTCCAGGTCGTCGACAAGTTCCACTGCGAGCTTATCGGCCTTCTCCCTCTTGATGTAGGGGTCGTAGGCGATGATGCGCATGTCGAAGGATCCGGCGCGCTTGGCCACCTCGGTCCCGATCCTCCCGAGCCCCACGATGCCCAGGGTCCTCTTGACAGCTGGATGCCCATGAACTTCTTCCGGTCCCACTCGCCGTCGAGGAGGGAATTGTGGGCGTAGGGCAGCTTCCGCTTGGCGGCCAGCATCATGGCCTTGGTGTGCTCCGTGGCGGCCAGGGTGTTGCCGGTGGGGGCGTTCATGACGATGATGCCCCTCTTGGAAGCCGACTCGATGTCCACGTTGTCGACGCCCACCCCCGCCCTTCCGATGACCCTCAGGTTTTGGGCCCTGGATATGATCCCCGCGGTGACGCTGGTCCCGCTCCTCGTGATGAGGGCGTGATAGGGGCCGATGGCCTCCTCGAGGCGCTTGCCCTTGAGACTGAAATCCTCCACGACTTCCAGGCCCTCCTCGGCCCTGAGGATCTCGATCCCCTCCTGGTCGATGGAATCCGTTATGAGAACCTTCATGCTCTTATCCCTGTGTTCCCTGGTCCGGAGACCGCGATGGTGAACGGACCGGATGCCGTCAGCGGTCCGGCTGTGCGGGCGTTTCGACACCCGGTACGACTCGCTTTCGAGCGAACATTATCACGGTTGGTCGGTACCATCAATGCGTCCCGGTGGCTCCTTTTTAGGTGACCGATGCGCGGGCCGATTATACAATGCCTCCATGCTCGCAAGGATCCGTGACATCCTCGCCGGTCGAACCCACGGAGAAGGCCCGGCTCCCATGGCCGGGCGGGCCAACGCCGCCGTCCTCATTCCCCTCTTCGAGGACAGGGGGCGCCCGGGAGTCCTGTTCATCAGAAGGTCCCACCACATCAGTCTCCACAAGGGACAGATGGGTTTTCCTGGAGGAATGGCGGAAGCCGCCGACAGGGGAGACCTCATGAATACAGCCCTGCGCGAAACGCAGGAGGAGGTCGGGGTGATGACAGAGGACGTTGAGGTGGTGGGCGAACTGACCCTGCGCTCCACTATCGTCTCGGGCCTCAATGTCCAGCCGTTTGTCGGCATTATCCCCTGGCCCTACATCCTGACACCCGACCCGCTGGAGGTGGCCGGCGTTCACAACGCCTTCCTCGAGGATCTGGCAAGGGACGTGATGTGGGGTGAGAACAGATTCGACCTGCCGCCTCCGGTGTACCCGGTGGGAGGTTACCCTGTGTGGGGGCTCACGGCCAAGATCCTCACGGAACTGCTGGAACTGCTCAAGGATGCGGGAATCTGAGATTTGAAATCTGAGATTCCTGCCCTGAGCTCAGTCGAAAGGTGAGATCTGAGATTCACTCCCCCCTCGATATCCTGCACACCCTGGCACCCGTCAGCGTGCGCAGTTCATCGAAGGTGGTCCTGAAGGCGTTGTTGCTCTCTCCCGCGGCGGGATAGATGTCGCCTTCCCGGGGAATGGCCTCGTCCATGAGGATGGGGAGCTTCCTCTGATGGCCGATGGGCGGCACGGCCCCCACCGGGAAGCCGGACCACTGCAGGACCTTGTCCGGGTCGGCAAGCCTGACCTTCCTCACGCCCATCGCTTCGGCCACGGCCCTGGCGTCAGCCCTGCGGTCACCGGGCAGCAGGGCCAGGACCGGATCCCCCTGGGCCGAAAATACCAGGGACTTGACGATCCTCGAAATGTCCACACCCAGTTCCCGGGCCGATGACAATGCCGTCTCCGTCCCCCGCCCGAACCGGTGGACCGTAGGGGTGAGGCCTGCGGCCGCGAGGGCCTCGAGGACCTCCTTCTCGCCGCGCATTCTCAGGGTCCGGTCACCGCTATCCGCCCTGCCCGGCCGGTGGTTGCGTTTCCTGCCCGCCCTCCGCCGGCGCCTCCCCTTCCGCGGGTTCCGGAGCGGACGTTTCGGCCTCGATCTTCTCGATGGCCGCGCGGGCGTCCTGCACGTGCCGGTTGGTGGGGAAGCTCACGATGAACTCCTCGTAGGCCTCGATGGTGCCCTGCTCCTCGAAGGGTGCGTACTCGAGATCCTCGATGAGGTAGCTGGCCTCCTCGACGTGCCTGTTTTCCGGATAGGTGGCGATGAACTCCTCATAGCCCTCGATGGTGTTCATCTCCTTGAAGACCTGGAACTGCAGATCGTGCATCCTGGTGCGGGCCTCCTCGGCGAAGGTGCTGTCAGGGTACTGCTCGAGGTACTGCGAGTAGCCCTCGGCCGTGTCCTGCTCCTTGAAGGGGGCGTACTGCAGGTCTGACAGTTTAGCCCTGGCTTCCTCGGCATAGGGGCTGTCAGAATACCGCGACAGGAACTCGGTGTAGCCCTCGATGGTCCCCTGCTCCCGGTAAGGGCCATACTGGAGCTCGACCATCTTTTCCTGGGCGTCCTTCACGTTGGGGTTGTCGGGATAGGAGGCGATGAACTCCGCGTACGCCTCGGCGGTGTTCTGG
>CP070682.1:1322439-1328081 GCA_020352595.1 bacterium | reverse complement strand
GATGACGATGGTGTTGTCGGCACGGCTCGTCTCGTACTCCCACAGTTCGAGGAGGGAGATCTCAAGGCGGCCGATGCGGCCCGCTTCCTCGTCGAACTGGATGGGATGGACCGCGGAGACGTTGCCCATGTCCACGGTCACCTGTTCGCCCAGTCCGGTGACATCCGTGTCCGCCAGATCCACGATCAGTCTCAGCGGTTCGGAGAGCCTGAACACCGTGTATGCGAGGGGAGTGGAACCCTCGATGTTCAACCGGACCCTGTCAGGCAGCTCTTCGCCGGTCACCGAGAGGACGCTGGACTGGGCCGCCTCCTCCACCGAGGTGCGCATCTGGCTCTTGGGAGCCGCACACCCGGCGACTATCAGGGCAAAGGCCGCCAACACCCATGGCAGTTTCGCGATCGCACGCTTCATCACAAACTCTCCCCTTCTTTTTCGCGTAGCCTGAGAACGGTTTCCTGTTTGAAATCTCTTCCCAGGTAATCCTCGAATTGTTCCTCAACGATCACCTCGTCGGAGGTTATCCTGACCACCTTGCCCTTGTGGCTCCCCATGGGGGTCCCGATACTTACGATATGCGCCTTCCCGTCCGGCGCGATGATGTGCGCCACCGATTTCCTTCCCATCAGGATGATCCCCTCGACCTTGAGGTCCGTCACGGGGACCCTTTGCAGGGGCGTCAGGATCTCCTCGGGGGGTCCCTCATCGGCCTTCTTGACCCTGAGCAGGGACCCGAAGGGATCGCGCTTGCCTGTCGGGTTGTAGACGAAAACCTGGACCTTCTCCTCCTCGGGAGCCGCGGCCTGTTCCGCTGCCGGTACTGTTTTCTTGGGCGTGACGGCAACGGGGGGCAGGGGCGCCGCCGGCTCGGGAGCCTTCTTGCACGCCGGTGACGCCACCAGGGCGGCCGCGAGCATCAGCAGGAGGATCGGGATGGTCCGCTTTCCGAGATCCATGGTCATCCCCCCTTTTCGATGTACCTGTAGGTTGTGGCAAGAGCACTTATGTCCAGGAGGATCGCTCCGGACCTTGCATCCTCGCTGGGATTACCCATGGTGATGTCGCTGACGTTGATGATCCTCGGCAGCTTGCTCACCGAATCCAGGAACAATCCCATCTCGTGGTACCCGCCCTTGACCCTCACCTGGATGGGCACCTCCGCGTAAAAGCCCTTGTCCACGTCTGCCTGGGGTCTTATGAAGAGGACCTCGAGCCCGTTGATGGCACCCAGGTTGCTGATGGTCTCGAGCAGGTTGGGGATCTCACGGCTGTTGGGCAGTTCCTGGACGACCTTTCCCAGCTGAAGGTTGAGCTTTTCCACCTCCGACTTGAACCGTGGAAGGTTCCTGGCAATGGCCTCGTTCTCGTTGAGCTTGGCCTGCTTGTTGCTCAGGTCGCTTCTCAGGTTCTTGATGGTGACCGCTTTCCCCCGGTAGACGGAGTACCAGTAAAGACCCACGATGAGCCCCGCGAAGGCCAGGATCAATATGGCCTTTTTCCTGGGGGAGAGATTGGCGATTTTCTGGGCATCGATTCCGAAAGCCATTTCCCGGACCTCCCTGGCTTGGATTATCCCTTTTTACCGGTGGGGACCACGTTGAGCCTCAGGCTGAAGTCGTTGACCTTCAGCTTCCGGTCTCCGAGGGAGACCTCCTTCTGGCTCGTCTGGTCCAGCCGGATGTCATTGAAGTAGGTGGAAACCTCCAGGTTTCGCATGAAGTTGGCGATATCGTCCGTTGAGAGCGACTTGCCCCTGAGGATCAGCGTGTCACCCCTCTGCTGATAGAACTCGAGCCAGACCTGCCCCGGCAATGCCTTGTTGAGTTCGTCCATGTAGTGGACCTGCACCGTTCTGTAGGTCTTGAGTTCGTCGATGACCGCGATCTTGCCCTCGAGGATCTTCTTGTCCTTCTTGAACTGCTCCACTTCCTGGACGATCTTGTTCAGCCTCTGGATGTCCTGCTCCACCTGCGTGATCTGAACCCTCAGGTTCTTGATCTTGCGGTTGGTGGACGAGTGCCACAGGTAAACGCCGATGACGACCAGGAGGATGACGAGGATGAAGAGCATCTGCTCCTGTTTGGCGCCCATGCGGCGCCGCTCTTCCCGGACCGGTAGAAGATTGATCTTAATCATCGGTCATGCGCCTTTCTGATGGCCAGCCCCACACCGACACCGAGCATCGGGGCCACATCCTCAATTAAAGACGTGTCGAACTTCTTCCTGTTATAGGCGATGGCCTCCAGCGGGTTGACCATCTCCACCTGGATACCGAGCCGCTGTTCCACGGCCCGGATCACGCTCGGCACCTTGGCCCCGCCGCCGCACAGGGAGACGCGGCTGATCTGTATGTCGGGATTGGAGGAGTTGAAGAAATCCAGGGACCTCTGGATCTCCTGGCCGAGATTCTCGGAGATCACGCCCAGGATAGGCTGGACTTCCTCGGGCCCCTTCTCCCCCACCGGGGACCCCTTCTTGAGCTGCTCCGCCTCGTCGTAACTGACCTGCAGCTGCTTCTGGATGGCCTCCGTGAACTGGTTGCCCCCGACGGAGATGTCCCGGGTGAAGATGGAGACCCCGTCCCGGATGATGTTGATGTTGGTGGTCGAGGCGCCCACGTTGACCAGGGCCACCACGTCCTCGGGGTTCATGACGTAGTTCGTCTCGTACATGTTCTGCAGGGCGAAGGCGTCCACGTCCACCACCACGGGGTTGAGGCCCGCGTCGGACACCACCGTTGTCAGCTCGTTGATGACGTCCTTCTTGACCACCACGAGGAGGACCTCCATCTTGCCGTCGGTGGTGCCGAGGATGATGAAATCCATGTTGACGTCGGCTGCGTCGAAGGGAACGTACTGCTCGGCCTCGAACTGGATATTGCGTTCGAGCTCCTCCTCCGTCATCTCCTGGACCCTGATCTTCTTGATGATGACGGAGTGGCCCGAAACGGACACGGCCACATCCTTGACCTTGATCTTCATCTCCCTGAGCATGTCCCTGAGGGTGTCGCTGATGACGCCCGCGTCCATGATGGCGCCGTCGACGATGACCTCCTGGGGCAGAGGCCTTATCCCCATGTTCAGAAGACGGTACCCCTTTCCAGTTTCCTTCAGCTGGACGATCTTGATGGAACTGGACCCGATGTCCAGACCGGCCAGAACTTTCGAACCGCCAAAGAGCGCCATCTCAACCCTCCCTATTCGAGGAAGACCCGGTTGCGTTCATCCAGGGTAAGGCCCAGGGCCCTGATGATCTTCCTCTTCGTTTCCATGCGGCAGGGGTAGCCCTTCTCCACCCTGTCGATGGTCGGTATGGAAAGGTCAGCCGCCTTGGCCAGCTCAGCCTTGGACATGAGCTTGGCCTCCCTGATATGACGAACGTTATTGGGTTTGGTCTGCACCTTCTTCCCCTTCTTCATCGTCTTCCCCGGATCAGGTTTGGATATAAATTTTGCAAAAGTTTAACGAAATTTCACAAAATTTAGTCAAACTATGAAAAATAAAAAAATGTTTGTCAAGGGGAAAATTTAAAAAAATCTTCAAATATATATAGTTGCACCAATTACATAAACAAGAACCACAAGACTTTGTGCCTAACACACCTTTGAAACACAATAAATAGTGTAAAAGTATGAAAACCACCAGAAGGTGGCTTTCACGTCACACGGCAGGCCGTACCGAAGCTTCTGGATTCAGGGCCCCGGGCCTTCGACTCTGGACTCTGAACTCCCCTTGCTCAATACACCCTCCTCCATTCCCGCTGGGTGAGCCTCATGACGTTGTGCCCGCCCGGCATGGCCTTGGGGAGGTAGTCTTTCAGTTTGGGAACCTGGTAGACGTCCGGCACCTGGGCGAAGTTCACCAGGCCGCCGATGACCGTACCGGCCAGGGCGGCCTGCTTGTTGAAGTTCACCTGGCCCTCGGCGTAGAAGAACCCGGCGTAGTAGTTGCCCGGCTTGCCCGAGAAGGTGATGTCCCCCGGCGTCACGATGCCGAGGCTGTTGATGTCGTCCACCCCCGTGGCCCCCTTGAGGTAGCCCTTGGACGGGTCGGGGGAGAAGTTTCCCCTGATGGACAGGTCCCCGGAGACGTAGAGGGTGCCCCCGTCGGCCTGGCTGAATCCGCCGCTGCTGTCGCCGTAGACCTCGTATCTGATGTCGTCGTTGCCGTTGGCCTCGCCTATGTCCAGGTTCCCCACGATGACCACGTTCCCCTTGAGGACCAGCGTGTCGGTGGCGTCGTCGAAGAAGAGCCCGTTCCCGGCCCCGTCGTCGTAACTGAAGCTGCCCGTGCTGCCGTCGATGATGTTGCCGAAGTCGCTGGCGTTGATCACCATCCCCACGCTGGATGATGCCGACCAGCACCCCTGCCCGCTCACCCAGTCGGCGTACAGGGAGGTGGCGATGGCGGCGTTGTTGCCCGCGTAGCCCTGGCTGGCGATGCAGCCGTTGATGAAGCTCTGGCCGAACTCGTTCCTCATGCCGTCGAGGATGTTGGGCATGGGCACGTCGGGGACCTCCGACTGGAGCTCCTCGTAGTAGTGGGTGCCCACGGAGTCGATGTTGGTGGCCCCGTCCACGAAGACGCCGGCAACGGAGTTGTTGGTCCCCGCGAACCCTATGGAGGCCGAGGCCGAGGCAACGTTGAGGTCGCCCCCCTTGACGCGCAGTTTGGTGTTCAGGTCCGTCACGGCGGGGAGCATGTCGTACAGGTCGTCCCCCGGTGCCAGGGGGTGGTGCCCCGTGGTGTAGTTGTTGGCGAAGCTCACGTTGGCTCCAACCTCCAGCGTCCCCCGCGAGTAGACGGAGCCGGAAACGTTGACGCTGCCCTCGAACTGGCCGGCGATGCCCGATCCGGTGAAGATGGCGTTGTTGTAGGGGGACAGGTCGTCCACCTTGAGGTGGTACTCGACGGCGGCCATCCCGCCGTTGCCCGAGCCCCGGGACATGACGTAGGCCTCGTTGGCCCCCAGCTTGTAGACGTACATGTCGAAGGTCAGGCCGTTGACGGTTTGTCCGCCGCCGAGGGTCAGCCTTTTGAGGTTGGCGTCGCTGCTGCCCAGGTACATGTCCAGGGACCGCACGTCCGGGTCGAAGGTGACCGAGCCGGTGCCGGAGGATTCGGTCACCGTCTCCGCCCACCCCGCGTAGTTGGCGTTGCCCCAGGGGCTTGCCGCACCCGAGTCGTTCTCGAAGTCCTTGATGAGCATGAGAAGGCCGCGCTCGAGGCCCGCCTCGGCGGCGTAGAACACCTGGGAGGAGATCTTCTGGTTCTGGGCCATCTTGATCTCCACGATGGAGGTGTTCAGCACCATGGTCCCGAGCACGGTGAGCACCGTGATCAGGAACAGGGCCAGGATAAGGGCGGTGCCCCTCTGGCCGTTATCATGGGCCGATTCCGGTAAAAGGCGGTCTGTCTTGGGCATCTTCATGTCCTCACCTTTGGGGCGGTCAGCGTAGCAGGTTCGTCAGCGGCGCGGGCGTGTCGCCCACCGGGTTGCCGTACAGGTACCCGAGGGAGGCGCCCAGGTCGTCGTAGAAGTACGCGTACACGTATGGTGTGGAGACGCTCCGCGCGGCCGGGAAGATCTCGTCGAAGGGGGACCAGGGCGCGGTGAAGGCGCCGTAGGCTCCCGTCGTCACG
>CP070682.1:1319190-1322339 GCA_020352595.1 bacterium | reverse complement strand
GGCGACGTGGCAGGCGTGCTGTCCCAGCATCTGACGCAGTCCCCCGACCCCCCGTCATCCCGCAACAGCGCTATCCCGCGGGAGATCGAGGGAGCTATCCTCTCCCTGCTGGAAAAGGATCCCGAGGGCCGCGCGCGGGACCTGGCGGGCGTCACCAGGGTTCTGCAAGCCCACGCCTGATCATCCACCGAGGAGCGGCAATGGCGGCGGAAACCCGTGCTCCCCTGCGCTCATCCGCAAGGTGCTCTGACACCAGACCGCTCCCGCCGACCCGTTTTCTCAAAGGAGGGGCCCGGCGTGTTTCGATGGCTCCTTGAACGACGTCGCAGGAGGCTGACACGGGAACCCTTCCCGGATTCCTGGGAGGAGATCCTTCACCGCAACGTCGCTCATTTCGGGCTGCTGGAGGACGCCCGGAAAGCTCGCCTGCGCGCACTGATCCAGGTGTTCGTCGCCGAGTGTAACTGGGAGGGAGCCGGCGGGCTGGAAGTCACCGACGAGGTCCGCGT
This sequence comes from bacterium, assembly GCA_020352595.1. Classification (GTDB taxonomy): domain Bacteria; phylum BMS3Abin14; class BMS3Abin14; order BMS3Abin14; family BMS3Abin14. The sequence continues at coordinate 1,321,830 of CP070682.1, read as the reverse complement.
CACCATCTCCGCCCAGGCCTGCATGCTCCTCCTGGGGCTCTCCATCGACCACTATCGCAATGTCGGGTCCGTCGTCGTCTACCCGTCCACGGTGGTTTCCACCCCGCACAGTCCGGGGTTCTTTGAGACCCCCCTGGAGCCGGTGGAGGAGGAGGTCCCCATCGACGGGGAGGCGCACCCGCAGGGGCCGGTGGTCATCATCTGGGACGCGGCCCTGGAGAGCGGGCGGAACCCGGGATCGGGCTTCAACATCGTCTACCACGAGTTCGCCCACAAACTGGACATGCTCGACGGTCTGGCCGACGGCACGCCCCCCATGCGTGACCGGACCCAGCACCGTGAGTGGGTCAAGGTCTGTTCCCGCGAATACCTGCGGCTCAAGAAGGCCGCGGGAGCGGGGAGAAGGACCTTCCTCGACGCCTACGGGGCCGAAGACGAGGCCGAATTCTTCGCCGTGGCCACGGAACAGTTCTTCGACAGCCCGCATCTCATGGTCAGGCACGCACCGGACCTGTACCGCGTCCTGCGGGACTTCTACCGCCAGGATCCCGCAGGGCATGTTCCCGGAGGGGAAAGGGGCAGGGAAATCCCCGGTGTCAGGAGACGGAGGCGCAAGCCGGCTGGGGGGCCATGAGCCCCGGATACGGACCGGGCAGTATGATAATGGTTTGATATGATAATGGTGTCAGAGACCATGGGGGTATGTTTGTGCGAAAACCCGATCCGACAAGGAGGCGTTTCATGAAAGGGATGGGCCGCATCATGAAAATCCTGGTGCCTCTCGGCGGGGCGACGCTGCTGCTCCTGTCGTGCGGGGGAGGCGGCGGGGGATCGGGCGGGGCCACACAGGCGGGATGGACGCCCTGGCCCTCGAACCCCGTCGTCTCGGTGGGCGACGGGTTCGGCCTGGCTATCTGGAACGACCCGTCGGTGGTCGTGGCCGGATCCACCTACGTCATGTATCTCACCTCCAGCGCCGCGGGCGCGCCGGCCCAGAGCGTCCAGCCGTACCTGGCCATATCCGCGGAAGGGGTAAGCTGGCAGATCTACACGACCCCACTTCTCGCCCTGGGTCCTCCCGGTTCCTTCGACGCGGACGGGATTGAGACCCCCTCCGTCGTCAGTTTCGGCAACACCTGGCACATGTACTACACGGCGGTGGAGACAGACCTCAGTGGTGCGCTGTACGTGGGGCACGCCGTTTCGCCCGACGGCATCGTGTGGACCAAGGACCCCGCAAACCCCGTGCTCGCACCCACAGGCGACCCCAACGACTGGAACGGGGCCCAGGTGGCGGAGCCGGGGGCCGCGGTGTTCGGCAGCCAGATCTATCTCTACTTCACAGCTGTGGGCCTGAGGGCAGGGCCGGGACCGACGGCCAGGATGACCATCGGCCTGGCTGTCTCCAACGACGGCTCCGTCTTCGGGTCCGGCATCCAGGTGCTCGAACAGGGCACCCATCACCCTGCCTCGGAAGATTACGTCGGCTATTCCACACCTTCCGCCATGGTGATGGACGGAAGGTTGCACCTTTTCTACGATGTGGCCCGCATGATCCCGGACTGGACCCAGGTGGAGATCAGGCACGCCAGTTCCGATGACGGTCTGAACTGGACGGAGGATGATCTGCCCATCTTTGTCCGCGAGAGCTTCACCTGGACGAGGAGGGAGATCAGATCGCCCTGCGCCGTTCAGGACGGGGGACTCATCAGGTTGTGGTTCGCGGGGGATGATTATCTGGACAATGGCCTATTGGGCATCGGTTACGCCACCGCCGGAGATGCCATCTACTAACCATGGTGTCAGAGACCGTGGGGGCAGTGAAGGCCCTGGGAAGGACAGCGAGGCAGTAGCGGGATCATGAGGGGCGGCAGCGGGCACGGTGGTCTCAGCGCTGCCGGGCAGCTGGCTCCTCTTCACGCAGCCGGTTCCGGTCAACGAAGGCCACGGGGGAGGAAGGATCATGACCCAACGCACCGAAAGGCTGAGCAAAGCGAGGAAACTCCTCCACGAGGTCATCTTCGAAGCCGACACCCCGGCAGGCAAGTGGTTCGACGTCCTGCTCATCCTCAGCATACTGGCCAGCGTCGTCGTGGTCATGGCCGACAGCGTGGGAACCATACGGGTGGGGCACGGGCGCTTCCTGGTGGCGGCCGAATGGTTCTTCACCGTACTTTTCACTGTAGAGTACATCCTGAGGTTGGTCAGCGTCAGGAGCCCCCTGAAATACGCCTGGAGCTTTTACGGCGTCGTGGATTTTCTGGCCGTCATTCCCACCTACCTGAGTCTCGCCTTTCCCGCGACGAAGTACTTTCTGGTCCTGAGGGTGCTGCGCATCCTGCGCGTGTTCCGTGTCCTGAAACTGATCCAGTACCTGAAGGAGGCGAACCTCCTCCTCAAGGCCCTCGCCGCAAGCCGGCGCAAGATCACGGTGTTCCTCTTCACGGTGCTTAGCCTGGTCACCATATTCGGTTCCCTCATGTACGTCATCGAGGGTGAGGCCAACGGGTTCACCAGCATCCCCAAGAGCATCTACTGGGCCATCGTGACGCTGACCACCGTGGGGTATGGCGATATTTCGCCAAAAACTCCCATGGGACAGATGCTGGCCGCCCTGATCATGATCCTGGGGTACGGCAT
>CP070682.1:1316325-1319090 GCA_020352595.1 bacterium | reverse complement strand
GGGAGACTTGCCGAAACCGATACCCGGGTCGACGCATATCCTCTCCCTGTCGGTGCCTGCCTCCATTGCCTTGTCCATGGCCCTTTCCAGGCAAGAGCATATCTCTCCCATAAGATCCCCGTATTCGAGGTCGTCCTGCATGGTCTCGGGCCGGCCCCGGGTATGCATGAGGATCACGGAAGCGCCTGTTTCGGCGGCGACGCCGCCCATGAAGGGATCGAAGGCAAGGCCGCTGATGTCGTTGATGATGGAGGCACCTGCCTCGAGGGCCTTCCTGGCCACGGAGGATTTGGTCGTGTCAACGGAAAGGACCCCCCTTCCCTCGGCTGCGAGTTCACGGATCACAGGAACGACCCTCTCCGCCTCCACGTCCTCGCTCACAGGAACGGCGCCCGGTCTCGTGGATTCGCCTCCCACGTCGATGATGTCTGCCCCTTCATCAAGCATTTCCAGGCCCCTTGAAACAGCGGCATCAACGCTCAGATACCGCCCCCCGTCGGAAAAGGAGTCCTCCGTGACGTTGAGGATCCCCATGACGGCCTTCTTTCCTCCTTCCAGAAGGTTCCTGTCCCCGACCAGAAACCTTGCGTCTGTCCCCAATCCCTCCACGAGCTCCTTCAGCGGACCCGCCAGCGCGGACAGTTTGAAGGGCTGGCTGGGCAGCTTCTCCGCAAGCCTGCGCACCTGCAGCGCCGTCCCCATGAGGAGGACCGGCGTGGATGAGACCTTGAGGGAGGCCGCCTCCCTCCTTAGGGCGGCTTCCCCTCCCAGAGAGAGCATGTCCTGTTTCAGGATCAGCGCGGCCCTGAGGTCCACGTCATCGAGACGGATGAGAAGGTGACGTCCCTTCTCACCCATGATGTCCACGCCGGCCGGGTCCACGCCCATTCGGCGCATCTCCTCCACGATCACTGAAAAACCGGCATCAATGAGCCTCGGTCGGCGCATCCGGCTCGCTCCCGGCACTCTCGCTATCAACCTCGACATGCTGCGCCGCCGCGGCGGTTGCCTTGGGAAATGGCAGCGATTCACCGTGGATGACGGCTTCGATCTCTTCACCGTCCAGGACCTCGTGCTCGAGGAGAGCGTTGGCCAGCCTGTGCAGGGCATCCAGATTGTCCGTCATGATCTTGGTGGCCCTCTGGTGGGCCCCTGTGACCAGTTTCTTGACCTCCTCGTCGATCTTGATGGCGGTGCTCTCGCTGTAGTCCCGATGCTGTGAGATCTCCCTGCCCAGGAAGATCTGCTCCTCCTTCTTGCCGAAGGTCAGCGGCCCCATCTCTTCGCTCATCCCCCATTCGCAGACCATCTTCCTGGCCAGTTCTGTGGCCCTCTCGATATCGTTGCCGGCTCCGGTGGTCTGCTTTTTCAGGACCATCTCCTCGGCCACTCGTCCTCCGAGGAGGATGGCCAGCCTGTCGGTGAGGTAGTCCTTGGGATAGGTGTGCTTCTCGTCTATGGGAAGCTGCTGTGTCAGCCCCAGAGCGCGGCCCCTCGGGATGATGGTCACCTTGTGGATGGGATCCGCACCGGGGATCATCTTGGCCACGAGGGTGTGCCCCGCCTCGTGGAAGGCGGTTGTGCGCTTCTCCTCGTCGCTGATGATCATGCTGCGCCTCTCCGTGCCCATGAGGACCTTGTCCTTGGCTTCCTCAAAATCCTCCATGGCCACCTTGGACCTGTCCTTCCTCGCCGCCAGCAGGGCCGCCTCGTTGACCAGATTGGCGAGATCGGCGCCGGAGAAACCGGGTGTGCCGCGGGCGACGATGTCCAGTTCGACATCGTCGGCCATGGGGATGTTCTTGGTGTGGACCTTCAGGATCCCTTCCCTGCCCTTGATGTCCGGATTGGGAACGACCACCTGCCTGTCGAACCTCCCGGGTCTTGTGAGTGCGGGATCCAGGACATCGGGCCGGTTGGTGGCCGCGATGAGGATGACTCCCTCGTTGGACTCGAATCCGTCCATCTCAACCAGGAGGGCGTTGAGGGTCTGCTCCCGTTCGTCATGGCCACCACCGAGGCCGGCCCCTCGGTGTCTGCCCACGGCGTCGATCTCGTCCACGAAGATGATGCAGGGCGCGTGCTTCTTGCCCTGGTCGAAGAGGTCCCTCACCCGGGAGGCGCCCACTCCCACGAACATCTCCACGAAATCGGAACCGCTGATGGAAAAGAAGGGGACATTGGCCTCTCCCGCGATGGCCTTGGCCAGCAGGGTCTTCCCGGTTCCTGGAGGACCCATGAGGAGGACGCCCTTGGGTATCTTCCCGCCGAGTTTCTGGAACCGCTGGGGATCCTTGAGGAAATCGATGATCTCGGCCAGTTCTTCCTTGGCCTCGTCCACGCCGGCGACATCGTTGAACGTCACCTTGACGGAGGCGTCCGAAAGGAGCCTGGCCTTGGATTTGCCGAAGGAGAGCGCCTTGCTGCCTCCGGCCTGCATCTGCCTCATGAAGAAGATCCACACCGCGATGAGCAGCAGCATGGGGAACCACGAGACGAAGATGGTCACATACCAGGGGTTGTCCTGCACCGGCTCGGCGACGATGCGCACTCCCTTGTCCCTCAGGTAGGGAACGAGGTCCGGATCCTCCGCGCTGTATGATGAGAACTGGCTGCCGTCGTTGAACTTCCCGCTGATCTCACGTCCCTTGAGAAGCACCTCCTGGACATCCCCCTTTTCCACCCTGGTGAGAAACTCGCTGTACACCAGTTCCGCCACAGGCTGGGGCCTCACGGAAAACAGGTTGTAAAGCAGGATAACAACG
>CP070682.1:1309506-1316225 GCA_020352595.1 bacterium | reverse complement strand
GATCAGGAAGGGGGATGGGGGGAAAAGTACCTAGTACCAAGTACCTAGTACCAAGTACCTAGTACCAAGTACCCAGTACCAAGTACCCAGTACCAGGCACTGCTCTCCAGGCACTGCTCTCCGGTGTCAGAGCGAGGGATCGCTGAGGTGGTTCTAAGTACCAGGTACCAGGTACCAGGCACTGCTCTCCAGGTACTGCCCTCCGGTGTCAGAGCGAGGGATCGCTGGGGGATCGCTCTCCTTCCCGTTATCTCTTCTCGCTCATGTACAATCGATCCGTGCCGGTCCCCTGCCTCCAGAGCACCACGGCGTTCCCCCGGCCGCCCACAGCCACCTGGGGAGGGCTGACGTTGACCCCGTCGGGGCTGATGTTGTCGGCCAGGTCGGCCGGGTGCGACCAGCTGTCGCCGGTGCTGCCACGCTCGCTGAGGAAGATCTGGGTGAAGCCGGTGCCGTCGTTCTGCTTCCAGGCCACCACCGTGTGGCCCCTGTCGTCCATATCCACCTCCCGCTCGAAGGCATGGGCGCCGTCGGGACTGATGTTGTCGGCCAGGTCCGCGGGGTTGTCCCACAGGCCCGTCATGCCGCTCCTCTCGCTCATGAAGATCTGGTCGAAGCCGTCGCCGTCATACTGTCTCCAGATCACCACGGCGTCTCCACGGCTGTTGACGCCCGACCGGTTGAAGCGGGCTTCGGTGCCGTCGGGGCTCAGGTTGTCGGACAGTCCCGCCGGGTAGGTCCAGGCCCCGGTGCCGCCATCCCGCCAGGCGGCGAAGACCTGGAGGTTGGCCCCGTCTGATTCGGTCCAGCTGATGACGGCGTCACCGTCGGACGCCATGGCCAGCCTGGGGTTGGAGACGGAAGAATCCGCCACGGCGATGCTGTCACCGGCACCGGAGGGGTGGCTCCAGGGACCGGTGGCTCCGTTTCTCTCGCTGACGAAGATCCAGGTACTTCCCAGGGGCTCTGACTGGACCCAGGTCACGATGGCGTCGCCGGAGTCGTCCATGGCCACCTCGGGTGCGTACACCGAAACCGGTCCCGACGAGGGGACGCTCACGTAAAGGTCCATGGGTGCAGACCAGGGCCCGCCTGCTCCCGCCCTCTCGACGAGATTCACCCGGCTGGACTCGGCGAAGTTGGACATCGACCAGGCGATGAGTGCGTTGCCTCCGGCGCCCATGGCGGTGTCGGGCCAGGTGAAGGCGTTACTGGGGGCGAGGTGGTCGGACAGGTCGGCCGGGTGGGTCCAACTGCCCGTGGCGCCGTCACGCTGACTGACGAAGATCCAGGTGCTGCCGGCCAGGTCGGGCTGGGACCAGGCCACGATGGCGTTCCCGCTGTCGTCCATGGCCACCGAGGGGCTGCTGGCGCCCGTCCCGTCGGGATTGATGTAGGATGCAAGGTCGGCCGGGCCGGTCCAGAGGCCAGTTTCCGGGTCCCTCTCGCGGATGAAGATGCGCGAATGGGTGGAGTCGGCCTGGGCCCATGCCACGATGGCTTCGGCGTTGCTGTTCATGGCCACCACGGCCAGGGACACCGCCCCACCGGGGGGGCTGATGGCGTCGCTCAGGTCCGCCGGGTGAACCCAGGACTTTGGTGAACCGCCGCCGCAGCCGGCTCCGAGGGTCCAGACCACCGCGATGCCGAGGATGTAAACGAAGCTCACTCTCTTTGCCATGATCCCTCCTCCGACGCTAAAACCAGGCGACATCTCAGCCTGACCCGATCACTATAACACGGCGTGCAGGGGGAAGTACTGTGAGAGTGCGTGAGAGGGTGGATGGATGAGGGTACGACGTGGCGACGAGGCGAAGGGGGCATGGGTGCAGGGGCGCATGGGTGCGTGGGCGAAAATCCTTTCAGTTCCTCTTTGAAATTTGAAATTGAACTCTGGAATTTGAAGTTGGCGTGTGAGACCTGAGATTCGCTCTTCCCGGTGTCACCTCCGGCCCCTGCGCCTCCTGCGGCGGTCGTCCCGGTCGTCGTCCCGGTCGTCATCAAGGAAGTGCGGGGCCACGAAGAACCAGAACCCGCCCTGGGGGTGCCACTGCCGGCGGTAGCCCCTCCCCTCGTAATCTTCGTAGTACCGTCCGCTGTAGTACCGGAGTCCGTAGTCGTCGTCCCGGCTCCTGCCCACCACATATCCGTATGGGACCAGGCCCAGCCGGTGGGTGGACCTGAAGTCGGGAGGCAGGTCAACCAGGACCCGGGGGACGCTGCCGGCCGCGTCCCTCCACGGTCCGCTCAGCGAACCGCTCACCGCCCACGAGCCGTCCTCTGATCTGTACCACTGTCCGAGGTGAAAGAAGATGTCCCCGCCCGGATCGGGCAGGAAATAGGCGCCCGTCCCCTCGATGTAGTAGAGGAGGATCCCCGACGAGTCGTCGTCGTACCCGGTGGCCAGGGCCGGTCCGTGGGCCGCGGCCACGAGCAGCAGCGCCAGAAGCATGGAGGGGATGGAACTGATGACTCTCTTTTCCATGATGATTACCTCCTTCGTCCCCTCCCGTATGGTCAAGTATAGAAAAACGGCCACCGGGAGCAAGGGATATGTGGGAAGGGGATAAAGGGTAAGTGCGTGAGTGCGTGCGTGGGAGAGTGGAGGAAGGAGGAAGAGGGAAGGGGGAGAGTGTGCCGCCTGCCCTCCCCCTCCCCCTATTTCATCTTCACCTTCTCGGCCACCAGGCGGATGCCGTAGGTGACCACGCCCTCCTTTGTCTTCTGCTGGTATCGCTCCTCCACCGTCCTGAGGGCGGGGTGGTAGACGGTGCCCGTCTCCACGTCCACCAGGTTCCAGAGGGACCGCTCGTTGTACTCCGCGTCGTCCCTGGCCTTGATGAGGGGCGAGAAGGGCGTGAAGGTCGTCCGTCCCGTGGGCAGGTGGACGAGGTTGAGCCCGATCCAGTCCCCCTCCACGTGGGCCCTCCAGGTATAGTCGTCCGATTCGGAAGCGGTGTAGGCTCCCAGGATCTTCCTGCGGATGGCGTCGAGGCGGGACAGTTCATCCTGGTCCCTGGCGATGGACTTCGACAGCATGGCGTTCTTGAGCCCCTCCATCTGGAAGAAGAAGCCCAGCTGCGCCTCGGTCCTGGAAAAGGAGCTGTTCATCCGGGACCGGTTCTGGAGGTCCGCGGCCTTCCAGCCGTCGCTGGACGCCGAACTGTTGTAGGGGCTGGAGGCCCTGAGGCGGTAGGTGGCGGCCTGGCCGGCGTAGTTGTTGGACAGGTTCTGGGAACTGACGGCCATGCTGCTGAAAGCGTCGCCGGCCCCGCCGGCACCCCCGAACCACATGGCCTTCGACAGCCTGCCGATCCGCTTCTGGAGCACCGACATCCAGTTGTCCAGGGCGTCCAGGTGGGCCTCCTGGGATACAGGGGTCATCCCCACGAAATAACCGCGCTTGCCCGTGGCGGCGTCGAAGCCCGCGATGACCAGCTCCCCGATGTAGACGACGGTGCTGCCGTACTTGCGGAGCCTGACCGGGAAGGACTGGCCCGTCAGTGTCGCGGACGCCGAGAAGAGCTCCCTGCCCGTGTTCCGGTCCAGGCACAGGACCTTGGCCGCGGTGGCCGCGTACACGCGGTCGCCGTCCTGGATGATGTTGCTCACCGTGGCCTGCGTGCTCCGGTAGGTCCAGGCGGCCTGGCCGGTCCGCCCGTCGTGCCTGGCCAGGAACCAGGCGTCGGAGGCGTCCTGCCCCCTCAGGTAGAGATCCCCGCCCACGGGGTGGATGTTGGTGTACCTCGTTTTGCCGTCCAGGGGTGCGGTGAGGACCGTCTCCCCCGTGTCCGGGTTCAGGACGTGCAGGGTCTTCCTGTCGTCGATGACGTGCAGCCTGCCGCCTGCCAGCACCGGCAGGGGGGACAGGTTGTCGGGGGCGACGTCCTTCCTCTGCCACAGGGTCTTGCCGGAGGCCGGGTCGAGGCGCTCCGTGTGGCCGTAGAAGCTCCAGGCGTCCCGGGCGGTGATGACGGGAGGCGTGGGATGCCCTCCCTTCTGGATCTTATAGGTCTGCTCCCACTTCCTTGCGCCGTCCATGAGCCCCAGGGCGGTCATGGTCACCCTGCTCTTCTCGATGTCGAGGACCAGGACCACTCCGGCCTCGGGCACAGGAAGGAACTGGAAGGTCCTTTTCTTGTTCTCGAACTGGGTGTGCCAGCGCTGCTTGCCGGTCTCCCCGTCCATGGCGGCCAGGGTGGTCAGGCCGTCCCTCTGGTCGTCCTCCCTGATGAGGATCAGGTCGGAAAAGGCCGCCACCAGGTCGTAGTACGTGATGGTCCATCCCATGGGCAGGTACGTCCAGAGGACCTGCCCCGTCCTGCTGTCGACCAGCAGCGGGGTGCTGGAGGACTGGGTCAGCAGCAGGCGGTTGGGGGCGATGAACCGCAGGTCCTGGATGGCGTAGTCCTTCATCTTCGTCTGCCACAGGACGGCATTCTCCTTGACCGGGGGCATGTCGAGGACGGTGGACTGCATGCGGTCGATGATGGACGGCCCCCCATCGCCGGTTGAGATGCCCAGCTCGGCCAGCGCCTTTTCCGCACCCTCGGCGGCGGCCTTGTCGATCTCGCCCGGATCAAGGGCGGCGAGCTCAGCTGCGGGCAGCATGGCCGCGAGGAGCACCAGGAGCAGGGCAGCGGTTTTCACCTTTTCCTTCACGGTAGCCCCCTAGTTCCTGAGGGATCGCAGGACGGCGATGAAGTCGTCCTTGATCTCCTCCGTATTCTCGAGGGAGGAGCTGCGGGCCAGGACGATGTAATCGCAGTTGAAAAGGGAGAAGGTCCCCTGCGACTTCTGGCCGAAGAGGAAGGTGAACCCTTTCTTCTCGCCTTTTTCCACGACCGAGGATGTGTACTCGTAAAAGACCGGGTCCCAGCCGGAGGATTTGATCTGGAGCCCCCCGGTGTCCTCGGCGACAGCCGAGGGGGAGATCTCGTACAGGGACTGTTCGATGAGGTAATCGGTGTTCCCGTAGATGCGGCAGAAGAGGAACATGGAACCGCGGTCGCCCTTTCGATAAGTGGCCTTGCCGTACTCGGACATGTGGTGGCGCGGCAGCTCCAGGTTCCCGGGCAGTGGCTCGTCCCCGGGAACCTCTATCCATCCCGCGGGGAGCATGAAATCGAACTTCTTCGCGTCGTCCTTGACCGGGACCATGCCCTCGGTCCTCATGCCTAAGGGGCCTTTGTAGTAGGCCTGCTGGATGACCCCGGTGCACCCGGCGAGGATGGCGATGACGGTGAGCAGGATCAGTGAAGATATTCCGGCGGATCTTCGTGTGAACCATCGGCTCATGGCACGCTCCTTTGGGAAAGCCCCCTTGTCGCTGTTTGAGTGAGATGTTCCAACAATGTAATGGTTTTAGTCAAGGGGGAGGAGGGTGAAGGGGCGACAGGGTGCATGGGCGCGTGGGCGAAAATCCTTTCAGGTCATCCTTGAAATTTGAATTGCCCTCTGAGATCTGAGGTTCGCTCTTAAACAAACCCATTCTGCCTAGAACTTGCCGCCCATGCCCTCGGCGTAGCCCGTCAGCTCCACGTACCCCGCGCCCGTGACCGCCCTTCCACCAGAGCTTCCCTCCAGGCGGACGGCCCCCTCCCAGTAGGTGATGCCCCCCGTGACCTCGGTGGTCAGCTCCTGGTCGGGGACGAGGGGGGTGACGGTGAGGGCGAGGCCGGCTTTGGGGACCCGGATAGTCCAGCCGCTGGGGTAGGTTCCTCCGCTTTGGGGGCTCTTCCACCTCCCCGTGGGTCGCACCTGGAACTGGTCCAGGGAGAGGTGCTCCCAGGACCCGTCGGCGGCCACGAGGGTCCCGGAGGAAGCCGGCTCCAGGGACCCGTCGGTCCTGCGGAGCAGGTAGACCATGAGCTCGGTCCCGTCGGAAAGGTGAAGGCCGAACCAGTCCCAGCCCTCCTGCTCTTCGTCCAGCTGGTTGGAGCCGAACTCGTGGTCGAACCAGCTCCGTCCCGTGACCCTCACGGGTCCCTGGCCGGGGAGGGTGACGGTGCCAACAGTGGCCAGGTCCGTCATGGAGGCGTACCAGGAGGCCTGTCCCGGCCGGGGTCCCTTGGCGCTCAGGCCCCCGTCGCCGTGGAGCGCAGGCGGCTTGAGGGGCGTGAGGGTGAGATCCAGTGCCATCCCGTCGTCCCGGGCCTGCAGCAGGAAACCGCCGTCCACGGCCGCGGCCTTCCAGTCCCAGAGCCACACGGAAAGGCCCCCCCGGGCAGCCCCCGCCAGGTCCGGGCCCTCCCTCGAGGCCCTCTCCTTCCAGTGGAACCGGCCCGTGGCATCGTCGGTCAGGGCGAAGTGGGCCAGGTACAGGTCACGCACCGACCAGCGGCTGCCTGGGAGGGCGGCGCTCCGGGTGAGCCCCGTGCGGAAGAAGGTGAGCTGGTACCCCAGGTCCCGGCCTTCCTCCGTGGTCAGGTTGCCCGTGTAGTACCACCACTCGGTCTGGAACTCCGGGTGGGAACCGTGGTCGGCGGGAAAGGACCAGTCCCGGCGGCCCGCGGCCTGTCTCCAGCTTTCCGGGTCACCCTGGGCCAGGACAGGCGTGGAGACGAGGACGGCCAGAGCCAGGGCGACGGCCAGGCAGGCGGCGATGGAGGGACCCCTCTTCACGGTTCCTACTCCTCCCTGATCTGGAGCCTGGGGTAGGTCCTGACCACCCGTGCCATGGGGTAGAGGGCCGCCCCCACGCTGGCCGAAAGGGCGAT
>CP070682.1:1304604-1309406 GCA_020352595.1 bacterium | reverse complement strand
CTCGCGCAGCCTTCGGCCCACCTCCTGGGCATCGCCCCGAAGGAACTCCTCGTGCACCTTGGTCATCTCCCGGGCCACCACCACCTGCACCTTCCCCAGGGTCCGGGCGATGTCCGAGAGGGTGGAGGCGATCCTGCGGGGACTTTCATAGGCGACGAAAGGCAGTCCCGTGGCACCGAGTTCCTCAAGCCTCCGTCTCCTCGCGGCCGCTCTGGACGGCAGAAAGCCCTCGAAGACGAAGCGGTCCATGGGCATCCCGGAAACGCTCAGGGCCGCCGCGAGGGCGCTGGCCCCGGGTACGGGGATGACCGTGATCCCCTGCTTCACGCAGGCGTCCACGAGGTGATATCCGGGATCGGAGACCCCTGGTGTGCCGGCGTCTGTCACCAGGGCCGCGTTCCGGCCCGCACCCAGATGGGCGAGGATAGAACGGGCCGCCTCGTCGCGGTTGTGCTCCCTGTAACTGACGAGGCGCACCCTTATGCCCAGGTGTGTGAGCAGTTTCCGGGTCCTGCGCGTGTCCTCCGCGGCCACGAGCTCCACCTTCGCCAGGACCTCTCCCGCCCGCTGCGTGAGGTCTTGCAGGTTGCCGATGGGCGTCGCCACGACGTAAAGGATCCCCCGGGATCGGGCCACGCGCTCCTCCTTGCCAAACGTGCTGATATCCCTGCAGATATCTGTTATCGAGGTCCCGCAGGATACGGGGTCCCGAAAGGGGCACCTGCCGGGATCATGCGGGGGACAGCCGGCTGAACTCGGCCCGCGGCCTCTCCCCTCCAGGGCACTTACCGTTCCTCCGGGACCCCGGGTCCGGCCGGATCCCCGACCCTGCGCTTCGCTTCAACTTACGTCAGCACATTGTAAATGTCCAACCGTGAAAAACAGGTTATAATTTCCCTGATCGCGCGGAACGGACCTTTTCGTCACCGGGATCGTCTTCGTTCCGGGTGGCTCCCGCGACGGGGAAAGACGGGGGCCGCATGGGCGTCCCGATGGCGCAGAGTGGTCATTTTTCCGAGATTTTATAGTGGTTTGACAGCCGGACGGCCCATCTGCTAGGTTGCTCGTACCAGGCATTCTCAACGGAGGACAAGAGCATGAGGATCGGGATATTGACCGGTGGAGGAGACTGTCCGGGCCTAAACGCGGTCATCAGGGCCATCACCCGTAAGGGGATCCAGGAAGGGGACAACATCCTCGGCATCCTCCACGGGTGGAAAGGAATGATCACCGGGCAGCACGAGGAGCTGACCCTCAGGTCGGTTTCAGGGCTCATCCACCGGGGCGGCACCATCCTCCACACGTCGCGCACCAACCCGTTCAAGGAAGAGAAGGGGGGGGACAGGGTCCTGTCCAGCTTCAAGCGCCTGGGACTGGACGCTCTCATCGCCGTCGGGGGCGAGGACACCCTGGGCGTGGCCAACAGGCTTCACAAGGAGCATGGACTGCGCGTGGTGGGCGTTCCCAAGACCATCGACAACGACCTTTCGGGCACCGAGGTGACTTTCGGTTTCGACACGGCGGTCTCCATCGCCACCGAGGCCATCGACAGGCTTCACACCACGGCAGAGTCCCATGACAGGGTCATGGTCCTCGAGGTCATGGGCCGGCACGCGGGCTGGATCGCCGTGCACTCGGGGCTCGCGGGCGGTGCCGACGTGATCCTCATCCCCGAGAAACCGTTCAACCCGGACGAGGTGGCCGAGTTCATCCGGACACGACACGCCAGGGGCAAGAACTTCTCCATTGTGGTGGTGGCGGAAGGGGCCCGGCTGGACACCACCAACAGCGAGGGCCTCGTGGTCCAGTCCGGAGAACTGGACGAATTCGGCCACGTGAGGCTCGGCGGCATCGCCCATTTCCTGGCCAAGGAGATCGAGAGCCGCACCGGCTTCGAGACCCGCGTTACGGTCCTGGGACACGTTCAGAGAGGGGGATCGCCAACGGCCCACGACCGCATACTGGCCACCCTTTTCGGTGTCAAGGCCCACGATCTGGTCCGCGAGGGGAAGTTCGGCATGATGGCCGCCATGGTGTGCGGGAAGATCGACGCCGTACCGCTGGAGGAAGCCGTCCGGGAGCTCAAGACGGTGGACATGGACCTTTACGAGATCGCGGAGATCTTTTTCGGATAGCCGGCCATGGCGGAGAGAAACCTCAGGGTCGGCATCGTCGGGGGGGGAAGCTGGGGGACTGCCCTGGCCATTCACTGCGCCAGCGTCGGTCTTTCGGTGGGCCTGTGGGTCTACGAGGAGGATCTCGCCCGGCGGATGGCTGATTCCAGGGAGAACGACGTCTACCTGCCCGGCTTCGCGCTGCCCGGCAGCATCGAGCCCACCCACAGTCTGGAGGAGTGTCTTGCCGGAACCGGCATGGTGATGTCGGTGGCACCTTCCCACGTGACCAGGGATGTATGGAAGGAGGCCCATTCCTTCCTTCCCGTGGACGCCGTCCTCGTCAACGCCACGAAGGGCATCGAGGAGGGGACGTTCCTGACTTCCTCAGGGGTGCTGGCCGAGTCCATCGGCGGAAACATCGGGGAGCGCATGGTGACCCTCTCGGGCCCCACCTTCGCCCGCGAGGTGGCACAGGGACTGCCGGCGGCCGCCGTCATCGCGGGCAACCCGGAGGTGGCCCAGCAGGTCCAGCTGACCCTCAACTCGGAGAGTTTCCGCTTCTACACCAACCAGGATCCGGTGGGCGTGGAGATCGCCTCCTCCCTGAAGAACGTCATGGCCATCGCGGTGGGCATCTGTGACGGCCTGCAGCTGGGGCACAACGCGAGGGCGGCCCTCATCACCAGGGGACTTGCGGAGATGGCGCGACTGGGGGTCGCCCTGGGCGCCGATCCCATGACCTTTCAGGGCCTGGCCGGCGTCGGCGACCTTGTCCTCACCTGCACGGGCGACCTCTCCCGGAACAGGACCCTCGGCATGAGGATAGGAAGGGGGGAGAGCCTTTCCTCCATAACCGCCTCCACCCCCATGGTGGCCGAAGGCGTGCGGACCACGAGGTCGGCCGTGGGGCTGGCCCGGAGGGAAGGGGTGGAGATGCCCATCACCGAGGAGATCCACAAGGTCCTCTTCGACAAAGGAGATCCCATGGAGGCGCTCAGGTCCCTCATGAGCCGATCGCCCAAAGAGGAGAACGTTGAATACGCTCTATAAGGTCGTCGAGACGCAGACGGTGACCGACGAAACACTGGAGAAGATCATCAACACCTGGGTGGCCGAGGGGTGGACCCTCGACAGCATACGTTTCGCCATGAGTGAAGCCAGCAGGCGTCCGGCCATGGCCTTTGTCCTGTTCGTGAGACAGAACGGTGCCGGGGAGGAAGGAGAAGATGCCGACGTATCCTGACATGCACAAGGCCGGCGTGCTGAAGAGGATCATGGCCCGCCTCGTGGACATCCTCATCGCATGGGCCCTCGTCCTCGTCATCCCTCCTGTGGGGTTCCTGGCCGGCTTTCTCTATCTGGCGGCCGCCGACGGGGTCCAGAAGGGCCAGAGCCTCGGTAAGATGGTCTTCGGGCTCGAGGTCCTGACACGTGAGGGCACGCCCTGCGACCTGAAATCCTCCCTCTATCGCAACCTGCCTTTCGTCCTTGCCCTCGTCTTTGCGGCCATACCCCTGCTCGGCTGGATCCTTCTCCTCATCGCCGGCATTCCCATCCTCCTCATCGAGCTGTGGCTCGTTGTGGTGGACGAGAAGGGCGAGAGGCTCGGTGACAGGATCGCGGGCACGACGGTCGTGGAGCGGGTCCCCTGAAAAGCGCGGGTGTGTGGCGTCTGCTGACCCGGCTCTTCGCCACCGGTCTGGGCTTCGGCTACTCTCCCCTGATCCCCGGCACGGTGGGGACCCTCGTCGCCATTCCCCTCTTTCTTTTCCTCGCACCAGGCGGGACATGGGCCGTGGCGGCCGGCATCGCGGTGGTGACTGTCCTGGGTGTCCCCGCCGCAGGATCAACGGAAAAGGCCATGGGGACCAGGGATCCCAAGCCGGTGGTCATCGACGAGATCGCGGGATACCTGGTCACCATGGCGGGATCGCCGGCCGACGCGCTGCATGTGGCAGCCGGCTTCTTCCTGTTCCGTTTCTTCGACATCCTCAAGCCTCCGCCGGTGAGGCAGGCCGAGCGCCTCTTTCCGGGCGGCCTGGGCATCATGGCCGACGATCTCCTCGCGGGGTGCTACGCATGGATCTTCCTGAGGATCTTGGAGGTGCTTTTCCTTTGAGGGGCGTTCAGGGACCACAGGAGGCTGTCCTGGAGGCCTGTGCCCGCAGGCAGTGGACCCTGGCGGTGGCCGAGTCGTGCACGGGCGGCCTGCTGGGCGCACGACTGACCACCGTGCCGGGAAGTTCGGACTGCTTTGCCGGAGGCGTCATCGCCTATTCGGACCGCATCAAGGTGTCCATGCTTGACGTGCCTCCCGGGCTTCTCCGGGTGCATGGAGCCGTCAGCGATCCTGTGGCCGCGGCCATGGCGGAGGGGATCGTCAGGCGGGCAGGGGCTCAATGCGGTATCTCCATCACGGGCGTGGCCGGACCCTCGGGGGGAACTGCTGAAAAGCCGGTGGGCACTGTCTGGGTGGCCGTGGCCCTGCCGTCGAAGACCGTATCGCGCCGCTTCCATTTCTCGGGCGGCCGGGGGGAGATCCGCGACCAGGCGGTCCGGGCCGCCATGGACCTGTTCCTGGAGGCTGTGGGACCCTGAACCGACCGCGGGATGGCCGCCGCGATTTTACCCTGCTGGATGACAAATGCAGTGTCCCCGCTTTCATGGAGTTTTGAGATCTGAGAT
>CP070682.1:1300423-1304504 GCA_020352595.1 bacterium | reverse complement strand
GAGTCAAGGGTCAGAGCCCCGGTCATCCACGTGTTTCGGCCTCTTTACTGCACACCCCTGTCCGGGATCTGAAACAATGAAAATGGAAATGGCTGTCTGATGACGACCTCCTTTACCCCCAACGAGCGTTTCGACCGCGTGTTCCTCCTCAAGGGGATCAGCGAGCTGCGCACCAAGGCCGGAAAGCCTTATCTGGCGCTGACACTGGGCACCTCGTCGGGAGAATGGGAGGGACGGGTCTGGGAGATGGAGATGAAGTCCCTCCCGGGACTGGTGGAGGGGGATACGGTCCAGGCCTCGGGCACCGCCGAGCTTTACCAGGAAAGGCTCCAACTCAACATCGAGCACATAACACCCGTCAGCGGGCGCCTCGACCCCAGGGAGCTGTACCCGTCCTCGGCAGCCGGTGAAGGGGAGCTCAGGAAGGGGTTCCAGGAGGCCGTGGACGGGATAGCCGATCCTCATCTCAAGGCCCTTATGGGGACCATGCTGGAGGACATGGTGGTTTCCGACGGCTTCTTCATCTCCCCGGCCGCGGTGGCCATGCACCACGCGCGTATCGGCGGCCTGGCCGAACACAGCCTGGGGGTGCACCGGCTCGCCCTCGCGGCGGCCGATAACGCCCCGTGGCTGGACAGGGACATCCTGTCTGTGGGAGCCCTGCTGCACGACGTCGGCAAGGTCCTCGAGTACGAGGTGGCGGGGGATTTCCGGTACACCCTCGAGGGCAAGCTGCTGGGACACATCGTTCAGGGCGTGTCCCTGGTACAGGGCTGGATCAGCCGGCTGGAGGGGTTCCCGGAGAGGCTGGCCCTGGAGGTCCTCCACATCGTCCTCTCCCACCACGGTCAGCTGGAGCACGGCAGTCCGCGGACGCCGGCCACGCCAGAGGCCCTGGTCGTGCACTTCGCCGATGACCTCGACGCGAAACTCGACATGGTGGGCAGCGCGGCGCGCGAATCGGGGAACACGGAGGCCTTCGTGCGCGGTCTGCGCAGGAGTTTCCTCTTCCGGGGGGAGGAGACCGAGGATGGGCAAGGGGTGCCTCCGGAGGAGCCGGAGCAAGCAGGTCAGGCAGCCGGCACGGGGACGCGGGAGCCCGCCAACGCTTCTCCCGATGTTGAAGCGACAGAGGGAAGGGAAGCTTCGGTCCGCAGGCGTGGTGAGGAGGGGAGAATAAAGAAGAAGAGCGGCCAGGAGGAGCTGTTTTAACGCGGCTGCCCCGGCGGGGAAAGGGAACAAGGGGAATGATTTGAAAGAGATTCATGACATGAAGACCACTTTCCACTTTTCACTTTCCGCTTACCGCCATAGTCACTGTGGAGGCGAGGAGTAGTGCTGGGCCGCGTCTACACCGCCGTGCCGGCAGCGGGTTCGGGCGTCCGGATGGGCCTGGGCTACAGCAAGGCCTACGCGGAGGTTGGCGGCAGGCCGCTCCTGGCCCTGACCCTGGGGGCACTGCTGGCGAGCCCTCACATCGACGAGGCCGTGGTGGCCGTACGACCGGGGGAGGAGGTCCTCTGCCGAAGGGAGGTGGTCGAGGCTCACGGATTCGGCGGCCGGGTGAGGGTGCTTGCGGGGGGCGACCAGCGGCAGGATACCGTGAGTCACCTCCTGGACGCAGCCCCGGCGGATCGCGATCTTGTCCTGATCCACGACGGGGCGCGCCCCATGGTGACGGTCGGACTCATCCACGAGGTGCTCGTGGCGGCTGCCCGGTGGGGAGCCGCCATCGCCGCTCTTCCCATCCCGGACACCGTCAAGGAGTCCACGGATGGAGGGACAACGGTGAGCCGCACCCTCGAACGCAGTGCCCTTTACCTGGCCCAGACGCCGCAGGCCTTTCACCGCGACCTCATCACCACAGCCCACAGGAGGGCCAGGAAGGAGGGCTGGAATGCCACGGACGACGCCTCCCTTCTGGAACAGATGGGACACGAGGTCCGCATCGTCCTGGGGGACGGTAAGAACGTGAAGGTCACCACACTGGATGATCTGGAACTGGTCAGGTTGATCGTTCAATCAAACTGGCCAACGTAACGGAGCGTCGGTGTACCGGGGAAAATCCAGGGCTCTTGAGCTTTCGCTCCGACACCCGGGTACCCCATCACACCGATACATGTGTCCGGGCTGGGCGGCTGATCCAGCACCGTAACCTCTCCACGCCAATGCCGCGATGCAGAGGGAGAAGAGCATGAACGACCAGATCCGCGTGGGTATCGGTTACGACTCGCACAGACTTGTCCGGGGCCGCAGGCTGGTCCTGGGGGGAGTGGACGTTCCCCACGGGACGGGACTTCAGGGGCACTCGGATGCCGACGTGCTCACGCACGCGCTCATGGACGCCCTTCTGGGCGCGGCGGGTCTGGGCGATATCGGTCGGCACTTCCCGGACACGGACCCCAGACACAAGGGAGCCCACAGCGTGGACCTTCTCCGCGAGGTCCTCGCGCTCCTCGAATCGGAAGGCTGGGAACCGGTTAACGCCGACGTCACCCTGCTCGCAGAGCGCCCGCGCATCGCGGACCACGTGGACGACATGGTGCACAACCTGGAGATGGCGGGAATGCCCGCCGGATCGGTGAACATCAAGGCCACGAGGGGGGAGGGGATGGGGTTCGTCGGCAGGCAGGAGGGGATGGCCTGTATGGCGGTTGCTCTCATCAGACGGTTGGAGTAGGCCATTTCCTCCTGCCGGCCGACGAGTGCAGGGTGCTGCGTGCAGGGTGCAGAGGGTAGGGGGATGAGCCGCCGGGCGCGGAGACACGGCGACACGGGGGTTTTGAATTCTCAGGGCCACGAGTGACGGTGATATGGATGCTGTCTGTCGAGCACGCCACAAAGGGTGTTAATCAGTATTTTAAGGGAAGAGGAGAGTCAGCGGTGCAATTCCTATCACGCGATATCCCGGGTGAGGTGATCTGTACCGGCGTCATGACAGACAGGATTTCCCATGAAGTTATTTTTCTGGATAAACGGTATTTGATAGGCAGCACCGCTTTGAACCTGATGATGAAACCTGATGTTGAGATTATCAGGGCCAGGCAGGGAGTTTATCAGGGAAGACATCAGAATGATCCTCACTCCGCGTCGCCGCGTGCCCGCGTCGCCGCGTCGAAAGGTCTAATATGTCGCTGAGAGTGTACAACACTTTGTCAGGTAAGAAAGAAGAGTTTCAGCCCATCGATCCCCCCAGGGTGGGCCTCTACGCGTGCGGCGTGACGGTCTACGACTTCTGCCACATCGGGCACGCACGGGCGGCTGTCGCCTTCGACGTCATCGCCAGGTACCTGCGCTACGCGGGCTACGATGTCACCTACGTGCGCAACTACACCGACATCGACGACAAGATCATCCACCGCAGCGCCGAGCAGGGCGTTCCCTGGAAGGAGCTCGCCGAGACCTTCATCGAGGCCCACGACACGGACATGGCGGCTCTGGGGGTCCGGCGTGCGGATGTGGAGCCCCGGGCAACGGAGTACATCGAAGAGATCATCGGCATCGTCCAGACCCTGGTCGAGAAGGGTTACGGGTACGTCGTGGAGGGGGATGTCTATTTCGAGGTGGAGAGGTTCGCCGGTTACGGGAAGCTCTCCAAGCGAGACCTCGACCAGATGCAGGCCGGTGCCAGGGTGGACGTGGACGAGAGGAAGAGGAACCCTCTGGACTTCGCCCTCTGGAAAAGTTCCAAGCCGGGCGAGCCCTCCTGGGACAGCCCATGGGGCAAAGGGCGCCCGGGCTGGCACATCGAGTGCTCGGCCATGTCGGCCGCCATCCTCGGCCAGCCCCTGGACATCCACGGCGGAGGAAAGGATCTGATCTTTCCCCACCACGAGAACGAGATCGCCCAGTCGGAGGCGGCGGCAGGCCGGGAATTCGTCCGGTACTGGATGCACAACGGTTTCGTGAACATCGACAGCGAGAAGATGTCCAAGTCCCTGGGGAACTTCTTCACCATCCGTGAGGTGCTGGAGAAGTACCGGCCGGAGGTGGTCAGGCTGTTCCTCCTCTCAACACATTACCGCAGCCCCCTGGACTTTTCCGACAGGGCTCTCGAGGAGGCGACTATCCGCTACGAGCG
>CP070682.1:1294977-1300323 GCA_020352595.1 bacterium | reverse complement strand
GAAGCTGGGCGCCTTGGGCCCGCCCCCCACCCAGGTGACGCCAGAAGCGGTGAACCCCCCGGTGGAGGCCTCCTCGCGGCTGCCCACGACCACCGTGTTGGAAGCGGCATCGATGCGGACGACGTAGAGGGGCTCAGGGGCTGCGATGCCCAAACCTTTTCTCTGGCCCACGGTGTAAAAGCATGCCCCGTCGTGGGTCCCGAGAACGGTGCCCCCCGTGTCCACGATGTCCCCCGGCCCCGGCATGCTCTCGGTCCTCCGGCGTATGAAGTCCCGGAGCCCCCCGGGCGGGACAAAGCAGATCTCCTGGCTTTCAGGTTTCTCGTGCACGGGCAGACCCAGGCTCCACGCCTTCCGCCGCACCTGCCCCTTCGTCATGGATCCCAGCGGGAAGAGCAGGTGCCCCAGCTCCGGCTGCCCCAGTGTGAAGAGGAAGTAGGACTGGTCCTTGGAGGTGTCGACTCCCCGCGCCAGCCGGTAGGGCCCTTCCCCGAGGATCCGCGCGTAGTGGCCTGTGGCGAGCAGATCGGCACCCACGGCGCGCGCCTTGCTCAGGAGGTGTCTGAACTTCAGGTGTTCGTTGCACAGGATGCAGGGGTTGGGGGTCCGGCCCGCCCGGTAGGTGGCGACGAAGGGCTCCACCACATCGGAGAGGAACTGGGCCTTCAGGTCCATGGTGTAGTGGGGGATGCCCAGCGCGTGGCACACGGCCCGGGCATCGGTGAGGTGGGCCGTGCCGCAGCACCCCTCATCGGCACCCGGGACCTCCTCCGGCCAGAGCAGCATCGTCACCCCCACGACCCTGTAACCCTGTTCCACGAGTACGGCGGCGGCAACCGAGGAATCCACACCGCCGGACATGGCAACCAGGACAGTGTCTGGTTTCTGGTGTCTGGTGTCTGGAACAGTCATCGTTTATCGGAATAGCATGAGCAAAGAGTGCATGGAAATGAGAGAGCTCTTATCCATCGGCCCTGGTGCCTGGTTCCTGGTTCTGCTTTCAGGATCCAGGTTTTATCGTCGGCACAGCCTGCAGAAAACGGTTCACCGGGCGGTTTGTTCTTTCCCGCCCCGTCAGCTTTCTTCCTCCGCTTTCAACTCCACGACAACCTTTCCCCACCCCCCGCATTCCAAGCCCACATCGGCACAGTGGGTCCTTTTGAAGGTCATCCTGTTGGGGTCCGCATCGGCCAGGAACAGCTCCATGCCGGCATAGAGGAGGTTCTGGGCACCGCCCAGGAGGAACACGCAGACCTGGTCCGGGCATTGGCGTGTATCCAGGTTGCCGAAGGCATCAAAAACAAAACGGTCACCCACCTGGTGCTGGCTGTTGCATCCGTGGGATGCCACGACTTCCAGGACGAGCCTTTTCTTCATGAGAGAGGGGATCTTCGAAACAACCCTCTCGTTTCTCTCATCGGCCCTGAACTTCTCCATCTCCCTGTCGTTGTAGCCGAGTCTCTTTTTCAGGATCCTGTAAATCAGCATTCTCTTCATACTGACACCTGGGCAGGGTGTTGAAAGGGCATGGGAACTCTTCCATCCAGTCTATCAGTCTATCATAGCAGCCGAGTTTCGAACCATGGATCCACAGGTTCCGGGGAAAAAAAGGCCGCCCTCCCGGGCGGCCTTCCCTTTCCACTTTATACTCTCCACTTTCCACTTTCTACTTGTTGTGCTTCTCCCGGTAGTCCTTGATGGCTGCATGGAGGGCGTCGGCGGCGAGGTTTGAGCAGTGCATCTTGGTGGGCGGCAGACCGTCCAGGGCCTCGGCCACGGCCTTGTTGGTCACCTGCTCGGCTTCCGCGAGGGTCTTGCCCATGACCATCTCGGTTACCATGCTGCTCGTGGCGATGGCCGACCCGCAACCGAAGGTCTGAAACTTGACATCCCTTATGATGTCGTCCTCGACCTTGAGATAGATCTTCATGATGTCGCCGCAGGCGGCGTTACCCACCTCCCCAACTCCGTCGGGATTCTCGATCTCTCCCACGTTGCGGGGGTTGCGGAAGTGCTCCATCACCTTTTCGCTGTACATGCTCATTTCAACCTCGATTTCTTATTAAATTCTGAAATTTGAAATCCGCTTTCAGCAGGCCTGGCTTCTGGTCAGAGGCGACATCTTCCTGAGCCTCTCCACGATGGGCGGGAAAACCTCGAGCACGTGGTCGATCTCCGCCTCGGTGGTGCCGCGTCCCATGGAGAAGCGCAGGGTCCCCTGCGCCAGAACGGTCTCCATGCCCATGGCCACCAGCACGTGGGACGGCTCCAGCGATCCCGAGGAGCAGGCCGATCCTGTGGAGACGGCGACGCCTTCCATGTCCAGGGAAAGCAGCATGGACTCACCCTCCACGTGGCTGACGCTGAGACTCACGGTGGAGGGAAAGGTCCTGGCGGCGTCGCCGTTGACATAGACCTCGGTCAGGCTGGCCTCCAGGCCCGTCACGAACCTGCGGCGAAGGGCCGCCAGCCTCGCGTAGACCTGCTCGCGCTCAGCCTCGGCCAGAACGGTGGCTTCCCCGAAGCCCACGATTCCCGCGATGTTCTCGGTCCCGCTGCGCCTCCTCTTCTCCTGGGCCCCGCCGATGATGAGGGGGTCGATGCGCGTGCCCTTCCGGATAGAGAGGACACCAATCCCCTTGGGGCCGTAGATCTTGTGGGCGGCGATGGACATGAGATCCACCCCAAGGTCGTCCACCCGGGTGGGCAGCTTGCCGAAGCTCTGGACGGCGTCCGTGTGCAAGGGGACTCCTGCCTCCTTCGTGATGGAGGAGATCTCCTCCACCGGCTGTATGGCCCCCGTCTCGTTGTTGACGTGCATGACGGAGACGAGGATGGTTTCAGGTCTCAGGGCCCTCTTCACATCGTCCGGGTTCACGACGCCGTCCGACCCCACGGGGATGTAGGTGGCTTCGAACCCCTTCTTGACCAGCCAGGAAACCGCCTGCATGACTGCCGGGTGCTCGATGACGGTAGTGACGATGTGCCCCTTCTCGGCGGCGAATGCCACACCTTTGACAGCCATGTTGTCGCTCTCCGTACCGCCGCTTGTAAAGACGATCTGTGCCGGATTGGCCCCCAGCTGGTCGGCTATCCTCTGCCTGGCCTCCTCGAGGTGGGGCTTGACCTCCTGACCGAAGGAGTGGGCCGAGGACGGGTTGCCGAAAAGCTCCCCGAGGAAGGGGAGCATCCTGTCCCTGACCTCGGGGCGGACCGGTGTCGTGGCGTTGTGATCGAGATAGATGCGGTTCATGCTTTGTCTCCCCCTTTTTCCAGGGATTCGGCTTCCTTGAGAAGGTCGGCAAGAGAGATGGAGTTCAGATACTGGTGAAAACGCTGGGACAGACGCTCCCAAAGCAGATGGGTGATGCACTCCGGGTAGCGCGGACACCCTTCTCCCTCGGGGGTGTCCTCGGTGCAAAGGAACAGTTTCTCCTCCCCCTCCACAGCCCTGATCACCTCACCCATGAAGATGCTCCGGGCGTTTTTGCCAAGGACGTAACCGCCACCCGGCCCCTTGCGCCCCCGGACCACCTCCACCTTCTTGAGCCGGTTGAACAGCTGCTCGAGGTAGGCATGGGAGATGCCCTCCCTCTCGGAGATGTCAGAAAGCCTGACCGGCCGGCCGTCCAGGGAGTGCTGGGCGAGGTCGAGAAGGGCCCTCACGGTGTAGCTGGACCTCGTGGTGACCTTCATGGGCTTTTCACCTCCTCAGCCCCGGCTGTCTCCTCCTTCTGTTTCTTTGCGGCCTCCTCGATGGTCTTGCGGACGATGTTGTCCAGCCTGCACCGAAGCTCCTCGAACTGCTCCTGGTCCTGGTCCTCACGCTGGCTGAGGGTGTTGATGCGCTTGTGAAGGAGCTGGAGATGCTCCATCATGCAGTTGAAGGCCTGGGCCACAGGGTCCGGCATAACCTGGTGGTTCAGGTCCACCTCGTCTACCTTCCTGCCCTCCTTGATGACGATGCGGCCGGGGATGCCCACGACCGTGGAGTTGGGCGGGACCTCCTTGACGACGACGCTGTTCGCGCCGATGCGGCTGTTCTCGCCAACCTCGAAAGGACCCAGCACCTTTGCGCCGGCGCCCACCACCACGTTGTTGCGAAGGGTCGGGTGCCTCTTTTCCTTCTTCAGGCTCACGCCCCCCAGGGTGACCCCCTGGTAGAGGGTGACGTTGTCGCCGATCTCCGTTGTCTCGCCTATGACGACACCCATTCCGTGGTCGACAAAGAACCCCCTGCCGATGGTGGCCCACGGATGGATCTCGATGCCGGTCAGCAGCCTCGACACGTGGGAAAGGAGCCTCGCCATGAAGAAGAACTTTCGCTTCCACAGCCTGTGGGCCAGCCTGTGCATGACCACCGCGTGGAAGCCGGGATAGCTGAAAACGACGTCCAGGGAGCTCCTGCACGCCGGGTCCCGCTCCTTCACAGCCCTGATATCAGATCTGATGTTCTCGAACATGGCTTTAAGTTCCGACTTGAATGTTTGGTTTTTTCTAATATTTAACGTTTCCGGCGCATCCTGTCAACCGTCATGGTGGATTTTCCGGTGGTCCCGCCGCCAATGGGACGGTGGGTGTCCCCTCGAAGCTCCCCGAAACCATTAGGGCGTCTGGAATCGAGAGGCAGCTCCAGGGCCTCCTCCAGCGTTCTAACCCTTGCCGGTCCGACACCCGGTACCGCCTTCAGTTCCCGGATGGAATCCAGGTGACCGGCAGTGCGCACGTGATCGTAGATGCGGACTGCCAGGGCCGGACCGATCCCTTCGATACGCTCCAGGTCGGCCGGTTCGCAGTCATGGAGCGCCATAGGGATCCGCCAGACCCACCTCTCGGCCTGGGTCATGGGTCGTATCCGCCAGCCCCCCTGACTCCTGACCAGGACTCCGGCTCGCGGCAGTCTGACGCCGGAGAGATCAGTGTCCGCAACAAGGGTGAGCCTTTCCAGGGCGTCGGGCACCGTTGTGCCGGGGGGAAAGACCTCCATTGCGCGGCCGATGAGGGCCGTGGCGTCCACAAGGCTCCCGTGCGGTGGCCAGGTCTCCCCTCCCGCTCCCGGCTGGGGATAGAAGGGCCTCGTGAGATAAAACCTCATCTGTCCAGCGGCGAACAGGAGGAGGAAGAGGAGAAGGGTGGCGCGGGCTTGACGAGGGCCTGGCTTCATGACCCTCCATCTGCAAGATCACGGCCACGCCCCGTCCTGATCCTTCAGATCACACCCCGCTCCTTCAGGAACCCCAGGGTCTGCTTGAGGTGCCTGTGAGCGAGAACCTGGTCCGGTTGAGAATCCTGTCGGGGATCTCGCAGGGTCGTCCTCCCCGCTCCCGTGGCCCCGTACCGTGCCCT
>CP070682.1:1291643-1294877 GCA_020352595.1 bacterium | reverse complement strand
TTGCAGTATGCCAATGATGGCTGCTGTATGGCAACAGGGAACGGGACCCTGCGCGGCAAAGAGGCGGGGACCATTCGGGAGAAAGCGGTGCGGCGTGCCTGCCGGGTGAGACGACCCTTCGGGGAGGCCTTCTGTGTGTCATCGTATTGAATTGAAATGGTCGAGACTCTCAGTTATGCTTGATATCAATGGTCCATCATTCCCGTTGAAAAGGGGGTTCAGATATGAGGAGAAAAGGAACAATCCTTGCGGCAGCAATTGCCTTGGCCCTGCTGTGGGCATCCACGTCACTGGCTGCGGAGACCGTCAGCTTCCAACCTGTTCGGGCTCCATCGATGGGTCCCGACAACGCGCGGGTGACCATCATCGAGATCGCGGATTTCATGTGACCTTTCTGCAAGGAGGTCGGTCCGACCTTCAAAAGGATCAAAGAGGAATACAAGGGGAAGATCCGCTTCGTGCTGGTGCCCTACATGAGGAAATACTCCAACGACTCCAGGAACGCGGCTCTGGCAGCCTGGGCGGCATGGGATCAGGGCAAATTCTGGGAGATGCACGATCTTCTCTTCGAGCACGCACCTGAACTGGAGAGACCGGTGCTCGACGACCTGGCCAGGCAGCTCGGTCTCGACATGGTGAAGTTCGCCAAGGCCATGGACGAGATGACCCATCTTCCGGAGCTCCAGGAGAATCTGGACAGGGTCCACGAGCTGGACGTCTGGAGCACTCCGACAACCATCATCAATGGACGGATGCTCAAGGGCGCCCAGCCGTACGAGAATTACAAGGCGGTCATCGACGAGGCCCTCGGCGCCGGCAGCACGGCCCGGCCCGGCCTGGGCTTCGTGGGTCGAGTCATGACCCTCTTGGGCCCCGTCCAGGCGCATGCGGATGAGACCGAGTTCGGCCGGGGAAAGGTGCCGCTCTACATCCGGGTCCCCGACGCAAAGCCCATAAACGAACCGAAAGTGGGGGAAAAGGCTCCGGATTTCACTCTGCCGAGCATCCAGGGAGGGGAGATCACCCTGAGCCAATACCGGGGGAAGAGGAACGTCCTCCTTTCCTTCCTTCCCGCTGCCTTCACACCTGTCTGAACGGGCCAGCTGGCCGCGTATGAGGAGCTCAAGGGCCTCTTCGCGGACCTCGACACCCAGGTCCTGGGTGTGCTGACCGACAACATCCCCAGCCTCACCGCCTGGGGGCAGGGGGTCAACGTTTCCTATCCGGTGCTCAGTGATTTCTGGCCCCACGGCTACGTTTCGCTAAAATACGACGTCCTGCGATTCGAAGGGATAGCCGAAAGAGCCATCTTCATCGTGGACAAGGAGGGGGTTATCAGGTACATCGACATCCACGACATCAACACCGATCCGGGCATCAA
Source organism: bacterium (assembly GCA_020352595.1). Classification (GTDB taxonomy): domain Bacteria; phylum BMS3Abin14; class BMS3Abin14; order BMS3Abin14; family BMS3Abin14. The sequence goes on along the minus strand of CP070682.1, from coordinate 1,293,496 downwards.
CGCCATCATCCGAACTCTGGAGGAGATCGAGGGGAGAAAAGGGAAAAGATAAAAAGGGAGAAGGCAGAGCGGACCGTTTTTTTGCCCGGGTTGCCGGCTCAGGACGCTGCAGAAATGGAGCGCGTTCTGCCGGCCAGCCCGGGATTTTTCCATTGGAGGCAGGTTTTGCCGGCCTTGCCACTGGCGGGATGAAATTGGTATATTCGGGGATCGGAGGAGAGATCCTCTGCAGGAATGGTACTCTGCGGCCCGGGGAAGGTCGCGTCCCGTCCCTCCAGACGGGCGTCAGGGCCGGAAGGGGAGAGTGGTAGTCATGTCCGATGCCGACAACAGCGATAAGAGCTTCAAGGTCCAGGATAGACGCACGTCATCCGGGAGCAAGGGCGACAGGGACCCCGGAGCCGAGGAACAGCCCGCCTCCGCACCCGAGAAAGAGGCCGGCGGGGAAGAGGCCCGCAGCCCGCGGGGGGCGGGAACCGGCGGCGTACCGCAGGTGGACTTCTCGACCTTCATCTTCTCCCTTTTCAGCTCGGCCCTCATCCAGCTGGGCGACATGGCGGATCCCTTGACCGGAAAGATGGAAAAGAACCTGAACTCCGCCAAGCAGACCATAGACATCGTGGACATACTCAGGGAAAAGACGAAAGGCAACCTCACCGAGGAAGAGGATAACCTGCTCAAGAACGCGGCGGCCGAGCTCAAGTGGAAATACCTCGATGCCGTGAAGAAGAAAGCGTGATACAGGGGTCCTGATGCCTAAATTCAGGCTATTTTTCCTCGCTCTGCCTCTTCTTGTGCTCCTCAGCGCCCCCGCGACCAGGGCCATCGAGGTCAGTGAGGTCACGGTCGATTTTCCTCTTTCCGAAGTCCTGGAGATCAAGGAAACAGAGAAGGAAACCTCCTCGGAGGTGGGGCAGACCACCGGGGGGGCGGCTGCGGTCTGGCGTGCCCCATGGGAGGACAGCTGGTTCTCCTACCGCCAGAACGTCCTGAGGGGCAATTTCGAGGCGGCCCAGGACAAGATCGATGAAGTCCTCAGGTACAAGGAGAGGGCCGGGATACCCAACCTCTTCCTCCCGGCCACGGCTCTCCTCGTGGAATCCACGACGGCGCGCAAACAGTCCCGGTACGATGACGCGCTCAAACTCATCGACTATTCCAAGAGCCTCGCGCCCGACGATCCGGCACCGCACTTCCAGAGGGCGAGGACCATCTGGAGGCAGAACCAGCTGCGGGCTCTGGCGTCCCTGGACGCCGTCCTCGAAGGTCTGGGAACTTTTTTCAGGGATTACAGGTCCTTCTACCCCTGGGGCCTGAGCGTGGCCATCTGGATCCTGCTGTCACTGACAGCGGCCTCCTTCCTGACGGTCTTTCTCTTCGCGCCAAGGGTCATGCCCCGCATGGCCCATGACCTCTCCCACATCATCAAGGTTCCTCAATGGCTGTGGTACATAGGCATACCCATCCTCCTCCTGGCCGTCCTCGTTATGGGCATGCCCTTCACACACTGGACGGTCCTCCTGGCCCTTCTGATGACCCTTCACCTCACGGGGAGGGAAAGGGTCGCGGTCGGTCTGGCCCTGCTCTTCATGGGCTCGCTTCCCCTTCTGGTCCACGTCCTCGCCCTGGGCAACGTCCACTACACGGATTCCCGACCCCTGGCCATCTACCTGGCCGAGCGGGGAGGGGAGGGATCGAGGACGCTCGAACAGCTCCATCAGTTGCGCGTCAAGGACCCCGGCGACAGCCAGACACTTGCGGCCCTGTCCCTGGTCCTCAAGAGGTCGGGCAGGATCAGGGAGGCGGAGAGCCTGCTCCTTCAGGGTCTGGAGATCTCACCGGATCAACCGTCC
>CP070682.1:1287879-1291543 GCA_020352595.1 bacterium | reverse complement strand
CAGGTCCTGAGCCGGCCTCTCGCCGAAAAAGAAGCTGTAGCTGTGCCCCGCGTCCCCGGAACGGAGGCTGAGGAGCCTTTTTCCGGAACGCAGGAGGCCGGCTGACGCTTCCATCTCCCCTGGGCCCCCGGGGAGGACGCCGCAGACGAGGGCCGGGAGCTCGAGGGGCGCCACCGGGAAGGGGAAGGGAAGGTAGGGGCTGAGGGGCTTTCCCCCCGCGGTGCTGCGGAAGGCCTTCCCCTCCTCCGGGTAATAGGCCAGGACCTGATGACCGTCGCCAGTCATGATCAGCAGTGTGCTGCCCAAGGGGCCGGGAACCTCGATGCGAAAACGCCCGTCCGGGATCATGACCACGTGGGCCGTTCCCCGGAAACGGCGTCCCTCCTGCCTGAAATCGAGTTCGAGGGTGCCCGCGAGGCCCTGGCCAAGGGCCATGTCCCGATCCCGGACCACCTGGAGCAGCGGCGCCGGGTCGATGACCGCCACGGTCCGGACCTGCCGGGGTGCACATCCAGCCATGAGAAGGGCGAGGATGACGAGAAGGACCGCCGGACGCGGTGACGTCCTCATGGCGAGGTCTCGAGGGCTCCCTTTTCCTTGAGTTTCCTGGTCACTTCCTCGTTGCCGGGTTCTGCTGCGAGGGCCCGTGACCAGTATTTAACGGCGAGATCGTCCTGGCCGAGCTTCTCGTATGTGTCCCCGACGTGCTCGAGCACGGCGGGATCATCGGGCATCTTTTCCGCGGCCTTGAGAAGCTGTTCCAGGGCCTCCTCGTAGCGTCCCAACCGGTAGTAGACCCATCCGAGGCTGTCGATGATGTAGGGAGCCTCCGGCCGGATCTCCAGGGCCCGCCGGATGAGGTCGAGGGCCTCTTCCAGCCTGATCCCCTTGTCCGCCCAGGAGTAGCCCAGGTAGTTCATGGCGTCGTAATGGGAGGGGTCCTTCTCGATGAGCTGCCCGAGAACCTCCTCGGCAAGGTCGAAACGTCCGCTGCGATCGTGGGTTATGGCCAGTTGATACATGGCGGAACTGTTATCGGGGTCGAGTTCCAGCCCCTCCTTGAGCAGGGTGACGGATTCATCGAACCTGCCCTCGCGGGTCAGAAGCTGCGCGAGGTAATTGCGGACGTTGGAGCGGCCGGGTTCCAGGGCCAGTGCGGTCCTGGCGCTGGCGATGGCGCCCGCGAGGTCCCCTTTGGCGTCGAGCACGACGGCGAGGTGCAGGTGGGGCTCGTACCGGTCGGGTGACAGACGGGCGGCTTCGTTGAGCGTGTCTGCGGCTTCCTCGTACATCTTCAACTGCCGCTGAAGAGTGGCCACCTGCATGAGCATCTCGAAGTTTTCCGGAGCGCCCTCGCGGACTTTGTTGAGGATCTCCAGTGCCCTCTCGTAGTTCTCGTCATGGGATTCGATGAGTCCCAGGAGCAGCAGGGCCCCCCTGTTCTCGGGGTCCGCTTCCAGGATGAGGCCCACCTGGGCGCGTGCATCGTCATACCGCTCCTGGCGCAGTAAGGTCCTTGCCAGAAGCTCCCGAACCACCTCGTTTTCCGGGTCCTTGACCAGGAAAGCCTCATAGAGGGCCACGGTGTCCTGGGCGCGATCCTCCTTCTCCAGCTGGTCCCCCAGTTCGCCCACGGCCTTGAGGAAGGACGGGTTCAACTCGACGGCCTTGAGCAGCGGCTCGATGGCCGCCTGGATGTCCCCCGCCCGGGCGTGGAGCCTGGCGATGTAGTAGCTGGCCAGGGCGTCGTGTCCCTCCGTCGCGGCCAGATCTTCCATGGTCCTGATGGCACCCTCCATGTCGCCCGTCCTCTCGAGGGCCTCGGCCAGGAGGAAGGAGGCGTTGGTGTTTTCGGGATCCAGTTCCAGCGCCGCTCTGAGGTGTGACGCGGCTTCGACGTTCCTGCCGGAATCCAGGAGGATCCGGCCCAGCATGAAGTGGACCTCCGCCAGGTCCGGGTCGATGGCGAGGGCCCTTTCCCCCGTTTCCTGTGCCATGGTCTGCTGCCCGGTCTCCAGGAATAACTTCATCAGCTCCACCAGGGGTGTCGGGGAAGACGAGTCGAGTCTGGATGCCATCTGAAGGTAGCCTATGGCCTCCGTGTAGCTGCCCTCCTCTGCGAGCAGGAGGGCCTGCATGAAGGCCGCATAGGCTTCCGCCTGGTGGTCAGGCGATCTCGGGGGAGCCGTGCCGACCTCGGGGTGGCCCTTGGGCAGGGACGGGGCAGGCTCCGCCGCCTCCGGCGGCGCTGTGGCGCAGGCGGTCACCGTCATGAGGACGAGGAGGATGAGAGCTCTCGTGGTCTTGGAGATCGGGATCATGTCCATTGGCCTCCGGCCAGGGCGTGCCTTGTTTTCATGGATTTGGTGGAATAGGCGTCAAGCTCCAGCGCTTCGCCCGCGGCCGAGCTCCGCCTTCTGTGACCCAGAGCCGCGATCATGGCCGCGTTGTCGGTGCACAGGGCTGGTGGGGGGAAGTGCACCCGCACGCCCGCTTCCTCAGCGGCCCGCGACATGCGCGACCTGAGCAGCGTGTTCCTCGCGACGCCCCCGACGACCAGCAGGTCGGACGCCTCGAGCTTCCCGACGGCGAGAAAGCATTTTTCCACCAGGGAGTCCACCACCGCTGCCTGGTAGGAAGCGGCCAGGTCGCTGACGGTCAGCGGCAGGTTCCTGCCCTCGCGGGTCCGGTCCAGATAGCCCTCCCGCTTCAGGTAGGTGAAAAGGGCCGTTTTGAGGCCGCTGAAGGAGAAGTCCAGCGTTTCGGTCCCTGAAAGGGGTCTCGGCAGGCTGAGGGCGCGTTCGTTCCCGCCTGAGGCGGCTCTTTCAAGGGCGGGTCCTCCGGGGTAGCCGAGCCCGAGCATCTTCGCCGCCTTGTCGAGGGCCTCGCCGGCCGCGTCGTCGAGGGTGGTCCCGAGGATTGCCGGCGGCCCGGATGCGGCCAGATGATAGAGGGTCGTGTGGCCGCCTGAGGAGACCAGGGCCACCGAGGGCAGCGGTGTCCCCCCGGCGAGGTCCAGCGTCATGAGGTGCCCCTCGATGTGGTCCACCGGCACGAGGGGGATCCCCGTGGCGAAATGCAGCCCCTTGGCGTAGGACAGCCCCACCAGCAGGGAGCCCACGAGCCCCGGCCCCGCGGTGACGGCGATGAGATCGATGTCGACCATGCGGGCGCCGGCGCCCTCCAGGGCTCTGGCCACGACGTTGTCGATGACCTCCAGATGCCTCCTGGAGGCCATTTCCGGGACGACGCCGCCGAAGGAGGAGTGGAGTTCGTCCTGGCTCTGCACCACGGACGAGAGGATGTGCGAACCCTCCTCCACCACGGCTGCGGCAGTGTCATCGCACGACGTTTCGATTCCCAGGGTCAACATAGGCTATGAGGCTTTCAAGGGATATCCACGGGATACCCCGCTGCCGGGCCTTGACGGCCATCCTCTCGAGGGCCTCGGCGGTCAGCGGGTGCGCGTGGCCGATGCCGATGGCCCAGCCCCTCTTTTCCGCGAGGTCCAGCAGTTCGTCCACCCTGGCGTCGATGGCCGCAGGGTCCGGGTCGTTGTCCAGGAAGACGTCGCGTTCCGCCGTCTGTATCCCCATGCGGCTGGCAATGACGAAGCCAAGGGTCTGCGGGGAGGTCCTGCTGTCGATGAAGAAGAACCCCCGGT
>CP070682.1:1282573-1287779 GCA_020352595.1 bacterium | reverse complement strand
GGGCACCCGTGCAGGACAGGAAGCCCGGCTCCATCGCCGCGGCCGTTGCAGCGGTGCTCCGCGGGGCGGATATCGTTCGCGTGCACGATGTGGCCGATACCGTCCAGGCGCTGTCGGTGGGCGTGGGGATCAGAAGGATCGCCTCATGCTGAGGGGTTTCATTGATTTCATTTCCCAGATAAGGCTTCAGGACCTGCTGGACATCGCCGCGGTCTCGGTGGTCCTCTACTGGATCCTTCTGCTCATAAGGGGCACCAGGGCCATCCAGATGCTCTTCGGGCTCCTCGTCCTCGGAGGGGGCTACATCCTCGCCCAGGGAGCCAGCCTCACGACGCTGGAATGGATCCTTGAAAATTTCCTCGGCTCCATTGTCATCGTGGTCGTGATCCTCTTCCAGGATGAGATAAGACGCGCCCTGGCGGTGGTTGGGACGAATCCCCTGACGGGCGCCAATCCCCGCGAACAGAAGCACCTCATCGAGGAACTGGTCAGGGCCGCCTCAGTCCTTTCCAACAAGCGCATCGGAGCCCTCATAGCCATCGAGCGCTCCACAGGCCTGAAGAACTACATCGAGAAGGGGACTCCCATTAACGGGACCCTGAGCAGGGATCTGCTCCTCTCGATCTTCATGCCCTTTTCACCCATCCACGACGGCGCTGTCATCATAAGCAGGGGCCAGATCGCCGCTGCCCAGTGCTTCCTGCCCCTGACCCTCAACCCGAGGCTCGAGAAGATCCTCGGGACCCGTCACCGGGCGGCACTGGGGCTGACAGAGGAGACGGACGCCGTGGTCATCATCGTCTCCGAGGAGACAGGAAAGATCTCCGCCGCCAGCGAGGGCAAGCTGTACTCCAGACTCGAAACAGAGGAACTCAGAAGGATCCTCGAGAGGATGCTGTCAGGCGAAACCAGCACTCCTTCGGGAAAATGGTGGGAGAGGATCAAAGTTGTTCTCCGTTCTGAGAAAAAATCTGCCGCTTAAGATATTCTCCGTCATCCTGGCTGTATTTCTCTGGGCAGTCGTTTCCAGAGGCCGCGGCGGTGAGTTGATGGAGATCAGTCTCGGCATCCCGGTGGAACTGCACAACCTCCCGCCGGACATGGAGGTCATCGAGATGCCCGTCGAGAGGGTGGATGTCCGGTTGTCGGGCCCCAGGAGGGTCGTTTCCAGGGTCAGCCAGCTCGGGGTGACCATACCACTGGACCTCATGGGGGCCGCTGAAGGGGAGACCACCTTCGAGGTCTTCACGTCGGACATCAAGGTTCCCGAGAAGGTTACAGTTACCAGGGTCAGTCCTTCCAGCATAACGGTCGTCCTGGAGAAAACCGTGCGCCGGAAGGTCCCCGTGAGCGTCTCCCTGGAGGGGATGCCCGTGGAAGGCTTCATGGTGGCGGAGACACGCATCAACCCGTCCACCATCGAGATCAAGGGCCCCAAATCGGTCCTGTCGGGCATCCAGGTGCTTTCCGCTGTCCCCATCAGCGTGGAAGGTTCCTCCACAAACCTCAGGGGAGAGGTGGGCATCATCCTGCCCGAAGGCGGCGTCCACACGGTAAACCGCTCCACAGTTCAGTACGAGGTGATCATCGGACCGGGCAAGCAGAAAGCGCTCAGGTCCAGATAGGACCGTTGAAGGTTCCCTGGACCCGCGTTCCAAATCAGGGGAACCTTGCGAGGGCCCTGGGCGATGGGCAGTGCTTCAGTTACTTATTGTTTAACTTTAACCAAACAGTGAAAACAGATAATAATAAAAAATATTTTGGAACAGATGGCATCAGGGGGGTGGCCAACAGGCATCCCATGGTTCCTGAATTCGCCCTGAGGCTGGGCAAAGCGGCCGGCGCCCACTTTCGCAGAGGGAAGGAGCATCCCCGCATCATCATCGGCAAGGACACAAGGCTGTCCGGCTACATGATAGAGTCCGCCCTCATGTCGGGTATCTGTTCCATGGGCGCCGACGTCTACATGGTCGGTCCATTGCCGACGCCTGCCATCGCCTTTCTGACACATTCCATGAGGGCCGAAGCGGGCATCGTCATCTCAGCCTCGCACAACCCCTTCACGGACAACGGCATCAAGTTTTTCGGCACCGATGGAAGGAAGCTGCCCGATGAAGTCGAGGCGATCCTGGAAGAGCTCCTCGACACGCCGACACAGGAAGGGCCCACCGGAGAGGCTATCGGCAGGGCCTACAGGGTTGAGGACGCCGAAGGGAGATACATGGCCTTCGCCAAGTCAACGGTCAGCCACGGATTCAGGATGGAAGGGCTCCACGTCGTGGTGGACTGTGCCAACGGGGCCGCATACGAGGTGGCACCGGCCATCCTGGGAGAACTCGGCGCGCGGGTGAGCGCCATGGCCTGCGACCCGGATGGGTTGAACATCAACAGAGGGTGCGGTTCCACCGAACCGGAGGGGGTGAGACGCTCGGTCCTGGAGAGCGGAGCCGACATCGGGCTGGCCCTGGACGGCGATGCGGACCGCGCCATCCTCGTGGACGAGAAGGGAAGGATCGTTGACGGGGACGACATCCTCTTTCTTTGCGCAGCCCGGCTCAAGGAAAAGGGCCGCCTGGTAAACGACACGGTGGTCGGTACGATCATGACCAACGTGGGCCTTGAATCGGCCCTTAGAGACATGGGCGTTAACCTGGTCAGAGCCCAGGTCGGTGACCGTTACGTGCTCGAGGAAATGCTCGCCAGCGGGGCTGTGCTGGGAGCAGAACCGTCGGGCCACGTCATCTTTCTCGAGCACAGCCCCACGGGCGACGGCATCGTAACGGCCCTTCAGGTGATCCAGGTCATGATGGAAATGGGCAGCTCCCTTTCCGAACTGGTGGACGGATGGGAAAGGTATCCACAGGTCATGCGGAACCTTCGCATCCTGGAACGAGTGCCGCTGGACGGCGAGAAGTGGCTCCTGGACATGCTGGACGAGGCCAGGGAAGAACTGGGCAGGGACCACATCCTGAGCATGCGGTACTCGGGGACGGAACCGCTTCTGCGCGTGACCGTGTCAAGCCGTTCGGAGGAAACGACCATCCGGGTCTGTGAGAGCCTGTGTGACAGCCTCGTGGACCGCTTCGGATGGGAGCGGGAGTAGATACAGGCAATCCCTGGAGGATTTTATGCACAAGACTGGATCTGGTTACACGAGGCTCGGTGTCAACGTCGACCATGTTGCCACTGTAAGGCAGGCTAGGGCGGGACGGGTGCCGGACCCGGTGGAGGCTGCGGTGCTGGCCGAGCTGGCTGGGTGTGACCTCATCACCATACACCTGCGGGAAGATCGCAGGCATATACAGGACCGGGACCTGGCCATTCTCAGGCGCACCGTCAAGACGAGGCTCAACCTGGAGATGGCAGCCACCCAGGAGATGGTGAAGATCGCCCTCGACGTAAAACCCGACACCGTGACGCTGGTGCCGGAAAGGAGGGAGGAACTGACCACCGAAGGGGGGCTGGAGGTTGCCATGAACATGGACTACCTCAAGAAGGTGATCCGCCTCCTCAACGATGCCGACATAAGGGTCAGCCTTTTCGTGGACCCGGATGTGGACCAGGTGAAGGCGTCTCACAGGGTCGGGGCCGACGCTGTGGAGATCCACACCGGGAAGTACGCTGAAGCCAAGACGAGGAGCGAGGCGGAGACGGAATACGGGAAGATCGTCAACGCCGCCAAGGTGGCTCACAAGCTCAAGATGGAGGTCGTCGCCGGTCACGGGCTGGATTACAAGAATGTCCGGGCCGTGGTTCAGATCCCCGAGATCGTGGAGGTCAACATCGGGCACAGCATCGTTGCCAGGGCTCTCATGGTGGGGATGGAGAGGGCCGTGAGGGAGATGAAGAAGGCCATGGGAGGGGCAATATGATCATTGGTATCGGGATCGACCACGTTCAGACGCTGCGCATGAAGGAGATGCTCATCAAGTGGGCCGAAAGGGTGGAGAACAGGGTCTTCGGTGAGGAGGAGCTCGAGTACTCCAAATCCAAGGGGGAGACGCACCTGCACCTGGCGGCCAGGTTCGCTGCCAAGGAGGCGTTCTTCAAAGCCCTGGGAAAAGGCCTCGCGGAAGGGATGACCTGGAACGACGTGGTGGTGCGAAACGACGAGGCCGGGAAACCATTCATCACCATCAAGAACAGGGCCAGGGAGATCGCCGATTCCATGGGGGTCAGGAACATCCATGTCAGCCTTGCGCACACGGACGATTGCGCCATGGCCGTGGTGATCCTGGAGAAATAGATTGAAACTGGTGACCCCGGCCCAGATGAGGGAGATCGACCGGAGAACCATCTACGAGATCGGGATCCCCTCCCTCGTCCTCATGGAGAACGCCGGGGTGGCGCTGGCCGACGAGACGGAGTCCCGGGCCGGCGAAGGGCGGCTCAGGGTCACCGTCATGTGCGGGCCCGGCAACAACGGCGGAGACGGTATGGTGGCGGCAAGGCACCTTGCAGAGCGCGGCCACGAGGTGGTCGTGTTCCTCACGGTGCCCAGGGCCTCCTTCAGTGGAGACGCCAAGGTCCAGCTAAGGACTGTGACCCGTCTGGGCCTGGATATCTCCGTCCTCTCTTCCCAGGCTTCCTTCGAACGCGCCCTGAGAAGGGTCTCAAATTCGGATGTTGCCGTGGACGCCCTCTTCGGAACGGGACTGGCGCGCGCGCTGGAAGGACCCTGGGCCCAGTGCGTCAGCATCATCAACTCGTGCCCTGGTCTCGTCCTGGCCGCCGACGTTCCGTCGGGCCTGGACGCTGAGAAGGGACACACCCTGGGCGACTGCGTCACTGCGGATGTGACCGTCACCTTCGGACTGGCCAAAACGGGTCTTTTACTGCATCCGGGTGCCCAGTACGCGGGGGAAGTGGTTGTGGCCGACATCGGGATACCGGCATCGGTGGTGGAGGCCATGGACCTGCCGGGGGAACTCATCGACCTGGAGGTGCTTCGCGAGGTCTACGCGCCACGATGGCCCGACACCCACAAGGGGACCTACGGCCACCTTCTCATATGCGCGGGGGGAGCCGGGAAACTCGGAGCCGGGATACTCGCCTCAAGGGGAGCCCTGAGGGCGGGGGCGGGGCTCGTGACGCTGGCGGTTCCTGCCTCGGCGCTCCACGAGGTGGATTGCGCTACCCCGGAAGTGATGGCGGAGCCGCTCCCCGAGACGGCCGAGGGCACCATATCCGCCAAGGGATTGAACGC
>CP070682.1:1278850-1282473 GCA_020352595.1 bacterium | reverse complement strand
ATTCGACTGGTATTCCAAGCATTTCGAGAAACTCGACAGGACCATAGAGGAGGTGGACAGGATGGTCCTGACCTCCACTGAGCTGCTCCTGTCGGCATGGGATGCGGGGTTGGAAGACAGGGCCAACCCCTTCGACGAGGCCCTAGAGAAACGGTGGGCCCTCCAGTGGCTGTTTTACGCCAACTCCATCAAGTACAGTTCCGCCATGACGGGGGCTTCTGATTATGCGACCTTCAAGAACGGCTGGTGGGACCTTTCCAGGAACCTGGAGGAGATGGAGGAACTGATCCGGTTGAAAGGGGAGGGGTCGAGGGAGTGAGAACAGGTGCCACAGGAACCTGGAAGGGCGGCATGCGGGCCGCCCTTTCTTTCATCACACGAAGCAGGAAAAACAGGGCTGGGGGCAAAGAGCGAAGAGAGAAGGACCCTCTTCCACGATGCCGGCCTGTGAGCTCCCGGCGCTCAGTGGTTGCCCTTCGTCCTCCTTCTTCCTCCACACGGTGGCTGTCACCGGGCCCCGGTTCCAGGCACCGTCTTTCCGGGCACCCTCCTCAGGTACCTGTCCAGGATCCTTGAAAGATCCAGGACATCCTCCTCGTAGGGCATCTGCCTCGCCGGGATCCGGGCCAGGCGGGCTCCCGCGGATGGGTCCACGAAGAAGACGTCGGCGCTCAGGTAGGAGGGAGGGGGCTGGTACTGCTCCCTCCCCTTGGTGAGCAGCCCGGTGACGAGGCTCTGGACCAGATTCTCCCCCGCACTGTGATACTCCCCCTGGCCGTGGGCCAGGACCAGCAGGTCGGCCCCGGTCTTCCGGCTGATCAGGGCCGCTCCCTCCATGGCCTCGTCCCATGCCGGCGCGCCCTCCCCACCCATGTAACCGTGGGCAGCCGCCAGCCTCATGAAGGCATCGGCAAGGTCATCCTCCTTCATGAGGCGCTCGGACAGGTCCATGGGGGCGAGGACCTCGTAGCCCCTGTACCTCATGACCACCGAGATGGCCTCCTGCATCATGCCGCCCATCCTGTCGGAACGCTCTGTGTCCTCCGAGGTGAAAGGCGGCCGCCCCGTCGAGATGATCATTCTCATGGGAAGAACGGCCACCGTGTTGTACGCCTGGGCATCCCAGAGAGGAGGTGGCGGCTCGAAAGTTCCCGCGCAGCCTGCCAAAAGCAGGAGAGGGAAGAGGGCCGGCAGGGCTTTCCATCCGAGGGGTCTTTTCATGGATTCATTCTAACCCAGGAGCAGCACGTTGGGAAACAGGGAAGGAAGGGCAGGCAAGGGGAGGGGAGGGGCAGGCCTTGGACCCTAGACCTTGCATGCCGGATGATGGACCCCGGCAGGTTCATCCAAGTCCTTTCCGCTGCCCGGATTTTCTGGGCCGTCGGCTCGAAGGTCGGCGGGCCCCTCCGCTCTGCTTCCCCCTTTTCTTGGGCGGCTGTTTCTGAAGGCGGCGCCTTTTCTCCTCCCTCTCTTCCGCCATCATCTTCCTGATGCTGAAATGGGGCGTGCGGTCCTCGGCGAAATCCTCGTCGTATGGCACCTGGGCCGGGATACGGTGCCCCAGGAGCTCCTCTATGGCCGGCAGGGAATAGACGTACTGGTCGCAGGCCAGGGTGAAGGCCTTGCCCTTCTTGCCGGCCCTTGCGGTGCGTCCTATGCGGTGGACGTAGTCCTCCGGGTCCTGGGGGACATCGTAGTTGATGATGTGCGTGACGTCATCGATGTGCAGTCCCCGGGACGCCACGTCCGAAGCCACCAGGATGGGAAGTTTGCCTTTCTTGAAGTTCTCCAGGACCCGGTTGCGGGCCGACTGTCTGAGGTCCCCCGTGAGAAGCCCTATGTCGCTGTAGCCGTGATCCTTGAGCTTTCTCACCAGCCAGCTGGCGGTGATCTTCATGTTGGTGAAGATGAGCCCTTTGGGGATCTCCTCCCGGCCCAGGATCCCCAGCAGCAGGGGAAACTTTTCGTCCCGGTCCACGTGGTACACCGTCTGGTCGATACCCTCCGCAGCGATCTTTTCGGGTCGCACCTCGATGACCCGCGGATGGTTCATGAACTCCCTGGCAATGGTTCTGGTCCTGCTGTCGATGGTGGCCGAGAACAGCATGGACTGGCGCTTGTCCGAAGGGGGCAGCCGCCGGAAGATGTTCCGGAGTTCATCCCAGAAACCCAGATCCAGCATCCTGTCGGCCTCGTCGATGACGAGGTAGTGGATCTGACCGATGTCGAGAACCTTGCGGCGCATGAAGTCCAGGAGCCGCCCGGGGGTCCCTATGACCATGTCCGTTCCGGCGCGCAGGGCCTGTTCCTGCCGGTTGAAGCCTTCCCCCCCGTAGACGGCCGTGAGGCGGATGCCCGTGTGCCTGCCGAGATGCTCCCCTTCCCGGAAGATCTGGAGAGCCAGTTCCCTCGTCGGTGCGAGGACGAGGGCCAGCGGTTTTACCCTGCCCTCCTCTGTCTTTTCTGCAAGGATCCTGGTAAAGAGCGCCAGGAGGAAGGTGGCCGTCTTCCCCGTGCCGGTCTGGGCCTGGGCGCAGAAGTCCCCGCCCTCCAGGGCAACCGGAAGAGCCCTGGCCTGGATGGGGGTCATCCGGGTGAAGCCGGCATCGCGCACGCCGGCCATGACCTTGTCGGGCAGATGCAACGAAGGAAAGGACGGTGCGTGCGTGGGTGCGTCCGTGCGTTGGTGAGAGGGGGATGTGGAATCGGGTTGTTCATTGTCTGTCACTGGATGTTTTTCCTTTGTTTTTTGTAGGTTGCGAAACGCCTTGAGTGTAGGGGATGGGCCGCCCCTTGTCAATGAACTGGAGAGTTTACGGGGACCGGTTTACGGCTGGCAGTTAAAGGAAATGCCCGATGCGGGACAGGATATGCTTCTGAAACCGAAAACTGTAAACGGTAGACCGATAACTGTCATTAACGGGAAGGGTGTCAGGGACTGCAGATTTTGGTGATCTCGCGATACGGCAGTAAGAAAACACCCATACTAATGAGGATGCCTCATTTCGAGTCCAATGCCCATCTTCGCTTCAACAAAAAGCTAACGGAAGCTTCGACGTGGCAGCCTTCGCTCCCGCAAAAAGAGCGGCTTGCCGGCCGTAGCTTCCGTCAGGAAGCGAAGGCTGGTGACCCCAACGGGATTCGAACCCGTATTACCAACGTGAGAGGCTGGCGTCCTAACCGTTAGACGATGGGGCCGGTCTCTGATGGCTGGGGAGGGAGGATTCGAACCTCCACATACGGATCCAGAGTCCGCTGTCCTGCCGTTAGACGACTCCCCAAGCAAGCCATAAAACCTAGACTATTCAGGCTGTCTTGTCAACGGCGGCGGCCTCCTTGACGGAGCGCACCTTGGCGGCCTCGCCGATGATCCTCTCCTCCTCTTTGAGCACACCGTCTGCGATCCTCAGGATGCGCCTTGCACTCCTGGCGGCCTCCTCGCTGTGCGTGACCATGATGATGGTCATTCCCTCGGCGTTGAGTTTCTTTAGCAGCCCCATGATATCGGCGCTGGTCTTCGAGTCCAGGTTGCCGGTGGGCTCGTCGGCCAGGAGGATGGGCGGTTTGTTGACGATGGCCCTGGCCACCGCAACGCGCTCCTGCTCGCCCCCCGAGATCTGGCT
>CP070682.1:1273997-1278750 GCA_020352595.1 bacterium | reverse complement strand
GTAGGGCTTGTCCCTGAGCAGAGCCTCGTAGAAGCGGGTGCCCTCGAGGATGTCCATCCTGACATCCTTGATCTGACCGTCATCAATGGTGACGGTGATGCCCCCGTGCCCTTCCACGCGGGTGAGGTGTCGTATCTCTATGGTCCTTTGAGGCATGTTTTTCCCCTGGGGCAGGCATCGCCCCGCCCCTGCCGCGGGGGCAGGGGAGTAATGTCGGGGGAAGCGGGAAGCTTCCCTAGTCGAACTCCCTTTCCAGAATTTCGCCCATACCCGCGGGGGTGGAGAAGAGGAGCATCTTCCGGCGGATGATCTCCCTCGTGACGCCCCTGGAGCCGAGGAAGTGCCTCTTGACCCGGTAATAGGCGTCCTCGACAGGCCCGCGACAGCCCAGGCATGGCATGTCCAGGGTCGGACATCTGGCGCCGCAGCCTCCCCGCGTCAGGGCCCCGCAGCACACCTCCCCGCGCTCGATGACCAGACAGAGGTTCTCCCGGGCAACGCAGTCCGCGCATACCGGCGTCCTTGGGATCTCCGGGAAGCTCCCCTTGAGGAGACTGGCGACGGTCTCCAGGAGCTGCTCCTTCTCCACCGGGCAGCCCGGCAGCATGAAATCCACCTGGACGTAGGTGGAAAGGGGCTGGGCCCGCAGTGCCTCGAACTGCCTTCCCTCCTGGCCGTATACCGCGTCCTCCAGGACGGCAGGGTCCAGCCTTCCGTCCATGGCCGCGATGCCCCCGAAACAGGCGCAGGTGCCGAGGGCCACCAGGGCGTTGGACCGCTCGCGCACATCCCTGAGGAGAGCGATATCGTCCGGCTGGCACACGGAGCCTTCCACCAGGGCCACCTCCATCCTTCCCGCGCTTTCGGTGGTGGTGGCCATGTTGAAGGAGCTCCAGCGCACCTTTTCCGTAAGGCTGAGCAGTTCGTCTTCACAGTTGAGGAGGGTCAACTGGTCGCCGGCGCAGCCGGTGAGCCCGAAAACGCCGATCATGAGTTGATCCACGGATCCCCCTCCCTCATCTCCACCATCTCCGGCGTGTTGAAGGCGTCCCAGTAGTTGAAGATGGGTCCTTCGACGCAGGTGTACCTGTACCCCACGCTGCAGTGGCCGCACTTTCCGATACCACACTCCATGCGGCGTTCCAGGGACAGGTAGATGAGCCCTTTGCTGTAGCCGCGGGTGAGGAGTTCCTTGACCGCGTAGCGGTAAAAAGCCGGTGGCCCGCACATGGCCACGAAGGATTCGGCCGGGTTGCCGTCCACGCCCTGTATCAGGTCGGTGACAAAACCCACCCGGCTCCCGAACCGCATCCTGTATCCGCTGTCCCCCGTATTCTCCTGGACGATGAGTTCTACATGGATCCCCCTGCGAGCGCCCAACCGGAACAGCTCATCGGTGAAAAGCAGCTCTCCCTCGGTCCTGGCACCGTAGAGAACGGTGATGTTCCCGTATTCCCTCGGTGTGTCCGCGACATGCATCATGAGAGACCGCAGCGGTACCATCCCGAGACCGCCTGCCAGGATGACCAGGTCGCGGCCTCGGATCAGTTCCAGGGGGTAGCCGTTACCCAGGGGGCCCCGCAGCCCAACCCGGTCGCCCCTTTTCAGCCGGGAGACCGCCCCGGTCAGACGCCCCACCCGGCGGACGCACATCTCGAGAGTCCCCGGGCGCGTCGGGGGGGAGGATATGGATATGGGGGCCTCCCCCACACCCGGCAGGGAAAGCTGGAAGAACTGGCCGGGCCTGAATGCCGGGAAGGTTACCGATGCCGAAGGTGCCAGGGTCAGGAAAAAGTGGTGCGGGATGATCTCCCGGATCTCCATCAGGTCCCAGTCCGAGGGCAGGTAGGGATTATCCATCACCGGCTCCCTCGAGGAAGCGGCTTCCCAGGCTCTTGAAGACTTCCACAAAGTGGATGCCGGTCGGGCACATCCTGATGCACCTGCCGCATCCTACACAGGAGGGCATCCCGAAGGCCTCGGCGAAGCCCACCTGCTTGTGATAGTACCGGTTCTGCACTCTCTGGGAGCGCAGCGGACGGAAGTTGTGGTCACCGGCCACCCTTGCGAAATCCCTGTACAGACAGGCATCCCACCTCCTTGACCTTCGAGCTCCCCCTTCTATGTTGTTGGTGTCGGTGATGTCGAAACAGGTGCAGGTAGGGCATCCCAGGCTGCACGCCCCGCAGGTCAGACACTGCTCTCCCAGGCGCTCCCAGATGGGGTCGGACTGGTGAAGCTTGATGGCCTGGGGAAGAATGGAGACATCCAGCTCCAGGGTGAAGGCGGAGCGGCGCCGTGCCGTGAAGTCCATGAGAGCCCTGAGGTCCTCCTCGGAGGCCTCCTGGAGGGTGTCGACCCTCTCTCCCAGAAGCAGATCACCCTCCAGGGTGCCGAGGCTCACCAGCATGCGGTCACCGAGATCATGGAGGAACAGGTCGAAGCCCGACAGGACGTTTTCCGCGTTCATGGATTTGCAGAAGCACAACTCGTCCGGAAGGCAGGACACCCCGACGATGCGCAAACCCTGCCTGCGCCTCTGGTAGTAGTAGTCCGGTGAGGCAAAGGACGCGAAAAACGTGTCCAGTATGCGGATCCCATTGATGTCGCAGGGGTGTACACCGAAGAGCACGGTCTGCCTCTCGGGGAGCCCTGGAACGGAGCAGGTGCCGTCGGCCTCCCACGTCATGAGGGTCTCTTCGGGGGGGAAGAGGAACTTCTTGGGGGGAAGGATGGTGCGTGTATACCCGAGGTCGATACGGTCGAAGGAGGTGTAAGGCTCCAGGCGGTGGACGTCTTTCCCCGCCCTCACCGGCACGTGGAGATCCGTCCACTGTGAAAGCTCTTCGAGCCACTCCCGTAAAAGCGGCCCGTTTATTCTCAGAACGCGCAAAGTGCCCCCCTCTGCGTGACAACCTCAATTATACACAGACGCAGGGGTGAGCACAAAGCGGGGGGGAAATGGCCGGGATCCGGCCGTGGCGGCGCCCGGTCACCGGATGGCCGGCGTTCATCATTCCGGGCCCATGAGGCCGTTTGTCCCGCTAGAAATCCCTCGTCACTTCGATGAGCTGCAGAGGGTCCACCTTCGCTCCCCTGATGAAGGCCCCGAAGTGAAGGTGAGGTCCCGTGGCGCGCCCCGTGGACCCCACCGTTCCGAGGGATTGCCCTCTGAGAACGAACTGTCCCTCCGAGACGGACACAGTGTCCAGGTGAGCATAGACTGTGGAAACACCCCATCCGTGGTCAAGGACCACGGTCCGGCCGGAGAGGTAGAACTCGTCGACCATCAGCACCTGCCCAGCATTGGAGGCCTTCACTGCTGTGCCCCTCGAACCCGCGATGTCCACTCCGCTGTGGGGGGAACGCGGCTTGCCGTTGAGGATCCGTCCCGTGCCGAACCTCGTTGTTATCCTGCCCCTGAGCGGCAGGATGAAACCCTCTCCCCAGAAACGGTCCCTCGTTCTCGCGGCGAGGGTCTCACCAAGGGTCCTGTTGTCGCTGCGGACCTTCTCCAGCTGAGGCGGCGAAAAATCCACCATCCCTGTGGGAAGGGTGAGCCTCTGGACCACCGGAGGCGCCGCCGGGGCCTTCTTTATCCTCAGGTCGGCCCTGATCCTGTAGGGCGCTCCTCCCGAGGAGGGAAAGAGTGCGAAGTCCACCGGAAGGACCGTCTCCTTGTGGTTCAGATCCACCCCGACGAGGGCCAGGTAGTCCCCGCTTTCCATCTTCATCAGGGGGAACCGCTCCGCCTCCACCCCGGCCTCGGCGGCCATGAGCGGGACGGGTGTGTGGACCCGGAGGGGAACCACCGAACCGGGCTTCACCCTTTCGGGATCCCAGGTGATCCTGATGCTGTCGGCCGGGGCCGCCATCGGGAGCGGGAGGAGGGTCGCCAGCAGGGTGGCGATGACGAGGATATGGGAGGATTTGCCTCTGACCATGGGTCGTGTTAGCTTTATCAATGGGCGCGCCGCAGCATCGGAGCAGTCGTGATGGGTCCGGGCCACCCGATGCGCAATGAGGGTGTGTCAAGATTACATGATTGGCGCTGGAAGGGCAAACCTGACATCCTGTGACAGGGGGTTGTGATGACCAAGGGAAAGCTGAATCTCAAAGAGATCATAGAGATGGCCATCCAGATCGAAACAGCCGGGGCTGCCTTCTACGGGAAGCTCAGGGAGATGGCCTCTTCCAGGGAGGTGGGGGAACTGTTCCAGCACCTGGAGAGCGCCGAGCACCAGCACATCAGGGACTTTAAAAGGATCTTCAAGGAATCCATGTCCCGTATCGGCCAGATGGAATACGCCACCACGGAGGAGGATCTGCTCTACCTGCGTGCCTTCGCCTCGAGGAGGATCTTCTCGAGCCCCGAGGACGCCGTGAGGAAAGCCGAGAGACTCACGGATCCCCTGGAGGCCATCGACATGTCCATGGACTTTGAACTCCGGTCAGTGGGGTTTTACAGGGAGATGGCCGACCGCATCGAGGACCCGTCAGACAGGGCGGCTGTGGGGGAACTGGTGAAGCAGGAGAAGGGCCACGCGGCGCAACTCTACCGCATGCGTGAAAGGATGAAAGGGGAAGGCTAAGACTGGAAACCGCGGCAGGGGGACCGCTTCGCCCTTACCCCCGGCAAAGCAACTGCCGGGTGCCGGGTTCGGGCATGACAGACTGTGAAGTCCGCATGGGAACGGCAGGGACAAAACCGGGGGGCGTGGATATCCAGGCCCCCCCTCGACATTTCAGAACC
>CP070682.1:1270302-1273897 GCA_020352595.1 bacterium | reverse complement strand
GGGCGGCCGACCTGGACGGGACGGGCGAGGTGGTCTCGGGCATCGTCGTCATGAGGCAGGGCGAGAATGCCCTCCAGGTCATCGACGAGGTCAAGGCGAAGCTCGGGGAGCTGGAAGCCGGCCTGCCGGAGGGGGTCAGGGTAGTCCCCGTCTACGACCGGTCAGACCTCATACTCAGGGCCATCGGCACCCTCAGGTCCGCCCTCCTGGAGATCATCCTCACCGTGTCGCTGGTAATCTTCCTCTTCCTCTGGCACCCTCCCAGCTCCATCATCCCGGTGGTCACCATCCCCATCGCCGTCCTCATCTCCTTCATCCCCTTCAGGGCCATGGGCATCACCGCCAACATCATGTCCCTGGGAGGTATCGCCATCGCCATCGGCGCCATGGCCGACGCGGCCATCGTCGTGGTGGAGCAGACCCACAAGCGCCTGGAGGAGTGGCACAAGGGGGGACGGCAGGGGGACCACAGCGCAGTGGTGGTGGATGCCATCAAGCAGGTTGCGGGACCGAGCTTCTTCGCCCTGCTGGTCATCGCGGTCTCCTTTCTGCCGGTGCTCACCCTGGGGGCCGAGGAGGGGCGCCTCTTCACGCCCCTGGCCTGGACCAAGACCTTCGCCATGGTGTTTGCCGCCCTCCTCGCCATCACCCTGGACCCCGTTCTCAGGCTCCTGCTCACCCGCGTGAGGGACCTCGGCTTCAGGCCCTCCTGGCTCAGCGGGGCCTTCAACGCCCTTTTCGTGGGGAAGATCAGGTCCGAGGACAGGCACCCCATCAGCAGGCGCCTCATCGGGCTCTACGAGCCCGTGGCCAGGTGGTCCCTGAAGCACAAGTGGCACGTCATGGAGGCTGCCCTGGTCCTCGTGCTGCTCACGGTGCCCGCCTTCCTCAAGCTCGGCTCCGAGTTCATGCCGCCCCTCGACGAGGGGGCCATCTTCTACATGCCGACCACCATGCCGGGGATCTCCATGACAGAATCCCAGAGGCTGCTCCAGGTCACCGACAGGATCATCAAGGGGTTCCCTGAAGTGGAGAGGGTCCTGGGCAAGGCGGGGCGGGCCGAGACATCCACCGACCCTGCGCCGCTGTCCATGCTCGAGACGGTCATCATGCTCAAGCCTGAATCCCGGTGGCGGACGGTGGACACCTGGTACTCTTCCTGGGCGCCGGAGTGGCTCAAGGGGGTCCTGCGGCACGTCACGCCGGACCGCATCTCGCGCGACGAACTGGTGGCCCAGCTCGACGAAGCGCTGAGGATGCCGGGGCTCTCCAACGCGTGGACCATGCCCATCAAGGCCCGCATGGACATGCTCACCACGGGGGTCAGGACCCCCGTGGGCCTCAAGATCTCCGGGTCGGACCTGAAGGTCATCGAACAGATCGGCGCCCGGGTGGAGGAGCGGCTGCAGTCCGTGGAAGGCACGCGCAGCGTCTTCGCCGAGCGGACCAGCGGGGGGTACTTCCTGGACATCGCCTGGGACAGGGACCAGCTGGCACGGTACGGACTGAGCATGGAGGAGGCCCAGAGGGTGGTTGCCAGCGCCATCGGGGGGGAGAACGTCACCACCACCATACAGGGGAGGGAGAGGTACCCCGTCAACGTGCGCTACATGCCGGATTTCAGGGCGGACATCGGCGCCCTGGGCCGGCTCCTCGTTCCCGCCCTGGGCGGCACGCGGCAGATCGCCCTGAACCAGCTGGCGAAGATCACGGTGGCCAGCGAGCCGGCCATGATCCGGGACGAGGACGGGCTGCTCACCGGCTACGTCTACGTGGACATCGCCGGGAGGGACCCGGGCAGCTACGTGGACGAGGCCTCGAAGCTCCTCAGGGGGGCCGTGGACCTTCCCGCGGGCTACGCCCTCACCTGGACGGGCCAGTACGAGGCCATGGAGCGGGTCAGGGAACACCTGTGGGTGGTCATACCCCTGACGCTGTTCCTGGTCTTCCTCCTCCTTTACATGAACACGAAGTCCGTCACGAAGACCATGATCGTCCTGCTGGCGGTGCCCTTCTCCGCGGTGGGGGCCGTGTGGTTCCTCTACCTGCTCGGATACAACATGAGCGTGGCCGTATGGGTCGGGCTCATCGCCCTGCTGGGCGTGGACGCGGAGACCGGCATCTTCATGCTCCTCTACCTGGACCTGGCCTACGAGAAGGCGAAGAGGGAGGGGCGCCTCAGGAGCCTGGAGGAACTGCGGCAGGCCAGCCTCGAGGGGGCGGTCAAGCGCCTGAGGCCCAAGCTCATGACCGTGGCCACCATGGCCATCGGTCTCATCCCCATCATGTGGTCCACCGGCACCGGTTCCGACGTCATGATGCGCATCGCGGCGCCCATGATCGGGGGGATCTTCACCTCCTTCCTCCTGGAACTGGTTGTCTATCCGGGGATCTACGAGGTCTGGAAATGGAACTTCGAGGTGAAGAAAGCATTGGGGATGGATGAGGACGCGTCCGGGGTCTAGATCCGGGAGGTCAGGCTCCGGCTTATATGTGACGGCTGCAACGTCCCTTTTTGAGGGAAAAGGAGCGATGCCATGAACGGAAAAAGGTTGTTGGCGCTGGTTTGTGTCGTCCTGGCGGTTGCTATCCTCGCCCTCGGCCCATCCGGGGCCTGGGCACAGGGTGCCTCGCAGGGCCAGGTGAGGAAGATGAGCATCACCGGTCAGGTCGCCCGGGCCGAGCACGGGTACATCATCCGGGGCAAGACGCCGGCGGAGATCTTCACCATACTCAACGCCGACCCGAAGGCCCTGGACGGGTTGGTGCAGATCGGGAAGGGTGTGGTCATAGAGGTGCGCATCGTCTCCGGGGACAACGTGGAGATCGAGAAGATCGACTCCAACCCCTATCCCCCCGCAGGTAAAGGGGCCCCGGGACCCGAAAGGAAGGCCGTGGACCTCTCCGTGAGGGAGATGGTCGTCACCGGGCAGATCGGGAAGGTGCCCAACGGCTACGTGGTGCGGGGCACGGCCCAGGCGGTGATCCTGACGGTCCTGAACCCGGTCCCGGAGGTTCTCGACGGTCTGGCGGAGAGCGGCAAGACCGTGGTGGTGGCGGTGCGCATCGTCTCGGGGGACAACGTCAACATCGAGAAGATCGACGATAAGCCCTACCCGGGGAAGTAGGGGAATAGGGGATGAGTGCGTGCGTGGAGCGTGCGTGAGCGACAAGGCGCATGGACCAGGGGGCGAAAATCCTTTCAGGTCCTTTTTAAAATTTGAGATTTGAAATTTCGGCTCATCCGGGAAATGGATACCTGCTATTAAGGTGATGGTGCTCAAAACCCGTTTGTCGAAGAGACTGATCCACCGCGGAGACCGCGGAGTTCACGGAGGGAACCGCTGTCGGAGGAAGGCGGCAGCCCGCACAGGGAAAAGGGCCTGCGAAGACGGCCTTTGTCCCGTGGCCCCATTTCCAACGCCGGTGCCCGTGGGAAAAGCCTGCCCTCACCTGAACGGATGGGTTCCCTGACACGGCGATGAAAGCTCACTTTGATCCCCGTGTCAGGTGGCCCATCGGCTGATCTTAATGAGATCCCTTCCCCGGGGGGGAAGGTCAGGTGAGGGCGAGCAAGTCCCTTCTTCGCGTCCTC
>CP070682.1:1265808-1270202 GCA_020352595.1 bacterium | reverse complement strand
CGCCGGCATCGATCCCATAACGGTGCACGAGCTCCAGAAGCTCATCAGGATGCTCAGGGATCTCGGTCTCGGGATCCTCATCACCGATCACAACGTGAGGGAGACCCTGGGGATCACCGACCGCGCATACATCCTTGCATCAGGCGTCATCCTTGAGGAGGGCCCGCCGGAGGTTATCACCAGCAGTGAGCGGGCGAGAAAGGTCTACCTGGGAGAGGGGTTCAGGTTGTAGAAAATGTGTCAGGCGTGCGGATCGGAATTCTGGAATTTGAATTTTTCATTGGTGTCGAGCAGAGGTTAAGGGAACGTTGGATCTGAAAACACAGCTCCAGATGAAGCAGACGCAGCAGCTGGTCATGACGCCCCAGCTGCAGCAGGCCATCCGTCTGCTCCAGCTTTCCAGGCTGGAGCTGGCCGAAATGGTTCGCCAGGAGATGCTTGAGAACCCGGTGCTCGACGAAGTCGCATCCCCCGAGAGCGACACGGAGATCTCCATCCAGACCACCGACGGGCAGAAGGACACCGGGGACACCACCTCCGACAGGGAAGATGAGGTGGACGTCCTGTCCATCCCCAGTGACATCGGCGAATGGGAATCCTACCTCGAATCGGGACAGAACCTGCCCTATCACGTACGCGAAGAGCAGGAGCGCCCTCCCTTCGAGGCCATGGTGTCCTCGCCGACCACACTCAGGGAGCATCTTCTCTGGCAGCTCCAGATGTCCCGGCTGGTCGGGGACGGTCGCACGGCGGGTGAGGCCATCATCGGCAACCTGGACGACAACGGTTACCTGACAGGACCGCTGGAGGAGATCCTGACGCCCTATGGTCAGGCCGTTCTCGCTGCAGGGGAGGAGGCTCTGGCACTGATCCAGGAGTTCGACCCTCCCGGAGTGGGTGCGCGCGACCTCGTGGAATGCCTTCTCATACAGATCAGGCAGCTCGACCTGGAGGGCGGCCTGGTGGAGGCCATTATCCGGGACCACCTGGATGATGTCGCCAGGGGCGACGTGGAAAGGATCGCAAGAGAAAAGGGTGTCGCCCGCCATGATGTGATCCAGGCACTGGAAGTCATCAGGGAGCTGGAGCCCAAACCGGGGAGGCCCTTCGGCGCCTCCGAATCCATCTACGTGACACCCGATGTCCACGTCTTCAAGATCGGCGACGACTGGTCCATCATGCTCAACGACGACGGGATGCCCAAGCTCAGGATCAACAGCTTCTACAGGGAACTTCTGAGGCACGGAGCGTCCATGAAGCCGGCCGACAGGGAGTTTCTCCTTGAGAAGATACGGTCCGCCTCCTGGCTCATCAAGAGCATTGACCAGAGACAGCGCACCATATACAGGGTCACGCGCAGCATCCTGGAAAAACAGAGGGATTTCTTCGAGCGGGGGATCCGATATCTCAAGCCCATGGTCCTGCGGGATGTGGCCGATGACATCGGTGTCCACGAGTCAACTGTAAGCCGTGTCACCACGCAGAAGTACCTGCACTGCCCGCAGGGGCTGTTCGAACTCAAGTTCTTCTTCAATCCCGGCATACAGACCCTCTCGGGGGAGATGCTGGCCTCAGAGAGCGTCAGGGCAAAGATCAGGGATATCATCCGGGCTGAGGACACCGGAAAACCGCTCAGCGACCAGGCTATTTCAGAGATGCTCAGGCTCGAGGGCATCGACATCGCCAGGAGAACGGTGGCAAAATACAGGGAATCCATGGACATCCTCCCGTCATCAAGGAGAAAGAAGCTTGTGTGAAACCCGGGAAAGGGAGCCCGTGCCACGGGCACAGGTACCCGGCCTCGCCGGATCCTCAGACAACGGCGATCTTCCGGGTGTCCAGTATCCTGTCTTGAAAAGGCTTAGCGAGATGATCTGCGGCCCCGTGATCCACCCCTCCAGGTTCACGGCGGCGATGACCGCCGCAAGGCGTGGACACGCGCCAAAAAGACACAAATGGCCCCTTCGCGCCCCGGTCCGGAAGTGCCCCGTGAGGCAGCGGATGCCGGGCCGGGGCGAGGGTTGACTTTGAATTTTATCTGTGGTTACGTCAGTTTCTTGCGAAGGAGGTTCATCAGTCATGCAGATCGAGGTTTCCTTCAAACAGATGGAAAAGAGCAATTCCCTGCGGGATTATTTCACGGATAAACTGGAAAAAGTCCTCAAACCCCTCTCTGAACCCATCAACGCCCAGGCGGTCCTTCAGGTCGAGAAATACCGCCACATAGCGAAAGTCACCGTCCACGCCAACGGCATTGTCATCAAGGGCAAGGAAGAGACCAACGACATGTACTCTTCCATCGACCTCGTTCTCGACAAGCTCGACCGCCAGGTCAAGAAATATCGCGAGAAGATCGTGAAGCACGGTGACAGGGAAGCCGTAAGGGAGTACAGAGCCAGCCACATGGTTCTGCCCGAAGCAGCCTCTTCGAGCACCGCTCCGGAGATCATCCAGCAGAAGGAGATCATCCTGAAACCGATGACCGTCGAGGAGGCCATCATGCAGATGGAGCTCCTCAACAAGAACTTCCTGCTCTTTAACAACTCGCAAACGAACCAGCTCAACGTCATCTATGTCCGGGATGACGGTCATTTCGGGCTGATCCAGCCGCAGATTCCGGCATAGCCCAGGCGATGCCCATGAAAATAGTGGATTACCTCAGCGAGACGGACGTCATCCCCCAACTGGAAGCCACAACGAGGGAGGGGGTCATCAGGGAAATGGTGCAGCATCTGAAACAGGCAGGCAAGATCGCTGACGCAGAGACCCTGGTTGGGATCCTCCTTGACCGGGAAATGCTCGGTAGCACCGGAATCGGGAACGGGGTCGCCATTCCCCACGGTCGGCTGGAGGGGCTCAAGGAGATCCTCCTTGTCTTCGGGCGTTCCGTAAGCGGAGTGGAGTTCGATGCCCACGACGGACAACCGGTCAACCTGTTCTTCCTTCTCGTGGCTCCGGAGGATTCGGCAGGGCTGCATCTGAAGGCCCTTGCCAGGATCTCCCGTGTCGTCAAGAACCCGGAGTGCCGCACGGCCCTCCTGGCCTCCCAGGACAGGGCCGGGCTTTTCCGGGTCATCCGCGAGGAGGACGAGCGGAACTGAGCAGCTGCCGGAACCGATGATCAGCATCGCCGTCCGCTACCTTTACGAACACATCCGGGAGGACCTGGACCTCGAGGTCCTGGCCGGCGAAGGCGGAATGGACAGGGCTATCCGGATAGCCCGGATCCAGAAGCCCGGCCTGGCCCTGGCCGGATACCTGGACCAGCTCCACAGCGAGAGGGTGCAGGTTCTCGGCCAGACCGAGATCTCCTACCTCGAGACGCTGGAACCGGAGCTTGCAGCACTCAGGATGGAGCAGCTCTGTTCAACCGGAGTGTCGTGTCTCATCATCGCCAAGGGCCTTTCACCTCCCAAGATCCTTCTGGAACTCTGCGACCACCATAAAGTCCCTCTTCTCAGAACCCAGGAAGTCACCTCCAGCCTCATCCCGATGGTGACCACATATCTCGAGGACGTCCTCGCTCCGGAAAGCAAGGTCCACGGAAGTCTGGTGGATGTCTACGGGGTGGGGATCCTCATCATGGGAAAGAGCGGCATCGGCAAGAGCGAGTGCGCCCTGGGACTGGTGGAGAGGGGACACAGGCTGGTCGGTGACGATGTCGTTGTCATCCGCAGAAAGGTCCCGGGAGTCCTCTTCGGCAGTGCCGAGGATCTCATCAGATATCACATGGAGATCAGAGGGCTCGGCATCATCAACATCAAGGACCTCTTCGGAGTCTCCTCCATCAGGAGGGAAAAGAAGATCGAGCTGGCGGTGGAGCTGGTGGAGTGGCTCAAGGACCTTGAGGTGGATCGTCTGGGTCTTGACGAGCAGACCTATTCCATCCTCGGTGTGGACATTCCCTACCTGAAGATCCCCGTCCGTCCGGCGAGGGATCTGACCATGATCATCGAGGTCGCGGCGCGAAACCATCTTCTCAGGCGCATGGGTTACCACGCGGCTGTAGATCTGGAGCGGGAGCACAGGGAAAAGATCAAGAACGGAACCCCGGTGAAGGGGAAACCGGATCTGGGGTCCCTGGAGTGAGCAGCACACGCTTCCTCATCATATCGGGCTACTCGGGTTCCGGAAAGAGCACGGCTCTCAGGACCCTCGAGGACATCGGTTACTACGCCGTGGACAACCTGCCGTTGGGCCTGCTCCCGTCTTTCGTCCATCTTGCCGACATGGGCAACTCGGCCATCGCCCGCGCTGCCATGGTCATGGACATCAGGGGCCGGGAAACGGTGAGCTCCTATCCCCAGGTCATCCGCTCCCTCAAGGAAGCGGGCTCGAGGGTCACGGTGATCTTCCTTGAAGCCTCACCCGAAACCCTCCAGAAACGCTTCAGT
>CP070682.1:1257444-1265708 GCA_020352595.1 bacterium | reverse complement strand
GATGACGGCGCATCCCAGGTTGTTCGCCCCCTCCTCGAACATGGCCCCCGCGGGGGTCAGGTGGTACGCGAGGCAGTTCAGGACGATGTCCCCCTCGGCAAAGCCGCACGCGGCAAGGGCCCTCTCCCACCTGTAATACGAAGGCAGCCGGCCGTCGGGGTCGTAGATGGGCCCGGGTGAGGAATAGATCCTCCGCAGGCTTCCGGCGGGTACCGAGACGAGGCCCCCGAAGGGAGGGTCCTGGGCCTGGATCCCCGTCAGGTCCGACTTTCTCAGGAGGGGGAACCTCCTGATGTCGTCGGGCGTGTTCAGGTCGTCGGTGGTCACGCCGGCCTCGGCGAGCCTGCTCACGAAACCCGGCGCCTTCTGCCACTCGCCGGCCATGAGCTCATGGATCCTGGACGTCTGAAACTCCAGGACATCCCGGTGATCCTGGTACTCCAAATCCCTTTCCCTGTTGGTCATGGCGTCCTGCCCTCCTCCACGTCGGTTTCCGGTGAAGATACAAGAATGCCCGCTCGGGTCCTCGCCGTCAAGCGGCCCCGGGCAGGATGGAGCGCGCACCTGGCAGGCCCAGGGAGCGGGGCGTGCCCGAAGGCGGAAGGTCCGACACGGGAGCCCCGCGCTCGTTGACCGGGAGGCACTCATCCGGTATAGTCGGCGATCCCTTCGGGCAGGACCGGTACACGGAGGGAACGGACGGCGGCATCAGGCGTTTCACGGGGACCGCCAAGGGAGATTCCTGCATGGTCGTGCTCATACGGACGGCGGGCTTTGTGCTCATCCCCATCCTTTATATCGTCTTTGACTGGCTCAACTACGTGCAGGCCGGGAAGCTGGCCCTCGTGGGGCTGCCCGCTGTGGTGGCGGTTTCGGCCTGGACCACCGGCGGGTCGGCGGAGGGCAGGTGGGGCAGGGTCTGGAACCTCGTCGCCGTCCTCCTCTTCCAGGTGATCCTGGGCTACCAGGCCTTTCTCAGGGACATCTACGGCGTGGCCCAGGACGACATCATCATTCTGGACGCCCTTTTCAACACGGACGGCGCGGAGGTTTCCGAGTTCATCCTCCAGAACGCCATCTACCTGGGCAAGCATCTGGCCATCGTCCTCGGCATGGCGGCCCTTTACTGGGCGCTTCTCCGGTTCAGCGCCCGCTACGCCGGCGGTCCTCCCGCGCCAGCCGCAGGCGCCCGGTCCGGGGACCCGGTCCGGGGACGGTTGAGCCGCAGCAGGAAGGCGGCCCTGGGAGCGGCTGCCGTCCTGCTGCTGGTCCACCTGAACCCCACCATGCGCAAGGAGGATCCGCTTCTCTATTTTCCGCTGCGCTACGCCAAGTGGAAGAGGAACGTCGAGAAGGTCAGGGAGTCCCAGGAGAGGATCGCGGCGGCCATGGCCGACGATCCGTCCTTCCTCTCCATGAGGTACACGGGAGACGGCCCCCGTTCGGTGGTCTTCGTCATAGGCGAGAGCACCACGCGGCTCAACTGGTCCATGTTCGGCTACGAGCGGCCCACCACGCCGCAGCTCGAGTCCCTGGGGGACAGGCTCCTGAGGTTCCGGGACGTCGTCACGACCACCGGCTCCACCGTGGGGGACATCGGGATGATGCTCGGGCCGGCCAACCACGACGCGCCGCATCTCTACCAGGAGAAACCGGACATCATCTCCATGGCCCGGAAGGCCGGCTACAAGACCTTCTGGATCTCCAACCACAGCACCGACGCCACGGGAACCATCGCCATCATGGCCGGACACGCCGACGAGAACATCATGGTCAACCGCGGCGGATCCAGGACGGAGGGTTCCCACGACGAGGTGGTCCTGCCCTACCTGGAAAGGGCCCTTGACGATCCGGCGCCGCTGAAGTTCATCGTCCTCCACCTGCTGGGAGCCCATCCGGCCTTCCGTTTCCGGTACCCTGAGTCCTTCGCGCGGTTCGACGACGCCGAGGATGCGGTGGCCATCGAGCTCAGGGAAGCCGGCCGCAGCTTCTGGGCCGTCAGGACCCGCAACCACTACGACAACGCCATGCTCTACGCCGACCACGTCCTCAGGGCCACCATCGACCTGTGCGCCCAACGCGGCGGCGAGGCCATCGCGTGGCTTTTCACGCCTGACCACGGGGAGGACGTCGCCCACTACACCAACTTCGCGGGACACAACACGAGGGTCCTGGCGATGTACGAGATACCCCTCATCCTCTGGAGATCCCCGGCCTTCCCCGCCGGCGGCGCCGAGGGGCAGGGTCTCGAGGACAGGCCGTACCAGACAGACGACCTCGACCACACCATCCTCGGACTGCTGGGCCTGGAAGGGGAGTACTACGATCCGGCTTTCGACATCCTCTCCCCCGACTTCCGCCCCGCTCCGAGGGTGGTGGCGGGCAGGCCCTACCCCTGGAGGGATTGAGGAGGACCGCCCGCCGCCCTCCCGTCTCTTCCCCCCACGCTGAACGTCGCACCCCGGCAAGAGACCCATTGACGGGCAGGCCGTTGACATTGGATTGGCTATTTGGTTATATAGCAAAATAACCAATGCTTCGGGAGGAGAGATGTATCTCAGGAACAAGGAAAGATACGGTCAGTGGTCCCAGGTCTTCAAGGCGCTGGCCCATCCAGCACGCCTTTACATGGTCGAGGAGCTGTCCTCGGGGGAGCGATGCGTGTGCGAGCTCACGGCCATGCTGGACCTCGACACGTCCACGGTTTCCAAGCACCTGTCGGTCCTCAGGAACGCCGGCGTCGTGGCCGATGAAAAGCGCGGCCTCATGGTCTACTACAGCCTGAGGATGTCCTGCGTGGCCGGGTTCCTCTCCTGTGTCCGAAAAGCCCTGGAAGATCAGGCCAGGATGCAGTTGTCCTCCCTGGCCTGACGGACAGGAACGCGTCAAGGGGTCCCGCTCCATGGCATGGAGAACCGAGATCAAGGCTCTGGCGGTCCTCGCCGGGGGGTTCCTGGCCCTATTCTTCCTGCCGGTGGCATCGCCGAGGTTCCAGGGAGCTGTCCTGGAGGCGCTGGCCCTGGCCAGGTGGTACGCCCGCGAGCACGTGATCCTGTGCCTCGTCCCGGCTTTCTTCATCGCCGGGGCCATCACGGTCTTCGTCAGCCGAACCTCGGTGATGAGGTACCTCGGGCCCGGGGCGCCCAAGGCTATGGCATACGGTGTCGCCTCCGTGTCGGGAACCATCCTGGCTGTGTGCTCGTGCACCATACTGCCCCTCTTCGCGGGGATCTACCGGATGGGTGCCGGCCTCGGGCCGGCGGCTGCCTTCCTCTATTCGGGGCCTGCCATCAACATCCTCGCCATCATCCTCACCGCCCGGATCCTGGGGCCCGAACTGGGCATCGCCCGGGCCGTGGGCGCGGTGGCTTTTGCCGTGGTCATAGGACTGCTGATGCACCTTTTCTTCCGGAAAGAAGAGGCTGGCAAGGTCCGTGCCGCGGCGGACCTCTCCCAGGCAGACGGCAGACCGCTCCGGCAGACTGCCCTTTTCATCGGTCTTCAGGTGGGCATCCTGATCTTCGCCACCTGGGGCAGCCCGGAGGGCAGCGCTGGTTTCTGGGCGGCTGTCTACAGCATCAAATGGCTCCTGGTGCTGGTGTTCACGGGCGCGCTGGCCGCGGTCCTCGTCAGCTGGTACTCGGTGAGATGGTGGAAGCTGGCCCTGGGTTTGGCGCCCCTGACGGGCCTTCTGGTCCTGGTGACCCTTCCCCGGACGGCCCTGGCGGGGAACGGCGCTCTGGCGGCCTCCCTGCAGAACCCCATGCTCCTGTTCGGCATCGGCGTCGTGGGGTTGTCCGTGGTTCTCACGATCTCGGGGGGCGAGCCGGCCCACTGGTTCGAGTCCTCCTGGACCCTGGCCAGGCAGATCCTGCCCCTGCTTTTCGCCGGGGTCCTCGCGGCCGGTTTCTTCCTTGGCCGCCCGGGGCATGAGGGGGTCATCCCGTCCGGGTGGATCGCTTCCGCCGTGGGCGGCAACTCCGTGGGGGCCAACCTCTTCGCCTCCCTTGCAGGGGCCCTCATGTATTTCGCGACATTGACGGAGGTCCCCATCCTGCAGGGGCTCCTGGGGGCGGGAATGGGAAAGGGGCCGGCCCTGGCTCTCCTTCTGGCCGGGCCCGCCCTGTCCCTGCCCAACATGCTGGTGATCCAAAGCGTCATGGGAACCGGAAAGACGGCTGTTTTCGTGGCCCTCGTGATCCTTATGGCAACTGCTTCGGGACTGATTTTCGGCGCTTTCTTTTAATATGGAGCGCTCGTCGTCTCTGAAAGGGGAGAGCGGATGAAGAAACTGCAGATACTGGGCACGGGTTGCCTCAAGTGCAGCCAGCTGGCCGAGAGGACGGACCAGGCGGCAAGGGAGCTCGGCATCGAATACGAGATCGTGAAGGTGGACAAGATCCCCGACATCGTGAGCTTCGGAGTGATGACCACTCCAGCCCTCGCCGTCGACGGAGAGGTGAAGATCGCGGGCAGGATCCCCGAGATCAGCCAGATCAAGGCCCTCATCAGTTGAAGCAGAGGTGTGACGCCATGAGATCATTCCTCCGGTATCTTTTGATCCCTGCCATGATCCTCGCGGCGCATGCTCCTGCAGACGCCCAGGAACAGACATCGCACTCCAGGTTTATCGCGACCTACTTCTACACCAACGTCCGGTGCCCTTCCTGCCTGACCATCGAGCGTTGGACATCGGAGACCATCCAGGAGGAGTTCGGCGATGAGATCCAGCGCGGCGTGCTTACATGGCGCACCATCAACCTCGATGGCGAAGGAAACTTCCACTTCGTCAAGGACTACAACCTCTACACCAAGTCGGTGATCATCTCCGAGGTGGCAGGCAGCGGGGAGGTGCGCTGGAAGAACCTGGCCAGGGTGTGGGAGCTGTTGAGAAACGAGGGCGGCTTCCGGAGGTACGTGAAGTCGGAGCTCCGCGATTTCATGGAGCGGCCCTGATGGACTCGCAGCTGGCCGCGCTGGCCACAGCCCTCTGGCTGGGGGTGCTCACTTCCCTGAGCCCGTGCCCGCTGGCTTCCAACATCGCCGCTCTCTCGTTCCTTGGCAGGAAGGTGGAGGATCGCAGCCACACGATCATCTCCGGGCTGCTCTACACAGGGGGCAGGATGGCGGCATACGTGGGGCTGGCCTTCGTCGTCGTGGGGGGGCTGCTTTCCGTGCCGTCCCTGGCCCACTTCCTCCAGGATTCCATGAACCGGTTCTTCGGACCGGTCCTGATCCTCGTAGGGCTCATCCTCCTGGGCCTCTTTCGCCTGCCGGGGATCGCCGTTCGTCCAGGAAAAAGGATCGAGGAATATTTTCAAAAAGGGGGTCATGCGGCTTCCCTGTCCATGGGGGTGGTGTTCGCCCTTTCCTTCTGCCCCACCAGTGCGGCCCTTTACTTCGGCAGCCTGATACCCCTGGCGGTGGACCACAGATCCGCCCTTGTCCTTCCCGCCCTCTACGGTGCCGGGACCGCCGCCCCCGTGGCCTTTTTTGCCATCCTTGTCGTTCAGGGTGCCCACGCGGTGGGTAAGGCCTTCGGTATCCTCACCGCCTTCGAACGGTGGGCCAGGCGCGTCACGGCGGTTGTCTTTGTCCTCGCCGGGTTCTACTATGTGCTCACTTACTGGTTCGGCGTGATCCTCTGGCGCTAGGAGCCGGTCCGGAACCACGACGCTGCCAGCGCGCGGTGTCTCGCCGGGAGGCTGCCGGGCACACTCTTCATCGCCATGGGGGGGCCCATTGTCAGGAGGCCTGCGTATGGTCCAGACGTCCAAAAAGATGAACGTCTTCGAGCGGTACCTCACCGTCTGGGTGGCGGTGTGCATGGTGGCCGGGGTGCTTCTGGGCCGGGCCATGCCCGGGTTGACCTCCCTTCTCTCCAAAATGGAGTTCGTGGGCGGCAGCCAGGTCAACGTGCCCATCGCTGTGCTCATCTGGCTCATGATCTTGCCCATGATGCTCAAGATCGACTTTACCTCCATCCTCCAGGTGGGGAGGAGACCGAAGGGGCTGCTCATCACCCTGTTCGTCAACTGGCTGGTCAAGCCGTTCTCCATGGCGCTGCTGGGGTGGCTCTTCTTCCGCTGGGTCTTTTCCGCATGGATCTCCCCCGAGGCTGCTGACCAGTTCATGGCGGGCGTCATCATCCTGGCGGCGGCCCCCTGCACCGCCATGGTGTTCGTATGGAGCTACCTCACCGACGGGGACCCGGCCTACACCCTCGTCCAGGTGGCGGTCAACGACCTCATCATGCTCGTCCTCTTCATCCCCATCGTCGGTCTGCTCCTGGGCGTTTCCGGCGTTCCGGTGGACTTCAAGGTCCTTCTCTACTCGGTCATTTTCTTCGTGGTGATCCCGCTGGTGGTGGCCTACACGATGCGGCGCGTCCTCATCGCCGCCCGCGGCGAGGTGTGGTTCAACGGGAAGTTCGTGGCCCTTTTCGCCCCCGTCACCGTGGTGGCCCTCCTCGTGACCCTGATCCTCATCTTCGCCTTCCAGGCCGACAACATCACCCGGAAGGCCTTCTTCGTCATCCTCATCGCCATCCCCATCCTCATCCAGGTCTACTTCAACTCCTCCCTGGTCTACGGCCTGATGAAGCTGTTCAGGGTTCCTCACAGCGTGGCGGCCCCTGGCGCGCTCATCGGCGCCAGCAACTTCTTCGAACTGGCAGTGGCCACGGCCATCGCCCTGTACGGTCCCGGGTCAGGGGCGGCTCTGGCCACGGTTGTGGGTGTCCTCGTGGAGGTGCCGGTGATGCTCTCCGTGTGCGGCATCTGCAACCGGACCCGGCACTGGTTCGAGGAGCCCGCGAGCGGGTGACGGGGCGGACGATGCAGCGTGCCGCCGGGTGAAGGAGAACGGAAAGGGATATCAGGAGGAGCAGCCGTGTCCGGAACCCGCCGCTCCCATACCCGCTCATCCGCCCACGCCGGGACACGGGTCCTCTTCCTGTGCACGGGCAATTCCTGCAGGAGCCAGATGGCCGAGGGGTGGGCGAGGCACCTGCACGAAGGCATCCTTGAAGCCCATTCGGCGGGTTCGTCGCCCCACGGACTGGACCCGCGGGCCGTGGCCGTGATGGCCGAGGAGGGGGTGGACATCTCCGGGCAGCGGCCCAAGCACGTGTCCGAGCTCCTCCATCTCCCTTTCCACCTCGTGGTGACGGTGTGCGACGGCGCCAGGGAGGCCTGCCCGGTCTTCCCGGACGCGGCCAGGACCGTCCACCACGGCTTCGACGACCCGCCAGCCCTCGCCGGAAATGCCCGGAGCGAGGCCGAGGCCCTGGATATCTACCGCCGCGTGTGCCGGGAGATCCGGGACTTCGTCGAGACCCTCCCGTCCCTTCTGGACTGACCGGAAACCATCCTGAGCGCAGCTGGAAGGACAGCCACCCTCACGCCGGTCCACCGCCGATGTGCTAACATGGAACCAGGATCGTCTCTTCAGACCCAGCAGCGAAAGGCCGGGGGAAGATCCAGTCCGGGGGCAGGCAGATGAAGTGGTGGAACGTCAACAGGGCCTACCGCAGCACCAGGCGCCTCGCGCGGGTCCTCGTGGTGCTGATCCGCTACGGCTTCGGCGAGGTGCTCCACAGGATGAACCTCGCGCGGCCGGCCCTGAAGGTGAGCCGGCTTGTCAGGAGGGGGACCGGGCCGTCTCCAGGCCTGGAAGGCAGCGTGGGCGAGCGGCTGCGCATGGCCCTGGAGGAGCTGGGTCCCACATTCATCAAGCTCGGGCAGCTCCTCGCCACCCGTCCCGACCTCCTTCCGCCGGACATCATCGCCCAGTTCCAGAGGCTCCAGAGGCACGTGCCTCCGCTGCCCTTTTCCCAGATCCGTCCGGTCATCGAGCAGGAGCTGGGCGCCCCTCTGGAGAGCCTGTTCGCCTCCTTCGATGAAGAGCCCATGGGGTCGGCCTCCATCGCTCAGGTCTACAGGGCCCGGCTGCCCTGGGGGCGGGATGCGGCCGTCAAGGTGATCAAGCCCGGCATCGAGAAGCAGGTCATGGCCGACCTCGACATTCTCGAGACCCTGGCGGTGATGCTCGAGAACAGGGTGGAGGAGTCAAGGCAGTTCCGCCCCGGAAAGGTGGTGGAGCAGTTCCGGCGGTCCATAAGAAGGGAGATGGACCTGACCTTCGAGGCCTATTCCATGGTGCGTTTCGGGCAGGAGTTCGAGGGGGATGAGAGCGTTCTGATCCCGGAGGTCTTCTGGGAAAGGTGCTCCTCCCGCATACTCACCATGGAGCTCATGGAGGGG
>CP070682.1:1252576-1257344 GCA_020352595.1 bacterium | reverse complement strand
GCGCCCTTCTGACCATCGTGCAGCGTTATACGCGGGAGTCGGGCGTGAGAAATCTCGAGAGGGAGATCTCGTCCATCTGCAGAAAAGTAGCCCGTGAAATGTTGAAAAAGGAAAAGGACAAGGCGTACAGCATCACTGCCAGGACAGTCCAGAAACTTCTGGGTCCACCGCCTTTCAGGCACAGTCAAATAGAAGAAAAGGACCAGGTGGGCCTGGTCACCGGCCTTGCCTGGACCCAGGTAGGCGGAGAGCTCCTGGCTGTGGAATCTTTGATTATGCCGGGCAAGGGTAAGAACCTGGTTACGGGAAAACTGGGTGACGTCATGAAGGAGTCTGCCCAGGCGGCCCTCAGTTACATCCGTTTCCGCAGCCTGGACCTCGGGATCTCACCCCAGGAGATCCTGTCGCGGGACATCCACGTGCACGTTCCCGCGGGGGCCACGCCCAAGGACGGGCCTTCGGCGGGAATAGCCATCATGACGGCCATGGTCTCGGCCCTCTCTGCGAAGCCGCCACTGCCCGCCGTGGCCATGACCGGTGAGATCACCCTCACGGGCAGGGTCCTTCCCATCGGAGGCCTCAGGGAAAAGCTCCTTGCGGCCAAGAGGGCAGCCATCAAGAAGGTGGTCATCCCTTCGCTGAACATACCCGACCTGAAGGAGATCCCCCATTACGTGACAAAGGGGCTGGAGATCCTGCCGGTGGAGAACGTGGACGGGGCTCTGGAGGCCATCTTCGGGAAGGGGGTCTTTTCGATGACCTCCGCGAGGGGCCGCAAGAGCCCCGGCCGGAAAAGGGAAGCGGGACATGCAAAGAGGTGAGGTCCGCCAGATCGGCTCCATCCTCGTCGTAGACGACGAGAAGTTCTTTCAGGACCTGATGGCAGGCATCCTGCGCGGAGAGGGGTACGACGTCGAGGTCACAGGTTCCGGAGAGGCGGCCCTCGAGGCCTGGAGCGAGGGGCAGCACAAGGTGGTGGTCATGGACCTTGTTCTCCCGGACATCATGGGAACCGAGGTCCTGGCCAGGATCAGGGAGAGGGACCCTGACGTGGCCGTCATCATGGTCACCGCCTACGCGAGCATGGAGAGCGCCATCGAGGCCCTCAAGGCGGGCGCCTACGACTACATTAAAAAACCGGTGGTCCGTGAGGATCTCCTCCACGCCGTTGACAAGGCCATCGAAAGACAGCTCCTGACTGTCCGGAACCGTCAGCTGGTCGCGCAGCTCGAAGCCCGCATCGAGGAGATGAAGGCCATGAGCCGGGAGAAGGAGGAGGTATTCCGGATCCTGGACGAGGGGCTCGTCATCATGGAGGAGAACGGGCGCATCTTCGACCTGAACCCCAAAGCCGTGAAGATCCTCGGAAAAGGTTCGACCCCGATGGCCGGCACCGATTTTTTCGAAACGGGCTTCCCCCTGCCCGAGGGTTTCCTGGCGGCCGTCAGCGAGGGCGACGGAAAGCCCGTGAGGTCACTGGTCAGGCTCAAGGATCAGGGATCTTCACGCAGGGAGATCGAACTCGTGGGTCTTTCCATGCGCCGGGATGACGGCCACTCGCGCTACCTCCTCGGGTTCAGGGATCTCACAGGTATCCGTGAGCTGGAGAGGAACAGGGAGGAGTTCCTGGCCATCGTGTCGCACGATCTGCGAACACCCCTTACGTCGCTCAAGGGTTTCATCGAGGTTCTGGTCAACGGCGACTACGAGTCAGAGCAGAAGCTCCACGAGTACCTCGAGATCCTGGATTCCGAAGCCGACAGGATGATCTCCCTCATCAACGACCTGCTGGACCTGGGACGGCTGGAATCGGGCAAGATGGAGCTGCACATCGAGGACCTCTCCCTTTCCAACCTCGTGGTTTACGCCATCCGCAGCATGGAGGGGCTCGCCTCGAAAAAAGGGGTCACTCTGACGGTGACCACCCGGGGCAGCGGAGACCTCACCCTGAACGCCGACAGGCGCAGGCTCCTGCAGGTCCTGGTGAACCTCTACTCCAACGCCATCAACTTCTCGCCGGAGGGCGGAAAGGTGGAGACGATCCTGGCCAGTCAGGACGGGTCCATCCTGATCGAGGTCACCGACCAGGGGCCCGGGGTCCCCATGGAGGAGAGGGAGCGCATTTTCGAGAAGTACCACCAGGCCAGCAGGAGCTCCTCTGCCAGGGGAAAAGGGATCGGCCTGGGTCTGGCCATCGTGAAGAAGATCGTCGAACTCCACGGCGGCACCATCCGCATGGAAGGACGGGAGGACGGTCAGGGAAGCCGTTTTGTCGTCAGGCTGGCGGCTCTGGAAAAGGGGAGTGACTGATGGGTTACAACATCCTGGTTGTAGACGACAGCCCTTTCATCCACGAACTCGTCAAGGACATCCTCACGAGGGAGGGTTACGAGGTCAACCGGGCCATGAACGGCCACGAGGCCATGGTGGCCATAGGAGAGGATCCCCCGGATCTGGTCCTCCTGGACATAATCATGCCCGAGATGAGCGGCTACCAGGTGTGCCGTCTCATCAGGAGCGATGAGAGGCTCAAGGCCCTGCCTGTGGTCATGATGACCGCCAAGGACACCCAGAAAGACCGCTTCTGGGGCATGGAGGTCGGTGCCGACGCATACATAACCAAGCCCATCGAGGAGCAGAGCCTCCTGGAGACCATCTCCTCCCTTCTCAAGGAGGAGCGCGAGCCCATCGAGCCGGTGAGCCCCGAGGAGTTGACAAGCGAGACGCTCAAGGGGAGGGCCGACGACATCCTGGAGAGGAGACTCCTCGAGCTGACCATCATCACCGAGACGGGCAAGCTCTTCACCTATCTCGACAGGCATGACGCCCTCCTGGCCAATGTGCTCATGCTCATATGCCGTGTCGTGGATTACGATCTGGGGGCCATATTCGTCGCCCTTCCGGAGGCCGACAACAAGTTCGTCGCCCTCCGCTACAGGAACAAGCCCCTGAAGGTCTCAAAGAAAGCCGTCATCAAGAAGGGCACGGAGGATCTTGCGGCGGCAAGGAAGGTGGACGCCTCCCTCATCGGTGATCTCGAGACGACCCTCATCGAGGACTTCGAGCTGGAGGGCGAGGCTTCGCGCAGGTCCTCGGCATCCGAACTGAGGGTCACGCTGAGGTCCTCGAGGGGTGTCCTCGGGTCCATCATGCTTTTTTCCAGCCGACAGGATTTCTTCATCCCCGATGACAGGACGATCGTGGAGATGATCGGGTCGCAGCTGTCGATCCTCCTCGACAACGTCCAGCTGCTGCAGGACAGGGACCGGCAGCTGACCGTCCTGGAGCTGGAGAAGAACAGGGTGGAGGCCATCCTGCGGAACATGGGGGAGGGCGTTCTGGTCACGGACTGGTCCTACAGGATCATCCACGCGAACCCCCTGGCGCTCCAGCTCCTCGGTGCCGATGGCAGCCTGGAGGGTCAACACCTTTTCGACCACATCCCCCAGGATACCTTCCGCGTCCTCCAGGAACAGCGTATCGGGGTCAGAAACCCGACCTGGACCATCAGGTTCAACACCATCAGGGAGAAATTTCCCCTTGTGGCCAGCGTGGCCGTGGTGGACGAGAAGGAGGAGCAGACCCTGGGGCTCATCCTCCTGCTGCGGGACACCTCAACGGAGCAGGAGCTCGACCATCTCAAGAGCAAGTTCCTGGAGAATATCTCCAACCACCTCAGGAACCCCATCACGTCCCTGAAGGGCTTTCTGGACCTCCTCTGGGAAGACACCTACAGCAAGGCGCCTCCGCGGCAGAAGGAATACCTGCAGGTCATGGCCGAGGAGACATCCAAGCTCACCGAGATCGTGGACGATCTGCTGAGCCTGACCAGGATCGAGCTCGCGGATTACCGGCTCAACAGGGAGAACTTCCCTGTCTCCGAAGCCATCATGGGGTCCGTCATCAGCAACCAGTCGGCCGCTCAGGCCAAGGGGATCACCCTCAGGATGGAGGTCGAGGGGAACCTGCCGGTGATCCGCGCGGACAAGGAGAGCGTCGGGGACGTCATCAACAGGCTGCTGTCTAATGCCATCAAGTACAGCCCTCCCCAGTCCGAGGTGATCGTGGGAGCCGGCGTCACCACACGGGGCGGCGGCAGGGAGACGGTGGAGGTGTTCGTCAAGGACAAGGGCCCCGGTGTGCCCGAGGACAGAAGGGAGGCCATCTTTGAGAAATACGGTGAGCACCGCCTTTTCTCGGATACGGACTCCCAGGGGGTGGGGCTTGGCCTTCCCATCTGCAAGCAGCTCGTGAGCATGAACGGGGGCAGCATAGGCGTCAGGGCCGCCGAGGGCGGGGGCAGCACCTTCTATTTCAACCTCCCTGCCGGTCGCGGGCCCGGGAACTGAACGGGATGACCTCATGATAGAATCCGGTTACCCCCTTCCACGCGACGAACTCAAGGGCTTTCTGAAGGCTGCGTCACAGGCCACAGGCCTGACCTTCTCCTATGTCCCCCCCGAGTCGAAGCTCCAGGATCTGATCGTGGGCGACTCCGCGTTCTGTCTCCAGGTCAAGGCGACCGGGACGGGCGCGGATCTGTGCCAGGCTTCCCTCGAGAAGAACCTGGACAGGGCCGCATCCCAAAAGGCCCCCATATTCAGCCTGTGCCATGCGCGGATGGGGCAGGTGATCATGCCCCTGCGCACCGAGCAGGGAGTGGACCTGGGCACCGTGATCGCAGGCCACGCGGTCGTGGAGGAACTGACCGAGGAGCACAGGGAGCACATCCGCTCCCTGGCCCTTTCCCTCGGGATGGAGAACGCCG
>CP070682.1:1248039-1252476 GCA_020352595.1 bacterium | reverse complement strand
TATTGCCGGTAACGGTCCCGAAGTGTTAAAAAGTGTGGACATGGTCGGGAACGATCTGGGATTCGGCATCGGAACGTGCGGAAAGGAAGGGCAGGGCGTGCCCATCGGCGACGCCCAACCAACCCTCAGGATCCCGGAGATCGTCGTCGGGGGAAGGGACGCAGGAGAGAGCACCTGATGGCAGCCGCCTTTTTCAAGCGCAAGAGCAGGGAGACCGAGGGAACTCCCATCCCCGGCAAGGGTTCTGACAGGCGGATCCGGATCCTGTACCAGTTCCTGCTGGTGACCCTCGCGGTCTCGGTTATCCCCCTCCTCATGGCTTCCTACAAGCTCGTGGGGATCAACCGCACCTTCCTCGAGGACGAGCTCCTGGCGCTCCACAGCCAGGTCGCCAACTCGGCGGCGGAAGAGATCTCCGCGGCCATGTCCAACGTTCTGGGGAACCTGGAGCTGGTGGCCAAGGCCCAGGGGGGCAGCAGCCCCCTGGACAGGGAGGAGAGGGAGCGGTCCCTCATATTCTACCTGGACCAGTACCCCGAGATCGTCCAGCTGATCCAGTACTCCACCTCAGGCCGTCAGGTCGCCAGGGTCTTCCGGGTGGGGCAGTCCAAGGTGCCGGCCATGGCGGAAAGCGTCCTGACCTCGGCGGTGGCCGAGGCCTCATCCGGAAAGACCTACGTCAGCCGTCCCATGGTCCTGGGCGAACAGAAGGTGCCCGTGATTGCGGTGGCCATGCCGGTCTACGGGTCTGCCGGGACCATCCAGAGCGTTCTCCTGGGTGTGGTGAGCCTCCAGAAGGTGCAGGCAACGGTGGAGCGCATCAACATCCGCAGGCAGGGCAGCGCCTACGTGGTGGACCGGAGCGGGGTCCTCATCGCCCACCAGGATCAGGACCGGGTCGCCAAGTCGGAGGATATGAGCTCGGTGGAGATCGTGGGACGGTACCTGCTCGCCGGGGTGAGCGCGGGGACCATCCCCTTCAAGGACAAGATGGGCAAG
Source organism: bacterium (assembly GCA_020352595.1). Lineage (GTDB taxonomy): Bacteria > BMS3Abin14 > BMS3Abin14 > BMS3Abin14 > BMS3Abin14. The sequence continues at coordinate 1,251,477 of CP070682.1, read as the reverse complement.
GACATGGTCGGTTCCTACGCCAACGTCAAGGCCCTGGGTTGGGGCGTGGTGGTGCAGGAGCCCCGTGACGACGCCTACAGGATCATCCGGGACATGCGCTACCAGGCCCTGATCTGGGCCGTGGTGGCCATCCTCGCGGCGGGAGTGGCCAGCACCCTGCTCGCCTTCCGTCTGGCGAGGCCCATCGGCATCCTGGCCGGAAAGGCCATGTCCCTTGCCAAGGGCAACTTCCAGGAGAGGGTGGACATCAGATCGCGCAACGAGCTCGGGCAGCTGGCCCGCACCTTCAACCACATGGCGGCCCAGCTCGAACGCCACGACCAGAACCTCCGGGACACCTTCATCAACACCACCAAGGCCCTGGCGGCCGCCATCGACGCCAAGGACCCGTATACCAGAGGCCACTCCCAGCGTGTGGCCCAGATCAGCCTCGAGATCGCCAAGGAGATGGGCCTTTCCCCCGCCGAACAGCAGAAGATTAACATCGCGGCCCTCCTCCACGACGTGGGCAAGATCGGCATCGAGGACCACATCCTGAAAAAACCCTCACAGCTGACGGATGAGGAGTATCACGTCATCAAGCAGCATCCCCGCTGGGGCGCCATGATCATGGGACACATCAGCCAGCTCAAGGAGGTGATGCCGGGTATCCAGTATCACCACGAGCGGCTCGACGGCACGGGATACCCGGAGGGGAGGGCCGGGGACCAGATCCCGCTGCTGGCCCGGATCATCGCCGTGGCGGACACCTTCGACGCCATGACCACGGACAGGCTCTACCAGAAGGCCATGGATCCACAGTTCGTTGTGAGCAAGCTCCACGAGTGGAAGGGCAGCAGGTACGATCCCACTGTGGTGGACGCCATGACCCGCATCTACACCAGGATCGTCAACAGGGGGGCCTAGGCCATGGAGCGCAGGGCCGGCAGGGGGACTCAACCCGGGGGGCGACTGAAGTGGCGGACTGTCATCATCCCCTTCTCCACGCTCCAGTTCTGGGTCAACTTCCTCATCGTCGTGGCCGTCATCGGAGCCATTCTCGTGGGCGTCTACTACCAGTTCCTGAGCCCCAAGGCCCAGGCCAGGAGGCTCATAAGCACGGCTGACAAGCAGTTCGACCAGGCCATCGTCATGGGTGTCAAGGAGCTGGCCTTCGAAGATTACCGGACCGTCCAGGAAACCCTTTTCCAGGCGAGGAAGAACTACGACGACCGCAAGTACACCGAATCGCTTATCCTGGGGGAACAGGCCATGGCCGGCCTGGAAAAGGCCCTCGAGAAGCTCAGGTCCGACGAGTACTTCCGCAGGGAGAGGGCCGCCTCCTTCATGCACCTGAAAGGGGATGTGGAGATCCAGGTGGCCGGATCGCTGGGCTGGGAACCCGCGAAGAAGGGCGTCAAGCTCAAGAAGGGGGACAAGGTCAGAACCAGGTCAGGATCCTCCTGTGTCGTCCAGTTCGACGACGGCAGCCAGCTGACCATTAAATCCGACTCCCTGGTCCACATCGACGAGCTCAGCGAGGATGTCCGCACGAGGACCAAGAACTCGGCCATCAAGCTCCTGGTGTCGGACGTGGAGGCCAGTATCCTGCGGCCGACGGCCAGGGGTTCGCGGTTCCTCATCGAGACGCCCGGATCGGTGGCGCAGGTCCGCAAGGCCCGCATGAACATACGCGTCGACAAGGAGAACCAGACGGAATACAAGCTCATCTCCGGTGATGTGTCCGTCAACGCCGGAGGCAAGGACGTCCGGCTCGGTGCCAACGAGGTCGTGCGTCTTGCCAGGGAAGGACAGGTGGTTTCCAGGGGACGGCTTCTGGGAGTGCCTCTGCCCCAGGACCCGCCCAACCTGGACTGGCGTGTGGGAGCGCGGAAGGTGTTCCCCGTGGCCTTCAGCTGGAGCCGTGTCCCCGAGGCGGCCAACTACCACCTCGTGGTGGCCACGGACAGATACTTCACCAAGGTGGTCTACGACAGTTCCAGGATCAGGGGTGGCGGCGCCACCGTGCCCGACATGGAGCCCGGCATCTACTACTGGCGTGTCTCGTCCGTGGACGGCAGGGGCCGCGAGAGCCTCTTCTCTCCCTTCTCCGTCTTCAGGCTGATCCAGGACCAGACACCGCCGTTCTTCGCCATGAACGATCCCATCGTCCTGGACGGAGCCGATGGGGGCAGGATCTACATGGCCGGGGCCGTGGAACCCGGAAGCCAGCTCTCCATCAACGGGTCCGCAGTCCGTCTCGGACCCGACGGTTCCTTCAGGATCTTCAGGGGTCTGGGCAGGGACACGGGGAGCGTCTCCATAAGGGCGGTGGATCCTGCCGGCAACGTCCTTACCCAGGTGAGGGAGCTCAGATGAGGGCGGCCCGGATCATGGCGGTGCTTATCGCGGTCCTCCTGGCGGCTCCAGGCTGCAAGAGCCGGGCGACCAAATTCATCCTCGCCCAGAGGATCAACGGAGTCGGCATCGCGCTCTACACGCGTGGCAACGTCAATGAGGCCCTGGAGAGGTTCCAGAAAGCCATCGAGTACTCCCCCGACTTCGCCTTCGCCAGAAACAACGCCGGCGTCGGATATTACCACCTCGGCAAGCTCGATCTGGCCGTGGCCGAGTTCCGGCGCGCCCTTGAACTGGACCCCGACACCGCCGAGATCCACGGGAACCTGGGCGTCGCGCTCCTGGTCTCCGAGCGTTTCGAAGAGGCCGAGAGGGAGCTTTTAAAGGCCATCACGCTGGATCCAGGTTACGTCCTGGCTTACAGCAACCTGGGCGTCCTCCAGTACAAGACAGGAAGGATCCAGGACTCCATCGCCACCTACCGGAAGGGGCTTTCCATCGATCCGAGCCTAGATCGCCTCCACCACAACCTGGGCGAGGTCCTGATGTCGCAGGGCCGATACACCGAGGCCGTCTCCCACTACAACAGGGCCCTGGAGCTCAACCCTGACAACACGAGGACCTTCAACAACCTGGCATGGGCCTTCGTCCAGAGAGGCGAGAACATTGAGGACGCCCTGGCCCTGGCCAACGCCGCCCTGGAACAGGATCAGAGCAACGGGTTCTACTACGACACCCTCGGGTGGATCTATTTCAAGCAGGGCCAGTTCGACGAGGCTTACCAGGCTCTGGAGAGGGCCATCCAGTACCAGCCCGGGATCCCGGAGATCCACTTCCACATGGGGGAGACCCTGCGCTGGCAGGGCAAATACCGGGAGGCCATGGAGGAGTACGGCCGGGTCATCGGCATCGAACCCTACGGAAAGTGGGCGGACCAGGCCCAGAAGGCTATCTGGTCCATCAAGGGCCTCTAGGTCGACGACGGGAACCATCCCCCACCGGCCTGAGAAAAGGACGCCCTTCCGGGGTCTGACGGCTCTCCCCCCTCATACCTGATCAGGATCCACCACCCCCTATTCCACACTAAACCTTTTCCCCCAT
>CP070682.1:1244905-1247939 GCA_020352595.1 bacterium | reverse complement strand
GTCTCGTCGCAGTGGTTGCACATCTTCGGCACGAAGTAGGCCTTGGAAACACCCTCCACGCCGGCGGTCGTGGCCGGGAATCCGTAGAGACCTCCATCGGGGGAGTCGATCCTCGCGTGTTCCTCCTGCCCCCTCTGGTAGCGCTCCACCCAGGTCCGGTAGAAGCCGGTGGGCACCTCGTTCTCCATCTTGCAGGCACGGACGCAGGATCCGCAGCCGATGCACTTGTGCAGGTTGATGACGTAGGAGTAGTAGTGCTCGTATGGGTTGTAACCGGTCCGGATGGGTTCCGGCTGCACCTTTGTGGTGGCAAGCGCGTTCCTCATCCTGCCGGGCACGACGGCCGAGAGGACCGACGAAAGGGCCCCTAAGACCGCTGCGCCGAGCGCCGAGCGCAGGAATCCTCTTCTGCTTACATCCTTCATGCCGACTCCTCTTTCCGGGTTCGTCTTCTTGTCCATGGTCGGTTCCATCGCTCACATCTCCGGATCGTGGGGATCGTGGCACTCAAAGCAGACATAGGGGCCCAGCTCCATGTCCCGCTCCTCGAGGTGCCTCTTCACGACTATGGTGGTGTAGTCCCTGGGCTTGGCCAGCTGGTAGTCGTGGCACTTGATGCACAGTTCCTGGGCAGAGTGGATCTCCATCTCCCCCGTCCTATCGAACTGGCCGGGATCCTTGAGGAACTCCTCGATGCTGGGGTACTCGACGTGGGTGATCAGGGGGCCGTGGCAGGTCTCGCAGTTGATCACCTTGTGGGGCGTGGCCATGATCTGGTCCACCTTGTCCTCGTGGCAGTAGGCGCAGGATTCGATGCCGTCGCCGTGCCGCGGGACGCGGATGTTGACCTGCTCCTTGAGGTTGTCCCCCCTGTAGTAACCGTATTGACCGAAGCTTCCCGGCACGAGAAAACCCCTGCCCAGGAGATACCCGATCGTCACGATGACCCAGATGAGAATGGCGCGCCACAGATGTTTGGTGTGCTCCATCTTTTCACCTTCCGTTCAGCGTCTTGGGTTGAGTTTCATCCTCGTTCTCTTGAACAGGCGCGGGCCGTGCTTCCCCGCTTCCCTGTGAACTGTTCTCCTCCAGCCTGTCCGCCCCAAGCAGCCACCTCAGGAAGCCTTTCTCACCGAACCGCCGGGCCTTCCTCTCCCTCGACGTTTCGAGGACGAGATCTTCCGGCAGGAGCAGCCACCCCAGGAAACCGAGGCCTTGAAAGGGCCCCTCGGCGGAGGGTGGTGCCGGTTCCGCTTCGAGCCTGTCCCTCGAAAGGAGCTGCCCGACCATGCCTTCCCGGCTGAAAGGACCCTTCCGTGTCATGGGAACGGGTTCTTCCTCGAGCCTCTCGGAGGCCAGAAGCCACCTCAGGAATCCCCCTTGGGCCAGCCTGGAACCACGCGCCCCCATCTCCGGCTCTCCAGCGAGCCGTTCCCGTGACAGCAGCCAGCCCACGAAACCGGCCCCACCCAGACGGCCTCGCCGCCTCTGCGAGACCGGTTCCTGGCTGAGTTCCTCCCTTTGGAGGATCCAGCCGACAAAAGTGTGTCCTTCCAAGCGCCCCCTGCGCGCAATGGCGGGATCCTCCCTCTCCAGTTTATCCGGAGTCAGGATCCATTTCACATGCCTGAGGATATTCAAGGGATTAAACCAGCTCAAGGACCTGCTTCCCCCGTCTTTTTTAACTGAAGGCTTCCGGGAACGGGATACCTGTCTATACCACGTTCCCATGGAAGGTCAAGGGGCTTTTTGGGCGGAGTCACATGTATTATTATTCACAAAATCTCGCGCCTATAAAACACCATGAATTCAGTAAATTAGATCAAACTGCGGAACCGGACACCGGCGGGATGACCACAAGGGCTGAAGTATACTGTATCCAGGATCCGACACCCGGGAATGTACCCGGTACCTTCCCGGGTGTCCGGTTGCCTGCCACCCGGATACTGCCTCAGTCCGTGGACGGCTGCGGCAGGCTGCCCTGGGACTGCGTTCCCTCCAACTGGGCTGCCGAGGTTCTCGATCCTTCCGCGAAGCGCAGCTGGCCTGTGTAGACCGGGACGGCGAACTTGAGCATCAGGGTGTACAGGAGCGCGCCCGTTGCCCACACACCTATGGTGATGAGGATCTCCGGGTTGGTGGGCGAGTACTCGTAGATCTCGCCCAGCGCTCCCGGAATGAAGCCCGGGATGACCAGCCCCATCCCCTTTTCGATGTAGACGCCCACGATCACGAGGCCGCAGGCCAGGTTCAGCGTCACCGGGTTCTCCCGCGCCCTGGTGGAGAGGAACAGCAGGAAGGCCACGATGTTGAAGAGGAGGGCGGCCCAGAGCCACGGCACCAGGCGTGCGTGCCCGTGCAGGCCGAAGTACATGTACTGGAGGGGGGCCATGTGGACCGTGCCCGAGTAGAACTCCTTGAAAGCCTCGGCCCCGAAGAGGAACAGGTTGAACCCCATGGCGTAGGCGATGAGTTCGGCGATCTTGTTGATGGCCCGGTCCTCGATCTCCACAGGAGAGATCTTCCTGATGATCTGGAAGATGACAATCATGATGGCTGGTCCCGAGCAGAAGGCCGATGCCAGGAACCGTGGCGCAAGGATGGAGGCGTTCCAGAAGGGTCTCGCCGGCAGCCCGTTGTAAAGGAAGGCGGTCACGGTGTGGATGCTGACGGCCCAGGGGATGGAGAGGATGACCAGGGGCTTGACCACCGCCATGCTGTACTCCCGGTTATGGGCGATGCGGTACATGACGTAGAGAACAACGGCGAGGTTCAGGAACAGGTAGCCGTTGAGGACGAGGACGTCCCATGCCAGCAGCGAGGCCGGGAAGTTCATGGTGCCGCAGAAGGGCAGGATGTGCCAGACCCTTTCGGGGCGCCCGATGTCCACCATGATGAACATGATGCACATGGAGATGGCGGTGATGGCCAGCATCTCGCCGAAGAGCACGATCTCCTTGATGGGCTTGAAGTTGTAGATGTATGCGGGGATGACGAGGAGGACGGCCGCAGCGGCCACACCCACCAGGAAGGT
>CP070682.1:1241708-1244805 GCA_020352595.1 bacterium | reverse complement strand
TGAGCACCCCGGACAATCCGGTTCATGACCCGTCCGTAGAGCTCCGGTCTGGCCGTCCCTTCCCCGTCAAGCTTCATGGTGCTAGAATGCCTGCGCCCGCCGGATGAACGGCGGTCCGGGCAACAGGCAGGAAGTGGAACGCAAAAGATGACTGCAGACAGGAAAGCCGGCAAGGTGCCGGAAAGCCAGGATCTGGCGGAGGAGAACCGCCGCATCAGGTATCTGAGGATCCTCACCGACCTCACGCACCAGAGGCTTTGCGTCGAAAGGATGACCTTCGACGAAGCCTGGAAGACTTTGGAGGAACTCAGGATGGCTGCCGGCCGGCTTTTTCCGGGCAAACAGAGCGTTTTCGACCTGGTTATCGCCCCGAGGCTCGAGAGGGTCATCCGGGAGCGGTTCGGCGCATGGAATCCCCCGAGATATCATTGACCGGGGGCATAGGCTGCGAGGGGATGCCGGCGTCAGGGTCGTCCGTCCAGGGAACTGTGGTCCAGGGAATCAGGGAGAACTGACAGGGAGGGTGGTCCATGGATAGGGACAGAATCGGTGATCTCGTTCGAAAGTTCCGGGAAATCAAGAGGTTGACGCAGGAGGATCTGGCTGAAAGGTCAGGTCTTGACAGGGAGTTCATCGTCGACGTGGAGACGAACTCCGTCAAACCGGCCATCGGTTCCCTCCTCAGGATATCCCGGGCCATGGGGATACGCATGGCCAACTTTCTCGACGACACCATCGCAAAGGATCCCATACTCGTGAGGGCGGCGGACAGGGACGAGGCCGTCAGGGCTGAACTTTCATCCGAATCCGGTTCACCGGCCTCCCTGATCTTCCATTCCCTCGGCAGGGGCAAGATCGACCGGCATATGGAACCCTTCTTCATCGAGGTCGTTCCCCAGCCACCGGGGCAGGTCAAGGTCTCCCAGCACGAGGGTGAAGAGTTCATCGCGGTGATCTCGGGGTCCGTCGAGCTCCAGTACGGCAAGGACACCTACAGGCTGCAGCCTGGAGACACCGTGTACTACAGTTCGGATGTCCCGCACAGGATCGTAGCGATGAACGACGAGAAAGCGCAGATCTACGCCGTGATCTACTTCAACGCCTGACGGAAAAGGGCGACTGGAACTGATAGCCGAGAACGAGGAGCGCAGCACGAAGAACGAAGCGCGGGTCCGGGACTCGCATCAGCACCCGGAACCTGGTTCCTCCTTTCCACTTCTTTTATACCCCTGTCCGCTCAGTCGGCCATCTTCTCCCTGAGCTTCCTGCCGAACTGCTCCCAGTTGACGGTGAAGCGCTCGTGCTTCCCCCGTCCGATGGGGTCCCTTTCGTCACTGGCCTCGAACTCCCACAATGTCCTGCGTCCGTCCACGGCCAGGCATTTCACCCGGATGGTGACCTCCATGCCCGGTGGGGTAGGGGATGTGTGCGTGAGCTGGATCATGCCTCCTACGCTGCCCTCACCATCGGCGAGATGGGGGGCCATGGCCTCCATGCACGCCCACTCCACCAGACCGACGAAATAGCCCGTGGCCAGGACCTGCGGCATGGTGCGGAAGATCCCGGACTCCGGGAAGAGATGAGGCACGGTCTTCTCACGGGCCACAGTGTACCTGAATGTGTGCTCGATACCGGGAACGAGGGTGTCTTTCATGAAAAACCTCCTTTGGGTGGATCCGTTGGGGCGGTTGACGGAGATTCAGGTTAAGGGTGAACCGCGCCCGCGTCAACGGTCCTGAAGGGGTGTACGGGCGGGAGCCTGGGGCTCACCACGGGGTCGTCCAGGGAAGGAGGGACCTCTTCCGGGATGATGTCCCCGGGCTCAAGCCCCCGGAGGCCAACTTCAAACTCCCCACTTGAGCGGTTTCATGTTAAAGTCGTTGAAATTCTTCATGGAGGTGAACCGTTGAAAGCCAACCCCGATACAGGAAAGACATTGCTGGAAGCCATCAAGCGGGAGATCGAGGGAAGGGAATTCTATCTGGCTCTCTCGAAAAAGGTGAAGAATCCCCTTGTGAGGCGAAAGATCCTCAATCTGGCGGAAGACGAACTCGAACACAGGGAGACGCTGAGCAGGCTCTACTGGGCCCAGACGGGAACGGAGCCCGGAGACCTGGCGAGGTTCGGCATCACGGTGGACGTGCCCGATATGGAGAACATGACGCTGACCGATCTCCTCGAGATGGCCATGAGGACGGAAAAGGAGGCCTCCGAAACATACCGGAAGATGGCCAACGAGGCAGCCGATGAAAGGTCCGCCGCGTTCCTTGAATACCTGTCGGAATTCGAGGAGAACCACTATGAGACGCTGGCCGCAGAGCTGGCCAGGGTGAAAAAGAACCCGGGCTGGGAGGATCAGGGCCCCTCCTCCTGATGGTGCGCCAGACACGTGCAAGGCGGAGCAGCCCGGGAACCCCACTCCCGGGTTTCTCTTTTTTGGAATTGGCGGTACAGTTCCCTTTGATGCATGCGCCTGTGGTGGAGATCAAGCCGCCCGCCGCCGGCAGGTGGGGGGGTGCGCGGTCCCCAAGTCTCCGGTGTGGCGTCCCCCTGAAAATGCCCGGCACAGGACCAGTACGGGAAAACACCATGCAATCCCTTCCCCATATCGTGAGAGAGAACCTGTTCGCCCTGGGTGCGGAGTCGGACGACGCCTGCCTCGTTGGCCTCTCAGGAGGCGCGGACTCCACGGCCCTGATCCTGTCCACGGGAGGCCCCGGAAGCGCATGGAAAGGACCTGTGGTGGCAGCTCACCTGGATCACGGGGTGCGGGAATGCTCCGCCAGCGACCGGATGTGGGTGGAGAATCTCTGCAGGGAACTGGCGGTTCCCCTCATTACGCACCGGATCGGCGACGGCGAACTGCCGGCACTCAGGAAAAAGACCCGCTCCCTCGAGGCGGCCATGCGCCGGATCCGTTACGCTTTTCTCCTGGATGCCGCAAGAAGTTCAGGCGCGAAGTGGGTGCTCACGGGACTCACCTCCGACGATCAGGTGGAAACGGTCCTTTTCCGCGTCCTCAGGCGCATGGACCCAAGATCCCTCGCGGGTATCCCCCCGAGAAGGGAGATCATCCTGCGACCTATGCTGGGCGTCA
>CP070682.1:1238161-1241608 GCA_020352595.1 bacterium | reverse complement strand
GGAGATGATGCGCGTCTCCAGGGGTATCTCGTGGGCGCGCAGACCGAAGGGATAGCCCGATCCGTCGCACCGTTCGTGATGCGTCTGGATGCAGATCTTGACGGGCTCAAGATAGTCGATGGGGTCGAGGATCCTCTGACCGATGAGCGGGTGCTCCTTCATCTTCTCCCACTCGTCCTCGGTGAGCTTGTCCGGTTTGTCGGTGATGCTGCTGGAGATGACGATCTTCCCTATGTCATGGAGGACGCCCGCGTATCGGATGATGTCCTTCTGGTGCTCGGACAGACCGAGGTAGTCGGCGATCTTCAGGCTGTAGTTGGTGACGTTCTCGGAGTGGTCCTTGGTCCAGTTGTCCTTGGCCTCCACGGCGTTGACCAGGGCCTTGATGGTCTTGAAATAGCTCTCCCTTATGGCCGTGTAAAGGCGTGCGTTCTCGATGGCCACGGCCGCATGGTTCCCAAGGATGGTGAGCAGGAAAAGGTCCCGTTCATCGAAGCTGCCGCCCCCCTTGCGGTTGGTCACGTTGACCACACCTGTTACCTCCCCCTTGATCTTCAGGGGTACGCAGAGAAGCGAGTCGCTGTGGTAAAAGGTCTTGTCGGCAGTTCCCTTCTTGATGCTGTTGACGTCCCTGACGAGGATGGGCTTGCCCTCCTCGACCACCCAGCCCGAGATCCCCTCCCCGGGCCGGACCCTGGTTGACTTGATGATCTCCGCGCTCAGGCCCTCGGCATGTTTGATCCTCAGGCTGCCGTCCGCGTCCCGGAGCATGACCGAAACCGTCTCCGCCCGCAGTAGAGTGGCCGTCTCCACGATGATCTTTCTGATGAGCTTCTCGTCCTCGAGTTCCGAACCGATGACCTGGCTGATCTCGTGGATGACGCTGAACTGCTTGATCATGTCCTCCAGTGAGCGGTTCTTCTCCGCGATCTCCTCGGCCATCTCCCGGATCTTCCTGTTCGTCTCCTCTTTCTGCCTGAGCTCTCTGGCCAGGGCGAGGTTCCTTTCCTTGAGCTTCCCCGTGGCGACCTGCACCTGCTCGGATAGCTCCTCCCGGAAGTTCTCCTCCTTCTGGGCCGATCGCATTCCGGCCAGAGCAAGGGACGTCTGCCGGCCCACCGCGGTGATGATCTCCTCGTCCCTGTTGTCGAAAACGCCTCCGTCGAGACGGTTGGCGGCCACCAGGGCTCCGAACTGGCGTTTGCCGACCTTCAGGGGGACGACCAGAAGGCAGCGGATCTCCCCACCGGCGAGCTCACCTCCCGTCTCCGGCAGCAGCGCCAGGACCTCCTCCTTGCTCTTGAGCTTGAGCGTCCGACCCTGTTCCAGGCAGGCCGTGGCCGCTGCCCTCAGGATCTCCCGCCTGTTGCGTCCGGCCGAGCTCCACAGTTCCATCTGGGATTGTCCCGATTCGAAACCGAGGTCCCTGAGGTCCACCAGCCCGTCATCCTCTTCGCCCGTCAGATAGAGGCTGCACGCCTCGCAGTCGAGGGCCCTGCGCACGACCCTCAGGGTGAGGTTGAGGATCCGCCTGACATCGAAGACCGTGGACATGGCTTCGCCGAGGTGCTGCAGGATGCTCACCGTCGCTTCGCGCTGCTCAAGAGCGGTCCGCAGACGTGCGTTCTCACTCCGGAGCCTGTGGATGTCAGCCGCCTGCCTGATGCTGTGGATGACGACATCCGGGTCATCCTCCAGAAAGAACATTCCGTGGGCACCGTGCTTGATGAAGTTCGAGAGGAGGGAGAGGCTCTCCCTTGGACCGAAGACGATGACGGGCGGCGGAAGCTCCCTCTCCCTCACCACATCGAAGGATTTGCGGTTGTCCAGGGAAGGTGTGGTGAGGTCCAGGAGAACGACGTCGGGCTCCATGCCTCGCAGGGCGATCTCGAGCTCGTCGGCGCAATCCACCACCTCCAGCTCGAAAAGACCTGCTGGAAGCATTTTTCGAAGGGCTGGGGACCGGTCCCCCGGAGTGCGGCGAACCAGCAGCCTCAACTTTGCGTCATCTCTGCTCAACTTTTCTCCCGGTGCAGGAGTCGGTTGGAATCATTCCTCAAACTTCAGCTCGAGAAACTGCTTCCGCTCCTTCTCCTCCTCGAGAATCTGCTCCCTGATCTCGGCGATGGTCAACCTCTCGGCCTTCAGTTCCGTGATCCGTGTGAAGCGAGAACGGACCGTGTCGGCGTCGTAGAGGCCGTATCCTCCCTGTGTCCTTCCAACCAGCGGGAAAAGCCCCTGCGTAGTGTAGAAGTTCACCTTGGAAGGAGAGATCCCGAGCATGCGGCAGATATCCTTTCGCTTGACTAGCTTCGGCATGGCCACCCTCACCAAAAGTGTAAAGTGTTACTTATCGCTTACACTTAAAATAAAAAATTTTTTGTTGCAAGTCAAGGGTTTTTAGGGGGTTGTTTAAGAAAACTTGGGAGCTGAGATATGCCTACTACCCGGTTTCTCTAGGGGAATTCCATCCCGGCAGAGGGGGCAGTCCCCGGGATCGTAGGCCGGGGCGTGGATCTGCAGAAGGCAAGCGTGGGGAAGGTGGGTGGGCGCGACGGGGGTGTCGGTGTACCGGTGGACGATGGAGGCTGTTCCCATGACCTCACCCCCCATTCCCAGGGCCAGGTCTGCCGCCTCCCGGATGGAGCCGCCCGTGGTCACCACATCCTCCACGGCCAGTATCCTCTCGCCCGGAGCGACCTTGAAACCTCTCCGGAAGGTCATCCGGCCGTCAACACGTTCGCAGAAGATGGCTCTGGCTCCGAGATGGGCCGCTACCTCCTGCCCGATGACAATGCCCCCAACGGCAGGTGACACCACCAGGTCGAAGGCCGGACCGTGGAGGTTCCCGAAGACCTCAAGGGTGCGGGCAGCCAGATCCGAACCCAGCCTTCTGGCAATCTCGGGGTGCTGGAGGACCAGGGCGCACTGCAGGTAGACCGGGCTGTGGCGGCCCGAGGTCAGTCCGAAGTGCCCTTCCAGCAGGGCGCCCCTTTCCCGGAAAAGGGCCAGGACGTCACTGTTTGCCATCGCGTCTTTCGATGAGTTCCTTGATCTTGCTCTGGAGCACTTCGTTCTCGTAGGGTTTGGTAAAATAGGCGTCGGCGCCCATGGCCATGCCCTTCTTGGCATCCTCGTCCGAATAGTAGACCGCGGAGATCATGACGACGATGATACGCTGGAGTGCCGGGTCTTCCTTGATCTGACGGCAGAGCTCGAAACCGTTCATGCCGGGAATGTTCACATCCAGCAGGACGACGTCGGGTTGTTCCTGGTGAACCTTCTTGAGAGCGTCCATCCCCTCCTGGGCCGTGGTGATCTCGTAGCCTTCCATCTCGAATATCTGCTTCTGCATGGTGAGGATCACGATATTGTCTTCAACGATGAGTATCTTTTTAGCCATTCCTCGCTCCTTCCTCTCAAACCATCACAGAAAGATCCCGTCAT
>CP070682.1:1235527-1238061 GCA_020352595.1 bacterium | reverse complement strand
ATCGGCGGCTTCCGTGGTCGCGGAGCTGTCGACCATAGCGGAGCCCAACGTCTTTTTCTGCGACGATGAGTCCATGTGCGACGTCCACCGCATGGACGAACTGGCCGACGCCATAAGGGAAGCGGGGATCCGAAAGAAATACTTCCTCTACGCCAGGGCCGATACGGTGGTGCGCCACCCCGAACTCTTTGCCAAGTGGCGCGACATCGGCCTGGCCCAGGTCTTCGTGGGCATGGAGACCTTCTCCGACGCGCGCCTTAAATCCATGAACAAGGAGATGACGGTAGCCCAGCAGAGGCAGGCTGCGAGGATATTGGAGCGGCTCAATGTCCTGCTCTACGCCAATTTCATGGTGGATCCCGACTACACGAAGGCCGATTTCAGGGAGCTCAAGAGGCACGTGAGGGCCCTCGGCCTCAGGTACGCCGCCTTCTCGGTCCTGACGCCACTTCCCGGCTCGGAGCTTTACGAGCGGAAGAAGCAGGAGCTCTTGAGCCGCGACCCGGAAATGGTGGACATGCTCCACGCCATTACCCCCACCGCCCTTCCGTTAAAGGAGTTTTACCGCCGCTTTTACAACCTGTACGCGAGCGCGCTCCCGGCCAGGGTCACCCTTACGGAGGGTCTCAGGCGCTTCGGCGTATTGGGCATGGTCGAGCAGTTCGCCCTCCTGGGCCGGTTCCGGAAGCTCCTTTCAGAGGCGCACAGGCACTACAGCTGACGCCGGAACCCCCGTCACAGAAAGGGACGCCCGCCGGTACTCCTGGCGGTCGGTTCCGTCAAGGGCCCTTTGAGAAGCCATCCGGCGAAGGCTGTCTCCCGGTACCAGCATTCCTTCCCGTGGGTGGGCATGACATACATCAGCGCGGGCCTTCGCCGCGCACACCGTCGCGGTCGCGTCGCAAGGGTGTGTGTTATAGTCTGTTGGCGGGAGGAGGCAGCAATGATGGACAGGGAGCACTCTCTCACTTTTACGGTCCGCAACTGCGAAATAGGTCCCCATCAGGGTGCCCATGTGCGCTCGTTGCTGGATTATCTTCAGGAGACGGCCGACTCGCAGATCCGGGACCTGGGAGTCACCATCCAGGAATTGATGGAACGTGGTCTTTACTGGGTCCTGTCCGCTTATCGTCTGGAGGTGGCGAGGTACCCCCGGGCTGGGGAAGCGGTGACCGTCCGCACGTGGCATTCGGGACGTCAGGGCAGGTTCTATCTCCGCGACTTCCTCGTCCTGGATGCCAGGGGGAAACACCTGGCCGCGGCCACCACCTCCTGGGCCCTCATCGATAAGGTGAAGGGGACACATGTGAACGGCCAAAGGCCCATTCCGGACCTTCCCCTGCTCCAGGCCAAGGCCACCGAGAGGGGGCTCGAACACCTTCCGGCCCTTGATGCACCGGTGCATTCGGATTGCTTCCGGGTCGGTTCCGGCTCCATTGACATGTACAACCACGTCAACCACGTCTTCTACATCCAGTGGGCCCTGGATTCCCTGCGCCTGAAGGTTCCCGCTGCCGCCCTGCCCGTCTCCATCGAGGCGGTTTTCAGGAATGCGGCTGTCGAGGGTGACCGGCTCAGGGTCGCCTTTAAGAAGGCGGAGGGGGAAAAGGTGTGGCTGCACGCCGTCACGAGAGAGAACGACGGCGAGGAGCTGGTGCGGTTGAGGACCCGGTGGGAAGGAATGGGCGCCGGGGGTCAATAGGGAGGCCCGGGGAACGGACAGATCGTCGGGGCTAATTCGATGATCGCACAGCTACCGCAGCTGCCGGGTGGCCGAGAGGACGACCTCCCGTACACACACGCCGGCCGGCTGCCGGTAGACGTAGAGGATGGCTCTGGCCACATCGGCGGGATCGAGGAACCCCCCCATGGGCTCCTTGAGGGCCTGGAAAGCTTCCTTAAGCTCCGGGACGGTGGTGTGCTCGAGAAGCTCCGTTTCGACAAGCCCTGGCGACACCACGCTGACGCGCACATTGTGGGGGGCCGCCTCCTCACGGATAGACTCGGAGATGGCCCGCACGGCGAATTTCGCCCCGCTGTAGATGGCCAGGTTGGGGCCCGGCTTGATGCCGGCTACGGAGGCGACGCTGATGATGGTCCCGGCCCGCCTCTCGATCATGCTCTGGAGCACCAGGTGGATGCCGTTGAGCATCCCCTTGACGTTGACGTCAAGCATGCGCTCCCATTCCTTCACGTCCTGGAGGTGGGCCCTGCTCAGGAGCATCACCCCGGCGTTGTTCACCAGGCAGTCCACGGGGCCGAAGCGCTCCTCCCCCTTCCGGATCGCCTGCCTCATGGAGGCGAGGTCGGTCACGTCCACTTTCTCGCAAAGGCAGTCCGCCAGCCCGAGAGCCTCCAGGCGGTCCAGCCTCCGGGCCATGAGAAGGAGGGGGTGGCCCTCTCGGGAAAAGGCGCGGGCCGTCTCCTCTCCGATGCCGGAGGAGGCCCCGGTTATGGCGACAAGAGGTTTGGACATCAGGTGTTCCCTTAGGGCAGTCACAAGTTTTTCATATAAATGGCAAACACAATCCTAT
>CP070682.1:1231974-1235427 GCA_020352595.1 bacterium | reverse complement strand
GTGGGGCAAGGCTTTCGGGTGGTCAGAGGCAGCGCCTCTCCATCGCCCGGGCCCTTCTCAAGGATTCGCCCATCCTCATCCTCGATGAGGCCACAAGTTCCCTGGATACGGAATCAGAGCATCTGGTCCAGAAGGCCCTCGAGAACCTGGTCGAGGGTCGTACGACCCTCATCATCGCCCACAGGATCTCCACGGTAAAGGATGCCGACATGATCATCGTCATCTCGGACGGCCGGATAACGGAATCCGGAAGGCACGAGGAGCTGCTTGCCCTCGGCGGTGAATACTCCCGCCTCTACTCCCTGCTGGTGGAGGACAGCCCTTCCGATGGAACCAAAGAGAAGCCGGCATAGCCCCTTCAGGGAGTGGCGGAGAAAACAGGCTTACAGGGTCCTGCCCGTTTTCCCCCCCATTGGCCGTATCTTCATCCGTCTTTTCGGGGCAACGCTGAGATCGAGGTTCCAGGGTGAGGGATCCGTCCTGGAGATGGTGAACTCGGGTCAGCCCTTTCTCCTGACCTTCTTCCACGGCAGACAGTTCCTGCTTGTACACCAGCTCAGGGGCTGGCCCGTGGCCATCATGACCAGCATCAGCTACATGGGGGAGATCCAGTCGAGGATCCTGAAGGGATTCGGCTACAGGATCATCAGGGGGTCGAGCAGCCGGGGGGGAGCCAGAGTGCTCGGGCAGATGATGAGGCTCGTCAGGAGAGGGGCCATAGGATCCTTCGCGGTGGACGGTCCCCGGGGCCCCGGCGGCGTGGTCAAGCCGGGGGTGGTTTTCGCCGCGAGGAAGCTTAACATCCCCGTGGTTCCCGTGTCCACTTCGGCCTGGCCGTCAGTGGTCTTCCGGTCCACCTGGGACCGTTATCTATTGCCGCTGCCCTTTTCCCGGGCGGTGGTCCTTTTCGGTGTCCCCATGCACCTGGGGGAGGACTCTGAGGAACGATCCGTTCAGTCCGATTGTCTCAGGATCGCGGAGGTTCTCAGAGAACTGGAGAAGGAGGCCGATGTCCTCATCGGACGGGTCAAAGGCTAATCCGGGGTTTTCCGGGCACTGGGTACCTCCCCTGGCCAGGACCCTCATCCGTGTGGTGACGGCCTCCCTCCGGCTGCGGCGGGTCGGGTTCGAGACCCTCGACTCACTGGAGGCAGAGGGCAAACGGGTGATCCTGGCCTTCTTTCACGGCAGACAGTTCATCCTGACCGGCTGCCTGGCAGGCCGGAAACTCTCCGTCATGGCCAGTCTTAGCCGGGACGGGGAGCTCCAGGCACGCACCATGGCGGGTTTCGGTTTCCGCGTTGTTCGCGGGTCGGCTTCCAGGGGAGCGGTCAGGGGCCTCATCGGCTTGATGAGGCTCATGCGGGACGGCTACAACCCGACCTTCGCTGTGGACGGACCCCGGGGACCCATCCACGAGGTCAAGCCGGGAGCCGTCTATCTTGCCAAAAAGGCCGGGGTCCCCGTCGTCCCCATGGCCTCCTCCGCTTCACCCGCGCACATATTCAGGCGTGCCTGGGACAGGTACCTGCTCCCGCTTCCCTTCGCCAGAGGGGCGGCCATCCTGGGCGAGCCCATGCATTTCGACCGCGACATGAGTGACGACGCGGTCCGGAAGGACTGCGAGGCACTGGAGAAGGAACTGCTCAGGCTGCAGGAATCGGCCGACAGGATGGTGGGGTTGAGGGAGCCCTGAAACTGACACCCTGGAATGCAGGATGGAAGTGGGCGGAACGGTGATGGAGAACAGGCGGGATCCGGAGAGTATTGAGAAATATCCTTCGAACGGGGATAATCGGGGCAACGGTGAAGGGATGGCTTGAACGAGAGAGGGACGTCCCAGGCGCCGACCCGGGGGTCTCTGCGTGGACGCGACCCCGCATCCGCAACCCGCAATTTTTTTCCCGAGGTGTCACATGACTATCGACCAGGAGCTTCTGGATATTCTGGCTTGTCCCAAATGCAAAGGGCCGGTCCAGCTGGAGAACGGAGGGCATTTTCTTGCTTGCCACAGCTGCCGCCTTAAATACAGGATCGAGGATGACATCCCCGTCATGCTCATCGACGAGGCGGAAGAGTTCTGACTTTGGTCCGGCGCCATGCAGAGAGGCTTCTCGCGGGACCTCCGGCCTTCCTCATGCCGTTGCTCGTCCCCCTTTCCTTCTTCTACCGGGCATTGGCCGCTGTCCACAGATGGTCCTATCGGCTGGGGATCCGTCACTCCCAAAGACTTCCGCGGCCGGTGATCAGCATCGGGAACCTGGCCATCGGCGGAGGCGGCAAGACTCCCATGGTCATGCTGGTGGCCGAGTGGGCAAGGCGGACCGGCCTTGACGCGGCCATCCTGTCGAGAGGATACGGCCGCAAGAGCCGAAGGATCCGCATAACGGGATCCGGGGACGGCTTTCAGCAGGTGGGCGACGAACCGGTCCTCATGGCCAGAAAACTGGTGGGAGTGCCCGTTGCCGTTTCGTCGGACAGGTCAAAGGCCGGCCGGGCGCTGCTGGAGAGGCACAAGGTGGACCTTTTCATCCTCGATGACGCTTTTTCCCATCATGCCCTGCACAAGGACCTGGAGATCGTGGTCATCGACGATACGCGGCGTTTGGGGAACGGGTGGACACTCCCGGCCGGTTTTCTCAGAGAGCCGCCGCGCCGGCTGAGGGACGCACACCTCATCGTGGTGACCAAAGCGAACAGGGTCGACACCGCCTTCGAGGAGGAGATCGGACGCCTTACCCCCGCGCCGGTTGTGTGGGCCCAGTTCCGGCCAAGTCACCTGGTTCCCGTCGGATCGCCGCCAGGGGAGGTCGTAACGCCCCCGGAAGGACCCTTCCTGGCCTTCTGTGGTATCGCCAACCCCGAAAGTTTCAAAGACTCCCTGGACAGGCTGGGTCTCGATGTCGCTGTATTTCAGGACTTTCCCGACCATCACCCCTATTCGAGGCGGGATGTGGAGAGGATCAACGAAACAGCCCGACGAGCCGGGGCCGTGGCGTTGGTGACCACCGAAAAGGACGCCGTTCGCTGGCCCGGCAGCCAGGCATCCCTGCCGTGCTTCGCTCTGGTCATGCACCTGATCATCCTGGAGGGCGAGCAGGTTATTAAAGAGCGACTGGATGGCGTCATGACAAAGTCGAGAGATGGTTGGCCGACATGAAAGATCTCCTGGCGAGGGGCATCCTGGGTACATTCAGCCTTCTTTTCAGGACACTCCCCCGCCATACGACCCTCTGGCTGGGCCGGTGTCTCGGAAGACTCATTTACAGGCTGGACGCTTCACGCAGGAAGACGGCCCTCGACAACCTCCAGATGGCCCTCGGCAATGAGATGAGCCCGGAACAGATCAGGACCATCGCCAGGAGATCCTTCCAATCCCTGGGGATGATCGTGGCCGAGTTCTTCATCATCCCGACCCTTGACGCGGAAGGGGTGGATCGTATCATGTCATTG
>CP070682.1:1221940-1231874 GCA_020352595.1 bacterium | reverse complement strand
CGGTCCTGAAGGGACGCAAACGACAACTCCCTTATCTGGAATCCCAGTGGAGGCCGGGGCACCTTCCCGGCCTGCGGGGAAGGTGTCCCCTGGTGAGCCGGACCCGGGGGGGGGCCGGATCGTGGCGAATCCGCCGGAAGACCGGGCGCAAATTGACAAGGGTGGTTATGGGCCCGTTGCTTTCACCGCTCCGGCGGCAGACGAGCCGGCGGCGGCGGTTGAGCCGGACTTCGGATCCCGCACCCCGGACACTGTTCTCCTCGCTTCCGCAGGCCAACCTGTGCCCGCCGCCGCCCAGGGGCATGAGCTGTCCGACGGCTCCCCCGTGAGAGCCGAGGTGGTGGCATTCCCCGAGCCGGTCTACCCCCTCCTCTCCAGGAAACGGGGCGAGGAGGGAAGGGTGGTGCTGGAGGTGACCGTCAGTGCGGAGGGCTCCGTGCACCGGGCGCGGATCAGGACCTCGAGCTCACACCCGCTGCTGGACCAGGCGGCTCTCGAGGCCGTGAAGGCAGCGACCTTCAGCCCCGCCGTCAGACACGGGCAACCGGTGGAGTCCATGGCCAGGGTGGCGTACAGGTTCAGGTTGAAAGATGGGCAATAGCCATAGTCGAAGAAACAGGAATGGTAAGAGTGATGGCGGGTTGGACAGCAGCGCCTGCCGCCGCGGGCTTTCCCCTCTGCCGCCATCACCTTCGCCTCTACCATTACCATTCCAATTATTATTATTTCTATTCCTATTCCTATTCCTATCACTGCCACCTGGCTGTTCCGGGGGCTCCCCCGCTCCGTCACCTGTTCGTCCCCTCGACGAAGCGCCCCCCCGGCGCATCGTCTCCCTCGCCCCCAGCATCACCGAGGTGCTCTTCGAACTGGGGCTCGGGGAGAGGGTCGCGGGGGTGACGCGTTACTGCGACTACCCGCCCGAGGCCCTGAACAGGCCCAGGGTGGGAGGGTACTTCGACGTCAACTACGAGATGCTCCTGTCCCTGGAGCCGGACCTGGTCGTCCTTCTCGCCGAGCACGACGACGCCAGGACGCGTCTCGGGGAACTGGGTCTTCCAACCCTGGCTGTGAACCACAGCCGCGTCCAGGGGATCCTGGATTCGGTCACCGCCATCGCCAACCGCTGCTCGGTGCCGGAGGAGGGCGAGAGACTGCGCCTCTCCCTGGAGGAACGGATGGGGCGGGTCCGTAAGCTGTATTCTCCCCCTCCCCCCGTCCCCCCCTCTCCCATCCGGGTGCTTGTGGCCGTGGGCCGTCTCATGGACAAGGGCACGGGCGGCGAGGTCTTCATCTCCGGCCGGGACGGATTTTACGACGACCTTGTCAACATGGCCGGCGCCGTCAACGCCTACACGCAGGAGACCCTCAAGTTCCCCGCCATTTCAGAGGAGGGACTGGTCCGCCTCGACCCCGACGTCATCCTGGAGATGGTCCCCGACCTGACCGGGGATGGCGACAGGGAAGCCCTCCTCCACCTCTGGCGGCAGAAAACGGCCGTCAGGGCGGTGCGGGAAGGTCGTGTCCACATCCTGGGGGAGGATTACACGGTGGTTCCGGGTCCCCGATTCGTGAATCTGCTGGAGGACATGGCCCAGATCATCAACCGGGAAGGAGGAAGCCCCGCGTCACGCCCGGGGTCCGCCTTCCATGAACCGAGGACGGTGGGCGGCGCCGAGCCGCGAGACCCGTCGAGGGAGGGGAACAGGGAATAGGGAAGAGGCGACGGCCCCCACTTGCCACCTTCCCTGTTCCAGGGTCATCCATCCATGGAAAACGGGAAATCACATCCGGCCCTGGAGATCTCTGATCTGTCCTTTTCGGTGGGCGCCAGGTCCATCCTCAGCCGTGTATCCTTCAAGGTCCCCAAAGGGGAGTTCCTCGCGGTGGTGGGTCCCAACGGCGCCGGCAAGACCACCCTGCTCCGGTGCGTCGTGGGGGTCATCTCCCGGTACACAGGCGCGGTCACCGTGGACGGGAGGCCCCTCGCTGCCTACCGGCGAAGGCACCTGGCCCGCCTCATGAGCTACGTCCCGCAGTCGGACGCCGGATGGTTCCCTTTCACGGGGCGGGAGCTGGTCATGATGGGGCGCTACCCCTACCTGAACCCCTTTTCCCCGCCCGGTCGCCGGGATCTCGAAGTGGTGGAGCGCACCCTCCACATCACCGGTACCGCATCCCTCGCGGACCGGGACATCAGGACACTGAGCGCGGGAGAGAGGCAGAAGATCCTCATCGCCGGAGCCCTCGCCCAGGAAGCGGAAACCATGCTCCTGGACGAACCGACGACATTCCTCGACCCCCGACACACCGACGAGATCCTGTCCATCCTGTCCGGCCTGAACAGGTCCGGTGTCACGGTGGTCATGGTGACCCACGACATCAACAGCGCCGCGGCTGTGTCCAGCCGGATCCTGGCACTGGCAGGGGGGGAGGCCCGCTACAACGGTTCCGTGGAGGCCTTCATGGACAACGCGGTACTCGAGGCCGTGTATGGCAAGCAGTTCACCCTCGTCCCGCATCCGGCCAGGGGATTGAGCATGACCCTGCCGGGAGGACCGCGGCCGTGAACCGCACCAGGCAGGTCGCAGTCCTTGTTGCCCTTCTGGCCGGTACCGGGGCCGTCCTCCTGATGCTGCCCCTTGTGGGCATGAAGCTCACCCCCCTCAGGGCCATCCTCGACCCATCCGGGTCGGGCACCGAAGCCAGGATCTTCTGGATGATCAGGGTGCCCAGGGTCCTGGCCGGATGGCTGGCAGGAGCCGCCCTGGCGGCAGCCGGCATGGCCTATCAGGCCCTCTTCCGCAACTCACTGGCCACCCCGTTCACCCTGGGCGTGGCTTCCGGAGCGGCCCTGGGAGCGGCCCTCTCCATCCGGTTCGGCCTGTACCTTTCCGTCGCCGGTTTCTCCGGCACCCCGCTGTGGGCTTTTGCGGGGGCCTCGGCGTCCATCCTGCTGGTCTACGGCATCACCCGCGCCCGCCGAGGCATGAGTACGGCCACCATGCTGCTTGCCGGCGTCGCGGTGAGTTTCTTCTTCTCCAGCCTCAACCTCTTCACACAGTACATCTCCGACTTCACCCACACGTTCCGCATCATAAGGTGGCTCATGGGCGGCGTCCAGGTGGCCGGCTTCCGTTCGGTCCTCGAGATGGCGCCGCTGGTCCTGGCCGGTCTCCTGATCACGCTGCGGCTGACCCGGGAGCTGGACATCCTGGCCACAGGAGAGGAAATGGCCGCCGGGAGAGGAGTGGACGTGGTCCGCACCAGGAACATGCTCTTCTTCGCGTCCTCGCTCATGGTGGGAGGAGTGGTGGCCGTGTGCGGCCCCATAGGGTTCGTGGGGCTCATGATCCCCCACATCTGCCGTCTCCTCGTGGGGCCCGGACACCGGGTCCTGGCTCCCGCGAGCATCCTGGCCGGGGGGTCCTTTCTGGCCCTGTGCGACACCTTCGCCCGCACCATCATCGCCCCGGCGGAGATCCCGGTGGGGGTGATCACCGCCCTCCTTGGAGGCCCTTTCTTCCTCGCCCTGCTCATCCGGGAAGGGAAACACTGATCCTGCATCCGGGTCGGAGCTGTGAGGTGTCGTGAGTCCGGCCTCGGGTGTCCCCGGGTCTTCGCCCTGGCGCCGGGGCAAAAACCCGGGCGGCGCAAGACACCGGACACCCGGATCCGTACTTTGAGAACCGAGATACCTGTCCTGAGCCCGCCCTGAGCTTGTCGAAGGATGAGATCTGAGACTGGTTGTTAATCGATTTCCATCTCGAAGGGGACGATGCGGCCGTCAGTGACGGTGAGCAGGAAGGGCGTCTGCAGGATGTCCCCTTCCGAGTCGGTGGAAAGGGGCCCCTCGGCGGAGGGGAACTGGTTCAGGCCCATGAGATACTCCCTGAGGCTCGACCGGTCCTGGACCAGACCTGATTCCACACCTGTCCTGATGAGGAGAGCGGCGTCGTAGGCCTGGATGGCGGTGGTCATGGGGTCCTCCCCGAAGGTGAGCCAGTAGCTCTCCACCATTTCCCTGACGGGGTCCTGCGCACTGTCCAACAGGTACCCGCCGGTGAAGAGGGCGCCCTCCACGTAGTGTTCCCCCAGCTCCACCAGCCACGGGCTGTTCCATCCATCGGTCCCGACCAGGAGGACCTCGTTGACCTCGTAGAACGCGAGCTGCGGGGCGAGCAGGCCCACGGTCTGGAAGTCGGCCGGGATGAAGAGGGCGTCAAAGTCGATGATGGGGGCCAGCTCCACCTCCTGTCCGGCCTCCTTCATGCTCTGCTCTTCGGGGGTCAGCTTCCGGTTGAGGCCCACCATGGCCCTGATCTGCGGCCCGAAGTCCGTCTGGCCGGGGGGAAAGCTCTCCGCGGCCACCACCTCGCCGCCGCGAAGGTCCACCTCGTCCCAGAAAAGGTTCATCATCTCCTTGCCGTAGGAGTTGTCCGGGTAGAGGAAGGCGAACCTCGTCATCATCAGGCGGTCGTGGACGAGCCTCACCAGGGCCGTGACCTGCTGCCTGTCAACAAGGCTTCTCCTGAAGATGTTCCGTCCCAGGGCGGGGATCTCGGGGTCGGGGGAGAGGGATATCAGGGGGATGCCGGTTTCCTCGGCGGCGCGGGAAGCCGCGCGCGTCGTCCTGGAGAATATGGGGCCGATGATGGCGATGACCTGCCCCGAAGTGGCAAGGTCCCTGACGGCCTGGGCTGCCTGAACGGGGTCGGCCCCCGAATCCTTCACCATGAGGGTGAACCTGCTTTCCGGACCGGTGCCGGCGGTGGGGGTACGGAAACCCAGGGCTGTCTGGATCCCCTGCAGGGCTTTTTCCCCGAAGACCGCATAACGCCCGGAGAGGGGAAGAACGGCGCCGATGACGTTGGTGCGAACCAGCAGGCGGTCGCTGAGCAGGACGTAGGCGTTCTCGATCCTCTTGTCGGGCACCTGCCCGGGGTAGTGGACCAGAATGTCCATGAGTTCGGCCATGGCCTCCTTGTACAGACCCTTTTCCATCTGTTTTTCCAGCAGGATCATGGCCAGCACCCCGTAGGGTTCCATGCCGTCGGAACCGGAGAGGACATCCTCGAGGCCCCCCTGCTTCATGTCTGCGGTCACCTGCTCGAGGGCATCGAGGGCCGAAGCCCTCAGGGGATCGGTCATGGCGGAACGGTACCCTTCGATGATATCGGTGACAGCCGGGACGTACTCCTTGCGCCTGGCCCTGCATACGGCTCCCACGGTGAGCAGCTCCGCCTTCTCATCCGGGAGCGGGTCCAGGGAGAGGGCGCTCTGGGAGGCCTCGATGCAGTCCTTCCAGCGCTCCCGGTCCCTCTGGATCCTCATCATCTCCAGGAATGCCCGCTTTCTCAGCGGAGAGGTCGGGTATTTGGTCAGAAGGCGCTCCAGGAGGGTGGTGGCTTTTTTCCAGTCGCCGAGGTAGCCCTGGATGCGGGACTGCTCCAGGGTCGCGTCATCCGCGTAGGAGCTTTCCGGGTGCATGCGCAGGAACGATTCCAGGAGTTCGTGGGCCTCCTGCGGGCGCCCCTCCTCGCGGAAGACCCGGACCGCCTCCTGGTACTTGAGGAGCTCTTCCCGGTCCCGCACCGCTTCGGCCGGTGAAGGCACCCTGGCCGGGGGCGCGGGCTTCTTCTCCGGTGCCGGTCTGGCAACAGGGGGCGGTGCGGGTCTGGGCGGTACCTCCCTCGGGGGGGTCACGGCGCAGGCCGACAGTGTTGCCACGGCGAGCCCGGTGAGGTATAAACACCGGAAATATCGGGAAATTGGGAGCATTCTGGGAATGTGCCGTACCCTTTCCCAATTGTCAACGGGAAGCGTGGCCCTATAGCCAAGGTCCGGGGGTGCGGGGTGGTAAGATCCAACGAGGATGCCCTTGCCATTGACCATGATCCATCTTGAGCCGAACAGGCATTCAGGGAAAAGATCTTCATGCCGCCGCTGAAGGAAGGGGAACCCTTCCGGGGCACTGCGGCTTCTCTGGCCTCCGGACCCTGTACCCTGGACTCGATCTGATGTCTCGTCACCGATACGCTCCTCCCGCCTACGGCCAGCACTTCCTGCACGACAGGAACATCCTTTCCGCCATCGTCGCTGCGGCCCGACTGTCGCCCGGGGACGCGGTCATCGAGGTCGGAGTGGGGACGGGGCGGCTGACGGAACTGCTGCTCGCACGCGGTGTGAGCCTCACCGGCGTGGAGGTGGACGGGAACCTGATACCCGCTCTGGAGGAGAAGTTCGCCGGACACGCAGGATTCCGCCTGGTCAAGGGCGACATCCTGAGGCTGCCCTGGGAGGAGCTTCTGCCCCCTGAGGGGAAGGCGGTCCTGCTGGGCAACCTGCCGTACGCCATCTCGACCCAGGTCCTCTTCAGGGTCCTGGACCACCGCCAGCGCATCTGCCGGGCCGTGTTCCTCGTCCAGTGGGAGGTGGCCGTGCGCATCACGGCCAACCCCGGCACCAAGGATTTCGGCATCCTGGCGGTGGCCTGCCAGCTTTACGGACGGCCCAGGATCGTGCGCAAGGTCCCCCCTGGTGTTTTCCTGCCCCCGCCCAGGGTGGATTCGGCCCTCGTCAGCTGGGAGCTGAGTGCCGAGCCGCTCTACCGGGTGCCGGACAGGGCCTTCGCCATGCGCGTCGTCAAGGCGGCCTTCGGCCAGAGGAGAAAGAAGCTTGTCAACAGCCTGGGGGCCGGATTCCCGGACCTGGGTCGGGACGCCATCAGTCTGAACCTTGGACAGATGGGCCTCGACCCGTCCGTGCGGGCCGAGGAGCTGTCGGTGGCCCAGTTCGCGGAATTGGCCTGCCGACTGTCAGACGCGGTGACACGGTGACACGGGGACACGGAATGTCAGGTCTGAATATCAGAGACACGGTGACACGGGCCCGGCGGGAAACTGTTTTCACACCGCGTGCCAGTGTCCCCGCGTCCCCGCGTCATGGCGGGCGCTGGACCGGGTGGATCTCGACATGAGCGACAGCGTCCTGCGCTTCATCCCCCTCGGGGGCGTGGGAACCTTCGGCATGAACTGCGCCATCCTGGAGTGGGACGGCGGGTTCCTCGTCATCGACGCCGGCATCAAGATCCCCCAGGGAAACTTCCCGGGCGTGGACCTCTTCCTCCCCGACTTCACGTTCATCCTGGAGAACAAGGACCGGCTCAGGGGCGTGGTCCTGACCCACGGGCACGACGATCACATCGGGGCCCTCCCGTTCCTCCTCAGCCGCGTGGACGTCCCCGTCTACGGGACGGCCTTCACCCTGGCCCTCCTTCGGGAGCGGATGGCCAACGGCAGAGGCGGGACACAGGGGGGGACATGTGATCTTCGCCAGATCCTTTTCCAGTCCCCCTTCGGTCTGGACGATCTGGAGATCGAGGCCCTCCGCGTGGACCACAGCGTGCCGGACTCGGCCTGCATCATCTTCAGGACCCCTGCCGGCGCCGTGGTCCACTCGGGTGATTTTCGCATGGGTCGCTCGGCTGGCTGTCCCACGCCGTCAGCCACATGGGAGGGGCTCAGGAGACTGGGCGAAGAGGGGGTCCTGGCGCTCATCTGCGACAGCACCAACGCGGAGCAGCCCGGCGTCACCCCCTCGGAGGAGGAGGTGGACTCCACTCTCCGGGACCTCATGCGGCGTGCCCACGGGCGCGTCCTCGTGGCCACCTTCGGTTCGCACATCCAGCGCATGTCAACGGTCATCGGTGCGGCCTCGGCAGCCGGGCGCAAGGTGGTGCTGGAGGGCCGCCGCGTGATCCGGAATTTCACCATCGCGCGCGACATGGGTTACATATCTCCGCCGCGGGGGGCCGTCGTCGGGGCCGAGACCCTGAGCCCCTCGGAAGCCGGACGGGCCGTCTACCTGATGACGGGCACCCAGGGCGAGCCCTTCAGCGCCCTGAGCCGCGTGGCGCGGGGAGAGCACGCCGGGCTGAAGGTCAGGGAAGGCGACACGGTCATCCTGTCGTCGAGGATCATTCCGGGCAACGAGCTCTCCATCGGGCAGATCATCGACGACCTCCTGCGCCTCGGGGCCGAGGTCCACTACCGGGATCAACCCAGGGTCCACGTGTCCGGGCACGGCTGCGCTGAGGAGATCCGGACCATGATCAGCCTCACGGCACCGGAGCATTTCGTCCCTGTACACGGGGATTACAGGAACCTGGTGGCATGCGGCCGTCTCGCCAGGGAGGCAGGCCTTGCGCCAGACAGCATCCACGTGCTGGACCCGGGCCAGATCCTGGAGATGTCCCCCGGGGGAGTGCGCCTTGCCGGATCCGTGGACTGCGGACGCTTCCTGGTGGACGGTGAGATGATCACCTCCCTGGCCGATCCCCTGCTGGTACAGAGACGGAGGATGGCGCGGGAGGGCCTGGTGGTTGTGGTCGTTGCCCTGCCCCGCAGGGGCGGGAGGGCCGCTGAGCCCGCCGTGCACAGCATCGGCGTCGGTGTCGGTCTGGCGGGCGAGGAACTGGACCTGGAAGCGGCTCGCACGGCAAGGCGCATCATCAACCAGTGGCGGGAGGGTACCTCATCCATAACCGAAGTGAAGGAGGAGTTGACCTCGGCAGTGCGGGGTGTGTACAGGAGGGCTCTCGATAAAAGGCCCACGGTCCTTCCGGTTATTCTGGAGGAGTAACGGGAAGGCGCCGGATCGCCGGTGTGCCGTGGAAGCCGGGAACAGGAACAGGGGGCCCTCTCTCCGACACACCGACACCCCCGGGACCAGTGGCCTTCCGTCGGACATGGAACGAAGGAAAAAATGATGCTCGAATCGATCCTGCTGGGAATTCTTCAAGGTCTGACGGAATTTTTACCGGTGTCTTCCTCCGGTCACCTGGTCCTGGTCCAGTCGCTGCTCACGGGTTTCAACGGGCCCGCGGCGGCCTTCGACGTTCTTCTCCACGGCGGGACGCTCGTCGCGGTCCTCGTCTATTTCAGAAAGGAACTGGCGGTCATGGCCCGGGAGGCGCTGCGGCCCCGCCAAGGCGGCCTGAGGATGCCTCTCCTGATCCTGGCGGGCTCCCTGCCGGCCGGCATCGTCGGTGTCTTTTTCTCGGACCTCATCGAACCCCTTTTCTCCTCGCCAGGAACGGCGGCCGCCGGTCTCGTGGCCACCGGCCTCATCCTGGTCTCCGGGCGGAGGCTCGGCATGGCGGCGCGGCGTCCCCTTTCCGGGCTGACCCTGCCCGGCGCCCTGCTCATCGGCCTTTTCCAGGCCTTTGCCATCGTGCCAGGTGTATCGAGGTCCGGTGTCACCATCACCGCCGGGATCCTGGCGGGCCTCTCCGGTACCGACGCGGCGCGCTTCTCCTTCATCCTGTCCCTGCCGGCGGTGGCCGGAGCGCTGCTGCTGGAATCGGGGGCGCTGGCGGGATCCGGGATGGAGTCGGCATACCTGGCCGGAGCCTTCGCCGCCGCCCTGACAGGGTGGGCGGCCATCGCCATGCTCATGAAGATCCTGGGCCGCGGCAACCTTCTTCCCTTCGGTGTCTACTGCCTCGCTGTCGGTTCTCTTTCCCTCCTGTTTCTGGTATAAAGAGGCCATCCCGGATCTCCGATCCCGGATCTCAAACATGTTGAATTCACGATTGTTTTTTCAACCCAAATCTGAGATGTGAGATCTGGGATCTGCGTTTTGGAATTTGGGATGTGGGGTAGCATCCCTCGCCCATGGAAGGTGCCCGTGTCCAGGAAAGAAACCCGAAAAGAGAATAAACCGTCACCCGCCGTCGCCCACTCCCGCTGGCGGGAGATCGTCGGGGTGGCCCTCGTGGCGCTGGGCCTGTTCATGATCCTCGCCCTGGTGTCCTACTCCCCTCTGGACGCCTCCCTCAACAGCACGGGGACAGGCACCTCACCGGTGCGCAACATGGGGGGGGTCGTGGGCGCCTACCTCGCGGACCTGAGCATCCAGTCCCTGGGGTGGG
>CP070682.1:1216446-1221840 GCA_020352595.1 bacterium | reverse complement strand
TCCGCAGCACCGCGGGGGGAAAGCCCCTCAGCCCCTACCTTCCCTTCCCTTTCCCGGTGGCACCACTCGAGCTCCCGGCCCTCGTCTGCGGCGTCCTTCCCGGGGGCCCCGGGGAGGTGGAAGCATCGGCAGGCCTTCTGCGTTCCGGAAAAAGGCTCCTCAGCCTCCGTTCCGGGGACGCGGTGCACAGCTACAGCTTCTTTTTCGGCGAGAGGCCGGCTCAGGACCTGGACAGGATCGCCATCCAGAGCGGGGATGGAGCCTGGACGCTGCGCACGGCGGACGAGGCGCCCTTCCTTCCCCGGGATTTCCGCTTCACCTTCCCCGAGGGGAGGCTCCGCGGTTCCTGGGAGCACGTGGCCCTCTACAGCGGGAACGGCTCACCGTTCACCCTTGCCATCCCCGGCGGGGTGGCGGTCACGGACCTGGAGGCCCCCCCTTGATACGCATCCTCGCCCCCGCCAAGGTCAACCTGAGGCTGAAGGTCCTCGGGCGCCGCCCCGACGGCTACCACGACATCGAGAGCCTCGTCCAGAAGATCTCGCTCTACGACAGGATCGCCATCTCCCGCGCCCGGGAGCCGGGCATCAGGATCGCCTGCTCGGACCCCACCATCCCGTGCGATGCCGGCAATCTGGCGTTCAGGGCCGCCAGGGCCATCATGGATGAGGCCGGCGTGCGGGACAGCGGCGTCTTTATCCAGTTGGAGAAACAGATCCCCCACGGCGCCGGCCTGGGGGGCGGCAGCAGCGACGCCGCCGCCGTGCTCCTGGGGCTAAACACCTTGCTGGGCCTGTCCATCCCCAGGAGCAGGATCGAGGAACTGGCCGCTCAGATCGGGGCCGATGTCCCCCTTTTCCTGCACCCGTCCCCCGCCGTCATCAGCGGGCGCGGGGAGACCGTCAGGCCGGCACCGGTCTGGGTCAACGCCGTTTTTGTGGTTGTTTTTCCGGGATTCCCGGTCTCCACCAAGTGGGCTTATTCCAATTTCCGTTTGACAAAAGAACCTGATAAATATACGATTTCCGCACTTTACAGGACTGAGAGCGGTCAGTTGCCTCCGAACCGGTGGGGGGACCTCCTCGTCAACGACCTGGAGGCCGTGGTGGTTTCGCGCCATCGGGAGATCGGCAGGTGCAAGGAAGGGCTTGTTGATTTGGGGGCGAGGGCATCCCTGATGTCAGGGAGCGGTTCGGCTGTTTTCGGCCTGTTCGAGGACAGACAGACCGCGGAACAGGCTGCCGCGGGTCTGTCCGATGAAGGAGGGCGTGTCGCCATTGTTGCGCTTCCTCTCTTCTCATGAACTGCCGGGTCTCAACGTGAACAACGGGGAAAGGAAGGTGCGGGGATGAAGATTACGGACGTCAAGGTTTTCCCGGTGGATGAGGACAAGCTCAAGGCCTACGCGACGATCACTTTCGACAACTGTTTCATCGTGCGCGACCTGAAGGTGATCAGCGGGAACAAGGGTTACTTCATCGCCATGCCGAGCAAGAAGAGGAAGGACGGCACCTTCAGGGACGTGGCCCACCCCCTCAACAGCGAGACGCGCAAGATGATCGAGGATGCCGTCCTCGAGGTCTACAAGCAGGAGAGCGCCTCAGGGGCTTCCACGGTCCCCTACCCCGAGAGCGAGGCGGAGGAGGCGACCTTCGTCGAGGAACCCGCCACCGGGGAGGAACCCTCAGAGGAGCCTGAAAAGGGGGCGGAGGAAAACCCGACCATCGAGCCTTCCGACGATCCGGAGAAAGCCTTCGGTTACGAGGAATAAAGGGGCCTCCTGGGGCGTCGACAAACGGTAAGTCACGGGACTTTGGATCCCGCATTTGTAGGTTCGAATCCTACCGCCCCAGCCAGCGTTAAAGAGATCGCATCACGGCGAGAGCAGACCAATCATGTCCAGCCGCATCAAGATCTTTACCGGAAACGCCAATCCCGAACTGGCCAAGAGGATCTGCAGGTACCTCGAAGAACCCCTGGGCAACGCCGTGGTGCGGCAGTTTGCCGACGGCGAGATCATGGTGGAGATATCCGAGAACATCAGGGGGGCGGACACCTTCGTGATCCAACCCACGTGCAAGCCGGGGAACACCAACCTCATGGAGATGCTCATCCTCATCGACGCCCTCAAGCGGGCATCCGCCTGGAGGATCACGGCCGTCATCCCCTACTTCGGCTACGC
Organism: bacterium; assembly: GCA_020352595.1. Taxonomy (GTDB): domain Bacteria; phylum BMS3Abin14; class BMS3Abin14; order BMS3Abin14; family BMS3Abin14. The sequence goes on along the minus strand of CP070682.1, from coordinate 1,219,658 downwards.
CAGACAGGACCGCAAGGTCGCGCCGCGGGCCCCCATAACGGCCAAGCTCGTGGCCGACCTGATCACCGTGGCGGGCGCCTCCCGGGTGCTCACCATGGACCTGCACGCGGGACAGATCCAGGGTTTCTTCGACATCCCTGTGGACCACCTTTACGCCGCGCCGGTCCTGCTCAACGAACTCAGGAAGATGAACCTGGGGGAAACGGTGGTGGTCTCACCGGACGCCGGCGGCGTGGAGAGGGCCAGGGCCTTCGCCAAGAGGCTGGGTGCCGGGCTTGCCATCATCGACAAGCGCCGCACGGGCCCCAACGTCAGCGAGGTCATGAACATCGTGGGGAACGTCCAGGGCAAGGCCGCCGTCGTGGTGGATGACATGATCGACACCGCCGGGACGCTGGTTCAGGGCCTGGAGGCGCTCATCGCAGCCGGCGCCGGTCCGGTCTACGCCTGCGCGGCGCACCCGGTCTTCTCCGGGCCTGCGGTAAAACGCATCACCGAGTCGCCGGTGGACAAGGTCATCGTCACGGACTCCATACCGCTTGGCGAGGAAGCGGCCCAGTGCCCCAAGATCGTCCAGCTGAGCGTTGACGAACTGCTCGGGGAGGCCATCGAAAGGATACACAACAATGAATCCGTCAGTTCCCTGTTCATCTGAGGAGCCGACGCATAAAGGAGGAAACACCAGCATGTCAGCCATGAAACTGTCAGCCGAGATGAGGTCCGAATCAGGGAAGGAAGTGGCCGGAAGGCTCCGCCGGTCGGGAAAGATACCAGCCGTTCTTTACGGCCGGGGCCAGGAGGCCGTGGCCGTGACACTGGACGCCTACGAGATCTCTCTCCTGCTCTCGCGCCACGGAGCCCTCACGAGCATCCTCGACCTGGAACTGACCGACGGCAAGGAGAGCTCCAGGAGGAATATCCTCATCAAGGAGATCCAGAAACACCCTTACCGGGACGACATCCTGCACATTGACCTCCTCGAGGTGGCCATGGACAAGGAGATCTCCGTCATGGTTCCCATCGAGACGGCGGGCACGGCTCAGGGCGTCAAGGAGGGCGGGATCCTCGAGATGAAGCGGCGCGAACTGGAGATCGTCTGCCTGCCCGACCGCATACCGGACTCCATCGTCATCGACATCAGTGGCCTGGACATCGGTGACGCCGTCCACGTCTCGGACATCGCGGCCCCGGAGGGGGTGAAGATCCCCCACGAAACCGACTTCACCATCCTCACCGTGGTCGGTGCCGCGCCAGAGATCGAGGAGGAAGCCGTCGAGGAGGAAGCCGAGGTCGAGGGCGAGGCACCGGAGGCTGAAGAGGAAGAGGAGGAAGCCGGCGAGGAGTAGGTCTCTTCGCCGTCATCCCGATGTGGCTTATCGCGGGACTGGGGAACCCCGGACCCGAATACGAGGGGACCAGACATAACCTGGGCTTCATGGCGCTCGACGCCCTTTCCCGGCGCTGGAAGATCCCGGTCCTGGAGACCGGAGGCCGGATCGCTTTGGGCAGGGGCCGCCGCCGGGGGGGGAATATCGTCCTCGCCAAACCGCTCACCTTCATGAACCGGAGCGGAGAGGTCCTGGGACCCCTGGCCCTGCGGGAGGGGATCGGGGAATCAGACCTCCTGGTGCTGGTGGACGATCTCGACCTGCCCCTGGGTACCCTGAGGTTCAGGCCGGGCGGCGGGACCGCGGGTCACCGGGGCATGGAGTCGCTGGTTCAGTGTCTGGGGCACGACCGGTTCCGGAGGATCCGTCTCGGCATCGGCAGGCCGGCCAGTGAAACCATGGACGAGAGCCAGTACGTCCTCTCCCCCTTCGCGGAGGATGAACTGGCAACGGTTCAGAAGGTCATCGAAGCTGCCAGCGTTCTCACAGAGAGCGTTGTTTTCGGTGGGAGAAACGCTCCCGTAACGTTAAAGGTACCGGAAGGTAAGGAGGGACTATGATCTGGACAAATCTCGCACCACTCTTCGGTGCGGCGGGGTTGCTCTTCGCAATGGCGATCTTCCTCTACATCAAGAAGCAGCCCGCCGGAACCGAGAACATGGAGGAGCTGTCGCAGATGATCCACGACGGCGCCATGGTCTACCTCAACAGGCAGTACAAGATCCTTTCCATCTTCATCGCGGTGGTCTTCGTCCTGCTCTTCTGGAAGCTGGGGAAACAGACCGCTCTGGCCTTCCTCGGGGGCGCGGCCTGCTCCATGCTGGCCGGCTTCTTCGGCATGAAGGCCGCGACCAGGGCCAACGTCAGGACCTCCGAGGCCGCCAGCCACAGCGGCCAGGCCAAGGCCCTGAGCGTCTCCTTCGCGGGCGGGGCCGTCATGGGCGTGTCCGTGGCGTCCCTTGGCCTGGTGGGCGTGGGCATCCTCTACTACCTGTACGGCAGCCCCGACAAGGCACAGTACATCAACGGCTTCGCCATGGGCGCCTCCTCCATAGCCCTCTTCGCCCGCGTGGGCGGCGGCATCTTCACCAAGACCGCCGACGTGGGAGCCGACCTGGTGGGCAAGGTGGAGGCGGGCATCCCCGAGGACGACCCGAGGAACCCGGGTGTCATCGCGGACAACGTCGGTGACAACGTCGGCGACGTCGCCGGCATGGGAGCCGACATCTTCGAGTCCTACGTCGGATCCATGATCGCCACCATCGCCCTGGGCGCAACCTCCCTGGCCATTCCGGAGGGCATGAGGTCCGCCTACATGGCCCTTCCCCTGCTCATCGCCATGGCCGGCATCGTCTGCAGCGCCATCGGCATCTTCTCCATCAAGATCCTGGAGAAGATGTCCCCGGCCGCGGCCCTGCGCTACTCGACCTTCATCGCGGCGGGCCTCCTGCTCATCACGGCCTTCGCCCTCGTCAAGGGTACCGGCATCAACCCGGGCGTGTTCTGGGCCATCCTCTCCGGGACCCTGGCCGGCATCCTCATCGGCCTTGTCACCGAATACTACACGGCGGCCAAGCCCATCAGGAACATCGCTCAGGCCAGCCAGACGGGAACGGCCACCAACATCATCACGGGCCTGGCCGTCGGCTACGAGTCCACGGCCATCCCCATCGGCATCATCAGCGCGGCCATCATCGTGTCGGCCTACATGGCCGCTCCCATGAGCCTCTACGGCATCGCCATCGCGGCTGTGGGCATGCTGGCCACGGTGGGCATCACCATGTCCGTGGACGCCTACGGGCCCATCGCCGACAACGCGGGCGG
>CP070682.1:1213814-1216346 GCA_020352595.1 bacterium | reverse complement strand
TCTTCGGTGAGAAGGCCGGGGATGTCCGCGACACCTCTTTGAGGGTGCCGCCCGGCGTGGAAGGCGTGGTCATCGATGTCAAGGTCTTCTCCAGGCGCGGCATGGACAAGGACAACCGGGCCCAGGCCATCGAGGACGCTCAGGTGGCCAGGTACATAAAGGACAGGGACGACGAGATCCGCATCGTGCGAAACAGCATGTACGAGAAGATCAGGTCCACCATCCTGGGCAGGAAGCTGGCCGCCGACTACAAGGGGCCGGACGCAAAGGTGCTCATCAAGAAGGAAGGGAAGGTCACCGCGAAGGTCCTGGAGGACCTGCCGAAGGTGAAGTGGTTCGACCTGCCCCTCAGCGACTCCAAGGCCCTCGAGAGGATGATGGTTCTCAGGACGAGGTCTGAGACCCAGGAGGAGATGATCCGCAGGCTCTTCGACGGCAAGATCGAGAAGCTCAGGAAAGGCGATGAACTGCCCCCCGGGGTCATCAAGATGGTCAAGGTCTACCTCGCCATCAAGAGACAGCTGGCTGTGGGCAACAAGATGGCCGGGCGCCACGGCAACAAGGGCGTTCTTTCCAAGATCGTGCCCGTGGAGGACATGCCCTACATGGAGGACGGCACACCGGTGGACATGGTGCTCAATCCCCTGGGCGTACCCAGCAGGATGAACGTGGGCCAGATCCTGGAGACCATGCTCGGCTGGGCGGCGAAGGGGGTGGGCGACCGGGTCAGGAAACTCCTCGAGGAGAACGTCAGCCCGGCGAAGGTCAGGAAGTTCCTGCGGGACATCTACACCGCCGACAGATCCACGGAAGCGGGAAAGCGTGTCATGGCCGTCCTCGAAGAGCTCACCGATGACGAGGCCCAGGAACTCGCCTTCAACCTGAGGAAGGGGCTCCTGGTGGCCTCTCCCGTCTTTGACGGCGCCACCGAGGATGAGATCCACGATCTTCTGCAGATCAACGGTCTCCCCCTGAGGGGGCAGGCCAGGCTCTTCGACGGCAAGACGGGGGAGCCTTTCCACCGCAAGGTGACTGTGGGCTACATCTACATGATGAAACTCCACCATCTGGTGGACGACAAGATCCACGCACGATCCATCGGACCCTATTCCCTGGTCACGCAGCAGCCGCTGGGCGGAAAGGCCCAGTTCGGCGGTCAGCGTTTCGGCGAGATGGAGGTGTGGGCCCTGGAAGGCTACGGGGCCGCCCACACGCTCCAGGAGATGCTCACGGTCAAGTCCGATGATGTGGCTGGAAGGACAAAGATGTACGAGGCCATCGTCAAGGGTCACAACGCCATGGACGCCGGCCTGCCGGAGTCCTTCAACGTCCTGGTCAAGGAGCTTCAGAGTTTCTGCCTGGACGTGGAACTCCTCGAAACCGAGGATGAGATATAGCCCGGGCGGCTGCCGCTCGTGGCGTGCCCGGCACAAGGTGTCCGGCACAGCGCAACAGATACTGGAGGTTTTCGATGCCCCTGACAGATTTTTACAGTGAGTACTTCGATCGGCCGAAGTATCCCACGAATTTCAACGCCATCAGGCTGAAACTGGCGTCCCCTGAAAAGATAAGGGCCTGGTCCTATGGAGAGGTGAAAAAACCCGAGACCATCAACTACCGGACCTTCAAGCCCGAGCGGGACGGCCTCTTCTGCGCCAAGATCTTCGGTCCCACCAAGGACTACGAGTGCAACTGCGGCAAGTACAAGCGCATGAAGCACAGGGGGATCGTCTGCGAGAAGTGCGGCGTCGAGGTGATCCAGTCCAAGGTCAGGCGGGAGAGGCTCGGGCACATCGAGCTGGCGTCGCCCGTGGCCCACATCTGGTTCATGAAGGGGATCCCCAGCCGCATCGGGCTCATCCTGGACATGTCCCTGAGGGAGCTGGAAAGGGTCCTGTACTTCGAGGAGTACATCGTCCTGGATCCGGGATCGGAGGAGACCGGACTGGCGGAGCGGGAACTGCTCTCGGAGGAAAGGTACCGGGAACTGAGGGACAAGTTCGGGGACCTCTTCATCGCCGGCATGGGGGCCGAGGCCGTCAAGGAGCTCCTCTCCAGGATCGATCTCGACCTTCTCGCGGCCGAACTCAGGGCCGAGATGCTCGAGACCAATTCGGAGGCGCGCCGCAAGAAGGTGGTCAAGAGGCTCAAGACGGTGGAGGCCTTCAGGGAATCCGGGAACAGGCCCGAGTGGATGATCCTGGACGTCATCCCCGTGCTCCCGCCTGAACTGCGACCCCTCGTCCCCCTGGACGGCGGCCGCTTCGCCACCTCGGACCTGAACGACCTTTACCGCAGGGTCATCAACAGGAACAACCGGCTCAAGAGGCTCATGGAGCTCCGGGCTCCCGAGATCATCGTACGCAACGAGAAACGGATGCTGCAGGAGGCCGTGGACGCGCTCTTTGACAACGGCCGCAGGGGCAGGCCCATCGTGGGCTCCAACAAGAGGCCGCTCAAGTCCCTCTCCGACATGCTCAAGGGCAAGCAGGGCAGGTTCAGGCAGAACCTCCTCGGCAAGCGCGTGGACTA
>CP070682.1:1207518-1213714 GCA_020352595.1 bacterium | reverse complement strand
GTCTCCGTGTACCCGGAGCCATCCAGGGCCTGGCGGATCGCTCCGACCCTCCCGTCCATCATGTCGGACGGCGCGACGATGTCGGCCCCGGCCCGGGCGTGGGACAACGCGGCGCGGGCCAGCAGTTCCAGCGTCTCGTCGTTCAGGATGACGCCGTCGCGGAGCACGCCGCAATGACCATGGTCAATGTAGGCGCACAGGCAGACATCCGTCGCGATGATGAGATCGCCACCGAACCGCTCGCGCAGCGCTTCCACGGCATTGGGGGGGTCCATCTGGTAGGCCCTGCGGTCCCCGAACTGGGGCGTGGACTCGGCGGCCTCCCTGAAGGGCCCGTAGAAGGCCGAGGCGTACTTCACGGCGTAGGACATGATGACCACGTCCTGGAAACCTTCCTCGGCGAGGCGGTCCCGGATAGCGGCCACCCTTCCGTCCATCATGTCGGACGGCGCGACGATGTCGGCCCCGGCCCGGGCGTGGGAAAGGGCCGCCCTCGACAGCAGTTCGAGGGTGGGGTCGTTGAGCACCTCGTTCCCCTGGACGACGCCGCAGTGGCCGTGGCTGGTGTACTCGCACAGGCACACGTCGGTGATCACCACCATGTCGGGAACAGCCTCCTTGATGGCCCGCACCGCCTTCTGGACGGACCCTTCGGGGTCGCTTGCCTCGCTGGCCATCTCGTCCTTCTCCCGGGGGATCCCGAAAAGGATGACGGCCGGGATCCCCAGGTCCCAGGATTCCCGGCACTCCTTGACGATCTCGTCCACCGAGAGCTGGAAGACGCCGGGCATGGAGCCGATCCCCTTCCTGATGCCCTCGCCGTGAACGACGAAGAGCGGGTAGATGAGGTTGTCCACCGAAAGCCGCGTCTCGCGGACCATGCGGCGCAGCGTCTCGTTCCTTCTGGTCCTCCGTGGCCTGTATACCGGGTACTGCATGGCAACCTACCTCCTTTGACCCAGCTCCCCGGCCATGGCGAGGAGCCGGCTTATGATCCCTTCCACGGTGTGATCCGTTGGGTGCGTCACCCTTGCCAGGCCCGCCTCCCGCGCGGCCTGCGCCGTGGTGGGCCCGATGCAGAGGGCCGGGATCCGCCCGATGCGCTCAGGGCCCCCTGCCATCTCCAGGGCACCCCGGACGGCGGAGGGGCTGGCGTAGACAACCACATCCACCACCCCCCTGTCCAGGAGATCACCGAGATCCGACCCGCCGGTCGGGGGCGTTATGGTCCTGTAGAGCACGACCTCGTCCACAGCAGCACCCCTCTCCCTGAGAAGATCGCCCAGAGGCGTGCTGACCTTTTCGGGTCTGAGCACGAGGTACGAACGCCCCGAAAGGTCCTTGCCCTGGGTCCGGGCCAGCTCGGCGGCCGTGAACCTCTCGGGAACCGCGGCCACCCTCCCTCCCCCGGCCTCCCAGGCGGCCGCCGTCCTGGATCCCACGCAGAGGGCTGACGGCAGGGTGCCGGGTTGAAGGCCGGTGCCTTCCATCCTTTCCAGGAAGAAGGACACGCCGTTGACGGAGGTGAAGACCAGGTGATCATAGGAGCCGATACCCGAGATGGCCTGCCTGAGTCCCTCAGGATCTTCCACGGGCTCCACGCTCACCGTGGGCACGACGAAAACCTCCGCCCCGAGGGCCCCGATACCGGCGGCCAGGGATGCCGCCTGGGCCCTCGTACGGGTCAAGAGGACACCGATGCCGGACAGGGGCTTGCCGGGTTCTCCCTGCATCCCATGGCCCTCAGTTCATCTCCCGGCAGTACACTTCCTCCAGGATACGTCTCCCTCCGGAATCAAGGATGCGGGAAGCCAGGGCCGTTCCCAGCTCCCGGGCGCCGGAGGCCGGAGCGCGGTCCATGTCCCGAACGACGTTCCTCCCGTCGACGCTGGCCACGAGACCGGTCAGGATGACGTCGTCGCCCTCCCGGACGGCGTAGGCCGCGATGGGAACCTGGCACCCGCCCTCCAGCCGGTGGAGGAAGGAGCGCTCCGATAAGACGCAGGAATGGGTCACCTCGTCATCGAGGAAGGAGATCCTCTCCAGCGTGGCCCCGTCGTCCAGCCTGGCCTCGATGCCCAGGGCTCCCTGGCCTATGGCGGGAAGCATGGTCCCGGGATCGAGGATCTCCGTCACCTCCTGCTCCCAGCCGAGGCGCTTCACACCGGCCATGGCAAGGATGATGGCGTCGTACATCCCTTCCCTAAGCTTCCTCAGCCGTGTGTTGACGTTTCCCCTCAGGGGCTCGAGGACGAAATCCTCCCGCACCGCCAGCAGCTGGGCCTGGCGGCGCAGACTGCTGGTGCCGATCTTCGCTCCACGGGGAAGGTCCAGGATGGGCGTGCGGTCACGTCCCAGCACGGCGTCCCTGGGGTCTTCCCTGTCGGTCACCGCCACGATGCCCAGGCCCTCCGGCAGGTCCGTGGGGACGTCCTTCATGCTGTGCACCGCGAGGTCGATGGAGCCCTCGAGGAGGGCGCTCTCGATCTCCTTGACGAAAAGTCCCTTCCCTCCCACCTTGGCCAGGGGCACGTCCAGGATCTTGTCTCCCGTCGTCTTGATGGTCACGATCTGAATATCAAGATCGGGGTGGGTCCGGATGAGCTGCTTCTTTATCCAGTTGGCCTGCCAGAGCGCCAGTTGACTGCCGCGGGTGCCGATGCGCAGGGTGTTGTTCTTCAATGTGGCCTCCTGTTCAGGATCAGATCTCAGATCTCAGATCCCAGATCCCAGATCCCAGGCACCATGTCCCCGCGATCTTCTGAGATTTGAGATATGAGATGTGAGATCCCGTTAGGCGCTTTCACCGCTATTCCTCCAGTTCGAAGATCTTCCTCACGGTCTCCACCACCGCTCCCTCATCGCCGTCGTGGGCGGCCCTCTTCATGTGGGTGATGGGGCGGTGCAGGATCTTGTTGAGGATGGCCTCGGTCATGGCCTCGATCCTCTTGGAATCCGCTTCGCTGATGTTTTCCATCTTCTTGAGGGTCTTGGCCAGCTCACCGCGCCGGACCTCCTCGGACCATTCCCTCAGGGCGACGATGGTGGGGAAAGCCTCCCTGGACCGCATCCACTCGGTGAACTGACGCACCTCGCTGCCGACGATCTCCTCGGCCTTGGCGGCCTCCTTGGCCCTCGTCTTTATGTTGGTCTGAACGACACCTTCCAGGTCGTCGATGTCATAGGCGTAAACGTTCTCCACCTCGTTGACCGCCGTCTCTATGTCCCTCGGCACGGCAATGTCGATGAAGAACATGGGCCTGTTCCGGCGCCGCTTGATGATCCTGCGCACCATCTTCCTGTCGATGATCACCGTCGGCGAACCCGTAGAACTGATGACGATATCGGCGAGCTCCATCTGCTGCTCGAGTTCTTCGAAGGGCACCGCCGTCCCGCGGAACTCTTCGGCAAGCCTGACCGCCCTCTCGTAGGTGCGGTTGGCGATGATGATGTGCTGGACGCCGTTGTTGAGAAGGTGCCGGGCGGCCAGTTCCGCCATCTCCCCGGCGCCGATGAGCATGACGGTCTTTCCTTCCAGCTCCCCGAAGATCTTCTTGGCCAGTTCCACCGCGGCGAAGGAGATGGAAACGGCGGATGTGGCGATCCTGGTCTCGGTGCGCACCCTCTTGGCCACGGAAAAAGCCTTGTGCAGCATACGGTTGAGAATGTTGCCCGTTGCCTGGACGTTGGCCGCGCAGCTGAAGGCGTCCTTGACCTGCCCCAGGATCTGCGGTTCCCCCACGACCATGGAGTCGAGGCTCGACGAGACCCGGAAGATGTGCCGGACGCAATCATCGCCTGTCATGTAGTAAAGGTGGGGCTCGATCCGGTCCAGGGGCAACTGGTGAAAACGGGCGAGAAAGTCCGCGATCTCGCTGCGCGCGGACTCCCTGTGCCGCTTGGGGACCACCGAGTAGACCTCCACGCGGTTGCATGTGGAGACGATGAGGCCCTCGTTGACGTGGGGGCAGGCCAGGAGCGCCTTGACACCCTCCTCCATGTTCTGCTCGGAGAAGGAGACCTTTTCCCTTATCTCGATGGGCGCCGTCTTGTGACTCAGTCCGACGATGAGAAGTTCCATTGCATCCTTCAGTTATACGAGTGAAGGCCGCTCAGCAGGAGGTTGACACCCAGGAAGGTGAAGAGGACCGCGAGGAAACCAACGATGGAGAACCAGGCCGCCTTGCGCCCCCTCCATCCGGCTGTCAGCCGGGCGTGGAGCACGGCAGCGTAGATGAGCCAGGTTATCAGCGACCAGGTCTCCTTGGGGTCCCACTGCCAGTAGGCCCCCCAGGCGTACTGGGCCCAGATGGAGCCGGTGATGATCCCGAGGGTGAGGAGGGGAAAACCGACGGTCAGCGCTCTGTAGTTCAGGGAATCCAGGACCTCCAGGCTGGGGAGCCTGTAATAGAAGGCTCCCGGCCGCTTGCGCTTGAGCTGCCTCTCCTGGATGAGGTACATGACCCCGGATCCGAAGGCCAGGGCAAACAGGGCGTCTCCCATAAAGCTCAGGGGTACGTGCACGAACAGCCAGTAACTTTTCAGGGCAGGCGGTATCTCCTCTATCCCCTTGTTGGGCATGAGGGCCGCAGCGACGGTGAGGATGAGGGTGATGGGCATGACGAAGGCGCCCACCACGGGCACCTTGTACTTGATGGTGATCAGGAGATACGCCGTGACCAGACACCAGGAGAAGAACACGAGGGACTCGTACATGTTCGTCCCGAAGGGCAGGCTGCCCTTGAGGAACCTGGTGGCGAAGAACCCCACCTGGGCCACGAAGGTCAGGTAGAGGGTGTAGCGGGCCACCCTCGGGACCAGGGGGTTCCTGTAGATGAGGTAGAGCAGGTAGTGGATGGTGGCGACGAACAGAAACAGCGCGGAGACAGAGAAGAAAACGATGTCCAAAATGCCGTCCTTTTCTCTTCTAGCTCGCCTTGCGCGCCGGTGCCGCCCCGGTACTTATGGCCTCGACGGGACAGCGCTCGACACAGAGCCGGCATCCGGTGCAGCGGCCCGGGTTCACGACGTGCAGTTCCTTGGCCTCCCCCGCAATGGCGTCGTAGGGACAGACCTTGGCGCATATGGTGCAGCCGTTGCAGAGGTCGGAGATGAAGACCGCCCGCCGCGGCAGCATGCCGTCGGTGATGCTGTCGGTGGGGCAGTTGGCGGCGCAGATGCCGCACTCGACGCAGGTCGCCGGATGGATGGAAGCCAGGTTGTTGTCCTGAACGATGGCGTTCACCGGACAGACCTTCTCGCAGATGCCGCAGCCGATGCACCCGACCTGGCAGACCTTCTTGGTGCGCGCCCCGGTGTCCGTGGAGCTGCACCTGACGTGCACCTGGTGCGCCACAGGTTCCAGGACGAGGACGTTCCTGGGGCAGGCCACCACGCACTTGTTGCAGGCCGTGCACTTGTCGGGATCGATGACGGGGAGGTCCTCGTCATTCATGACGATGGCATCGAAGGGACACACCCTTTCACAGGTCCCGTACCCGACGCACGAATAGAGGCAGGCCTTGCCGGCGCCGCCCAGAAGGACCGCCGCCCTGCAGTCCTCCACCCCGTCGTATTCCGCTTCGTAAACGGCCTTGGAGCAACCCCCGCCGCACTTCAGGGTGGCCACGTTCCGGATGACGGCACCAACTTCGAGGCCCAGGAAATCGGCCAGCGCCTTGACGGTGCCCTCGCCGCCCGGCGCGCAGCCGGTGGGCTCGACATCACCCGCGAGAAGGCCCTCGGCAAAACCCGAGCAGCCCGCATAACCGCAGGCGCCGCAGTTGAGGCCGGGAAGGATCCCCTCGATGGTCTCGAGGCGGGGATCCACTTCCACGTGAAATTTCTTCGACGCCAGGCTGAGGCCGTAGGCGGCGATGAACCCGAGTCCTGTAAGGCTTACAACGGCTTCGATCATAGTCTTATTTCACCATTCCCGAGAATCCCATGAACGCCAGTGAAAGAAGGCCCGCCGTTATGAAGGCAACAGCCGTGCCCCGGAACGGAACGGGAACGTCGGACATCTCCAGCCGCTCCCTGATCCCGGCCATGAGGACGAGGGCGAGGGTGAAGCCCAAAGAGGATCCGAAGGCGAAGGAGATGGTGGAAAAGAAGCCCAGGTCCTTCTGGACCGTCAGCAGCGCGACGCCGAGCACCGCGCAGTTGGTGGTGATGAGGGGCAGGAAGATGCCGAGGG
>CP070682.1:1203493-1207418 GCA_020352595.1 bacterium | reverse complement strand
CTGCTCCCCGTCCCTCAGGGTGGTGTCGAAAATGATGATCCTGTCACTCATGGTGTCTCCTCCTTCCGTAAACTTTGGTTCCATGGGGACCACTGGAATCCCCTCGGGGCGTGGTCCCTGAGGACCGGTTCGCGGAAGGTCTCCGGTGGCGCGCTGCGGGGCGAAGGCAGCCCGTCACGGGCGCATGGACCTTCCGGACCGGTCGCGGCCGGTCAGCATAAGGTCGCTCTCGCTAAGTCCCATCGCGCGTCACCACCTCCTCTCCGGTATCCTCGAGGATGTCCTCGTCCTCGATGGTAAAGCTCTGCATCTGGTGCACGTCCGGCGCTCCGAGCTTCCTCAGGATCCAGGGCCCCACGAGGGGACCCAGTACGGCATAGGCCACGCCGAATCCGAAGATGAACTGAACCGGGTAGTTGGCTATGATCACGAGGCATATGACCACACCCGCCAGAGCCTGGAAAGCCCTGCGCCGCGGTATCACAACCTGTTTGAGGCTGGGATAGGGGACCGTGCTCACCATGAGCAGTGAAAGGGCGTAGGATGCCGCCACGACAATGGCCTTCACTCCCTCGTTCTCCAGGTTATTTGGTCCCACCAGCAGGATGCCCGAGGCGACCAGGGCTGCGGCTGCGGGGATGGGCAGTCCCGTGAAGTGCTTCACGCCGCTCCTCTGGGTCTGCACATTGAACCGCGCCAGCCGGAGGGCTCCGCAGGCCAGAAAAAGGAAAGCCCCGAGCCATCCAAACCTTCCAAAGGGCCGGAGCACGGCCGTGAACATCAGCACGGCCGGCGCGGCTCCGAAGGCGATGATGTCCGAAAGGCTGTCGTACTGCACTCCGAAGGGGGATGCCGTCCTGGTAAGACGGGCGATCCTTCCGTCCAGAGCGTCGAACAGACCCGCCACCAGGATGAAAAGGGCCGCCCTGGAGTACTGGCCGCTCACCGAGGACACCACGGATACGAACCCGGAAAAGAGGGCCAGCGTCGTGATCATGTTGGGCAGGAGGTATATGGCCCTCCTGCTCGGCTGGGCGCCTTCACTGTCTCTGTTCATCCCATCTCCGCTATAACCGCCAGGCCGGCCCGGACCTTGTCCCCTACCTTGACAGTGGGCCGGGCCTCGGCCGGCAGGTACAGATCCACCCTTGATCCCAGGCAGATGAGGCCGAATCTGCTTCCCGCGGTGACCGCGTCACCCTCGACGAGCCGGCACACGATGCGCCTGGCCACCAACCCGGCCACCTGGACCATCAGGTAGCGCCTACCGTCTTCGTCCTCTATGAGGACCTCCGCTCTCTCGTTGGCCACGGAAGCCTCGTCCAGGTGAGCCATGGCGAAGCCGCCGGGGATGTGCCTTACATCCAGCACCCTGCCGCCGAAGGGGATCCTGTTGATGTGCACGTTAAAGACGCTCATGAAGACGCTGATCCTCAGGGCCTCCGTCCCCAGCGGCTGGGGCGTCCGCTTGTCCACGGCCACGACACGCCCGTCGGCCGGAGACAGGACCTGGCCCGGCGACGCGAGAACCTGCCGCCGGGGATCACGGAAGAAGAGCGCCAGAGCCAGGGCGGCCAGGCCAAGCCCGGCTCCACCCCATGGGCTGCCCGCGGCGAAGACGGCCACGGATGCGGCGGCCGGAACGACGATGAGGAAGACCCCTTCCCGGGCCACGGGCAGCACCGCCACCTCCGTTCAGTCCCTGTCCTTGACGGCCGACTGCTCCTTGAGCCAGGGCATGAGGGAGCGCAGCCTCCTTCCCACCTCCTCGATGGGATGTTCAGCCGCCGCCCTGCGCAGGGCGTTGAACACCGGCCTGCCCGCCTGGTTCTCCAGGATCCACTCCCTTGCGAACTCTCCGCTCTGGACTTCGGCCAGGATCTCTTCCATCTCCTCGCGGACCATGTCGTCGATGACCCTGTCTCCCCTTGTGAGGTCGCCGTACTCGGCCGTGTTGCTTATGGAGTATCTCATGGTGGAGATGCCTCCCTGATAGAGGAGATCCACGATGAGCTTGAGTTCGTGCAGGCACTCGAAGTATGCCATCTCGGGCGCATAGCCGGCGTCGACCAGCGTCTCGTACCCCGCCAGGATGAGCCTCGTCACCCCGCCGCACAGCACGGTCTGCTCGCCGAAAAGGTCCGTCTCGGTCTCTTCCCTGAAGGTCGTCTCGAGAATGCCCACGCGGCCGGCCCCGATGGCGACGGCATACTCCAGGGCGGTCTGCCTCGCCTTGCCCGACACGTCCTGCTGAACCGCCACGAGGGCCGGGACTCCCCTCCCCTGCGTGTACTCGCTGCGCACGAGGTGGCCGGGTCCCTTGGGAGCGATCATGATGACGTCCATCGGAGCCGGCGGCACGATCTGGCCGTAATGGATGGAGAAGCCGTGGGAAACGGCCAGGGCCGCTTCTTTCCTCACGTTGGGAAGGATGCGCCCCTCGAAAACCTCCTTGTGGAACTCGTCGGGCACGAGGAGCATGACGACGTCCGCCCTTGCGCTGGCATCCTCGATGGTCAGGACCTCAAGACCCGCCTTCTTGGCGGCCTTGCGTCCCGGGTCGTCGGCGTTGAGCCCCACCACAACATCGACTCCACTCTCGCTCAGGTTGAGCGCCTGTGCGTGTCCCTGGCTCCCGTAACCCACAACGGCCACTTTCCGACCGGCGAGGGGTTTGCCCTTGATATGCAGATCGTTCTGTGTCAGCACGTCCATGTTCCCGCACTCCTTTCCATGATTTGATGGATGGCTCGCTCAGTGCAGCGAGCGGATGCCCGAAATCCTGAACCACAAACCCCGGGGCCAACGCGAGGGGGGCCGCCTACATTTCCCTTGCGATGGCCACCTTCCCGGTTCTCACGATCTCCTTGACCCCGAAGGGCTTGATGAGCTTGAGGAAGGCCTCGATCTTCCCCTGGTCTCCCGTTACCTCAAAAGTGTAGCTCGTCGGGGAGACGTCGACGATCTTGCCGCGAAAGATCTCGTTGATGCGGAGGACATCGGTCTTCACCTTCTCGCCGGCGTTGACCTTGACCAGGATGAGCTCCCTGTCCACGAAGCTGTGATCCGTCAGGTCGGTGACCTTGATCACGTCAACGAGCTTGCGCAGCTGCTTTATCACCTGCTCGATGATCCTGTCGTCACCGCGGGTGACGATGGTCATGCGGGAAATGGTGGGATCGAGGGTCTCGCCCACGCTGAGGCTCTCTATGTTAAAGCCCCTTCCGGAGAAGAGCCCGGCCACCCTGGAAAGGACGCCGAACTTGTTCTCGACGATGACGGAAATGGTGTGTTTCATCTCTCACCTCACAACTGCCGGCCTTCGGGCGTCCGGCTGGCCTCATTTGGCCGCCTTGAGCCTCTTTTCCTCTTTTCCCTTGGGGCCGAAGATCATTTCGCTGGTGGCAGCACCTGCCGGCACCATGGGGAAAACCCCCTCTTCCCGGTCCACCTTGCAGTCCACCATCACCGGCCCGTCGTGCTCCATCATCTCACGGAGGCCGTCATCCACATCCTTCTTGTCCTCGATCCTGATGCCCTTGACACCGTACGCCTCGGAGATCTTCACGAAGTCGGGGTTGGAGATGAGGCAGGTCGAGGAGTATCTTGCTCCGTAGAACAACTCCTGCCACTGGCGCACCATGCCGAGGAAACAGTTGTTGAGAACCAGGATCTTGACGGGAAGGTTGTGCTGAGCGACCGTGGCCAGCTCCTGGATGTTCATCTGTATGCTGCCGTCACCGGCCACATCCACCACGAGGCGGTCTGGGAAGGCGAACTGGGCTCCCATGGCTGCAGGGAAACCGTACCCCATGGTGCCCAGTCCGCCCGACGAGAGCAGGGTCCTCGGATTCCGGAACTTGAAGAACTGGGCCACCCACATCTGGTTCTGCCCGACTTCTGTGGCGATGATGGCGTAGTTCGG
>CP070682.1:1200500-1203393 GCA_020352595.1 bacterium | reverse complement strand
CCTTCAGGCAGTTCATGGAACTTCCGTGGGCCATCTACAGGGACGACCCGTACTGGGTGCCACCCCTCAAAAGGGACGTCAGGGATCTCCTCTCCCCGTCCCATCCCTTTTACAGGCAGGCCGAGAGAGCCCTTTTCCTGGCAGTGAGCGGCTCCATGCCGGTGGGCCGCATCGCCGCCATCATCAACCATAAACACAACGAGTTTCACGATGACAGGGTCGGTTTTTTCGGCTTCTTCGAGTGTCTCGACAACCAGGAGGTGGCAGGGGCCCTCCTTCGGGAAGCCGAAAGGTGGGTCCGGGACAGGGGCATGGACACCATGCGCGGGCCGGTGAACCCGAGCACCAACGAGGAATGCGGCCTCCTGGTGCGGAACTACCTGTCCCCCCCCTGCGTGATGATGACCTACAACCCCCCTTACTACGCCGACCTCCTGGAAGGGCAGGGGTACGCCAAGGAGAAGGACCTTTTCGCCTACTGGTATCACGTGGGCAGGAGGATCCCGGGGAGGCTGGACCGGATGGTTCGCAAGGTCAGGGAGCGGGAGCCGGATCTCGTGGCGCGATCCCTGGACATGAAGCGCTTCGATGAGGACCTGAAGGCCATAAAGGTCGTCTACAACGAGGCCTGGGAGAAGAACTGGGGGTTCGTCCCCATGTCGGACGAGGAACTCGACTTCCTGGCGAAAAGGCTCAAGTCCCTGCTTGTTCCGAACATCGTCAACCTCGCCTTCATCGGCGGCGAGCCGGCCGGCTTCGTCATGGCGCTCCCCGACTATAACCAGGTCCTCAAGGTCCTCGACGGACGCCTGACACCCCTTGGCGTCTGGAGGGCGCTGAGGGCCTCGAAGCGCATCCGGAGCGGCCGCTGCCTCACCCTGGGCGTCAGGGAAAAGTTCCGCAGGAGGGGCATCGAGTCCCTCCTCTTCGCCCTGACCTGGCAGGGGGGCATAGACATGGGCTATCGTTACGGGGAGTTCTCCTGGGTCCTCGAGGACAACCAGCCCATCCACGACGCGGCCACGCGGGTCTTCTCCGCCGAACACTACAAGACTTACCGCATCTACCAGAAAAGACTGCCGAGCCCAGATGGCCTTCTCTGACATCCGATCCGAGATTCCGAGGACCTTCTTTCACATCCTGGGAGGGGTCTTCCTGGCGGTCCTGGGCTACCTCCTCCCGGCCCCTTACAACCTGGCGGCCCTGGGAGCCATCTTCGCAGGCGGGGTGGTGGTGGAACTGGCCCGGCGCTACAGTCCCGCCATCAACAGCCTGTCCCACAGGATCCTGGGGATCTACATGCGTCCCCACGAGAGAAACGGCTTCACGGGATTTGCTCCCTTCACCGGCGGCGTCTTCCTGGCCTTCCTCCTGTTCTCGCGGGAGGTGGCCATCGCGGCCCTGGTGCCCCTGGTTTTCGGGGACAGGGCCGGGCTGCTGGTGGGCAAGGGCCTGGGCCGGGTGCTCTTCTGGGGCAAGTCACTGGAGGGCTGCCTGGGCTGTTTCGCGGCGTCCTTCGCCGTTTACCTTCTGCTGGGACGTCTGTGGCCGGAGGTGTTCTCCTTCGGGTGGCCGCTCCTGCTTGCCGCCTCCCTGGTGGGCACAGCGGCCGAGGCCCTTCCCCGCCCCCTGGACGACAACTTCACCATCCCCCTTGCGGTGGGGCTGTTTTTGACGTGGGCGTCCTGATACGGCAAGAGCCGAGATCGGTGCCGGAGCACTTATTGAGATTTGAGATCTGAGATCAGCATGCTGAGATCCTCCTCCACGAGAAGCGTCATGGTCCGGCGCGCCTTCGCCGATGCCCTCCCCATCATCATCGGCTACGTCCCCATGGGAGCGGCCTACGGCATCCTGGCGCGCCAGAGCGGCATCGGCCTCTTCCCCACCGTATTCATGTCCCTCGTGGTGTTCGCGGGGGCCAGCCAGTTCATCGCCGTGGGCCTGCTCGCTGGTGGCGGGACGGCCCTGGAGCTGGTGGCCACAACCTTCTTCGTCAACCTGCGCCACCTCCTCATGAGCGCCACCCTGTCGCCCCACTACCGGAACGCACCACGAGCCCTTCTCCCCTTCGTGGCCTGGGGAGTGACCGACGAGACCTTCGCCATCTCCATCGGCCGGTACGTTGCCGGGGAGGCGGACCACAGGTACGGCCTGGCCCTGCATTACACCGCCTACGCCAGCTGGGTCTCTGGCACCGTGCTGGGAGCCCTTGCGGGCTCACTCATCCCCCCGGCCCTGCAGAGCAGCCTGGAGTTCTCCCTCTACGCCATGTTCGCCGGCCTCGTCGTCCACCAGGTGACGGACAGGCTGCACCTGGCCGTCGCGGCGGGTTCGGCCATCCTGTGCACCGCCTTTTCCTCCTTCATGGGAGGCACGTGGCCCGTCATCGCTGCGGCTGTTTCGGGTGCGACACTGGGGATGCTCCTGGAGGGGCTGCAGGGAAAACAGGGGAAGAAGGGGCGCCAGGATGGCGTCCCACGGCAGGCCTCGTCACCGGCCCATCCGGGGGATGGGGAGGTGGAATGGGACCGACCCGATCTTGAACCCGAAGACCGGAGCCCCGATCTCACGGGAGGAACCGGATGAGTACGGAAAGGCTCGTCCTGATCTTCCTGGGCATGTGGGCGGCGACCTACACCCCCCGCCTCGTGCCGCTCCTGCTCCTCAGCCGCGTCCGTCTCCCGGACGGTCTCATGACCTGGCTCTCCTACCTTCCGGCCGCCATCCTGTCGGCCCTCATCTTCCCCTGGGCCCTCATTCGCCAGGGCACGCTGGATCCCGGCCCCGGCAACCCGGCCCTCTGGGCCCTCGCGGCGAGCTTCCTGGTTGCCGTGAAGTCCAGAAACCTCATCCTGACCATGGTCACCGGGGGGGCGGTGATGTTCCTCGG
>CP070682.1:1197785-1200400 GCA_020352595.1 bacterium | reverse complement strand
GGATCGCCCATGGACGTCCGGAAGATGTCAGAGCCAATCCCAGGGTTGTCGAAGCCTATCTGGGATCCGCATATGCGTCCCAGTGACGGAGGTCCCGCCGGTGCGTGCACAGATTTTTTATGGGCCATTTTTCCATATTAAAAATAGGAAGTTAAATGGACATTGATCATGCTGTCTGTTAAGGGAATCCACACATATTACGGAAACATCCACGCCCTTAAGGGGGTCTCCTTCGAGGTCCTGGAAGGGGAGATCGTGACGCTCATCGGGGCTAACGGGGCGGGAAAGTCCACAACCCTCATGTCCCTTTCCGGAGTCCATCCGCCGCGCAGGGGAACCATCAGCCTGGAGGGGAAGGAGATAACAAGGTTGACGCCGGACGCCATCGTTCGTCTGGGTATCTCTCAGGTCCCCGAGGGGAGGAAGATATTCCCGCAGCTCACCGTGCGGGAGAACCTCCTGATGGGCGCCTACTCGAGGAACGACGCCGTAAAGATCAGGGAAGATCTCGAGAGGGTCTACGACCTGTTCCCGGTGCTCAAGGAGAGGCACAGGCAGGACGGCGGCACCCTTTCCGGTGGTGAACAGCAGATGCTGGCCATAGGAAGGGCCCTCATGGCCAGGCCTCGGCTGCTGCTCCTGGATGAACCGTCTCTGGGGCTGGCGCCCATCGTCGTCGAGAGGATCTTCCGGATCATCGTCGAGATCAGGGAGCATGGGACAACCATCCTCCTCGTCGAGCAGAACGCCTTCATGGCATTGAGCATCGCCAACCGGGGATACGTTATCGAGACGGGAAGGGTGGTCATGGAGGATGAGGCGAAAGATCTGCTCAGCGACCCCAGGGTCAAGGAGGCGTACCTGGGAGAATAGGAGAGTTAAAAGTTCAGAGTCCCGAGTTAAAAGTCCGGTGCGCAAATCCCGCCGTACCCGGCCTCGGCTGGCAGCCGGCACCTGCCTGCCATCAGCCTCTTTTCACGACATACCTTTCCACACTTGCGCATCCCCGCCGGTAGGACCTATCATTGATCTGAGCCTCTGGAAAAGACAGGATGCATTTCCGAGCTGCCCGCGTGGCGCCTGGAGGGAAGTCATTCATGGGTAGAGTTTTCGCCGCCTTCATCATCATCCTTTCCATCCTCATCTCCCCGCTGCAGGCGGACACCGGGGACTTCGAACCCGTCCTGATGGAGGGAGCACGGGGGCGATCCTGGAGCATGGGGAACCTTTACGTGGACGGCAACCCTGTCCTTGAGCTTCGCACCGACATCACCGGTTCAAACACCATAAGGGAGCGTTTCCCCGGTTCGCCCGCATGGATCGTCTCGGGTGACTTTGACGCGAACGGGCGGGATGAGGCGGGGATCCTCTTCTCGGACGGGACAGTGCGTTTTCTGGCCCTGGACGGGGAAAGGCTCAGGACCATCTCCACTGCCAGCAGGATGGCGCCGCAATCTCCGCCGGTGCCCGTGGCGGAACTCGGCGGCGAACCCACCGGGGGTCTTGTGGCCGTGGATGGCAGGGGCGATCTTGTGACCCTGGAACCCGCAACGGGAAGGACCACACGACTCGCGGGCGGGTTCTCGGTGTTCTCCTATCCCGTGGCTGCTGACCTGGACGCGGATGGGGATCTGGAGATAGCCGCCGTAGGGGACGGCGGCCGCATGACGCTGGTGAAAGCAAAAATCCAGTCCCGCACGGAAAGTTCGACCACCATGCTGCCGGACACGAGGATCTCGGTGGCGGATCTCGACGGGGACGGCAAACCGGAGATCATCGCTTTCTCCAGGCCTACGGACGACCCGGCACCCCAGCGCCTGGGAGACTCCCTGGAGGCGCAGGGAATGGCGGTTTTCAGCTGGAACGGGTCCAACCTCAGCATGGAAGACGAGATCGTCCTGCCGGAAGGTCAGATCTTCGAGGCCCTGACGCCCGTCGTCGTCAAGGGTGATGACGGAGGCAGCCTGGTTGTGACGGTCGTGACGCGCAAGGAGGCGGGATCGGCGCTGAAAAGCTTTTCCTACAACCGGGGCCGTCTGAGGGAGAGGAGGAGCGGGCCGGAGACCGACGCCGGCGTGTGGGTCCACGTGACGGGAGGCGCGAAGCTCGGCGACAGCGACCAGACGTGGGTGATAACGTCGGCCGTTACCGGAGAGGACTCGGGGGAACTGGGACTTTACCGAACGGACCTCGCCCGCACGAAGCTGACCCTGTCATCGACCGTGAGCACCCACACCTCCGGGAGCCGGCACGTGGAAACGACCCTCGTCGCCGACTTCAACGCAGACGGCAGTAACGAGATCCTCATCCCGGGGCGGGACAAGGGCAGTCTTCAGATGGTCACTTTGGAGAAGAACCGTCTGCGTGCCACAGATGTATATACCGGCATCCGCAGGATCGCCACGAACCTGTGCCCGTGAGATTTTGACGGAAACGGAGCGGCCGACGTGATGTTCGGGCTCGAGGACGGAACCATCATTCTACTCATGGGAAAATGAAAAGGATCCGAAGGGGACAGGGCCGAGGGGCCGCTCCGTCACGGACAGCGGACATGCGGACGCCATGACCTTCCACATCGTCTCCGATTACCTGCCGAGGGGCGATCAGCCCGCCGC
>CP070682.1:1194877-1197685 GCA_020352595.1 bacterium | reverse complement strand
GGTAGCCAGGAGACCCGGCGCAGCGATGACCGTCACGGTGGAACCGGCCTGACTCAGGCGCCAGGAATCGGTCCCCTCACGGTCCAGCTGGACATGGTGCCCGGAGTGTTTCACGGCGCCCACCTCCCATCCGCGTTCCCTGAGATGTCTGGTCACGGATTCCATCAAGGTGGTCTTGCCGGTACCTGATCGGCGGGCAACGAAAGCCAGTGCGACGGGTCCTCCTTTCACCTGAGGCTCTCCTTTATCCTTTTGGCCACGGTGGTGTTGAATCCACTGAGGGCTGCGATCTCCTCCACCGGAGCTGCCCTGATCTCCTCGATGGACCGGAACCTCGTCAGGAGAGCCTTCCGTCTCGCGGGTCCGACACCGTGGATGCCGTCGAGCCGGCTGAGGAGGTCTTCCCTGCCCCTCGAGCGGCGATGGGAGGCAAGGGCGAACCGGTGAGCCTCGTCCCTGAGCATCTGCAGCAGGTGGAGGGAGGGAGAATGTGCCGGTATCTTCAGGGGGTTCGACCGGCCCGGCCTGAATATCTCGTCGGTGACACCACCCCCTGCCCTGGCTTTGGATGCTCCCGCCTTGGATATGGCCGCCAGGGGAACCTTCGCGAGCCCCTCCCTTCGCAGGGCCTCGGCGGCCCTGGAAAGCTGTCCCTTGCCACCGTCCACCAGCAGAAGGTCCGGGGTGGGCATGGTGGACCCGGATGAGCCCTTGAAGCGTCGGGTGATGACCTCGGCAAGGGCCGCGTAGTCGTCGGACTCAACCCCTGTGCTCCTGATGGCGTAGACCCGGAAGTGCTCCTTGAGCAGCCTGCCCCTGTCCCATACGACGGTGCTTCCGTAGGTCTGCTTTCCCGAGGTGTGGGATATGTCCACACATTCGACCCTGCGCACCGGAGATGGGAGTCTGAGAAGCTTCTGGACCTGCACGGAGAGCTCTTCGGCACTGCGGTTCCTCTCCAGCACCTCGTCCAGTGCCTGCCGGGCGTTGTGGACTGCCAGGGAGACGAGCCTGGCACCCCTGCCGCGGGACGGGTGCAGGACCCGGACCTTCCTGCCGGCGTTCTGCGACAGGATCTCCTCGTGTGCCTTACCGAAGTCGATGCCTACGGGCAGGAGGATCCTTGGTGGAACGAAGACGTCCCTGATGTAGTGGGCGGTCAGGAAAGCCTCCAGGGCGTGGGAAGGCTCTGGATCCCCCTCTAGGACGAGGTCGGACCTGCCCACCAACATCCCGGACCGGACGAAGAGACAGGTCAGGACCATGGTTCCCCCGGAGGCGGCACAACCCAGGATGTCCAGGTCGTCGTCCGGGTTTCCCACCACATCCTGCCTTTCCAGGACGGTTTCGATGGCACGCATCCGGTCCCTCAGGGACGCGGCCTCCTCGAACCTCATCTCAGCCGAAGCCCTTTCCATCCTCTTCCTGAGCTCTCCCGTGACGGAAGGTCCCCTCCCCTTCAGGAAGGACGTCAATTCAACCACCACCCGTCCGTACTCCGCCCTGTCGACCTCCCCGCCGCACGGACCCAGGCAGCGCCCCATCTGGTGGTCCAGGCAGGGTCTTCCCGGCCGGCCGCGTCCGCCCGGCCTGGGTCCCCGGCAGCGCCTGAGCGGGAAGGCCTTCTCGAGCCAGGCAAGGGTTTTCCTCGCAGCGCCGGCGTCGGTGTAAGGACCGAAGTACAGGCTCCCGTCCTTGACGACCTTACGCGTCAGTTCGAGCCTCGGAAATTCCTCCTGGATGGTGACCCTGAAAAACGGGTAGCTCTTGTCGTCCTTCAGTTCCACGTTAAAGGGAGGCCTGAACCGTTTGATGAGGGTGCTTTCCAGCAGCAGCGCCTCCTTTTCGGAGCCGGCGACGATGATCTCGACGCTGTCTATGAGGGGAACGAAGATGCCGCTCCTCTGGTCCCTCCCGCCGGTGAAATACTGCCGAACACGTTTTTTCAGGTCCTTGGCCTTGCCGACGTAAAGGACATGGCCGTCCCCGTCCCTGAAGATATACACACCCGGGGAGGAGGGCATGTGGCGCAGCTGATCGCGCAGCTTGTGGGTCATCCTCTCCCCCGTCTGCCGGTCTTTGGCCTCTCACCTGCCTTCCCCTTGCCCCTGGCCTTGCCGGACCCGGCGGCCCGGTGCCTGACAAGCCTCCCCGATGTTCCGAACATGATCTGCCTGTCCTGAAGTTCCCGTATGCGGTCCCTGAGCTGGGCCGCCCTCTCGAACTCCAGTGCGGACGCGGCCTCGGTCATCTCCTCTTCCAGTCGGGAGATGGTCCCTTCCAGGTCTTCCAGGGGGATGTCCTCGGTTCCGGTGAGGCTCACGTAGTCTGCCTCCTCCACCGAGGCGAGGACGTCATGGATGCGGCTGCGCACGCTCTCGGGGGTCAGGTCGTGCTCCTCATTGTAGGCCATCTGAATCGATCTGCGCCTGTTGGTCTCCCGGACGGCCCTTCGGATGGATTCCGTCTCGAGGTCGGCGTAAAGGATGGCCCGGCCCGCGATGTTCCTCGCCGCCCGGCCCATGGTCTGGATCAGGGATGTTTCCGACCGGAGGAACCCCTCCCTGTCGGCGTCCAGGACCGCCACCAGGGCGACTTCGGGGAGGTCGAGACCCTCACGCAGGAGGTTTATCCCCACCAGGACGTCAAAGAGACCCAGCCTGAGATCCCTGATGACCTGGACCCGCTCGAGGGTGTCGATGTCCGAATGGAGGTAACGGACCCGGATCCCCAGCTCCTCGAGATAGGATGTAAGATCCTCTGCCATCCTCTTGGTGAGGGTGGTCACCATGACCCTGTGGCCATCCG
>CP070682.1:1191396-1194777 GCA_020352595.1 bacterium | reverse complement strand
CGGCGAAGATGACCCGGTCCTGGATCCCAAGTTCCCGGCAGAGGGATCGCAGTTCCCCCTCGAGGGGGCCTTTGCCGAAAAGAAGCAGCCGGACGGCGGGCACGGCCGCCAGGATCTCCGGTACCGCCCTGAGGAGGTACCGATGCCCCTTCCTCTCGATGAATTGCGCCACCACGCCGCAGACCCTTTCCCCTTCGTCCAGGCCAAATTGGGTCCGGAACCAATGTTTGTCGCAGGGTCGGCTATAGATCCGGGCATCCACCGCGCTGGGTACGCACCTGATCTTTCCAGCCGGGACCCCCTCGCCGACGAGGACATCCCTGATGCCCTCGGAGATGGTGATGATGCGGTCGTACATGCGGTACTTCAACCTGACCAGGAGCGCGGGCTCGGGGTTGTCCACCCTCCTGGTAAGGACGCACGTCCTGCCGGTGAGCCTTGCGGCGATACCGCCCAGGACATCCGCCCCCCGCCTGCTGTGCAGGTGGACGATGTCCGGCTGCTCCCTTTTCAGGATGCCCACGAGGCTACTGAGGAAGCGAAGGTCCAGATCGCCCTTCATGGGGACGGTTATGAGCCTGCTGACGGCAGGAGCAGCCTTCGCCGAGATGGCGCTCCCCTCGGGACAGACGAGGACGTTCTCCATCTCAGGTCTGTCGGCAAGGCCGCGCAGGAGATAAAGGACCTGGAGGGCCCCTCCGTAAAGGTTCATGCCTGTTTCCAGGTGGAGGATCTTCACGGCTGACCTGATCCTTCGAGGAACGGGTCTGAGGCCGCCAGCACCTCCTCGACCGTAATGGATCCCATGCAGGGGAACTCCCCGTCGCAGGTGGGGGTTCTCCGGCAAGGCGAGCATTCCATGGGATGGTAGATGACGGTCCCCGGTGCGAGGCCGGCGGTCAGGTAGGGCCGGGTGGCCCCGAAGAGGGCGACGGTGGGGACTCCGAGGGCGAAACCCATGTGGGTCAGGCCGGTGTCCACGCCGATGACGAGCGCGGCCCTTTCAATAATGGCGGCGGCCTCCTGGATGGTGGTCCTGCCGGCCATGTTCACCATGCGGGCATCCCCGTCACCTGACAGGATGCGGTCCCCGGAGGCCCTGTCTCCCGGTCCCCCGAGCAGGATCACCGACAGTCCGTGTTCGTCTGCGATCCGGATAGAAAGTTCCCTCCAATGGTCCTCGATCCAGTGCTTCTGGGGTCTGGTGGTGAAGGGGCAAAGGGCCACGTATGCGGAAGGCAGCGAAGCGGCCAAACGAGCGGCGAACTGCTCCGCATCCGGACCGACGGCCACCTCCATGGGGAAATCCCCGACGTTCAAACCCAGTGCTTCGGCAAGGAGGAGGTATTGCGAACTGACCCTGTCCGAGTTGCCGGATCGCTGGATCACCCGCGTCATGAGGATGCGGCTTCCTTCCCTGGAGCCGATGCCGACCCTTTCCGGCGCCCCCGAAAGGAAAGCCCATAGGCCGCTTTTCAGGAGGCCCTGCGCGTCCACGGCCAGGTCGAACCGCTGTTCTCTCAGGTGCCGGAGAAAAGCCACCCATTCCCTCGCCAGGGTGATGAGGCGTCCCCCGCGCAGCAGCCGTCGCCAATGCTGCCTGGGCCACACTATGAGTTCGTGCAGCTCCGCATTGTGCTCGAGGACCGGTCTCGAGGCCTCCTCGACCAGCCACGAGATCCTTGCCCGGGGCCAGGTCCTGCGGAAGGCACCGATGAGGGGCGAAGCCACAACCACATCGCCTATGGAGCTCAGGCGGACGATGAGGATCCTGTCCGGAGCCCCCGGTTCCCTCCCGTAAGGCGCGATCCTTTTCCCTTCGGTTGCAGAGGTCTCTATAGGCTTATCCTCCCGGGAGCCCGACCTGCGGGACACATGGCCTGCGGCCCGACACCACAAACATACACTCTGGGCAGGAATATGGGAACCGCCGCTGAACAGGGGGCTCGAATTTTCCATCAAACGCCGGAGAGGAGAGGCGATTGATTAAATCCCGGGTCTTCCTTATGATTGCCCCAGCGCACCACCACGCTTCCGCCGCCAGGGGGAACCGCGGCGGCATCACGCCAACGGACGACCCGCATTCAGGCTGAAATATTGGATCTGGAAACGATACACGTCATAGGCAGCAGGCATTCGGGAGGGGCGGAGCGGTTTTTCATGCGCCTCGTCCTCGCCATGAAGGAGCGTGGTGCAGGCGTTTCCGTCATCGTGCGTCCCGGCAGCTTCGTCTCGAAGGAGATGGGTACGGCCGTCCGGCAGTTTCCCGTCAGCATGAGAAACGTCCGTGACCCCTTTTCAAGATGGAGGATCTCGCGGCTGCTAAGGACCAGGGAACCGGACATCGTGCAGACATACATGGGCCGTGCCACGCGCCTGACGAGGGTCCCCGAAGGGGTTCGCACCCTCCAGGTTGCCCGCCTGGGGGGGTTTTACAATCTGGATGGATATCGCCACGCCGACGCCTGGATCGGCAACACGCGGGAGCTGAGGGATTACCTGGTCCGGCACGGGTTCCCCGCCGAGAGGGTCTTCTATATAAGGAATTTTGTGGAGCCTGCGGAGCCGGCTGACCCGCACACCCTGGCCCAGGCGCGCCGGCGGCTGGGGGTCCCAGAAGATGCCCTCATTGTCGTGGGTGTCGGGCGTTTCATCGCCAAAAAGGGTTTCGACATCCTGATCAAGGCCTTTTCCGGGCTCCCCCAAACAGTGGCGGGTCGCCCTGTCCACCTCGTCCTGGTGGGTTCGGGGGACCTGGATAAGGACCTGAGAGACCTCGCTTCCGGTCTGGGAGTCGCGCCCCGGGTGCACTGGACCGGCTGGTTGAGCGATCCAGGCGTCTACTACGAGATGGGCCATCTCTTTGTGTGCCCCTCCCGCCATGAACCCCTCGGAAACGTTATCCTGGAAGCATGGAACCACGGCATCCCGGTTGTCACCACGGAAACCCAGGGAGCCCTGGAACTGGTGAAAGACGGTATCTCGGGCGTGATTGTGCCCGTCGAGGACCCGGGTCCCATGCGGGAAAGGATGCGCGAACTCCTGAAGGCAGACCCTGAGACGCTCTCTTTAATGGTCCATGAAGGGAAAAAGGCGCTGGATTCAAGCTACAGGAAGGGGATCATCGTGGATGAGTACGTTGCTCTTTACCGGAAGCTGCTGGTCATGGGCAGGAGGTAGTGTTAGTCCGTCTCTCATACCCGGGAGAGCCCCCGTTTTCCAACCCCCTGCTTGTGGAACGTCTCCCGGTAGGATATAATCGGCTCCCGTACCGAAGACCATTTCCAACCATTTGAATTTTAAATGAAATTCCTGCCACTTGGGCTTCCATGCGCCCGGGCAGGTCCATGGAGGATCCGGTGATCCGTCCAGGCCGGCAGG
>CP070682.1:1185868-1191296 GCA_020352595.1 bacterium | reverse complement strand
GGACCCGATCCTCATCATCTTTCCTCCAGGGGCTCGGCGCGGGATTCCGGCCGGGCGTAAAGCACCTCGGGATGGGCCGAAAAGCGGGTGACGGCCTCCTGGACGTCGGCCCCCTCCGGGAGGAGGACAAGGTAGACGCCCGTACGCCTCACGACCTGCCCGACCTCGGCTCCCTCGGTGCTGATGATCTCCTCGGCCCTCTCAACCGACACGTCGCTCTGGAACCTGACGACGACCTTGCCCGGAACGTGGGCGGGCTCCGGCGGGCGGCGGGAAAACCCGGCGGAGGGAGCCGCGGCGAGGAGCAGAGCGCATACGGCCGCGACGGTGGTCATCAGGCCCTTGTGATCCATTTTATCTCCATGCAAAAGGGGACTTCGCCCATCCAGTCCCCACATCAATGATAACCACTTTTTTCCTGGAAGGGAAAGGGCAATGCCGGCAGGCCGTGCATAAGGGATCCCGGATCTCATATCTCAGATCTCAGAAAAAGACCGGCAAACCAGGACAGATACTGTTGATGAGCCAAACCCTTTGAGACCTGAGAGCCGTCTCCCCTTCCATTCACGGCATAATGGTCGGCCTTGCAAGGGTCCCCCTGACCCTCAGGTTCACCCGGCCATCCGCGCTCTGGCGCGCGCCCAGGAGCGTGAAAAGCGGTTCCACCTTGTCCCTCGCCTCGGGCGCCGGCCTCAGGTCCAGGAAGAGGTCCAGGCGGGAGGCCTTCAGGTTGCCGGGAGCCAGCCGCACCGTCCCGCGCGCGCTGCCGGCCAGGTCACCCTCCACCCGGTTCTCCCCCAGCGTCAGGACGTTGTCCTCAACGGTGAAAAAGCCGTTGAAGCTGCCGATCCGGAAGGGTGACAGTCCGAGGGAATCCAGGACTCCCCCCTGGACCGTGACCCCCTGCCCGGCCAGGCTCCCCTCCCCGCTCAGGGGTTCGCCCGAGCCCGGGGCTGCCAGATGGAGGGTCCCGGTCACCACCCCGTCGGCCGCGACATCTCCCTCCCCTGCGGGGGTGAGATCACCCAGGTCAACCCTCAGCGAGAGAACCCCTAACTCCCACTGGTCCCCCTTCAGGGAAAAGGTCATCTGGGAATGTCCCCACGGCCCGCTGACGCGGGCAGCGGCCTTGCGTCTGCCTGTCAGAAGGGCCAGGAGGCGGGGCGACACTCTGGCCCTGCCCAGGGCACGGCTGCTCCCCTCCCAGTCCAGCGTCATCCCCTCCAGGGTCAGGGCGAGGGGGAAGGAGACCCTGGTGCTGGCCGCCCTCAACTTCCCGTCCGATACGCCGGCCAGCCAGCCGTTGACGGTCCTGGTGAGGGGCTCGGAGGGAAAGTTCAGGACACAGAAAGCGGCTGTGAGCAGTAAGAGGAACAGGAGGTAGGAGACGGCCCGCACAAGGTTGGGGCGGCTCATGGGGCCTCCAGGGTGCTGGCGAGGATGGTGACGTCCATGAGTTGGGGATCGTCGAAGCGCGTCCTGACCCTGAGCCTGGCCGCCCTGGCCATGAGCGGTCCGTTCTCCACCGCTCTGAGAAACTCCACGAGCCCTTTCAGGTCCACCTTTTCGATGCGGATCTCCACGCTCGATTCCACCATGCCCGATTCCAGTTCGCTGGTGACCGGTTTCATGCTGGCGATCCTGTCGGCGAGCCCCAGCTTGCGCGCTTCCGCCTCCATGGTGGCCAGGAGGGAGGTACCCGGTTCCCTGGCCGCTACGCGACGCTCCATGGCATCCAGAGAGGCCTGCGTCGAGCGGTAGCGGGCCGCCAGATCGCGGAACTCGGCGAGGTCCGCGCGCTTGCGCTCCACCATGCCCTCGTAGCGGCGCTTCTGCCCCATGAGGGGGTCCAGAACGAGCCCGTACAGCACGGCCGCGAGGACGAAGGCGCCCGCGCCCATGACCAGGATCCTCTCGCGGGGCGATAACCTCCTGAGCAGGTCCAGCATGTCAGCGGATCTCCATCTGAAGGCGGAAGTTGACCTTGCTCGCGTCGGCGCCGACCTTGGCGTTCTGAAGCTGCACCCCTGAAAAAAGAGGCTCCTTCTCGAGGGCACCCTTCAGCCTGTCCACGGCGTCGAAGGACGAGATCGTGCCGTCCAGTCTCAGCTTGCTGGAATCATAGGAAAGTTCCTCGACCTTCAACTGGATCTCTCCGGGGATGGCTGCGCTGAGCCTCGTGAGAACGTGCAGGGCCCCTGCACCCTCGAAACCTGCCAGATCCCTGGCTCGCCGGTCGAGCTGCTGGAGCTTCTCGCTGACCTGGGCCACCTCGTTGACGATGCGCGTGTCCGGGAACAGCTCCCTGAACTCCTGGGTCAGCTGCGCCGAGTACCGTTCGTAGTCCCCCTTGACGCGGCTGATCCCGGTGACGGCGCTCGCCGTTGCCAGGACCAGGGCCAGGACGGCAACGCCCGCGGTGCGCAGCAGGGGAGCCTTCATGGATGCGAGGGGGGTCACGGGCCTGAAGGGACCCTGCCTCAGGTCGAAGGAGAACGATTCCTTCCTTCCAAGGGCGCGCAGCGCCAGCCCGAAGGCCGTCATGTAAGGGGTGACGTCCTCCGGGGCGTGGTCCATGCCGCCCATGGGATGCCAGTTCCGGAACCGTCGGACGGTCAGGCCGCTCTGCGTCAGGGAGGATTCCAGCTCCGCGGTCAGGTCTTCGGGGCACCCCAGGACCACCTGGTCCCCCTCAGCAGCGAGTGCCGTGATGGAATCCCTGATGAAATCCGCGGCTCCGCCGCCGGTACCGCCGGTTGCCAGACGTCTTACGGCCTCCAACCTGGAGGACCGCATCCCGACCACGAGGATGTCCCCCTCCGAGCACAGGACCGCCACACCGTCGGAAAGTCCGGCCGCCCTGCATGCCGTCGCGAGCCCCACGGAAAGGGTCTGCACACCGCCGATCCTGGAACCTTCCCCGGGAAGATCCAGCACCTGGAGCAGGGTCTGCCGGGAGCAGGCCACAGCCATGCCCTTCGCCCCTCCGTCAGCCGATCCCCCGGGCAGGAAGTCCGCAACCACCGCATCTGACGGCACCGGTATCTCGCCGTCAAGTTCCGAGGGGAGGACCTGCATGATCCGCCTGCGGGCGCGGAAGGGGAAGGTCAGGGCCTTGCGGTAGGTCATGGAGTCGGGAAGCCCCATGACGCAACCGTCCAGGTAAAAACCCTCTTCCCTGGCCCTGCTCAGGGCCCGCCCCCAGCCCGAGGCGGGCTCGACATCACCGGCAGGGAAGGTCTGGGCCCGTGACAGGTTGACGGCCCTCAGGGTGGCCGTCAGTTCCACCACCCTCGCTGTTCCGTCAGCCTCGAGCGCTATACCGCACATCTTCTTGTTGTACATTCTCCACCCTGTAGCCCGGGGTCCACGACCTCCGGAAAGATAACGGATAGCGGAGGCCCCGCCGGCTCCCGGACATCCCTGATCCCGCGCCTGGCCTCGCCTTACCCACTGCCGTCTTCAGAAAACCTATCAGAACCCCTTGTAGTAGACAAGGCTGACGACCTCACCCTGCCTCGAGAACACCCCGTAGGCGCGGCTCGAGGCCGAGGGCGTCTCCCCGGTTATCCTGGCCGAGAAATGGGAACTGGACACATCCACGAGGTGGGCCAGTTCGTTGCTGTAGAACTCCTCGCTGGGACCGCCTGGAATATCCTTGATCTCGGCCGGGTTCTTGAAAGGCTCCTCGGCCCTGGAGGCGACGATCTCCTCGGCGAGACGCCGGTCCACGTCCGGGTGTAGGGCCATGAGCACCTCGACGGGCGCCGTGTTCAGGTTCACTCTCCTGAACCTGTCTCCCGGTTTCCTGCTCCCGTGGACGGTGAGGTAATCGGAGAGGGGAGGCACCTCCCCCTCTCCCGCCGAAAGAAGGAGAGAGCCGACACCCTTGACCAGGGCGAGTTCGTCCAGGGCGGAAGGCGGGGCCTTGGGGCAGCTGTAGGGCGGCATGAGGGATCGATAGTAGGGATCCTCCGCACCGGCGCCGGTCACCGTGCTGTCGTCATCCATCCAGTCCACGAGGCTGTCCACGATCTCCCCGGCCCGGTCCTCGGGCAAGCCGAGATAGGTGAGAAGATCCATGAGACGCAGGGCTGCCTGATCGGCATCAGCATCCACTTCCCCCTCCTCGTTGACGAGGTCGAGCACGTTGAATTTGCCCTCCTCGTCCCAGACCCGACCCACCACCCAGCCGACGTCCGCGATGGGGACTGCCCCCAGGTCGTTGGCGGCCGCCCAGTCATCCTCGTAGGAGTCCACCTGGGCGTCATCCTCCGCGAGGGCCTCGCGGACCAGGGCCAGGCCCGATCGCGCCATGTAGAGCGCCTGGGTCTCCCTGGCCGCGCTCACCGCGATCTCCTCGGCCATGTTCACACCCGCTCTCGTCTGGATAACCGCCACGGACAGGAGGAAGACGGCCAGCACGGCCAGGATGAGGGCCATGCCCCTCTGGGTATGGGGATCGCGTCCCATGTCAGGGCGCCCCCTCACCGGGGCAGATAGGCAAGGACGACATACTCCTCCTCCCGTGCACCTTCCTTCCAGCGGACAATGAGCCGAACCTCCTTGAGCCCCTCGAACTCAGTATCCGACACCACCCTCTGCCAGGAGTAGATGGCGTCCTCCTGTTCGCCCTCCTCGGACACCAGTTCACCCGAGCCGCTGGAGAAGACCTCCTCCATCCTGCCCTGTGCCAGCTGTACCGCTCCGAGCAGCCTTCGGGCGTGGAGCGTGCGCGATGCGTTCAGGCCGTCGGTCTGCAGAAGGACGAGGAAAGACACTGCCAGGACAGCCAGGGAAGCCAGAACCTCGAGGAGGGTGAATCCGCCTTCGGGCCTCTTCCTCCCCGCCCGGGGCCAGCCGGTTTCAGATGGTGGACCCGAGGTCAAGGTACCCATCCCGGATACGCACCCTTTCACTGATAAGGGACGGCATGAGGGTGAGGGCCCGCCCCTGTTCGTCCTCGAGATGGATCAGCGAAGGCTCGGTGAAGCCCCTGGGCGAGATGTGGATCAGGCCTTTCCCCTCAGCCACCTTTCCGTCCCGCACGGTGACCACGTCGGTGATGCGAACCTTGGTGAGGGCTGTCAGCCGCACCTCCTCGTCGGCGATGAAGGTCCCCTGGGGACCGTAGTAGCTGACGGACATCTCGCCGCGGTCCAGGTCCACCTCGACCCTGTAGAAGCGTCTCAGGGAGACGGCCCTCAGACGGGCCACCTGGAGGACCGAGGCCGCCTTCCTCGCGTTCTTCCGGACAGCGATACCGGCCACGTCCGGCTGCCTGGGCAGGGCCATGGCCACGACAATGGCAAGGACGGTGATGACGATGACGATCTCCAGGAGGGTGAACCCCCGCTCCCGGGCCCCAGAGCCCGGGGTGGGGACCCGGATCCCTGTCCGGGGAACCGCGAGGGATGAGGCACCGCCG
>CP070682.1:1179098-1185768 GCA_020352595.1 bacterium | reverse complement strand
TAGGTCTTGGAAATGTCTGACCTCTGCCTGGCCTTCACGACGCCGCAGACCACGAAGCTGTCCTCCTTCTCGAAGTGCCGGATCATCTCCTCGTGGCGCGGCCCGACGAGGATCTCGTCGCCCAGGAAGGTCATGAAATCGTGGCCGTCAACCGCCGCCCGAGCCGTTTCGATGGCGTGGACGAGCCCCTTCTGCTCCCTCTGTATGGCGTATCTTACGGGTGTCTCGCCGTAGACGTTGCCGTACTCGTTGATGATGTCCTCGGCGCGGTACCCCACCACGATGACGATCTCGACGACCCCGGCGCTGACGGCGTTCTCGATGCTGTACGATATAAGCGGTCGCCCGTTCATGGGAAGCATGCACTTGTTAAGGTCTGAAGACCTCTCGCTGATCCTCTTTCCCCGCCCTCCTGCCAGGATGAGGGCCTTGAGTCCCTGTCTCACTTTCGGACCTCCTCTCTCCGGGCCCCGGTCAACCAAGGTCCACGTCTTCGTAGCGCCACTTCATGTTCTCCCCCATGTGCTCTTCGTAGAATGTTTTCAGTGACATTACCTCTCCGGTCTGCGTGTCGATGATCCCGTACTGTTTTTCCCGGGGGAGCGTGTTGAAGATACGGCATCCCGCGCACTGCATGGGGATGGGTTTTCCGGGGTTGTTGATGGTGTACCTGAGGGTCTTGTAGGACCTGTTGTACCAGATGTCCCGGAAGTTCTCCTTCAGGACGTTCCCGTGAGCGTGTTCCCTGATGAAGTCCCGGTTGTTGGAGATGAACACGGCGCAGCACTGGGAAACGTAACCCTCCATCATGATGTACGGTTCCATCCAGGCCATGCAGCAGGTAGGTTCGGGCAGGTCCTCCCTGACGTTGGTTCCCGTGAAGTTGACAAGCATGCCGTGCTTCGCGGCCCTGCGGTAGGTTTCCTCGATGATCTCGCCGGGGATGTCCTCCAGCTGGAGGTCCAGGATCTGCTTGAAGGCCAGCAGGCGGATGATTCCGATCCTCGAGCCGGCGCCGAACTCGGCCCTCCTCCCGATGTTCCCTACGAGGTCCACGAAGTCGGGGATCTCGTGGACGTTGTTCTTCATGGCGATGTAGGCGAACATTATCTCGGGAAAAGGCGTGCCCAGGCGCTTCTTGGCCGCCAGGACCTTCCTGATGTTCTCGATGGTCCTGTCGTAGCGGCAGCCCACCTTGATGCTCTCGTAGGTTTCCCTGCTGGCCCCGTCGAAGGAGAGGACGATGCCGTCCATGTCGTTGGACACGATGTGCTCGATGGTCTCGTCGTCGTAGTCGCACATGTGGTCGGGGACGTAGGACATGATGTTGCGCCGGCGCAGGTACGTGATGAACCGTTTCATCTCCTTGTGCTCGAAGGAACTGCCCTCGCCCACCAGGCTTGCCCACCGCAGCCCGGGAAACTGTTCGAGAATGCCGATGACCTGCTCGTAGGTCATCTGCTTGATGGGTTGCGACTCTCTGGACCAGTAGGTGTGCTCGCAGTGGATGCACCGCTTGGCGCAGGTCGTGGTGATCTCCATCTCGAGCTGCTTCGGCATGCCGTAAAGTTGCGGGAACCTTCGTATGAACCAGCCCGCGAAGAACCACCACACCCCCACTCCCCCCGGTCCGACGGGCGTGAAGAGCTTGACGCTGATGAACTTCCACGCCGCCGCAGGCCCGCGCCTGCGAAGCAGGTACCAGACCACCCCCGTGTAGCTGAAGCCGATGGCGAACAGCATGGAGAACAACCTCCTGAGACCGATCCTTCTGGCGCTGATGAGGAGGGGTGCGGGTATGAACATTGCCGTCATCTTTTCCTTCAGGTTCGATGTCATCTTTAATCTCCGGACCCTGTCTCAGGAAGACGGGCTCAACGCCGGCAGCAATCCGCTGAGGGCGAAGGTGAGCCAGGCCTGGCACCACCGCATGAAGGTGGTGCGTTTCGTGAAACCCCGTCTCCTCTGGTAGAAGAAGCGCCCTGACGTCTCATCCCAGAGGTCCTCGAGGGCCGCCCGGGCCACGCGCAGGGCCGTCTTCCGGTCACCGGCGAGGGTGTGCGTGATGATCCCCTGGGCGTAACCGTGCGCGTCGTAGTGGAATTCGCGGTCGTGCATCCACTTCGGACGTGCCTGTGCGGTGAAGAGGTTGTTGCTGTAGAATGCCAGCCCCCTCGAGTAGGCCGAGGTGTGGCTGCCGTCCCCCGAGTAGCGCCCGTATTCCAGGAAGGAGTCCACGATCTCCCCGGTGTGGTAGTTGTCGTGCGTGATGTGGCTGTCTCCCGGGGGGTCGGTGTAGTACCACGCGCCGTATCCGGTCTGCCGTTGAGCCACCCAGTTCATGAGCCGGCCAGCCTCCTTTACAAGAACCCTCTCTCCGGTGCGCAACCCGACCATGGCGCAAAGGGACCCGCAAAGCGCCGGCACGTCCACCACCGCCATGTTCATGCCCTCGGCCGGGACGTAACTCAGGCAGAGCGTCTCCTGCGTCTCCTCCAGGACCCTTGGGGCAGTGAGGATGAACTCCACGGCCTTGCGGGCTCCCGCGAGATAGGTCTCCTCGGCGGTCGCCTCGAACCCGTGCAGCAGGGAGCGGCCCACGAAATAGGTGACGATCCTGTTGGGCATTCCCGACGGTGCGAAGAACCCCGGATCCTGCCAGGGGTAGGGGTAGCCCCAGGCCATTCCGGGCCAGCCTCCCCCCGCCGGGGTTTCGAGGAGCCAGTCCAGGAGACGCCGGGCCTCGAGGAGATGATCGGTATCACCCGTCACCTGGTGGAGGTTGAGCCAGGCCCTGGCGAAGAGGGCGATGCCTTTGGGGTTCCTGTGCTTCCTGATACCCAGGAACGGCCTGAGGTTGACCGGGAACCTCATGACGCCCTGGATGGCCAGGATCCTGGGCCATTTTCCCCAGCCGAAGATGGCCTGAAGCACCGGGCTGTTGAGACCGTCGTGCTTCTCCCAGCCGGTGTAATCCCTCTCTCTGGCCCAGGTGAGCGCCCGGAGGCAGATTCCCAGAATGTCGTCCATCTCAGGTGCCATAGCACTCGTCCGGTTTCTTCCCGAAGATGAAAAGGTCCTGCCAGACCTTGACGCCGAGGATGAGCCACAGCAGAAAGTAGTGCCACCGCATCCAGCGGTGGGGCGGGTGGTCGAGGATCCCCCGGATGAAGGTATGTTGGAAGATCCCCTGGCTTTCCATGAACTCCCTGGTCAGCTGCCTTTCCGCCAGGTATCTCAGGTCCTTCTGGAACTGGTAGTAGGAATCGAAGGTGAACCCCCACTTGGGTTTCTGGAGGGTCCTTTCGGGGAGGATCCCCTCCATGGCCTTCTTCAGGACGACCTTGAGGTGGCCCCCTGAGAACTTGACCCGGGCGGGAATGGAGAAGGCGAACTCCACCAGTTCCCGGTCCAGGAAGGGGACGCGGACCTCCAGGGAGTTGGCCATGGAGGTCTTGTCCTCGTTGAGGAGAAAGTCGTCCACCATCTTGTAACGGAACTCCGTGCGTAGTATCTCCTCCCGGATGTCAGGGTGTGTCGCGGCGAAGAAGGGCGCGAAGAAGGACTCAACTCCGGTCTCAATGGTCTTCCTGGCGGAGGAAGTGTAGATCCCCTTAAAGAGGCGGCGATCGTGCTCCCACATGTTCCTGAGGATGGGGTACCACCTCTCCGGAACACCGAGGGAAAGCGCTCCGTCCATGGCCCTCCTGGCCAGGTCCCACTTCATGGAGCCAAGGTTTCCGGTCAGGACCGAGAGGAAATTCCGCAGGGGCCACAACAGGGTACGGTTGAGACTCCTCCCCGCAAACCGTTCAGGGATCACCATGGGCCGGGCGTAATCGAAGATCCTGTAGCCGCCGAAGAGTTCGTCGCCCCCCAGGCCGGACAGGGCCACCTTCACGTGCCCCGATGCGTAACGGGAGAGGAGGTAGAGTTGGATGGCGTTCTCCTTGGGTTCCTCCACGTGCCACGTCACCTCGGGCATGATGGACAGGGCATCGAAAGAGATGGTCGTCTCATGGTGGTCCGTGGCGAAAGCCTCGGCCACCAGGCGCGAGTCAGCCAGTTCGTCCGTCGGTTCGTTGAACCCAAGGGAATAGGTTTTGACGGCACCTCCTCCATTGTTTGCGGCCATGGCCACCAGGGAGCTCGAATCCATCCCGCCCGAGAGGTAAAGACCCAGGGGCACATCGCTGACCATCTGCTTGCGCACGGCACGGGCCAGCAGATATCTGGTCTGCTCCAGGCCCTCCTCGGGTTTTTTTATTGACGGGTCCGGGTCGGCCGGAAGTTCCCAGAAACGCCTTTCCCTGGTGCCCCCCGTCTCCCAGACCAGCACTGTCGCGGGGGGGAGCATCCTGACCCCGCCAAAGAGGGTGCGCTCCCCGGGAACGAACCGGACATTCAGAAGGAAATGCAGCCCGTCCAGGTCCAGCCGGGGCGTGAACTGCCGGAGGGGCATGAAGGCCTTGACCTCGGACGCGAATGCCAGCTGGTCTTCCCGCTGCCACAGGTAGAGAGGCTTGATCCCCACGTGGTCCCTGACGAGGAGCAGTTTTCTGTTGGATGAATCCCAGAGAGCGATGGCGAACATACCGTCCAGGTGTTGGGGGAAATCCTCCCCGTATTCCTGGTACAGGTGGGGGATGACCTCGGAATCCGTCAGGCTGTTAAAGGTGTGTCCCCGGGACTCGAGGTCCTTTCTCAGTTCCCGGAAGTTGTAGATCTCCCCGTTCTGAACGGCCACCACGGATCTGTCTTCCGAGTAGACCGGCTGACGCCCCCCCTCGACGTCGATGATGCTCAGACGGCGGTTGGCGAGGTAGACGGCGGGAAGGGTTGACTCGAAATAGCCCTCGTCGTCAGGACCCCTGTGGATCATGGACCTCGCCATCTCTCTGATGGTGGCCGGATCGCCGAAACCGGCGGTCCCGCAGATGCCGCACATGAAGATCTCCGCTTTCAGTCCCGGGTTTTCAATGGAGGGTTTCGAGTAATTATTTTACCCGTTATCTCTTCGGGCGAGTTCACAATTCCCCCTTTCCTAATCCAGCGTGTGCGTTCTCTTGTCCCAGAGCTTCATGAGGGGGCGGAAACCGCCCCTGGTCCGCAGCCGCGAGAACTCGTCCCGGGACAGGACCAGGGGACGGATCCTGCGGCTGATGTAACGCTCCGTCTTCATGACCACGTCGTCGAGCTGCTCCCGGTTGACGGCACCTATGAGGATGAGGTCGATGATGCCGGTGTCCTTGCCCTGGGCGTAGTCGCCCGAAAGGTACACCTCCTGCAGATTGCCGAGGCGTTCGATGACGGAGGTGGCGAGGCGGTCGATGCCCGTGATCTTGCGGACCATGGAGGAGAGTTCCGGGTAGAGGGGGTGCTTCGTGTTGGCCCTGTAGTAAACGTTCCGTCCGTCGCGTTCCGAGACGAGGATCTTGTGCTCGGTGAGGTTGTTGAGTTCGGTCCTCACGGCGTTGGTTGACACGCCGAACTCGCTGGCCAGTTGCCGGAGGTAAGCCCGGGTGGCTGGGTTCAGGAACAGTTTGACCAGGAGGTTGATCTTGGTCTTGGATGTGACGATACCTTCCAGCATGGTCTTCTCCGTGTCGGCGAAACCGGAACGGACTCGGCGGCCGCGC
Source organism: bacterium (assembly GCA_020352595.1). GTDB lineage: Bacteria > BMS3Abin14 > BMS3Abin14 > BMS3Abin14 > BMS3Abin14. The sequence continues at coordinate 1,180,129 of CP070682.1, read as the reverse complement.
AAAGGGGTTTCAGAGCTCGTCAAAGGAGGATCTCTTTCTCTTCCATCTTCTTCACGATGGTTCTGGCGGCCTCGTCGAAGTCCTCCGATTCCAGGAAATCGAGGTCGGTGTTTTCCGGCAGTTCACCCGTGTCGAAGGCCATGTGCACCGTGACCACCCGGTGGGGGTGCACCAGCTCCCGGATGGGCTGGTGGTCGGCCAGGGCGAAGGTGTTGGTGGTCGAGACCACGATCAGGCCGGCCCTCATGAGGAGCTGGGCCACCTCGCTGAACCGGCGCACCAGTTCGATCTTGTCCACCTCCGTGAGATCCCGGCCGAGGCTCAACTGTATGTTCTTAGCATCCAGGAGATAGACGTGCTTGCCCCCGGCGAAGAGGCGGCGCTCCAGCTTGCGGCCCAGCCGGGCCTTGCCGGTCCCCCTGTCGCCCGTGAAAAGGATGAGGCCCGGGTTGTGCCCGTATCGCCCTATGCGCTCGTTGAGCCGCACCTCCCCCTTGCGCCAGAGGAAGTCCCTGAGCCTCGCCTCCCGGCGGAACTCCTGCAGGGCGTCCTCCAGAGGCTCGGTTATGATGCCTCCTCCGCTGACGTCGTAACCGTCCACGATGACGAACCGCCCCGTGACCTCTATGTCAGCGTATCTGTCGAAAGCGAGGGGGTGCTTGGTCTGGATGGTCACCTCCGCCACCCCGTACCGGGGGATCTCCCCCTTGGAGGGGGAAGTGCCCAGCGTCTCGGCGTCGATGGTGTTGTGGATCTTCGCCACCTTCATCTCCACTTCCCGCGTGGCGAGACGAAGCAGGTAGTCCTCCCCTTCCCTCAGGGGCGCCGTGCCCATCCAGAAGACGTTGGCGCGAAAGAGGGAGGACACCTCCGGCGGCTCTACGGCCAGGGACGCGATCTCACCGCGCTCGATGAAGATCTGCTCGTCCAGGGTGATGCCGGTGGACCACCCCGCTTGCATGGCAGCCGGGGGAACGGGGACGTTGAACGCCTCGATACTCCTGACTACGGCGGTCTTGTTGGAGGGGGAG
>CP070682.1:1174915-1178998 GCA_020352595.1 bacterium | reverse complement strand
GAGAGGGATGCCCTGGCCCTGGGACCCGGCATCTCAACCCACGAAGACACCAGAACCGTTGTCAGGGGTCTTCTGACCGACGAGAACTACCCCGCGGTGGTGGACGCTGACGCCCTCAACGTTCTGGGGCAGGACCTGGGTGTCCTGAAGGGGAGGGGAGCGCGGACCGTCCTGACGCCCCACCCCGGTGAGATGGCGAGACTGCTCGGTATCAGTTCCCGGGACGTCCAGTCCGACCGCATCGGCAGCGCCCTCCGGTGCGCCCGGGAATCCGGCTGCACTGTGGTCCTCAAGGGTGCCGGTACCGTGGTGGCCCAGCCCGACGGGCGGTATCTCATCAACACCACCGGCAACCCGGGTATGGCGACGGGGGGCACTGGTGACGTCCTGACCGGGATGATCGGCGCGCTCCTCGCCATGGGGCATTCCCCGCTGCGCAGCGCGGCGGCGTCCGTGTACCTTCACGGCGCCGCAGGTGACCGGGCCGCTGCAAGGACCACGGAGCACACCCTGACCGCAACAGACATAATCGATTCCCTCGGCGAGACCCTGAGGGACGCCCTTATGGAGTAAACCATGCACAAGGCTTCCGGCTTCATGACGAAGAACTACCTGACCATCTCGCCCGACATGAATGTGGACGAACTGGCGAGGCTTTTCCTGCGAAAGGATGTCAGTGGTGCCATAGTGGTGGACAAGAAGGGGAAGCTGCTCGGCGTGGTCACCGAGGGCGATCTCATAGCCAAGGAGAAGAACCTCCATCTCCCCACCGTGGTCTCCATATTCGACGCCGTGGTGTACCTGGAGACGTCGGAACACTTCAAGGAGGAGCTCCACAGGATGGTGGCGAGCCAGGTGGAGGACATCTACACCCGAGAGCCGGTGACCATAAGCCCCGACTGCAGCCTCTCCGACGTGGCCACCATCATGTCCGAAAAGAGGATCCACTACCTCCCGGTGATGAAGGGCGACAGGATCGAGTGGGTGGTGAGCCGGAGGGAAATCCTCCGGGCCCTTGTCGAAGGGACCTGATGCGGGCCCAGGGACCCATCCACCTGAGCAGCGCCCGCGACACGGTGGATCTCGGGGTGCGGATGGGGCGCCTCCTCTTCACAGGGGCCGTGGTAGGGCTTTCGGGACCCATGGGGGCCGGGAAGACGACCCTCGCGAGGGGCATCGCCGAGGGTATGGGCATCGAGGAGGGGTATGTCGTCTCAAGCCCCACCTACACCCTCATGCAGGTCTATCCCTGCGGTGACCGCCAGCTGTACCACCTGGACCTTTACCGGATCGAGGGACCAGAAGACCTGGATTCCACAGGGTACAGGGATGCCGTAGGTCCGGGGGGCGTACTCGTGGTCGAATGGGTGGAAAGGCAGCCATCGGTGCTGCCTGCGGAAAACCTCCAGGTCCTTATCCGTTACGGCAACGACGGCCGCGAGCTGTTCCTCCTTCCTGCAGGCGAGCGCTACGAGGAACTGGTCAGGCATCTGCTGGCAGGACAGAACACGCCCTGATGGGGCACTCCATTTTATTGACAGCCCCGGCGACCGGTGCTAATAACAGCCTTTATTCCCGCGGGGTCTGATCCTGCAGAAAAATGGAACGAGGTCCGGCCGCACGACGGCTTGCCCTCCTGCCGGATCACTGAACAACCCCGCTCTCAGACAGGTTGTGAACATGGAAGAATTCTATCGTATCAAACGGCTGCCGCCCTACGTTTTCAACATCGTCAACGAGAGGAAGTACCAGGCCAGGGTCAAGGGTGACGATATCGTGGATTTCGGCATGGGAAACCCCGACATGCCGACGCCCAAGCACATCGTCGACAAGCTCGTCTCCGCCGCCAGGGACCCGCGCAACCACCGCTACTCCATGTCAAGGGGCATCTACAAGCTCCGGCTGGCCATGGCGGACTGGTACAAGCGGAAGTACGACGTGGACCTCGATCCTGACAAGGAGGTCGTGGCCACCATCGGGTCCAAGGAAGGCATCTCCCACCTCATCCTGGCCATAACGGCCCCGGGAGATGTGGTCATCGTGCCCGACCCGTGCTATCCCATCCACTCCTACAGCGCAGTCATCGCCAACGCCGACGTGAGAAGCGTGCCCATGGAAGAGGACGAAGACGTATTTCTGGAGCGCATCGAGAGGGCGGTGAAGGGCCTGTGGCCCAGGCCCAAGGTGCTGATGCTCAACTTCCCCAACAATCCTACCACCAGGGTTGTGGAGCTTCCGTTCTTCGAGAAGGTGGTGGCACTTGCCAGGGAATACGAGCTCATGGTGGTCCACGACCTTGCCTACGCCGATCTCGTCTTTGAAGGCTACAAGGCCCCCAGCCTTCTCCAGGTCCCGGGAGCCAAGGATGTGGGGGTTGAGATCTACACCCTCTCCAAGAGTTACAACATGCCCGGGTGGCGCGTAGGGTTCGTCGTGGGCAACCCGAGGCTCGTCGGAGCCCTCGTCAGGATCAAGAGCTACATGGATTACGGGATGTTCCAGCCCATCCAGATCGCCTCCATCATCGCCCTGAACGGTCCCGACCAGTGCGTCGAAGACACGGTGGAGGTCTACAGGAACAGGCGGGACACCCTTGTCAAGGGTCTCCGGAGGATCGGATGGGAGGTGGAGGCGCCCAGGGCCACCATGTTCGTCTGGGCCGCCATCCCCGAGAGGTTCCGGCACATGGGAAGCCTCGAATTTTCCCTGATGACCCTGGAAAAGACCAAGGTCGCCGTTGCTCCCGGCATCGGCTTCGGTGAAGGCGGAGACGGACACGTCCGCTTCGCCCTGGTGGAGAACGAACACCGGACGAAGCAGGCGATCAAGGGGTTGAAGACCCTTTTCGACTAGGACAGGCTCCGGGCTGGCGTCAGAGGACATAGCACACAGGAGGGGGATATGGGTCGGAAAACGTTTTCGGTTGCTGTCGCCGGCGCCACTGGCGCCGTTGGCGAATTGATGATCCAGGTACTTCAGGAGCGGGACTTCCCGGTGGGCGAGATCCGGTACCTCGCCTCGTCCCGGTCCGCGGGAAAGACCCTGAAGTGGAAAGGGGAGGACATCCCCGTCCAGGAGCTCACCCGGGACTCCTTCAAGGGTGTGGACATCGCGCTCTTTTCCGCCGGCGGCGGCAGAAGCCTGGAGTTCGCACCCGCTGCGGCCGAGGCGGGGGCGGTGGTGGTGGACAACTCCTCCGCATTCCGCATGGAGGCGGACGTCCCCCTCGTCGTCCCTGAGGTCAACGCCGGGGACATCGCCCAATACACGCGCCGCGGGATCATCGCCAATCCCAACTGCACCACCATCATCATGATCGTGGCATTAAAGCCCCTGCACGATTTTGCCAAGGTGCGCAGGGTCGTGGTCTCCAGTTACCAGTCCTCGAGCGGCGCTGGCGCCAAGGCCATGGCGGAGCTCATCAAGCAGACCAGGGACTGGGTCGGGGAGAGGGACCTCGAGGTCTCGGCTTTCAAGCACCAGCTCCTCTTCAACGTCATACCCCACGTCGACTCCTTCACGGATAACGGCTACACGAAAGAGGAGATGAAGATGCACAACGAGACCCGGAAGATGCTCCACGACAACGAGATCCAGGTCTCGGCCACCTGCGTACGGGTCCCGGTCCTGACGGCCCACTCGGAGGCGGTGAGCATCGAGACGGAACGCCCCATAACCCCGGAGAAGGCCAGGGAGTTACTCGGTGCGGCGCCGGGTGTGGAGGTCCTGGACGATCCGGCTTCGTCCACCTATCCCATGCCCCTCTTCGTTGCCGGAAAAGACACATGTTACGTGGGCAGGATCAGGAAAGATTACACGGTGCCCAACGGGCTCTGTTTCTGGGTCGTGGGCGATCAGCTCCGGAAGGGAGCAGCCACCAACGCCATCCAGATCGCGGAGATCCTGGCTCGCGACTACCTCTAGCAGGCTGCTGAAAAACCCCTGAAAACGCAGCCTGACAGGGCGACGCGGGGGTCCCGCCATGGCGGACCCGGATCCGGGCTGCAAAAACACGAAGGATCTGCGAGGGTTGCGCCGGGCCGCCCCAGGCAACCCGACGCTGAAAAAGTCCACAAGGGACTT
>CP070682.1:1169607-1174815 GCA_020352595.1 bacterium | reverse complement strand
GGTGGGCGTCCTCCTCCTCGGCGAAGGACATCCTGAAAATGGTCAGAAGGTCGTCGAACCTTTCCGAGGTCTCCCGGGTCTTCCGGAAGATGGTTTCCGCGCACCGCGATCGTTCCTCCGCTGAGATCTTCTCCCCCTTCTTCATCAGCAGCGAGGCGAATCGTACGATGGTGGCGCGGGGGCTGCTCAGGTCGTGGGAGATGAGGGACAGCAGCTCCTCCAGGTCCTGGTTGTGCTCCAGGAGCATGCTGTTGCGCTTCTGGAGTTCCTCCACCAGGCGGGCGTTCTCCAGGTAGATCCCAAGGTGCGCCCCCAGAGTAAAGAGGAACTCCATGTCCGACTGGTCCAGGCGGTGGGGTTCGGCGGTGGTGACGGACAGCACGCCGATGACCCTCTCCGGAGTCAGGAGGGGGATGATGGCCAGGGACATGGATCCGGGCGCGACGTGGACGGCACGGTCGTCCCGGGAGACGTCGGGGATGAGGATGGCCACCTTCTCACGGACCACGTGCCCTTCCAGGCACTGGTCCCATCCGGGTTCGGCATGGTAGAGCTCGCGATCTCCCCGGGGTAGGTTGAAGGCCTCGTGAAGCCTGAGTTCCCCGGATTCGGGGTCAAGAAGGAGGAGGAATCCGGCCCTGATGGGCAGGAGCCGGGAAATGGCCTCCATGGCTTCAAGGGCAAGCCTGTGGCTGTCCGTGTACACTCCGATGCGGGCTGCGATGCTCGCCAGGGCCCCAAGACGGTCGCTGCGAGACTTGAGTGCCTCAAGGGTCTGGACATGCCCGGAGATGTCCCGGAACATCCCCAGCGTGACGGTTGTGTCTGGGCCACTGCCGGAAAAGCGTGTGGCCGTCACCTGGCAGGGAAACGTCCTTCCGTCCCGGCTCCTGGCGTTCATCTCGCCCTGGCAGGTGCCGCGCCCGCGGTCCAGGGCGCCGGTCACAAGTTCCACGGCCTCGTCGGGCTCCGGGCTGAGCATGGAGATGGATCGGCCGACGCAATCCTCAACAGCATGGCCGAAGAGGATCTCCATGGCCCGGTTGATGAAAAGGATCCTCCCTCCCCTGTCCAGAATGCAGTAGGCCAGGGAACTCTCCTCGAGGATGGCGGGGTCGAAGGTGAATTTGAGGTCGTCCATCCTCCCCGGCGACATTAAACCATCTCCCTTTCCGTGTTCTTTGCCCCGCAGGCGGACTCCCGTGCCTCCCCCGCCTGCTTCAATTATGATTTCGGGCCGACCCGCTGTAAAGCCAAAAGGCCTTTGCCACAGGCCGGTATGGACTTGGATGCCTCCAGATGGTAACGTTCTGGCGATCCGGGGGATAAAGGAGGTAGCGATGATCCGCGGAAAAGCCCTCTGCTGCGCCTCTTTTGTCGCGGCACTGCTCCTGCTCTCAGGGTGCGGCAAGCCTCTGCCGTCCACCCTCGAGGTCGCGGGTAACGGAAGGGTGCTGGGCGGACCTGTCCTGGCGCTGGCGGGCGCCGGCGACGTGGTGGTGGCGGCCAACCCGCAGGGGGTCTTCATCAGGAAGGGGGCGGGTTCCTGGGAGAGGCTCGAGGTCCCCGGCATCAGGAAGCCGGGTCGTGTCACAAGCCTGGCCGTGTCCGGTGACGTCATCGTCGTGGGAACCAGGGGTGAGGGGCTGCACCTCCTTTCGGAGGGCACGTGGGAGGTCAAGACCGCCAGGTACGGGGGCCTGCCGGACGACAATGTCTACAGCCTTGCCTTCGACGGCGAGGATGAGGGGCTGCCTGGAACGTCTCTGTGGGTGGGCACCGGCAAGGGCATCGCCCGGCGCAGTGACGGCCGGTGGCAGGTCTTCAGGCCGGGAAAGGACTGGCTCAGGGCGCTGGCCGGTGAGGCGGGACCCGGGTCGGAGGATGTCTACGTGAGTTCCCGCTTCAGGCTCGGTGAGCGGGGACAGGACGCCAGGCTGTTCCGTCCTCCCGTGACCGCCATCGGCGTGGGTCCGGAAAGGGTGGTCTTCGGGAACCGGGACTCCCGGCTCGCCGTTGTCCAGCCGGGGGTGTTCGCCGCCATGACATTTGACGGGCGCTACCGCTTCTCCGACCTCCTGGTCGAGCGGTCCGTCATCTGGGCCGGGACGGACAAGGGGCTGCTCTGGGGAGGCATCGAGGGGGAGGCGCTGGGGACGCCCTGGCCGCCCACGGGCATCTTCGAGTTCTGGTCCGGAGCCCTCTTCGGCTCCAGGGACTCGAGGACCTTTCAGTACGTGTGGAAGATCCTCGGCTACAACACGGCCCAGGTTGCCGACCTGGCCCTCGAGGGGGCCTCCCTCTGGGTCGCCTACACTTCCCCCGGGGGAGAGGACCTCTACCAGCCCTACCAGCGGGCCATGACGGGGGAGGCCAAGACCTCGCCCATTACAGACGTTCGCCGCTACGTGAACATCGGCGAGTACATCGCCAGGCTGGACAAGCCGCTTCACGAGAGTTACGGATCAGACGAGGGTATGGCGGGACAGCCCACGGCCCTTTACGTGTCACGCCGCAACGCGGAGGTCTGGATCGGCACTACAAAGGGGCTCTACAGGCTGGGCAACTGAAGGGAGCAGGCTCCAGGTACCGGGATCTCCGCAGAGGGTTTGTGATCTCCGGCCGAACCCCCTTCCGGGGTCGTTTCGGCCGGTTTTGGCTTGACTTGACTAGGAAAGGCTGTTGCTGTTTTAATGTAACGCTGTGTCGTCCACCCCGTATTAACCGACGGAAGGAACCATGACAGGAAAGCAGTCACTGGAAAGATTGCTCGAGGGGAACCGGAGGTTCCTGGCGGGCCAGGCGGAGAATGTCGGAGCCCCTGTGGACCTTGGATCCATGGTCGCCTCCCAGAGTCCCATCGCGGCCGTCCTGGGCTGCGCTGACAGCCGTGTCTCGCCGGCCCACGTCTTCGACGTGGGACCCGGAGAGATCTTCACCGTCCGGGTGGCCGGCAACATCGCCGGCCCGTCGGAGCTCGGCAGCCTGGAGTACGCCGTCCACCACCTGAAGGTCCCGCTGCTCCTGGTCCTGGGCCATGAGGGCTGTGGAGCCGTCAAGGCGGCGCTGCACGGAGATGCCGATGGAGCCGTAGGCGGTCTCATCCGGGAGATCGCCCCGGCCGTCAGGCCCATCCTCGAGCAGGACGAGGAGGTGCACGACGTCATGCTGGAAGCGGTGAGCGCCAACGTCTGGAACACCATGGGGATGCTCATCGAGCGCTCGCCCGGCATTGGAGAGGCGGTGAGGAGCGGGGCGCTCCACCTTGCCGGGGGCATCTACTCCCTTTCCACGGGTGAGGTTTCCATCCTCCAGGAGAAGGGGTGAAGGTGATCCCTTGAAGATGAGGCTCCTGCAGTTTCTCCAGCACCTCGCCGCGTCCGTTTTCATCGGCATCGCCGTGTACGGTCTGCTCATCTTCTACCCCGGCGGCACGCCGAAAAAGATCCCCGCAAGCCTGTCCCTGCTCCTCGGGCTGGCGTCAGTGGTCTGCATCTTCGCAGTGGTTTACCTCGGGGGCATCATCGACAGGCAGGCCGCCCTTGATGAAAAAGGAGATTCACCGTAATCCACACCCGGGGCCGGATGTTGCGGTGGGACCATGAAGGAACTGAAGAAGCTCTTCCGAGGCGACCATCCCTTCATAACCCAGCCCGGCCTGTGGCTTGTGGCGGGCCACGGGATGTTCGGCGACCCCCTCGAGAGGGTCCCCGTCCAGGGCCGTGTCCAGATAAGCCACCTGGACGGAAAGATCCTCAACGACGGCGAAATGTCCTTGGTTTCACGCACCGCGGAGGGCAGCTCTTTCCACACATCCTACGAGATGAGTCCCACCGAGGATGAACTGGTGCTCTCCTTCTTCCAGGCCAACGAATCGGTGGGGGACCTGAGGGGCAAGGTGGTGGGTTTCGATGACAGGCTCATCAGCACCTACACTTCCGGTGACGGAGCCCTGACCGGATTCGAGGTGCTCCACAAGATGGGAGACAACCGTTACGCCGTGACCGGCACCCTTCTGGACAGGGGACAGGTCGTCAACCTCTGGAAACTGGATCTTGTCAGGCCTTCGGCGGAGGGTAGCAATCCCTGAGGACAGTCTTGGCAGTGGGGGACGAGGCTGGTCCGGTTCATGGATATCCCCTTGACAGAGAGAGTAGATCATTCCACGGAGGAGTCATAACATGATCGCTAAACGGATGGTGGTCTGTGCTCTGATCGCGGTGGTGATGGCGGGACTCCCGTTACCGGACCACGTCAAGGCTGACCCTGTGGGTGACGCCCTGCAGCTGCGGGAAGCGGGCGATGTCAGCGGTGCCTACGAACTGCTCCGGAAGGCCAGCGCCGATCTCAACGATCGCCTTAAGAAGAACACATCCGAACTCAGGAGCCAGGCCTCCGCGCTCAGCAGCGTCAAGAACCAGGAGGAGTTCGACAGCATCAAGAAGAGGAACGACGAGCTCATGGCCGAGCGCTCGGACCTGAAGGGGCAGCTGCAGAAGGTGGATGAGGCCATGGCGGAAATGACCTCGCTGCTCAACTACCAGCCCTTCAAGGAGCAGGACACGGCCGAGGGGTACAGGAAGTTCCTCTCCCAGTATCCCGACAGCCCCTTCGCGGAGGAGGCAAGAGACCGGATGCACGATCTCCAGTTCGCCCCCTACAAGGATAGGGGCCTCACCACGGACTACGAGGAGTTCATCGCCAAGTACCCCGAAAATCCCTATGTCCCGGAGGCCCAGGAGCTGCTGGGCGCCGCCATCTTCAACGAGTACAAGGCCAGGGGTACAGCGGAGGCCATGCAGGAGTTCCTGGCGGAGTACCCGGGAAGTCCCAACGCTGCCGAGGCCCAGGTGCTCCTGGTGGCCCTTCAGTACCAGCCCTACAAGGACCGGGACACCGCCGAGGCGTACGCGGAGTTCATCGCCTCCTATCCCGACAACCCCAACGTCAAGGACGCCCAGGAAAAGATGGTCGAGCTCCAGTATGCCCCTTACCGGGAGCAGGGGACCATCCAGGGCTACACCGAGTTCCTCTCGCGGTATCCTGACAGCCCCTATGCCGAGGAAGCCAGGGCCAAACTGGCAGACCTTCAGTACGCCCCCTACAAGGAGCAGGACACGGCCGAGGGATACGCGCAGTACCTCGAGCAGTACCCTGATAGCACCTTCGCCGACGAGGCCCGCACCAGGATGCACGACCTGCAGTTCC
>CP070682.1:1163552-1169507 GCA_020352595.1 bacterium | reverse complement strand
TGCCCTGTCGATCCCTTTCTTGATCCCCTCGAAGTGCCCGACGAAGGTCCCGAGCCGCCTGTAAAGCTTTTCGCCGGCGTCCCTTATAAGGACGGCGTTGCGCGCGATCACCTCCTGCCGCCAGCGGTAGGCCACCGCCTTGAACAGGCTTATGAGGGTGGTGGGCGTCGCCAGGATGACGTTGCTGGTGGCGCCGTATTCGATGAGGTTCGGGTCCTGGTCCAGGGCCGCCTGGAGGAAGTTCTCTCCCGGCAGGAACATCACGACGAACTCCGTTGAGCCCGGTACGTGCTCCCAGTACTTCTTGGACTTGAGTGTGTCCACGTGCGCTTTCACGTGGCCGGCGAAGGCTTTCAGGGAGGCTTCCTTGACCGCCTCGCTGCCCGCTTCCACCGCCTCGAGATAGGCCTTGGTGGAGACCTTGGCATCCACGACGATGGATTTTTCGCCCGGCAGCTTGACCACCAGATCGGGGATGTACCTTCTCTCGTCGGCCGATACCGCTTTCTGCTCGATGAAGTCGTAGTTGTCCTTCATCCCGGAAAGTTCCACGATGCGGCGCAGCTGGATCTCGCCCCAGAGACCTCCGACCCGCGGCGTCCTGAGCGCGTTGACCAGCTTGACCGTTTCCAGCTCCAGAGTGCGCTGCGTGTCCGCCAGCTGCCGGACATGGCTCAGGAGGTCGCGGTAGGCGCCCTCCCTGACCACCTCCAGCTGCCTGATATTGGCCTCCACCTTCTCCAGGGATTCCCGAAGGGGGGTCACCAGCACCGCCACGGCCGTCTGACGTTTTTCAAGATCTCCCCTGGCCTCGGACTGCAGCTTTCCCAGTTCGAGCTTTGCCAGCTCCAGGAACTGGGTGCTGCTCTCCCTCAGCGCATCCGATGAGAGAGCCTTGAAGGCGTTGCTCATGGATTCCCGTGCCGCCTCGAGGACCTTGAGGTTGTCCTCGGAACCCACCCTGGTCATCTTGAGCTCCGTGCTCAGGGCCGTGATCCGCGACCGCGCGGTCAGCCAGGCTATGACAAAACCGACGACAAAGCCGCCGAAGAGGATGAGGGCGATGGAGAGGGTGTTCATGAGGGTTGCCGGCTCCCGGTCCGGCTACGGTGCCGGTGGGTCGCGAACCCCGAAGGGATCGCCGGCGTCCGCCGGTTCAGGACCCTGTGGCGTGCCGTCATCCGCCGGACTCGAGGATCTGGCTCACCGATCCGATCCTGTAACCCTTCTCCTGGAGGCGGTCGATGAGCTGTCCCAGTTTCGGATAGAAGTGGTCGGACTTGCGCTCCGACCCCAGGTGCAGGAGGACGATGCCTCCCGCCAGGCCGAGTTCGGTCTCGCGGTCGAAGGAGAGGATCTTCTCCACGATCTGGTCGGAGGACAGGTAGAAAGCGGAGTCCCGGTCGGAGACCCAGTCAAGCCCGTCCAGGCTCTTGCGCGTCTTGGGGTCGTAGGTCCACGAGACGTGGCGGTAGCCGGCCTCGCCCGCCCACCGGCGGATGGTCTCGTTCTGTTCCCCGTATGGGGCCCTCCAGAGTTGGACCATCCTCTTTCCCGTGAGGTTGAAGTACAGCTCCTCGTTCTTCCTGAGTTCCTGGAGGAGCACATCCCTGTCCACCCCTGGATGAGTGTCCTGGCGCAGGTTCTTCTCGAAGGTGGTCAGGTGCAGATGGCTGTAGGTGTGGTTGCCGACCTCGTGCCCTTCGCCGGCGATCCTGGCGGTGACCTCCGGGTACCTGGTCATGAACTCGCCGGTGAGGAAGAAGGTTGCTTTCAGGCCCTTTTCGGCCAGCACATCCAGGATCCTTTCGGCGGCGTTGCTGTAGCTGCCGCCGTCGAAGGTGATGGCCACCATGCCGGTATCGGGGCGGCCCCTTGTCAGGTCGGCCTCAGGCATGGGGACCGTTCCGGGTTTCACCACCGGCGCCTCGGCCCGTGCGTCCGCGGGCGGTCCGGGGTCCGGCCGGGCCCTCAACTTTTTCCCGGTGGACGCGGGCCCCCTTTTCCCTCCCACAGCGGCCGTCTCTTCCCGGGCAGGCAGGGGGAGGGACCTCGTGTGAAGGGTGGGCATGCCGTCCCCGTATACCTGGACCTGCACGGACCTTATCCTCTCCTCGGGCTGAAAGGTGAAGGAAAAGGTTCCCTCGCGGACCGTGCACACGTCCCATTCCACGCCGTCGGCCAGCAGCACAGCCACCCCGAAGCCCGGCGCGCTGCCCGCCACGGTGATCCAGTCGCCTTCCTGGACCAGGTCCACCATGGGCAGTGGAGGAAGGGACGGAGCCGGGGGTTGGGCGGTGGAAAGGACGCGGACCGCGCCCACCAGGATGGTTGACTGGTAGAGGATGACCATGAGGAGGGCGATGGTGGCCAGACGGAGGACCCCCCCGCCGGTGAAGCTGGTCACGGACTTTTCCAGCCTGCGGTACCGGAGGGAAAGGCGCAGGCCCATCTGCCGGAGGCCGGTGATGCGCTCCGAGAACCAGTAGAGGACCTGGCAGCGGGTGGAGCAGAAGATGTGGCCGAGGGCGCGCTTCTGGCACGCGGGGCAGATGGGGCAGAGGCACTGGAAGCATTTCCTCCGGGCCGTCGTCTGGCTGTGGTTGATACAGGATCTGGTCTCCGTCTTCATCACCGCAATCATTAGCAGAATGAGAGGGCAGGGGCAAGGAGGGGAGTTTGCCCCGCCTTGAAAAGGCCCCGCAAACGAAGTATCGTTGACGTCTGCCAGACGTGACCTGGTGCGGGGATGGGGACGGGGAACCCCCCGAAAGGAGTTTCATGAGCCGGGACTGGAGGATCCTGGAGGTCGACCTCACCACAGGGAGGGCCGCCGGAAGCGCCCTCGGCGGTGAGGAGGTCGCCCCCTTCATCGGCGGACGCGGGCTGGGGGTGAGGCTTCTCGCCCCCCACGCCGTTCCGGGCGCGGATCCCCTGGGCGGAACCGTGCCCCTCATCGTCACGGCGGGACCCCTGACGGGAGCCGGGGTTCCTTCGGGGGACCGCTTCAGCCTCAGCACCATCTCCCCCCTGACAGGCACGGTCATGGACACCAATTCCGGCGGCCGCCTCGGAAGGGCCTTGAAAAGGGGCGGCACCGAGGTCCTGGCGGTATCCGGCAGGGCGCTCGATCCCGTCGTCCTCGTGGTGGGGGACGGCGAACTCCGCCTCCACCCGGCCGGAGACCTCTGGGGCTGCTCCGTTACCGAGACCATCCTGGCCCTCAGGGAGAGGTGGGGGAGGGATGCCGGTCTCGCGGTCATCGGCCCCGCCGGGGAGAACCGCGTGCGCTACGCCTCCATCATGACGGAGCGCATGCGGGCCATGGGAAGGGGAGGGGCCGGGGCAGTCATGGGGGCCATGAACCTCAAGGCCCTTGTCGTCAAGGGGAGCGGGAAGGTCCCTGTGAAGGATCCCGGCCGGCTCAAGGTGGTCCTGGAGGAGTCCAACAGGTGGCTGCGGGCCCATCCCGTCACCTCCAAGGCCCTGCCGGCCCTCGGCACCCCCATGCTGGTGCGGATCTGCGCCCGGGCGGGCATATTCCCCCTCCGGAACTTCCAGGCCGTGGCCCAGGGCGAGGACCAGGCCTACTCCGGTGAGGAGCTGGCCGCGCGGTTCCCGGTGGCCAGTTCGGGCTGCGCGGGCTTTTTCATCCAGTGCGGCAGGATCACGGAGGTGGACGGCGCGAGGGGCGAGGGCCCCGAGTACGAGAGCCTCTGGGCCCTGGGCCCCGACCTCGGCATCGAGGATCTGGCCCGGATCGTACGGGCCGCCCACAGGTGCAACGACCTGGGCATGGACACCATCTCCGCCGGGGCCACCATGGCCTGCGCCATGGAGCTGGCGCAGAGGGGTCTACGCCCTTCCAGCCTCTCCTTCGGGGACGCCGGGGCCGCCGCGGAAATGATCGAGAGGATCGCACGGCGGGAGGGCGAGGGGGACGAACTGGCCGAGGGAAGCCTTTTCGTGGCGCGCGGCGCGGGCGCGGAGGCCTACGCCATGCAGGTCAAGGGCATGGAGCTGCCGGGCTACGATCCCAGGGGCGCCCAGGGGCAGGGGCTGGCCTACGCCACTTCCAACAGGGGAGGGTGCCACCTGCGCGGCGGTTACCTCATCGCCCGCGAGATCCTGGGCATTCCCAAGAAGGTCGCCGGCAGCGTGGTCCTGGGCAAGGGAGGGCACGTGGCAAGGGCCCAGGACTTCGGAGCCGTGGCCGATTCCCTCTCGGCCTGCCGGTTCGCCACCTTCGCCCTCGCGGCGGAGTACTGGTCGAGGATGGTCCGCGCCGTGACGGGCTGGGATGTGGGGGGCGAGGACCTCATGACGGCGGGCCAGAGGATCGTCAACCTGGAACGGATCTTGAACCTGGAAATGGGGATCGGGCCGGAGGCCGACACGCTGCCGCCACGCTTCACGAGGGAGCCCCTCGGGGAGGGTCCCTGCGCCGGGGAGGTGGTCCACCTCGACGACCTTCTCGCAGAGTACTACGCCCACAGGGGCTGGCCGGGAGGGATCCCCTCGCGGAGCAAGAGGAAGGAGCTGGGGCTGGATGAAGAGAGAAGGAGAATCCTTCGCAAGACTGGTTGAGGAGTTCGCCCGGATCGGCAGGATCCTTTTCGAGGCCGGCCTGAACAACTCCCACAGCGGCAACCTGAGCGTGAGGTTGGGGGACCGGCTGGTCATCACACGCCGGGGCGCCATGCTCGGTGAGCTCTGTGCGCCCGACCTCGTGGACGTGGGGTTGACGGAGGACGACTCCGGCATCGCCCTCGCCTCCACCGAGGTGAAGGTCCACAGGGCCGTCTTCGCGGCCACTTCCCACCTGGCCATCGTCCACGCCCATCCCAGGACGGCCACCGCCCTGACCATGGCGCGGGACTCCATCGTGCCGGTGGACGACGAGGGCCGATACTATTTCAAGCGGATCCCCGTCCTGGCCGTCAGGACCTCCATAGGGTCTTCAGAGCTCGAGGAGGCGCTGCCGCCTCTCCTGAAGGATTTTCCCGTGGTCATGGTCAGGGGGCACGGGGCCTTCGCCGCAGCCGGCAACCTGGAGGAAGGCCTCCAGCTCACCCACGCCATGGAGTGGTCCTGCGACATCCTGGCCAGATGCATCGCTCTCGGGATGGATGAGGAGGAGCTGGTAGGGGAGAGGACGCACGGACAATGGTAAAGGGAGAGATAAGCACTGAAGTGCAGAAGTGCTGGAGTACGGAACCAAAGCCCTGACTGCGACCCGTGAACTGTGAACTTTTGACCTGGAGATAACTTCCCTTGCGGCTGGACGTCTACAGGGACGACCGGTACCTCGGTGGCTACCACATCGGCGGAGCCTCGGACATCCGGATAGGGCGGGACCGCCGCAACGCCATCATCCTGCCTCACACCACGGTGAGCCGGCACCACGCCAACCTCATCAGGCAGGGCAGGAGATACCTCCTTGTCGACAGGAGCAGCAACGGCACCTTCGTGGACGGTGAAAGGGTCACCAGCACCCTTCTGGACCCCGGGGACCAGATGGAGATCGGGCCCTTCCTCCTCAGACTCACCGAGGAGGAGATGCCCCTGTGGGACAAGCCCACGGAGCGATCCCTGTCTGCCGGCGGCGACGGGCCGGTGGCGGGCCTTGTGGGATCCTCGCCCGAAATGGTCCGGCTCTCGGAGATGATCGTGAAGGTGGCCGTTTCCGGGGCCACGGCCCTGGTGGTGGGCGAGACGGGAACGGGCAAGGAGCTGGTGGCCAGGGGCATCCACGACCTCTCCTACCGGCAGGCAGCCCCCTTTGTGGCCATCAACTGCGGAGCCATCTCCGCGGACCTGGTGGAGAGCGAGCTGTTCGGGCACGTGAGGGGGGCTTTCACGGGGGCTTCGGCCGACAGGAAAGGGGCCTTCGAGCAGGCCCACGCGGGCACCCTCTTCCTGGACGAGGTGGGGGAGCTGTCGGCGGACCTGCAG
>CP070682.1:1159930-1163452 GCA_020352595.1 bacterium | reverse complement strand
GGATAAGTAACCGTTTCCGGGTTCTGTTTACCTGAGCCGGGTGCTCGGCGGCGGCAAAGGGACGATGGAGCCGCCTGGTGCGGTGTGCCGAGGAAGATGGGGGGACAGGAGGTGCGCATGCCGGGAAAGGTGCGGTTGCCGGCGCTCTTCGTCGGCCACGGCAGCCCCATGAACGCTCTGGGGGACAACGAATACGCCAGGGGGTGGCGATCCCTGGTTCAGGACCTGCCCAGACCCGATGCCGTACTGTGTGTCTCGGCCCACTGGCAGACCTGGGGGACCGGCGTGTCGGCCGCCGAGAGACCTGACACCATCCACGATTTCTACGGCTTCCCTGAAGAATTGTACCGCATCCGATACCCCTGTCCGGGCGCCCCAGACCTGGCCGGCGAGGTAGCCGGGGCCATCAGCAGCACATCCGTGAGCGTGGATCCGGACCGCGGCCTGGACCACGGTGCCTGGGCCGTCATCCTGCACATGTACCCGGAGGCGGACGTTCCGGTCTTCCAGCTGAGCCTGGACGCCTCCCGGTCCCCGGCGTTCCACTACAGCCTGGGCAGGGAGCTGGCCCCCTTGAGAGACAGGGGGGTGATGGTCGTCGGCAGCGGCAACATCGTCCACAACCTGCACCTGGCCGACATGTCCGGCGACGGGGACCCCTACGACTGGGCGGTCGCCTTCGACTCCCTGGCGCGGGACCTTATCGATGGCGGCCGGCACGGCCGCCTGGTGGATTACGTGAGCCTCGGCCCGGCCGCCCGCATGTCCATTCCCACCAACGAACACTATCTGCCCCTCCTGTATGTGCTGGCGCTGCAGCGGGAGGGTGAACCCGTGACCTACGTCAACGAGAGGATCGCCTTAAGGTCGGTCTCCATGAGGTCGCTGAGGATAGGGTAGGGCGGATTATAGGTTCAAGGACAAAGGCAGTACCTGGATTCGGGTGCCGGCCAGAGGCGGATCTCGGATCTCAAAGAATATGGGTCTGGGTATCTGGTATCTGGTGTCTTGTGTCTCGGAAGCACCTGGTCAAAAGAACTTTTCACCCACGCACCAAGCACTAACGCGCGTGCACCGGTGCACCAGTGCACTTGTGCACTAGAATACCTCTTACTCCCCCCATTCACCCATTTACTCGCTCCTTCGCCCATGCACCCACGCACCCATGCACCCATTCGCGCACGCACTCGCCCCTTCACGGCCTTTCCCCCCTGTTATACTAAACGGTAGGTGCGGCGGTGCGCGCCCCGACCACCGGGGCGCAGCCTAGCGAGGGCAGGGAGGTCGTCAACGTGCCGTTGTTTGGCAGACAGGTTCCGGTGGCCAGGATCGGGGGGCTCTCCATCGTTGTGGACCCGTCCTGGTTCATCATCTTCATCTTCGTCGCCTGGGGGCTGTCCGCCGGCTACTTCCCCCAGGTCGTGCCGGGCCGCCCCACCGCCGTCTACTGGGTCGCCGGAGTCCTGGCCTCCCTGAGCCTTTTCCTCTCCGTCACCCTCCACGAACTTGGCCACTCCCTGGTGGCCCGGGCGCGGGGGATGGAGGTCCGGCGCATCGTCCTCTTCCTCTTCGGCGGCGTGAGCCAGCTGGAGGAGGAACCGGGCAACCCCCGGACCGAGTTCGTCATGGCCATCGTGGGGCCGCTCATCAGCTTCGCCCTTGCCGCGGCGTTCTGGCTCATCCACGGTCTCCTCCCCGCGGCTGAGGCCCCTTCCCTCCTCGGCTCCTTCCTGATCTACCTGTCAGTGGTGAACTTTGCTCTCGGAGTCTTCAACCTCCTGCCCGGCTTTCCGCTGGACGGGGGGAGGGTGCTGCGTTCGCTCCTCTGGTCGAGGTGGAAGGATCTGGTCAGGGCGACGCGGGTGGCCAGCCAGGTGGGGGCCGGGTTCGGGCTGGGCCTCATGATCCTGGGGGGTATCAACATCCTCTCGGGCAACCCCATGGGGGGGTTCTGGTACGCCCTCATAGGTTTCTTTCTCCGCAACGCCGCCCAGACCTCCTTCCGGCAGCTCACCGTCAGGAGCCTCCTGGAGGGGATCACGGTGGGAGAGCTCATGACCCGGGACCCCATCACGGTGGACCCCTCCATCTCGCTGGAGACCTTTGTGGACGATTTCATCCTGAGACACCACCACCGCGCCTTCCCCGTCACGGAGGGAGGAAGGCTGGTGGGCCTGGCGGACATGGATGCTGTCAAGAGGGTGCCGCGCGAAGGCTGGAAGGGGATGACCGTCAGGGAAGTCATGACGCCCCTGACCGAACTCAGGACGGTGACCGCGGACCAGCCGGCGGCGGAGGCCATTAAAACCATAGGCCCGGGGGTCGGAAGGGTCCTCGTCGCCGCAGGTGGGCGCCTCGAAGGGATCCTGTCGAGAAGGGATCTCATGGATCTGATCACCCTCAAGTCAGACCTCCGGGGGCCCGGCCGTTGAGAGAGGGCCGGCCGGAAGGCGGCGGGCGAGGGCCTCGGGACAGGAGAGGTCCCGGCCGCCCCCTCCAGAGGATGTTCGCCGACGTCCCCGACACCTACGACCTGGTCAACCGGCTTGTCACCTTCCGACGTGACGAGGCTTGGCGATCCATGGCCGCACGGCGGATCCTCCGTGACGGTCCGAAACTGGTCCTGGACCTGGGCTGCGGAACGGGTGACCTGTTCCGGTACCTGGGTCGTGGTTTGGGAGACGGGAAAAGGGTTGTCGGAGCGGACTTTTCCGCGCCCATGCTCCAGGCGGCCAGGCGCAAGGTCCTGGCTGCCGGCATCGGGCAGCAGGTGCGCCTTGTGTGCGCGGACGCGGCCGACCTGAGTTTTCCCGACGACTCCTTCGATGCCGTGGGACTGGCCTTTTCCTTCCGGAACCTGGTCTGGCGCAACCCCCACAGGGACAGATACCTGGCCGAGATCCACCGCGTCCTCAGGCCAGGAGGGAAGGTCGTCATCGTGGAGTCCAGCCGGCCCCGGTGGCGGCCCATGGGGGTGGTCTTTGACGGGTACCTGAGGCTGGTGGTGCCGGTGGTGGGAGGATGGCTGTCCGGCGCGCGGGGGGCCTACAGATATCTCTCCGAGTCGGCGCGTTCTTTCCACTCCCCCGAAGAACTGTCCTCCCTCCTGTCGGAGGCCGGGTTCAGACGGGTCGGTTTCCGCCGCCTCCTCGGAGGTGTGGCTGGCCTGCACGAGGCCCAAAAGTAACCCGCGCCGCCGCCAGCCGTTCCCGTTGCCAGAGCCCCCCTTTACCCCTTGCTTTCCTTCCAAGGTGCCTATACTATTAGGTGCTTTTTCCCGAGGGCAAACCCGACCTGCAGGGTAGTAAATCTGTGTCCGGTCGAGGCTTCCACCCTCAGATACCAAAAGGCCGATCCGGAGTGCTGGCCGTCCTCACGGGGTTACCCGGTGTGGAGGGGCATCCTGCACCTTCCGCCTGGCAGGACCAGGACCGGAGGCTCCGCGGCCGTCACGTGAGGTGAATGCCATGAGGAAGATCACCAGGCTGCTGGTGGCCAA
Organism: bacterium; assembly: GCA_020352595.1. GTDB lineage: Bacteria > BMS3Abin14 > BMS3Abin14 > BMS3Abin14 > BMS3Abin14. Next base: position 1,159,953 of record CP070682.1, on the reverse strand, counting down.
CAGGGGAGTTTCGGCTGTGAGGG
>CP070682.1:1154505-1159830 GCA_020352595.1 bacterium | reverse complement strand
GCGGAGCGATGACGAAGCTGGGTGTCTACGGCTTGCTGCAGACCTTCCTCGTGTTCCTCCCTCTCTCGCGTGCCACGGAGACGTGGGGGTGGGTCGTTGCGGTGGATGGGCTAGCGAGCCTGTTCGTCGGCACCCTCACGGCGCTGAAGCAGGATGATGCGAAGCGGCTCATGTCGTTCCACGTGGTGGGGCAGGTGGGATACATGTTCTTCGCCATCGGGATGGGACTCGTGCTCCTCAGGACCGATCCCTTCCTGGGGGCCCTGGGACTCCTGGCCGGCGTCTTCCACATGCTGAACCACTCGCTGTACAAGTCCTGTCTCTTCCTCGGCGCCGGAGCCGTGGAGTGCCGGACAGGGACCCGGAGCCTGGCCGCGCTTCCCGGCGGCCTGGGCGCGTTCATGGCCGTCACAGCGGGATGTGCCCTCGTGGCGTCCCTCGCGATTGCCGGCGTCCCGCCCCTGAACGGCTTCGCCAGCAAGTGGCTCATGTACGCCACCGGGATCCTCGGGGGGAGGGAGGCAACGCTACTCCCGGTCGCGGCGCTCGTAGCCATGTTCATCTCGCTGGTTACGCTGGCCTCCTTCCTCAAGTACCTGGGCGGCACGTTCCTGGGATTGCCCAGGAGGGACGATCCGCCGCGTGAGGTCCCCCTCTCCATGCAGGTGCCCCAAGTCGTCCTGGCTACGGCATGCCTCGGATTCGGGCTCTTCCCTATGTTCCCCCTCACCTTCGTGCAGCGTGCCGTGGCGTCCCTCCCTTCCGCGTCGGGCGTCCCGGAGCTCGGCATGCTCCTGGGTGCCGGATCCGGCCTGGACGTGGCCCGGACGGGGATGGAGCTGGCCATCTGGGCCCCCCTGCCGGTGGCCGCCGCGCTGGTGATCCTGGGTCTACTCTCCTACCTGGGATTCCAGAAAGCCGGGGGGGCCTCCGTAAAGGACGTCAGGGTATGGACCTGCGGTGAGGAGGTGAATCCGGAGACGTTCCGGTATCCCCCGGGGAGCTTCTACCGCCCCTTCAAGGAGGCGTTCGGCGGAATCTACCCGAAGGCCGCCTGGCGCGCTCCCACGTTTCCCGCCTCGGTGCGCCGGATCCTGGACCCCGACGCCTGGTTCTACCTGCCTTTTGCCCACGCGGTGGAGCGGGCTGCCAAGGTGGTGAGCCGCACCCACACGGGGGTGCCCCACGTCTATCTCCTCTGGATGGTCGTGGGGGTGATAGCGGTGGTGGCCATCCTGTTCCTCGTGGGGAGCTGAGGAGGAAGTCATGACGAGCGAATGCTATGCCACCCAGGTCCTGGAGGCACTCAGCGAGAGGATTGGCTCGGGGCTCCGCGAGGGGAGGAGGCTGGAGCCGGACCTCCTCTGGCTCCAGGTGGACCCGGAGCAGATCCGCCCTGCCACGCGAACCGTAAAGGAGGAGCTCGGAGCCCGCTTCCTGATTACGGTGGGGATCGATCAGCGTCCCCAGGGCCGGGGGTACGGGATCGTCCACCTCTTCTCTTTCGACTCCGAGCGGCTCTTCGTGGCGTTGGGCTGCGCAGTGGACGAGAGCAACGCGAGGATCGATTCCATCACGCCCCTGATCCCGGGAGCCGGCTGGGCGGAACGGGAGTTCCAGGACATGATCGGCGTTACGGCGAATGGGCTCCCCGACCCCAGGCGGCTGGTACTCCCCGACGACTGGCCCGAGGGGCTGCACCCGCTTCGGCGGGACTTCCCCTACAACTACCGGCCTCCTTCGGTGGAAGGCGTGGCGCCGCCCCCGGCAGAGGCCCCCGAGGGGACCAGCGTCCTCCCGATGGGCCCCTTCTTCCCCGTGCTCGAGGAGCCGGCGTCCTTCCGCCTCTTCGTGGAGGGGGAGACCGTCGTGGGGTGTGACTACCGGGGGTTCTACAACCACCGGGGAATCGAGAAGCTGGGGGACAGCGTCCTCACCTATGACAAGATCCCCTTCATCGCTGAGCGCATCTGCGGGATCTGCGGGTTCATCCACTCCACCTGCTACTGCCAGGCGGTGGAGAAGGCCGTCGAACTGGACGTTCCCCGCCGGGCCGAGTGCATCCGATCCCTCATGCTGGAGCTGGAGCGCATCCACTCGCACCTCCTCTGGCTCGGCATCGCCGGCCACATCCTGGGATTCGACACCGTCCTCATGCAGACGTGGCGCATCCGGGAGCCGGTCATGTGGCTCACGGAGATGATCAGCGGGAACCGGAAGACCTACGGGATGAACATGGTGGGTGGAGTGCGCCGGGATATCTCTCCGGAGGCGATCCCACGGATCATCGAGGTGGTGGAGACCGTAGCACAGGAGATCGCAGAGGTGCGCCGGGCTATTGCCGGGGATACGACCCTCCTGGCCCGGACCCGGGGCGTGGGCACCCTGTCGGAGGAGAAGGCCCGGGAGTTCTGTGTGGTGGGCCCCCCGGCCCGTGCGTCCGGAGTCCCCATCGACGCCCGCCTGGATCACCCCTACGCGGCATACGACGAATTCCCGCCCCGCCTGTGCACACAGGAGGAGGGGGATACCTGGGCTCGGCTCCTGGTGCGCGTCGACGAGCTGGAGGACTCCATCCGCCTCATGCGGGAGATCGTGTCGGGTCTCCCGGAGGGTCCCATCCTGGCGGAGGTTGGGGAGATCCCCGAGGGCCGCGTAGGCGTCTCGGCGGTGGAGGCTCCCCGGGGGGAGGCGATCCACTTCGTCGAGACGGGGGGGGAGGACAGGCCGTACCGCTGGCGCGTGAGGGCCCCTACCTTCCCCAACCTCCAGGCGGTCCCGACCATGGTCGCGGGCCAGTCCATCGCGGACGTCCCCATCACCGTGGGGAGCCTGGACCCCTGCTTTTCCTGCACGGAGCGGATGGAGGTCGTGGACCTCCGGGACGGGCGCCGGAAAGTCTACCGGCGTAAGGAGCTGGAGGAACTGGCGCGAAACGCCCTCGGCAGGGGAAAAGGAGGCCGGCCATGACGCTCCGCGTCCTGGGCATCCTCGCCCTCTGCGTCCTGAACGTCGCGGTGGTCCTCCTCCTCGCACCGCTCTTCGAGGGGATCCTGCGGAAGCTGAAGGCGGCTCTCCACTCCCGCATCGGCCCTCCTGTCACCCAGCCCTTCCTGGACATCCTGAAACTCCTGGGGAAAGATGAGCTGCGCACCGCACACGGCGTGCTCTACGCCGCCGCCCCGTCGTTGTCCCTGGCTTCCGTCCTCCTTCTGGCCACGCTGGTCCCGATGGGCGGGGTGCCGCCGCTGGGATTCGCGGGGGACATCGTCGTCATCGTCTATGTGGCGGCCGTGAGCGCCGTACTCCTGATCCTCACGGGATACGCCAGCGGAAGCCCCTACGCTTCCGTGGGCAGCTCCCGTGAGATGATGACCCTCCTCTCTGTGGAGCCAGTGGTGGCAGTCGCCCTGGTGGTGGGGGCCATGAAGGCCCAGACCCTCTCGGCCGGCGGCATCTTGGAGTGGAATGCGGAGAACGGGCCGAGCCTCAGCATGATCCTCGCCGGGGTCACCCTGTTCCTGGCGGTGCAGGCTCAGGCCGGGAAGCTCCCTTTCGACATTCCCGATGCCGACCAGGAGATCATGGGAGGGCCCCTGATCGAGCAGAGTGGACCGCGCCTGGCCCTCTTCAAGCTGGTGCTGTGGGCCAAGCAGCTCTTGTTCGCGACGCTCCTCGTGGAGCTGTTCTTCCCCTGGCCTCGGGTAGGGCTCCTGCCTGTGGACCTGCTCCTCTCGCTAGGCAAGGTCTTGGTGGTCCTGGTGCTCGTAGCTTTGGTTGACGTGGTCAATCCCCGGCTCCGGATCGAGCAGGCCATGAGATACTATCTCGGGGTGGCCTTTACTTCCCTGGCCGCCCTGGCCTTCACGGTCATTGGGATGTAGGAGGTGAGCGGTGTTCCTTAGCAAGCTTCGGGAAGCGCTGATCTGCCTCCGTGCGGGGCGGGTCACGCTGCCCTACCCCTTCGAGCCTCATGACCCCGTTCCTGGCTTCCGCGGGAAGATCGTCGTGGACCCGGACCTCTGCTTCGGATGCGGAGGGTGTGCCAACGTGTGCCCGGCTGGAGTCATCCTGATCCAGGACAGTGGGCAGCTTACCCGCCGCCTGGAGTTCCACTGGGCTCGGTGCACGTACTGCGGTCGATGCGCGGAGGTCTGCCCGGAGGGGGCCATCCTCATGAGCCAGCAGTACGAAACGGCCACGAACGCCAGGGGCGACATGGTCCTGGCCCTGGAGGTGTTCATGGGCCCCTGCCAGCGTTGCGGCCGCTGCTTCCCGGCGCCCACGCCCCTGGAACGCCTGTTGGTGCAAGGATTCCGCTCCGACCACGAGGGGGTGCGCCCCGGAGCCCTGGTGCCGGAGCCCCCGTCCATGCCCGCCACGGCCGGCAGCGGGGGAAATGGAGGGCGCCAATGAGCACGCTTCCCATTTCGGAGGAGCTGGTCCGGACCCTGAGCCTGACGGTGGTGATCACCTCGGTTTTGACCGTGGAGTTGCGGCGCCTCAGGCTCTCGGCGTTGACCTACGGGGCCCAGGCGCTCCTCATAGTGGCCCTCCTGGTGAGCTACGCCAGGATGAACCACGCTCTCTACTGGTGGGCGGGGACGGCTCTCATCACCAAGGCCATCCTGATCCCCTGGTTCCTCTTCCGCTACATCCGGAGGACGCAGGAGATGGAGGAGCGGCCCATGGTGGGGTTCGGTCCCTCGGTGGTGGTGGCGGCAGCCCTCATGATCGGGTTCTTCCGCCTTACGCACGGCCAGGTAGATCTTCTGGCACCCTCCCCCCTGGCCCAGGAGGAGGTATTCCGCACCAACCTGGCGGTGGCCTCCACCGTCTTCGTCCTGGGGCTCTACTCCCTGCTCACCCGGCGTGATGCGGTGAAGCTGGTTATAGGCCTCTGCCTGCTGGAGAACGGGGTGCACCTTAGCCTGGTGAGTCTCGCGCCGGGACTCCCCGAGACCGCCCTCTTCGGGATCGCTTCCGAGGTGGTGGTCACGGTCTTCATCCTCCTCTACGTCATCGAGGGGGTGTACCAGGAGTTCGGTACCACTGACACCTTCCGGTTGCGGGAGCTGCAACGATGACGAGCCTGCCTGTGGTCGAGCTGCCGTCGGCCCTCCCGGCCGCCTCGTTCCTGATCCCCCTGCTGGCCGGGTTCGTCGTCCTGGCCGGACGGGGATTGGGGTCCCGCTTCTCCGGATGGGTGGCCGTCCTGACCTCCGGCGCCATGACAGCCATGGGCCTCGCCATGGCCTGGCAGGTCCTGGGCGGAGTCGTCCTGGTCACCTGGGGGAACGAGTTCCGCGTGGACGCGCTCTCGGC
>CP070682.1:1151827-1154405 GCA_020352595.1 bacterium | reverse complement strand
CGCCGGGAACCCTGTGACGGCAGGACTGTCCTGCGACATCGCGATATTTCTGGGTCATCCCACGAGCAACGTGAGCGACTTTCGCAAGGGAGGTGTCGAGATGGAGAAACACTGGGTGCTCCGGGGAGACGGAAAAGAATACTTCGATCTGGGGCCGGGCATGAAGGTCATATGCAACCATCTGCCCGTGGATGTTTCTCCTGAACGTACCGTTGCCGAAACGATGGCGGAATCCCTGTCCCGGCCGGTCGGTGCTTCGCCCATCGAGCATAAGCTCGATCCGTCCGCCAGGGTGGTGATCCTGATAGATGATAAGACACGGCCCACGCCCCAGAAGGAAATCCTGCCCGTGATTCTTGACAGGACACGGGCTGCAGGGGTGCCGCCCGATCAGGTGGACATCATCGTTGCCCTAGGCACTCACTTTCCGATGACCGAGCACGAGATACGGGAACGGGTCGGCGAGGACATCTTCGAGACATATCGCGTCCGAAACCACGACTCTACCGCGGCCGATCAGGTGAAGATCTGCGAACTTTCCGACGGTTTCCCGGTGAAGGTGAACGCAACCTTTGCATCAGCGGATGTCAAGATCGGCATCAGCTCGGTGCTTCCCCACCCCTTCAACGGGTTTGGAGGCGGTCCGAAGATCGTCATGCCCGGTGTGGCGGACTACGATGCGATCCGGTACCACCATGCGACCACGATGCCGAAGGGCGGTGTGGTCGGGAACACCACCACCAACCTCTTCCACGATGAAACCGCGCGGATCGGCCTGGCGTCCGGCCTCGATCTGTCGATCAACTGCGTTCTCAACTCGCGGGAGGAGGTCATCGATGCGGTGTCCGGCCACGTGATCGAGGCCCACAAGGCAGCGATCGAGAAGGTCAGGGCTGCCTGCGGTGTGAGCCTGTCCGAGGATGCAGACCTGGCAATCCTCTCGGGGTACCCGTACAATATGTTCCCGCACGTGCTCAAGCCGATTCCCATGGCATTCCTGGCGAGCAAGCGGGGCGGACATGCGATTCTCGTCGCCGATGTCTCGACCGGTATCCCGGAGGCGATCCTCGACCTGATCGAGTCGGTCCGTCGGCGCGACCCGCTGGAACTGTTACGGGAATATGCACGAGGCGAGCTCGTCATACCAGGCGCACCGATCGATATAAACCTGTCTTTTCCGGGCCTCGCGATGAGCATGCGGATGTTGAACGTGACCATGGTTTCAAAGGATGTCTCGCCGGAAGATGCCGGCAAGCTCGGGTTCGGCCACGCGCCTACGGTTCAGGATGCGCTGGATGTCTTGCCCCAGCATGTGAAAGAGGCAAAGGTGGCGATCTTTCCGGCCGGAGGAATCAGCTTGCCCCTTAGAGAGAAGCCCTATTTCTGAACTTCTGTTTGCCTGTTGACAGCGATCCACCGAGCACGAGGGATTCCATGAGCAGCCCGTCTCTATTCATTCCCTGTCTGGTCGATCTCTTCCTGCCTGAAATCGGGGAGGCATGCCTTCAGGTCCTCCGGCGGCTGGATCTCGACCCGGTCTATCGTCCGGAGCAGACGTGTTGCGGCCAGCCGGCGATTCATGCGGGCTACGTGAGAAAGGCCAAGGATTCGGCCAAACATTTCATCAACGTGTTCGGAGAAGACGAGGCCGTGGTCTGTCCCGCCGGTTCCTGCGTTTGCACGGTCAAGGATCGCTATCCGGAGCTCTTGCAGGATGAGCCGGATTGGCTTCGACGGGCAGAGGATCTCGCCCCGAGGGTCTATGAGTTCTCCCAGGACCTCGTGGATGTGCTCCAGGTCGAAGATGTGGGGGCTCGCCACGAAGGCAAGGTGACCTACCACGAATCGTGCCGGGTCCTGAACGGGTTGGGGGTTTCCGAGCAGCCAAAGAAGCTGATCCAAGCCGTGACCGGAGTCGAGTTCGTCCCCATGCAGGGTGCCCAGGTTTGTTGCGGGTTTGGCGGTGAGTTTTCCACGAATTATCCGGAGATATCCGAGGTATTGGTCAGCGAAAAGGTGGCAAACTACATAGCAAGCCATGCTGATCTCCTGGTGGCCTGCGACCCGGGCTGCCTCCTGAATATCGGCGGATACCTGAAACGGAATCATCCGGACAGAGAGGCCGTACACATCGCCAGCTTTCTGGCGAAAGCCATACAGGATGACAAGAGATGAAGATAAAGTCAGAGCAATTCAAGGAAGTAGCCAGGCAGGAGTTGAAGACGAGGCACACCCGAGCTCATCTGGACCTGGTGGGCCTCGTCCTGCAAGAGAGGCGCAAGGCCACGATGGGCCTGTTCCCGGACCCTGCGGCAGCCCTTGATCTGGGAAGGGCGATTCGGGCCGAGTCGATTGAAAGGCTGCCCGAGCTCCTGGAGGAATTCGAGAAGAACGCCACCGCAAAGGGGGCGGTCGTTCTCTGGGCACGGGATGCCAGCGAAGCGAATGATCATATCCTGAGGATCGCCAAAGAACGCAAAGTTCACCTCGTCACCAAAGGGAAATCCATGGTGACCGAGGAGACGGCCCTCAACGAGGTGCTCGTGGAGAACGGCCTCGAGGTGTTCGAGACGGATCT
>CP070682.1:1148588-1151727 GCA_020352595.1 bacterium | reverse complement strand
TTTTATAGTGACCAGATTCTTCCCCCTTTGCGTCTTTGCGGCTTGAGTGACCGACCTGTCCGCCGACTTGTCCGCCGTAGCCCTTGCGGCGAAGGCGGAAGCTGTATGGGTAGAGTTGGCGAAGGTGGAAGGGAACGGGCGTGAGGCTGCCTTTATGGTATTGATGCCTGTCGGCTGGGAGTGGTTTCTCGTCCGGATCGCTGGTAGGCACGTCAAGAGCCGCCTTCAGGCGGCCCGAGGTTTAACAACCGCTTTGAGCGGTTCACAGTTCAATCCCCCGGCTTTGGCGGGGGAACGTGACAGCCCTTTGTGATGGGAGAACGACGCTTTCACGGGGCCGGCGCTCAGGCCCCTCTCCCGCGCCTTGCCTTAGCCTCCTTCGGGGCGTGTTGTCTTTTTCTCTGCCGCGTCCGTTCCTCCCCGGGACCCAAAGTAACGGACTAACTGCACCAGATACGATGTCCCATCTTCCTCTCCGCACAATCAGCGGTTAAAATCAGCAGCATGACCCCCGAGACCCCTTACTGGAACCAGAAGATCGAGACCATGCCCCGCGAGGGACTGGAGGAGATCCAGACCCGCATGCTGCGGGACCTGGTGGACAGGGCCTACCGGGAGAGCTCCTTCTACCGGGATCTGTACAGGAAGGCCGGCGTCACGCCCGGGGATATACGGACTTTGGACGACGTGAGACACCTGCCCTTCGTGGACAAGAGCTCGGCCCGCGAGGCCTACCCCATGGGGATGCTCATGGTCCCCATTGACCGGGTCCGGGAGGTGCACTCCGCCACGACACCCAGTAGGCAGATGCTGCCCGTCTACGCCACCGGGAAGGACCTGGAGGAGTGGGGGGAGCGCTGCGCCCGGATCCTCTGGATGACGGGCCTGCGGCGCGGCGACATCATCCAGAACGCCTTCCGGTTCGGCCTGTCCACCGGGGGGTTCGGTTTCCACTACGGCGCCATGGCGGCGGGAATGATCAGCGTTCCGGCCAGCATCGGCAGCACCGACCGGCAGATCGACCTCATCCTGGACCTGGGGACCACGGGGATCACCATGATGCCCTCCTACGCCTTCTACCTCGGCATGAGGGCCCACGAGCGGGGCATCGACCTGGCCAGGCAGTCCAACCTGAAGGTGGGGCTCTTCGGGGCCGAGCCCACCAGCGTGCGCATGAAGGAGCGCCTGGGGGAACTGCTGGGCCTGACGGCTTTCGGCGAGTACGGCATGAACGAGTTCCTCGGCCCCGGCATGGCCTGCCAGTGCCTGGTGGAGAGGGGCATGCACGCCTGGGCCGACCACTTCCTCCTCGAGTGCATCGACCCGGAGACGGGGCAACCGGTACCCGAAGGGGAACAGGGGGAACTGGTCTGGACCTGGCTCTCGGCCGAGGCCACCGCCGTCATCCGCTACAGGAGCCACGACATCTCCCGCATCACCTGGGAGAGGTGCCTCTGCGGCCGGACCCATCCCAGGGTCAGGCGCATCGTGGGGCGCACGGACGGGGCCCTTTCCGTGGGGGGCTACATCATCTACCCGAGCAAGATCCAGGACGTGGTCCACATGTTCCCCGAGTTCGGGCCCTTCCACGTGCTCATCGACTCCTCCCGGGGCCTGGACTGCATGACCGTCAGGGTGGAGGTGAAGGATGGGGTGCGCGTACCCTCCCGGGACCTGGCGTCCCGCCTGAGGACCGCCATCAGGTCCTACATGACCGTCACCCCCCTCATCGAGGTCATGGCCCCCGGCACCCTGGCCATGGGCGAGGGGAGCGCCTGCCGGATCCTTGACTACAGGAGGGGCAGCGGGCGGTACGGCTCCTCGGATTGAACGGGGGAAAGGGAGAGGGGGGTCCAGGATCCAGGGACGCAGTTCCTGACACCTCGTTCCTGGTTACCGGCACCCGCAACCGATACCGGGAAGTGTCACTTCAAACTATGCGCTTTTGTGCGTAAGCCTTTGAAATAAATATTGTTTTGTTGGCTTCATATCCCTAAGGCCCGGAATTGAAACGGTTTTCGATAAAGGGTGCCGGCCGGGATCTCCGGGTTTGTCGGTAAAATAAAATACTATTTTGCTCTTGCAAACCCCCACGCCGGTGGTTATACTGCCCTGAGAAATGGGTTCTTTGACAGCCCGTTAGTGCCCGTTGAATAACGGAAAAACCGCCAAAATCGGCTTGACATGGATGGGTCGAAGTGCTAACTTCACTCGAAAATCAAGGCCCGGGAAAGCGCCCGCCGGGTCCACGAGCCATCCGGGTCCCATCGAGGAGAGAGGGGGGGTCCGGACGCCCGGCTTTCAGGATTATATAAGAGAAAGGAAACCAAGAGAAAGGAGGGGATATCCGCAGAACCGGAAGAATCTGGCAGTACCCGGAAACGTTTTTGATCCTATCTGAACCGATTGCCAACAAACCCTTAAGATAGCTTAAGGAGGAAGAAATGAAGAAACTTTCGATCATTCTGCTGGCCCTGGCCCTGGCCGTCTTCTTCGCCGGCTCCGCCATGGCCTTCCACGAAGGTGACGAGGGGACGGCCGAGGGTGCCCTGGGCATCACCGGGACCTACACCCTTGACGGCGAGATCAACCAGGACAACGCCGGCGGCGACTCCAGGTGGTTCGACGATGACCTCGAAGTGGTCATCCGCGTGAACATGCTGGGCGTCACGGGCGTCATCGACCTCGAGATCTCCGACGACGAGACCTTCGACGGCAACGACACCGAGGGCGACAGCTCCGACAGCCTCATCGACAACTACTGGGTCGAGTGGAACGCCATGGACAACCTGAAGGTCAAGATGGGCGAGTACGCCCTGACCTTCGGCAAGGCCGTCTTCATCTACGCCGACCCGCCCGCCCACCACATCGGCCTGATCTACTCCGGGCTGGACAACGCCACCCTGAGCTTCTTCCTCGGCAAGGTGGACGAGGGTGCGACGACTAACGACGAGTCCTCCGACGATGACATCGACAGCATGTCCCTGCTCATCAACGTCAAGGGTGTTGACTTCTTCAAGAAGCTCGACATCATCTACGTGAGTGCGACGGCCGCTGACGACGCCACAGCCACCTTCGGCGACAGCGCCAGCTACATCGGCCTGGACACCGCCTTCAGCGCCGGCCCCGTGGCCGTGGC
>CP070682.1:1142603-1148488 GCA_020352595.1 bacterium | reverse complement strand
CCGAGCAGGAGCACGGTCACCGAGATACGGCCCGTGTCCCCGGACCCCATGACGCTGCCGAAGTGAGCCAGCACGAAGCTCACGGGCATGACGCCGAAGACAGTCGCCACCAGGAAGCGCCACGTCCTGATGTCCGTGAGTCCCGCCGCGTAGCTGACGATGTCAAAGGAGACGAAGGGCAGCAGGCGGAGGACGAAGACCGTTGCCATGAGGGCCTTCTGGGAGCCGAGGAGGCCCACCCTGAGCTTCCCCCCGAACCAGCGATGAAGGACGTCGTGCCCCACCAGGCGTGCGATGGCGAAGGCGAGCAGGGCCCCGGACACCGCCCCCACGACGGTGTAGACCGTTCCCCAGGTGTGGCCGTAGGCGTAACCGGCCGCCAGGGCGATGGGGGCGCTGGGAAGGGGGTTGAAGACGATGGCCAGCATGAAGAGGCCGATGATCAGAAGGGGGCCGAGGGCCCCCGACTCCTCGATGACACGCCGCAGCTCGGCGCTGTCCATGATGACGCTCAACCCGCCCGTGCGCCAGAGGACCAGGAGGACGGCCCCGACCGCTGCGACCATGAGCAGGCCGAGGAGCAACCTCACCCGCGAGATCCCGTTCCCTCCCTCACCCGCTGTCGTGGTGCCGGTTGTCATGGCCCATTCCTTCCTTCAGCCCATTATAAAGTAATGCGGCGCCCTTGTGGCAACGGCCTCCTGGATCGGGGGACGGCGTCCGGTCCTGTCGTGTCGTGGGCCTTGACAAAGCCGGATAACATGACTATATGAGCATACATTCATATAAATTGAGGGGGTGCATGTTTGAGGAAACGCGCCGACACGTGCGAGAGCCGGGTCATCCACGAAGGGAGGGTGAGCGAGGCCAGGGAAAAAGCCCTCGCACCGGTGGAAGTGGACAGGGCTTGCCGCATCTTCAAGGCCATGGGAGACCCGACGCGCCTGAAGATCCTGTGGGCCCTGCAGGGCGCGGAGATGTGCGTGTGCGACATCGCCGCCTATCTGGGAGCAACGGAGTCGGCCATCAGCCATCAACTGCGCAACCTCCGTGTCCTGGACCTCGTGGCCAACCGCAGGGAGGGCACCATCCTGTACTACCGCCTCAACGACGACCACGTCAGTGATCTCCTGAAAGTGGCGTTGGAGCACGTGAGGGAAGGGTAGATCATGCCGCTTCACTCCCGAGGGGGAAGGGGAGACGGGGGAGGCGTAGAAATACATGGGAACCCGAGGGCAGCCTTGGCTCCTTCTTACAGGGAAAACCGTTCAAACCACAGAAGACCGTTGAGGGTATGGGCTCATCATGAATGAACTATGGAGCATCGCTGTTGCCGTTGTGGGGAAGACATGGGCGCTTCTCCTGGACGCCTCGCCTTACATCCTTTTCGGCATCCTGGTGGCGGGGCTCCTGAAGGTATTCCTCTCCACGGATTACGTCGCGCGCAACCTCGGGCCGGGCCGCGTCATGCCGGTGATCAAGGCGGCCCTCCTGGGGATCCCCATACCCCTTTGCTCGTGCGGCGTCCTGCCCGCCGCGGCCTCGCTGAGGAAACAGGGTGCCGGCAGGGGGGCCACAGTGGCCTTCCTCATCTCCACACCGGAATCGGGTGTCGACTCCGTGGCCGTATCCTGGGCCCTGCTCGATCCCATCATGACCGTGGCCAGGCCCCTGGTGGCCCTGGTCACGGCCATCACGGCGGGTGTCGCTGAGAACCTCTTCGGCAGGGACACTTCCCCGGCCGCCGGGGACCCTGACCGCTCCTGCGCGGTGGACGGATGCTGCGACGGCACCGACTGCGACCCGGCCGAGCACGCCAACCATCATCCCCTTGCCGAGAAAGTGGCAGGCGGCATGCGCTACGCCTTCGGGGAACTGTGGGCCGACCTGGCCGGGTGGTTCACCGTGGGCCTCCTGCTGGCCGGCCTCATCACGGCGCTGGTCCCGGACGACCTCGTGGCCTCCACCCTGGGCGGTGGGCTGGGCGCCATGCTCATCATGCTGGTGCTGGGCGTTCCCCTTTACATCTGCGCCACGGCCTCGACCCCCGTCGCCGCCGCCCTCATCCTTAAAGGCGTGAGCCCGGGGGCGGCCCTCGTGTTCCTCCTGGTGGGGCCGGCCACCAACATCGCCTCTCTCTCCGTGCTCACGGGCCTTCTTGGCAAGCGGGCCGTTGCTCTCTACCTGGGCAGCATCGCCACAGTGAGCGTCCTTGCCGGCCTGGCTCTTGACGGCGTCTACGGCCTCCTCGGGATCACGGCCGGCGCGGCCGTGGGGCAGGCGGCTGATCTCATCCCGGAGCCGGTGCAGGTGGCCTCGGCTCTGGTCCTCATGGCCATATCCGTGCGGCCCCTCGCCGCTTCGGTGAAGAAGTGGGCGGCGAGGTTCCATCCCCCGGGGAGGGGAGTTGGAGCTTCCTCCTGCGGCTGCGAAAAAAGCTGCGGCAGCGAGCGGACGGTTTGAGGCTCCCCGGACCCTGGAGCCTTGGACAGGTCCTTCGACAAGCTCCCGGCAGGTTCAGGGCAGGCTCTGAACTTTGCTTCGGCTTGAAGCTTGAAGCCTTCTTTTGGAAGGGGGCTCTCCTACAACAGATCCGCCAGCAGCTCGTTGATCAGGTCGATCAATCTGGTGTCCCGGGGATCCGTCATGAGAGTGGATTCCTCGAAGTCCTTGTCGAAGATCCTCTCCATGACCTCCGCGGTGACCTCGGGGTCTGACGTGGCCATGTTGATCTCCCTGTTAAACCGCAGGCTCCCCTTGTCCAGGTTGGCCAACCCCAGGCACACCCACCCGTCATAAACGGCTGCCTTCAGATGGCTCATCCTGGGATAGAGGTATACCTTGATCCCGTTCTCCAGCATGGTGTTGGCGGCCAGCAGGTTGCTGCGCTGCATGACGGGCCAGTTGGCCCTGAAGGGGATCACCACGCGGACATCAACGCCCCTGCGCCGGGCGCGGATCAGCTCCGAGAGGAACCTGTCGTCGGAGATGTAGGGGTTCTCGATGTAGATGAACTTCCTCGCTCGCTGGACGGCGGCGATCTGGGCAAGGTAGATCTCGGCGCGCCGGCTCGTTGTTCTCAGGATCCTCACAGGGTAGTAGCGCTCTCCGGGGAGGACCCTGGCCCGGTAGCTGCGCCGCAGCAGGAACGACAGGTCTCCCAGGAGGCCGGAATAGGCCCATGTACTCTCGAAATCCATGCCCAGTGGGCCGATGACGGGTCCGTGGACCTCGAACATCAGGTCGTGCCAATCGTAACGGTATTCCCTGCCGATGTTCATGCCGCCGAGGAAGGCGATTCCGGAGTCCACGATGATGGACTTCGTGTGATTGAAGGTGAACCAGGGATTGGCCAGCCTTCTGACGCGCACATTGGAACCCTCGCGCAGGTAGTCCGACATGGAGGCAGGGGGCCGGTGATCATCAGGTATGGATTTCGGGTACACCCCGCGGGCCAGGATGCTTCCGAGTCCGTCGAAAATGATCCGCACGTCCAGGTCCTTGGACCGTTCCCTGATAAGATCGCTGAACTGGAGGGCGTAGTCGTCGTTGTCGTATATGTAGATCTGCAGGTCCACGGATTCCCCGGCGGCCGCGATGGCCTCCTCGAGCCTCGGGAAGAACTCCTCGCCGTCGATGAGAAGCCGGATGTTGCCCGGCGTGCTCTTCGTGTCCGTGATCTCGTCCAGTTCCTCCTCCCAACGGTCCAGATCCATGCCTTCCTCCTCCGAAAGGGGGGGGAGGGACCCCTGGGGAAGGGGCCCGACGACAACGTAGTCGTCGAGGCCCGCCGATGTCATTACGGAGAGAAGTTTCAGGGCGGAAGAGACTGGCCTGGTGAGGATGGACAGGTGGCTCAGCACTGTGTGGGAGGCAATGCCGGGCGAGGGCGGTCTCCAGGTTCCCGGATCATCCGTGTCAGCGCCCCCCTCCACTGCCGGGAACTCAAGACCGTGGTCCTGGACCTTGTCATGAATTACGGAGTCCCACAGTCTCTCCATCTCGGCCTCGGACCGCCCTTGCCGCACGGAGGTCTGCTCTGCGGTCTCGCCACCCATGGCCTCGGGGGATCCCGTCATGCCCATGGTGAGGGCGACCGTGATGAGCGTTATGGCGGTGGGGAGAACTCGCGAAGAACGTGAAGGCAGCTGCCTGCTACCTGCGGCCCGTGCCTCAGCGACCCCAGTCCCTGTCTTCATCCTGGGCACCCCCTTTTTCATGGAAGCCTTCCCAAGGTGCATGCCAGGGAAGAAGGCGTCGGGTCTAAACGCCAACCTGTTGCGACTTCAGGTTATATGATTTCGTGGTGTGGGGCAACAGCCTGCGGGGAGGGGTGATCCTCTCCCCGCGGGACAGGGTGGATGGAAAACAGTCCAGCCGTCCCCTGTGGAGGGCCCGAGCCCCGCCGTTTAACGCGCGGAAAACAGTTCTGGGGACTTTCCTCCTGGCTCCTGGATCTTCACAATCCGGCCTGCCGGATTGTGCGCTGCCTTATGAGTGCCCGCAACACGTTCCTGGATCGGGTGCATCATTTGAACTCGAAAGCAGGGATCTGGATTCCACAATTCCTGCGGACCCTCCCCTCCCAAATTGACATTCCCTTTACCTGTCCCTTATAGTCCTTCTGGTTCCCTGCTCACCCGCAGTTCCCGAAACGACCGGGGGGACCGCCCTGACATCCCGCCTGATACTTCGCCGGAGACCTGGAAAGAGGGGAGACGCCATGCCCAGACGCGAGGACATCAAAAAGGTCATGATCATCGGATCAGGACCCATCATCATCGGACAGGCCTGCGAGTTCGACTACTCCGGGACCCAGGCCTGCAAGGCCCTGAGAGCCCTCGGCTACGAGATCGTCCTGGCGAACTCCAACCCCGCCACCATCATGACCGACCCGGGTATGGCCGACGCCACCTACATCGAGCCCCTGACCCTGGAGAGGATGAGGGAGATCATCGAGATAGAGAGGCCCGACGGCCTCCTGCCCAACCTGGGCGGCCAGTCGGGTCTCAACCTTTCGTCGGAACTGGCCCGCAAGGGGGTCCTGGACGAATACGGTGTGAAGATCATCGGGGTGGGGGCCGACGCCATCGAGCGTGGTGAGGACAGGCTGGCCTTCAAGGAGACAATGAAGCGGCTGGGCATCGACCTGCCCCGGAGCGAGATCGCGCGGACGGTCGAGCAGGCAGAGGCCATCGCTGCCCAGCTGGGCTACCCCGTGGTGGTGCGCCCCGCCTACACCCTCGGCGGCACGGGCGGCGGCCTGGTCTACAACAGGGACGAACTGGAGGTCATCGCCAGCCGCGGCCTCTCGGCCAGCATCGTGGGGCAGGTCCTCATCGAGGAGTCGGTGCTCGGCTGGGAGGAACTGGAACTCGAGGTGGTCAGGGACGCCAGGAACCAGATCATCACCGTGTGCTTCATCGAGAACGTGGACGCCATGGGGGTTCACACCGGGGACTCCTTCTGCACTGCGCCCATGCTCACCATCGCCCCCGAATTGCAGGAGAGGCTCCAGGAATACTCCTACCGGATAGTGGAGGCCATCGAGGTCATCGGGGGGACCAACATCCAGTTCGCCCACGACCCGGTTTCGGGCCGCGTCGTCGTCATCGAGATCAACCCGAGGACGTCCAGGTCCTCGGCCCTCGCTTCCAAGGCCACCGGGTTCCCCATCGCCCTGATCTCCTCCAAGCTCGCGGGGGGCCTGACCCTGGACGACCTGCCCTACTGGAAAGGGGGAACGCTGGAGAAGTACGCGCCGTGGGGCGAGTACGTGGTGGTCAAGTTCGCCAGATGGGCCTTCGAGAAGTTCCGGGACGTCCCTGACAGGCTGGGCACCCAGATGCGGGCTGTGGGAGAGGTCATGAGCATCGCCCGGACCT
>CP070682.1:1132394-1142503 GCA_020352595.1 bacterium | reverse complement strand
CTCGGCGCCCGCTATGGGAAGGGTGCGGGTCCTGCAGCCGACCCGCGGCGTGAGGCCAAACCTCCTCACCACATAGTCCACGGTGTGCTCGGCCATCAGCCTGTAGGTCGTCCACTTGCCCCCCGTGACTGTGACGAGCCCCGAAGGGCTCTCCGCCACAATATGGTCCCGGGAAAGACGGGCCGTGTCGCTGGCTTTCGGGTCATGGAGGAGGGGCCGCAGTCCGGACCACGTGGCCTTGATGTCCCGGGAGGAAAAGTCGAGGTCGAAATATTCACCAATGTAGCGCGTCAGGTACTGCACCTCCTCCTCGGTGGGACGCGGGTGCTCGGAGAGCTGGGCCGGCTCGTCCGTGGTGCCGATAATGGCGTGCCCCTCCCACGGGAGGATGAACAGCACCCTGTTGTCCCTGGTCCTGGGTATGAGCAGTCCCGTGTCGGGAGGGGAGAACCGCTTGTCGAGGACCATGTGGATGCCGGAACTCACCGTGAGCATGGGGGCCACGTCGGGATCGTCCAGCACCCGTATGGTGTCGGTGAAGGGGCCCGTGGCGTTGACCACCACCCGAGCGGGAACGATCCATTCCTCGCCCGTGAGGGAGTCCCTGGCCACCACCCCCGAGATGCGGCCGTCCTCCCGGTGGAACCCCGCGGCCGTGACGTGGTTGGCCACCACGGCGCCCAGCCGGGCGGCGGTGAGGGCGATGAGCACGGCCATGCGCGCGTCGTTGAACTGCCCGTCGTAGTAGAGCACCGCGGCCTTAAGGCCCCTCTCCTTGAGCATGGGGAACCGCTTCAGGGCGTGCGCGTGCGACAGGAGTCGGCTGTGCCCGATGCCCATGTTCCCTGCGAGGAGATCGTAGATCTTGAGGCCCGTGAGGATGTAGGGAACCTCCAGCCAATGGTAGAGCGGCGTCACGAGGGCAATGCGGTGGCACAGGTGGGGGGCGATGCGGAGCAGGACTCCCCGCTCGCGCAGGCCGTCGCGCACCAGCCGGTACTGCACCGGGTCCAGGTGCTTGACGGCCGATTCCAGGTACCGGACCCCTCCGTGAAGGAGCTTTGTGCTCCTTCCGCTGGTGCCTTCGGCGAAGTCGCCCTTCTCGAGGAGGGCCGTCCGCAGGCCCCGGCTCGCGGCGTCCAGAGCGACGCCGCATCCCGTCGCGCCGCCCCCTATGACCAGAAGGTCGAAGGGTTCCCCTGCCTTCAGCCTGACCAGGCTCTCTTCACGGCTCACGGTCATGGTCTCACCTCCCGGGACTCCATCCGTTCCCGTGCCGCCCGGTAACCTTCGGCGATGGCCTCGCCGGATCGCTGGAAGGCCATGAAGGGGATGTGGCCAAGCCTGGGCCGGATGAGCATGTCTGGCTTGTCCACAGCGAGCCTCGTTGAGGCTATCCGGGCCTGCATGATGTTCACGGAACCCATGATCACCTCGAAGATGTTGGGTGCCGGCTCCCTGGCCGTCCAGTTCCTGACCCTGGCGAAGGACCGGGAGTCGAGCAGGCCCACCCTGGACCTTAGCTCATCCACCATCTTGAGGACGCTTTTCAGCGGCTGCTCCTCCTCCCCGTCGTTGGCCGCCGGCCCCCCTTCCTTCCGCGCCCCGGAACCCTCTGCGGTTCGACCGACGAGGTCATGGTTCAGGTCAACGGCAATGACATATTCGGCGCCCATCTGCCTCGCGACGCTCACGGGCACCGGATTGACAAGCCCCCCGTCGACGAGGAGGCTGGCGTTCCTCCGGACCGGCGTGAAGATGCCGGGGATGGAGGCGCTGGCCCTGATGGCCTCGATGAGGTCTCCCCGGTCCAGGATGACCTCCAGGCCCGTCAGCAGGTCTGCCGCCACCGCGCTGAAGGGCACGGGCAGTTCCTCTATCACCTGCCTGCCCCTGACGTGCTGGCGGACGAATTGGGAAACTTTGTTGCCCTCGATGAGACCTGATACGGGGAAAGTGACATCCAGGAAGGAGACGATCTGGCGCCAGTCCAGGTGTCTGGCAAAGCTCTCGAGGTCGTCGATCTTGCCAAGGGAAGCCGATGCGCCCACGAGGGCCCCCATGCTGGTCCCTGCGATGACATCGACGTGGATCTTCTCTTCGGCAAGGCATCTCAGGACGCCTATGTGGGCCCACCCCCGGGCCGAACCGCTGCCCAGAGCGAGGCCCACCTTGCGGCGGGACCGGGAATTCCCCCTGATGTCCATGGTCCTCCCCTTCACCCTTCCTCTCACCTTCTGGTCTCAAGTATACCACTAATGGAAATTCCGCCCGTAAAGTATTGTTTTCATTGGGAAACACCTCTTGAAGGCGGTGCTTGTCCTTTTCCGGTCTCCATATACCTGCTACAATCGACCCTGTGCCGCAGCGGCGGGAGGTCATGGATGGGAACTGCCGCGGCCGGCTAAACCGCCAGCGAGGAGGGTGATCGTGCAGAGGATGAAAGCCGTCGTCATAAGGGAATACGGGGGCCGGGAGACACTCAGGATGGAGGAGCTCCCCTTGCCATCCATCGAGGAGGACGAGGTGCTCATCCGGGTCCACGCCGCAGGGGTGAATCCTGTTGACTGGATGGTCCGCTCCGGCTTCCTCAAGGGGATGCTGGACTACGAGTTCCCCCTCATCCTCGGATGGGATGTTTCCGGCGTGGTGGAAAGGGCGGGCTCCTCGGTGACGGGGCTTTCTCCTGGCGACGAGGTCTTCGCCCTGCCCGACATCCAGAGGAACGGGGCCTACGCGCAGTTCGTCGCGGTCAAGGCAGGGACGGTGGCCCTCAAACCGGCGTCCGTCGACCACCTCCAGGCCGCCTCCATCCCCCTGGCGGCCCTGACCGCATGGCAGGCGCTCTTCGACGCCGCCGACCTCCAGCCTGGACAGAGCGTCCTCGTCCACGCTGCAGCGGGGGGTGTGGGCTGTTTCGCAGTGCAGCTGGCCAAATGGCGCGGGGCGCAGGTAACCGGAACGGCGTCCTCGGTCAATGAAGAGTTCCTCCTCGACCTCGGCGCCGACCTGGTCATCGATTACTCACGCACTCCCTTCGAGGAAAGGGTCCGTGGTGTGGACGTGGTCCTCGACTCCATGGGCGGCGAGGTCAGGGAGCGATCCTGGGGCGTGCTCCGGGAGGGGGGCGTTCTCGTCTCCATCGTCGGCCCCCCCGACGAGGCCAGGGCTGTGGCATCGGGCGTGCGGGCCAGGAGCGTTTTTGTCGTGCCGGACGCGGGCCAGCTGACCACCATCGCCGGACTCGTGGACACCGGTGTCGTACGGCCGTGCGTCACCCGGGTCCTGCCCCTCGAGGAGGCCGCCAGGGCCCACGAGATGAGCGAGACGCGTCACACCAGAGGAAAGATCGTCCTGAAGGTCCCCTGAGGCTCCTTCGCGCGGGCCGCAAAGGGTGGCCCGCCCCTTTCCCGGCCATTGCCCCTCTCCCCTCTCCCCGTTGTTTGTGATATAAACCCAGCCTCGTGAAGACACCATCCCTGCTCAGAATTCTGCTGCCCGCGGCCGCCCTGGCCGCCATCCTGGCAGTCGGTGTGTGGGCCGTCTTCGCCCTGTCCAACCTGCCCGACGTGGGTCATCTTGCCGACCGCGGATCCACCACGCGCATCCAGGTGCGGGACTGGGCGGGCACGCCGTCCACGCTCATGCTGGGACCGGAGAACCCCTTCTGGACCCCCCTGGAGAGGATGCCGGCCCACCTTCGTGACGCCGTCGTGGCAGCGGAGGACTTCTCCTTCTACGGCCACAACGGCATCGACTGGTACGAAGTGTGGGAGTCCCTGAAACAGGACCTAAGGGAGCGCCGCTTCGCGCGCGGGGGCAGCACCATCACCCAGCAGCTGGCCAAGAACCTGTTCCTGTCCCGGGAAAAGACCTTCAGGCGTAAGCTGCGAGAGGTCGTGCTGGCGCGGCGCCTGGAAAAATCCCTGACCAAGGACCGCATCCTGGAGCTTTACCTCAACGTGGTGGAGCTGGGGAACATGGTGCACGGCGTGGGAGAAGGGGCTCTCTACCACTTCGGCAGGCGGCCCTCGGAGCTGACCCTGAGACAGAGCTCGCTGCTGGCGGCCATGCTTCCCGGCCCGCGGGTCTACAGCCCCGGCAGGCGCGCCGACCTTCTCGTGAAACGTTCGGAACACATCCTGGCGGTCATGCTCAAGGGCGGGAAGATCAGCGAGGATCAATACCGTTGGGCCCTTGAGGAGGTGCCCTTAAGGAGCCTTTCCGAGCTGGAGGCAGACCTTCCCCCCCGCACCGTCCCTGCAGCGGCCGAGCCCATCCCTTCGAGGGACGACTCCCGAGGGGCTCCCGGCCTGGCGCAGGGAGCCGATGCCGGTTCGGCCCCGGATCCGGAAGAGGCGCCCGGGGGGCCTGCGCAACAGTCCCCGGGCCCGGGTGAGGAGTGAAGGCCGGCATCGTGATCACCCCAAAGCCTCTCCGCGGCTCGAAACCATCACCAGCACGGTGAGGGCGATCTGGATCAGGGACAGGGACAGGGTGGTCCGGAGGATGAACCGGGAGATGGGTGACGTGAACTCCCGCCGACCCCGCCTGATGAACCAGAAGTGGATGAAGAAAGCGAACAGCCCTGCCCCTCCCAGCACAAGGGCGAAAAAAGGCGCCGAGGAAGCTCCCTCCCTCACCCGCACCATGCCATACAGGACGAAAGTCAGAAGGGGAAAGTGGAGGACGAGAAAGCCCGTGACGCCGCCGGGTATCCGGAACAGCTCCCACTCCCGCCAGAAGGCCGAGTCGATCTCGTGGACGATGAGAGTCACGGCGTTGAGCAGATAGATCCAGAACAGAAGATGGGACAGCATTGGGCCCCCCGCACCGCCGGCAGCCGGCACCGGCGCCTCACCTCGCGAAGGCGGGCAGCCGGCCTTCCTTGACGGCGAGGATGGCGTTGAACGCCAGGGTCGAGTACTTGGAGTCGCCGGCCCTGTCGGAGACGGTCTCCCACATGCTGACAGCCTCCTGCGGCCTGCCGGCCGTGTAGAGGTTCCTTCCCAGGAAATAGGCCGCCGCGCTGGCAATGTAGAACTCGCCGGATTTGATCATCTCGCGCCACTTCCCGTCGGCCTTTTGTGTTCTCCCGGAGTCCTGTAAGGACCAGGCCTGGTAGAACGAGAGGGCCTGCTTCTCCTGTACGTCGAGGGTGGCGGCCCTTTCTTCCGCCTGGGCGAAAGCCTCCAGGGCCTCGGCGTGATTGCCGTAGGCCGCCTGCATGACCGCGTAGTAGAGGAAGGGCTGGCCGCGAAGGGCGAAGGCCCTCATGCCCCACCGGTAGACCAGCAGCCTCGCCCAGGGGCTCTGTGCCTTCTCCTCGGCCACGCTGAAGCCCTCGAAGTCGCCCCTGAACTGCTCTGACAGCAGGAAGCGGGCCAGTTCGTCCTCCTGGGCAGAGCCGTCCTTTTCCGGGTAGGCGTCCAGGGCCTTTTTCCACTCTTCCCGGCCTTCCGCAAGGCCCTTGAGCGCCCGGAACACCTTGTCCGAGCCGCCCTTCCTGTGCTCTTCGGAACGTTCCATGGCCGCCAGGGCCCCTGCGTGGTCGCCGGCCACGGTGAGGATCACGATGCCGTTGCCCAGGATGAACTCGTCCCGCACATCCGGGCCGAGGGCCTTGCGGATGGTGGCCACGGCCTTGTCGGGCTGACCCTCCAGGGCATACACCCCCGCGACGTCGCTGAGGACCCCCGGGTGATCCGGGTAGAGCTCCAGCACCACCCCGTACGCCTCGAGACACCAGTCCAGGCGCCCTCTCTCCCGGAGCATCCTGGCGTAGTCGCCCATGTTGAACATCAGCGTCGAGCGCTCCCCGGGGAGCTCCCTGAACATGACGGGGAACCTGGCCAGCAGCTCATCCTTCATCAGGGCCATGGCGTACGTGTAGGCGAGGCCGCGATGTATGTCCCCCCGTGCCGGATCCAGGGTGAGGGCCTCGAGGTAGTGGCCGGCCGCGGCTCTGCCCACGTCCGGGGGCACAATGTAGAGGGGCTCCCTGATGAAGCCGATGTCGGGTTCGAACACCGATTCACGCGTGTTGGCGGCGATCTCCACCTGCCCGGCGCCGTCCAGGAACCTGTAAAGGGTGAGGTTGCCCATGAGCATGTGGGCGTCCACGGAACCCGGATCCTGGCCCAGCACCTCCTGAAGCCGCGCCTCGGCCTCGTCGAATCTCTTCTGGGCCACCATGGGGTCGATCTCTTCCCTCAGAGAGGCTGCAGAGGCGGCGGCCGGACAAAGGACCGTCACGAGGGCGAGGGCAAGGGCAAGTCTGAAAAAGGGGACCTTCATCGCGGCTCCTGAAGCTTTCCGGTAGGGGGGCCGGCAGCCGGCACCGGGCAAAGGGCAACCCATGGCCAAGACAGGGGGAGGGAGGCCTGGGGCGCCTGCGGCCGCCCCCTACCGTCCCCGGCTCTCCATGCGCTTCCTGACCTTCTCGATGCGCCAGGTGATGGCTTCCTTGTTGGCGTAGACGGGGAAGATCCTGTTGTAGAGCTCCAGCGCCTCCTCCAGGTGCTCCATCTCCTCGAGGGTGGCGGCCAGGTTGAACCTGGCGTCCAGAACCATCTCCCCTTCCGGGTATCTGGCGAGGTAGAGGGTGTAGGCCTTTTCCGCCTCCCCGAGGGCTCCCTGCGTCTGCAGGATGTTGGCGATCTGGTAATACGCGTCGTCCACAAGGGCGCTGGCGGGATACTTGTTGATGAGCTGGTAGAATTCCAGCTTGGCCTGTTCGAAGTTCAGCAGTTCGTAGAAACACGAGGCGATGCGGTACTGAAAGAGGTCGTCCTCCACCACCGTTTCGAAATCGTCTATGAGGCGCTGGTATTCCACTATGGCCCTGCGGCAGTCCCGGATCTTGGTCTCGAGAAGCTCCGCTATGGAGCGGCGGGCGGCAAAGGCGTGCTCGTTCTGGGGGAACCTGTCGAGAAGTTCCCTGAAATCCATGATGGCCTCGATGTAGCGTGACTGGTAGAGGTCGTAGATCGTGCCCCGCTGGAAGATGATCTCCGGGACCAGCGGGCTGTCTGGATATCTGACAAGGAACGTGGTGAGGTACTCCACGGCGGCGCCGGACAACCCGTCGTCCAGCGCCGCCATGGCCTGCTCGTAGAGGGCCTGTTCCTTAGAGCGGCAAGAGAAACCGCCGACGCCCGCCAGGCTGACGACGGCCATTATCAAGACAAGGTTGAAAAGCCATTTCCTCAATTTCAGGACCGGTTGTTTCTCGCACCCGCGGCGGCCGGATGCGCTAATTGTCCTTACCCGTGAACATCTCCAGGGTCTTGAGCATCTCCGGCGTCGGCGATATGAATTCGAGGCCGAGCTGGCGCTCCGCGATGTAACTGAAAACCGCCACCCTCCCCCTGGTCTCGTCCCTGGCCTTCCTGCACCGCACGCGGTCGATGACGATGCTCTTGGAGGCGTGCAGCAGGTCCACGGTCATCTCCAGGGGGAGCTCTTCGCTACCCTTGTACCTGACCCCTATGCCGCCCTGGCTGACGTCGGTTATGAGCGCCGGGCTTTCCAGGCCCACAACGTATGCCATCTCCGATGCCGGATACCTCCTGTGCCTCCTTCTCTCCTCCATCTCTTCCCCCTGGTCAGGTGTCGGGGTGGCGGGTGCGGGCGCCGGGCGGCCTGTCCTGTGTGCCGGGCCTCCGAACACCCACGCGCCGATCCTACGCTTCCATCCTCCGGCGGCAGACAGTGCCGCCCTCTCCTCTTTTCCGCCCTCCCTCTCCACGACCTGCCCTCCCTGCCGCGTCCATCAGCCCTCCCCCTCCTGGATGAGGGCCACGGAGACCACCTTTTCCTCCGCGTCGGACATGTCGATGAGCTTGACGCCCTGGCTGGACCGGGAGTAGACCGAGATGCCGCTCACGGGCATGCGGATGAGGCGGCCCCTGGTGGTGATCACCATGACCTCCTCCTCGCTTCCAACCTGGAGGGTGCCCACCAGGTTGCCCGCCTTTTCCGAGACCTTGACGGCCCGGACGCCCTTACCTCCCCGGCCGATGGGGTTGTACTCCTTCATGGGCGTGCGTTTTCCGAAGCCCCTTTCCGTGACCGTGAGAAGGTAGGCCGCATCGTTGACCACCTCCATCCCCACCACGGTGTCGCCCGCGCCGAGGTTGATGCCCCTCACGCCCCGGGCAGGTCTGCCCATGGGCCGCGCGTCCTTTTCCCTGAAGCGGATGCCTTGCCCGTGGTTGGAGGTCAGCAGGAGGTGGCGCTCCCCGTCGGTCAGGGCCGCGGCGATGAGACGGTCCCCCTCGTCCAGGCCGAGGGCGATGATGCCTCCGGCCCTCGGGTTGGAGTAGGCCTTCAGGTCGGTCTTCTTGATGACGCCCCTCTCCGTGGCCATGACGATGTAGTGGCCCTGTGTGAACTCCCTGACCGGCAGGAAGGCCGTCACCTCCTCGCCCTGGTCCAGGGACAGGAGGTTGACGATGGCCTTGCCCCTTGCCGCCCGCCCCATCTGGGGGATCTCGTGCACCTTGAGCCAGTGCACCCGGCCCCAGTCGGTGAAGAAGAGGATGAAGCTGTGGGTGGAAGCCACGAAGATGTGCTCGGCGAAATCCTCGTCCCGCATGGACATCCCCGTGAGGCCCTTTCCGCCGCGCTGCTGGGACCGGTAAAGGGTCAGGGATGTTCGCTTGACGTAGCCCGCGTGGGAGACCGTAACGAGCACCTCCTCGTCCACGATGAGGTCTTCCAGCGAGATCTCCTGTGTATCGGCCACGATCTCGGTCCTTCGCACGTCCCCGTACCGGTCCCGGATCTCTTCGAGCTCCTGGACGATGACCTCGTAAAGCTTTTTCTCGTCGGCCAGAATGGCCTTGAACCTCTCGATCTGGGCACGGATGTCGGCCAGCTCCTGTTCGATCTTCTCCCTCTCCAGGCCGGTGAGCCGGGACAGGCGCATCTCGAGGATGGCTGAGGCCTGACGCTCGCTCAGCCCGAACCGGGCCATGAGGCCTTCCCGGGCCGAGGGGACATCCCTGGACTTCTTGATGAGCTCCACCACCTCGTCGATGTTGTCCAGGGCGACCTTCAGCCCCTCCAGGATGTGGGCCCTCTCCTCGGCCCTTGCCAGAAGGTACCTGGTGCGGCGCGTCACCACCTCCACCCGGAAATCGATGAAATATCCCAGCATCTGCAGCAGGGTGCAGGTCACGGGCTGGTTCCGGTGGATGGCCAGGAGCTGCACGCCGAAGTTGGTCTTCATCTGGGTCTGGGCGTAGAGCTGGTTCAGGATCACCTCGGCGTTGTCGTCCCGCCTGAGTTCGATAACAATACGCATGCCCTCGCGGTCCGATTCGTCCCTGAGGTCCGAGATCCCCTCGATCTTCTTCTCCTTGACCAGCTCGGCGATCTTCTCGATGAGCCTGGCCTTGTTGACCTGGTAGGGGAGTTCGGTGACGACGATGGAGGTCTTCCCCTTCTTCTGGCGCTCGATGACGGCCCGCGCGCGCATCTGTACGGAACCCCGGCCCGTCCTGTAAGCGTCGCGAACCCCCTCAAGGCCGTAGATGAAACCTCCCGTGGGAAAGTCGGGCGCCGACAGCACCCTCATGACCTCCTCCAGGGAGGCCTCCGGTTTCCTGATGAGCAGTGTGGAGGCCTCGACGACCTCGGTGAGGTTGTGGGGGGGGATGTTGGTGGCCATCCCCACGGCGATGCCGGCCGAGCCGTTGACCAGGAGGTTGGGAAAGCGCGCGGGCAGGACGAGGGGCTCCCTGAGGGTGTCATCGTAGTTGGGCCCGAAGTCCACCGTCTCCTTGTCGATGTCCTCCATGAGCTCCTCGGCGAGGCGCTGCATGCGGATCTCCGTGTAGCGCATGGCCGCGGCCGCGTCGCCGTCCACGGAGCCGAAGTTGCCCTGCCCGTCGACGAGGGGGTAGCGAAGGGAGAAGTCCTGGGCCATCCTTACGATGGTGTCGTAGACGGCCTGGTCCCCGTGGGGGTGGTATTTGCCGATGACGTCGCCGACGATGCGGGCCGATTTCTTAAAGGGCTTGTTCCAGTCGTTGCCCAAATCGTACATGGCGTAGAGGACGCGGCGGTGGACCGGCTTTAATCCATCGCGCACATCCGGCAGG
>CP070682.1:1129716-1132294 GCA_020352595.1 bacterium | reverse complement strand
TGGCAAGGGCGATGGACTGGGGGATCTGGAGGATGGTCAGCAGCCACGAGAAGATGGAGGCCATGGACACGATGAGCAGCACGGCCGCCGTGACCACCCCGCTGCGCACGAACACGTCCGGAAGGTCCCGGAAATTCAGGCCCGGTTTGACGACAAGGCCCACCACCAGGCCGTAGGCGCACGCCACGGCCGCCGCTTCGGTGGGGGTGAAGATGCCTCCCAGGATGCCGCCGATGATGATGAACGGCAGCAGCAGGGCAGGCAGGGCCTTCCAGAAGGACCTGAGGATCTCCAGCAGCCGCGGCCTCTCACTGCGGAAGAGATAGCCCCTCTTGTAGCTGATCCAGTGGTTGGCCGCCATGAGACCCACTCCCAGGAGGACCCCCGGGACGACGCCCGCAAGGAAGAGCCCGGCCACGGTGACGCGGCTGTCGGAGATGGCGTAGACCACCATGAGGATGCTCGGGGGGATGATGGGGCCGATGGTGGCGGTGGCCGCGCTCAGGGCGCCCGAGTAGGCGGCGTCGTAACCGGCGCGGCGCATCATGCGCATGACGATGGCGCTGGGACCTGCGGCGTCGGCAAGGGCCGAGCCGCTGATGCCGGCAAAGAGCATGCTCACCAGGACGTTGACGTGGCCGAGCCCTCCCCTGATGTGGCCCACCAGGTCGTTGGCGAAGCGCAGCAGCGTGGCCGTCATGCCGGCGGCGGTCATGATCTCGGCCGCCAGGATGAAGAAGGGGATGGCCATGAGGGGGAAGGAGTTGATGCCGTTGTACAGGTACTGCGGGACGACCAGGGCGGGGAACCGGCCGTCGATGAGCACGGCGGCCAGACCGGACAGGCCCATGGTTATGGAGACGGGGAGACCCACCGCCAACCCCAGCCCGAACACGGTGAGGAGGATGACCGTCACAGCCCTTCCCCCCCCTTCGGTCCGGCCTCATCCTCGTGGCCAGCGATGACACCCCAGTCCCTCCTGATCCACCTGGGGAACATGGTGACGAGGTGGACGGCGAAGAGGGCGGCCCCGGAGGGGATGGCCAGGTAGATGACACCCTTGGGGATCTGGGTCACCGCCGTCTCCTGGCCCCATCCGAAGATGGCGAAGCGGACGCCGAAATAGGCCAGGATGGCGAAGAACGCCAGGATGACCACTCCCAGGATGGCCCGGAATATGTGCCGTGCCCCCTCGGGGAGCATGTCCTGGAAGAGGTCGATGGCCGCGTGGCGCCCCTCCCGGAGGGCCAGCCCCGCCCCCAGGTAGGTGACCCAGATCATGAGGAAGGTGGACACCTCGTCGGTGGTGGCTATGGAGATGCCGAAGAGGTACCTGGTCACGACGTTGGCGAAGACCAGGATGAACATGACCACCATCATGACACCGATGAGCGCCTTGTTGGCTCCCACGAAGGCCCTGTCCAGGGCTCCCTTGCGGTCCCCCTTCCCCACGCCGGTCTCCTTTCGCTCCTTTTCCATCTAGGGCCTCTTGTCCACCAGGGACCTCTTGACCATGTTGAGCCGCTCCTTGGTCTCGGCGTAGTTCCTCATGGCCACCGAGACGAAGAGGACGTCGATGACGGCCAGCTGCGCCAGGCGCGAGGTCATGGGGGCCAGCCTGAGGGCGGCCTCCTTGGAGTGGACGGCAAGGGCCACGTCGCAGATCCTGGCCAGGGGCGACTTTCCGTGGCCCGTGATGCCGATGATGGCGGCCCCCGCCTCCCTGGCGATGCGCACGCTGTCGAGGATGTCCTTGGTCGAGCCGGTGTGGGAGACGGCCACGACGACGTCTCCCGGCCCCAGGAGGGCCGCCGACATGGCCTGCATGTGGGGGTCGTCGTAGACCAGGCACGGGATGCCCAGCCTGAAGAACTTGTGCTGGGCGTCCCTGGCCACGGCCCCGGAGCCGCCCACCCCGTAGAACTCGATGCGCCGGGCGGAAGCCAGGAGCTGGGAGGCCTTCTCCAGGAGCTCCATGTCCATGCCGTTCATGGTGTCGTTGATGGCCTCCTTGGCGGCCTTGAGCATCTTGTTGAAGATGCGGGGCAGGGTGTCGCCCTCGCTGACGCTCTCGTGGATGTACTGGGAGGATGGCAGGTCCCTGGCCAGGCCCAGCTTCAGGTCCATGAAGCCCTTGAGACCCAGCTTCCGGCAGAACCGGATCACCGTCGGCTCGCTGGTGCCGGCCTCCTCGGCCAGGTCGGTGATGGAGAGGGTGATGACGGTCTCGGGGTTTTTCAGGACGTACTCGGCCACCTTCCTCTCGGAGCTCCTGAGATCTTCGATACCGGACCGGATGACGGAAAGGACGTCGGACATCTTGTAGTAATTTTCCAAAAAATATTTCGATTCAGGGATAAAACGGATTATTTTGTAAAATTACTACAAGACATCCGACCTGTCAACGTGGGACTTCCCTTCCCCCCGCTCCCGGGAGCTACCATACCTCCCGTAATGGACTTATATTATTTATGCTATGCTGCTTTCGGGAGGCCGCAACGGATGAGACGAGAGAACATATCCAGCCTGGGGACCATCGTGACCTCCCTGCTGGCCACGGTGTGCTGTATGGGCCCCG
>CP070682.1:1123363-1129616 GCA_020352595.1 bacterium | reverse complement strand
GGCGGGGGCGGCAGCGTTCAGTTCAGGGCCAGGCTCAAATAGGAGGCGGCGGCTGTGCATGCCATCCGCCATGTTTTTTTAGGAAGGAGATCTGCTGTGAGGGAGGCACTACAGAAAGCTTTGAAGGACCGCCGAGGGAAAGTTCCCGGGGCCCCATCGGCAGAAGTCCACAAGCGAGAATGGACCCTGGGCTTATCTATCGAAGGAGGAAAGCGATGAGCAACATCAGACTCAAGGGAGTGATGGTGATCCTGTCGGCCGCCCTGCTGGCCGCGATGGTGCCGCGGGCGGCCCTTGCGGCGGGCACCACGGCGGGCACCCAGGTGGACAACAGGGTCGTGGTGAACTGGAACGCCGGGGCGGTGGCCTTTTCCACCGTCGACACGGCATCCTTCCTCGTGGATCGCCTGGTCACCTTCACGGTGACCAACCAGACGGCTGCAGGGAGCACGGTTGACGTCCTGCCCGGCGTGGTGGGCGGCGAGCCGGACATCAACGTCCTGGCCTTTGGCGTCTACAACGGCTCCAACACCACACTGGATTTCGCGCTGAGCGCCCTCAACTCCGGGGACGCGGTGACGAGCAGCATCAGCATCTACGCCGACGACGGCGACCGCGTCTTCGACACCGCCACAGACGCCATAGCGGCGGGCCTGGACAACGTGCCGGCAGACACGGCCTTCTACGTCTTTGTCGTCGGTGACATCTCATCCACCGCCGTGACGCCCTGGGTGGAGAACATCGACCTGAGGGCCCAGGCCCTGACGGCCGTGGGCGGTACCGTCATCACCGCCAGCGCCGGAGCCTGGCAGGCCGGCACCCTGCAGAACGTCCTCGCGGACCTGACGGGAACGGCGGCTGGAGACGGCGATTACGACGGGTTCCACTCGGACAGGGGATACTACCGGGTCGTGGCGCCGAGTCTCACGGTGACCAAGACGATAACGGGGGTCGCCGATGCACGCGCCTTCAACAACACCGATCCCAAGGCCATCCCCGGCGCCACCGTGAGCTACCGCCTCGTCGTTGAGAACACGGGGACCGGGGCGGCCACGGGCGTGACCCTGACGGACACCCTTTCACCCAATGTGGACGTGACGGACGTCTCCAACGTCGTCCAGTCGGCGGGAGCCGCCCCGACGCTCAACGACACCGACCCGGACACCATCATCTGGTCCATCGGTGTCGTGGCACCGGCCACATCGGTGAACCTGACCTACGACGTGACCATTCCGTAGGTTTGGAGGGGATCCCATGGCCTTCCGCCCTCGTTTGAGAGGCGCACCTGACCGCCACCCGCGCCCCCCCTTCCCGGGGGATGGACGGGCGAGGTGCGGGTCCGCCCTGCGGAAGGCCCTGCGAACCATCCTGTGGAGCCGGTCAGGCGCCCTGGCGGGCGCCTCACCGGCCCTGTGCGCGCCTGGTTCCGCACCGCTCAGGTCCGGTCCCAGGCCCGGACAGGCCATCATTTGGCTCCTTGTGATCCTCTGCATGCTTCCCTCCGCCGCAGGGGCAGTTCCTGCGGGGACCGTGATCACCAACACCGCCATAGCGGATTTCACCGTCAACGGCAGCCCTCAGACGGCCTATTCCAACTCGGTGAGCGTCACGACGGTGCTCCTGGGCTCCCCCTCGGCGCTGGACCTCTTCCGTTACGCACCGTCGTCCCCGGCCCTGTCCCTGACCGTGGGAGCAACCCGGTACTTCGACGGGGCCGCATTCACCCCTGCCCCCGCCCCATCCGACCCGGCCTCCGGGGCGACCATCGACATCACCAACCCCGTCCCCCTGGAGCCGGCCGCGAACTTCAGCCAGGGCGAACCGGTCTTCCTGCGCCTTCTGGACCCCGACGGCAACGTGGATCCCGCCCAGGCCGACACGGTCAGGGTCCTTGTCCGGGACACCGGCGGCGCCGTCATCGAGACATTGCTCCTTCCCGAGACCGGCCTCGACACGGGGGTCTTCACCGGCTACGTGCGCAGCGGCGCCGCCGCGGAAACGCCCAGCGACGGTCTCCTCTTCGGCTATCCCGGTGCCCTTTTCACCGCCGGTTACACGGACCAGGCCGACCCGTCGGACAGTTCCTCGGCGCCTTTCACCTTCGATGCCGTGGGAGTTCTCTATGCTACGGCGTCTGCGGGCTGGAGTTCGGTGGCCGTGGGGGATTTCCTGACCCTTGACCTGTCTGTGCGCAACACGTCGGGGTCGGACGTTCCGGGTGTCGTCCTCACCGTGGGTTTACCCGTGGGGTTCCGTTTCGAGGGAGGGACCGCGTCCCTGAACGGTCTTCCCTCGGGGGATCCTGTCATGGCCCCCGACGGACGGTCGCTGGCCTTCTCCCTCGGCGGCATCCCGGCGGGCGGGACGGCCACGGTGACCTTCGTGTCCCGCGTGGGAGCCGGCACAAGGCCCGGCAGGGCCGTGGTCAGCGGTGTGGCCGTTTCCGGGGCCCTGGCCTCCAACACGGCCCTGGCGAGGGTGACCGTCACCGAGGACCTCTTCAGGAGCAGGAGCGTCATCATGGGCCGGGTCCTGACGGGGGCGTGCGGGGAGGCGGACGCCGCGGGACTTGCGGGAGCCAGGATCTATCTGGAAGACGGTACCTATGTCATTACGGACAGGGACGGGCGCTACCACTTCGAAGGTGTCAGGGCGGGCAGCCACGTCGTCCAGCTGGACCTGGAGACGGTGCCCGATACGCACCGGGTCGTGTCGTGCGATGACGACACGCGCCAGGCCGGGCGGCCCTGGTCGAGGTTCGTGGACCTGGCGGGCGGAGATCTGTGGAGGGTGGACTTTAACGCTGTCGCGAAGCTCCCGGAGGAAGGGCGCACGGTCCTGGTCCTCAGCACGGAGGCGGGTACCGAAAGGGTGAGTTTCAACGCCACCATGAGGGGCGAGAGGACCTCCCTGAGCAACGTGAGGTTCCGGGTCACCCTTCCCGAAGGCGTCGTGTACGAGCCGGGGTCGTCCCGGCTGGAGGGAGAGCCGATAGCCGATCCCGCGCAGGAAGGCGGTACCCTTACGTGGATGGTGGGAGACACGGCCGGTGCCTGGGAGAAGGGCATCACCTTCCAGACAAGGATCGTCGAGGGCTGGGGATGGGCGAGCGGGGGACTGCTGGAAAGTCCTGCCGCGGAGGGGGAGTTCGGCACGGTCAGGAGCATACAGGGACGCATGAACGAGGTCATCGGGACGGCCAGCATGACCTTCAACGTTCCCATGCGGGAGGGTCCGACCACCCTGGAGGTCCGGAACATCCTGATCAAGGTCGCCGAGCGTGACGAGAAGAGTATGCGGAAGTTCGTCTTCCGTCCCCACTTCGGGACCTTTGAAGCGGCGCTGACCCCTGAGGACAGGCAGGCGCTGGACATCATCGCGTCCCAGTTCGATCCGGCCGAGATCGACCGTGTCGAGGTGACGGGACACACCGACGACGTGCCCATCAGCGCCAGGGGGCGCCGGGTATACAAGGACAACTACGCCCTCTCGGAGGCCAGGGCGCTCAGCGTGGCCCGCTACCTGCGAAGCGTGTGGGACATCCCCTCGAACCTTTTCCGCACGGTGGGCATGGGACCGGATGAGCCCGTTGCCCCCAACGAGAACAGCCGCGGACGCACCCTCAACCGCCGCGTCGAGGTCAACGTGGTCACCACCACCGTGGAACGCCGCACGGAGCTGCAGCCCATGAGCGATCGGAGCACGGCCGAGGCCGTCATCAATATTCAGGGGGAGGCTGGCGGGATGACAGCGGGCGTGGGCAGCGCTGAGGCCTCCCGCGAAGGGCCCGTCCGCGTGGATCCCCTCGAGGACACGACCTGGTTCGACAGCGATGACGGGAGTTTCGGGTGGGTTTGGCCCGACCGGGAGTTCTCCCCAGGTGTCCCGGCGACCAAGGTGGCCGTCAAGCACAGGCCGGGCACGCGGGTGATCCTCACCGTCAACGGGCGGGAGGCAGATCCGCTCTCCTTCGAGGGGACGAGGGTCAACAGCGCCGGTGGTTCCGCGCTGAGCATCTGGAGGGGCATCCGGCTGGCCGACGGGGACAACGGCCTCCAGGCCACCCTTTACCTTTCGGACGGGAAGGAGGCGGGCCGCCTGGCAAGGACCGTTTACCTCGCAGGCCGGCCCGTCCAGGCCCGGGTGGACACCGATCTTTCCGTTCTGGTGGCCGACGGCAGGACGCCGCCGGTGGTGGTCCTGAGGCTCACGGACTCCAACGGGCGGCCGGCCAGGCCTTCCCTTGTGGGGCGCTACGCAGTCATGCCGCCCCACAGAGCCTGGGAAGGGGCAGGGGGGACCGGACATCCAACGGACGGGATGCCTGAAAGCCGCGGGCAGTTCCTCATTGAGCAGGGGGGCATCGCCCGGCTGACCCTGCAGCCCACCTCCGTTTCCGGGAAAGCCAGGATAAGCCTCAGGCTCCGGGACGAGGACAAGGAGATCCCCGTGTGGCTGACCGCAAGAAGGGACAGCTGGATCCTGGTAGGACTCGCCGAGGGGACAGTGGGATACAACACGGTGAGCGGCAACATGGAGTCCTTCGAGGACACCGGTGGCGATGAGGACCTCTACAGCCAGGGCAGGATGGCCCTTTTCGCCAAGGGGAAGATCAAGGGCGAGTACCTTCTCACCCTCTCCTACGACACGGCCGGTCCGCACGGCGGTTCGGGAGAAGGCCACTACGGGACCATCGACCCTGACACCTACTACACGCTCTACGGGGACGCCACCGGGCAGGATTACGAGGCTCCCACATCCGGAAAGCTCTACCTCAAGATCGAGAGGGAGCAGTTCTACGCGCTGTTCGGCGATACCCAGACGGGCCTCACCGTAGCGGAACTGTCGCGGTACGACAGGCGCATCACAGGCCTGCGTTCGGAACTGAAGGGCGAGAGCTTCTCCTACAACCTCTTCGCCTCGGAAACGGAACGGGGCTTCGTTCGCGACGAGATCCCGGGAGACGGGACCTCCGGGTTGTACCGGCTCTCATCGGGCGACGTCGTGCCCACCACCGAGGTTATCCGCATCGAGGTGCGCGACAGGTTCCAGAGTCATGTCATCCTCTCCTCCGAGGTGCTGACCAGGCACCTGGACTACAGCATCGACCTGACAGAGGGGACGGTCTTCTTCAAGAAGCCTGTTCCTGAGAGGGATGCCGGTTTCAACCCCGTATTCATCGTGGTCGATTACGAGACGCTGGATCCTGACGCGTCGGGGCTCACCTACGGCGCCAGGGGTGAAGCGGCCCTTCCAGGCGCAGGGACGAAGCTGGGCGTTTCCCACATCCACGAGGACCGGGGTGCGGGCGAGGGTGATCTGACGGGGCTGGACATCACCACGAAGATCGGTGCGACCCTGACCGTCAAGGCGGAAACCGCAACCAGCAGGACCGAGACCCTGGGCGTTGAGACGGAGGGCTCGGCCTATCTGCTGGAGGTCAGCGCCGACTCCGCCTCCCTGACCGGAAAGGTCTATCTGCGCCAGCAGGAGGAAGGTTTCGGCCTGGGTCACCAGAACGCCTCAGAGGGGGGCATGAGGAAGGCGGGAGCTGACGCGGTCTACAGGCTCACCGATTCGTGGCGGGTCAAGGCGGAGCTTTCCCTCCAGGAGAACCTGGACACAGGGGCCGATCGCCGTGTTCAGGAGGTGGGGGCCTCCTACGCTGGCGCAAGACTGAACTATTCCGCGTCTGTGCGCCAGGCCCTCGACACGGACAGCGACGGCACCGAGGAGCGTTCCGACCAGGTCACGGCCGGTGTCGGCTGGCGTTCGGCTGACGACCGCTGGAAACTCCGTCTGGAGCACGAGCAGTCGCTGGGCAGCAATGCCAACACCGACTATCCCACGAGAACGCTGGCCGGTTCCGACTTCAGGGTGAGCGAAAGGGTCTCCCTTTACGCCGAGCAGGAGTTCACCGACGGGGACGAGACATCAGTGAGCGCCACCCGCGTGGGCCTGAAGGCTACTCCGTGGGAAGGGGCCACGGCGACCACGAGCGTTGACAGGCAGCACGAGGAAAGCGGCGAAAGGGTCTACGCCACCACGGGACTGGCTCAGACCTGGCAGCTCACCCGACGCTGGAAGGCCAGCGCCACCTTCGAGGGGGCCAGCGTCATCAGGAGAAGCGGCAGCGAGCCGCTCAACGCCGTGGCGCCTGGCTCCTCAAGCGGGGAGGATTACGCCGCGTACTCCCTGGGTGCGGCCTATGCCCTGGAAAAGTGGGACTTCAACCTGAGGCTCGAGGCCAGGG
>CP070682.1:1119056-1123263 GCA_020352595.1 bacterium | reverse complement strand
GAAAAATGTACCCCCGGCGGCGGGGAGCGGAAGGAGAAAAAAATGTCTGACAGGATCACAATATTCGATACGACCTTGAGAGATGGTGAACAGTCACCCGGAGCCTCCATGAACCTGGAGGAGAAGATCCAGGTGGCCAGGCAGCTCGAGAAGCTGAACGTGGACGTCATCGAGGCCGGCTTCCCCATCGCCTCAGAGGGCGACTTCGAGGCTGTGCGCGCCGTGGCCCGGGTCCTCAAGAAGACGGAGGTCGCCGGCCTTTGCCGCGCGAGCAGGAAGGACATCGACAGGGCCTGGGAGGCCCTCAAGGAGGCCAAGAAGCCCAGGATCCACACCTTCATCGCCACCTCGGACATACACGTCAAGCTCAAGCTCCAGAAGACGCACGATGAGGTGAGGGACGCCGCCGTCAATGCCGTGCGGCACGCCGCGGGTTACACACCCAATGTCGAGTTCTCGGCCGAGGACGCGGCAAGGAGCAACGTCTCCTACCTGTGCGAGGTCATCGAGGCCGTCATCGAGGCTGGGGCCAGGACGGTCAACATACCGGACACCGTGGGGTACGCCATCCCCGACGAGTTCGGCGCCCTCATCGCCACCATCATGGAAAGGGTCCCCAATATTCACAAAGCCGTCGTGTCCGTGCACTGCCACAACGACCTCGGCCTTTCCGTGGCCAACTCCCTGGCGGCCGTCCAGGCCGGCGCCCGCCAGGTGGAATGCACCATCAACGGCATCGGTGAGCGCGCGGGCAACGCCTCCCTCGAGGAGATCGTCATGGGGATACGGACGAGGCGCGACCACCTGAAGGTCCACACGGACATCAGGACGGAGGAGATCTACAGGAGCAGCCGGCTGGTCTCCAGCATCACCGGCATCCTGGTCCAGCAGAACAAGGCCGTCGTCGGTGCCAACGCCTTCGCGCACGAGGCCGGGATCCACCAGGACGGCATGCTCAAGGAGAAGACCACCTACGAGATCATGACGCCGGAATCGGTGGGCATCAAGGAGAGCACGCTCGTCCTGGGCAAACACTCCGGCCGGCACGCCTTCAAGAAGAGGCTGGAGGAGCTGCGCATTGAACTGGGCGACGAGGAGGTGGAGCGCGCCTTCGTGGCCTTCAAGCGGCTGGCCGACAAGAAGAAGACGGTCTACGACGAGGACATCGAGGCGCTCATCGCCGAGGAGATCCTGCGTCTGCCGGACCGATACAGGCTCATCAGCGTGACCTTCACCAGCGGCACCGGTGTCGTTCCCTCAGCCACCGTGGAGATGGAGGTGGACGGGAAGACCATCACCAGGGCCGAGTTCGGGGACGGTCCCGTGGACGCTGTCTTCAAAGCCATCAAGAAGATCAGCAAGAGCAAGGCAAAACTCCTGAGGTTCACGGTTTCCGCCATCACCGGGGGCGCCGACGCCATGGGCGGCGTGACCGTGAGGATCAAGGACAACGGGCACACCATCATCGGGCAGGGAACCTCCCCGGACATCGTCGTGGCCTCGGCGAGGGCCTTTATCAACGCCCTCAACAAGCTCCACTACAGGAAGGGGACAGCGGTGGGGGAAAAGCCGAGCCTTTAAATGGAGACTCAGATCTCGGATCTCAGGTCTCAGATTGTGCGTCAAAAGGTTTTCTTGAGATCTGAGATCTGAGATCCAGAGGGGAGAAGTATTTATGGCCCAGACCATCACCCAGAAGATCCTCGCGGCCCACTGCGGCCGACAGGAGGTGCATCCAGGCGAGATCATCATGGCCGACGTGGACCTGGCCCTCGGAAACGACATCACGGCGCCCATCGCCATCAGGATCCTCAGAGAGCGCGGCATCAAGGAGGTGTTCGACAGGGACAAGATCGCCCTGGTGCCGGACCACTTCGCCCCCAACAAGGACATCGCCTCTGCCCAGCAGTGCAAGGATCTGAGGGATTTTGCCCGTGATTACGCCATCACCCACTATTTCGAACTCGGGGAGATGGGGGTGGAACACGCCCTCCTTCCCGAGAAGGGGCTGGTACTGCCGGGTGACCTCGTTGTGGGGGCGGACAGCCACACGTGTACCTACGGCGCCCTGGGAGCCTTTTCCATGGGGGTGGGCAGCACCGACCTCGCCGGGGCCATGATGAGCGGGAAGGCCTGGTTCAAGGTCCCCGGGGCCATGAAATTCATCATCGAAGGGCAGCTCAAGCCCTGGGTGGGCGGCAAGGACCTTATCCTCTTCATCATCGGCAAGATCGGGGTGGACGGGGCCCTGTACCGGTCCATGGAGTTCACCGGCTCCACCATCCGGTCCCTTCCCATGGACGACCGGTTCGCCATGTGCAACATGGCCATCGAGGCCGGGGCCAAGAACGGCGTCATCGAACCGGACGCTGTCACGGAAGAGTACGTTCGGGAGAGAGCCGCCAGGCCCTGGAAGTTCTTCGCCAGTGACGCCGATGCCCTTTACGAGGAGGTGGTGGAGGTCGCGGCCGGTGACGTGGAGCTTCAGGTGGCGTTCCCGCATCTTCCCGAGAACGCCAGACCCGTGGGCGAGGCCCATGGCGTCGCCATCGACCAGGTGGTGGTGGGGTCGTGTACCAACGGCCGGCTGGAGGACCTGAGGATAGCGGCCAGGGTGATGGAGGGGCGGAAGGTGGCGCCTGGCGTGCGCATGATCGTGATCCCCGCCACGCCCCTCATCTACCGCCAGGCCATGGAGGAAGGCCTCTTCGCGACCTTTCTCTCGGCCGGCGCGGTCATCAGCACACCCACGTGCGGACCGTGCCTGGGCGGTCACATGGGCATCCTCGCCGAAGGTGAGAGGGCCGTGGCCACAACCAACAGGAACTTTGTCGGGCGCATGGGTCACCCCAGGAGCGAGGTCTATCTGTCCGGCCCGGCTGTGGCGGCGGCCAGCGCGGTGACGGGCACCATCTCCTCGCCGGAGGACCTTTGAGAAGAAGTTCAACTTTCCCTTTTTCTGGAACTGGAGGTCTCATGGAAAAGATCCTTTCCGGCACGGCGTGGCGCTTCGGTGACGATGTGGACACGGATGCCATCATCCCGGCCCGATACCTGAACACCTCCGACTCGGACGAACTGGCGGCCCACTGCATGGAGGACGCTGATCCGGATTTCGTGCGAAAGATGCGCCGCGGCGATCTGATCGTGGCTGATACCAACTTTGGATGCGGTTCTTCGCGCGAGGTGGCGCCGCTGTGCATCAAAGCCGCCGGGGTCTCGGCGGTGATCGCCAAATCCTTCGCACGGATCTTCTTCCGCAATGCGATCAACATCGGGCTTCCAATTCTTGAGTGCCCGGAAGCCGTCGACGGGATAAAAGCCGGAGATGAAATCGAAGTTGAACCTGCCTCCGGCACGATCCGCAACCTGACCCGCGGCACGAGCTTCCAATCCGCAGCGTATCCCGAGTTCCTTCAACGAATCATCGAGCATGGAGGCCTGCTGGCCTACGTTGAGGAAAGACTAAAGGAAAGTGAGACATGATCGGCTTCGACCTTACCGACGAGCAGCGCGAATTTCGAGATTTAGCACATCGTTTTGCTGAGAAGACCATCCGACCTGTCGCCCCTGAGGCGGATGAGACGGAGGAACTTCCCTGGGAGGTTCTGGAAAAGGCCCATCAAGCAGGCCTGCTGACCTACCAGATCCCCGAGGAATACGACGGCGGAGGGATCGACAGCTTGCTCACCCGCGTCATCGTGGATGAGGAGATCTTCTGGGGATGCGCGGGAATCGGTTCTACCCTGGGCGGTGTGGGACTGTGTTTCACACCCCTGATGGTAGCCGGGACGGAGGAACAGAAGGCCAAGTACCTGCCGATGTTCTGCGATCCATCCAAAGTAACGCTGGGAGCATTTGCGATCACCGAGCCCTCGGCGGGTTCCGATGCGGGTGGGATCACAACGCTGGCAAAGCGCAAGGGTGACAAATACATCCTGAACGGGACCAAGACCTTCATTACCAACGGTGGTGTTGCCGATATTTACGTGATCTTCGCGACGATGGATCCCGAAGAAGGGACCGATGCGGTCACGGCGTTCATCGTCGAGAAGGGCTGGCCGGGTGTGAGTTTCGGTGCCAAGGAAAAGAAGCTCGGCATCCGCTGCTCACAAACCGCCAACGTGATTCTCGAGAACGTCGAAGTCCCGGTTGAAAATCGACTGGGTGAGGAGGGCGAGGGCTTCAAGATCGCCATGCGCACGTT
>CP070682.1:1116304-1118956 GCA_020352595.1 bacterium | reverse complement strand
GGCCTTGGTGATGTCCGCGAAGGTGACCGGGACATCGCCGGGCTGGTCAGGCTCATGGCGGATCCCGGCCTTTCGCCCGAGGTTCTCCTCAAGGAGGGCGACGATGTCGGCCAGCGGCACCGTCCGCGACTCGCCCAGGTTGAAGATCTCGTACGGCTGCGGCCTGTCCAGGGAGCGGAGCACCCCCTGGACGATGTCGCTTATGTAGGTGTAATCCCGTCTGCTCGTGCCATCGCCGAAAACGGTGACCTGCTTTCCCTCCCGGATGCGGCGGGCGAAGAGGTGGATGGCCATCTCGGGCCTCTGCCGGGGGCCATAAACGGTGAAGAATCTCAGGCACGACACAGGAATACCGTAAAGATGGTGGTAGGTGAAGCAAAGCTGCTCCCCTGCGAGTTTCGTGGCGGCGTAGGGGCTCACCGGTCGGCTGAGGACGTCCCCTTCGGAAAAGGGGACCCGGTCCATGGCCCCGTACACCGAGGAGGATGAGCCGAAGAGAAAGTTCTCCACGGGATTTCTCCTGACCGCCTCAAGGACCACGTTGGTCCCCATGACGTTCACGTCCACGTACAGGAGCGGGTCTTCCAGGGAGGGCCTGACACCGGCCATGGCCGCCAGGTGCACCACGGCCTTGGGGCGGAAATGCTTGAAGATCCGCCCCACGAGGCCGCTGTCCCTTATGTCCCCTTCCCTGAGGGTGAATCGCGGGTTTTCCTGGAGAGACTGGATGTTCATGCGTTTGACCGACGGGTCGTAGAAGTCGTTGAAGTTGTCCAGAACGAGGACTTCCCTGCCCTGTTCGAGCAGTTCGCCGCAAAGGTGAGAGCCGATGAAGCCGGCGCCCCCCGTCACCAGCACGCGTTCAGCCATTCAGACACACTCCCCGCATGCTGGTGACGTGAGTCCAACGTCCAATGTCCAATGTCCAACGGGAAAACCGTGATCAGTGATCCGCTTGCCCGCCGCCCTGTCTGCCACAGCTCGTTCTCTTCCCCAATCCGGGTGTTCCAAACGAGCGAAGGCAGAAGCTTCACGCGAAGGCGGGTGAACCGGATTCCGGATGGACGATGGAGAATTGAGGATTGGCGATTTCGAATTCATGATTTCGAATTGAGGACTACGTCCCTCACGTTGGACGTTGGACCCGTGATTTCCCTCTGGTCTTTGGACCTTCGTCTCTCTTCAAACCCGTCCCACGGACACGTACTTGAACCCCATGCCCCGGACCGTCTGCGGTTCGTAGACGTTGCGCAGGTCCACCATGACCGGGCTCCTGAGAAGTTCCCTGCATTTCTTCAGGTCCAGCAGCCGGAACTGGTTCCACTCGGTGACGATGACCATGACATCGGCCCCCTTGACCGCGTCGTAGGCGTTGCGGCAGTAGGTGATCCCCTTCTTGCCGAGAATCTCCCGGGCCTGCTCCATGGCAGCCGGGTCGAAAGCACGGACCTTGCCTCCGTCCGCGATGACGCCCCTGGCGATGACCTCCGCCGGGGCCTCCCTGAAATCGTCCGTGTTGGGTTTAAAAGCGAGACCGAGGAGAGCCACCGTCTTGCCACCGGCATCCCCGCCGAGGGCCTCCCTGACCTTCTGGAGGGCCCTCTGTTTCTGGGCGTCGTTGACCTGGACCACCGCCTCGACGATGCGCGAGGGCTGACCCAGACCCCTGGAAATGTTGACCAGGGCCAGGGTGTCCTTGGGAAAGCATGAGCCCCCGTAGCCCGGTCCCGCCCTCAGGAACTTTGGCCCGATCCTCCCGTCCAGGCCCATGGCCCTGGCCACCACGTGGACATCGCCTCCGATCCTCTCGCAGATGTTGGCCATCTCGTTGATGAAGGAGATCTTGGTGGCCAAGAAGGCGTTGGACGCGTACTTGATGAGTTCGGCCGTGGCCACGTTGGTGAAGACGAAGGGCGTCTCGATGAGGTAGAGGGGGCGGTACAGGTCCCTGAGTATGGCCCGCGCCTGCTCGGTCTCGGCGCCGATGACCACCCTGTCAGGCCTCATGAAATCCTCCACGGCGGAGCCCTCGCGCAGGAACTCCGGGTTGGAGGCCACGTCGAACATCTCCGCGGGCTGGTGCTCGGCCATGATCTTCGTGATCCTCTCGCCGGTACCCACAGGCACAGTGCTCTTGGTGACGATGACCTTGTAGCCGTCCATGGCCTGGGCGATCTCCCGCGCCACCTGCTCGACGTAGCTCAGGTCGGCGCTTCCGTCACCGCGGGGCGGTGTGCCCACGGCGATGAAGACCGTCAGGGCATTCTGAACGCCCTCCCTGATGTCCGTGGTGAAGTGCAGCCGGCCCTCGCGGATGTTCTTCCGGACCAGTTCCTCCAGGCCCGGCTCGTAGATGGGGATCTCGCCTTTGATAAGGCGCGCGATCTTGTCCTCGTCCTTGTCCACGCAGGTGACTTCCACGCCGAACTCGGCGAAGCAGGTCCCCGTCACGAGCCCGACGTAGCCGGTACCGATGACTGCGATATGCATGGAAATTCCTCCGGAATTTCGGTTTCAGGTTTCATGTTTCAGGTTTCGAGTTAAGAACCCGAACCCGCGAACCGCCAGATCATGCGAGCAAGGTGGCTCGTCGATCTTGTACATGGTCTGTATCACGGCGCATTTTGGATGATTTGAGAAGGAACATCAATC
>CP070682.1:1113133-1116204 GCA_020352595.1 bacterium | reverse complement strand
TGACCATAGACGGATCCAAGGTCAGGGCCCGGAGGGGGCAGAGCGTCATGGACGCCGCCCTCCACTACGGCATCTGCATCCCTCACCTGTGCCATCTCCCCACCCTTTCGGACGTCGGGGCCTGCAGGCTGTGCATCGTCGAGAACGTCGTCAACGGAAGGTCGCGCATCACCACCTCCTGCACCCTCGTGGCCAAGGAGGGCATGGTGGTCATGGCCAACTCCGAAAAGGTCCGGAAGCTCAGGAGGAACATCGCCGAGCTCCTGGTGGCCCAGGCGCCCAACTCCCGGGCCATCCAGGACATCGCGGTGCGCTGCGGGGTCACCAGCGTGCGGTATCCCTTCCGTCAGGACGACTGCGTCCTCTGCGGCCGGTGTGTGCGCACCTGCGCGGAGATGTACCAGGCACACGCCATCGGGTTCGTGGGCCGGGGAAAGCACAGGAGGGTGGATTTCCCCTTCAGCGAGCGTCCCGAGTTCTGCAAGCGCTGCTGGGGGTGCGTGGACCTTTGCCCCATGAAGGAGACCCCCTGCGACGGTCCCATGAAACCCGGCGAGGAGTACCTTTGCGGGAGGTGCGAATCCACAACCACCCCGCCCCAGTACGCCGTGGGGGACTGCATCCGCTGCGACATGGGCAAGGGGTTCGACTGCGTCCGGCACAGGATCTAGCAGGCTGCTGGAAAACCCCTGAAAACGCAGCCTGACAGGGCGACGCGGGGGTCCCGCCATGGCGGGACCCAGATCCGAGCTGTAAAAACACGGAGCATTTGCGAGGGTTGCGCCGGGCCGCCCCAGGCAACCCGACGCTGATAAAGTCCACAAGGGACTTTTTCATCACTCTGCCAGTAGAAGGAAAGGAAGAACCGGGAACCGGGTGGCAAGCACGGTGCTCGGCACTTAGTGCCTGCTACCAGGAGTTGAGGGCCAGGCACTGAGGAACCTGGTTGCCCACGCCTGGTACGTGGTTCCTGGTTCATCCTTCCCCCGCGCTTTCCACGACACCCCGACACCACTCCACCCCCATACAACGACCTCACCTTCCCCTTCCTCCCTTCCCCTGGTTACAGCACCCCCGGCCTGTAGCAGACCGCGCAGTGCGGGTAGGAGGGGGTGAAGGCGGAGCACGCTTCGGGGCGCTGGCCTGGCCCAAGGCCGTGGAGGGCGCAGAAGGAGCTGCCCTGGTCCGGGTCCCTCAGGAGGAAGGGGCAGAGCCGCAGAGGCACCCCGCCGAAGACCCACCCTTTGAGCCGTCCATCAGGATTCTCCCCCCTCTCCCGCTGGTACATGAGGGCCAGGGGGTTGCCGGCCCCGGCCCATCTGTCGATGTCCGCGTTCGTGACCGGGTCGGGGATGAGTTCGGCGCAGCAGGACCCGCACCTCCGGCATCCGTCGTCCTCCTCCGCGGGGAGCAGCCGGTCCACGATGAGGCCAACGTCCAGCATCCCGGAGATGGCGCCGTAGGCCCCGAAAAGGGCCGTGAGCTGGCTTGCCGGAAGGTCCCTGTGCCTGTGCTCGATCCACGGCCACGGAACCCATGGCTCCAGGGCGAAGGTCCTCAGATCCTCTGGTAGCAGTGCGACGAGGTGTCCGCAGCGTCGGGGTTCCATGGCTGTGCATGATAGGGGAAACGCCGGCAAGGTAAAAGGGCCAAAAGCTTCCACGAGCGCCCTTCGCCGGGGGCAGGGAGGGCCCGCCGAGAGTTTGCCTTAGTCAAAGGGGTCTTCTTGATCTATAATG
Source organism: bacterium (assembly GCA_020352595.1). Classification (GTDB taxonomy): domain Bacteria; phylum BMS3Abin14; class BMS3Abin14; order BMS3Abin14; family BMS3Abin14. Next base: position 1,114,465 of record CP070682.1, on the reverse strand, counting down.
TGTGCCATGAAAAGTGCAGATCACTCCGTCCGGATCCCCATGCCCAAACCGCTGATCCAGGTCCAGCTCGTATCCGGCAGGAGGATCGCCGCGGTGCAGCTGCACGTGGGTTTCACCTACGGCACCTACACCAAGGTGTTCCAGGAGGTCCAGCGGCTCAAGGAGATCAACCTGGAGCTGCTGTTCAGCGAGTACCCGGCCAAGGTGCTTTGGGAGAGGAAATTCCCCTCCGTCCTCCTGAGAAGGGACGAGTACAGCCGTCAGGCCGCGGCGGCCCTGCCCGTCTACAAGATGACCGCTCTCTTCGAGTCGGGCCCCCTCGAGGAGAATTCCGGGAAGCACTCGGCAATGGTGGTCAACTGGGTCCAGGACGAGATGAATCCCATCCTTTCACCCAGGAACCGTCAGGCCCTCAGAGCCCTCGCCTGGGAGGAACATGCGAAGGATTTCAGGTGAGAATAGGCTGTCCGGGCCCCTCGACGGAGCCCGGGATCCCTCCTCAGAAGGGCTCAGGCCGCCCTTCACGCCCATCATCGAACTGGCCCTGGACTCCGGAAGGATGATCCGCACCGATCAGCTTCACATGGGATGCACCTACGGGGATCACCCGCAGACCCACTGGCCTCCTGCTGTCCTCCGGGACATGAACTACCGTGTCATGAAGATGAGAAACCACCCGGCGGGCAGCCTCTGGCCGGAAGATCTGCCCTCGGTGCTTCTGGACATGAACCGATACCTGCTCCGGCTGGATCGGGTCCTGCCCCTTTACAAGCTCACGGCCCTCTTCGTCTCGGGACCCATCCATGAAGACCGTGACCGCTCCTCCGTGCTCGTCGTCCACTGGCTCCAGGACGCGGCCCACCCCTTCCTGTCGCGCGAGAACGATGGTCTCATCAGGGCGCTGGACTGGGATGGACTTGCCCTGGGCCGCCCGTCGCGGGAATAATCCACCAATAAAAAGGTGTTTGAAATCCTCTGGAGACAGATCCATGAATGCGTCGTGCGTTGCGGCATTCCGGTTTCACTCAGGGCCTGTATCCGGACGGGCACGCCTCGTGCTGCTCCTACTGGTGTCGCTGGCGCTGGTGGCCTTTTGGGAGGTGGTCGAGGACCAGGGCCTCGGGGATATCTTCCGGGCTGTCTACCAGGACCGGACGGATGAGGTCCGCACCCTGCTGGAGCGGGACCCGGGTCTCGCCAACGCCCTGAGCAAGGGGAATATGAACCCGCTGCACATCGCCGCGGCCAAAGGCGGCATCGAGATTGTCCGGCCCCTGGTGGCGGCAGGGGCCGACGTGATCACCAGAACCCTCAACGGAACGACTCCCCTGT
>CP070682.1:1110047-1113033 GCA_020352595.1 bacterium | reverse complement strand
GATTCGGGCCCATAGCTCAGTTGGTTAGAGCCACCGGCTCATAACCGGTAGGTCCTCCGTTCGAGTCGGAGTGGGCCCACCAAGTTGAACGAACCCTATTTACGCAGAGAGGCAGGTTGGTGAAAAGGATCCGGGCGGTATCCAGCATCACCTACGGAGTGAACAGATCATGAGGGTTCACGGGAAAACCGGGAATCGGATCTGCAAACTCTGACACCAGGAAGGCAGGTGCACTCCAAAAAGGGTGCACCTTTTTTAATGTTGGAAACGAGGAGGCAGGGGGCGGAAAGGTGATGGAGGCAAGGCTGGTCGTGCCGCGACCGATCCCTGAAAGCCTTCAAGCCGGACACCGCAACAGGCGGCGGACCATCACCCGGTTTTGTTCGGCCGCCGGAAAGCCGTTCAAGGCATATAGAGGATGAACACGCCCACCATCGCACAGCTCATCCGCAAGATCGAAGAATCTTCGCCGCGGGAGATCGCCGCCGAAGGAGACCCCGTGGGTCTCCAGTGCGGGGATCCCCTCCACAGTGCGGGCAGGGTCATGTTCTCGCTGGACGCTGGCGAGCAGGCCGTTTCACAGGCCCTGGAGGCCCGGGCCGAACTGCTGGTGACCCACCACCCCCTGCTCTTCAAGCCCCTGTCCCCAGACACACTGAAGGAGGCGGCCGGAAGGGCCTTCGTCAAGGCTGTTCAGGGTGGGCTCGCCGTGTACAGCGCTCACACGAACCTGGACGCCGCCCGGGAGGGGATCAACGCCTCCCTGGGCCAACTCGTCGGCCTGACCCGCACCCGTGTCCTGCATCCCCTGGGCCCCGGTCAGTTCAAAGTGGTGGTCTTCGTACCCCATCAGGCCCTGGAAAAGGTCCGTGAAGCCGCCTTTGAGGCCGGAGCGGGGCGCATCGGGGGTTACAGCCGATGCTCCTTCTCCACCCCCGGGACGGGAACCTTTTTTGGCGAGGCAGGCTCCGCCCCCACCGTGGGGGTCAGGGGCCGACTGGAAGAAGTGCAGGAGGCCAGGCTCGAGGTCCTCGTACCCGAGGCGGTCCTGGCAGGGGTCCTCCATGCGGTGAGGCGGCAGCACCCCTACGAGGAGCCCGCCCTGGACGTCTACCCCCTGATGCGAACGGACTCGCCCCACGGCATGGGCCTCGTCGGCCGCCTGGACAGGAGGACCGCCGTCGGTGAGATCGCCGGGAGGCTTTCGGCCTCCCTCAGAGTACGCACCGCCCGGCTGGTGGGACGTCCGGGCCGCAAGGTCCTGAGGGTCGCTGTCTGTGCCGGGAGCGGTGCGTCTCTGCTCCCGGCCGTCATGGCCTCGGGCGCGGAGCTCTTCATCACGGGGGACCTGAAGTACCACGAGGCGAGGGAGGCGCAGAGCGGGGGGATCAGCGTGCTGGATGTGGGACATTTCGCCCCCGAGAGATACGGCGTTGTTTGTTTCAGGGAGAGGATGGAGCGACTTTTCAGCGAGAGCGGGTGGAAGGTTGAGACGCTGCTCGCCAGGGAGCAGGACCCTTTTGTCCCCATAAGGTGACACAACCCGGGACGAGGGCTGTCGGGATAACCCAAGGAGGGAGAGGGTGAAGGACATGTTAGACAGACTGGTACATCTTCAGGAAACAGACGAAAGGATTGTCGCTTTTCAGAAGGAGGAGGAGAAGATCCCCCGGGACCTGGAGGAGAAGGAGCATGACCTCGAGGATCTTCAGGAGAACCGGGACAAGGCGCGGGCGGCCCAGGAAGAGCTCCAGAAGCAGGTCTCCGAGCTGACGAGGGAGGTCGAGGAGGTCAGGGACCACCAGAGGCGCTGCCAGGCACGCGGCCTCGCGGTGAAGACCCAGCGGGAATACCAGGCGGTGCAGCGCGAATCGGAGATCGCCAAGAAGAGGCGCTCGGAGCTCGAGGGACAGATCAAGGAGCTCCTGGAGGAGAAGAACCTTCTGGAGGAGAGCCTTCTGGAGACAGAGTCCCGGATCGAGGACCGGCTGGAGACCCTGGAAAAGCAGCGCAGCGATGCAGACCAGCGCCTGCGCAGGATCAGGACAGAGAGAGAAGACCTGGAGAAGACCCGTGAGGTGGAAGCCAGCCTCATCCAACCGGACCTCCTCGCCAAGTACCAGAAGGTGTTCGAAAGGTACAAGGGCAAAGGGGTCGTCCGGGTCACCTCGGGTGTGTGCAACGGCTGCTTCATGACCATCCCCCCTCAGCTTTACAACCAGGTGCTGGCGCAGGGGGGCATCCATCAGTGCCCGAACTGCGGCCGGATCATCTATGTCGACCGCGCATAACACCCGCGAGGTGCTCCTGCGCCTTGCCGAGTGCCTGGATGTCGGGCTGACACTGGAGTCCTTTCCGGGCCTTTCCCGGGCGGACCTGTCGGGCATGATCCGGGAGGCAGCGGGACCCATCCCGGCCGGGGGCACCGCGGCGGTCCTGAGCGTGGACGGTGCCGCGAGGGGCAACCCCGGCCCCGCCGGCGCCGGGTTCGTCATCGAGCAGGGAGAGGTGACGCTGCTCAGCGCTGGACGGTATCTTGAGGAGGCCACCAACAACGTGGCGGAGTACCGGGCGCTCATCATGGGCCTTGAGGCCGCCTCCACCATCGGCATCAGGGAGCTGGACGTCCGTTCGGACAGCGAACTGCTGGTCAGGCAGATCAGGGGGGAATACAGGGTCAGGAACGAAGGCCTTCGGCCCCTCTTTGCCGAGGCGCAGCGGCTCATGGGGAGGTTCGCCAGGGTGACCATAGAGCACGTTCCGCGCGAAGGCAACAGGCAGGCGGATCGCCTGGCCAACATGGCCATCGACGCCAAGGGGGCGGTGAGGGGTTAGGAACCAGGATCCAGGCACCAGCCACCAGGCACCCCGAACCCACCCCCCTCCCCGTTGGCAATTCCCGGGTGTGGGTTAGTATGATGGTGCGGAGTGGTCGGGGTGACCGGCGGCCGTCGCCAAGGCGTCGGCAGGGCTGGGCCTTCCCGGG
>CP070682.1:1105869-1109947 GCA_020352595.1 bacterium | reverse complement strand
CGCGCCGCTGGACTGGGCCAGGGTGGACACGCTGCTGGGGTCGCCCCGCGGCATCGCCCTCGCGGCCAAGGCTCCCCATCCGGAAGCCGGCAAGGTGTTCATGGACTACTGGCTGTCCAGGGACGCCATGAAGATCCTCGCCGACAAGGTGGGCGAGTACGTGCTCACCAAGGGCGTCTTCCCGCCCATCGACGGCATCGACAAGGTGAAAGTTCTGCCCATCCGCGAGCTCTCCGACGAGGAGATCCAGAGCTGGGGCGACAAGTTCAAGGCCATCTTCGAGGGTTCGTGATCCTGAAGGCCCTTTGACATCGCAGGCAGCCAACCGCTCCCGGGGCCGCAGCGCCGGTCCCGGGAGTTTTCCGCTGGAGAGGCCATGGAAATTCGCATCGAGGGTGTGACGAGGGAATACTACACGGAGCGAAAGAGGATCCGGGCCCTGGACGACGTCCGTCTGACCATCCCCGCCAACCAGATCTTCACCCTCCTGGGTCCCAGCGGCTGCGGCAAGACCACCCTGCTGCGGTGCGTCGTGGGCCTGGAGACCCCCGACTCGGGGGAGATCTCCATCGGAGACGAGGTGGTCTTCTCCCACGGGAGGGGCATCTTCGTGCCCCCGGAGGAGAGGGGGCTGGGCATGGTCTTCCAGACCTACGCCATCTGGCCCCACATGAACGTCTTCGACAACGTGGCCTACCCGCTGGTGAGCCGGAAGACGCCGAGGGGGGAGATCCGGGAGAAGGTGGCCAAGGTCCTGGACCTCGTCCAGCTGGAGGGGTTCGAGAAGCGCCCGGCCACCAAGCTCAGCGGCGGGCAGCAGCAGCGCGTGGCCCTGGCCCGGGCCCTGGTGGCCGAGCCCAAGGTCATCCTCTTCGACGAGCCGCTGAGCAACCTGGACGCCAAGCTCCGGGAGGAGACCCGCAAGGAGCTGAGGACCTTCCTGACCGACCTGCACATCACCGCGGTGTACGTGACCCACGACCGCGTCGAGGCGCTGGCCCTTTCCGACCGCATCGCCGTCATGAGGGCGGGGGCCATCGTCGAGGTGGGGGAGCCGAGGAAGATCTATTTCAACTCCGACCACCGGTTCGTGGCCGACTTCATCGGCCGGGCCAACCTCGTCCCGGGCACCGTCTCGACCCTGGAGGGGGACCACGCCATCATCGAAACCGGCATCGGCCCCATCGCGGGCCTCAACAGCCAGGGGATCGGCGTGGGCAGCGAGGCGGTGCTGTGCGTGCGGCCGGAGTTCATGCACCTGGCCGCCACCGACACGTCGGGCGCCAGGAACGTCTTCCGGGGCAAGGTGGAGACGCTGGTGTTCGTGGGCGACGCCTACGAGGGGGACATCCGCATCGGCGACACCCTGCTCACCACCACCATCCCCCCCGCTGTGGAGGTGGCCGCCGGGGACGACCTGTTCATCTCCTTCGACCCCGACCACTGCTTCCTCCTGCCGGTGGGGGAGGGGGAAGGGGGAAAGGGGAAAGTAGAAAGTAGAAAGTAGAAGGTGGAAAGGGGAAAGATCTGTCATCGCGAGCCGTCACGTGAGCGACGCGATCCCGGGAAGCAGCCGTCGAGATTGCTTCGGCCGGGGGCGCCTCGCAATGACAGGTGCTGTAGTCATCGCGAGCCGTCACGTGAGCGACGCGATCCCGGGGAAAAGATCTTTCCATCTCGGGTTGGATCTTTCGACATGGTGGATCTTTCTTTTCCGGGATCCAGCTTTCAACTGCTTTTCACGTTCGATGGCACACGTCGGGTCTTTGAAGGACTCGAAATATACCAGTTTCGTGAGTTGGTAACGGGACGTGAACCCGGGGATCTGCTTTTCCCGATGCTGGTACACGCGCCTGAGCAGATCCCCCGTCACACCAACATAGAGTACCCTGTTCCACTTGTTGGTAAGGATGTAGACGTAATAGGTCTTGTTCATGGTTTGTAGCCTGAGGTATCCACTCGGGACGAGTGCAAGACGAGGGCCACATGAAAGAGCTTGTCATCGCGAGCCGTTACGTGAGCGACGCGATCCCGGGGAGCGGCCGCCGAGATTGCTTCGGCCGGGTACGCCTCGCAATGACGGGCGCGGTTGTCATCGCGAGCTGTCACGTGGGCGACGCGATCCCGTGTGCGGGACTGCTTCACTCAGGCGCGGTTCGCGGTGACGGGACCAGTCGTTAAAGCAGGTTTTTCTGAGATCTGAGATTTGAGATTATTCCCATGAGACACAGCCGGCTCACCCCCATCCTCATCGTCATCGTCGGCTTCCTGACGGTGTGCCCCGTCCTCATGCTGGTGCTCGGCAGCTTCTCCAGGGGCATCGGCGCCTTCGGGCAGTTCACCCTGGAGAAGTACGTCTCCGCCTACACCGACCCGGCCTTCGCGTCCATCCTCCTCAACACCCTCATCTTCACCGTGGGGTCGGCCCTCGTGGCCACGGTGCTGGCCCTCTTCCTGTCCTACGTGAACACGCGCACCGACATCCCCTTCAAGTTCGTCTTCGGCGTCATCTCCATCATCCCCATGATGATCCCCCACATCCTCTTCGCGGTGAGCTGGCTGCTGCTTTTAAACCCCAGCAACGGCATCCTCAACAGGTGGCTCATGCAGCTGTTCGGCCTGGACAGCTCACCCTTCAACGTCTACACCCTCAAGGGGATGATCCTCGTGGAGGGGCTCCTGGACCTTCCCATCGCCTACCTCATCATCGCCCCGGCCATGAGCGCCTTCGACGTCTCGCTGGAGGAGTCCTCCAGGGTGTGCGGGGCCTCCACCCTGCGCACCCTCTTCCGGGTCACCCTCCCCGTTCTGCGGCCGGCCATCCTGGCGTCGGTGATCCTGGTCATCGTCCGGAGCCTGGCCTCCTTCGCGGTGCCCTCGGTCATCGGCATGCCTGGCAGGAAGTACGTGCTGTCCACCCACATCTACCGCATCATCGCCACGGGCTTTTCCGCCGACTACGGCAAGGCCGCGGCGGTGGGCATGAGCGCCCTGGCCGCCTCCATCGTGCTCATCTACCTGTACCGCTACATGACCTCGGAGAGCAGCCGCTACGTCACCATCTCCAGCCGGGGCTTCAAGCCGACCCTCATCCGGCTCAAGGGGGCGAGGGTCCCCGTCTTCGCCGTGGTGGGCCTGCTCTCCTTCGTGCTCATCGTCCTGCCGGTCATCGTGCTCTTCTACACCTCCATGCTCCCCTACGTCATGGTCCCCGGCGAGAGGGCCTTCCGGCTCATGGGATGGAAGAACTGGGTGGACGTGCTCAAGGACCCCATCTCGATCCTGGCGCTCAGGAACAGCGTCTTCCTGGGCCTGGTGGGCGCCACCCTGGGGGTGGTCCTGTCCATCTTCGTCTCCTACGTCATCGTCAAGGTCAGGACCGTGGGCTCGGGCGTTCTGGAGTCGCTGAGCTTCCTGTCCTTCTCCTTCCCCGGCATCGTCATCGGGGTGGGCTTCATGTGGTTCTTCGTCCGCACGCCCCTTTACGCCACCATCTGGACCCTCCTCATCGGGTACATTGCCACCTACCTGCCCTACGGCATCAGGCCGCTGACCAGTGCCTTCGTCCAGATCCACAGCCACCTGGAGGAGTCGTCCCGGGTCTGCGGCGCGGGCCCCTTCACCACCATGCGCCGCATCGTTCTGCCCCTCCTCATCCCGGGCAGAATCTCGGGCTGGATCCTCATGGCGACGATGTTCGTTCGCGAACTGACCCTTTCAGTGGTACTATCGAGGCCGGGTTCGGAAGTGCTGGCGGTGCAGATCCTGCGCTTCGCCGAGGACGGCCTCTGGGGGAGGCTCTCGGCGCTGGGCATCATCATGATCCTCTTCTCCTCCACCCTCGTCGTGGCGGCCACCCTGCTGGGGAGGAAGCTGACGAAGATGGAGACGGTGTCCAACTAGCAGGCTGCTGAAAAACCCCTGAAAACGCAGCCTTATAGGGCGACGCGGGTGTCCCGCCATGGCGGGGCCCAAATCCGAGATGTAAGAACACGAAGGATTTGCGAGGGTTGCGCCGGGCCGCCCCAAGCAACCCGACGCTGAAAAAGTCCACAAGGGACTTTTTCAGCACCCTGTT
>CP070682.1:1098027-1105769 GCA_020352595.1 bacterium | reverse complement strand
CCTCTTTCATGAGAAGATTGGCGCTGACCTCGTAGGAGGAGGAGATGACGCCGCACTTGTTGGCCGAAGCATCCCGCATGATGACCACGCCGGCCCTCTGGAGCTCCTCCCTCGCACCGGGGGTGATGAAGGAGTTGGCGCCTTCCACAATGGCCAGGGAGGAAGGCTGGCCGTCTCCCGCCAGGAACTGGGCCCAGTTCCCCTCGTGGATGGTCTCGGGCCTTCCCCCCGCGGGGATGAAGAGGTCTGCAGGCACCTCGAATACCAGACTGTTCAGGCGCCGATGAAACTCGTCGGTGGAGATCCACCGGGTCCGTACCCCTGTCCCCGTGCGCTCTGCCCTCATGTACAGCTTCCGGAGACCTTCCTCCCTGCGCTTTTGGCGGTAAAGGATGAAACCGCCCTCGTGCAGCCTGGCCGGGTTGAAGGCCTCGATGTCTCCCTTAAAGAGCAGGCGTTTCAGTTCCCTGCGGTGGGCTCCCCTGGGGTCATACAGCGCTCCGGAGCCGTCGAGGATGAGGCGGATGCCGGCGCCCGGACAGGTGTCCAGGAGGATGCGGATGGCGTTGCCGGCCACGTCCCCGTTGGGACCCCCTGTCATCTTGACGGACCACCGGTCCTTCCGGATGTCGATGCCCAGCTCTTTCATGACCATCTGGGCGAACTTGACGACTCCAGTCGAGGTGACGCCGTACTCCTTGTGGTTGATGCCGAAGCTCTTGCTGGAAATGATCCCCTGTCCCAGAAGGTACCCGCGGCGCTCCGAGAGGCGGGCGATGGTCTCCACCATGTCGTCGTGCATGTGCTCGTCGGGGCCCAGCTCGATGGGTTCGTCCTGAAGGTAGTAGTCCAGGACTCGCGGGTGCGCTGCCCTTCCGTTCCGGGTGATGAAGATATCCAGAAAAGCGTTGATGAAGCCGTACTGGAGCTTGTACATCCTGTGGTTGACCTGGTTGTCCTCCTCCACATCGCGGGCATCCACCACCACGACCATCTTGGAGCCGCCTTCGTAGATGTCCTTGTTCTTGAGATGTTGGGTGTGGGCAAGGACGTAAACCTCCTTGAACAGTTTGTCCGTATTGGTCGTGTAGTCGTCCGGAGATCGGGTGATGACGGTCCGCCATCCTCCCCTGGCGATGTCCGAAAAGCCGATGTGATATCCGGCGCCGTACCTGCCGAAGAAGAAGGTCACTCGAAACGGCAGCTGGCCCGGCAGGTCCGACGTGAACTCGGCAGGGAGCAGCGTGATGTAGGCCGGATCGAGGCGGAAGGCCAGGGCCTGCTTCTCGAGGACGAAGAAGTTGGTCTTCAGGGTGTGCCTGATGAACTCCAGGCAGCAGCGGAAGATGGTTCGCCTGAAATCGTCCAGAAACCGGTGGCCGGTGTTGTATTCCTCGATGGCCGCCGCGGTCCGGGACAGGGTCCGTGCGTAGAGCTCCTCCCTGTCCGGGTTGTCCGGGTCGAAACGTGCCCGGAAGAGACTGACCAGCTGCATGGTCATGTCCGGGTGTGCTTCGAATGCCCTCTGGACGGCCTGGAGCTCGTAGATCTCGGGATGGACGTGGGCGAGGTTGGTGTGGCAGAAGGAGGCGAATGCGTTGACGAGGGAGGCATCCTCGCCCGTCATGACACCCTCCCTCACAAAGTTCAGGTAAGGGGTGGAGTCGGTGGACAGGACCTGCGTGTTGTATAGCTCCCTTCGCAGGTCCTCGAAGAGACGCGTTCCCCTGGTGACGGTTCCGGTGTCCCTGGCCCGGGCGTAAAAGGTCCCGAGGAAGTAGGGGATCACGCCGTTGCTGATGAAGAGACAGTATGTCCTGCTGATACCGATGTTCAGCCGGTAGAAGGCCTCCATGATCTGCAGCAGGAAATCCTTTTCCGGGGGGTTGCCCGCGGCGAAGAGCACCCGGTAGGCTCCGGTCATGTCCGGCTCGCGGATCTCCTCCACGTCCAGGTAGACCCCGCCGTGCCTGTTCCCCTGAAAGAAGAGCGAGAGAGCCTGTGCCACCCTCCTTGCAGGCGAGATCCTGACATAGCTTCTGTTGTTGAGCCAGAGGATCCTGAGGTATGGGTCCAGAAGGTCAAGGTCGAAATGGGGGTAGTGTTCAACAAGGACCGCCTCGACGGCGTTGCGTATGTGCTCCGGGACGCTGACACGGCCCGCCCCGGCGATGGAAGCGTGCTCCTTGCGGTCGAACTCGTACCTGTGGATCTCGATGTCCCGGGGCAGCCCCTCCGGGATCCCGTAGGAATGGATGATCTCCGCGTAGGACAGATCCCTCTCCCGGAAGGTCCGCAGGGTCCGGTAAAGGGAACCCGGAAGGTTGAGGGTGGCCAGGATGTGCATCTTTTCCCGGTCCGCCAGGATGAGGTTCCGGTTGTCCGAAAGGAACTGCAGGCCGGCGGCCAGCGCGGCCACAGCCCCGGGTTCGTCCTTCATGGTTATGAAGAAATAAGGGTGCATGTGGTCCCGGAGCCAGAGAAGATTGTTCTTCGCCCGGCCTCCGGTGCTGTCCATGATCCGGCTGATCTTCCTTAAAAGTCCCGGATCCGTTCTAAATTCGGTGTCCGCTTTCATTGGCACCCCCGATATGGTTCTGTTTCCCTTTCCTTCCGGACTCCTGACGGCCGCCTGTGCGATCATAACGCGTGGCAGGCCCGTCAGTCCACATCCTGGCCCTGAGCGGGCCGTGGCCGTCCGTGGTCCTTGGCCGTTCAGCCATCTGCCCTGTCCCTGGAGACAATGCCGAGGACCCCGTCCACCAGGATGGCGAAAAGACCGACGAGCACGGCGCCCTCGATTATGTAGGCGGGGTTTTCCCCGATGAGACCTGCGATGATGGGTTTTCCGAGCCCCCCGGCTCCTATGGTGGCCCCGAGGGTGGCTGTTCCGATGTTGATCACCGTTGAGATGCGGACGCCCGCCATGATGACGGGCAGGGCGAGGGGAATCTCCACCAGGGTGAGGATCTGCAGCGGGTTCATCCCCATGCCGCTGGCAGCCTCGAGCACCGCCGGGTCAAGGGTCTGGAGACCGGCTATGGTGTTGCGGAGTACGGGCAGCAGACCGTAGAGGAACAGGGCGATGACGGTGGGTTTGAACCCGAACCCGACCGCGGGGACGGCCAGCGCAAGGACAGCCACAGGAGGGAAGGTCTGCCCCATGGACGCCAGGGCGTTCACCGCCGGCAGGAACTCTCTCCCCCATTGCCGTGTGACGGCGATGCCGATGCAGAGCCCGGCTGTGGAGGCCAGGATGCTGGAAGATCCCACCAGAAGGATGTGCTCGGCAACGAGCCTGCGGAAGGGAGCCAGCGGGTAGACGACCTTATCCAGGGTGGGGAACACAGTCGAGAGGACCATCCGCCACGGATCCATCCAGGCGGTGAGCAGGACAAAGAGACCGGCCAGCGCGGCCAGAGGGATAAGTGTTCGTCTGTTCCTGTCCGTCATGGTGTCCCTTCGCCGTTCCCCGTGACCGGAGACCCGAAGAGGCTCGGGGCATCGGACCCGGCACGCAGGCAGGATCCTCGTCCTCAGGCCTCGAGGATGTCCTCGAGGCTGATCTCACCCACGAGGCGTCCTTTTTCGTCCGCCACGGGCGCGTTGCGGAGTCCCCGCTGGACCATGCGGGAAAGAGCCTCGCGCAGGGACGCGTCAGCGGGGATGACCTCCAGCCCGCGGTTAACTGGGATCATGGCCTCACCGGCCGTGGCGGCACCCCCCGTAAGGGTTTGGCCGTCGAGTCGGCCCCTGACCACACCTTCCCCGCAGGTGACCCAGGCGAAGCCGTTCCTCATGACGATGGCCCCGGCACCGGCGAGAGAGTCCATGACCTTCACGGATGCGGTGGGGCGCATGTGGTCCGAGGTCTTCATGCGGGATAGCCTCTTCAGGGCCCTGTCTGAACCGATGAACTCGAGGACGAAACGGTTGGCAGGATGGGTCAGGATCTTTTCGGGAGTGTCGTGCTGGATCAGCCTGCCCTCCCTCAGGATGACGATCCTGTCAGCCAGACGGATGGCCTCGTCGATGTCATGGGTCACGAACACGATGGTCTTTCCGAGCTCCCTCTGGATGCGTGAGAACTCCGTCTGGAGGGTCTCGCGGGTGATCGGGTCCAGCGCTCCGAAAGGTTCGTCCATGAGGAGTATGGACGGGTCTGCCGCAAGGGCCCTGGCGACGCCCACCCTCTGGGCTTCTCCGCCGCTGAGCTGGCGCGGGTATTTGTCCCTGTATGAGGACGGGTCCAGCCCGAAGAGGTCCAGCAGTTCATCAACCCTGGCCTCCGTGCGCTGCCGCGGCCACTTGAGGAGGCTCGGGACGACGGCGATGTTCCCGGCCACAGTCATGTGGGGGAAGAGGCCCACGCTCTGGATGACGTACCCCATTTCCCGCCGCAGCTGTTCCGGCGCCCTGGAGCCGACGTCCGTCCCGTCCACGCGTATCGTGCCGGAGGTGAGGGGGACGAGGCGGTTGACCATGCGAAGGGTCGTGGACTTGCCGCAACCGGAAGGTCCTATGAGCACGGCAAATTCCCCGTCGGCGACGGTGACGGTGAGCTCCTCCACCGCCGTCACGCCGCCGTATCTCTTGGTGACGCAGGACAGCTCGATCACCGCAGTCCCCTGGGGTTGGCCACGCCGATGAGCCCGTTCAGCAGCGCATCCGCCGCTGCCGCGATGAGGTTGGTGGGGATGGCCCCTAGCAGGACAAGGTCCGTCGCAGCCTGTCCGAGGCCCTGAAAGATGAAAACGCCGAACCCTCCGGCACCGATGAGGGCGGCCACTGCCGTGAGGCCTATAGCCTGGACCAGGGCCACCCGGATCCCGTTGAGGATGATGGGAGAGGCGATGGGAAACTCCACCCTGACCAGAAGCTGGGACCCCGTCATGCCCATCCCCCTTCCGGCATCGACGGCGGCAGGATCCACGGAGGAGAAACCCGCGAAGGTGTTGCGCGCGACGGGCAGGAGCGAGTAGACGGTCAGGGCGATGAGGGCGGGGGCCGTTCCGATCCCCTGGATCCCCGCTTCACCCAGAACCGGGAAGCGGGACGTGAGGGCGGCCAGGAGCGGGATGAGGATGCCGAAAAGGGCAAGGCTGGGAACCGTCTGAAGTGTGTTCAGGACGAAGAAGGCTCCTCCTCTGAGCCTGGCTTTCCGGTGGGCGAGGATGCCCAGGGGCAGTCCAAGCAGCACAGCCATGCCGACTGCCGAGGAGGAGAGGGCCAGATGGGCCATGAGTTCACCTGTGAAGCGCTCCCTTCGGTTGATGAACTCCCTCAGTATGGAGAGGTGGGACATCTCACCGGATACCATGAGGTATACGGTGACGGCGATACCGAGAGTGGCCGAGAACAGGGTGAGCTTCCTGCGCAGTCCGCCTGTGTGCCAGGCGTCCAGCATGATTACGGCAGCTGCGAAGAGGGAGACCCAGAACGCGGCCCCGAGGGAGACGCGGGCTATGTCCCCAGAAGCCAGGGCCGTCCTTTCGGCCTGTCCTCCAGCCACCTTCAGGGCGGTGGGAACCAGGGCCCCCGGCAGCAGTCCCAGGGTGAAATTGACCCAGCGCTCTGGAATCTTCAGGATGGAGGTTGTGGCGAGAATGATCCAGGCAGCCATCAGAACGGGTCCGCCACAAGGGCCGGTCTGGAGGAGGCGGATAGCCTCGCCGGCCGCGAGGCGATTGGCGCGGAATGTTACGAAACCCAGAAGGAGCGAGGAACCGAGGCCGAGGACCGAGGCCGTCAGCGGCACCTTGCGTGGAAGCAGTAATGGCGGCATGGCAGATCCGTTCCCGGCGGCGGAAGGGTCGGAAGACGGTGTCGGTGGTCACCCCCGGCAGCCATGGACGCGACACCGCGCTATCGCGATCCGGTACTAATTCAGAAACCCTTTGTCCCTCAGGTACTCTTCCGCCACCTTTGCGGCATCCCGTCCCTGAACGGCGATCCTCGCGTTGAGGGACTGGAGCGTCACCAGGTCCAGCGATTCGAACACCGGCTTCAGGATCCCCTCGATCTGGGGAAAACGGTCCAGGACTTCCTTCCTTATGATGGGGGCCGGCTCATAGACGGGCTGCACCCCCCTGGTGTCCTCCAGGATGACAAGCCCCAGTGCCGCCAGTTGTCCATCTGTCCCGTAGGCCATGGCGAAGTTGACTCCGCTGACCCCCTGTGCGGCTGCCTTCTCGGTCTGTGCCGTGTTTCCCCCGGACAGCGTCAGCAGTTGATCCTTGCGCAGGGTGAATCCATAAGCATCCTGGAAAGCGGGCAGAGCTGCCGCACTGTTGACGAACTCCTCCGACCCGGCCAGCTTGATCTGGCCGCCCTCCCTGGCGAAACGGGCGAAATCCTCCAGCGTCCTCAGACCGTTCTGGGTCGAGACGTCCTTTCGCACCGCTATGGCCCACGTGTTGTTGGCCGGAGCCGGAGTCAGCCAGACGATGCCGTTGCGCGCCAGGTCCAGCTCCCTGACCTTTTCGTATCCCCTGCCAGCGTCCTTCCACAGCGGGTCGTCCGCGAGATCGAAGAAGAAAGCGCCGTTACCCGTGTATTCCGGATACAGGTCTATCTGGCCCGCCCCGATGGCCTTGCGGACCATGGGAGTCGGTCCGAACTCGGTCCTGTTTTCCGTGGCGATGCCGTTCCTCTCCAGCATGAGGATGATCATGTTGCCCAGCAGCGCCCCTTCCGTGTCGATCTTGGAGGCGACCACGACGGGATCAGCCGAACTGGCCTTGCCTGGCAGCAGGGAAAGAACCAACGGGAACAGGATCAGGATGAGAAGAATCCTCTTCATCTTTACCCCTTTCACCGGTTCTGGAACTGGAACCATCCTCGTGCTCTCGGGCAACCGGTCGACCCGAGAGCGGGATCCGGTTATCTGTCACATCTGTCCCGCCAGGATGTTCTTCTTGAGCCCGGCGTCGGCAGGATAGTCCCCGAACCAGATGGCCATCATCGCGCTGGCGAAGTCGGCGCCGGGTATGGTGTCCACCTCCTGGCCCTTGAGGATGATCCTCGTGCCGACTCCCGGTTCGTAAGCCAGCAGGTACTCATCCCCCCTGAGGGCATCCTCCCGGAAAAGTCCAACGAATCGGTCCATGCGCTGCCTGAGGTCGGCCCCCGCCCCCGGGGTGTTCTTCTCGAACCCCTCCCGCCAGGCTTCCTGCAGCTTGGCGGCCTCCACCTTCCCGTAGACGAAGTGCATGAAAACCGCCTTGGCCTGATCCGATGCGATGATGCTTCCCTGTGACAGTTCAGGCTCCGCCATGTAAAGGCCTGCCATGTAGACCTTGATGACGAACTTCTTTCTGAAACCGAGACCCGCGAGACGCGCCGTGGACGAGCCGATGGATATGGTGTCCTGAACTGTAACGCCGCCCATCTCGGCAGCGGGTGCCGCCGGGGGAGCCGCAAACATGGCCAGAACCAGGACCAATACCAGAACGCCGTTTCTCTTCATCTTTCCCTCCTGCATTTTTCAAGGTTAACATCCCGAGGTGTCCCTTGGGAACCCGGCGGGACCGGTGCGAACCGGCAGGGTGCTGAAAAAGTCCCTTGTGGACTTTTTCAGCGTCGGGTTGCCTGGGGTGGCCCGGCGCAACCCTCGTAAATCCTTCGTGTTTTTACAGCCCGGATCCGGGTCCCGCCCAGGCGGGCCCCACGCGTCGCCCGGGGAGGGGGGGGTTGAGGGGGTTTTAAGCCGCCAGCCCGGGGGGCCTGAAGGACCCGCGAAT
>CP070682.1:1093110-1097927 GCA_020352595.1 bacterium | reverse complement strand
AGCGTCCGGTGCAGTAACACCGCTGCCAGAGGGGAAAGGGGGAAAGCGGTGAAGGCGGCAACCAGAATACTGGCGGTTCTGGCCACGGCGGCCACCATCTTCCCTGCAGGGTGCGCGACCGTTTCCCCGGTGGGCTCCTCCGCCCGGGAGGCGTCGGGCATCCGGGGCAGGGTCACCCTCAAATCCACCGGCCAACCCGTCGCCGGAGCCCACGTCTACGCCTACAAGGACTACAGCAAGAACCTCATCGGCGTGGCCGACTATGTCAGCAAGGGCTCCGCCGAGGACGGCACCTTTACCCTGGACCTGCCGCCGGGCGAGTACTACCTCGTCTCCCGCAAGCGATCCTCCGGTGCCAACTACGGCCCCATCGTCAAGGGTGATCTCTACGACCACAGGTTCGAGCAGGAGGCTGTCAGGGTTCCCGCGGGGCGGGCCTTGGTGAGGGACTTCCAGCTCACGGAACTCCGCGAGCCCCTGTTCTTCCAGATGTTCTCCGAGGAATCCAGGAGGACGGAGATCGGTATCAGGGGGCGCATCCTCGACGAGAAGGGTCAGCCGATGCAGGGCGCCTTCGCCACCGCCTACCGCAACAGCGACATGAGACGATTGCCGGATTACGCCTCCACGCTCTCG
The DNA here is from genome assembly GCA_020352595.1 of bacterium. GTDB lineage: Bacteria > BMS3Abin14 > BMS3Abin14 > BMS3Abin14 > BMS3Abin14. Next base: position 1,097,291 of record CP070682.1, on the reverse strand, counting down.
GGCGACGACGGGGCTTACACCCTCTACCTGCCGGAAGGAGGCAGATGGTACCTGGGGGCCAGATCCCACGCCCGGGGCGTTCCCGTGAAAGGGGAACTGGTGGGAAGGTACGAGGGATCAGCCGACCATTCCGTCAGGGTCCCCGAGAAGGGGTTCCTGGAGGGAGCGGACATCACGCTGCGGCCATTCACCTCAGAGCCGCCGGCGGGATACAGCCCATACTGAGGGACGGTCCAAAAGGGAGGCTTTCCGTATGGCAACTGGAAGGGTTGCGGCAATGAGCGTTTTCAAGAGGTCAGGATCTGTCGCCATGGCAGTGGCGGCGGGCTTTCTCATCGCCCTCATGGCGTCTTCGCAGGGGCTGGCCGAAGAGAAGAAATCCGGCATCAGGGGCACCATCACCATGCGGGGAACGGGGGCTCCGGTGGAAAAGGCTCACGTTTACGCCTATGTGGGAAAGGTGGAGACCAGGGCGGCCCAGTTCGGGATCATCGGCATCACGGACTGGGTGAGCCACGGCTCCGCCGAGGACGGCACCTACAAGCTGGACCTTCCGCCCGGAGAGTACTACGTCCTGTCCAGGAAGAGGCAGAGCGGGCTCAATTACGGTCCTCTGTCCAAGGGGGACTGGTACGACCACAAGTTTGTCAAGGAACCGACGAGGATCCGCAAGGGCAAGTATGTTGAGTGCAACTTCGAGTTGCAGATGCTCATGGAGCCCATGTTCTTCCAGGGCCTGACCGCCCTCGAGAGAACCACGGATACGGGTGTCCGGGGAAGGATCCTGGACGAAAAGGGCCAGCACATACCCGGGACCTTCGTCATCGCCTACACCAATGACGATATGCAGCGGGTCCCCGACTTCGCCTCGACCTTGTCGGACGACGAGGGCAACTACACGCTCTATCTCCCCAAGGGGGGCCGCTACTGGCTCGCCGCACGCTTCTACGCCATGAAAGTGCCCCAGAGGGGGGAGCCGTTCGGACGCTTCGAGGGCACCCCCGATCACTCGGTCCAGGTCGAGGACGGGCGCTTCCTGGAAGGGATCGACATCGTCCTGAGCCCTTATGAGGGGGATCCCCCCGAGGGCATCAAGATCCACTGATCCATGGGTACGAAACGAAGGCCCTCGCTGAGCGTTCTCATCAGGCGGATCACGGGATTGGGCCCGTGCACCGACGCCCGGCTCCTGGGCGCGTGCATCACGGCTCTGGGGCACAGCGTCGACGCCGACGGCTTCGCCATATTGAAGGCCCACAAGGGCGGCGGGGCCGTTCATGTCCTGGAAGGGGCCGGGCTGATGACTCCGCGGGAGGCATGGCCGGCGGGCATCAAGGCCCCTCTCCTCACAGGCCGGACCGCGGACCTGCCGGCCGAAGGCGTCCTTGCCCTGACCGGTCCCTTCCCCGGCGATGAATTCCTCGGAGGGGCGGGTGTCTCGGAACTGCTCGCCACCCCCCTGGGTGCGGACGCCGACATGCTCATCACCTGTGCCCTGAGGCGCCGGAAGGGGACCTTCCCGCGGCCCGACACCGAGCGGTTCGCCACTGTGGCTGGCACCGTCAACCTCGTCGTGCGCTGTCGCCAGCTCGAGGAGAGACTTATTGCCTCCGTGAACAGGGATCCCCTCACGGGGCTGGCCCTCTTTTCGGAGTTTTACGCTGCCCTCACGAGGGAGCTGTCACGGGCCCGCCGAGGCGCCGGTTCGGTGACTGTGGGGATCCTGTCCGTGGCGGAGCAGGATCCGCGAACAGGAACGTTCCAGCAGCCGTGTGACGAAACCGTGCGCCTGGTGGCGGGGAGCCTGGCGGACCAGCTCAGGAACTTCGACACCCTCGTCCGGTACAGTCCCCGGGAATTCGCCTTCGTTCTGCCCGAGCTCAGGCTGGCGGAGGGGCAGCGTGTGATGGAGCGGGTCCTCGGTGAACTCGTAACGGTACTGGGAGAGGGGGCTGACAGAGTCACTCTCCATGTGGGCCTTTCCAGTTATCCCGAGGAGGGGTCCACGGTGGAGAGGCTCATCGAAAAGGCCGAGGCCGCCATCGGCAGGGCACGGGAAAAGGGCCAGCCTGGCGTTTCCCGCTGGGAGGAGTGATGGAAGGATCCAGGAGACTGCCGCACCCGCAGTGGGAGCGACTGGGAAATCTCGGTCAGGCACTGGAGGAAAGACGGTCCATCAGGTCCTTCAGCCGTAAACAGCTTGAGGAGGGGACCATCTCCATCATCCTGGCCGCGGCCAACGGCGTCACGGATACCGGCCAGGGTCTGAGGACGGCGCCCTCAGGGGGAGCGTGCTACCCTCTGGATACGTACCTCGTCAGCGCCGCCGGCGTGGAGGAGTACGTCCCGGAAGAGCACTCCCTGACCACGGTCAGGGAGTCGGATGTCAGGGCAGAACTGGCGCGTCACGCCTACCAGCAGGCATGTCTTGCGGAGGCGCCCGTGACCGTCGCCATCTGCGCCGATTATCACCGGATCACGGGAAGGTACGGACGCAGGGGCATCCGTTACGCCATCCTGGAGGCGGGACACATCGCCCAGAACATCCACCTTGCCGCCGCCTCTCTGGGACTGGGGTCCGTGGCCGTCGGCGCCTTCGATGATGATTCCGTGGCCGCCGCACTGGGCGTCGAGGGCAGTCCGCTCTATCTCATCCCGGTGGGAATTCCGGCGACGGTCTGAACGGTGCTGCGGGAGGCAGGTGGCGCATGCTCTCCGCTGCGCGCCGGCCACGGCGGCTATGTGACCCGTCCCCGGAGGGGAGCGAGGAAGGAAAGGACACGATGACCTTATACAGGATCCTGCTCGCGCTGCTGGTAATCTTGGCCATCCTCCCGGACCCGGTCAGGGCCGCGGACAGGGTGAAAGCGCCCGTGAGCCTCCAGACCGAGAGATGCCTGGGATGCCACGTCATATCCACCCCGGGGATCGTCCAGGACTGGTTCTCGAGCCGTCATTCCATGACGGTCCCCGCCGAGGCCATGGGGAAACCCGAGCTGTCACGCAGGATCTCGGCCACCTCCCTGCCCGACAGTCTTTCCAAGGTGGCTGTGGGCTGCTACGAGTGCCATGGACTGAACACGGAGAGGCACCAGGACCGTTTCCAGCACAACGGTTTCACCGTCAATGTCATCGTGTCTCCCGATGACTGCGCCACCTGCCACACGGTGGAGGCCGACCAGTTCAGGGGATCGAAGAAGGCCATGGCCCACAGGAACCTCATGGAGAACCCCCTTTACATGACCCTGGCCGACACCATCCTTGGGCACAGGTCCTGGGTGGAGGGCCGACTGCCGGCGGCCCCGGCCGGGAGCAACGCGCTCAGCGAGACCTGTCTCGGCTGTCACGGCACAAGGGTCCAGGTAAGGGGGATGAAGACCATCAGGACCAGACTGGTGGGAGACCTGCAGGTCCCGGATCTCACCGGGTGGCCCAACGAGGGGGTGGGCCGCGTCAATCCTGACGGCAGCTACGGCTCGTGCACAGCCTGCCATCCCAGGCATTCGTTCTCCATCGAAATCGCGCGCAAACCCTACACCTGCGCCCAGTGCCACCTCGAACCTGACGTGCCTGCATGGAATGTCTACAAGGAGAGCAAGCACGGCAACATCTTCCTTTCCAAGGGCCAGGAGTGGAATTTCGACAACGTCCCCTGGGTGCTTGGGGAGGATTTCAAGGCTCCCACCTGCGCTGTCTGCCACAACAGCCTGGTGACGGGTCCGGACGGAGCAGTCCTGGCGGAACGGACGCACGATTTCGGGGCAAGGCTGTGGGTGCGGCTGTTCAGCCTCATCTACAGTCATCCCCAGCCACGCCAGGGTGACGTCACCGTCATCCGCAACGCGGACGGACTCCCGCTGCCAACCACCTTCGGGGGGGAGCCGGCTTCCGTCTACCTCATCGACCCCGCCACGCAGGACAAGCGCAGGGCGGCCATGGGGCGGATCTGCGGGGGGTGCCACGGATTCGACTGGTATTCCAAGCATTTCGAGAAACTCGACAGGACCATAGAGGAGGTGGACAGGATGGTCCTGACCTCCACTCAGCTGCTCCAGTCGGCATGGGATGCGGGGTTGGCAGACAGGGCCAACCCCTTCGACGAGACCCTCGAGAAACGGTGGGCCCTCCAGTGGCTGTTTTACGCCAACTCCATCAAGTACAGTTCCGCCATGACGGGGGCT
>CP070682.1:1089545-1093010 GCA_020352595.1 bacterium | reverse complement strand
CGGCGTGGCCGTCATCAAGGTCGGTGCCGCCACCGAGACCGAGATGAAGGAGAAGAAGGCCCGCGTCGAGGACGCTCTGCACGCCACCAGGGCCGCCGTGGAGGAGGGGATCGTCCCCGGCGGCGGCGTGGCCTACGTGCGCTGCCTCGGCGCCCTGGACAAGATCAAGCTGGAAGAGGATGATCAGATGGTGGGCGTGAACATCGTGCGCAAGATCCTGGAGGAACCCCTCCGCCAGATCGTGGCCAACGCCGGCCTGGAACCTTCCATCATCGTGGACAACATCAAGAAGAACAAGAAGGTCAGCTACGGCTTCGACGCCGCCAAGGAGGAGTACGCGGACCTCATGGAGGTCGGCATCATAGACCCCACCAAGGTGGCCCGCTCGGCCCTGCAGAACGCGGCCTCCATCGCGGGACTCCTTCTCACCACGGAGGCCAGCGTGGTGGAAAAGCCCGAGGAGAAGCAGCCCCCCGGAGGCATGCCGCCCAGCGGTGTACCGGGAATGTATTGATGGCAAAGCGGGGCCCCGGGCCCCGCTTTTTTTATCTCGGATCTCAAAGAAGCCCGGAGCGACTGGCTCCGGGCTTTTTCTTCCACAGGCGGTTCAGGGGTTCTCTGTTTCTGCCTCCTGCTCTCCGCGACAGTCCTGCCCTGTAACTATTTCTTTTCCTTTCCCCCCTCAACCTTTGCCCTTATCCTGCCCTCAGCCACGCGGACGTCCAGCCTCTCCCCTTCCCTCACCTGCCCCGGACGTCGCACGACGGTTCCGTCTTGCTTCTGCACCACGGCGTAGCCGCGCTCCAAAACCGCCTGGGGCCCCAGGGACCTGAGGAGGGCGGACAGCCGCCCCAGTTCCCCCCGGCACCGCTCCAGCCGTGAACGGACGTGGCTGAGGAGTCGGAAGGACAGGTCGTCGAGCTTCATCCTCCCCTGGTCCAGCAGGTATCGAGGGTGGATGAGCCTGGACCCCAGTTCCACGACCTTCCTCCCGGAATCAGCGACCCTCAGCCGCATCCCGGCCACGAGACGGTGGGCCAGGTGGGAGAGGACCCTCTGAAGCGCCGCCCTGCCCTCCGCAACCATCTCGGCTGCGGCGCTGGGAGTGGGGGCCCGAACGTCCGCCGCGAGGTCGCACAGGCAAACGTCTATCTCGTGGCCCACCGCACAGATCACGGGGAGGGGGCAGCCGGCCACGGCCCTGACCACCTTCTCGTCGGAGAAGGGCAGCAGGTCCTCCCAGGAACCGCCTCCGCGGCCCACGATGATCACGTCGCACCCCCCGTGCTCCACCAGCGCGGCGAGGGCCCCGACAATGCTCCCGGGAGCTTCCCTGCCCTGGACCAGAGCAGGTGAGACAAGGACGTTCACGGGAGTATCACGATCCGCGAAGACCTTGAGAATGTCCCGGATGGCAGCCCCCGAGGCGGAGGTGACCACGCCCACGCGGTGAGGGTAAAGGGGCAGCGGCCGCTTCCTTTCGGGAGCGAACAGGCCCTCGGCCTCAAGTTTGAGCCTCAGCCGCTCCATGGCCTGCCTCATGGCGCCCAGGCCTCGGGGCTCCAGGTCGTCGGCTATGAGCTGATACTCTCCCCTGGCCTCGTAAACACTGAGCCGCGCGTGGACGAGGACCTGCATGCCGTCGGCTGGGATAAACGGCAGCCGGGCCGCCTCGCGCCGGAACATGACGGTCCTGATCCTGGCCTGGTCATCCTTGAGGGTGAAGTACATGTGACCGCTGGCGGCGGCCCTGAAGTCGGACACCTCCCCTTCCACCCAGAGGGGTGGGAAGGCCATCTCGAGGGCATCCTTGATGTGGCGGGTGAGTTCGCTGACGGAAAAGGGCGCCGAGCGTTCCATGGGAGGGCGGTCAGGGGGAGACCGAACGGCCCAGGGACTGGGAGATCCGCTTTATGGCCACGGCCTTCCCCGAAGCGACATCCATCTCCAGGAGCACCCCGTTCAGGACCGGGACACCTTTGGACAGGTCGAACCTGACGGGCATCTGCGTGAGGAACCTGTAGCGTGCCGCCTCGAAGTCGATGCCTATGACAGACCCCTCCTCATTGCCCGTCATCCCAACGTCAGTGATGTAGGCGGTGCCCCCCGGCAGGATCCTTTCATCGGCCGTCTGGATGTGGGTGTGGGTTCCCAGGACACCGCTGACCCTCCCGTCAAGATAGAGGGCAAGGGCCCGTTTCTCGGATGTGGCCTCGGCGTGAAGATCCACCACGATGCAGCGCTGTTTGCCGCCGAGTTCCTCGAGGATGGCGTCCATCCGCCTGAAGGGACAGTCCACGGTGTCCATGAACACCCTGCCGGAAAGGTTGACGACGGTGACGCTGACACCGACGGGGGTCCTGACGGTGATCTGACCCTGGCCCGGAGCCCCGGGCGGGTAGTTGGCCGGACGCAGGATCCTGGGCTCTGTCTCGACCAGTTCCAGAGCCTCCCTTTTGTCCCATACATGGTTGCCCGTGGTCAGAACATGGACGCCGGCCTCGAAGAGCTCGGCCGCGGTTTCCGAGGTGACGCCGAAACCACCGGCGGCATTCTCGGCGTTGGCCACCACGAGGTCCACTTTGTGGCGATCCACCAGCCCGTCGAGGATGTCCCTTACGGCCCGGCGGCCCGGCTTTCCCACAACGTCCCCGATGAAGAGCACGCGCACTGTATCACCGGAAGTGTTAACCAATGGTGCGACCCTCCCGGTTTCCCCGATCCCGGACCATGGATCCCGGATCCTTTCTATTTCGCATAGTCCACGGCCCTGGTCTCCCGGATGACGGTGACCTTGATCTGGCCGGGATAAGCCAGTTCCTTCTCGATCTTCTGCGCGATCTGCCGGGCGATCACGGTCGCCTGCTCATCGGTCACCTCTTCGGACTCCACCATGATCCTGACCTCCCTTCCGGCCTGGATGGCATAGCTCTTGTCCACGCCCTTGAAGGTGCCGGCGATGCGCTCGAGGTCCTCCAGACGCTTGATGTAGGTTTCGAGCATCTCCCGTCTCGCGCCGGGTCTGGCCGCCGACAGGGCGTCGGCCGCCTGGACCAGGACCGCTTCGATGGAGCCGGCTTTGATCTCGTCGTGGTGGGACGCCAGTGCGTTGACAACTTTCTGGGATTCTCCGTACTTCTTGACCAGGTCGGCACCGATGAGGGCGTGGGAACCTTCCACCTCGTGGTCCACGGCCTTGCCGACGTCATGGAGGAATCCGATGCGCTTCGCGTCCTTGATGTTGAGGCCCAGTTCGGCAGCCATGCTTCCGCACAGAAAGGCCACCTCGATGGAATGGTGCAGGACGTTCTGGGCGTAGCTCGTGCGGTATTTCAGCTTGCCCATGAGCCTTATCAGTTCCGGATGGATCCCGTGAACGCCGATGTCGAAGGCGGCCTTTTCCCCCTCCTCCTTGATGGTGACCTCCATCTCCCTGGAGACCTTCTTGACCACCTCCTCGATCCT
>CP070682.1:1077199-1089445 GCA_020352595.1 bacterium | reverse complement strand
GGCAGCGCATCGAGGAGAAGATCTTTTCCGAGGCTGTGGAGCAGATCATGTCCAGCGGCTATCTCGAGGAAAGTAGGAGCATCGTCCTCTATTCGGCGGACTGGCACCCGGGGGTCGTGGGCATCGTCGCATCGCGCCTCATGGAGAGGTATTACAGGCCCACGGTCCTGCTCTGCCTCGACGCAGGTTTGTGCAAGGGTTCGGCAAGGGGTATCCCCAGCTTCCATCTCTTCCAGGGGCTTTCCAGGTGCAGGGATCTCCTTCTCGATTTCGGGGGGCACAAGTATGCCGCAGGTATCAAGATAAAGCCCGAAAATCTGGAGATGTTCAGGGAACGGTTCGAGGGAGTGGTGCGGGAAATGGTGCCTGAGGAGGGCTTCATCCCGGTCATGACCCTCGACGCGGAGGCCGGCCTGGATCACCTCGGGCTGGATGAGGTCTCCAAATTCCTGGATCTTTCGCCCTTCGGGGCGGGGAACCCCGAGCCGGTCATCCTCGTCAGGAACGTCGAGGTCCTGGAACCCAGGATCGTCGGCGGCGACCACCTAAGCTTCGTTGCCAGGCAGAACGGCCGTACGGCGGGTGCCATTGCGTTCCGGCAGGCCCACGAACTTGAAAATCTCGACCGCCGCATGGAAATGGCTGTCGTGCCGGAGATCCAGACCTGGCAGGGGGTGCGCAAGGTCAAGCTCCGGGTCAAGGGGATGAGAAGCGCCGGCATCGGCTGATCCTCGCCTCCTCCGCAGCAACCCCGGGCCAGGGTTCAGAAACAGGCCGCTGAGCCAGGTTGCCTATGCTATCATTTACATTGTTGCCGCGTCCTTCCGGCGCGGTAATCGGTTTTAGGGGGTGGAAAGGGATATGAGAAAGGGGCGTTTGAGCGCTTTCGAGAGATCCCTCATCGACTCTCAGGAGGCCGTCGTCGGGAGCAGCGGCCTCTCGCCGGTGGAGGGTGCCGAGACCGGTCTCGAGGACCTCTCTGAGCGGTATCGGGAACTGCTCCACGCCATGGCGGTACGCAAGCAGGTGGATGGATTCCTGGTCAGCGCCGGAAGGCGCGACGAGATCATCGCCCTGCTCCTCACCATCATCACCACGGGGCACCTTTTCGGGTACAACAGGGCCTTCGTGATGCTGTACGACCCCGAGGACGGCTCCATCCGCGGCCATGCGGGGATCGGGGAACTGTCCAGAGAGGAGACCTGGAGCCTCTGGGGACGCATCCTCGAGGAAAAGCCGGGTCTCGAGCAGCTGGTGGCCAGGGCCATGAAGGATTTTCAGGAGCACAAGAGCCGCCTTGCCCCCATCCTCGAACGCATGGTCCTCCCGCCGGGAGATACCGGACCGGTGGCGGAGGCGCTGCGCGGCCGTGAGGCGAGACTGCTGGAACCACCCATGGAGAGGCTTCAGGATTCCTGGCTCATGGACCTCCTCCAGGCCGGGCAGGTGGGAGTGATCCCCATGTGGGGCTACTGGGGCCACTTCGGTGTCCTGCTGGTGGACAACTTCGCCTCCAGCGACCGGATCACCCTGGAGGGGCTTCAGATCCTGTCGCAGTTCGCGAAGCCTTTCATCAGCGCCCTGGAAAAGGCCCTCATCATCGAAAGGTACGCCGAGCGCGTGGCCGAACTCCAGGAGGCCAAGGCGCACATCGAGGCCCAGCAGGAGATGCTCCTGAGGATGGAAAGGAAGAACACGATGGGGCGGTTCACCTCCATCCTGGCCCACAACCTTAGGAACCCCCTGGTGTCCATGTCGGGTCACCTCAACAGCCTGGAGCGCGGCAAGGAGACCGGCCAGGAGAGAGCGGAACTGCTCCGGTCCCTGCAGCAGGACGTGCGGAACCTCGACCGATTCATAGGGGATTTCATCTCCCAGGTCGAGGAGGATCACCCGCGTCGGCATTACTGGGACCTGAACCACATGGTGGGCGAGGTGGTGATGGCCTACCGGCGATTCAACGTGCTGAGCCATGCCGAGATCAGGGTCCGCGAGGAGCCGATCCCCCTGGTCAGGGTGGACTACGAAAAGGTGGCGGGAGTCATGGCCCGGCTCATGGGCCTCATCCACCTGCAGCAGGGGCATCAGGGACCCATCGAGATCTCCACCCGTTCCGACGGTTCGAAGGTCACGGTGTCCTTCGGCGGCAGGAACGACCTGGCTCCGCCATCGCCCCATCTGGCGGAGGAACTGGCTGAGGAGACGGACCGCCTCAGGGATTTCCTGGAAAAGGAAGGCGTCACTCTTTCAAGGGATGCAGACAACTTCATCCTGGAATTTGGTTGCTGATCGGTAAGGAGAGCTCATGAAAAACCGTATCCTTGTTGTGGATGACGAGCAGGGGATCAGGGAACTGTACCGCATGGAGCTCGAATCAGCAGGCTACGAGGTGCTGACGGCCGCGGACAGCGCCGAGGCGCTGGGCAAACTCGGCGGGAAAGAGGTTCACCTCATCATCCTGGATATAAGGCTCAAGGGGGAGAGCGGACTGGAGATGCTCAAGGACCTGACCGACAGGAAGATCCAGGTCCCGGTCATCATCTCCTCGGCCTACAGCAGTTACAAGTCGGATTTCTCGTCGTGGCTGGCCGAGGGCTATGTCGTCAAGTCCTCCGACATCGCTGAACTGCTGGCGGAGGTCAAAAGGGTTCTGGCCAAGCACCATCCCAGGAAGGGCGACAGGTCATGAAAGCGGTGGTACTGGCAGGCGGCTTCGGGACGAGGATCCAGCCTCTCACGTCCAACATCCCCAAGCCGATGCTGCCGCTCATGAACCAGCCCATGCTGGAACTGATCCTGAAGCGGCTCGACGGCCTCGGCGTGGAAGAGATCTCCATGCTCCTCTACTTCATGCCCGAGAGGATCCGCGAATATTTCGAAGTGAACTGGCAGGGCAAGGCGTCCCTCAGGTACGTGGTGCCGGATGCCGACTACGGGACGGCCGGATCCGTGAGGTTCGCTGCGGACTCCCTGGACGGGACGTTCCTGGTCATGTCGGGCGACCTGGTGACGGACATAGATATCGGGGCTGCCGTGGAGTTTCACAGGAGTCGGGGAGCCGTGGCCACCATCGTCCTGACCTCTGTGGCAAATCCCCTCCAGTTCGGCGTCGTCATCGCCGACGAGAAGGGACGCATCAGGAGCTTTCTCGAAAAGCCCAGTTGGGGCGAGGTCGTAAGCGACACCATCAACACCGGGATCTACGTGCTCGAACCGGAGATCCTGAACCTGATCCCGGCCGGCAAGGCCTTTGACTTCTCCAAGGACCTTTTCCCCATCCTGCTCAAGAAGGGGAAACCGCTCTTCGGGCACGTCGCCGCCGGATACTGGCGAGACGTGGGCAACCCGGATTCCTACAGGAACGTGCACAGGGACGTTTTTGCGGGGAAGATGAAGGTGGCTCCCCGGGGAGAGCCGGTGAGAAAGGAGACCGGTACGGCCTGGCTTCAGGAGGGGGCCTCCCTCTCCTCAGGGGCCAGGATCACCGGAACGGTGGTCGTCGGGCGCGACGTGCGGCTCCCCCGTGGACAGTACACCGATTCCGTTTTCGGGGAGGGCTGTGAGATCGCCGCCGGCTGCCGCTTCGAGCGGGCGGTTTTATGGAACGGGGTCAACATCGGTCGCGGCAGCCGGCTGGTCAACACCGTTGTCTGCGACGGCTCGCGGCTGGGAGAGGGCGTATACATCCCGGAAGGCGCCGTGATAGCGGCCGACTGCATCCTTGAGGACGGCGTCTCCGTGGAGAGGGACGTCCTCCTGTGGCCGGGAAAGAGGGTGGAGGCCGGCTCCGTTCTGACATCCAACCTCATCTGGGGCGACAGGTTCAAGGCGGGGCTCTTCGAGGGCAATCGGATCGCGGGCCACACCAACGTGGAGATGAGTTCGGGCTTCGTGGCCAAGCTGGGCGAGGCTTTCGGTTCGGTCCTCCCCCGGACGGGGCGGATCCTCGTCAGCAGGGACAGCCACAACGCCTCGAGGATGCTCAAGAGGGCCTTCCTCGGCGGCATCCTGTCCACGGGCGTGAGCGTCTCGGACCTGAGGCTCATGCCCATGCCCGTGACCCGGTACAAACTGACCACCTTCGGCGAGGTGGGTGGTGTCCATTTCAGGCAGAAGCCGGGAGATGAATCCTCCACGGAGATCCTCTTCTTCGACAAGGACGGGTTCGCCCTGACGGAAGACATGGCCAAGGGGATCGAGAGGATCTTCTTCCGCGAGAATTTCCGCAGGAGCCACTATCACGAGGTGGGGACCATCTCGGAACTGCCCCTCGCCGCGGACTATTACCGCGAAGGTTTCCTCAGGGAGATAAAAGCCCCGCTCATCAGGGACCGCGCCTTCACCGTGGTCCTGGACCTGGCCCACGGCGCCACCTCCAATATCCTCCCCGGCCTCATGGCCAGCCTGGGATGCGATGCCGTGATCCTCAACGCCCATCCGGACGAGAGGAAGCTTGCGGCGCCTTCAACGCTCATCAAGGGCTCCCTCGCGAGGGTGGCCAAGATCGTCCGCGCCCTGGGCGCCGACATGGGTTTTTACATCGCACCCACCGGCGAGCACCTCTACATGGTCGACGACATGGGCCGCCCCCAACCTTCCCACAGGTGCCTGCTCTTCGTCCTGGAACTCATGGGAAGGACGGCGGGAAGGGGGAAGGCACGGGCCTTCCTTCCGGTGCAGGCCCCCCACATCGCAGCGGGGAAAATCCGGAAGGTCAAGATCGAGGCAGGGCGCATCCTCAGGCTGCCCCCGGAATCCTTCAGGGAGTTCGACCTCGTGGCCATGGTTGACGGAGCCATGGCCTTCACGAGGTTCCAGCCGCACTTCGACGCCATGTTCTCGCTGGCCGTGATCCTCGAGATGATGGCCGCGACAGGGGCAAAGGTGTCCGACGTCTATGACGATCTGCCGGTGACCCATTACTACTCGCGCACCACCGTGTGCCCGTCCGAGACCAAGGGGAGGCTCATGAGGAACTTCCGGGAGGCGGTCCAGGAGCACCAGACCTCCTACCTGGACGGCGTCAAGTTCCACATGGACGGCTCATGGGTCCTCCTGCTGCCTGACCTGAACAGTCCCAGGGTGAGCCTGGTGGTGGAGGGGACGGATGCAGCCCGGGCAAGGAATATTTTCAACAAATGGGGCCGACGCGTGAGCCGGTGGGCCCTCGAGAGGTGATCCGGTTTGGCAAAAAGGATCCGTCTGGCACTCTGGTGGCACATGCACCAACCATGTTACAGGAACAGCTTTGACGGCACGTCCGTCATGCCGCTGACCTTTCTCCATGCCACCAAGGACTACTACGACATGCTGCGGCTGGCGCGGGGCAGGGACGGCATCCGGACGACCTTCAACCTGGTGCCCTCCCTCATGGACCAGATCGCCGGCTCGGCGGACCACGAGTCGGACGTCTTTCTCAAGATCCTCATGAAGCCTGTGGAGGACCTGGACGAGGACGAGATCGCCCTCCTCTTCGATTTTCTGTTCATCGGTTCGGTGCGCCACCAGATCCTTCCCCTGCGGCGCTATTACCAGCTCTATGACAGGTGGGAGAGACACGGGGCTCTGGCCGGTGCCGCCAGCCTCTTCTCCGTGCAGGAGATCCTGGACATCCAGGTCCTTTTCCTCCTGGCCTGGACAGGGACCGTCATCCGCCAGGAGGAGCCCATGATAAGGGCGCTCCTGCGCAAGGGCCAGCAGTTCAAGCAGCAGGAGAAGGAAGACCTGGTTCACCTTCTTCTCGCCAGGGTGAAGGAGATCATCCCCGCATACAGACAGGCCCAGGAAGCCGGGGACATCGAGATAACCACCACACCCTATTATGACCCCATCCTCCCCCTTCTTCGGGATTTTTCCAGCGCGCGGGCCGTTGAGAAGGACCTTCCCCTGCCCGTCTTCTGCCGGGGTCTCCAGGAGGACGCGCCGGTTCACGTGGAGAAGGCCCTCGCCATGTACAGGGACACCTTCGGCATCCAGTGCCGGGGCATGTGGCCCTCCGAGGGTGCCGTCAGCGAGGGCACGCTGGCGCTCATGGCCAGCCATGGCGTGCTGTACGCGGGTTCCGACGAGCAGGTCCTCTTCCATTCGCTGCATGCGGCCAATCCGGTGAAAGGGGACCGGAGAATGGACCTTTACCGGCCCTGGAAGTTGGGGACACCGGGGGGGGAGATCTCCATCTTCTTTCGGGATCGCGGTCTGTCGGACCTCATCGGCTTCACCTACCAGCGCATGGATGCCGCGGAGGCGGTGAAACATTTCCTGGCCAGAGTCCACGACATCCGCAAGGCCCTTAAAACGGAGGAGGGGATCGTCTCCGTCATCCTGGACGGGGAGAACGCATGGGAACACTATCCGGGCAATGCCCGGGAATTCCTGGACCGCTTCTATGACGCCGTCGCAGGTGATGAAGCCATCGAGATGGTCACCATGAGCCAGGCCCTGGAGTCCGCTCAGGCCCTGCCTCTGGAAAGCGTGGTCCCTGGATCCTGGATCGGGGGCCGGCTGTCCACATGGGTGGGTCACCAGGAAAAGAACAGGGCCTGGGAGATGGTGTGCCGCGCCCGGTCCAACCTCGGTCCGTTCCTGGCCGACGAGGGGAAAAAGAACCGTCCCAAGGTTCTCGAGCAGCTCCTCATCGCGGAGGGCAGTGACTGGTACTGGTGGTTCGGCGATGACCACTTCACGACCCTCGCTGACCGGTTCGACGAGCTGTTCCGTCTGCATCTGATAAACGCGTACCGGTATGCGGAGCTCGAAGTTCCCGCGGAACTTCTCGAGCCCATCAAGAGAAAGCGCGTCAGGGGCCACATCGAGACGCCCAAGGACAGGATCCAGCCGGATTTCTACGGGAGAGTGTCCCACTATTTCGAGTGGCTCAGCGCCGGACGTTTCGACCTCGACTTCGATCAGGGAGCCATGCACAAGTCGGACCCCGTCCTCCGCGAGCTTCGTTACGGCTTCGACAGCGAGAATCTATACCTGCGCCTGGACACGGAAGGCGACTTTCTCAGGAGGGCGGAGGATATGAGGCTGGTCATCGAGGCCGTGGCCCCCCTGAAACGCAGCTTCACTTTCCGTATCACGGCGGGGAACATGGAGATCATGGAACCGGCTGACCTCGAAGCTGGGCTGCTGGGAGCGGCGGGAAGGGTGGCCGAGGTCAGGGTGCCCCTGAAGATCCTCGAGGCAGGTCCCGGCCGCGAGATCCTGCTGTCTTTCAGCCTTTGGAAAGGACCGGATCCCATAGAGAAAGCGCCTCTCTTCTCCCTCGTCAAGATCACCGTTCCGGAGGATTACGACCTTGAATACTGGATCGTCTGACAGCCCCCGGGCCAGGACCACCCTGCTCATGGGGTTTCACTGTCACCAGCCGGTGGGCAACTTCCACTCAGTCCTCAGGCAGGCCTGCGCCACCTGCTACGGGCCCCTCCTGGAAGAACTCGCCCGTTTCCCCGATTTCCGTTTCGGTTTTCACATGAGCGGCTACCTTCTGGAGTGGATCAGCGAACAGGAGAAGGGGATCCATTCCGTCCTGGCGGAGCTGGCCTCCAGGGGCCAGGCGGAGCTGCTCACGGCGGGCTTTTATGAGCCCATCCTCTCCGTCATCCCCCCCGAGGACGCCCTCGAGCAGATCGGGATCCTTTCCGATCATATCCGGGATATCTCGGGCGAGAGGCCGGCGGGTCTCTGGCTCACGGAGAGGATCTGGGATCCCGGTCTGGTACCTCTCCTGCACAGGGCCGGCATCCGTTATTCCATCGTGGATGACAACCACCTCATGGCGGCGGGGCTCGGTGACCGCGATCTCAACGGATATTTCATCACGGAGAGCAGGGGCCTCGTCATGGCGCTTTACCCCATCAGTCAGGCTCTTCGCTACGCCACTCCCTTCAAACCCGTGCCGGAAGCGCTGGCGGCCATCGAGTCGGCAGGCGACGGTGCCGCCATCGTGTTCGATGACGGGGAGAAGTTCGGTCTCTGGCCGGAGACATTCGACTGGGTCTACGGGAAGGGGTGGCTGCGGGATTTTCTGGAGGCCGTCACGAACAGCGAGACCATCACAACGGAGAGCTTCACCCGCTACCTGGAGGACAACAGCCCCCTCGGGCGCGTTTACCTGCCTCCCGGAAGTTACTTCGAGATGGCGGAATGGACGCTGCCTCCCCGAGACGCACGTCTCTTCCACGACCTGCACTCGGAGCTGGAGCGGTCCGGGCGGGGGCCGGCCGCAAGGCGATTTCTCAGGGGAGGGCTGTGGCCACACTTCTTCATAAAGTACGATGAGAGCAACAACATGCACAAGAAGATGATCCGCATAAGCGAGCGGACCTTGCGCGACCCGATCCCCGAGGCCAGGCGCCACCTGCTCAGGGGGCAGTGCAACGACGCCTACTGGCACGGCATCTTCGGCGGACTTTATCTCCCGGTCCTGAGAAACAGCATCAAGCGGGAGCTCAACGAGGCCGAGAGGATCCTCGACGAGGCGACGGGTGTTCCCGGTCCCCGTCTGGGGGACCTGAACGCGGACGGGCGCAACGAGGCCGAGATCCGCAGCGCGGACGGCATCGTCGGGATCACCTCCACGGGCGGGCAGGTTTACGAACTTTCGGACAAGAGGAGCCTCTTCGACCTCCTGGGCACGCTCACGCGGCGCATGGAACACTACCATCTGGCAGCCACAGAGGCGCGGGAGGACACCGGGGAAGGCGTCGCCACCATCCACGAGGCCTTTCGCTCCATGGACGAGGAGACCCGCAGATACCTGGTTTACGACAGGTACCCAAGGTACGCCTTCATCGACCACTTCCTCCCGGAAGGTACCGGAATAGGCGACTTCGCCGGAGGGAACTTCTCCCAATGGGGGGATTTCGCGGACGGTGCCTACGGAATGGAACTCGTGGGGGAGGGCGTCAGGGCCGACAGGTCAGGTACCATCAGGCCCGAAGGCGCCCATGCGGTGGGCCTGGCTCTGGAAAAGACCTTTACCCTGGACGAAAGGCGTCTGCGTGTGGGATACCGGCTCCGGGCAGAGGAAGAGCCCGGCGTGCCGTGTGTCTTCGCCTGCGAGATCAACCTCCATTTCCCCTCGGCGACCAGCTGCCGGGCCGAGATGGACGGGATGCCCTTCTCCCTGGCTGATGTTGCGGATACCGGTTCTGGCCGCGTCGTATCGGTGAGGGACCCTTCCCTCCAGGAGGCGCTGACCCTGGAACTCTCCAGGCCGGCCATGGTCTGGAGTTTCCCCGTCCAGACCGTCTCCCAGTCGGAGAAGGGTTTTGACGTTGCCTATCAGGGCAGTTGCCTGGTCCTGAGGTGGGCGCTGGATTTTGCGGGGCTAAAAACGTTATCCTTGGACCTGACGCTGGCCTTCTGAAGAGGCGCGGTCAGAGCGACATGTGAGAGGAGGATCCATGTCCGAGCTTCGGTATGATCCTGTACGCAAGACCTGGGTCATCATCGCCACAGAGAGGGGCATGCGGCCCACGCACATCCAGCGTCCGGAAACGCCGCTGCACGCCGTATCGCGCGCGGTGTGCCCTTTCTGTCCGGGCAACGAGGGTCGTACGCCGCCGGAAATCCTCGCCATCAGGAACCCCGGAACCCAACCCAACAGTCCGGGCTGGAAGGTCAGGGTGATCCCCAACAAGTTCCCGGCTCTGACCATCGAAAGCCCGCAGAAGCGCTACGGCAAGGGGATCTACGACGTGGTGTCCGGTTTCGGTGCCCACGAAGTCATCGTCGAGACGCCCAACGACCAGGAACAGATGGCCGATTTCACCATCGCGCACATGCGCGATGTCTTCTCCGTCTTCAGGGACAGGCTGGCGGACCTCATGAAGGACCACCGGTTCCGTTACATCATGATCTTCAAGAACTACGGCTCCGAGGCGGGTGCGACCCTCTGCCACAGCCACTCCCAGATCATCGCCATCCCCGTGACGCCCAGCCTGGTGACCGTCGAGCTCAACAGCGTGCGGGACTACTACATGCGCAAGGAAAGATGCATGATGTGCGACATCATACACCAGGAGCTCGAGGACGGGGAGCGCATCGTCATCAACGAGGAGAGGTTCGTGGTCTTCGCTCCCTTCGCCTCGTCCTTTCCCTTTGAGCTCCGCATCGCGCCCAAGACCCACAACCACGATTTCTCCGTCCTGGATGAGGATCACCTCCAGCATTTCGCGGCGGTGGTCAAGGAGACCCTGTTGAGGCTCAGGAAGGTCCTCAACGACCCTCCGTACAACTTCATCCTTCACACGGCTCCGCCCGTCACAAGGCGGCCCGGCAAACCGGAATACTGGACGAGCATCTCCAGCGATTACCACTGGCATCTGGAACTCATTCCCAGGATGACCATGATCGCGGGTTTTGAATGGGGCACCGGTTTCCAGATCAATCCCACCTCCCCGGAGGACGCGGCGAGGTTCCTCAGGGAGGCGGAGATATAGGGTTTCCTGAAAGGTGAACCGCGCGGCGGGCCAGGGAGCCGATGACGCGGCGTCGGATATCCGGATCCTCATCGGAGGGTTCCCCGAACAGGTGCACTGCCATGATCAGGAAAAAGACCGTTAAAAGGACAAGGACCGGGGCCGGGATAGAGGGGGTCGGCGTGAAGGCCGGTTCCGGCGGCCCGCTGAAGGTTCTCATGGTGGCAGCCGAAGCGGCCCCTTTCGCCAAGGTGGGGGGGCTCGGGGACGTTGTCGGCAGCCTCCCTTCCAGACTGGCCGAAAGGGGCCTCGATGTGATGACGTTCCTCCCCCTTTATCGCGAAGTCGGCCTCAGGGGGTACGAACCGGAGCCCACAGGCGTCCGTTTCACGCTCCGGGAACCGGGTTCCAACCGGGAATGCGGCGTCCGATCCCTTGAATCGGGAGGTGCCAGGTACTGCTTCCTCGAAGAACCGGGGTACTTCGACAGAGCCGGTATCTACGGTCCGGCAGGCGGCGAGTACCCGGACAGCGCCCTGAGATATTCCCTCCTGTGCAGGGGGGCCCTCGCGGGGGCCGAGGCCCTCGATTTCAGGCCCGACGTCGTCCACTGCCACGACTGGCACGCGTCACTGGCACCCCTGAACATGAGGTTCGGTGAAGGTCTCGACCGCTGGCGGGAAGTGCGTTCCGTCCTCACGATACACAACCTGTCGTACCAGGGCGCTTTCGGGACACAGCTCATGCCGGCCCTCGGTCTCCCGGAGACCGTATTCACCGGCGGTCTCATGGAGTACGCCGGGAGGCTCAACTTCCTCAAGGGCGGCATCGAGGCCTCCGATGTCGTGACCACCGTCTCGCCCACCTACGCTGAGGAGATCAGGACCGTGGAGCAGGGATGGGGCCTGGACGGAGTCCTGCAGGGCAAGGGTTCCCTCCTGCGCGGCATCCTCAACGGCATCGATTACGACTCCTGGGATCCCGCCCGTGACGGGGCACTCGCCGCCCCCTTCTCGGCACGGGATCCGTCCGGGCGCCGGGCCAACCGCGAGGTTCTCATGGGTCAGCTGGGGCTCTATCCTGACAAGGGGGCACCCCTTTTCGCCTTTGTCGGGCGCATGGTCCACCAGAAGGGAAGCGACATCCTGGCGAGGGTCATAGGGAAGATGGCCGAGGAGGGCCTGCAGGTGGTCATCCTGGGCACGGGGGATTTTTCCCACGAGGAGTCGCTCAGGGTGGCATGCAACCCCTATCCGGGACTGGTCTCCCTGACCATCGGGTTCAACGATTCCCTGGCCAGGAGGATCTACGCGGCGTCGGACTTCTTCCTCATGCCCTCGCGCTTCGAACCTTGCGGATTGGGTCAGATGATCGCCATGCGTTACGGTTCGCTGCCCGTCGCAAGGGCTACGGGTGGCCTTAAGGACACGGTCGTTGATATGGATGTTGATCCCGACAGGGGCAACGGCTTCCTCTTCGGCGACGCGGACGAGAAGGGTCTATGGGAGGCCGTGAGCAGGGCGGTGAAGTTCTTCAGGAGCGGTGCCCTGCCCGCGATCCTCGGCAGGGTGATGTCCGAGGACCACTCCTGGAGGCGTTCGGCAGGTGATTACCAGCGGCTGTACGAGGATTTGCTGGCCATGAAGGGGGTGTGAGATGATGGACAGGTATCTGAAGATGAAGAAGAGCGAACTGCTCGCCCTGGCCAGACAGGTGGATCTTAAAGGCCGCAGCGGCATGAGCAAGGAACAGCTGGCACGGGCCCTTGCCGATCTTGCCGAGGCCGTGGAACCGGAAGGCATTCCCGTCCCGGCCAGCG